>CAWHWU010000022.1:0-380661 GCA_963833105.1 uncultured Planctomycetaceae bacterium
CGCGAATATGTCGAAAGAATTCGGCTACTAACTCGCTGCGACTCTTCCTTCTGCCGTTCCGGACGATGTGGCCTACCTTGTGGATTTCCCATTTAAGTCGCGCACTAAGCCTTGCGGATCGAGAATGCCTTCCAGTTGAGCGTCATCACCGAAAAGGACTATTCCCTCGCAGGGAACGTAGGCGACGCTGGGAATTGCGGAGCAGATCTCGCGGCCCAACTCGACCATGACCGCCCTCTGGACAGCAGTTGTAGAGTCGCCACCTTTGTCCGGCTGCTTCCGAAGTCGATCGCGACCGACGTCATGTCATCCTCTCTGAAACATTCGTCAGCTCTTCAATCGCCTCTTCCAATCGTGCCACGACCTGCTTGAGGACCTGGCGGCGTCTTGCCCGCGGAGGTTCGGCGCAGCCAGTACGAGAGGCGGCGTTCCGCCGCTTCCATTAAGTTTCCCGTGTCGACACATGCGGTCAAACGCTCGGCCACGGAATAACCGCGGCGCTCCCAAGATTGCGAGGATTTCCACGGACTCGCGTTCGTCAAGAGGCTGTGATCGTCGTCCATGACACGCGTCACCGCGAGGTCCCGGTCAAACTGATTAAATCGGTCGCGCACGCCGCGTAGTTCGATCTCCAAGTCCGATTGAATGCCTTCGAGATTGCCTGTTCACGTTCAATCTCGGCGACTCCTGTTCTACGAACTCCCGGGTCCGCACAACATTGGCACGCAATCGATTCAGTTCTTCTCAGGGACTGTCGGCCCTGAGCGGCACGACTATCCAGTTCGGACAATCGCAAGCGGAGGCGATGTCCGGCAAGCTCGCAGGGCGCAGGGCCTTGCCCAGCAAATTGGAAGCGCGGATCATCCGCGATCGGTCGAAAAAGCGGCGGTTCAAAAAAGCTCAGAAGCTGATCCATCCCCGACAGCTTCTCAACTCTCCGCCCTCAAAACGGCGCCGTCGCCCAGCCTGCCGTGTGCCGCGATCTTCAGGACCGCCGTGAAACAGGGCCAGGGGCCTTGGCTTGGCTTGGCCATTCGCGTGCCCGCGACTGGACCGAGCACAGAGTCGTCAAGGAGCCGCCGCCGCGCGATGAACTGGGAGTGGAGTCAGTCGGCCGGGAAGTGCCGTCTTTCGCCGGTTTTTTTGTAATCAACCGCTCCAGGCATCCGGCGGCGTCTCGACTGCCGACCGCGAGAGACGGTCCCACCAATCCGGCGACAAGCGACGGACTGCCTGGCTTAGCATTCCGCTGACGGGTATCACCTCCGCGACATTGGCTCGCAGCGCTCCGGACATTTTGCCGGCCAGCCGCCTCGCCACTATGCCAGGATGCTCGTCGCTGCGATGGTCAAGCGCCTCCCACTTGTGCAGCACGGCGACGCTGTTATACGGAGAAGTATCTGGAACAGCTGCCCGTGCGATTCAAACTCGCCGAGCAATTTCGAGTCGTTTTCCCGGATCACATTTCCTAACACGTACCAACGCAATCTGCGGAGCCACCCGAAGCCAGTTCGTCACCTTCCCCCAGGGTATGGTCATGAAGTCATGCAAAGGCGCTCGATGGTGGGACAACACAGAGCCGGCCCGGCGTGTCGATGATTTCCACAAGTTTCAGGAATTCCGCTGTGCTGAAGAATTCGAGATACCGCGTTCGCTTGGCCAGTTCCGAATCGCCCTTCCAAGCGTCCCGCTTATCGAAATCATATTCTTCATCATCTCCGGACAGCCGGTCCTTCCAAACGACATGGAATTTTCGAGCCTGATCCGGCGTCCCGTGCTTGAGCCAATTGATTGTGGCCGTTGTCTCATTGACGTCCGTAATCGCCAAATCCTCGCCCAGCAGCGCGAGTTAATCAGAGTCGATTTGCCGGTGCGCATTCGGCCCACCACGGCAAGCCTGAACGGTGGTTCCATGGCTGCCCATACTCGCGCGACCTCGTCGGCCAGCTCGGCAGTGAGACCCGACCGTCGCAGGATGGAAGGGGCCGTTCGGGCAAACGTCTCCAACTGCTGAAGCAACGATCGCGGATCAAACATCTCGAGGCGGTTCATGTTGTTTGAGCTTCCGGCCTGGCGGTGATCGACCGCAGGTTCTTGAGGAGATCCGCAAGCGATTTGATCCGAACGTCGAGCGCGGCAACAACCTTGCGCGTCTCCTCCTCGGTGCGTGACTGCATTGGGCGATCTGGCAGATCCGCCGGTCCAGTTCCTCCCGCGTCTCGGCCGCGTGGGCATCGAACGCGTCGCGACCCTTGATTGTCAGCTCGTTGGCAATCTCCTCGAGCGCGGCTGGCGGCAACGTGCGCGGTGCGCCACCTCGCGGAGCGCCGCTCCAAACTGTCAATCTGCGATCTTTTCTGTTTGTCGCGAACAGACGAATATCCCCTGACGGCCGACCAGATGGTCGTCGCGAGCGCGGCTACGCCAGCGCCAGTCGCGATTGCCCAGCCAATCGGATTGCTGAGCAAACCAGCGGCGACCAGCGCGCCGGCACCCCAACTGACGGCATACGATCCCGCCCCGGAAATTGCGCCGAACGCAGACAGGTTCATAAAGCCGAAGCGGATCGGATCGAAGAGGTTCGAAATCCTCGCGGCGAATATCGCCTCGAGTAATCTCTAAGCAAGGGGAGAGCATTTCGCCCAATGCCTCTCCGGCCGCCTGCGCAGTCCTCTCGAACGCAACGCGGAATTCCCTGTCGAAATCGAGCAGCACCCCATTGACCCACTGGTTGGACTCGCTCGCGAACGACGCCAACACGTCTTCCGACGTGGCGTACACCTGCTCGGCGCTTTTGCAGTCCGCTTCGACCTGTTCGAGGATTTTCTTAATTAGATCGTTGTCAGGCGAAAAGGCATCCTGTATGCGGATCGATACTTGTCGCCGCAGTTTCATCGTCTCGTCTTGAAAGTTTTTCTTGCAGCGTGGAACGACGACGTTTTGCCAATCCTTGAGTTTCTGCTGCGCCTCGGCGAACTGGTTCTTGGTTTCCTCAAGCTTGGCCTTGTTGCTCTCGGCGGCGATGGTACGCTGCTCGATAAGGCGATTTCCTTCGGCATTCACTTCCGACGCTACGACGGCTGCTGCCTGTTGCGCGAGAATCGCATCGCGGCGAGGGATCAACACGTTGCGCAGAAACTGCAGGACGGCGAGGTAGCCGCTGTCCTCGAGATCTTCCCCGTTTTGCTCCCGATCGGCAATTTCCTTCAGCTTTGAGCTGATGGGGAAATAGGGGATTCGTTCCACAGGCCTTTCGAGCCTCGGCGAGCACATCCAAGTTGCGGGCATGCCAGGCCTCGCACTGTTCCTCGCTGGCGGCGTCGGTCTTGGTTTGGAGGAAAAAGATCTGCTCGGTTGTCTTCCGCAGCTCCTTCAAAAACTTGATCTCATCGGCGCCGATGACCGATTCCACCGAATCGAGCACAAAGAAGACCGCGTCGGAGTTGGGAGCATAGCGAAAAGTGATCTCTCGATGCTTCTTAAACAACCCCCCGACTCCGGGAGTGTCGACTATCACGATCCCTTCTCGGAGCAGAGCGTTCGGCAGCTCGATCGCGATGAAGACGACGTTTTTGTGATTGCCCGGATTCCCCGCCTCCGTCCCGAATTCCGCAAGCCTCTCCCTGGGAATTTCTAACGGTTTCGGCGGCTGGCTGCCATCTTCCTTCGGATCGAAGAAGACCGTGTACTTCTCGATCGAGCCGTAAACGACCTTGTAAACGGTCGAAGTCGCGACGTCGGTGTCGAACGGCAGCAGGCCAGGTCGCCCGAGCAGTGCATTGATAAAGCTGCTCTTTCCCTTTTTGACCTCTCCCATGACGACGATTCGAAACACGCCGGCCGCGAGTCGCGCGATCAACGGCTTCAGACGTTCCGCAACTTCTTTGGTCCGTGCCGAATCGTCACCCGAGGACGCGATAAACTGCCGCGCCAGGTCGACGACCTGCCGTTTTAAATCTGTTCCCGTCTGCGGACCGGCAACTTCGACGGTCATACTGGGATGCTCCTTGTTGATTTGGAAGACACCATACGTCTTTTGAAAACTCTCAATTTGGACCCGTCCGTCAGAGTTCTCGCATGAAATCTTGTTTGGCGGTTTCGTTCATGTCGGACAGCAGTTGGACATAAGCGGCGCCCCCCGCCGGCCGAAAGGCCGGCGATTGCCGAGTCTGCGACGGTCGTGGTCGCGGGCAAATGCGCCGCGCACATCGGATCCGGCGTCCAGTCGGGGGGAGCATGATCGGTCGCAACGTACTGAAAGTTGCGGGCGTCGAGACCCGCCTGGAAATGTTCCAAGGGATATTCGACGCCGGCCCCATCCGCACGACCGGGATCATTCACGACGACTACGACTTGCCCATGCGCGTCGACCTTCAACCCTTTGAGGACGAGTGCGTGATTGGGGCTATTGCCGAGTAACTGATGGAGCGAAAAAAAGTGGGGATCCGACCACAATTCGTGTGCGTTGATGGCAACCACGGCTTGATGTCCCGCCGCCAGATCATGCACCAGGTCGCTCCAGCCGCTGCCGTGGTGGCAATGGATTCCGTAATGCTCCAAAAGGTTGCCCATGTTGGCGATCGACGTACCGTGTTGGTCGAGCCAGCCATGCGCCATTCCGTCGTAAACCAACTGCGCCTCGGAGACCGGCCCACCTGTATCCGGATTTGTCACGTGAAATCGATCTAGGATCATCTTCTGGGAAACCAGCGCGCAGGTGAACGCCGTCGTCTGATGGGTGAATCCCGTGCCGTCCGGGGTGCCGACGTTGATCGAATGGTCTTCCGCGGCGGCGAGGCCGTGCTGATCATGCCCACCCCAGGGAGAAAAGACGTGGAAGTGGGCGAGGTCCGGCAAATCGTGGTGCCCCGGTTCATGACCAGGATCATGGTCATGCCCGGAGTCGTGATCTGTATCGTGCCCAGGGTCATACCCACCTGGATCATTATTTGCAGATGAATGATGGACAGCGTCGTTGACTTCGCCCGCAACGAAACTGTGCATTCCGGCGAAGAAACCATCCAATGAATGGAACATCATTGCCATTCCAGCTTAGGGATCGGTTCTCGTCTTTCTTCCGTGAGCAACCTTCGTTACTGGTGAGTCCAGCCGTCGCCATGATGAAATTGGTCGTCGTGGTGATCGTCATCGGGGTGGTCGGACAGGTCGGGATCCGACGAATGGTCACCATTGTCAAAATCGGGATCGGCAGGGTCGAAATCGTGGCTCCCATCGTCGGACGACCCAGAGTCATATGAGTGGGCGCTGTCGTCGTGACTTGTCGGATTCAGGGCGTGATCGGTGCCAGCTGGGGCATCGACAACGTTCTGCGTCGTTGGATCGGAATCGATCATGGCTTGAGCACGCTCTAGAAAATCGGGGGTCTCATGGGTTCCGGCTGAATGGTCCGCCATTGAATGAGACGCTGAATCGGGCCCGTCCGTTACATCGTGGTGATGAGAATCCGTAGTTTCCGATCCGGAAGGAGGGGCATCCGCCCCCTGCGTTGCCGGCCCATCAGGTGCATGGTTGGGCTCTGTCGTTTGATGCGGCGCGTGCTTGTCGTCGTGGGAGTCCGTTCCTGCCAAGCCGGGACTTGGTGTTGGGTGCTGCAGGGCCTTGCCGAGGCCGAACGCGCCGCCGAGAGCGCCAAACAAAGGTGCGATTCCGCGAGTTCGAATGGACGAAGGCGTGGAGTCGCCCGCTGGATTGGTCGCTTTGGGGACCAGCTTTCCCGAAGCGTCCTGCTGGACGTATTTATCGAGCTTCTCTCGCTGGGCGGCGCGTTTTTCGGAGGTCAAGGAAGGAATCAGGCCCTGCAAGTCCAACTGTCGAATTTGCCGGGCAATAACAACTTCGCTGGCGCAATCGGCGCAGGCATCGACGTGGGACTCAATGTGATGGGTGTCCTTCGGATTCCCTTCGGCGAACGCCGCGATTTCCTCGACTGTCAGATGGCCTGTTTTGAGGTCAGGCATGGTCCATCTCCCCGTCGAGAATCCGGCGCAACCGCTTGAGCGCACGATGTTTAATGACGCGTGTCGTCGCCGGCGTCTTCTTGATGATCATCGCCACTTCAGCGAGCGGTTCCTCCTCAAGGCAGTGCAACAGCATGACTAGCCGGTCGTCCTCGCTTGTCAATTGGTCGATTGCCCGAAGGAGTTGCGAGCGCTGCAACTTTTGATCCGTCGTAGATTCTTGCGGTGTTTCAAGTTCGCCCGACGCTCCGTCCCATTGATTTAGAGGTCTGAAACGGACCGATTGTTTCACAGTAACCCGTTTCTCAGTCAAACAAAGTCGAGTTGCGATCGCGCCGACATAGGTCTTCAGAGTCGCCGTACCCCTCCAGTCGCGCAGTGCACTGCACTCGTTCTGCAGCAATCGCACGCATAGATCACCAAGTAAATCCTCGTACGCGAACTTTTTCGCCAAGAATTCGATCATCGGGCCGCAGACGTCGATCAGCAGGGTTGCGAGCCCCTCTTTATCCCCATCACAGATTGCCGTGACGAGCTCTCGGTCGCTCCAACTTTCGGGCGGCATTTGGGCCTCACGGAAAGGATCGGACAATCATTCGCCCATAAGCGGCGGCGAGCGGAGAGAGCGAACCAGATCAACGGAATATCATGCCAGTCTTTTTTCACAGAATCAACAGAGCATAAGAGGCGGTCGAGCAGCGCTTTGGGTGCAGTGTGGGCTAATCGCGAAACCCCGAAGTGGGCCGATCGCTTGTAACGGGCTTGGCATGCCAAACGTCAAGATCCCAGCACGCAGGAAACATCAATCAAACACTGCTGGCATCACTAAGCGGTTCCCTGAGCGAGGAGTAGAAGGAATGTCCCTGAATCGACAGGCCGGGCAGACTTTGAGCGAGCAGTTTCGCACTGAGACGGAACGGGAGCTAAATGCAGCACTGATCGAAGGTGTCGACCCCAAGCGAGAGTACGATCGATTGATCTCATTGCTTCGGACTTGCGGCAAAGCCTCGACAGGTGATAGTCGCACGGCGACTGCGGACAATTCCGAGCCTGGCGCTCGCGATGTAACGCGCATTCAAGTCGAGAATGAGGCAAGCACGATTGCCGGATGCGGTTGCGGCCTCTAAAACACTCAAACCGACGTTCCAATTTGCAATCGTACTTACGGAGGCTTCAAATGGACGTTTTTGGGAATAGCGAGCATCGTGATGTATTCGGAAATGAACCCCGTAACGTATTCGGTGATCACAGCCATGCAAACGTTTTTGGCGAGGCACCGCATGATGTTTGGGGCAACACCCTCTATTTGGGCGCACCGTCAGACCATTTGTATAAGGACGTTCACGAAAGCGGCAGTATCTTGAATGGGCTGTTTGAAGCATTATTTGGATTCGGTCATAATTGAGCGACAACGCGATGTACGAGTTGTGTGGCCAACTTCCGGTGATTTACAACTCTGAATGAAAACCACGATCAATAGCGGAGAATGTACGCCCGCGACTCACTCAGCCGGTCACGGCTACAGACGTAGGTGAGAGTTGTTCTCGGTTGGCGTGCCCTGTGAAATCCTGTCACTGCCGCCCTCGTGAGCAGTCATAAGCGAGGTGACGCGGACGAGTGGACATTGAGGTTCGGGCCAAGCGTGAGTCGAACGACCTAGCCCTCGACGAGGTTCTGCGCTGCTTGGCGTGTCAGCGAACGACGGGCAAAGCCGTCACTGCCATTTCCGCGCGCTCTTGGCTGGGCGGAATAGCGCGACGACGGAGTCGTCGCTGATGCCGGAGATGTCGAGCCAGGCTTCGAGCCGCTCCGCTGCCTCGGCGTGCAAAGGGGACCACGCGTTCCTTCTACCCTTTGCCCCGTCTTTCCAAGACGCGGTGGACCCTGCCCGTCTTATAGCTCTTTACCTGGAGGCGCTCAGCTCGCCGACGCGGCAGCCCGATATAGGCAAGAACAGCGAAAAGGGCGCGATCTCGTACGCTGGTTGGTCAAAGTGACTTCTTCGCACGTTCCGTCATCTATGGGCTTCGTGATCGTTGGCGACGCTCAATTACTCGGAACTCCTGAAGAAATCCGTCGAGCAGGGATGAACGCCTGAAGGCGCCACATCCGTCATCCGAAAGCTCGGACCGGCCATCCTCCCGTTTGAAGAATGATACGTGGCCGGCACCGCTCGACTGTAACCAGCCACGAAGGCGAACGGGCTTTCGTTCCCAACTGGAGACAAACGGGGGTCGAGGCTCCGATAGACATGGGTCTGATTCGAGAATCAACCGCATATGGCACACAGCGGAAAAAGAGCGGAAGTAGGCCAGTTATCTGCCGTGACAGATCACACGACATTCATTCGATTCATGCCGGCGCCGGAGAGGTGACTATCCAGGCGGGCTAATCAGTCCGATTCGCGCGTCGCCGATGCAGCGCGGCGGCGCATCTAAGACTGTGTCGCCCTTCGAGTCAGCGCTTTACGCGACTTCGGAAAGTTGAGCGGAACCCGCTGCGGTTGCAGGATACGGCGTCTATGTTGGCGACGTCTTCAACGACTCCCGGCGCGTCGATCGCAATGCTGGCTGGCATACTGACTTAAAGAATTTTATTTCACCTGGTCGCAATCGGCTCACCCTTTGCAATACTACATTTGGCATGCAAATTCGTTTCTCTGAAACCGCGAGTTTTGAATTCCTTGCAAGCAATCGAGAAGAATTTGCAAACCCCTGGCAGCGGTATTTGATCCATGCGTTCCACTGCGAGCGGCCTTGGATAAGGATCGGATAAGAAGAGGATGAACGGTGCAAATGAATCAACCTGCGGGCCCTTCCTTCGACGGCGACAAGAAAACGATCAGGTTTATCGGTTCGAAAGATCGCCTTCGCGACATTCGCATGCTGCAGGTGTTTTACGCGATGGGCGTCGAGTACCAACGCGGCGCGAAATCGTTGCGAGAGGTCTCCGCATTGTGGGAGCGGCGGATGGATGAAGGAGCACTTCCAAGACATCTGCCGTACGCCGTTTCGTCCTTGCACCGCATTTGCAAAAGCGCAGAGATTTTTCGCATCAGAGTTCGAAATCGCGGGAGACGCGGAGCTCTTCGTTGTCGACAGGCGAAGCAAGTCAACGCGAGGATTGACGGAACTGGGAATTGACGCCTGGATTCGCACACACGCTCTTCTGATTGAACTCGGCTTTGGCCCGCAACTCTAAACTTGACGCTTGCTCCTTGATGCGAGCGGCGGCCAGAACGCGGACGGCATAGCCGTTCAAAAGCGACCGCAAAGTTCGGGCCTGAGCGTTTGCGATCAGCTTTGGCTCTGATTCTTCGCGCATTGATGCCCTCATAAGCGACGCGTCCGCGCACTGGTGTTTCGTTCGCTGGAACACGCATTGATGACTGTTGAATCGTCGCGAATCATTCCGCCCGAAGGCGGACGTGAACGAGACGATCGACGTTCGGTTGTCACGCCGTCGCCCGAATCGAAGGCCTTTCAATTACCTGGAAATGGGGTGTCGTATGAGTTTCTTTGGGATGCTGACGGCCCTCGCCGTCTGCGGAACGATCCTGGCTGCCGCGATGATGATTCTCATCAACATGCCGCACAGCCCCTTGCGGGACCTGCTGGTGCAAATCGTCGGCTGGCTCTTCGCGGTGTTTTGCGCGATCTACGTCATTAGTCCGATCGACATTCTGCCCGAGGCTTTTCTCGGGCCGTTCGGGTTAGTCGACGATCTCGGGGCTGCCGTCGTCGGCGTCTCTTCCGCAATCGCCGCCTGGCGAGCCGGGAATGCCCGCTCGAACTGAAGTCGAGTCGGGGCTACTCGTTCGCCGCGGCGGAAACGTTGTTAGGCGCCCGGCTTGCCTGCGACTGGCCGGGCGCCTTTGCCCCGTTAATTGGATTCATCAGTCGGTGGAGGACAAGCGATGAAAAATAGCGGATTCGTTGGAGTGATGCTCGCGGTCATTCTGGGTTTGGTCGTGCTGGGAGGCGCGAGCAAATTCACGCGATCGAAATCCTTGGCGAGCGGGCTCGATAAGCCGCTCTTGCCGTGGAGCGCCGAGTGTGCGTTCTCGAAACGCGACCTCGTGTGGTCGGTGTGCGTGCAGGGCGCGTCAGGAAGCGGAAAAAGCTCGGCGGTCGCGTTGCAACTTGCGAGAGCGTTGCTCTGCGACAGGCAAATCGTTTTGCACATCGTCGCCTCAAAGCCGGAGGACCGGCAGTGGTGGGAAAAACGTTTCGCCGAAGCGAAGCGATCGGACGAGTTGCGGATTTTCTCGCCGGACTCGGACCTGCGTTACAACCTGCTGGCGGAGGAATTGAAGGCAGGCGCGGACGACCGCGAAATCGCCAGCGTCTTAATGACGTGCGGCGAAACCCTCAGGCGCGGAGAGGCAAGCGGCGGCGGTGAGGACAACGCTCAATTCTTCCGCGACCAGAGCGAGCGAATGCTCGAAATGGCCGTGCTTCCTGTGCGGCTGGCGACCGGCACGGTGACGGCCAGGGACCTGCAGCGATTCATCAGCGGCGCCGCCACGTCACCCGATCAGCTCAAGAGTCAGGAATGGAAGGCGGCGTTTCATTCTCAGACTCTGGCCGCCGCATTCGATGCGACGAAAACGCCGATCGAACAAGCGGACTTTGAGCACTGCATGGATTATTGGCTCGCCGAGATGCCGACGCTTAACGATCGGACCAAGAGCAGCATTACGGTTCAGGTCCAAGGCATTTTGCACGCGATGGCGTCCGGAATCGTTTGCCGAATGGTGTGCAGCGATACCAACGCCTCGCCTTCGATGCTCGAACAAGGCGTCTCGATCCTGGTCGACATGCCGACCCGTTACGGCGCATCAGGGCAGTTCGTCAACGCCGCGTGGCGATTGGGAGTGCAGCGGCACGTCCTGCGTCGCCAGGCGAAGCCGGACGATCGCATCATCGTTCAGTGGATCGACGAATTCCAAAATCACGTGTTCTCGGCGGACGCCAAGTATTTGGCTGAGGCGCGGTCGCACCTGGGCTGCCAGATCGCGCTGACGCAATCGCTGCACGGCTTTTACGCGGCGATCAAGGGGGGCCGGACCGGCGAACATCTCGCCGATTCGCTGCTCACCAACTACGGGACTAAATGCTTCTGCGCCTTGGGGGACGCCAAAACCGCGGAGTACGCCAGTTCGCTCGTCGGGAAATCGCTCCAGACGTTCATCGGCGGTTCGATGGCGCCGCAAACTGACCTCATGGACGAGCTAATGGGACGTTCGCAGTTTACCGGCTCGTTCAGCGAGCAGTACGCCAACATCCTTGAGCCCAACGTCTTCATGAACGGCTTGCGGACGGGCGGACCGCAAAGCGGCTGGATGGTGGACGCGATAGTGATCCGCAACGGCGAGCCGTTTAGCAACGGTCAGAACTGGCTGCGCGTCGCGTTCAGTCAGAAGTGACGGCGGCGGCAAGCAAGCGATCAAAACGCTTTCTTCCGGATTATGAGAGTGAGGCGACGATTGGCGAGTGAACAGCTCCGGCAGACATACGCGCGAATGGGCGAAGGCCATCGTTTACGTGTTTGCGCCGTGTCTGCGGGAGGAAGAGCAGTTGGACGCCTTCAACGAAGTGTACGAGCGGCTGATCGATGGTCTGGCTTCATACGACGCGGCGCACGACGGCGGAAAACGATTGAGAAGAAGAGAGGATTAGCGATGCAAGACAAACAGCGGCAGGTCGACCACTTCAATATGCGAGGAGGCGCGATCATTCTGAACCTCCTCGTCGGCGGGCTCGCGACTACCGTGACCCCGTTTATGCGCTACGGGTTCGGCGTCGAGGCGTTTGGACTGAATGCGCTCGCCGCCTTCGTGATGATTCTGCTTTACGCCGGCGAAACGCGAGATCCGGCGATGATTTACTTCTTCTACGCCTGGCTGCTCGCTTTGATCGCGCAACGTCTGGAGACGTCGCGGTTGGTCCGAAAGGGCTGGGTCGAGCATTCGCGTTACGCGGGCTATCCGTGGCTGGCGATGAAGCTGCCCTTCATAAAGAAACCGGTCACCGCGAAGAACTGCGTCGAGCCCCTCTTGTGTTTGCTTGTCGGGGCGCTGCTCTGCCCGCTCTCGGAAGCGGTGGGCTGCTTCGTGCTGCTTGGGTGCCCTTCGCTTCTGATCCAACGAGCGATTGAGTCGCAAGTGAACATGAATCGGCTGCGTCGAATGCGCGACGCGGCGATCGAGCAACGTTATCTGTCCGATTTGTATCAAGGTCGAAGAGACGATTTTTAAGAGGAGCGATCGATGTCGGAAGAAAGGCAACAGCCCAATTCGCGGCCCAGTAGCTCAAGTTTGTTTTGGGGATTGTGGCGACAGGGTTTGAAGGACGCGCAGAACGCCGTTCTCAATCCTTGGAATGGCGTCACCGCCACGCATGAGGAGCCGGGGACGATCGCCTCGCCGACGCAGGCGGTGGTGACGCAGGAAATCGGAACCGTGCGCGGCTATCAATCGACGCTCGACGACTACGCGGCGCGGCGCCGCAAGGCCGCGAGCAGGATTTGGGACGGGACAGGTAGGCGCTTGTCGCGCGCAGCTCGAAGAATCGGGGCGCGCCCCTGGCGCCCGATGTTTTCCTTGATCGTAAGGAGTGACGGTTATGAAACGGACTATTCCGCTCAGTTCTTGGCTCGGAATCGGTCTTTTTGCGGCGATTATTTTGGGGATGCTTTGGGGGCATGGCAGGGAATGGGAGTTCAGTCCTCATGGGATTCCCGTCAGCGCGTTGTCGCCGGACGGTCAGACCTATCGTAATGGAAATGAGATCGATCCCCTCACGCTCGCGATCATCCGCAGCGGCAACGAAGAAGCGATCGCGGCGAGCATTTTTGGCTTCGCGTTCCTCGCTCTCGCGTTTCTCGCCTTTCAGCTATGGGCATTCTCGCGGTCGCGTAAGAGGTGGGCGCTGAATTCAGGCGTTCCATGACACGGCGGTGCAGTTGCGACAGCGGGGCGATTTTCAGGAAGCCGAGCGCATGCTGGACCGCGGTCAAAAGCTGCTCGACACGGAGATCGATCGCCTCAAACGAAAAGGGTGGAAATGCCCGCCTGGCATCACGACCGGACCAAACGAAACGAAGTCATCCCATTGTTGAGCCGCTTTTTCAAAAGGAGAGCGTGGTGAACGGCGAACCAGTTCAAGAGATCGTCACCGAGTTGATCGACGCCGAGCCGCAGGTTCGGGAACGCTTCGAGGAAGAGTCGCTGGCCGAACTGACCAGCCAAATCAAAAGGCACGGACTCTTGCAGCCGATCGTGTTGCGACGGGCGGGAAGCCGGTTCAAGGTCGTCTTTGGCGGTCGCCGGCTTCTAGCTTCCAAACGGGCCGGCTGTCGTACGATTCCGGCGCGGGTGATTGAAACGCCGTTGGACGATGGCGACGTCGTCCTACAGCAGTTGATCGAAAATTGTTATGCGAATTTGACGCCGCTGGAGTGGGCGAGGGGCATCGCGCGGGCGATGGAAGCCAAGAAAATGACTGCCCGGCAAGCCGCCGCTGAACTCGGGTTTTCGGATTCGAGGGTCTCAAACTCGCTTGCGCTGTTGATGCTGCCCGCGTGGATTCAGAAGTTAGTGGAAGAGGGCCGGATCGCGGCGAGCGCCGCGAGCAGGCTGGCGCGGATCGACGACGTGGAAAAACAAGCCGAGCATGCTCGTCAAATGGCCGAAGGCAAACTCACGCGCGACGGTCTTTGCGGAGCGTTGAAAGCGACGAGCAGATCGGGGAATAAGGCGAATGCGACGACGGTCCGGCGCGTGACCGCGATTCTTGGTCCGGGACGGTCGGTGACGGTGACGGCCGGCGGTCTCGACCTGGAGGAGTTCATTCGTGTGCTCGAAGAACTGACGGGCGCGCCGAAAGGTGCGCTCTCGGGGCATCGCTTTGCCCACGTTTATCAGGATGTTGAAAGAAGAGTCGAAAACGCAAGAGGTGGAGAATGTCGACGCTTGAAGGGATTAACGGCGCCGTCCAACTGCCGGAGTTTCTGACCGTCGAGCAATTCGCCAAATTGCTCCAGGTGTCGAAGCGCACGGTCTGGCGCCTGCGAAGCGCTGGGCAAGTCCCGCAGCCGATCCAGATCGGCGGCGGAGTGCGCTGGCGGATGGAGGACGTAAAAAATTGGATTGATCGGGGTTGCCCTTCCGAGTAATTGCGCGAAAATCTAGCTCGGAGGTAATCGCTGATGGCCACGATTTACAAGCGGGACAAGCGAAAGAAAAACGAGCCCTACTCGATCCAGTATGTCGATCACGCGGGCAAACGCCGCACGACGCAGGGCTTCACCGATAAGGGGCTGAGCGAGCAATTGGCCGCTAAGCTCGAAGCGGACGCTCGGATGCGGCGGACCGGCTTGATCGACCCTGAGCGGGAGCGGCTCGCCGAATGCAAGCTGTCATCGCTTGAGACGCTGATGACGGCGTTTCGCGAAAGCCTCTCTGAGCAGACCGCCCAATATATCCTGCACACCACTTCGCGGCTGCGGAAGATCGTCGAGGGCTGCGGCTTCAAGACCTTGGCCGACATCGACGCCGAAGCAGTGGTCAGATTCATGCCGTCGCTCCGCAAGACGGAGAAGATCGGCCCGCGAACGTACAACCATTACCTGCAGGCTGCCGATGCCTTCTGCAATTGGTGCGTGGCGACGAAGCGGTTGATCGCCAATCCGCTGGCCGGCGTCGAGCGGTTGAACGCGGACGTCGACGTGCGGCATAAACGCCGCGCGTTAACGGGCGAGGAATTCGCGTTGCTGCTCAAGTCGGCTCGCGAAAGCGGCATCCGAATCCAGCGTTTCAACGGCGAGCAGCGGGAGAGGATTTACATCCTCTCGTTCATGACCGGCCTCCGTCGCCGGGAACTCGGAAGCCTGACGCCACGAAGCTTCGATCTCGATGCCGATCCGCCGACGCTGACGGTCGAGGCCGCCAATTCCAAGCACCGAAAAAAGGACGTGCTGCCGCTACATCCCGAAGCCGTCGAGCTGGTGCGGGAATGGATCAAGGGATTAGAGTCGTCGGACAAGCTGTTTCCGAAGCTCGATCGGCGGAAAACCTGGTTGATGGTCAAAAAAGATTTGGAACGAGTCGGGATTCCGTACGTGAACGAAGACGGGATCGCGGACTTCCACGCGGCTGGTCGGCACACGCATATCACCGAACTTCTGCGAAGCGGGGCGACGCTGCCTGAGGCACAAAAGCTGGCGCGTCATTCCGACATCCACATGACGATGAAGTATGCCCACATCGGCATCGACGATCAGGCGAAGGCTGTCGCCAACCTGCCGACATCGGCGCTGCACGGGCGCTGCATTTCGGGCGTCTCTGAGGGGCAATCGCTGGCAACGCGTGGCACAAATGCGACTGCCAAGAAACGCCAAAACCCCTGCAAGAGCAAGGGTTTTGGCAATGGTCGTCATTCGGTGGCAATGATTGCCAAAGTGGAGGATAGGGGACTTGAACCCCTGACCTTCCGTACGTCCGCCGAACTCCGGGCCAGCCGAGCGAGTCCGATTCCGCCGTCGACTTTGCCGCCTCCGCTGACTCAAACGCCTCGAGCAGTCGCGCGGCCCAATCGCCGCGCCCGATCATGTTCCCCAGTTTTCGCCGCCAAAAAATCCGCTGCGAACGCGGCCTCGATTTTTGCCCCCGAACCAAAAATCGCCGGCAGCCTCTTGACGCGGGTGTATGTTTCCCCTGCCACCGCGGTGACGACAAACGCCACCGCAAAATCTCGAAGTGGCGACGACACCCGTCGCCGCCAAATGTTACCGCGACGACGACACTGGTCGTCGCAACTTGTCACCGCGTCGACCTTGCAAGTCGCCGCATTTGAGATGGCGGCGACCTTGCAAGTCGCCGCGTTTGAGACCGCGGAGCCGACCATGGGCTCCGCAAAATGACACCGCGACGCCAACGACGGGCGTCGCAATATGACACGGCGACGCCAACGACGGGCACCGCAAATTGACACGGCGGCGCCGATTGAGGCGGCCGCGAAACTCAAAACGTCCGAGCGAGAGCCGGCCCGCGCGATTCACGATGGCGCGGAACCGGTGGACGTCCCGCGACACGTAGGAGTCTTGCATGATGAAGCAAAGTTTGAGCCTGGTAATGATTGCCGGCTTTCTGGTCACGACGGCCGACCTGAAAGCTGGGGACGGGCGGTACGATCGCCTCAACACGAAAGACGGGCCCACTCCGTCCGCGATGCTGAGCGACGGGCCGCAACTGTTGGCCGTAACGGATTTTGCAACCCCGCCTCCGGCACCGGCACTTGATGCGGTCCCGCCCGGCCCTGCACCCCCCGTGGTCGGGCCCGCACCGCCTGCAGGGATGCCGGTACCGGAGGCGGCGGCCCCGATGGGTCCGGTTCCCCTGGCGGCAGGAGGTCCGCCGCTCCTCTTGGCCCCGGCGCCGGCGCTCTTCCCGTTTGTGAAGTACAAGGACCGGCACCACATCGCGCCTTGTGCGGTGCCAATGTACGTGGCCGTTCGCGACCCGTGCGACCGGCCGAGGCATCATGATCGATGTTCGTGTGACACGCCCAAGTGTGTGATGGTGCAAATCTGCGTCCCGCCCTGCGGCACGCCGAGGATCACCTGCAGACACGACGGCACCAAAGTGCGGTATGACTATGGAAAGTACGCGGTGAACATCACGTCGAGACATGGGATCGTGGTCGTGAATTACGACCGCTGAGAGACCCCCTGCCGCGAGCCTTCAGAAGTGCGCTGCCTGAAGATTCGCACGATGTGAAGTGTGCCGCCGGATCGCAACCGTCTGCTCCCCTTCTCCACCTCAGTGAAAGCGATCCACTCGGATAGTTTGGCCTAGCGGATGCCCGGTCGCTCCGGATTGAATGCGCCCGCGACGCCGAACGTTGTCAACCAGAGCTGGCTCGACAACAGAGCGGCCGAGGATTCTCCTCGGCCGTTTTTTGCATTTCGAAGAAGGAGGGAAGAGGGGAGCGGCACCCACAAAGCGCGGGTACCCGGGGGAGAGGGAGGAAAAGAGAGGTGCCAGAAAAGCCGTGTTGCTGATGTGACGAGCCGTGATGAGTAACCGACGAGCCGCCGGGTTTATCCCGGCGGTCTAGCCTGAATCGCCACGGGACTTCACTCCAATCAGACAAGCCGCGAGCGCTTGATGCCGCCGCGAAGCGTCTTCCGTTTCGCAGTGCCCTTTCCCGGAAAGGCGATTGGGACACCGCTCTTCCGATGAGAGCGCAACCTGCGATTTCATGCCATCGAGGCAATGGTGTTGACCGCAGCGATTGCGACAGGCAAACTTTGGTACGGCCTGCGCGAGGAGGCCTGTCTTATCGGCCAGCGGCCGCGTTGATTGGGGCATAATGGATCGGCAACACTACGAAAGTGCACCTATCACCGAGGCAATCATCGACCTTAAGGTCGACTTGCCGCCGGCCGCGCGCGTCGCAGAGCTCGAATACGTCCATAAGTGGATTCGCGGCGAGTACCCGGAAAGTGCGCCACGACAAATGGCGATGGGACGAATCGAGCTTGGAGATCGCGTATCAGCGTCCGCTCAGTCAGAACAAGTCGGATACGTTTTCACGAGCGCAGACAAAAAGCAAATCGCGCAAGCCCAGTTGTCCGGCTTTTCTTTTAGCAGGCTGGCGCCTTACGAAAGCTGGGAACCCTTCCGGGATGAAGCGCGGCGCGTCTGGGGGTTTTATCGAAAGGCGGCAGCCCCGGTATTGGTCTCGCGACTGGCGGTCCGGAATATCAATCGCATCGACATTCCTGAGAAAAACGTAGATTTGAAAAAGTATTTCCGCACCTCGCCCGAAATCTCAACTGACCTACCGCAGACAATGAGCGGTTTTGTCATGCAGGTGCAGTTGCCAATCCCGGAAATTCGTGCAATTGCCACCATAAGCCAAACAATCGTGCCGCCGCCCAACGAGAACACCGTTTCGGTCGTGCTGGATATAGATCTCTTCCGTCACGAAAATGTACCGCAGGACGAGGCCGACATCTGGACCTTCTTTGAAGCCCTTCGAGACGAAAAAAATAAAGTTTTCGAGGCGTGCATCACCCCTACCACTAGAAAGCTGTTTGCAAAATAATGTCAGTCGTTGCCACTCCCCCGCACTGTATCGTCGATATACGTTACGTCTGGGACCCCAGGCCGCTCGCACAAGGCCAAGATGGGAGGATGATAGAGAGGAACTTGGAATCATTGATCTACAACTGGCTCGAAACAAAGTCCGTAATGTCGATGATTGAACCGGATGCCGAAGAGGCAGAGATCGGCTATCGGCATCTCCCGCTCCAGATCGCGGGCGTGAGGCATGTCAAATACATCAAAATTGAGCAAGTGAAGCCGCGCCGCATAATCCCAGACGAGCTAGATTAAAAAGTCATGTGTTGGTGGGCGAAATTGAAAGGGCCAGAATTATCGCAGGGAGATATTATCCCGGATTGCCTCATTCCGGCCTATTTCTCGATGTCAAAGGGGGAACTCAGCCCGCCATTCGCGCCGATTGAAAAGATCCAGACGGTACTCGAAACATTGGGACAAGCGCGGGCGATTATTCTGACGCAGTCGTGCGATTTGGAGCAGCAAAAAGCTGTCGTCGTCGCGCTATGTACATTGCACACGCTCGATGAGTTTGAGCATACAAACCCAGAAGTTTCGAAAAAAGGGAGTCTGGGAAAATGTGCGCAAGGGTCGGCACGAGGGTTTGCACCTCTTAGCCTGTCCAGAGGCACCGGATGACAATCGTCGGGCGTACGTCGCGGATTTTGGCCAAATTTTCAGCGTGCCATTCAACTATTTGACCGATCACGCCGAATCGCTCGGCGACCGCTGGCGACTTTGTTCGCCCTATTTGGAACACTTTTCCCAAGCGTTCGCCCGCTTTTTTATGAGAGTCGGGCTGCCGGGTTCGATCCCAGCGTATAAGTAAGCCGAGGGAAGCAAAACCGGCTGCTGCAGAGCCGCCCATGCGGCAAGCCGGTAAGCTGCGCTATGCCAAATGAGCCGAGATGCTGAGGTGGGACATTCGCCGGTCGCGGGATACTCATCTCGCGTGCAGCTTTCGCTGGAAATGGCTGGAAGCGTCTATCCGCTCTCTCACACCGGCCCGGACTTCGTTATTCTTCGGGAAGCCACGCACCTGTGCCCTGGCAAGGGAGAGGTCGTCATGGTGATCGATGGCAGTGAGCGTCGATGGGCCGTGAACCTGCCGAACGGAGCGGTCCCCTTCGACGCAAAAGTGGAAACCGAAGACTGCTGAGCGCTCACTGAGAGTGCGAGTCTAGCGGGATTTGCACGATTTGTCGTCGGTTTGCGGTCGCGATCCTCCGGTGCCATTGCCTTAACGGCTTCCGTTTCGCAGTGCCCTGCCGCGATCAACGACGGACGTGCTTTGTAGCACGTCTACGAGTTGCCATGGCGGCGATCTGTCTCCGGCTCGAATCCGACGTGAACCTTCGGCAGCGGAAGAGGACTCGAAAGAACACTGCCGCCCCGGACCCAAAACGTACGCCGCCGAGCAGTGGCACCAGAGTTGGCTCGACAACAGAGCGGCCGAGGATTCTCCTCGGCCGTTTTTTTTCGAAAAAAAAACGAGGGAAGAGGGCAGCGGCACCCACGAAGCGCGGGTACCCGGGGAGAGGGCGGAAAAAAGCGGTGCCACAAAAGCCGTGTTGCTGATGTGACGAGCCGTGATGAGTCTCCGACGAGGCGCCGGGTTTATCCCGGCGGTTTAACCTGAGGTGCCACCGGACCGTGTACCAATCAGGCAAGCCGCGGTGCGACTGGTGCCACTGCGAAAGGGCTTCCGTTTCGCAGTGCTCTTCTCCGATCAATCCGCTCGCGAGGGATGGACGAAACGACGCTCGAGCGGGCGACATGTTCGGGCCGCCTCGCACTCTGGCGGCCGCCAAACGAAAAACGGCCGGAAGGTCGGTTGACCTCCCTGCCGCTTCGTGCTGAGGGCTTGGATCCGGGCTTTCAATTATGCAGGACTACTTGGCGGCGACGAGCTCGAAGTTCACCTGCTTGGCCACCGAGCCGTCGGCTCGTTCGATCACGAACGCCGCCTTGGCCGCTGCACCACACCGACCGGAGGCACCGTGACTGTGACGGCGTTGTCGCTCCACTTGGTCACTTCGACCGGAATCAGGATGGACCCGATGATCATGCCGATGCGGCCTTCCTTTTCGCCCAGCTTCTCGCCCTTCAGAGTGAAGCTCGAGCCGGCAGCGAGCTCCATGAGCTTCGCGGCATCGGTGTCACTGGCGGCCGTCGCCGGGGCGGCCGTCGGGTCGACAACGGTCGCCGGCGTGGTGACGACCGTCCCGCCGCCGAAAAATCCACCGCGGAATCCCGTTCCGTGTCCACCACTCATCGGAGGCTTCGACGGCTGCGTCGGCTGGCTACCGAAGAGCCCGCCGTACACCTTCCAACCCCCGGGGGGGA
Organism: uncultured Planctomycetaceae bacterium; assembly: GCA_963833105.1. Taxonomy (GTDB): domain Bacteria; phylum Planctomycetota; class Planctomycetia; order Planctomycetales; family Planctomycetaceae; genus DASPSM01. The sequence continues at coordinate 20,452 of CAWHWU010000022.1, forward strand.
CTCGGTACGGGAACGTGGGCTTCGTCGGCTGATTGAAAAGGCCGCCTTGGGCTTTCCAACCCCCTGGCGGGACGCGGTAGACCAAGGTCGGATTCGTCGCCGGCGTCGCGCTCGGGGACTGCGTCGTCGAACCCGTCCCAGCCTGCTTGTGCTGCTGACTGCTGGTTCGCGACCTGGTCGGGCTGCTGGCCAGGACTTCGTTGGCCAATACGGTGAAGCTCACGATCGTGGCAAACAACGCGGCGAATTTGAAAAGGCGATTCATAGCTGGCCCATTCTCTTTTTCTATTGGTTTTTTTGGTTTGTCTTCGGCACTGGACTCTTCAGCGTAGAAGTTCTCGATTTGTTACACCCGAAGCGGGCGACCGGGCGACTCTTCCAAGAGACGGCGTCACCGAAAGGGCTTGCGAAATCGCTCAGGAACCGGAGCATCGCCAGAGGTATCCACGCAAGTTACAGGCGCGACTGCGGCCGGAAATTTTCGTCGCCCGACAACTCTCACAGTGTCAGAGATACGGTGACAATGCCACAGGTTTCATGACAAAAACGTAAGAATTGCCGAGAATATGTGTGACCCGTCAGAAACACCGGAAATCACATCGACTTTTCGTAAGTCACATTACTGTCAAGTGTTATCGAGTTTTCCGGCAATCATTTTTCTAATCCGTCGGTGGGAGGTTCGAATCCCTCCGGGCGTATTTTCTCGTGCCGGCCAATTCGCAAAAAAACGGCCGGGAGGTCAGTTTGACCTCCCGGCCGCGGTGTGCTGAGAGTCGGCGATCCGGCTTCAGCTCTCTGGACTACTTGGCGGCCACCATCTCGAAGTTCGTCTCCTGGGCCTTCGAGCCGTCGGCCCGCTCGACGATGAACGTCGCCTTGGCGGCAGCACCCACTCCGATCGAGGGCAGCGTGATCGTGATCGCGTTGTCGCTCCAGTTCGTCACTTCGACGGGAATCAGGATTTGGCCGACAATCACTCCCACGCGGCCTGCCTTGTCGCCGAACTTCTCACCCTTCAAGGTGAAGGTCGAGCCGACAGCGATCTGCATCGCATTGGCCGAATCGCTGTCGGTCGCAGCCTGTGCCGGGACGGCAGTCGGGTCGGCAACTGTGGCGGTTGACGTGGCGACCGTGGTGGTCACCGTGCCGCCGCTGAACGAGCCACCGCCGAACGAGCCGCCAACGAATCCGTGTCCCATGCCGCTCCCCTTCGTCGGTTGGGGCGTGGTGGTCGGAGGTGCGTTGTTACCAAACAGTCCACCGTAGACCTTCCAGCCCCCGGGCGGGACGCGGTAGGGGAAGGTCGGCTTCGTCGGTTGATTGAAAAGGCCACCTTGCGCTTTCCAACCCCCCGCCGGGACGCGGTAGACGAGGCTCGGCTGGGTCTGCGGAGTCGGCGAGCCAACGCCCTGCCCGGTTCCCTGTTGCTTCTGCAACTTACTGCTGATGTTCGTGGTGCCCTGTTTTTGAGTCACTTTGCCGTTGGCCGAAACGTCGTTTGCGAGCAGGCTCAGACTGACGACCGTTGCAAACAAGGTGGCGAATTTGAAGAGGCGGTTCATGGCGTAATCCCTTTCGGATTTGCGGTTATTGGTGGGTTCTCTCTCACTCCACCTCTCCGAGCGGAATCTGGCTCGATTTGTTACGCACAAACCGCAGATTGCTGAATTCGGTCGGTCAAGGGGCGTTGGGCGTGTGATTCAGCCGCGATTGAAAAACCGCTTTGGGCATTGGACAAGCCGTTCGGCCGCGGCGGCAAAATCATCCGCGGGCCGATCGACCCCTGCGGGCTCGAAGGTCATAATGGAGTTGCATTACCCGCCCAGCGGCGCGCCGCAGGTAGGCCGTGGCGCACCTGCCCATCACGCCGCGACTTAGTCCGACGAACCCACCAGGCTCTCTTATGACGACCACGTCACTTGAGCGAACGACCGCGAGTGACGGAGTCGGATCCGGCGGCTCGCCCCCGGCTGACACCAGGCGGTTCGCCACCGGCGACCGACTGTACCGGGTCATTTGGCGGTGGCACTTCTACGCCGGCATGATCGTCGCGCCCGCTTTGATCGTGGTGGCCGCGACCGGTGCGCTCTACATCTTCAAAGATGAACTGGAAGCGGTGATCTATCCCGGCGTCACGTACGTCGAGCCGGCGGCCCATCGCGTTTCGTACGAGCAGCAACTGGCGGCGGCGCGGGCCGCCGTGCCCACTCCGGTCCAGATTTTTCTGGTTCAGGTTTTCGCGAACCCCAAGCGTGCGACCGGCATTGCGATGGGTGGAGCGAAGTTTCAAATCAGTTACGTCGATCCCTATCGAGGCCGGTACCTGGGCGCCATCGAAAAGGGGAACTTCTTCGAGATCGTACTGAAGCTGCATCGGCAACTGTTTGTTGGCACCACGGGACGAATCGTTGTCGAACTCACCACCTGCTGGACGATCGTGCTCGCGGCCACCGGCATGTACTTGTGGTGGCCGCGCAAGTGGTACCACGTGTGGGGCGTGTGGCTGCCGCGCTTGCGGCGGAAGCCGTACGTCGTGCTCCGCGACTTGCACTCGGTCGGCGGCATCTACGTGGCGATCATCGCGATCGTGATTTCGCTGACCGGCTTGATTTACACGTACTCCTGGGGGAGCGGATTTCAGTACGCCTCGCAAAAAACCGGGGCTTTCGACATGTTCAGCAAGCCGATGTTGTCCAAGTGCCCACCCACGGCGAAGGACCTGCCCCTCGACCGGTTCGTCGAGATCGGGCACGAGAGGATGCCGGGCAAGACATTGAACGTGTGGTTCCCGCGCGCCCCCAACGCGGTGTACATGGTCTTCGGCGGCAGCGATTACGGACCGTCGGTCCACGAGATGCTGTTCATCGACCGCGCCACGGGCGAGATCCTGGCAGATCGCCCGATCAATCAAACCAAGCCGCTGTACTGGTTCGGGATGTGGAACTATCCCCTGCACGTCGGCACGATCCTGGGGCTGACATCGAAGATCGTGTGGCTGGTGACCTGCGTGGTCCTGATGACGTTGCCGGTGACCGGCGTTTGGATGTGGTGGCAGCGTCGCCCGACTGGCAGGCTGGGCCTGCCCCGCCGCGTCGAAGCCCGCCGACCGCGCTGGCTCATTGCCACAATTATGGCGACCAGCATTTTGCTACCGACGGTGGGCCTCTCGGTGGTGGTGGTGCTGGTGGTTGAACGACTCGTTTCGCGAGTGCGGCGAGCGTGGGCTTAGCGCCAACGCCGTATTGGCCTTTCGCTGGCATTCGCTTGTGCTCCGGACAGTTCCGTCTCCTGCATCACACCCCTGCCCCCATTCCCATCCGTCGCCACAACCGTTCGAGCACTTGCACCGATTCTCGCGAGGGATTGTTTCGGGCATAGGCGACACGCACGTACAGCGCGGCGGTGGAGGTCGCGTCTTTCGCCAGCGCGGGAACGCGCCGTCCCAGTTCCTGCGCAAATTCCAGCGGCGTTTGCTCGGGGGGCCGGGCGACGACCTGCTCGCGGGCCCACGCCTCGAGCGCCTCGAACGTATACCGCACCAGTTGCGCGGGGGGCATCCGCTGCGCCGCGCCGCTGAAAAACGGATTCTCGAAAGCCGCGAAGGGACGACCTCGATGCCAGTGGGGCGCCCTGCTCCGCGGCCGGCCGCTGTTCGTGTTGCCGCCGCCCTCCCAGCAGAGTCAGCAAGTCGGCCCAGAGCCGCGCCAGGAACTCGCGGATCCGCGACCAGTGGCGGATCAGCATGATGAGCGCGACGACTGTCAGCGCCCCGTAGACGAGCCACTTGAATAACGAGGCCAGGAACTGCAGCAGACTGCTGATCGCCGAGCCGGATGAAGCCGGCGGAGGTGGAGACGAACGATTCTCTTGCCGTTCGGCCTCCTTCGACCTTTCGGCTACGGCCTGGCGTTGTCGGCCGGTTGATGCTTGCCGTCTTGCTGCCGGTCGCCTCGCGCTTTTCGGCCTCCGCCCTCTGTCCTTGCTGCTTTTCTTGGCCCTGGCCGTCGGCCTTTTTTTCACCTTCGCCGCCGTCTTTGCTCTCGCCTTTTTGATCGCCGCCATTTTGTTCGCTCCGCTGTCCGTCCCCCTGCTTCTGTTGCGCTCGGGCGTTTCGATCTTGGGGCGCGGCGTCGCCCGCCTTTTCGTTCCTTGGGATCCTGATGGCCGATGCGTCGCCCTTCGCCTTTCGCGCGATCTCCGCGGACGACGGCAAATCGCGACGCCTCGCGGAGCTTCGTGTCGATTTTGTCGACGAGCGCGGTGACGCTGTATTCTCCCTGCGGCTGCGGCAGCAACAGCGCCAAGCACAACAGGGCCATCACGATCGCCGTCCCTGTCGCCAGCCAGGTTCTGCTCATGGCGGCCGGCATTTGCAGCTTCCGCTGCCGCAGGTACCGCCGCAGTCCGAGAAAGCTCGTCGTCAGCAACAGACCGAGCGCCGAGGCGACGTAGACGGCGAGCAGACTGAACCCGTACGCGCGGGCCTCCGTGTCGTGCGAAGGAATGAACAACTGCCCGATGCCGAAAATGGGCAATGCGGCCAGCGAAAAATAGACGACCCATTTTCCGGGAGCGTGCACGGGCCGATCGGTCGCGGGAGGCTCGACATCGGCGCTTGCCCGCGGCCTCGGTTTCCGCGGATTGCTCATGGGCGGGGGCGGTGGCGGGCGCCGTCTCGTCGCGAAAGCCGGCGGCCTGCAACAGGCCTTCGCCGGAGGCGTCTGCGTTGTCATCGATGAGCGTGCAGTCCCAGGTGAGCTTCCACGTGCACCACCAGCAGACGGCCGAGCAGCAGCCACGCCAAGAGAAACTGATCCACCAGGCGAACCGCCGCCAGGCCGACGGCCGCCGTCAGGGCGATGCCGAACAGCGTGGCGTACTCTCTGCCCTGTTCGATGGCGATCCGTGCCACCAGCACGGCGGCCAAAATGAACCAGAACAGGATCCACTTCATCCGCATCTCGTACTGGCCGTGATAGGTCAGCTCCAGCAGAAAAAACGCCAGACTCCCCACGAGCGTCATGATCAGCACCGGACTGATGGCGATCACGACATAGTCGGCCAGCGTTTTTTTTCGTTTCGATTTCGGCATCGCTACGAATCCGGTCATCCCCTCAACGCACGGCTTCGGCCGCGCAGACACTCGCGATCGCCGCCTCGCTGTCGACCCGCCGCACGTCGATTCCCTCCGCGATCAGTCGTCCCATACTGGCCGGGCGCGTCGTCGTCATCGTCGTACGTCACCAGAATCGCCGTCACCGCGTAACCCCGCCGCTTCAGGCTTCCCAAGGCGATGGCTGCTTCGGCGGGGACAGCAGGGGAGGATGGCGACGACGCGTGGCATCGCGCGGCAAGCGGCTGGTCGCTTCGATCACCAGTTGGCGGAAACGTCAGCCCCTCGGTCAGTTCCAGCCGCGCCAGGGCTTCCAGAATCCGCACCAGCTGCTCGGGACCGCGGCGCGTTTCGACGATCACGGGCCGCAGCCGGTCGCTGTGTTCTCGCATCTTGGCCGTGTCGAGCGCGAGCGACCGCGTGCGGAACTCGTGCCGATAACCTTCTTGCTGAATGCGATCGGCCGCGTCGCGCCCGTTGGTGACGAGGCCGATCTGTTGACCCATTTGATAGACGGCGTTGGCCAGCGAAGCCGCGCCGTGATTCGCCAGCTCCGAGCGATGAGGTTCGCGGCGAGCCGTGTAGACCTCTTTGTGAAAATCGAGCAGCAGCGTAACCCCCGCGATGCACGACGGTTCGTAGATCTTGCAGTGCAGCGCGCCCGTTCGCGCCGTCGCCCGCCAGTGGATGCGGTTGAGCGGGTCGCCGTGCTGGTAGCCGCGGACGCCGGCGATTCGCGTCGGATCCTCGAAGAGCCGGTGCGTCAGTCGCACTTCGCCGATCGGCCGCCGCGAGGCAAGGTCATAGCCCCGCAGCGGCACGATCTTGCGGAAAGACGAGCACAAAATGCGGCTTGGTTTCCAGCCGGAAGCGGCGATGCAGGCCGAACAGGTCGCCGCTCTCCAAGAGCAGCGGGCCGATCTGATAGAAGCCCCGCATCAGAAACGTCACCTGGTAGAGCAGCGACTTCTGCGCCCTGGGCCGACAGCTGCAGGATGTTGATTCGTTTGCCGTCGATCGCGATCCGCGGCGGCCGCTGCGCAAGCGCGTCCTTGCGGCACGCGAATCTTCCGACGATGAGCCAGGGGACCGGCAGTTTGCCCGTGTTCCGAATTTGACGACGACGGCCACTTTGTCGCCGATTTGGGCCGTGAGGCCGGCTGCACTCGCGCTCGGCCGTGATCTTTTCGACCCATTCGCGGGCCAGGATAGCGGCTCACCAGCATCACGCCCAGCAGCACGTACATCGCGTAGACCAACAGTCCCATCTGAAACGCGAGTCCGATGAGCAAGAGGGCGATCGCGCCGAGCAACCATCTCATGCGAAAATCCGCCCTAGTGGTGCGACCACTTTGAATTGCCAGACACGACTGGTGCCTTTGGGCCGTGAGACTCTCTGCTGAGGCTGCCAGTTACCGCTGGACCCTATCAGATGCACTTTGCCCGGAAGACAGCGTGGGAACCGACGTTTCCGCCAGAACTTCGTTGACGACGTTCGACCGACGTGACCTTCCGCAGCCGGCTTTCCGGGCGCAGGATCAGCCGATGACCGAGGACGGGGGCGGCCATCCGCTTGACGTCGTCGGGAAGGACAAAGTCGTGTCCGCGAATCGCGGCCAGCGCCTGCGCGGCGCGGCAGAGTGCAATCGAAGCCCGCGGACTTCCGCCGAGCGCGATGATCGTCGTGCTCTCGCGTGTTGCCGGACGAGTTCGACGATGTAATCGCGAATTTTCGGATCGACATAGACGTCGCGGACCGCTTGCTGGCAGGCGATGACGTCGGCGGCCGACACGACGGCTTCGAGCTTATCGATCGGGTGCTCGTGCCGCAGCATGTCGAGCATCTTTCCTTCTTCTTCTGCCGGGATAACCCAGGCTGAGCCGGACGAGAAAGCGATCGAGCTGTGCCTCGGGAAGCGGAAAGGTCCCTTCGTGATCGATCGGGTTTTGCGTGGCGATCACGAGGAAGGGCGGCTCGAGCCGATAGGTTTGCCGTCGACGGTGACCCGCCGCTCCGCCATCGCTTCGAGCAGTGCCGCCTGCGTTCGCGGCGTGGTGCGATTGATTTCGTCGGCCAGCACGATCTGGGCAAAGAGGGGGCCGGGACGGAATTCGAACTCGGTCGTTTTGGGATTGAAGATCGAGGCGCCGGTGATGTCGTTGGGCAACAGGTCGGGCGTGCACTGCACCCGCTTAAACGTGCAGCCGACGCTTGCCGCCAGAGCGCGGCGAGCATCGTTTTGGCGACGCCGGGGACGTCCTCGAGCAGAATGTGCCCTTCCGACAAATAGGCGACCAGCGCGAGGATGATCTCCTGCCGCTTGCCGATCACCACTTTTTCGATGTTGGCGATGATCTTCTTCGCCGTCGGAGTCACCTGCGACATGTCGCTTTCCTGATCTCATTCGCACCTCTGCTGTGTGCTGGAGGCATAGGCTCGATCGATTTTGCACCGGCAAGGAAGGGCCGTCGTCTGCGCCAATTCTCACTCTGGTCCGCCGGGACATTGCTCAGCGATGCGTGCGCCGTACAGACCTTGAGCGCATCGGGCCCGGAGTTCAGGCCCCCTCAATGAACCGCAGGGAAGTCGGATTTGTCTAACTCGGAGTGGCCAAAATCAACAATTCGCAGATTCCACGCCTGTTTTCCATGATTGAACGGCGGTTTTACGCGAGCGAGACCTTTTAACCGACGGTTCCCAGAGAGCTTCTGCCTCGATGCTAACAGCCGTGTTCAACGTCCGGAGGACACCGCCCGGAGAACACTGATTGGAGGGGCAAATGATCAACTCTCCCGCTTCCGCAACAATTCCGAGGCACCACTGTCCCGCGAACCGGACGCCCCAACGACGGACTTAGGCGGTGCCGCGCCATCATTGCCGCAGCCTTGCGACCGACTGATTCTGAATGCAGTACAGGCGCTTCGAGGAGCGGATCAGCAACTTGTTACCCACGATGACCGGCGTGGCCATGCACATGTCGTCGTCGGCCAGCGCATTGGTGTAGAGCACTTTGAACTCGGCGCCGGGTTGGATGGCGAACGTCACGCCATCTTCGTTCAAGCAGAAGAGCTTTCCGGCGTAGCTCCAGGGTGAGCTCGTGAGTGCCCTGCCATTCGGAATGCGCTTCTTATCGTAGACGGTCTTGCCTGTTTTGGCGTCGAAGCACGCCATGAAGCCGCGATCGAAGAGCATGTACAGGTTCTCATCGACGATGAGCGGCGTGGGGTGATACGGGCCGATCTTCTTGTACCAGGCGATGGATGCGCTCGTTGGTTTACCGTCGACCGGCGAGATATCGCCTTTCGCGCCTGGACGAATCACGTAAATCCGGTTTTCACCCCAAATGACGTGTCCGGAAGCCACATAAAGCAGGCCGAATCGCTCAAACGGCGTGGGGATCGCGAGGATCGACTTGCCCTTCAGCTTCCACAACTCTTTGCCATCGAGATCATTCGACGTCACCCAATTGATGCCGGAAATCACCAGCTCGGTTCGCTGCGGGTTCTCCCAGATGAACGGCGTCGAATAATTCGTCTTTTCGTCGCGAGGAATTTGCCAGATCACCTTGCCCGTGCGTTTGTCGAGCGCGAAGAGTGTCGATTTTTCTTCGTTGTCATCGGCGAAGTAGACGCGATCGCCGTGAACAACGGGAGACATCGCGGTGCCCCAGGCGTAGCGTGTTTCGTGCGGCTCGAGGCGATGGGTCCAGAGCAGGTTGCCGTCGAGGTCATAGCAAAACAGGCCGAGATTTCCGAAGAGCACGTAGAGCCGCTCGCCGTCGGTGGCCGGAGTCTCCGAGGCCAGCGTGTTCTTGATGTGGTGCGGTTTGGGGGGAATGCCCTTGTGGACCGTTTTCTCCCACGCACCGATCCGCCGGCAAGGTCGATGCAAATCACTTTCCAGACATGCTGGCTGTTTGTCGGCGGGTACTTGTTCGCATCGAGATCCTCGAGGTAGAGCCCTTTTCGCGGAGCACGGCCCGTGCCGGTGTTGATGCAAGTTGTGAGAAAGACTTTGCCGCCCCAAACGACGGGCGAGGACCAACCGAGCCCAGGAAGGTCGCGTTTCCAGGCCACATTTTCGGTGTTCGACCAGCGGTCGGGAGGATGCGCCTCACCGGCCGTGGTCACTTGGCGGCCGGTCAGAAAGCGGGGCACATTGAAATCGGCCGCGACGGCGTCATTCAGGATGGGGCCGTCCAGAACGCAGAGCAACGCGGTGACGAGGATCGCGATTCGAGCAGCTATCGAGGCCAACATGATTTGGCGTCCTCTCAAGATTTGCGGCGATTGAACCCGATTGGTCGACAAATCGCACGAAGCTATCCGGATGAGTTTCGTTGCGACGCCGATCGATGCGTGCGAGGTCAACGGTACCGTGTTCCGAGGACTCGATCAACGACTTGCCCTCTTCAGAGCGAGTTCCATCCACTTGTAGCGATCCCGCGGTACAAAAGTCGGTGAAAACGAAGCTTTCGTCCAAGTTTGGTCGCGACCTGAGTAGACTCCCCGCATGCCGATGACAAACCCGGTGGCGCCAGCCCCCGCCCCCATTTCGATAAGCCGCGTTGTTGCAGCGAGCTTCATCGGCACCACGATCGAGTGGTACGACTTTTTCCTCTACGGGACGGCCGCGGCACTCGTCTTCAATAAGCTCTTTTTTCCCACGCTCGATCCCCTCGTCGGGACGATGGCGTCGTTTGGCACGTACGCGGTCGGCTTTTTCGCGCGCCCGGTCGGCGGCATCGTCTTCGGCCACTTCGGCGATCGCATCGGCCGCAAATCGATGCTGGTCACCACGCTGATGCTGATGGGACTCGGCGACGTTCCTGATCGGCGTTCTGCCGACCTACGATCAGATTGGCGTGGCTGCGCCGGTGCTCCTGGTCATTCTGCGATTGATCCAAGGTTTCGGCGTGGGGGGAGAATGGGGTGGTGCCGTGCTGATGGTCGTGGAGCATGGACACCGGGGCCGGCGGGGGCTGAACGCGAGTTGGGTCCAGGCGGGCGTGCCGGCCGGGTCGCTGTTGGCCAATGCCGTCTTCAACCTGTTCTCGATGCTGCCGAACGAGGCGTTTCTGAGCTGGGGGTGGCGGATTCCGTTTCTGGTCGGAATCGGTCTGCTCGGCGTGGGCTTGTTTATCCGCCTGCAGATTTACGAAAGCCCGTTGTTCGCGAAACTTCGCGATCGCAAGCAGCAAGCCGCCGTGCCGTTCTTCGAGGTCCTCAGGCGTTATCCGCGAAACGTCCTCCTGGCGATCGGTGCGCGAATGGCCGAGAACGGCGGATTTTACATTTTCACCGTGTTCGTGCTGACTTATGCCACGGTGAATCTGGAACTGCCGCGAACCGTGATATTGAATTGCCTGCTCATCGCGACGGTGTTGCAGTTGATCTCGATCCCCGTATTCGGCGTGCTGTCGGACGCCATTGGCCGGCGGCCGGTCTACCTCGGCGGCGCCGTGGCGCTGGCCGCCTTCGCCTTTCCCTTTTTCTGGCTGATCAATACGGGTTCGCCGACTTGATCGGCGTGGCGCTCTCGATCGCCCTGATCGCTCAGTCGGCGATGTATGCGCCACAAGCGGCCTTTTTTTCCGAACTGTTCGGGACGGACGTTCGTTATACGGCGCTTCGATGGGCTATCAGTTGGCGTCGCCATTGGCCGGAGGATTGGCCCCGCTCATTTGCGTTTCGCTGCTGCAATGGACCGATGGTCGAATCTGGGGCGTCGCCGTCTATCTGATCGTGCTCTCAGCAGTCACGGTCGTCTCCGTGTGGCTTGCCGCCGAGACGCGCCATGTCCACCTCGACGAACCCGAAGAGCCGGATTGACGGATTCGCGCTACGTTTTTTGTTTCGAAAGAAATCGGGAGAGGGAGGAAAGAGAGGGGCCAGTCGCTTTCGTGATGAGTTTCCCGAATGCCTTCCTTCTCGTGAAGTAACGAGCGACAGCCAACCCAAGCCTCCGTGAGCCGGGCCCAAATGGTGTCCCGCCGAGCAGCGGCACCAGGCTGGCTCGCCAGCAGAGCGGCCGAGGATTTTCCTCGGCTCTCAGCCCGTTCCATCCTGGCGTCGCGACGCCGGCCACGCGGACCGGCCGTTGCGTCGACTTGGCCCCTATTTATCCAACGCTCTCAGCAGCGCGGTGGCATTCGCGACACTGCCTGTGGCCTTGAGCAGTTGACGCCCAACTTTGATGGCATCAATCCACGCCGCGGCCGTCGTCATCGGATTATCGCGCGGCGAGCTCTTCGATCGCCTCGGTCTGCCGTCGGTGGCCATGTTGCTCTTGGTCTTGACCATATAGATCATGTTCTGCCCGACCTTGTGGCCAAATTCCTTTTGAACGGCGACGGCGACTTCCTTCGCTTTCGCTCCCGGCATCTTCTTGAGCACGGTGCGAATGGCAAGACTCTTATTCTTCCGCGGATCCGTGCGATCAACCTTTCCTTTTGCCATTGAGTCCCTTCCTGATGATGGATGTATAGCCTTTCACTGCAACCCTGCAGCACTTAGACACACCTACGGTGAGATTGTAGCGGCCGCAGCGCAAGAACGCGATGCATGGGCCGTGAATCACGTTGCTCCGCACAGAGGACTGCCGATGGAGAAGTGAGTGGCTATCGCTGAAAGGTATCGGTCGATGCTTTGAAGCGAGCGGCATTCCCAGGCAAAATGGCGTAACCTGGCTGGTTGTCGAATACACAACGTATCGAACTTCGAGGGATCCTGTCATGAAATGTCGGCTGCTCGCGCGTGCTCTACGATTCTCGGTGCTGGCATTCGCCGTTCTGTGGATCAGTCCACGGTTTGTCGCGCAATCGGCGGGCACGGCCGTCGCGCCGGTCGCGAAGTCGGCCGACGTTGCCGCCGCATGCAGGGGTTTGTCGCGCAGAAGCAGATCTCCGGCGCCGTGACACTCGTCGCATACAAAGGGCGCGTGTTGCGGCTCGACACCGTGGGTGAGGCCGACCTGAAGACGCATCGGCCTATAGCCAAGAACACGATGTTCGCCATCGCCTCGATGACCAAGCCGATCACCGCGACGGCCCTCATGATCTTGCAAGACGAAGGGAAGCTGTCGGTCAGCGACCCCGTGTCGAAATATCTGCCCGACTTCAAGAGCGTGGCACTGGCGGGCCGGCCGCCGCGTCGTGAGATCACGCTCCGCGATCTGGTGACGCACACGTCGGGCGTCGTCGGCAAACAGGAGACGGAAGGAACGCTGCGTCAAACGGCGGAAATGCTGGCTCGCCGGCCGCTCGGGTTCGAGCCGGGCACGAAATGGGAATACAGCCCCGGACTGAACGTTTGCGGCCGGGTGATCGAGGTCGTTTCCGGCCAACCGTACGACGCGTTCCTCCGCGACCGCATCTTCCGTCCGCTCAGCATGATCGACACGACATTCCATCCGACGGCCGAGCAGCGGGCCCGCACTGCGAAGCTGTACGCCTTCGACAAAGAGAGCCAATCGCTCGTTCCGGGAAAGCATTGGCTCTTCGACGTGAACGATCAAACGACTCCGAACCCCTCCGGAGGGCTTTTTTCCACGGCAACAGACCTCTTCCGCTTCTATCAGATGGTCCTCAATGGTGGCGAACTCGAAGGCCACCGGGTGCTTTCCGCGGAAGCGGTACGGCAGATGACGACGGTGCAAACCGGCGACCTGAAGACGGGCTTCACGCCCGGTTGCGGTTGGGGCTTGGGCTGGGGCATCGTCCGCGAACCTCAGGGCGCCACGAAGGATCTCTCGCCGGGATCTTTCGGGCACGGCGGCGCGTTCGGCACGCAGGGCTGGATCGATCCACAGCGTCAGATGATCGTCGTCCTCTTGATCCAGCGAACGGGCATGCCCAACGGCGACGCCTCGGACATCCGACGATCGCTGCAGGAAGCGGCTGTGGCGAATGTCACACAATGAGTGATCACCGCAACCCGAGCTGACATGAGCCTCTTGTTTCGTAACGTCGGCGTGCCCCACGCGCGGTTTGGCGATTGGCAGTAGAATGACCTCGTGTCATCGCTGGTAGATCGGGAGGATCTGATAGGGCACCTCGAGCGCCAGGACGGACAGGGAGGTCGTGTAGACGTTTCCGAACTCCCGGTCTTCCTCGATCGATTCGGGATCCCACGACCCGTCTTGATGCTGAGCGGCAGTGAGGACTCTCAAGAGCGGCGGAAAGAAACGGTCCCAATAGTTGCCGCCGAGCTGGAACATCGCCTGGCTGCAATAGAACGCGCCGTAGTGGTAGCGGTCTTCTTCGTGTCGCGAATTGTTGTAGGGCTCGAACGAGTGTTGCAGGATCCACTCGCCGGCGGCCCGCGCCGTTTCCGAGCGGTATTCGCCTCCCAAGGCCAGGCAGACGACTCCGGCGCCGGCCATGCCGCGCGTGAAATAATGGTGATTGGGGTGACTGAGGCCGTACACGAACGAGCGCGCGTTCACGTCGAACAAACGGTGAACATAGTTCATGGCGTCCCGGACCCATTCTTCGGGCACTTTGAATTCCGCATTGCGGGCGGCCCGGTAAAACATCAATTGCCACGACGTCACGGAGAGATCCGACTCATGGCGAAACGGATATCTCCAGCCCCCTTCGTCAAGTCCCGCTTTCGGGAGGCATTGCTGTTGACGTGTATACTCGAGCGCCTTGGTGACGGCCGCACCGATGCGGGTGTGTCGGCCGGCATTGGTTGTTCCATAAACTTCCGCCAGCATCACGCCGGAAATTCCGTGTGAATAACTGCCGCAATTCGTGGTGGCCCCGATGAACTGCGCGGGCATGATGGCTCCGTTCGAGGCGTTTTGCATGTCGAGCACATAGTCAATTGCTCGTTCCAAGGCGGCGCCGTAGGGTCCCCTTCCCGGCTGATGCCCGCGCAACAAAAAAGCCATGACGCAGAGGCTTGTCACGGCCGGCTGCGCGATGCTGGACGTCGGGAAGGATCCATCGGCTGCCTGATTCTTTGCCAGGAAAGCGAGTCCGCGATCCACGGCGCCGTCGAGCCGCTGCCATTGGTCCGGCGTCAACACCGTGCGAGTGGCGACGCCTTCCTTTCGGGCCCGCGTGCCGTCGGCGGCAGAATCGTCGGCGACGACAATCGCCGTGCCGAGCGAGACAAGGATGCCGGAAAAGAGACATCCGGCGACCGTGCGGCCAACGAGGCTCGACATTGCTCCACCAGACAAATAGCTAAGCCGCGAAAGTTCGTGAGCGAATGCCGCTCTGGTGCCAAAACTATCGCACGTCGCGACGCTCGATGTCCAGCATGTCGGTTCGATGCCCCGTGAATCCGCATGTCCTGCACTGAGTTTGCGGGGGAAGCGGCTCACGCAATGGTGCCACGCGTGACGATGCCGCCCGGTCCACGGAGAAAATCACACGGACGGATCCGCCTGAGGCCGGGCCGGGTTAAACCCGGCGGCTCGTCAGGCCAAGAGCGCGGCCGACTTGTCATGTTCGCCGGGCCGTTCACGACGGCGGAACTGCTCCCTCGATCGTGTGGAGCGGCATGTTGCCGAAGGGTTTCGTGCACTTCGGGCATTTCGCCTTGGCCAGTTTCTTGGCGTCCTTGTCGCCGATCTTCTCTTTCACCCGCGAGTCTTCGCTCACCACCAGGCCGCAGCCGGCGCATTTGTAGCCGATGATCTTGAGCGTGAAGCCCGGGTCATCCTTGTACCAGTCGAAGTTCTCCAGGATGTGGAGGACTTCGTCGCTGAAATGGCACCGCCGTTCGGTGAACACGTCGAGCAGCGGAACGCCGCTCTCAAATCCGAAGGCCTTCATTCCGTAAAACTCTTCCAGGATCTTCGAGAACCGCCGGAACTGCGACAGGCAGAACGACAGAAACTGCGGATCGGCCTTCTCGTCCTTCCGCGGCAGGCGGACGGCCACCTGCGCGTCGCCGAAGACGGGGACCCCCGCGAACATCGATTGCTCGGTCGAGACGATCGGCTGCACGATCCGCAATTGAGGCATGTCGGCGGCGGGGAAGAAGTACTTGGCGGCGGCCGGCAGCTCTTCGCGCGGTTTGCCGCCGCTCAAGTGTTCCAGGACGGCGTCGCGCGTCGACAGCTTTTTCTTGTCACCGCCGCCGAAGAGTCCCCCCTTCTTCGACAGGATGACGACGAGCATTCCGTCCGGCGCGAAACCGACGTCGGAGTCCTGATAGTCCTTGAGCAGGCTTCCCGGCTTGAGCTTGAGCTTTGCCAGGTCGATCGAGTGGAAATGGGTGTCCATCATCCAGCGGGTGAATTCGCCCGCCGAGACCTCGATCGGTTGGTTGGCCTCGCCTTCCGCCTTGACGGCGGCGGCGATGGCGGCCGCCTTCTGGGCCTTTTCTTCCTGCTGGGCCTTCTCTTCGTCCCAGTTGCCGGCGGGAACGTGATACAGCTCGCGGCAGCGCGGGCAGCGCCCGGTCTGGCCGCGATGGCGCTCCTGCACCTCGATGCAGTGCCCGTTGGGACAATAAATGCGGAAGCCGGAGCGGGCTTTTCCCTCAGAGACCTTCTGCCCGCGGCGGCGGACGCCGTGCTCGGCCTCTTCGGCGAGCGCCACGCGCAACAGGACCTCGCCGCCCCCTCCTTCGTCCTCGATTCCGAAGCGGTTCTCGAACTCATTGCTGAATTCAGGGTGGGAGTCGGTTTTGGGCGATTTGGCCGCGGCGGCGGGTGCGTCTTTGCCGGCGGCTTTCGCTTCCTTGGCCGGCTTGGCGGACGACTTTGCGGGCGCGGCCGGCTTCGCGGGCGGCTCCTCGGGCTCTTCCTGCAGCTTGAAGGTCGGGGCCGACTGCACGATTTCATTGTGGGGCGCGGGCGCGTCAGGCGCACCGAGGTCGAAGTCCCCCTCGTCGCCGTCGTCGATCATCTCGCCGTCGACTTCGAAGTCGGCCTCGTCGTCCGCGTCGACGCGCGGCGCGTCGACCAACTGCCCCGAATCCGAGACGTTGCCGGAGAAAGTCCCCGCGTCGTGGTCGGAGGTCTGGCTGACTTCACTGTAGATCACCTTGGGAGGTGAGACCTGCATGCGGCGAT
This sequence comes from uncultured Planctomycetaceae bacterium, assembly GCA_963833105.1. Classification (GTDB taxonomy): domain Bacteria; phylum Planctomycetota; class Planctomycetia; order Planctomycetales; family Planctomycetaceae; genus DASPSM01. The sequence goes on from CAWHWU010000022.1 coordinate 36,600, forward strand.
AGCTTTCGGCGATGTCTTGCTGCATGAACGTGCCGCAGTTCCAGCAGCGGACGAGCCCCTTGCGGACAAGCTCGTTGCAGCCCGGGCACGGCACTTCCTCTTCGGGCGCTTCGACGCGCTCCACCGGGGGCAAATCCACGGAGGCTGCGCGCTTTTCGTCGAAGACGTAATGGCAGTTCGGACACTGGGCCGTGTCGGGCAAAATCAGCGACTTGCATTCCGGACAGGCGAGAATGTTAACCGTCATAACCCACGTTCACCTTGTCGATTCATTTGGACACGAGCTTGGTGACTTCGATGTCGAACACGAGGATCGCGCCGGGAGGAATTTTTCCCGGCCGCCCCTTGGCCCCGAAGCCGAGCTCGGGCGGAATAATCAGCTTCCGCCGCCCGCCGACTTTCATTCCGGCAATCCCTTCCCGCAGGCCGGGAATCAGTCCTGACAGGGGCATCTTCATCGCAGCCGACCCGCTGCGACTGTCCTCGAACTTCGTTCCATCGACCAGGAGATCCGGTGAATTGGCCCTCGACGGTGGCGCCGGGAGGCACGACCGGCCCCGTCCCCGGGACGAGATCGACGTAGCGCAATCCCGACGGCGTCAGCGTCGTGAGGTCCTTTATCTCGATGTTGCGGAAATCGACCCGCGATTCGTGGCTCTGCAGTCCGACGTGCCCGATCTTCGGACGGTCGGCGAGCGGCTTGTGGCCCCCTGCCCCCTTCGTGTACTGATCGACGTCCGCGTCGGTGATGAACTGGCCGTTCAACACGACCTTCACGCGCGGGCCGAGGCAGGTAATTTCGTAGCTGTTCCATTCGTTGGCCGGCTTCGCGGCCCCCTGTTTGGCGGCGACCTGATAATAAATACTCCCCGTATGCTGCGCCGGGACAAGGTGCATTTTCTTATACATCTCGGCGTTGTCGTCGAGGATCTGGATTTCCATGCCGACGTGGGCCGGATCTCCCTTCGAAGGGAATCGCAGGCCGATGCCGCTGTTCCCGTCCGGCGGGATCCGCCAGTCGACGCGGAGCACGAAATCGCTGTATAGCTTCGCCGTGCGGAGCCAGCCGCCCCCCCTCTTGATGCAGCTCAAGAGGGGGCCGTCCGCCTTCCAGGCACTCATTGAGCCGTTTTGGACCTCCCATCCCTTGAGGTCCTTGCCGTCGTAGAGCGGGACGAAGCCCTGCGTCTCCACATCCGCCGCCACAGCACCCGCTGCCGGAATCAGAAACGTTACGGCGAGCAGACACGCCAGACGGAATTTGCGCACGTTTTTCGATCCTCGCTCGAGCGGCGACGCACTATCGGGGCAAATCGGTCTCAAGCTCGCGACGTTGCAAAAGCATGCTCAACAGAAGAGACCGGCCCCGTGCCGCGCGCTGGCGTAAAATCTACTGTACCATTCAGATCGGGCCATTCCAGCCCTCTTCAGCGGGAAACTCGCCAGAAACCGCCAGGCTCTAGGGGGCCAAATACCGGTCGCGGCGCAAAACATGGCCTGGAAAGTCGTTGAACCGATCGGACCGCGCTGCGCAAAGCAAGCCTTGGCCCGGTCCTGGCGGGGCAAATCCGGCGGATCCGACCCGGGCAACGACGACGGGCCGGAACCAGCGGTTTGGCCGATCCCCCCCTCTTGTCGTATCGGTTCTCGCGGCGGCATTTTATTCTGGAATCTTCGTGGGTACCAAACAGAGACCCGGGAGGTCAAAAGTGGACGATCAACTCGTCGAGATCCGCATGGTTCGCATTATCTGCGACAGCGTTCTCAAAAACCGCGTTCTGAAAGAACTGCATACTCTGGGAGCGACGGGCTTCACCGTCTGGCCGGCGTACGGTGAGGGGACTATGGTCGAAGTCGGTTGGCCCGAGGCCTTCTCCCTCCCCAATCGCATCTACGTCGAGGTGTGGTGCAAGCCGGCGGTCGCCGCCAAGATCCTCAAGTATTGCCACGGGACCACGTTCGAGGGGATCGCCATGATCGCTGGAGTTCAACCGCTGTGGATTCATGCCGACGAAGCGGCCAACCTCCACGACCAGTGAACGCACCGCAGCCGATCGTGTTTTGAACGTGCGAAAGTTTGACGCTGCCGGCAGGAGTCCACTATCGTTAAGCGTCGAACCAGGGCGCTAAGAACAAGGGAGGCATCTCGACCATGTTGTGCCGACGAATCGGGTTCGTTGTCGTGCTTTCGCTGCTCGTCGTCGGTGCCGTTCGCCGCGCGACGGCCGGCGAATTCAATTCGGTCCTGAATTTGGGTGATCCCGCGCCGGCGTGGAAGAACCTGCCGGGAGTCGACGGGAAGAAGCATTCGCTGGCCGATCTGAAAGACAAGCAAATCGTGGTGGTCGTCTTCACGTGTAACAGTTGCCCGATCGCCAGCGACTACGAAGATCGGATCATCGCCTTCGCCAAAAAATACGCCGGTCCCGCCAAGCCGACCGCCGTCGTGGCGATCAACGTCAACACGGTCGAGGAAGACCGCCTTCCCAAAATGAAAGAGCGGGCCGAGTCGAAGGGATTCCCCTATCCGTACCTGTTCGATTCGACGCAGAAGATTGCCAAGCTCTATGGGGCCATCTTCACGCCGGAGTTCTTCGTCCTCGACAAGGACCGCAAGATCGCCTACATGGGAGCCTTCGACGACAACAACGAACCGACAAAAGTGAAGCGACACCTTGTCGAGGAGGCCGTCCAGGCCGTGTTAAGCGGCCACAAGCCGGCGAAGGGAGAGACCGTCGCCAACGGCTGCATGATTCGCTATAAGCGGGCCCGGCGGCGCAAGCCGACGTCGTGAAGAGCCGGGTGGGCACCGTCGCCACGTGGCACGGGCAGCTTACGCGTTGAGGATCGTGTCGACTTCGACGAGCAGATCCTCGATCAGGAACGGTTTGCACAAAAAGACGTTCACACCACGGAGTCGGGCGGCGTCTTTGTGTCTTTGCTCGTCGGTCCCCGTCATCATGATGATGGGAGTCGACCGCATCGCCGTGCGGTGCATGCGGTCAAGGACGGTAAGCCCGCTGCGGCGGGGCATCACGAGGTCCAGCACCAAGAGGTCGGGCCGGTCCCGCTCAACGCGCGCCAAGGCCTCGGCCCCATCGGTCGCGACCAGCACCTCGTAGCCGTGCGTCATCAATGCGATCCGCACGCTCTCGACGAGTTCCGGATCGTCGTCGACCAGTAACACCCGCTTTTTGGCGACCGTGGCCATGGAAGTGTCCGCCTCGCGGTGCGTCTCAGCCAAGCGGAGATGTCCGCCTAGCTTTCCCGACTTGTCTAGACCTATTATACGATGACGCGACCCCGATCGTTGCATAAATCCGCTCAATAATTAGCACGATTCGCGCAATCGACGGGAGGTTTCGCCCGGAAAACGCGGGATTATCGGCTCCCGCAAGGCCGATGGATGGTATAGACTGGCCGGGGCGCGCCACAGAGTCGACACTCTGGAACGACTCCTTAGTTTCCGGCGTGCCGGCTCCCTGCCCGCAATTGTGTACGGGCGCCCGAGCGAAGAGCCGTAGGAATTTTGCGGAGTCTTGGAACGTGTCTGCCACGTCGGTTGTCGGTCTGCAATGGGGCGACGAAGCCAAAGGAAAAATCGTCGATCTGCTCACGGACGAACATGACGTCGTCGTCCGCTATCAAGGGGGCAACAACGCCGGCCATACCGTCGTTTTCAACGGGCAGACGTACAAGCTGTCGCAGCTTCCCGCCGGCATTCTGCATCCGCGGGTCGCGTCGGTGATTGCCACCGGCGTCGTGATCAACCCGGCCGCCCTCTTGAAAGAGATGGACTCGATCGCCGCCCGCAAAGGCCCCCCCATCGACGGCAACCTGCTCATCAGCGATCGGGCGCATGTGATCTTCCCCTACCACGCGCGGGAAGAGGCCGTGCTGGAAAAGAGCCGTAAGGGGGACCCGATCGGCACGACGATGCGCGGCATCGGTCCGTGCTATTGCGATAAGGCGGGCCGCACGCACGCCGTCCGCTTGGGCGACCTCAAGCGGCCCGACTCGTTCCGCCCGCGGATCGCCGAAATCGTCGCGTACAAGAACGTCTTCCTGCGAGCGTTCGATCCCGACTTGGTGCCGCTCGACGTCGACAAGATTTACGAAGAATACATGGGCTACGCCGAGCGGTTGCGGCCGTTCATCACTGACACGACGGCCTATCTCCACCGGGCGCTGCGTGAGGGAAAGCGGCTCCTGTTCGAGGGGGCACAGGGGAGTTTGCTCGACGTCGACCACGGCACGTTCCCGTTTGTGACGAGCTCCAACAGCTCGGGTTGCGGTGTGCACAACGGCAGCGGTGTGTCGGAGCGCGTGATCACCAAAATGATCGGCGTGGTCAAAGCCTATTCGACGCGTGTCGGCGGCGGCCCGTTCGTCACCGAACTGCACGATGAGATCGGCCAGCAGATTCGCGACGTGGGACACGAGTACGGCACCGTGACGGGCCGACCGCGGCGTTGCGGCTGGTTCGACGGCGTGGCCGCCGGCTACGGGGCGCGGTTGAGCGGCGTCGATTCGATCGCCATCGCCCTGCTCGACGTGCTGAGCGGGCTCAAAGAACTCAAGATCTGCACCGCGTACGAGATCGCGGGGAAGCAGACGACCGAGTTTCCCAGCCACGTCGACGACCTCTCGATCGCCCGCCCCATGTATCGCACGCTGCCCGGCTGGATGTGCGATATCTCCAACGTGCGGCGTTACGACGATTTCCCGGCGGCGACCAGGCGGTATATTGAAACGCTCGCCGAGCTGGTGGGCGCGCCGGTGGAAATCGTCTCGGTCGGCCCGGACCGCGATCAGACGGTCTTCTGCAAGAAATAGCACGGTCTTCTGCAAGAACTCGCGCGGGCGAATCGGCGAAACCGATTCGGGCTCTTTCCGGTAGACTAAGGACGGCTGGGTCGTCGGACCGTCGGTCGGCAAGGTTCGTTTCCGAGCGTGCCGACAACTCTCGACGCCCCGGCAAGCCAGGTGTCGCCGATGTGGAAACGCCGTCTCGCGATTGACGGGCTCGTGATCGTGGGGGTCGTCGGGATCGCCTTCGCGGTTTTGACCTGGGTCGTCCCCCTCGACCAGTTCCAAAAGAGCGTGTCCCTCGTGCCGATCGGGCAGCCCAAGCCAAAGGAACCATGGGCCCCCTCCGCTCAGTACGACGCCGAGGCGAACGCGAACTTCTCCGTCGAATCGGCTCGCCCGGGAAACGTTGCCGCTGCCGGCAAGTCGTCGGGCGGCGATTGGCCCCACTTCGCCGGCCCACGTCGCGACAATCAATCGGCCGAGAAGGGGCTCCGGCCGCGGTGGCCGGACGAGGGGCCGGCTCTGGCGTGGATCAGCCGCGGCCTGGGGGTGGGCTTCTCGAGCGTCGCCGTCGTCGACGGCGTCGTCTACACGATGGGGAACAAAGGCGCCAGCGAAACGGTGATCGCGCTCGATGCGGGAACGGGAGAAAAGCTGTGGGCGACGCCGACCGACTGGGCCTCGCATCCAGGACAAGGGGACGGCCCGCGCGGCACTCCGGCGGTCAGCCACGGCAAGGTCTTCGGCTTGGGAGCGTACGGCGATTTGACCTGCCTCGACGCCCACACGGGAAAACCGTGCTGGCACACGAACGTCATCGACGAATTCGGCTCGCAGGTTCCCGGCTTCGGTGTGTGCGAATCGGTCCTCGTCGACCAGGACCGCGTCGTCTGCACGCCGGGAGGTCCGCTCGCGACTTTGGTCGCGCTCCAGGCCGAAACGGGACAAGTTGTCTGGAAGGCGGCGATCCCCGAGCACGACCACTGCGCCTTCGCGTCGGCGACGATCGCCGAGGTGGCAGGCGTGCGGCAGTACGTGCAATTCACCGCCGAGGGCACGATCGGCGTGCGGGCCGACGACGGCCAGTTTCTGTGGCGCGACAATAGCGCGGCCAATCCGCAGGCGAACTGCTCGGCTCCGCTGGCGATCGGCGATCTCGTTTTCAGCTCGTCCGATTACGGCGTGGGGGCCAGCCTCGTAAAACTCCTTCCTAACGCGTCGAAATTCAAGACGAAACTCGTCTATCACACGCACGATCTCGCCAGCCATCACGGTGGCATGGTCGCGGCCGATGGCCTCGTCTACGGCTCGAGTGGACCGGGAATCCTCACGTGCCTTGATCTGAAGTCGGGGAAGCCAAAGTGGCGCAATCGTTCGGTGGGCAAAGGCGCGATCACCTATGCCGACGGGCGGGTTTATTTACGCTCGGAACAGGGCACGGTCGCTCTCGTCGAAGCGACGGGGGCCGGTTATCACGAGCTGGGTCGCTTCGACCAACCCGAACGCAGCAAGAGCCCCGCCTATTCGTACCCCGTCGTGGCCGAGGGGAAGCTTTTCCTTCGCGACCAGGACGTGCTCTTGTGCTACGACCTGCGGCCGCGGTCGTGAGTGCTCGCCGCGACGGGGCAAGCTATCGCTTGGGGAGCGACTTCATGAAGCGGAGAAACTCCGCATCGAGGGCGGGAAGTTTGTCGCCAAAGGCCGCCCGAAAATCGGCGAGCCGGGCCGGCGCCTCGTCCCAGATCAGGGGCGACTTCTTTCCGAGCCGCTTGAGGTACGCCACGTACTCATCGGGATGTTGGGCATTGAGGAAGTAGGTGAGAGCCCACGCCTCGGCATAGGCGTCGGCCGCTTTGTGAGAATCGGTGAAGCGGTCGGTTTGCGAGATGAGCGTGGCCAGCGAATTGCGGTTCCGCCGCCGCCGGACAAACGTGAGGAACCGATCGTACCGCGGGCGATTGATCGGCCCGATCGCTTTGAAGTGGTAGCTGCCGTCGGGGTCGGGCGCCTCGAAATACATCGCCATCCCCTCGGTGAGCCAGAGCGGATTGTCGGCGAACCGCACGTGCATTCCCGAATTGAAAGCGATCTGGTGCGTCGCTTCGTGCACGACCGTGGCGACGTTAAAGGCGGCCGCCGCGGTCGCCCGTTTTTTTCCTTTGCCCGCGGTCAGGTCGTAGAGGACGATGCGGTTCGTGCGGATCGAATAATATCCCTTCGACTCCTCGCCGAAACGCCCTGCGTCGGCGGCGGCATACGCCTTGAACGAGCGCTCGTCGGGAAAGACGATCGCCGGCAGAGGCCCCGGCGGATCGCTCAGGTCGAGTCCCCTTCCCTTCCAATGCGCCAGAAACGCGTCGAGCAACCGTTCAAAGAGATCGCCGCACCCGACTGCGTATCGCGGCCCGGCGCCGGTCGCGATGACGTAGTGTCGCGTCTTGAGAAATTGAAACTGCGGCCCCAACTCATCGATCAGGGCGTGGCCCAGTTCGTCGGCCGTGAGGAGCGAGAAGGGGCGGCCGGCCGGCTCCACGCCGCGTTTTTGTTTCGGCGTGACCGACCACAGCCGCCCATCGCGGCCCAATAGCAGAATCCCGCCGTCGGCCGCCTCGACCACGACTTTGCCGTCGACCGTGACCGTCTGTTCGGAATCGTCGACGAAGGTGACGTGGACAAGCGGATTGGCGTCGGCCGCCGACAGGGACGAGACGCCAACAAACAGGGCCGCCACAACCGCGCCGAGCGAGCAGGCTCGGCAGAGAACACGCATTCGACGCGCGATGCGCGTCCTTTCCTGGATCGGCATACCACGATTGTACCACCCGTGGGAGGCACTTGTGCCAGGGTGGGCCGCTGCCTACGATTCGAGCGGCGGTGAACGATTCCGACGGGCGGCATGGGAGGGGCTTTTCATGTCTCAGAGCGCGAGCGGTCCCCTCGAAGCCAGTCGGCCGCCAAACCGCCTCGCCCGCGAGACGAGCCCCTATCTCCAACAGCACGCTTTCAACCCCGTCGATTGGTATCCGTGGGGTCCCGAAGCGATCGAGGCTGCGGCAAAGCTCGATCGGCCCATCTTCCTCTCGATCGGCTACAGCGCGTGCCACTGGTGCCACGTGATGGAGCACGAGAGCTTTGAAGATCTCGGCATTGCCGCGCTCATGAATGACCACTTCATCAACGTGAAGGTCGATCGCGAGGAGCGGCCCGACCTCGATCAGATCTACATGTCGGCCGTCACCGCGCTCACCGGCCGCGGCGGCTGGCCCATGTCGGTGTTCCTCACGCCGAAGCTCGAACCGTTTTACGGCGGGACGTACTGGCCCCCCGACTCGCGAATGGGGATGCCCGGTTTCCGCGAGGTGTTGCGGCAAATCCACGCGGCGTGGATCAACCGGCGGGACGACGTCGAGAGCGGCGCCCGCGAGTTGACCGACGCAATCGTGGAGATGAGCCGCTCCAACACGCCGCCGCAACCACTCGACGTTTCTTTGCTCAAAGTGGGCGAAGAGACGCGGCTGCGGGCGGCCGACCGCGTGCACGGCGGCTTCGGCGGTGCGCCGAAATTTCCACATCCGATGGATCTGCGGCTCTTGCTGCGGACCGCGAAACGATTCGGCACGGTCGAGGCGCTCGAGGTTGCGCAGCTCACGCTCGACAAAATGGCGGCGGGCGGAATTTACGATCACCTCGGCGGCGGCTTCCACCGTTATTCGACGGACGCCCGCTGGCTCGTTCCGCACTTCGAGAAGATGCTGTACGACAACGCCCTTTTGGCAACGGCGTATGTCGAAGCGTTTCAGGTCACGCACGAGCCGCGGTATGCCGAGGTCGTCCGCGAAACGCTCGACTACGTCCTCCGCGAAATGACCGATGCCGCCGGGGGCTTTTACAGCACGCAGGACGCCGACAGCGAAGGCGAAGAGGGGAAATTCTTCGTTTGGAGCGAAGAAGAGGTCGCTTCGGTCCTCGGCCCCGATAAAGCCCGGACCTTCTCATACTCTTACGACGTGACGCCGCAAGGGAATTGGGAAGGCCATAACATCCTCAACCGCGTGAAGACGCACGCGCAGGCGGCGAAGATGTTGGGACTTTCCGAGAGCGACCTGGCCGCGACGTTGGCCGAATGTCGCCGGCAACTCTTCGCCGTTCGCGAAAAACGGGTCCATCCCGGCCGCGATGACAAGATTCTCGCCGGCTGGAACGGCCTGATGATCTCGGCCATGGCCCAGGCGGGAAGCGTGCTCGGGGAAGCGCGGTTCACCGCCGCCGCGGTCCGCGCGGCCGATTTTGTTCTCGGTCGCATGCGCGGGCCCGACGGGCAGCTCCTGCACACGTTTAAAGACGGCACGGCTCGGCTGAACGCGTACCTTGACGATTATGCGCCGCTGATCGAATCGCTCCTCGACGTCTATCAGGCGACCTTCGACGCGAAGTACGTCGACGCGGCACTCAACCTCGCCCAAGACATGATCGCCCGGTTCGGCGATCCGGACGGAGGCGGGTTCTTCTACACGCCCCATGACCACGAGCCGCTCATTTCCCGCAACAAAGACCTGCACGACAACGCGACCCCGTCGGGCAATGCAACGGCGGCCGGCGCCTTGTTGAAGCTCGGTCAGCTTTGCGGACGATCGGACATGGAAGATTGGGCCCAGCGCACACTCAATCTTCTCTCCGGTGAAATGGCCCGCGTCTCGATGGCGGCGGGTCAGGCGCTCATCGTCCTCGACGCGTTCCTCGGCCCGGCGTACGAGCTGGTCATCGCCCAAGGTGCCGCACGGGACGACTCGGATCAGGTCGTGCGATCGATCCATGACCGCTTTCTGCCTGCGAAGGTCATCGCCCGGCGCCCTGCCGGCGCGGACGATTCCAACCTGGCGGCCTCGGTGCGGCCGCTCTTGGAAGGCAAGCAGCCCGTCGACGGCCGGGCGACGCTTTACGTCTGCCAGCGCGGCACCTGCCAGCCGCCCATCACGGGCTTGCCTGCCATCCAGGCTGTGCTGCAAAATCTCTGAGAATTCAAGTCCGAGCGGCGGCAGACGGGCTTCGTTTCACGCTAAGGGGGAGAGTGTGAATGTTTGGGTTTTTTGCTCTGGGCGGTTGCGGGCTCATTGGCCTGGCGTTCCTGGTGCTGTCATCCATCTTCTGGATCTGGATGATCGTCGACTGCGCCACGAATCCGAGGTTGAAAGAAACCGACAAGATCGTCTGGATCCTGGTCGTCATCTTCCTTCATTTTCCTGGGGCCGTTGTCTACTACTTCGTCGCGAAGAATCGTGGCGCCTAGAGCGTAGATTTTGTTCAGCGCGGGACGTGACGGAAGGACGCTAACCGTTCGGCCGTCTCACTTCAGAATGAGCACCGGGCAGTGCGCCAGGCGCACCACGCGCTCGGCCACCGAGCCGATGAAGAGGCGGCTCAGGCCGGTCCGACCGTGGGAAGGCATGACGATCAACTCCGCATGCAACTCTTCCGCGTGCGCGGCGATTTCGCGGCCGGGATCTCCGAACCGGACATGAAAATCGACCTTCGCAAACGGCGTATTCGCGAACCTTTCCCGAAATGCCGCGTCCACATGATGGCGGCGGGCGTCGTCGTCGATCGTCTCCCAGATCACTCCGGGCTCGGCCAGCTCGATTGTCGGCAGCACGTGCACGACGTGCAAGCCGGCAAGCTCCGACGTGAAGACCTGGGCCGATTCCAACGCCTGGTCCGCCTGCTCGGAAAAATCGAACGGAACCACGATGCACTTCTTCGGCAACCAGCCCATGGGGTGCTCCTATCGATGCTGCCGGACGGCGAGGCGAAATCGCCGCGGTCAACCGGCGGTTCGTGAACTATGCAAGCTGGCAGCTTGCTGAGTGATCTTGGATACTCGTTTATTATGGCTGAGCAAACCTGGGATCCAAACCGCTACGCCCGCAACGCCCGCTTCGTCGCCGACCTGGGCGTCGGAGTCGTCGAGTTGCTGAATCCGCAGCCGGGCGAACGCATCCTCGATCTTGGCTGCGGCGACGGGGCACTCACGCGAAAGCTGGCCGACATGGGCTGCGACGTTGTCGGCGTCGATTCGAGCCCCCAGCAGATTGAGGCCGCCTGCACAAGCGGACTCGACGCCCGCGTGAAGGATTGTCAGGCGCTCGACTTCGACCACGAATTCGACGCCGTCTTCAGCAACGCGGCCCTGCACTGGATGAAGCGGACCGACGCGGTGATTGAAGGCGTGAAACGCGCGCTCAAACCGGGTGGACGTTTCGTGGCCGAGATGGGCGGCGCTGGATGCGTACAGCGGATTCGCCGGGCGGTGGAAGAGGCTCTTTCGCACCGTGGCATCGACGCCGCCTCGCGCAACCCGTGGTACTTTCCGTCGGCGGAAGACTACGGAGCCCGGCTCGAGCGGTTCGGATTCCGAATCGATTTCATCTTGCTCTTCGACCGACCGACGGATTTGCCGGGCGAGTTGACCGACTGGCTGGAAACGTTCGCCGAACCCTACACCTCCGCGTTGCCGCCGCAGGAGCGCCCAACCTTGTGCCGCGTGGTGCAAGAAAAACTCCGCCCGCAACTCTGCGACGCCAACGGCCACTGGCAGGCGGATTACGTACGCCTGCGCTTCGCGGCCTCGTCAACTGAAGGATGAAGTCGGAAGGTCGAAGATCCGCCAGCGGCGGGATGAAGGATGAGCCAGACGCGCACGCTGCGCGTGCCTTTTCGGATTCATCCTTCCGCCTTCATCCTTCCTACAGCCCGTATCGTTTGCGTTTGCGGTAGAGCGTGCTGGGATCGATGCCCAGCAAAACGGCCGCTTCCTCCATTGTCGGCGCGACGGCGAGCAGCCGGCGGATGTGCTCGGCTTCGAGCTGTTCCAACGTCACCGCGTTGCCGACCTCTAACGTGCTCTTCGGCGTCGAAGCGCCGATTTGGGCCGGCAGATCCGACAGGCCGACTTCGGCGCCGGCAGCCAGAATCACGCCCCGCTCGACGGCGTTCCGCAATTCGCGCACGTTTCCGGGCCATGGATGACGCAGCAGGGCCACCCGCGCCTCCTCCGTAAAACTAGAAGTTGTTTTGCCTGACTGGCGAGCGAAGAAGTGCAGCAGGTGCTCGGCGAGCGGCAGAATGTCCTCGTGCCGCTCACGCAGCGGCGGCAACACGAGCTCGATCACGTTCAAGCGGTAGAGCAGGTCCTCGCGAAACGCGCCGCGAGCCACGGCTGCCTGAAGATCATGATTCGTGGCCGCGACGATCCGCACGTCGCACGACCGGGTGCCGGCTTCGCCGACGCGCTCGTAGCGCTTCTCTTGCAGCAGCCGCAGGAGCTTGGGTTGCAGCGTAATCGGCAAATCTCCGATCTCGTCGAGAAACAGCGTTCCCCCTTCGGCGGCCGCCGCCTTGCCGACGGTGTCCTGCACGGCTCCCGTAAAGGCTCCGCGGACGTGGCCGAAGAGTTCGGTTTCGAGCAATTCGGCCGAAAGGCTCGGACAATGGACGGTGACGAAGGGACCGAAGGCCCGCGTGCTGCGGGCATGAACGGCCCGCGCCAGCACTCCTTTGCCCGTGCCGCTCTCGCCGCGGAGAAGAATCGTCGCCTCGGTGGGAGCCGCTTTGAAGGCCAGGGCGAGCGCTTGCTGCATGGCGGGCTCGCGAGTTTGCAGATCGGCTTCCGGCACGATCGAGCGAACTTGCTCTTCGAGTTCTTCGACGTGCGTTTGCAAGCGGCGCAGCTTCGAGACGCGATCGAGCACGAGCCGGATTTGAGCCGGCGTGAACGGTTTCGGCAGGAAATCAATCGCCCCGCGGCGCATCGCCTCGACGGCCGACTCGATGGTCGCGTAGGCGGTAATCGTCACAACGGCCAGCCCCGGAGCCAAGCGGAGCAGCGCGGGCAAGACGTCGAGCCCGTTTTGCTGCCCCAGCCGCAGGTCGAGAAAGACGACGTCGAACAGCGTGCGGGCGACGAATTCTTGGCCCTGCGCCTGTCGCTGGCTTCCGTCACGCGATGGCCCATCGTTTCCAGGGCCAGCCGCAACGACTTCCGCAGGCTTTGCTCGTCGTCGATCAGCAGAATGTTCACCTTGACCTGGCTCCGTTGTCCATCGCATTCGTCACAATCGTCACAAAATGTGCTCTCCGCAGAAGATGCATTCTTTATACCGTCATCCGATTTGGACAGCTCGTGTGCAGAAACCTTTCTGGACCAATGGGTTCTAACAGTTGTGGGATGCTCCCCAGGTCGATAGAGGCTGAGAGCCTCGTGCAATTTGCGAGCGACCCTTGCAAACAGCACACCTCTTGGCAGGGATGCCGTTCATGATGAGTTCGATGGTGTTGGGGGTCGCGGTCGTCCTCGCGGGACAACTCGATTCGCCCACATTGCCGCCCGGCGCAGCGTTTGTCGAGGCACAAGACGCCGCTTCAACGGTGGCCAGTTTCAGTACATTCGCTCCGGCGCCAACGGACAGCAATCTCCCCGGTCCAACAACTCCCAGCGGAGTATCGGTCCCGACAAGCGCAACCGAGCCGGCTAGTGCGACCGCCAGCCCCGATGCTCCCTCCGAAGAGTGGCTGCTGATGAAATCGCTTGACGGAACATGGGCGGGCACGCTTCTGAAGGAGAACCGCATCGAAGTGTCCGGCTGGACGGACATGTCGTACACCGCCAGTACTGATCGTTCCAGCAACCTTCCGTTGGGATTTAACTACAAGGCCAATGACTTTCTGCTCAACCAGAACTGGCTGCGGATCGATCGCCCGGTCGACACGTCGAGCACAACCGACCCCAGCTACGGTTTTCGAATCGATACGATTCTGCCGGGCTCGGACTATCGCTTTACCGTTGCGCGAGGGCTTTTTAGCGATCAGCTTTCGGCCGATCACGGGCACGCGGACCTGTACGGCATCGATCCGATTCAGTTCTATGGAGAGGCTTATTATCCCACCATCGCACAGGGACTGGATGTTAAAGTCGGCCGCTTCTTCGCCCTCTACGGCGTCGAAACGAATGACGCCGTCAGCAATGCCCTGTTTTCGCACGCTTATACGTTTGTGTACGACCCATTCACGCACACGGGCATCGTCACGACGACAAAGCTCTCCGACACGTGGACGGTGCAGGCAGGCCTCGTGCTAGGCAGCGACGACTTCATCGACCCCGTCGATACACCGACGTTCGTCGGAAGCGTGAAATGGACCGCGAAGGATCAAAAAGACAGCGTCCTCTTCAACGTGATCCTTGGTTGCGGTCGGTACAACCAGGAAAGGGACTTCAACAACCCCGAGGTGTTTGACCTCGTCTACAACCACAAGTTCAGTGATCGGCTGAACTATCAGTTTCGAAAGCCTGTTCGGCTTTGAGACGAATGTCCCCGACATGGGCGCGGCCGAGTGGTTTGGAATCCTCAATTATCTAACCTACCAGTTGACGCCGAAGCTCGACAGCACCACTCGTCTCGAGTTCTTCGACGACATTCAGGGCGAGCGCACCGGTTTTCCAGGACTCTACACGGCAGTGACAACCGGATTGGAGTTCAAGCCCTGCCCGGCGATCCTCATTCGCCCCGAGCTGCGTTATGACGTCAATGATGAATCGCGCCCCTTCGACAACAAGCACGATCTTTTCACGGCGGCGACGGACGTCATTTTGCGATGGTAAGGGGATCGGCCGGACGGAATGCCTGCGCGGGCCCAATTGCGGCGACGACCATCTTTTGACTTGACCAGGCGAGCGGTCTTTCGGTCAGCAGGTACTCGCGAAATTGCTGCTCGAATTGGGCGGCTCGTCCCAGGCCATAAACCTCGCGGAGGGCCGCGTCGGAACCACGGCGCTGGCTGGCGTCGACGAACTGCATGAGTTGCTCGCGCGAGCCGCAATCGAGAAGCAGACTGACCAGCGCCAGGCTTTGTCCGTAGAAGGCCGCGCGTGACGCCGGATCTGGGCTCGATCGCACGTTTAAGAGATCGTGGACCGCGTAAACCGCGCCGTCGGCGGCAACCCGCCGCAAGTCCGCCAATCGCCGACTGAGTTTTTCAGGCGTCTCGGCCAGCATGGCAATCCCTTCGTCGGCCCACGGCGCGATGCGTGTGCGACAGAAGCGATCGGCCAACACCACGTGCGTCAATTCGTGCGGGAGCGTCTCGCTCTTCCAATCGAGCGCGTCGGCCCGGAGATCGATACGCCGGACGACGACGCGTCCCTCCTCGAGCCGGATCGTCGCGCAGCCGGAAGTCTGCTCGCTCCCCGGACCCATCGTTTGTACATACGTCGACGTCTCGGGATGCACCACGACGTCGCATTTCGGCGTCCACAGAGAGAGCGCACTCTTTGCCGAGCCACGCCTGCTTCGTGTTGGTCGCCATGCGTTCGCAGCGCTCCACGAGCGCACGCAGCGCCGATTCGTCCGTCGACCAGTAGATGCGGAAGTTCGACGACTCGGCGAAAGAGAAGGTGCCGTCGCCCGCAGCCGAGCGGACGAGTCGGATCTCCGAATTCGGAGCGGACACTCTCTTGCCAGACAGATCTTCAGGGTGCTCCAGATTCGCGGCGTAGACCACGCTGCCAGCGGTCAGGACGAAAACGACTGCAATCAATCGCACGAACGAATTCCTCAGAAAGGCGAGACAAGCCCGCGTCCGATGCGGGCGAAAGCGGCAAAAGATTGCCGCTTAGAGGAATTCACATGCCGCAAATGCGCGGCGGATCGTAAGTGTCCAATGACGAGCGACTTACGCGGATCTCGCTTGTCCGAGGGGCCTTCGCGACTGCTGAAGGGCCTATCACACGAGCCAACTACCTGAGCACACCATCAAGGGAATCTGCCCCGAGTTAGCTCGCGGGAAAAGGAAAGAGAGTGACCGATTTCGCGCTTCGCCAGCGGGCGCGTCGGATTTTTCATTCTCATCCTGGTGTGAGATTCGAGGTGATCCTCGTTGGCGCCGAAGCAACTCGGGCTGTCTCTCAAGGCATCGTTCGGAGCCGGGTCTGCTCCGCCTCATCCGCTCCGAAACGTGTCCAGAATTGGTCCACTAAGGCCATTTTTCCGGTGCAACCGTCAAATCTCACCTCGTCGCCCCGGATTGGCAGGCGCTAGGACTGGCACGCAAGTCCGTCACGTTCGGCACGAAAGCGTCGACCGACAAATGACTTGTAGTCGTGCTCCTCGATACAACCGGCCCTTCCGGAAGGGTCGCCCCCGGTGGTGAATTGCACGATCCGATTGCAAATTGCAAATGCTGATTAGCATTGAACCTTCGTCGAATTCGCCAACCCGATGCGGCCGGCGACGCGCGGTCAAATCGTTCGGGAAACCCCGCCGATAGAACTAACACGCGACTCGAATCCGCCGGTCGGAAGAAACAGAAGCCGATCCCCACGTCCCTCATCGTCGGGTTTTACGCAAAGGATTGCGCAGCTCTCCCCGGCCGCAGCGATTCAAGAATTTTCAAGCACGGACACAGCGCCATGATGAATTCTCTCGTTGTCAGTTTGGTTCTGGCTCTCAGTGGAGAGACCCAGCCAGGCTTGGGCGAGATGTCGGATGTGCCGAACTATGCCCCCTTCGGAGGGCAGCCGGTCGTGGCGAGCTTTGGAACCTTCCAGCCGACGGTGGCCCCACCGGCCCCAAACGGTATGCAGCCAGTGGCTCCCACGGCTCCTCCGGGCGTTCCGCCGGCGCCGGGGCCTGCTCCGGGTATGGCCGCGCAAACTCCGCCTGCGCCCCTCCGCCGGATCCCAACAGCGTGCGGCCCGATTGGCTGCAGACCGGCACGTGGGGAGGCTGCTGGCTGGACGACGACAACTGCTGCAGCCGCTTCATCAAGGCCTATTACGACGCATTCAACCCGTACGCCGACGAGCCCGATTCGCCGCCCTCCCCGCGGCGTGCCCTTCCCGAGTCGTGGCCGTCACCGCCGTTCCCCGGTCACGAGTTCCAGGGCTATCCGCTCGTGGGCGTTCCACCCAGCAACAACAGCAGCTACCCCTTGATGAAAGCCCTGCAAGGGACGTGGCTCGGCGACTGGCTGCACGACAACAAGATCGACATCTACGGCTGGGTCACGGCGGAAGGCAACATCAGCACGTCCAAGAATAGCAACCAGCCTGACTCCTACTGGATTGTCCCCAACCACATGGAGATGGACCAGGGCGTCCTCCGCTTCGAGCGGCAGGAAGACACTGTCCAGACCGACCACCTCGATTGGGGCTTCCGCTTCACCAACTTATACGGAATGGACTATCGCTACCTGACGGCCGGGGGCTACTTCAGCCAGCAATACGCGCTCGAAAACCTGCTCTACGGATACGACCCCACCGAGATCTACGGCGAGGTGTACATCCCCGGAGTGATGAACGGCCTGGTGGTCCGCATGGGCCGCTGGATCGCCTGCCCCGACATCGAGACGCAGTTCGCCCCCGACAACTACATGGGCAGCCACTCGCTCCTCTTCACGTACGACACGTACACGCAGTCCGGCATCATGCTCACCTTCTGCGTCAACAACAACTGGATGTTCCAGGTCGGCATTACCTGCGGCACCGACATGGCCCCCTGGTATCCGGGTGCCACGCCGACCGGCTTCTTCGGCCTGCGGTGGGCCTCCAACGACAACCGCGATTCGATCTACACCTGCCTTAACAACATCAACAACGCGAAATTCCGCACCTTCGAGGAATACGGCGAGCTTGTCGGGCACGACAATTTCAACTACGTCGTGAGCACCTGGACCCACAAGTTCACAGACAGCGGCAGCATCCACACCAATACCGAGGGCTATTACATGTGGCAGTTCGACGCCTACGTCGGCGGCACGTCGAGCGTCGCTCCGCCCGACCAGTTCGGCGGCGGCGGCCTCGGAGCCCCGATCCCCGGCAACGCCGCGGCCTACGGCGTGCTCAACTACACCGAGTTCCAGCTCTCAAAGAAGGACTATATCTCCGTCCGCAACGAATACTGGGTTGATCAGAAGGGCGAACGGACCGGTTTCGCCAACGCCTACTCGAGCCACTCGATCGGCCTGAGCCACAACTTCAACGACCTGTACCAGATTCGGCCCGAAGTCGGCTACTACCGCGGCTACTGGCAGCCGGCCTTCGACGACGGGCAGAAGATGGGCGAATGGATCATCGGCTTCGATACGACGATTCGCTTTTGATAACGGCGACGCCTGTGCAGGGCCGTTCCCGCGAGGGGGCGGCCCTTCCCGATGCCGCTTGACGTTTTTTCCTGTCTCCCCTAATGTCTCGTATTCTATTGGGACGCGGCAAAATGGCCGGCTTGTGACGGCCACGCTCCGCTTGGCCGCGTCCCGACACCCTTTGAGAGCGCACAGAAGAAGACCGGAAATCGACAATGGCTGATCTGATCCCTCCCCATGGCGGCCTCTCTGAGCCCGTCTGCCGCACCGTTCCCGCCAACGAAGCCCAGGCCTTTCAAGCCGAGGCGGCGAAGCTCCCCAAGGTCCCCGTCTCGGAGGCCGACCTCTCGACCGTCTATCGCTTCGCCGACGGCACGTTGAGCCCGCTCACCGGCCCGATGGACCAGGCGGTCTACAACCGCGTGCTCGACGAATCGGTCATCGAGCACAACGGCAAGCTCTACGCCTGGACGATTCCGCTCGCCTTTCCCGTCACCAAGGAGACAGCGGCCACCCTCTCAGCCGGCAAGAAGGTCGCCCTCACGGCCCCCGACGGCAAGATCGTCGCCACGCTCGACGTCAGCGACGTCTTCGAATGGGACAAGCCGCGCTACATCAAGAGCGTCTACGTCACCGAGCGCACCGATCATCCCGGTGCCGACATGGTCCTCAAAGGGGACGCCGAGAAGACGCATCTGGTCGGCGGCGAAATCCGCGTCCTGCCGCAGCCCAAGAACCCGAGCTTCGGCAACACGTCCTCACGCCGCGTGAAGCCCGGGCTCTCGTCGCCAAGAAGGGCTGGAACGCGGTCGTCGCCTTCCAGACGCGCAATCCGCTGCACCGCGCCCACGAATACGCCCTCGTCTACGGGCTCGAGCATCTGATCCGCGAAGGAAAGAACGCCGGCGCGGTGCTGAACCCGCTCATCGGCGAGACCAAGGGGGACGACGTCAACGCGGCCATCCGCATGCAGACCTATCGAGCCCTCGATCGACAACCGGGCCCTGGGCGACGGCGACAGCGACGTCGCAGCTCTGGAAGCCGCGCGGCGAGAGCGTGCCCGATCGCGTGATCCTGCTGGGCGTCGACATCAAGATGTTCTACGGCGGCCCGAAAGAGGCCGTGATGCACTCGATCTACCGGCAGAACTTGGGCTTCACCGACATCGTCATCGGCCGCAAGCACGCCGACGCCCCGTATCGCGACGGCACGCCGATCTGGGGCGACTTCGACGCCCAGGAGATCTTCTCGAAGCTCAAGGGCGACCTGAAAATCAAGCCGGTGAAAGTCGGCTTCGCCGCCTACTACGATTCGCTCGGCCGCGTCGACCTGACGGAACGGCACCCGGACGAAAAGCCCGTCTCGATCTCCGGCAAAGAGGTCCGCGCGACCTTGATGAAAGGCGAACTCGTCGACCCGCGGATCATGCGCCCACCACCTCGCGGATCCTGTCGGCCGCGATGACGAAGTGACGCGGCCCGTCTGGACTCCGCCCGATTCGCCCGGCAGAATTGATCGAGAAACCGGCGAGCGGTGCGGAGGCCCGAACATGGCGACGCTGATTCAGGATTTTGACCTGTCGCGGCAGCTCATTGCCGAGCGCCGCCGGTCCGGGCACGATCGCTTCGACGAAGTTTGGGAGGGCGTCTACGTGATGAATCCCCTGCCGAACATCGAGCATCAGGAACTGGTGGGTGAACTGACTTATCTCCTTGCCTCAGTAATCAAGGAGTCGCAGCTCGGAAAGGTCCTTCCGGGCGTCAATGTCAGTGATCGCGAACACGGATGGAAGAAAAATTACCGTTGCCCCGATATCGCCGTCTTTCTGAATGAAAGCAAGGCAGTTAATTGCGACACGTTTTCGTTCGGCGGGCCGGATTTCGCCGTCGAGATCGTGTCTCCCGGCGATCGCTCGCGTGAGAAGCTCGACTTCTACGCCAAGGTCGGCACGCGGGAACTGCTGTTGGTGGATCGCAAGCCCTGGACGCTCGAACTCTACCGCCTCGACGGCGAAAAGCTCTTCCGCGTCGGGAAATCGACGCTCGCCAAACGCGAGTGGTTGACGAGCGAAATCGTCCCACTGAAATGGCGCATCGTCGCGGGCAAAGCGCGCCCTGAGATCGAGGCCGTCCATCGTACGAGCCGCAAGAAGTGGCGAATGTGAGGGACTGCGAGCGGCCTCAGCTCTTGACGAGCCGCCGGCTTAACGCCGGCGGTCTTCAACGGCGCCGAGCGCCGATCGAAAACCGCCGGCGTTAAGCCGGCGGCTCGTGAGAAAATCTCACGCCGCCGCCTCACAGCCGGTTAAGGAACTCCTTCAACACGGCGTAGTACCCTTCGCTCTGCGGGTCGTTGTGCCCGCCGTGGGGAATGGTGACAAACCGCTTCGGCTCGTTCGCGGCCGCGAAGAGCCGCTGGCCCATCGCGTAGGGAACGAGCCGGTCCTCGTCGCCGTGGCTCTGCAAAAAGGGGCCGTGGTAATTCTTGATCTTGGCGATCGAGTTGAGTTCGGACCGCATCACGTACCGCAGCGGCAGCCACGGGACGATTGAACCAGCCAGCTCTGGGGCCGAGGTGAACGTGCTCTCCACGACGAGGGCCCTCGCGCCGTCCTTAGCCGCCAGGTCGATCGCCACCGCTCCACCCAGTGAACGGCCCAGCAACACGACCTGAGTCTCGGGAATACCGGCCCTTTGCGCGAGCCATGCTCGGGCCGCCCGCGCATCGGTGAAAATCCCCGACTCGCTCGGGCTCCCTTCACTGCGGCCATACCCGCGATAGTCGAACCCCAGCACGGCCACGCCGGCCAGGTCATGCAGCAGCCCAAAGTTCGCCCGCCACAGCGCGACGTTCCCCTCGTTGCCGTGACAAAAGAGAACGACAGCTCGCGGTTTCTCGTGCGCCAGAAACCAACCATGCAGTTTCGCACCGTCCGCCGCCTGAAACCAGGCATCCTCGAACACGACGCCGGCCGGATGCCAGTCTCCGACCGACGTAGACCGCGGGATGAAGACGAGCGCATTTTCGAGCCGACCCAATGGGTCGACAAATCTCCAGAGCGCCACAACGGCCAGCACGGCCGCTCCCATCACGGGCCGCTTCCAACGCGGCTGGTTCGAGAACAGTCGTCCCATGCCGCGCGCGGGTGCCGGCGTCGTTCCCGATACGGTTCGTTCTTCGTTCATGGTGCTAGCGGCCGGTCGGGTTTGCGCGATGGCACGAGTCGAACTCTGAACGGCCATTCGCTCAACCGGCCACTGCCTATTCTTCCCTTTTCAGCTTGATCTCGCCCAGATCAATCGTCTTCCCGGCCGAGACGACGACTTTCTCAGCGACGGTCGCAAACCTCGGCTTTCCCCTCAAACCACTGGCGAGAATCGTGTAGTACTCGCATCCCGGCGGAAGATTGTGCAAAACGAACCGGCCGTCGGAATCGGATTCCCCCTGTGAAACGGAGGGCGCATGTTCGGCTCCGGTTCGCGCTTGTGTCCTAAGCCGCACGTGTTTCAGCGGGACGCCGTCTTGATCCAGCAGACACCCTTTGACCGTGGCGCACGGTTCGAGCGTCACGGTCAGCGTGTTGGCCCCCTTCTCGTCATATTGCAAGAGGAACACCTTGCCGATTCGCCGTTGCCCCTGCAGAATCCAGAGGCGCCGCGATTCATTCGGAACCAGGCCGCTCAATAGGAACGTCGAGTCGGGCGCTGCGCCTTGCATCGTGGTGTTTGGCGCCGGATGGAATAGTACCACGCAGGGTCCGGCCGGCTTGCCCGCGCTGTCGACCAGTGACAACCGCACCGTCCCGCCCCGATCGAAGACGAGATTGCACGTGACGCTCTCGGTCCCCGGCACCGGATTGATCTCGGCGAGCGCCTCGGCGTCTTCGACCTGACGGGCGAAGAAAGTGGGCGGGCGGCCCCCTTTCGTCATCCCCTCGATTTTGGAGGCTGCCGCCCCGACGCGATACGAGCGGCCCAGCGTCTTGGCCGCCACCACCCCGCGTCCGGGCAAACCGAGCAGACGAAACGTGCCGTCGGGCCGCGGCATGTTCCGCGTCACGTCTCGCGTGAAGCCGCGCGCCTCTTTGAATTCCGGAAGATCGGCCGCGAAGGAATTGGAGAGGAAGGGCGCGTAGGTCAACGAGCAACGGACCGGCTCGCCCGTCACCTTGTCGATTGCGCGTCCGCTGATCCACAGTCCACGAGTGAGCTTGAAATCGAGCGTGGCGGGACCGAGCCCCGCAGTCTCAGGGACTTTCACCCGGTGCTGCACGAAATAGGGCTGGTCGTCGTTGGGCACGACGGCGATCACATTTTCGTCGTTCCGGCCCCCGCCCTTTCCCTTGGGCATGCCAATCAGGCGGTATTTTCCTTCCCCGTCGGTGACCGTCCGCACGGCACCCGCGCGCACTCGGCTCGCCAGCCAGACGCTCGCTCTCGATACTCACGCCGGCCAGGGGCACCCCGCTGGCCGCGTCGCGGACGGTCCCCACGATCGGCCGCGTCGGAGCAACTTGAAACGTAAAGTCCGCTCCGAACAATTGGCTCGTCTCGTCACGCCTGTCCTTGAAGCTGACGGGCCGGATCGAATGAGCGACCACGTTGAGCGAGGCATACGCGATCGTGTCGCCGCGCAGCTCCAGCTCGACCAGGTGGTCGGCACCGATCCCCGTCAAGATGAAGCGGCCATCCCGGTCGGTGACAATCGGCGGGCGCGACTCGTCGTGGTACCCCGGCATTCGCAGGACGGGACGCCCCAACTGAAAAGGAGCGTCGGCCGCTTTCATCCCCTGCAACCAAGTCTCAAAATCCTCGTCAATCGTGTTCTGCGACGCCACATCCACGCGCACGCCGTCGACGGGCCTTCCCTCCAGGTTGAGGATTCGACCATGAATGGGCACTTCCGGCACGAGTTTCAACACGATCAATCCGGCCTTGTCGTCTCGAGGCCCCCAGTGTTGCCATTGCGTCCCGAAACCTTTTGCCTCGGCCGCAATCGACAGTCCTGCAGCGCCATTCACGGCGTCCGCGGGTTGCGATCTTGGGAAGCCGGAGCGTGAATTCCCCATTCGCACCGGCCGTCGTTTTGGCAACCGGATCTCGGTTGCCCCGCGCGACGAATCGACGCAAGGCAAGCACTCTTGTCCCCGCCGCCGGCTTGCCATCCGGCAAGAGCACGCGGCCGTGAACCTCAATCACCTCCGCGACGACTGGTTTTGCGGGCGAGGCTGCAAGCTTCGACGCCGCGTCCGGCTTGGACTTCGAGACCGTTGCTTCCCTGCGTTTCGGCTTGATGTCGCCCAGGTCGATCGTCTGGCCGGCAACGGCCGCGAAGGTCGCGATATCTCTGAATCCTTTTGCGGAAATCGCATAGGAGTCTGCGCCTGGCGCAAGACTGTCGCACACGAATCGGCCCTCCGCGTCGCAGTCGATTGAACCCGCGGGCAGGAAACCCTTTTCCCGGATTTTCGCGTGAATTTCTACGTGTTCGCCTTTCTTCGGCACGCCGTCCGCGTCCACGACGCGCCCCTTCACGGTCGCCCACGGTTCGAGCGTTACCGTCGTCGAGTGCGAAGACTTCTCGTCGTAATGAATGACAAGCGCCTTTCCGATCCGATGCTTCGCGGAAGAAAAGAGGATGGGACGCGATTCGCCGGGCTCGAACGCGGTCAGCTCGAAGGGGGACTTATCCGCCCGCGAGTTCATCAGTCCGCCACGCGCCATGTTGTAGAACATGATGCAGGGACTGACCGGTTTGCCCTGCCGGTCGGCAAGCAGAACGCGCAACGTTCCGCCCGCGCTCACAACAAGATTACAGGTCACGCTCGCCGTTCCTGGCGCAGGTTCGATCTCCTGGACGGCGCCCATATGGAACCCTTGCCGCTGGAGACCCTTCGAGTACTTCTTTGCCAGTTCCGAGAAACGTGAAGCTTCGACGCCTCCCACAAAGATCTTATGGATGCCCCGCACCGCCACGACGCCGCGTCCCGGCAAACCGACCACGCGAAAGGTCCCGTCAGCGGCGGTATTGCACAATGGCCGCGGCAAGCTCGCGTTTCCGTCGAGATGCGGGAACTCTTTCAGCAGCGGATTGGACAAAGCGGGAAAATACCACACCGCCGACATCGCCGGCACGCCGGTCTCCTTCTCCGTCACCCGGCCGGTGATCCACACTCCGCGCGGTAATTTGATATCGAGCGTGATCGGGTCCAGGCCCGGAGAATACGGGAATTCAAATTCCTTCAATGCCGGATAGGGCTGGTCCGGACCGGGGAGAATGGAGAGCTCGTAACGCGATCGCCAACCGCGCCCGGGTTTCAATTTCGGAAGTCCCACCAGGCGATATTTGCCTTGCGGATCGGTTTCGGTATGCACCGAACCGAACAATTGTCGAATGCTCACGCCGCCCAGCGCCATTCCCGTCGCTCCGTCGCGAACCGTCCCCACAATCAGCCGCGTCGGCGCCGCCTGAAATGTGAAATCGGCACCGAATACTTGCGCTGTGCTTTCGCCTCCCGTCTGCCGAGAGAACGGCTTGATCGGACGGGTGACGACGTCGATCGACGTGTCGGCGATCACGTCTCCGTGGACCGCCAGACGCACGACGCGATCGGCGCCGATCCCGCGCAGGGTGAATCGGCCGACAGGGTCGGTGACGACCGGCGGGTTCGAGTCGTCCTCGTAGCCTTGCAGTTCTAGCCCCGCAGCCAGTCGATTGAATTCAGCCAGCCCGCCCGCGCGGAGAGACTCCAGCCACGAACCGAATTCTTGGCGGGGTGACGCCTGCCAATTGACCGAGACGTGCGCGCCCGCAACGGGCTTTCCCTCCAGATCGACGATGCGGCCGTGAATGGGAACTTCTGGCAGCAGTTTGATCACAAGCTCTTTTGGCCTTGGGTCTGCTTTTCTCCAAACCTCGTAACCTGTTCCAAGACCGTCGATCTCGGCTCCGATCCACGCAATCCCCGCCCCAGTTCCGGTGCCGTCGTCGGCAGTGTTCTGTGGGATCGCGATTGAGAAAGCTCCATCCGGCCCAGCGGTCGTTTTGGCGAGCGGTGTGCGCTTCACGTTCTCAACCCAGTAACGGCGCAACGCCACCACTTTTGCCCCAGCCGCTGGCTTGCCATCGGGCAACAGGACGCGGCCGTGAACCTCATTCACCTCCGCGACGGCTTTCGCTTTTGAAGGCGGCGGGTTCTCGCGAGCGGCGCTCTTCGTGGCCTTCGGCGAGACCGAATTGCGACTTTTCACTTTGATCTCGCCCAGATCAGCGGTCTTTCCGGCGACAGGCACGACTTTCGCGATTCCCTCAAAAAAGTCCAGGGAAATCGAGTAAGACTCGGCTCCCGGTGCAATTTGATAGAACACGAAGCGACCGTCCGCGTCGCAGTCGACGGGGAGGTCCAACTGGACCCGAGCTTTCGGTCCGATCTCCGCGGCGACGTGTCCGTGTCCCCATTTGACCGGCGCCCCCTCCTCGTCGACAAAGCGACCCTTTACGGTCATCCACGGTTCGAGCGTCACCGTCATCGAGTGCGGAGACTTGTCGTCGTAATGGATCACAAGCGCCTTGCCGAGTTTCGGCGATTGAAAAAAGATCGGCCGCGATTCGTTGGGCTCGAACGCGCCGAGGTCGAACGGCGACTCATCCGTCGCCGAGTGCAGCACTCCGCCGCGTGCCATTGTGTACCAGAAGTGGCAACGGGCGACCGGTTTGCCCGCCGGATCGGCAACCAAGATTCGCATCGTTCTCCCGGCGCTCACGACCAAATCGCAGGTGACGCTCGCCGCCCCTAGTGCCGGCTCGATCTCCTGGATCGCGTTCATGCCGCGGCCGCGCCTCTGGAATTCCTTGGGGTAGTTCTTCGCTAATTCGGAGAAATGCGATGCTTCGACGTCCTCGAGGTTAATCCTTCTTAGGCCGCGCACCGCCACGAGGCCGCGTCCCGGCAATCCCACCATTCGGAATGTCCCGTCAGGTCGGGTGTAATTCCACAATAGCTGTCCTGTGTCATTGCTCTGCTCCTTGAGTTGCGGGAATTCCTTCACCAGCGGATTGGACAAAGCGGGAAAATACAGCACCATCGACTCCGCCGCCGCACCTGTCTCCTTTTCCGTCACGCGACCGGTGATCCACACTCCGCGGGGCAATTTGGCATCCAGGGTGATTGGGCCCAACCCCGGAGAATTCGCAATTTCGAGTCTCCTCATTGCCGGATAGGGCTGGTCCGGACCGGGGAGGACGGAGATCTGGTTCTGCGATCTTCGACCGCGCCCGGGTCTCGATTTCGGAAGTCCCACGAGGCGATATTTGCCTTGCGAATCGGTTTCGGTATGAACCGGACCGTTTAGCTCTTGGACGCGCACACCGGCAAGCGGCATTCCCGTCGCCGCGTCGCGAACTGTCCCCACGATCAGTCGCGTCGGCTCCGCCTGGTAGGTGAAATCGGCACCGAAGACTTGCCCCATGCCTTGCGCCAACGCGAAGGGCTTTATTGGCCGGGTGGCGACGTGGATCGCCGCGTCGGCGATCAGCTCGCCATGCACCCGCAGACGCGCAACACGATCCGCGCCAATCCCACGCAGCGTGAAACGGCCGACGGAGTCGGTGACGACCGGCGGCTGCGAGCCGTCCTCGTAGCCTTGCAGTTCTCGTCCGCCTGACAGTCGAATGAAGTCACCCGGACTACCCGCCCGGACGGACTCCAGCCAGCGGCCGAACTCCTTACCGGGCGATGCTTGCCAATCGAGCGTCACGTGCACACCCGCAACCGGCTTTCCCTCGAGATCGACGATGCGGCCATGAATGGGAAATTCAGGCAACAGCCTGATCTCAAGCTCCTTCGCCGGCTTGTCTCGGCTGTCCCAGAGCTGGTAACCCGTGCCAAAACCGTCGACCTCGGCTCCGATCCAGGCAAATGCCGACAGGGTACCGAGGCCGTCGTTCGGCATGTGCTTGGGGATGGCGATCGAGAACACCCCCTCCGATCCGGCGACCGTTTTCGCGAGGGGCGTGCGCTTCACCCCCTCACGCCAGTAACGCCGCAACGCGACGACTTTTGCCCCGGCTGCCGGCTTGCCATCGGGCAACAGGACGCGGCCGCGAACCTCATTCACATCGGCAACGTCCCTCCTCCCGGACGGCGCCGCTGTCGATTTCGTGTCCGCCGCTGCGATCCGCAGATCGCCGAGCTCTTTCGTCTCACCGGCCTGTGCCAGGATGTTGCTGAAGACCGCGCCGCCCGGTACCCTGCGGCCCGCTCGGGATGTGATCGCGCCTTGCGCGACGGCTGAATACGCCAAACCGGGAACCACTCCGCGCAGCTCGAACCGTCCATCTTTGTCGGTCGTGATCTGGCTTTGATCGAGTTGCGGGCCCGTCGCCGCAGCGGCTTCTTTGCCTTCAGCGGAGCGATTCTCGCTCGCAACGGCATGGCGCACGGTGACGACGAGGGAGACGTCCCCCAGCGGCTGGCCACCGTCGTCAACGAGGCGCCCTTTGAGCGTGGCGGCCAGCTGCAGCGTGATTTCCAGCGGCCCACTCGGCTCGCCGGTGAACTCGCGGATACCGACAAGATTCCTGGCTGGATGATAAAACACCAGCCGGTGATGGTCCGCCGGGGAATAGACGTTGAGTTTAAATGTCGCGCCGTGGATTTCAGAAATCGCGCTCTTTTGATAGGCCCACCGGCGTGCCTCTTCGAGGAAGCTTGACTTGTCAGAGAGCGAATAGTGGCCCAGCGGCTTTCCGTCCGGACCGCGGACCGTGCCGGTCACCGTCGCCGGCGAGTGGAGCGTCAAGTCGAGCGCCAACGAGTCGGTGCCGGGCTGTGGATCGAGCGGCGTGAGCAAATGGAAGAACTCGACCTGGCAGTCGTACGGAGCCGTGCTGAATTCTGCTCCATCCCGCCCTTTTGGCCCATGGATGTCCGCGGCGCCGATTGCCTGGGGAAATTCAGAGCCGCGGTCGGCGCGAAATGCCAGGATTCCCGGCCCGGGAAGGACCGGAAGTTCAAATCGGCCGTCGGCGTCGCAGCGGTAGTTGCAAATCGATCGAGGAACGATAAAGCCGCTGATCCCGAAACCCGGCGCTTCCTGCAGATGCGGATTCGTCCAGAACGCAAAATACTGGAGGCTTCCCTGCGCGGGCATCCCGGTTCGCGAATCGGTCGCACGACCGTGGACCATGACGCCGGCGCCAAGTTTGATGTCGACTGCCAACGGCGACCGTCGCATGCCGATCCTCACATCGACGCCCGCCATCAGATACCGCGAGCCGGAAGGAGGGACCACGCCCAGTCGCAAGAAGCCCGGCGGCAACCCCTCGAGGCGATAGTGTCCGCGGGTATCGGTCGTCGCCGAGATGAGCCGTCTGGCGAGATCGTCGTCACTAAACGGCCACGAAATGATCCGGGCGGCATGCACCCGGATGCCGGCGAGCGGTCGGTGTGACCGGCCATCCGTGACTTGCCCTTCGACGGTGACCGACGGGCCGGCCACGCGGGTGAAATCACAGGGATAGAATGTCTCTTGCCCGGATTTGGGGTTCCAGTTATCCGGCAGCACCTTGATGACGGCTCCCCGCCGCGTGCGGACATGCAGGGGCGTCGTTTCGATTCCCGGTGCGCTTACCGCGAGATCCGCGAGACGCTCCCGGCCCAAGCCCGCGAGCGTGAACGAACCATTCTCATCCGTCCGAACGGCGGGAGCGAGGGTCGGATACGGCGCGGTTATCCGGTTGGAAAAGTTGATCGGACGAAGTTTCTCCTCGAGCCCCTTCAAGTCAGCTCCCGGTCGTCGGGTGGCGGCTTCCCACGTGTCGAGCGAACCGTCCCGCCCCTCCCACAAATTGATCGCCTGCACCAGCGCGCCGGAGACGGGCCGCCCTTCCGTATCGAGGATGCGACCATGAATCGGCACATCGTCGGAGGCCAACTTCAGCACGTTGCTCCAACCTTTCGGATGCCAGCCTGGCGGTTGACGTTGCTCGGCGACCAGGCGGCCTGTCGTCTCGAACTCGATCGATTGCCCGCCGGCCGGACCATAGCCCGGCTTCGACGCCACAATCATGGCGGGGAACCACCAGGGACCCGACCGGTCGGCGCCCGCAAAGTCCCGTTTGTGACGCGAGAATTCGAACCGGCCGTTGTTGTCGGTCACGGCCAGCGTGGGGACGGCCCCGACGGAATCGCTGGCGTGCCAGTAATCCAGGCTGATCTTGGCATCGGCGACCGGCTTTCCGTGATCGTCGACCACGGTACCGGAATAGGTGAATGTGACATCGGGCGCGGGCGCCGGTACGGGATGACTTGTGGTCGAGGCTGAGATCGGAGCCGGTTGTGGCTCGGCCACTTTATCCGTGGCCGCGACAGCCGGAGTGTTTTCGGGCTCGTCGCGCTTCGCATTCTTGTCGGCGAAGGCGCCGCCCACGCTCAGCGTGACGGCGGTCACGATGGCCACCACGACAAGGGCCAGCGCGCTTAAATGCGGCGCCGTGCGGGGCCCGTAGAGCAAGGCGGCGATCCGTTGGCCGATTTGAGTTCGCGTCGCGAATAGGCCCGTGCGGAGCGCGGCCTGCCGGCGGCCGTGGATGCCGACCAGGATCCGGTAGAGTTGCTCGGCGTAGTCGCGGGCGGCCGCTTCGTCGGCCACGATCGCCCGATCGCACGCCTTTTCGGTCGCCGTTTTCCACTTTGCGCCGGCCCACCAGGCGACCGGATGAAAATAGAAGAGCATCTGCGACAGCTCGCGGACGAGGGCGGCCCACGGATCGCGGAGCCGGAAGTGCATCAGCTCGTGCCGCAGGGCCCAGTCGAGCTTCGCCGCGTTCGCGTCCTCCGCCAGCCAGCCGGGGATCACGATCGCGCTGAAGATCGAGCCGACGAGAGCCGGACTTTCCATCTCGTCCGTGATCCAGAGCGCGGCGGGCCGTTTGAGACCCATGTTTGCGGCGAGCGCCAAGTAGCGGCCCGACAGGCTGGGCTCGGGCTTTCGCGCCGCGCGGACGAGCCGCCAAGCACGCGCGCGATCGACGAGCGAGAGGCTCGCAAAGCAGGCCACGCCGGTCAGCCAGATTCCCAGGATCCACGTTACCGGACTCCAGGGCTGCGAAGATCGAGCGGGCGGAGTCGGCACGGGCACTGCGGAGGCGACGGGACGAGGCGACGGCGTCCGCTCCTGGGAAATCGGGACCGCTGGAGCGTCGGCGTTTTCGTCGTCCATGCCAACCGGGAGCTCAGATTGAACCTCGAATGAAGAGGGTGCCGCGACGGGCACCTGCGGATCGGCGTGCGCGACCACTTCGAGCGGAGCCGGCGCTTCGGCGACGACCGCTGGAACCTCCATCCGAAACAAGTGAAACGGGCTGCCGACTGCCAGGGAGACCAGCGGCTTGCCCAGGACCAACAGCCACAGCAAAGCGGCGAGGCGGGGCGAGCGGATGCGGCCGAGGCGAATTGCCGCGAAGACCAACAGGGCCAGGATGGCCAACTCGAAGCTGGCGAAGAACAGCCGCTCCAACAACGGATGACCGGCAACCGCGGCGAGAAGCCGTTGCAGGACCGGAGCGAAATCCAGACGGGCGACGTTCATGGAGCCTTCTCCTCTCGCTTTTCATCGAGCAGGCGGCGAATCTCTGCCAGTTCGGCTTCGTCCAGGCGCTCATCGTTGAGGAGGTGGGCGATCGCTTCCCGCGGTGAGCCGCCAAAGAGGCTGGCGACGAGCCCGCCGAGCGTGCGGCCGGCGACGGCGTCGCGGCTGACGGTGGCCCGCAGGCGAAAGCCCCGCTCGATCGTGGGGATCGGCTCGAGGTAGCCCTTCTTGCGGAGATTGGCCAGGACCGTGCGGATGGTCGTCTCGGCCAGGGGCCGCTGCTTGCTGAACTCGGCAATCACCTCGGCCGACGAGCAGTCCCCCAGCTTCCAGACGACGGTCATGACGGCCATCTCCAGCCGCGACAACTCGGGCAGGTCACCTTTTCCAGTCCGTTGGTCGGTCATTGATTCCTCAACGCGGGTGTGCTGACTTGCGATATCAACAACGACTATATCTATAGTTGTTATTTACGAATGTAAACAAAAATTCGGCAGAACTCGGAACGATTCCGTCTATAAGAGATGGCTACAGAAGTCTCTACAGAATTGAGACTTAAGATATGATTAGGATCGCCGCACGGAAGAGGCCCAAAGGGCCGGAGCCGCCATTTTTCGTTTTTAGAGAATTATCTCACGCTCGCGGAGGGGCGTGTTTCCCGGAGGCGGGAGCCGCATTTTTCTGCGTCGATTGGCCGCGTTTGCTTTTTTACGCCGCAGAAAAACCAGAAAAATAGATCACCGGCGCAAAAGACGGGCGGTTGATCACCGGTGATACACTGAAAACCAAGTGTCCGGTCAAGGGGCGGCGAAAATTATTTGCGAAAACCGGCGGCGACCTCGACCAGCGTGCGGACCATGCAGCCCGTCCCGCCCCCTTCGCGATACGGTTTTGAGGAGCTGGCGAAGGCCGGGCCGGCGATGTCCAGGTGGACCCACGGCTTTTTGTCGACGAACTTCTCCAGGAACTTGGCCGCCGTGATCGACCCGCCCGGCCGGCCCCCCGTGTTCTTGAGATCGGCCACATCGCTTTTGAGCTGCTCGGCAAAGTAATCGAACATCGGCAGTTGCCAGATGTCTTCCCCGGCCCGTTTGGCCGCCGCGAGGACCTGGTCGCACCAGGGTTGGTCGTTGGTGAAGACGCCGGCGATCTCGTCTCCCAGGGCGACGACGCAGGAGCCGGTGAGGGTCGCCAGGTCGATCAGGCAATCGGACCCCTCGTCGACGGCGTAGCTCAGGACGTCGGCCAGGACGAGGCGACCCTCGGCATCGGTGTTGTTGACCTCGATCGTGGTGCCCGTGCGGGCGGTCAATACGTCGCCCAGCTTGTACGAGTTGCCGCTGATCATGTTTTCCACGAGGCCCATGTAGCCCGAGACATTGACGGGCAGCTTGAGCCGGGCAATGGCGATCATCGCCCCCAAGACGGTGGCGGACCCCGCCATGTCGCACTTCATGGTGAGCATGCCGTCGGTCGGCTTGATGGAGAGTCCGCCGCTGTCGAAGGTGACCCCCTTGCCGATGAAGGCGAGGCGCGGGCTCCCGTCGCCGGCTCCGTCGTATTCCAGCACGACCATCCGCGGTGGTCGCTCGCTTCCCTGGGCGACGGCCAGCAGGGCGCCCATTTTCTGCTGCTTTAACCACGCCTCGTCGAAGACGCCGCAGTTGAGTCCGAAGTCCTGAGCGAGTTCCTTGACCCGTTGGGCCAGGGTTTCCGGATAGATGTCCTGAGCCGGGCGGTTGACGAGCTCGCGGACGACGTTCATCGCTTCGCCCAGGATTTGCCCGCGGTGCGCGGCGACCTCAATCTTTGTCCCGTCGGCTGACGCAGGGACGGCAATCACCAGATTCTCGATGGGGAACCGCGACGGTTCGGCCTTGTAGATCCCCTGTCCCAGGCTTCCCACGACCCCCGCCAGGGCGATCGTCTGCACGAGGTCGGTTGCGCTTGGCGGCGTTTGCCCCTCGGACGAAGCCGTTTCGATCACGGGCAGTGCGATGGCGACGGTGCCCCACTTTTTTTCGGAGACATTCCGCACCGCGGTCAGGCAGGCCTTTTCAAAGCGCGGAACGGTAAAGTCGGCCGGCTTTCCCATCCCCACGAGCAGCAGTCGCTTTGCCCCCAGCGGGGCCGCATCGCGGATCGCCAGCAGCTCGGCCTGCTTGCCGGTGAGGTCGCCCGCCTCGCGCAGGCGAGTGAGGCGACCGCCCGAGGCCTTGTCTAACTCGGCCAGCGGCGGTGAAAAATCGGCCTCTTCGGGGACGCCGACGATCAGCCAATCGGCCTCGATCGACTGCCAGGGCGTCGTGACAACTCGGACGTTCATCGGCGTCTCCTTAAGACTTGCGCGGCTCATTCGGCGCAGGCCTGCCTCCGCGGGGCATTCCTGGAATTTCGCTCAATTTGGCCTTATGATTCCACGAGGCGCACCATTCGACAAGTTCTCCACCCTCGACCGGCCGTCCTTCCGGAAAAAACCAAAGCGGGATCGAATCGACAATGCCAAGCGTCAAGTTCGTGAGCGAGAAAAAAACAATCGAGGTCCCGGAAGGGGCCAACCTGCGACGGGAGGCGCTCAGGGCAGGAATCGAACTTTATCCGGGCATTCATCGCGTCTTCAATTGCCACGGCTTGGGTCAGTGCGGCAGTTGCTGCGTCAAAGTCAAGAAGGGGAAGGAGAACCTCAGCCCGCAGACTTTCTACGAACGCCTGCGTATGATACTCGGCATGTTCACCTCGGCGGCCCGCAAAGGGCATGAGGATGAGCTGCGCCTGGCCTGCAGAACACGCGTGCTGGGCGATGTCGAAATCGAAACCAAGCCGGACATCATGAACCTGTACGGCGAACGCTTCTGGGCCTGACGGCACTTCTGAGGCTGATGGCAATTGACTGACCGACCACAAACCCTTGGCCAGCTGCGCCAGCGGATGGAAATCCACAGGCGTGAAGCACGAGATGCGGCGGAACCTGCTGGCCAAGCTCAAGCGGGGCGAAACGCTCTTTCCCGGCATCATCGGTTACGACGAGACGGTGATTCCCCAAGTCGTCAACGCGGTCCTCTCGGGGCACGACGTCCTTTTTTTGGGGCTGCGGGGTCAGGGAAAAACCCGCATGTTGCGGATGCTCGTCGACCTGCTCGACGAGGCGGTGCCGATCGTCGCGGGTTCCGAAATCAATGACGATCCATTTGCCCCCCTCTCGAAATATGCCCGCGATCTGGTTGCCACAAAGGGAGACGCCTGCCCCATCGAATGGATCGGCCGTGACCGCCGCTATCACGAGAAATTGGCCACGCCCGACGTGACGATTGCCGACCTGATCGGCGAAGTGGACCTGATCAAGCATGCCGAAGGGCGGCACCTCTCGAGCGAAGACGTGATGCACTTCGGCCTCATTCCCCGCACGCACCGCGGGATTTTTTGCATGAACGAGCTCCCCGACCTGAGCCCGAAGATTCAGGTCGGCCTGTTCAATGTGCTCGAAGAGCGGGACGTGCAAATCCGCGGCTTCACGGTGCGGCTGGCCCTCGACGTGTGCATGGTGTTCAGCGCCAATCCCGAGGACTACACGAATCGCGGCCGCATCGTCACGCCGCTCAAGGACCGCATCGGCTCGGTCGTCCGCACGCATTACCCGCTCACGCGGGAACTGGGCATGCAGATCACCGATGCCAACGCCTGGCGCGAACGGGATAACGGCCCGCAGATTGCCGTCCCCAAATTCCTCAAAGAAATCGTCGAAGAAACCTCGCGGCTGGCCCGCACCAGCCCGCATGTGAACCAGGCTTCGGGCGTCAGCGTCCGCATGTCGATCGCGAATTACGAGAACCTCATTTCCAACGCCGAGCGCAGAGCCCTCTCCCTCGGCGAAGAACGGGCCGTCGCGCGGGTGAGCGACCTCGTGGCCCTCGTCGGCAGCTCGCGAGGAAAAATCGAGCTCAACATGACGGAGGAGACGGGGGAAGAAGACAAACTGCTGAGCCGCATCGTCGAGGAGGCGGTCAAAAGCATCTTCGACCAGCACTTCGACCCCAAACACTACCGCAACATCGTGGAGTATTTCGAGTCGGGCAACACGCTGGAAGTCGGCGATCGGTTACCCGCTGCCGAGGTTCTCAAGCGGATCGACGCGGTGCGTGAATTCCGCAAACAGGTGGCAAAATCGGCGAGCGAACTCGATCCGGAGATCGCCGCGACGCCGCTGCGGCCCCAACTGGAGGCCAGCGTCGCCGAGTTTATTCTGGACGGCCTCTATTGCCATAACCGCCTGAACAAGAAACAAAAGAGCGGCACGGCCAGCTACGGCCGCTGAATCATTTATAAAACATCGACTCGCCGACGCTTCCGCGAGCGAACCGTTTCGGACTGGAATTGGAAAACTCGTCTCGTTTCTTTTGCCGAAGAGTGCTGCAGCCAAATTCCGCAACCACGTCGAGCGCGTCATACTGTAATCGGGCAGGCGCGACTGGAAATTAGAACGCGATTTGGCAACAGAAATGGGGAAGCGGACGGCGGATCGGCGAGAGGAAGGGAAAGCCGACGATTCGCCGCCAGTTGCGAAACAGGAGCGATGGCTTCCGTTTTGCATGCGTCGCCACGGACTTTTTCTCGGCCTGCTGGTTCTCGTGGCCGCATCTCGCTTTGTCGTTCTGTTCGCGTCGCAGACGCACGTGCACAGCGACGAAGCGATCATTGGCTTGATGGCCAAACACATCAGCGAGGGGCGGTTCTACCCCTTCTACATGTACGGCCAACCCTATAACGCCGGCGCCTCCTGTGAAGCGTACTTGGCGTCGATCCCGTTCGCGATCTTCGGCGCCGGCGTACTGCCGCTCAAGTGCTGTATTCTCCTGCTGTCGCTCTTATGTCTGACGTTGTTTTATCTCGTGGTAGGCCGGATTTACGATCGCCGAACCGCTCTGTTGGCGGCTGTCGTGTACGCGTTATTCCCCTCACTCGTCAAATGGCATTTTCAGGTTCGAGGATATTCCCCGTACTTTCTCTCGCTTCCAATCTTGCTCGGTCTTTTTTGGTCGATTGATTCTTCCGCAAAACGACTGGGGCCGAAGGCTTTGACGTTCGGGCTCGCATCCGGGCTGAGCGTCATGTGCCTCGAGTTGGCGCTCTTTCCCGTCGCCACACTGTGGGCGCTGTTAACAGCGCACGGCGATTCACGTCAAAAGCGGCCGCCATCGGTCTGTTGGGATTCGCGATCGGATACGCACCGGCGATCGTTTACAACGTCACCCATCGATGCGGCAATTGGCGAGAGGTCTTCGTCGACAAGACCAGTACCGCCAAGAGCTCGCTGCTGGCACCCACGACTTACGCGCAAATTTTCGTGGATGAGATGCCCAAATTTTTCGGACCCGACACGGTGCTTTGGTATTACCCAGAGAAACCAATTGCTGGCTACGTGTTCTACGCGCTCGCACTGGCGGCGGCCGTCGTCGCCATCGCACCGTTTGTCAAAGCGCCCGCGCAGATTGGAAAAGCGATCCTTTCTGGTTCCGGCCCAGCGGAGACGGATTTGCTGCTGCTCGTTTTGACGTTCGCCTGCTTTGTGCCGTACGCCATCGCGTGGCTGAGAACGCCGAGCTACTTTTTCGGGGGCTGCTTTTTTCTTTCGATACTGATGGGCCGCTTGCTCGTTCAATGCTTTGCAGGTGCGCGCTGGAGCCCTATTTTGGGTGCCGGCATCCTGGTCGTTGCAATCTTCGCGGGAGTCGCCGTGCTCGTTGACGTGGGACGACACAATGAGATTGAAACGCTGACTTACGACAAAAGTGGTCAGTTACAGATGACGCGTGTTCCGGCTCGCGACCTCGAAGCCGTCGAAGGCGACCTCTCGCGCAAGAAGGTTTCGAGCGTTTGGGCGACGGTCTCTTTCGTGTATCCCTTAATCTTCGAGAGCGACGAAAAACTCGCCGTCTCCGATGCAATCTTTGGCACCTACCGGCCGATTTATCCTGCCTCGGTGCCGCAAAAGCTTCCCCGCCTCAATGAGAACATGGCGTTTGTGACTGAGACGAACTCACCGGCACAGAAATCTATCGAAGGCGGGTTCGCTCAGGCCGGAGGCAAAAAGCCCGAAATCGCCGAATTCGGCATGTTCACCGTGATCTATGCATCGCCGCGGGCACGTTAATTTCAGCCCTCCGATCACGGCTCAATCGTTGCGAACGCGTCGTAGGGCCGTTAAGAAAGAAGCCAAATAGACACGCCCCGAGGACCTTGGAGACGCAGCCATGCTCAAAGGCATCCCCCCACTTGTCTCGCCCGATTTGATGCACCTGCTGATGAAGATGGGGCATGGTGACGAGATCGTCATCGCCGACGGGAATTTTCCGGCCGACTCGAAGGCCCAACAGATTGTGCGGACCGACGGACTGGGAGTGCTCGAGGTCCTCGAAGCGGTGCTGAAGTTCCTGCCCATCGACAAGTTTGTCGATGACCCCATCACGGTGATGAAACCGGTCAACGCCAAGGATCCGGAACCGCCGATCTGGAAGAACTTTCGGCGACTGCTCGAGATGAACGAGGGGCGGCGGATCGAACTGACGCCGATCGAGCGGTTCGAGTTCTATGAGAAAGCCGAAGGGGCTTACGCCATCGTCGCCACCAGCGAATCGGCCCTCTACGCCAATATCATCCTGAAAAAAGGCGTCGTGACGCCGCAGGCTTGATCGCTCGAATAAACCTCGCGTCCGGAAAGCAATCGCCCGCGGGGCTTTTGTGAACCCGGGGCCTCTGCGGCGACTTTTTTAATTGAAGCGGCTTCTTCGATTGTGTCGATATTGAGGACAACGCGCTCCATTCGCGCGGAGTCCGCAAGGATGCAATGGTGAAGCTGCGTCTTTTTCGGCACTTTTTGCCGCTCTATTCGCGCCGGGTTGCGTGATGGTGCAGCTCGGGGTGACCAACCCGATCCCCGGCCTGTCGACGGTCGCGGTGGCACCCTTCCTCAACCTGAGCGCCGAGAAGGCCGTCGACGGACGCCGCTTCGCCCTGACCTACGCCAGTGAACTGCAGAAAGTACCCGGCTTTGAGGTGCTTCCCGTCGGCGTCACGGAAGTGGCGATGGTCGACGCAAAGATCGATCTGAATGATGTCGACGAAGTGCTGAAGCTGGCCAAGATTCTGCGGGTCGACGCGATTGTCGTCGGGGCGGTCACGGAATATTCGCCGTATTATCCGCCCCGCCTCGCGTTGGCCGTGAATTGGTACTCGCCCAGGCCCTGGGCCTTTTATCCGGGAATTCAAACCGAGCCGCAGGCTCGCCAGCAACTCAATAACTGGGACCAACAACGGCTGCAGGACTGGCGGGACTACCAAAAGCAGCTCGACGATCAGTGTGCTCCCGAAACGCCTTTCTGGATCCGGGCTTACCACTGTTTCCAGCGTTGGCCCGTGGTCCGCAGTTTCTACGAGCCCTCCCTCGTTCGACTCGATGACCCCTACGGCATCGTTTACCGGGCCCAATCGCCGGCCGCCGCCCCCGGCGGGGAGCCGCCTTTCGCGACCCAAACCACTTCAAATCAACCCCTTTCCGGCGACGACATCCAGACGCTGGTGAAGATTCCCCACTACCAGGATCCGCAGGGCACGCCTGAAGTCCTCCGCGTCGTGATGACGACCGATGATCGGGAATCACGGCTCTCAGACAGCGGTGATTCGCCATTAGCGCCCTTGCCGGCGACCCCGTCCGGCCCGCCGGTGCCAGCAGGGCCTCCAGCGAATCCGACGCCCGCCGCCCCTCCGGAAGCCGGTCCGCCGGCTCCCTTTCCGGGCGAGTCAGCCGCCACGCCGGTGCCCGTGCAGCGCACGCCGATGGGGTTGCCCATGGATGAACTCCCCTTCGGGCCCGAGCCACCCGTGATGAAGCCCGTCCCGCTCGCGCCGGCTGCTCCCGACCTCGATCACACGCCGGGCGAAACGGCCAAAGGTCCGATCCGCGATCCGGCCCTCGCGCCGTGTCCGCCGCAGCCCAATCCGTTCAATGTTCCACAGCCCATTCAGCCGTGGCAGTCGAATCCCCGTTTGCCGCTCATGTCGTATACCCGCGTCTTCGACGGTGCGGACGGCGACCTGGTGGCGGCCCTGCGCGATTACGTCGAGTTGAACGGTGACCTGCGCAGCGGCGGCTGGGAAGGATATTTGCATCGCAGCGACGATTTCATCCGCTTCACCTCCTACCGCATGATTCTGGAAATGCTGTCCCTCCACGGTGGCGAGGGAAAGCACCGAATGATCTTCAAGTTCCGAAAATACAGATAGCCGCTCCCATGAATCAGCCGATATCTGAATCTGACACATCGGTTCCAGGTCGTTCGGGGAGGCTGACCAGCGTGGAACGCGGCATGAATGTCTTGGCCCTCGTGAAGGGCTCGGAACGCTACGTCTTCTTGTACGACGATGAGAGCCTCCGCTCTTTGCTGCAGACGATGGGCCGCTACGCCGCCGATCCCGATCTCAGCTTCACCTGGTACGACGCGGCCATCTTGAGCCAGAAAGTCCGGCGGATGCGCGACGATCGCCGGCAACAGCACTTTTCGACCGAGCGCTTCCCCGAGACGACCTAACGGCACGTCTCGCCAGCACGGTGCTGCGACGACTCTCGCAGTCCTCCATTCGTCACGTCTTCGAGGGGTCGAAGCACGAGCCGACGATGCAAAGTGCGATTGATTCGTTCCTGCGCCATTTGCGGATCGAAAAAAACGTCGCCCCGCTGACCCTCAAGTCCTACGCGGAAGATTTCGAGAGCCTGGCCGCCTATTTCCAGGACCGCCTGGGACAGGTCCCCGACCTGACCGAAATCACCGTCGGCATCCTTCGCGGCTACGTCAGCTACCTGCATGAATGCCAGTACGCCAAGACGACCATCGCCCGGCGATTGGCCAGCCTGCGGACCTTTTTCAAATATTGCTGCCGCGAAAGCCTCACGCCGAGCAATCCGGCCAAGGCGCTCCGCACGCCCCGAACCGGGCGAAAGCTGCCGCATTTTTTGACGACCGTGCAAGTGGCCCAGTTGCTGGAAACGCCGCCGGCCAACAAGCCGATGGGACTCCGCGACCGGGCGATCCTCGAGACGATCTACTCGGCCGGACTGCGAGTTGCCGAAGTGGTCGGCGTCAACATCGACGACTGGGACCGCGACGCCAACGTGCTCCGCGTCCGCGGCAAGGGCCGCAAGGAGCGGGTCGCCCCGCTGGGCAGCTACGCCGTCCGCGCCCTCAACCGCTGGATGCAGGTCCGCAAACCGCATCCCAGCAATCCCGCCCCGATGTTCCTCAACAAGTTCGGCAAACGGCTCACCACGCGTAGCGTGGGCCGCCTCCTGTTAGGCCACCTGAAAGTGGCCGACTTGAGCACGCTGACGACGCCCCACACGCTGCGGCACAGTTTCGCCACGCACCTGCTCGACGGAGGAGCCGACCTCCGCAGCGTCCAGGAACTGCTCGGGCACAAGAGCCTGAGCACGACGCAGATCTACACGCACGTCAGCACCCGCCGCCTGCGGGAGACGTACGAGAAGGCCCACCCGCACGCGTCCGGTCATCGCCCGACCAAAGCCCACTGATTTGCCCGGCGACGAGTTCCAAGCGGCCCCGAAAGCGCTCCCTGGTGCGCGAAAAAGGGCCGTTTCGGCCCCGATTTTTCTGTGGTCGCCCCACTTTTTCTGTGGGCCCCCTCGCTGGCGCTCGAGGATTTTCGATTATTCTGTTTTTTCTGCGGCGGAAAAAAAGGGCCCCCACCACAGAAAATTCGTGTGCAGTTTTTGAACACTCCGCATCCAGCAAGCGCCGTCTTCAGCGCGATCCATCGGATGCCCCAAGCACCTCTCTTCGCCACAGCTCCTGGCCCGCGTGGTGCGACCACTCTGGAATGCGATGTTCGAAAATAGGCGATTTTCGATTTCGGATTGAGAACCACATGGCGTCAAATCCTCAATCCAAAATCGGCAATCCAAAATCCAAAATGACCTCGCCCTTTTCACGGTTTTTGCGGACGAAATCCCACATTGGAACTGTCAGGTGAGATCGGACGGTGCACGAGGACATCGCCGTCCTGGATGGGACCACGCAAACCGGTCCTGCTGAAAAATTTGCCTAAGCGCAACCCTCCCTGCCGTCGCTGGTTGCGACCTGTGTTTTACAGGAGCTGTAAAACGCATCTTGAACGAGACGGGAAGTGCGGTGAAGATGGCGCCAGCGGGTATTTCAGTTTGAACGCGTTCCATTCAGGTGTCGCGATCCCGCGGCACAAGGCGTCGGTGAAAAATAGGTTTTCGTCGCGTCACCGGAGTTTGCAGGGCGTGGCCCTGGGCTAGTCAGCCCGAGCCCTGCGGGCTGCTTCACGTCGACTTATTGCGGTTGAGTCGCGGTAGGAGCATGCCCACCTGTCGTTGGTATTCACGGTATGCATCGCCGTGGAACGTCACGAGATCGCGCTCTTCCAGTTGGACAGCGATCAGGATGTACGCGGTCGTCATCACGGCGAAAAACAAATGGCCGGCACTCATCGTGGGTGTGGCCCAGAAGGCGATGACAAATCCCGTCATGAGGGGGTGACGCACCAAGCGGTAGAAAGCTCGCATCTGGAAATCGACCGGCCGGTAGGGTTGGCCTGTGAAATGCAGAAAGACGTGTCGCAGCCCAAAGAGCTCGAAATGGTTGATCAGGAATGTCGAGAGCAGCACGACGAACCAGCCGAACCCACAGATCGCCCAAATGAGCGTCCGCAGCGGCGGCGATGCGAGATCCCAGACCGGTGCGGGGAGCGGTCGCCACTGCCAGTACGTCAGCAGGAGCACAAGAC
This sequence comes from uncultured Planctomycetaceae bacterium, assembly GCA_963833105.1. GTDB lineage: Bacteria > Planctomycetota > Planctomycetia > Planctomycetales > Planctomycetaceae > DASPSM01. The sequence continues at coordinate 77,951 of CAWHWU010000022.1, forward strand.
TGGTGAGGAGCACATAGGTGCTGCGTTCGGCCGGCTCAGTGACGATGGGCGTCCACAGCCGCTTGAATGCGGGACGAGCCATGACGCTGTGCTGCAGCGCGAACAATCCCAACAACACGCCGTCGACGACGAGTGACGTGAGCGGATCCCCGGCGGTGCCGCTATCGATCGTTTTGGGAACCGCGAAATTCGTGACAAAACCTATCGAATAGAGGAAAGTGCCCAAGAACATCAGATAACACACGATGCCGTAAAGCAGCACGAGAAATCGCAGCATGTCCGGCTCCTCAAAGGACGTGGGAGAGAGGCCGCCCTCGCTCTGGGAAGTTTTCACGCGGCCCGGGGGGGGCGTCAATCTCCGCCGAGGGGTGGCTGGAATCTAAAACGACCGATCGTGCTTTGTAAAGTACGACCGATCGTACTATTATGTCAAGCATGAAATCGCTGAAAAACGCCAGGGGGGAGAATTCGACCGCACCCGCACCCGCGGCCCGCAAGCCACGGGCTGACGGTCTTGAGTCCCGCCGGGCGATCCTCGACGCGGCAGCCCGCCTGGCCACGGTCCGCGGCTTGGGGGGACTCTCGATCGGCGAATTGGCCCAGCACATTGGGATGAGCAAGAGCGGGCTCTATGCGCATTTCAAATCCAAAGAGCAGCTCGAGCTGGCGACAATCGACACCGCCGCCGAGATCTTCGAGAGCGACGTCATTCGGCGGGTCTCGCCATCGGAGCGGGGGAGCGCACGGGTCGCGGCGCTGACGGAGGCCTTCCTGCAGCACCTGCTGCGGCGGATTTTTCCCGGCGGCTGCTTTTTCGCGACGGTGGCGGCCCAACTCGCCTCGCAACCCGGGCTGGCCCGCGACCGGATCATGCAATTGCAGGCCATGTGGACCGCTCAGTTCGTCGTGTCCTTGCGCCAGGCGCGCGAGGCGGGAGAGCTGCCGCGCGGCGCAGACGTGAACCAGTTGGTGTTTGAGATTACGGCGATGCTGTTTCGGGCGAACTTCGCCTGGATCGTGACGGAGGACGAACACGTCCTCGATCAGGCCCGGGTGGGAGTGAAAAACGTGCTGGCTTACGCCGCTCAAGAGACGGGTCGCGGGCGGCAACGGCGGCAGCCGAGGAGGGCAGCGGGTAGAGGGTAGAGGGTGCCCCGCCGCGGCGGATCTGCGACTTTGTGGTCACAAAATGCCTTTCTCCGGCCTCCGATCCGCAGCACCGAACGTCGGCGCACTGAGAGAGGAGAGGTTGCCGTGTGGTCGATCTGCCCAATGCAGTCGGCATGGACCGTCGGGGACGGAACCGTCGCTGACGGCTGTTTCGAATCGCGGATCGTGGTCAACGAAAACGGCAAACCGATTCGGATCGGACACGAAGGCCGTGTCGATTCGCCGGAACCCCAATCGATCGGAGAAGAACTTTGCGCCCTGCTCGAAAAGCCGAACGGCTCCGTCGAGATCGTGGAGTATCCGGAATTCCTGAAGCGCACCGGGCTCGCGGCTCAAGGGACGACGGATCCAAAACGGAACTAGTCCTGCGAATGAAGAGGTATTGACGAAGCAACGGACAATCATCCAGCTCTGACGACAGTGAACTGGGATTCTTGCGGCCGTTTGAGGCTGGTACAATTAACAAAGGCTCCACGAGGATAAAAGTGGGCACGGGTGATGTGGCGAGTGTCGCCGCTAGGCATTGCTTGAGCCGAGCATGGATCTGCTGCTGTACCATGGAACCACAGATGAGCACGTCCATGACGTATTGAAACGAGTCGATGAGACGGTCGGCAGTCCGCTTAAAGACTTTGGGCGCGGCTTTTATACAACGACGAGACGGGAAAAAGCGGTCGAGTGGGCCAATCTGAACGCATCACTTAGTGGTGGCCAGCCCGAAGTCATTGAATTCAGCGTTTCGCGAGAAGCAATTGTTTCGCTGGAATGCCTGTTCTTCATCCGGGGCGACAAGCACGCATTCGACTACTGGAATTTCGTGCAAGCCTGCCGAACGACTGGCGTGCATCATCGTCTTTATGCGGAATGGTACGACCTGGTCGCAGGTCCGATCACGGGCGATTGGAAGAAGCAGACGACGATCCCGAACTCTGACCAATTCTCATTTCATACACCGCACGCTTCCGCAGTCTTAAACGAGAGCAAGAAAAAGAGGATCCCGTGAGCGTATCGAGGGTCACCGCGAAGAATTCAAAGGCCGAGTTCTGGCGTGTCGTCGTGGAGTGTCTTCGCGAATTCCATAAGATCGCGGCCGATGAGGCGCGGCGCAAAGCGGATCATTATCGCAATAGAATCAAGCAATTACCGCGTGGGGCTGCGCGGCTGCTTTACCATTTAGAGCCGTTTGACGTCGCCTGTGATATCGCCAGGCGGCCGTTGAAGCTCACCAAGAACCGCCTCGTTCGTTACCTTCAAATCCGCGACCAACCGCGCGACGAAGATTTGCCAAAGCGGGCCATTCGTAAACTGGCGAAATAACCCAGCAGGGCCCTTGAGGCGGCTTCGGCGACGAATGCTGCGGCGGAGCCAGCGCGTTTCCAAGTCTTGCCGAGAACGGCCGTCTCGAATCGCGGATCGTGGTCAACGAAAACCGCAAGCCGATTCGGATCGGACGGGACAGCCGAGAAAACAAAGGTGTCAGAAAACAAAGGGCAGAAAACAAAGGTGTCAGGAACCAAAGCAGATTTCGTTCGTGACACCTTTTCCTGCCCAGCCAAAGGGACCGGTGTAAATCAGGAATTTCGTTCCGCAAAAGCTTCCAAGACTGCGGGCCGTCCCTGCGGCCGAACCCTTTCTTGCGCCGACTGAAGTTTGCCGCAACGTTGAGCGTCGCGAAGCGATTGCGCAGCTCCGTTCGCCGTTGTTTGCGTGGACATTTTCGGCCGAGACCGTTGGAACCGGTGCGCCTTTTGCCACAAGGTGGAGACAGGCCCGCCAGTCAACGCTGCGCGTGCGTGTTGAGCGTGCGTGTGCCCACGGAGTCGAGACGTCATGCCGGCCACGCTGGCAACCGTCGCTTTGCTCGCTTTATCGGTGGGAGTCGTTTGCGCCGTCGTGATTGTGGCCGATCTTTTGGCCGGCCATCCGCAGCACATGTGGATCATGAATCTCGTCTGGCCGATCACCGCGCTTTACGCCGGGCCTTTTGCGTTGTGGGGATACTTCACGGCCGGACGGCTCTCGACCAGGCAAAGCATGAGGAAGGCTAAAGCGCGGGGAGAGCAGCAACCCGGAACGAAGCAACCATTTTGGGAGCAAACCGCGCTGGCGGCGACGCACTGCGGAAGCGGATGCACCCTGGCGGACGTCGTGACGGAATCGATTCTGGGGGCGGTGCCCCTGATGATTTTTGGACACGCGCTCTTCGGCTCGTGGGTCGTCGATTACTTTGCGGCCCTGCTGTTCGGGCTCGTGTTCCAATACTTTACGATTGTGCCGATGCGACACCTCTCGCCAGGGAAAGGACTTTGGGCCGCTCTGAAGGCGGATTTCCTGTCGCTGACGGCGTGGCAGATCGGAATGTATGGCTGGATGGCGATCGCCGTGTTCGCTCTGTTCCATCACGAGCTGGCGAAGACAGATCCCGTGTTCTGGTTCATGATGCAGATTGCAATGCTGGTCGGGTTCTGCACCTCCTATCCCGTCAACTGGCTGCTGCTCCGCTGGGGAATCAAAGAGGCGATGTAGTCGATGAGAGCCCCCTCGCAGTCGGCAGGCTCTGGTGGAGCGGCGACGGAAGCAGCTCGTTGTCGTAGCGATGAACGGAACGTTCTGCCGCTGGACCTCCCGTTGATGTGCCGCACCCTTTCAGCGTGCAATCTCTCGGCAAAATCGGGTCCCCAGGGCGTTGCCCTGGGCTGGTACTACAGCGCTGTGTCGGTGGCTCTTGTTCGCCATCTTACGCATTTTCAATCCTGAGCTTTCCCAAACTATCCAAACTCGGTGCTGGTGGGCGACTCAGCGCTGTAGTGACTAGCCAGCCCGAGCCCTTCGGGCTGGGAGCACGGAAACAAGAGTTGTCCGCCAACGCGCCGGCACGATCAGCGGCCACAATCACGCAAGAGAGACCGCCGGTCGTGGTCGGGGGCCGGGGCCCGGCTTTTTTCGCACCGCAGGTGCCCGGCAGGTCAGGGGGAAATAAAGGTGTCAGGAACCGATAGCTAATCGGTTCCTGACACCTTTATTTCCCCGATGCGGTTGAACCTCTTGGTCTCCACCTCTGGATTAACGTGACCATCGCGAAAAATGTACGGCAGGCCGTCGGGCGAATTTGGGTTGGGCCAAAAATACGGGGACAGATCGTAGTAGTCGCGATTGTCCCCGCTCGGCGGGACAGAGGTCTTATCAACGACGCGCACTGGCTCCTGCTTCAAAGCAGCGTCGGCTTCGTGCCGTAGAGCGACAAGTGCCGCAGCGTGCGCCTCAGCCGCTTGCTTGCGCAACAAGTCAAGTGCATCGTCCGCATCGGCACACGCTGTTGGCAGCAGGAGGAAGATGGCCGCGACAATTCTCATCATTGCAACACGACAAAACGGTCCCGATCAGAGATCATCGGGTGGATTCTACCAATTGCTTTCCGGCAACGCGCACAGCAGAATCGCGCACAGTCCCGAGGGCCGATTCGTGAGCATCCCCGACTACGAAACCGTGATGCTTCCCCTGCTCGAAGCGATTGCTGACGGCGCCGAGCACCGGCTCCGCGACGTTACGCAGCGGCTGGCCGAAATTCAACCTGACGGACGACGAACGACGACAGCTGCTCCCGAGCGGTCAACAAACGGTGTTTGGCAACCGGGTCGGGAGCACACAAAGGTGCCGGGAATCGATTGGCGGAATCGGTTCCTGGCACCCTAATCTCGCCCCGCAACCGAATCCGTCGCAGGCGGTCCTCGTCGCCGACCACGAGTCGTTCAATCTTTGTGTCAGGCATCGTTGTCCGCGCGGTCGGTGCCGAAGTTACCGAGATCGGTTCGGTGCATCAACGTTTTCTGCGAGGTGCTGGAAGTTATCTCGCCCTTACAGGGCTTTTGGCACGTTTTTGCGACCTCAGATCCCAGGGCTGCGGAAGGCTCCGCCCTGGGCTTTAGAGTCTCGCCCTTGCAGGGCTCAGGGCCGGTGCCGTCTTTACGGCTGGCTTCAACCTCCCGCGAGCGGCAGGCGGTACGGCTGGTGCTGTTCGTAGAGTCGCAAGCGGGCGAGGACTGTCGCCTCGCCGAAGGTTTGGCAGTACTTCGGATCCGACATTGCGCGTTGCTGCAGGCGCACCGCCTGGTCGAAGTCGCCGATCTCCGCGCAGGCGGCGGCCAGTGTGCCGAGAAAATGCGGGCGGCTCCATTCGGTCGCTTGACAGGCCCAGGTCGCGTGTTCGACGGCCTCGTGCCCGTTGCGGAGTCCCTCGACGGGACAGGTGGCTAGCAGCCAGGCCAGATTGTTGTGCGCGCTGGGGAGTTTGGGCTGAAGGTGGAGCGCTTCGTCATAGTCCTCAATCGCCCTTTGCCAATTTCCAAGCCGGCTCTCGGCGAGGCCGCGATTCGTTAACGCCGCGGCCATCACGCCGGGTTCGCCCCCGGCATGGATCACCTTGGTGAATTGCTCCACCGCTTCGTCGTGTCGACCCGAGCGCATGGCAGACGAGGCTTGATTGATCAAATCCAGCGTGGGCTGCAGCCTGTGGAGGCCGAGACCCATGCGGAAGCCGCGCCAGGCCTGCCAGGCGATGAAGACGGAGACCGCCGCCAGCCAGACGTCCTGCAGGTGGCCGATCGCCACAACGAGCAGGCCGGCCGCCGCGATGAGGCCGATGGTGCCCGCGATCATCAGACTCCGCGCCCGCCCCACGACGAACCAGAGCAAGGCCTGGAGAATCTGCCCGCCGTCCAGAGGGTAAATCGGCAGCATGTTGAAAATGAGCAGTACCGCGTTGATCACGGCGATCGAGAGCAGGAAGTGCGCGAAGTCCGGCTGCGTGCGCGGCAACCCGGCGGATTGTGCCAGCAGCACCGCCACGACGGTGATCGGCACCAAGACCACGTTGACCAAGGGTCCGGCGGCGATGCTCCACAGCAGGGCACCCGGCCGAGGCGGAGGCTGCACGAAGGCTACGCCACCCAGCGGCCAGAGCATGATGCGATCGGCCTGTCCGCCCACCTGCCGGCAAGCCAAGGCATGGCCGAACTCATGCAGGAGCACAATGCCAAAGAGCGTGAGATACTCGACGACGTTCCACACCATCGACTGATATTTATTAACCCGCGTTCCGATCTCAAACCAGGCGACCGCGAGCCAGGTCCAGTGCAGATAGACCTGGATCCCGGCGACACGAAATAAAGGCAGGGATCCGCCCGTGAGCTTGTTCATAGACCTTCGGTCACCCGTTGTAGGAAACAGCAGATCATACTGCGCATTTGGACTGTCGGACGCAATTGCTCGTGGGAGTAATTCGCGTCCGCAGGGCGTTGCCCTGGGAATCGGAAAGGTTTCCGGCATGGCCCCTTGAAAGGGTGCGGCGAAAGGCGGATGGCGCGGACTGTGGTCGAGCGCCGAGGGAATCAAAAGGGACAGGCGTATCGACGGAATTGCTTCCGGGAAAGTATGCAGAATCAACTCAAGCCGTGCCCTTGTGGCTGGCCCGATCGGCCGTGACGTGTTGTTGTACGGTCGCTTGACGAAAGCCAGGAAGATCGATCGTCACAAAGTCGACGAGCCACGTCTGTTGTTCGGCCGTCTCGGGGACCTGGCAGCCTCTGGCGCGTGAAATTTCCGCGACAGCATTTTCGGGCTTCATTCCGGAAAGAATCAGCAGGCATCCCGCGAGCAATCCCGATCGGCCGATTCCTTGCCGGCAATGGATCCCAACGCTTTGACCGTCCGCGAGGAGCCCGTAAATCCGCGTCAAGAGTTTTGATGTTTCAGCTCGCGAAGCCGGAACGCCGCGATCGGGAATTCCCATCGAGAGGAACTCGATTCCGTGGTTCCGACACGTCTGGGCCTCTTGCTCGAGCTGAAATTCGGCCACCTCATCGGGCATCAGCAAAGAGACCACGGCATCCAGACCGGCTTGCTTCCAGGACTGGACCTCTTCGTCGAGCCAATCGCCACCTCTCGGTCGCGGGAAAACGCCCAAGCGGCCCGCCCAGGTTCCATTGATCCAATAGATTTGGGCTCTCATTTGATGCCTCCGGCAGCCTTCGCATTGTAGGGCATGCCGATTTCTTTTTCGTGGCCGGACAAAATATTTCGAAGCGGCGTGCACAGCATGCCCTACGGGAGTCAGCAGCGGCACCCGGCGACAGCCCCGCGCCCGCGACCTGCCGCCTGTCACTCGATTTTGGCGCTCGATAGCATAGGTCTGCCAGTGTTGGTCTGCTCCGTGACTGGCCAAGACCTATTGGCTGTGCCATGAACCGCATCAAATACGGACAAATCGGCGTCGGTCACGCCCATGCGAACAAAATGGCGGTCTATCGCCGATCGGTCGAGTACGAGGTGGTCGGCGTCGTCGAGACCGATCCCCAGTTGCGACACAAGGCCGAACACGACCCCGCGTTTCGCGATCTGGCGTGGATGAGCGAGGAGCAACTGCTCAACGTGCCGGGACTGAAGGTCGTGGGTGTGGAAACCCGAGTCCGCGACCTCTTGGGCACGGCCGAGCGGGCTGTCCACGCGGGGTTTCATATCTGCCTCGACAAGCCGGCCGGTGAATCGCTGCCGCAGTTCAAGCGGATGCTGGATGCGGCCGCCTCAAAACATCTGGCCGTGCAGATGGGCTACATGTACCGCTACAGCCCGGCGTTCGTGCTCTTGCGCGACTTCCTCCGCCGCGGCTGGCTGGGAGAACCGTTTGAAGTCCACACCGTGATGAGCAAGTTCTACGAACCTGCGGCTCGCCGCAAGCTCGATCCCTATCGCGGGGGAATGATGTTCGAACTCGGCTGCCATGTGATCGACCTGGCGCAGCTCGTGCTCGGTCCGCCCGAGCAGGTGACGGGCTATCGGCAGCACGTTTCCCAGGAAAACGACGGGCTGCTCGACAATATGCTGGCCGTGTTGACCTATCCCCGGGCGATTGCCAGCGTGAAATCGAGCGCCCTCGAAGTCGAGGGATTTGCCCGCCGGCATTTTGTCGTGTGCGGGACCGAGGGGACGTTTCAGATCGAGCCTCTCGACACTCCGACGGCTCGATTCGCCCTCGCCACACCTCGAGGCAAATACGTGCGAGGCTACCAGGAGGTGAAGTTCGGCGATTTTCACCGTTATGTGGCGGACGTGGCCGATCTCGCCCGGATCGTGCGGGGAGAAAAAGTGTCCGCCGTCACGTACACGCACGATTTCGAGGTCCAGAAAACCATCCTCGCAGCGAGCGGTCTGCCGCTTGATCGTTGACGCTTTTCATTCAGCGCCTGGTTCATTCAGTGGCGTGCACGATCTTTTTCCTTCGTGAGTTCCTTCCGCATTTCCTCTTGGAACGCTTCGCGCTCGTGCGGCTGTAATTGGGCGTACCAGCGATCCCATTGCACGTGACCCGCCTTCGGTCCGGGCATCAGCTCCCGGGCGGTGGCAGGCGGTTTGCGCTCGCCGGGAAAAGCGAAAAACCAGGCGCCGCCAGAGCGCTGATAAACGTAACCGCTCACCAGCACGAGCGAGCAGACGATCGCAGCCGATTTCACAAGCACCGATCGGGCACGCATACAGCCTCCGTATCCCGGCAACAATGGTTCACCCGTTTGAGCCGCCGCAAGGGCGGAGCTTTACGACGGCCTCCGTGGCACTTTTTGCATCGCAGTGCTCGCACGACAGTGCTTGCACGACGGCGGTTTGAATCTCTTCCTTCTCTGTGGATCTCTGACAGCCGGAAATTTGTCTACGAAATGCGGACGGGTGGCAGGCTCAGGCTGGGAGTTGCCATGTCTTGCTGCGATCGCGAGCTGGTGAACGTGTCCGAATTCTCTCGCGTTTTGCGTTCGTTCGACGCATGCTCACGTAAAGCTGTGAGCATGGCCCCCGGCGGGCTATAAATGCGCCTGCCTCTCTTTCCTGTTCAGATCAAACACCAGCTACAACACGCGAAAACACGCGGTACAATCTAGTTCCAGGGCCCCACGGCCTCTCTTTCATTCAGAGCATTTGCGATCGGGGCGGCTGGCGGAGGGAGTGAGCATGTCATCGCGTCGCAGCAGAATTTTTGCAGCGTGCATCGTCTGTTTCGCGTCGGCCGGGACGTTCGTCGGGGAACTTCCGCGGAATTCACTCGCGGACGAGCGTGACAAACCGGCAGCGTCGCCACGCAGAGCGCGCACGACGGATCGCAAATCGCTTTCACCCGAACAGTGGAAGCGGCTCGACCGGGCGGTCGATCGCGGCCTGGCTTTCCTCTCGAAGGGTCAGCAGGCGGACGGATCGTTTCTGACGTCCTTCGATGGACAGCCGGGAGTGACGAGTCTGTGTGTCATGGCCATGCTGGCCCGCGGCCATCAGCCCAAGAAGGGGCCCTACGGCCCGCAGATCGATCGCGCGATTGATTATGTCCTCGACACGCAGGATCCGACCACAGGCGGGCTCATGGCGGACCGCACGGACGAGATCGCGGGAAACTACAACCACGCCATTGCGGGCGTGATGCTGGCGGAAGTCTACGGCATGACCGATGCCAAACGGCACGATCGCATTCGCACCGCAATCAGGAAAGCTCTCGCCTATACGCGCCAGCAGCAACTTCGGCCAAAAAGCCCCGCAGACCGTGGGGGTTGGCGTTATCTGCACCGGAGTCCATCGGGGAACGACTCCGATTTGTCTGTCACCGCCTGGCAATTGATGTTTCTGCGTTCGGCCCGCAATGCGGAATTCAACGTCCCAGAGCAATGGGTCAAGGACGCGATGGGTTATGTCCATCGGACGTTCGATGCGAACGAACGTGGCTTCGTGTACGCGCTGGCCGGCTTCCGACATTACTGCACCCGCGGGATGGTCGGCGCGGGAGTTGTCTGCCTGGCTCTCGGGGGCGAGCATCAATCGGAGACGGCCAAGATCGCCGGTGATTGGATCCTCCGCTCCTCGTTCAAAGCCTACAACCGAGGCAGCCGGGAGGAGGACCGCTACCATTTCGGCGCGTTTTATTGCAGCCAGGCCATGTTCCAGCTCGGCGGGGACTATTGGCAGCGATTCTTTCCGCCGCTCTTGTCTGCGCTGGCGGAGGCTCAGCATCCCGACGGTTCGTGGGACCCCGAATTTGCCGACGACGACAGCAAGTTTGGCAGCCTGCTCACCACGGCCTTCGCCGTCCTGGCTTTGAGTCCGCCCTATCAGATGCTTCCCGTTTACCAACGGTGAGCCGCCCTTCAGGAAGCAGGTCACAAGCCGCCTGCCACCCAAGTATTGGGCTGAGTTCGTGCTTTGGGCGACAGGCGAAAAACAGGATGAAGCTTCGAAATCATGCGAAATGCGTCCGCGCTCGCGTTGATCCTGATTGCGGGCTGTTCGGAGCCGCCGATGCCGACCCTTCAGCAGAAATGGGCCAAGGTTGCAGCAACCAACGTCAAAGATTCAACGGTTGCCGAATTGACGGACCGGCTCGGGGCTCCCTATCGAAGTGACGACGGTGCGACAAAACGATCCCGGTTTTGGTATCCCTTTGAGGGGCTGACGAGCGAGGGCAAGCCGGAAACGGCCCCGATGCTGATTGTGATCTTGGACAACGAGGGCGTGATCACATCATTTATGATCTCGGAACCCGTCATGACGGAGAAGGCACCCATTCATATCCGTCCCCATGAGTACATGATCCGCGTCGGCAATACGTGGAAACCCGGTGATCTCGAAACGAAAAAACTGCTGGACAAGTAGTTCCGTGGCAGGGGACAGGGACGGACGCAGATTAGATTCCTTCTGGACAAGTAAGTGATCGCCTGCCCAAGGGCGCCCGAAATTTGCTCCCAGAATCTTTTTCTGACTCACGCATCATAAGCGGGCCACGTCGATCCAGCAGGGCGTGGCTTGGATGAACTCGAAGCCGACTTGCTTGTAATAGCCGATGGCCGATTCGCGGCTGTCGAGAAAGATTCGTGCGAAACCGCGCGACTTGGCGTCGGAGGCCAGCCAGCGAAGGATTGCGGTGGCGTAACCCTTCGCCTGCTCCGTGTCGAGCGTCACGAGGTCGTCGACGAAGAGGTGCGGGCCTCGCGATAAGGTCTGGGCATTTCGCACGCCGGCCGCGGTGACGAGTCGGACCGACTCAAAGCCGCCGTGAAGGCGGTAGCCGGCTGCCTGCTGGGCTCTCACGGTGGCGAGAAAGGTCTCGCGTTTGAGATGTGTACGTAATTGAACAACGAGCGGAAACGCGGCCGCGATTTCGGCGTCGGTGGAGAGCTCGCGGACCTCGAACATTCTCGATTCGGACCTTGGACGACCTCACGTCGTCACGACGAGTTGGACGACCTCACGTCGTCACGACGAGGTTGTCCCGATTGATGACTTCGGCGTACGGCAGGCTGCCGAGGGCCTGGATGATTTCTTCGGACCGTTTGCCGGCGATCGAGCGGGCGTCGTTGGCGTTGTAATTCGACAGGCCGCGGGCGAACTCCGTGCCGCTGCGATCGACGAGGGAGACGACCTCGCCTTTGGCGAAGTCTCCTTCGACGGCGGTGATGCCGATCGCCAGCAGGGACTTGCCCTGTTTTTCAATCGCCTGCCGCGCCCCATCGTCGAGGATGAAACGGCCTTTGGGCCTGACGGTGAAACCGATCCACCGCTTCCAGGCGGGGAGATCTTTTCCTTTCGCCAGGAAGAGCGTGCCGACCTCTTTGCCGGCCATGATGTCGTCGATGACGTTGGGCCGCGTGCCGTTGGCGATGATTACGCTCTCTCCCACGCTCGTTGCCGTGCGGACGGCCTCGAGCTTGGATTGCATGCCGCCGATACCGCGCAGACTACGGACGGAAGTGGCCAATCCCAGGAGCGAATCGTTCCATTCGTCGACGAGCGGGATCAGCTTGGCATCGGGCGATTTGGGATCGCCGTCGTAAAGGCCGTCGACGACCGAGAGGACGATCAACAACGGCTCGGGCAACAGGCCGGTCACCATGGCGGCCAACTGGTCGTTGTCGCCGAACTTGATCTCCGCCACGCTCACCGTGTCGTTCTCGTTGACGACGGGGATGGCCTTGTATTCAAACAGCGTGTGGAGCGTGTTGCGGACGTTGAGGTAGCGCGTGCGGCTCTTGAAGTCATTGGCCGTGAGCAGAACCTGCGCCGCGTGGTAGCCGTGCTTGCGGAGGCAATCGTCGTAGAGCCGGATCAGGTAGGCCTGTCCCGTGGCGGCCGCGGCCTGAAGGTGAGGCAGATCGGAGGGGCGCTTGCCCAGTCCCAGCAGGCCGATTCCCGCCCCGATGGCGCCGCTGGAAACGACGACGACTTGTCGGCCCGTCTCGCGGACCCGATGGATCTGTTCGGCGATCTCGGCGATGCGATCGACATCGAGCGTATCGTCGTCCCGAGAGAGGACATTCGTGCCGATCTTGATCACCAACGTGCGGGCGTCGGCAATAATCTCTCGACGGACCAGGTTATCCATGGAAACAAGGTCTCACACCGGCGCCGCGATGAGCCGCGGGCGACGCCCTTCGGCCGGCTGGAACTACCCCAGGTGATATGTAATCAAATTGACAAACGGCGAACAGTCAGCCCTCCGGGCAATCGGACAGTCTGGGACGAAGATTTCGGCGAGATTTCGACGGCCAAACGGGCGGATTGGAAAAGCGGCCGATTGGAGAGAGAAATTTCGGGCCGTATGCAGTAGCATGAAAATCCGCCTGGCCGCTTCCACCCCACCGCTACGAGGATTCACCCATGCTTCCGTTTCATCGAACGCTGCGAATCGCCGTGTTTGCGTTGTGCCTGTCGTTGGCCGTTGCCGAGCGTCCCTGCGTCGCGGACGTGCACTTGCCGCACATCTTCGGAAACCAGATGGTGTTGCAGCGAGACATGCCGATCCGCTTCTGGGGGATGGCCGATGCGGGCGAAAAAGTTACCGTGTCGATTGGAAAAAGCGAGTCGAGCGCCGACGGCCGACGAGCACGGCAAATGGCACGTCGAGTTGCCTGCGATGCCTGCCGGAAAGCCGGTCGAAGTGAAAGTCGCCGGCAAGAAGAACACGGTCACGTTCCATGACGTCCTCTTGGGCGAAGTCTGGGTCTGCTCGGGGCAGTCCAACATGCAGATGACCGTCAAATCGGCGGCCAATGCCCAGCACGAGATCGCCGACGCGACGCACCTGCAAATCCGCCTCTTCACGGTCCCCATGAAGACGTCGCCCAAACCGATGGGCGACGTCGAGGCGTACTGGAACGAGTGCACGCCGTATAGCGTTCCGAATTTCTCGGCAGTCGCCTATTACTTTGGAACCTATTTGCATGGGCAGCTTGGCGTCCCCATTGGGTTGATCGACACGTCATGGGGCGGGACGCGAATCGAGCCGTGGACGCCGCCGGCCGGTTTCCACGCCGTCCCGGCCGTCACGTCAATTTTGACCAACCTCGAAAAGCACCCTCCCGTCGTGGCACCGCCGGTCAAGTCGAAGAAAGGGAAAAAGCGCGCTCAAGGGCGCTGCAGCAGACTCCGACTTACCTGTATAACGCGATGATCCATCCGCTCGTTCCGTTCGCCATTCGTGGGGCCATCTGGTACCAGGGCGAGTCGAACCTGGGTGACGGCATGCTCTATTTCGAGAAGATGAAGGCCCTCATCATGGGCTGGCGTTCGGTCTGGAACGAAGGCGACTTCGCCTTCTACTACGTGCAATTGGCCCCCTTCCACTACAACAATTCGAAGCCGACGTTGCTCCCGTTGATGTGGGAAGCCCAGACCGACGCCCTGTCCATTCCCGACACGGGGATGGCCGTCATCAACGACATCGGCAATCTCAAAAACATTCATCCCACGGACAAACAGGACGTGGGGAAACGCCTTGCCCTGTGGGCGTTGGCGAAGAACTATGGCAAGCAAATCGTGTACTCCGGCCCGCTTTACAAATCGATGGACGTCGATGGCTCGAAGCATCCGCGTGAAGTTCAAAGATATCGGCGGCGGACTAGCCGCCCGCGATGGAAAACCGCTCACGTGGTTCACCATTGCCGGAGAGGACAAAAAATTCGTCGATGCGGTCGCCAAGATTGATGGCGACTCGATCGTCGTTTCCGCGACGAGCGTTACGAAGCCCGTCGCCGTGCGTTTCGCGTGGAGCCAGGACGCCGAGCCGAACTTCGCCAATGTCGAGGGGCTGCCGGCCTCGGCCTTCCGCACCGATAAGTGGTAGTGATGCAACCACGTTGAACTGCCAGGCGAGGTCGCGGTCTTTTGGCCGCGACCCTCGCCGTTCTGGCGATCAAATCAGGTAGTGGTGCGACCGTGTCGACCGAGGAGGCCAAGAAGCAGACTCCGATGATGGAGCGCTACCTGGAGGTCAAAGGCCAGAATCCAGGTTCGCTCCTGCTCTTTCGGATGGGCGACTTCTACGAGCTGTTTCTACGACGATGCGCAGCTCGCCGCCCGGGTTCTGGGCCTGACGCTCACTAGCCGTGACAAAGCCTCGGCCAATCCCGTTCCGATGGCGGGCTTTCCCTATCACGCGCTGGATAATTACCTTCAGAAATTGATCACTGCCGGCTTGCGAGTCGCCATCTGCGAGCAGGTCGAGGATCCGAAGCTCGCCCGCGGCCTCGTTCGCCGGGAAGTGACGCGGATCGTCACACCCGGCACGCTCGTCGACGAGGAATTGCTCGACCCGCGGCGGAACAACTTCCTCGCCAGCCTCTCACCGGAGAAAACTGGCGTCGGCCTGGCGTGGCTGGAGCTGTCGACGGGCCGGTTCTTCGCCACGCACGTCGAGCCGCAACAGCTCTCCGACGAATTGGCCCGCATCCAGCCGGCCGAGTGCCTTGTGCCCGATCAGGCGATTCCCGACCGGATCCTGAGAGGCGCTGGTCGAGCGCGAGGGCCTGCTCGTTTCCCGCCGGCCTCCGTGGAATTACGCACGGCAGGAGTGCCGGCGGCTGTTATTGGCGCATTTTGCCACGGCCACGCTCGACGGCTTTGACGTTGATGAGCAGTCGCCCGGCGTCACGGCTGCCGGCGTGCTTCTGCAATACGTGCAGGAAACGCAAAAAAGCACGCTGGCCCACATCGTGCGGCTCGAGCAGTATCGCCGCGGCACGCATCTCCTCATCGACGAGACGACGCGTCGCAGCCTCGAATTGACCGAAACCCTGCGGCAAGGGACGCGGGAAGGCAGCCTGCTCGACGTGCTCGATGAAACGGTCACGCCGATGGGGGCCCGCGTTCTGGCCGAGCGATTATCGAATCCGCTTACCGACGCCGCGGCGATCAACGCCCGCCTCGATGCGATCGAGGAGTTGAAGGGCGACTCGGTCTTGTACCGGGATCTTCGCGAACAGCTTGAGCAGGCTTATGATCTCGAACGGCTGACGGCGCGCGTGGCGACCGGGCGGGCCGGACCGCGGGATCTGGGTGTCTCACACGCACGTTGGCACTGCTTCCCAAAATCAAGGCGAAGATCGCCGCGCGGCGCTCGGACCGGCTCAGCCAACTCGAAGCACAGCTCGATTTGTGCGCGGACGTGCGGGCGGAGATTGAACAGGCCCTCGCCGATGAACTCCCGCTCACCACGGCGGAAGGGGGCATCTTTCAAAGCGGGTATCACGTCCAGCTCGACGAACTCCGCGGGCTGGCCCGCGGCGGCAAGGAATGGATCGCCAAGTATCAGGCCGATGAGATCGCCCGCACAGGCATCCCCAATTTGAAAGTCGGGTTCAACCGCGTCTTCGGTTATTACCTCGAAGTCACCGCCGCCCAGGCGCAAAAAGTTCCGGCCGACTACATCCGCAAGCAGACGCTCAAAAACCAGGAACGCTACATCACGCCGCCCCTCAAGGAGCACGAGGACAAAGTCCTGCGGGCCGAGGAGCAGGCGATTTCGTTGGAGCTGCAGCTCTTTACCGCTTTGCGCGAACGCGTCGCCATCCAGTCCCCCCGCTTGCAGGCGACTGCCTCCATCCTGGCGGAGCTGGATGTGCTCTCCACGCTCGCCGTCGTGGCCGTGCGGCGCAACTACTGCCGGCCGGAGATCGTCGAGGAGCCGATTCTCGATGTCCGCGAAGGGCGGCATCCCGTGCTCGATCGGCTGAAACCGTCCGGCGAATTCGTGCCCAACGACATCCGGCTTGGCGTTCCCCTTTCGAGCGACGCAGGCGCGACGGGCATGGCCGGCCGCATGCAGATCATCACCGGGCCCGAACATGGCGGGCAAAAGCACGTACATTCGGCAGGCCGCCCTGATCACGATCCTGGCGCAGATGGGGTCGTTCGTGCCGGCAAGCGACGCGCGGATCGGCGTGGCCGACCGCATCTTCGCCCGCGTCGGCGCCAGCGACGAGTTGCAAAAAGGGCAAAGCACGTTCATGGTCGAGATGGCGGAGACCGCCCGCATCCTCAACGCGGCCACCACGCGGAGCCTGGTGATTCTCGACGAGATCGGCCGCGGCACGAGCACCTACGACGGCATCTCGCTCGCCTGGGCCGTCACCGAGCATCTGCACGACGTGGTCGGTTGCCGCACGCTCTTCGCCA
Source organism: uncultured Planctomycetaceae bacterium (assembly GCA_963833105.1). Lineage (GTDB taxonomy): Bacteria > Planctomycetota > Planctomycetia > Planctomycetales > Planctomycetaceae > DASPSM01. The sequence goes on from CAWHWU010000022.1 coordinate 94,595, forward strand.
CGCACTACCACGAACTGACTGAACTGACGCAAACACTGCCCACGGCGTCGAACTGGAACGTGGCCGTGCGCGAGGATGCGGACGACGTCATCTTCCTGCACAAGATCGTGGCGGGGGCTGCCGACAAGAGTTACGGCATCCACGTCGCCCGCCTGGCCGGCGTACCGCGGCAAGTTGTCGAACGGGCTCGCGTGATCCTGGAATCACTCGAATCCGATCACGTCGACGAAAAGGGCCGGCCGAAAGTTCCGGCCCGTTCTACGCGGCCCAGCGCCCGCCAGCAGCTCACGCTGTTTGAGCCGCCGCCGCACCCGTTACTCGACGAGATTCGAGAACTCGACCTGGACCAGATGACTCCGCTGGCGGCGCTGCAAAAACTGCACGCTCTTCGCGACGGCCTGCGAGACGAGTCGAAATAACACTCGGCACCCTAGTAGGTGCGGTGCGTGGCGAACTCGGTGATCTCGAGCAGGATCCGCTTGGCGGACGAATCGTTCAGATCCTGAAGATGCGACCTCGCGGCGGCCGCGAATTCAAGCGCCCGGGCGCGGGAGTATTCGACCGCGTCGCTGCGGTGCAGCCAGCGGACGACTTCGGACCACGCCTCGTCGTCGGCCTGCGCAATCAGTTCGCGCAAGCGGACGGATTCGGGATCTTCGGTCTGGCTCAAGAGGCGAATCAAGGGGAGCGTCAGTTTTTGTTTCTTGAAATCCGTGCCGAGCGATTTGCCCGTTTCGTCCTCCGAACCGAGGATATCGAGCAGGTCGTCGGAGATCTGAAATGCGATGCCCAGCGCCCGACCGTATTGTTCGAGCGACTTGGAGACCGACTCTTCGGCCTCCGCGTAGTGAGCGCCGAGGTAGCAGGAGACGGCGCACAATTCGGCCGTCTTCCCGTCGATGATCCGCAGGTACGCCTCTTCGGAAAGTTCCAGGTTGCCCCGTTCGCGAATCTGCGTCAGTTCGCCTTCGCAGACGATATTCGTGGCCCGGCCAATGAGCCGACAGGCAAGGGTCGTTTCGAGGCTGCTCGCCAGATGAAAGGCGTGCGTGAAGAGGTAATCGCCAAACAGCACGCTCGTTTCGTTGTTCCAGCGGGTGTTCACGGTGGCGACGTGCCGCCGGGTTTCGGCCTCGTCGAGGACGTCGTCGTGCACCAACGTGGCCGTGTGGATCATCTCGACGACAGCCGCCAGGACGCGATGCGATTCGGCAATGGGACCGGTCGCCGACGCGGAGAGGAGCAGTAACATGGGCCGCAACCGTTTCCCGCGAAAGTGGGCCACGTGCGTGAAGATGTCCGCGACGTAGGGGTTGGGGCTCGCGAGCTCGTTGTGGAAGATCTGCTCGACTTTCAGCAGGTCGCTGCCGATAAACCGCTCGACTCGAGACGGCAAGCCTGCCAAATCCCGACCGCCCATGTTCGGTGAACCTTAAAAGGAGCCGGCTCCGCTCTCGTGGGAGTAAGGCGGGAGTGTCCGACGGTATGCTCCGCTCTTTCCGCCGGATTTCTCCAAAAGTCCGATCGGACCGATCGTGATCCCCCGGTCCGACGATTTGCACATATCGTAAACGGTGAGCGCCGCGACGCTGACCGCCGTGAGGGCCTCCATTTCTGCACCGGTCCGCGCCTGGATGCCGACCTGTGCCTCGACCTTCACGGTTCGCTCGTCAATGACCTCGAAACTCAGTTCCACGCTTTCGATGGCCAGCGGATGACACAACGGAATCAATTCGGACGTCCGCTTGGACGCCATGATTCCGGCCAGCCGCGCGACCTCGAACACATCTCCTTTCGCGACCCGTTTATCGCGGATCAGCGAAAGCGTTTGGGGCGACAGCGTGATATACGCGGCGGCCCGCGCACCGCGCCGTCACCTCTTTACCGCCGACGTTCACCATCCGGCTCGCGCCGGTCTCGTCGAAATGCGAAAGTTGTGACATCGCAGTGGTCGCCGCACGGTGTTTCCCGCACGGCTACAGCACTATAGTCCTGCCCCGGCACGGCGACAACCCACGCCCTCCCGCCGTCACGCCTCGCGTTTACCGAGCGGAAAAGCACCAATCCGGTCGATCCTCCGGTGCCGAAGTACGCACACCTGAGTAAATTAGGAATCAGACATCTCCTCCGGCTTGGCACGCACATCGGGCGTGTCATCATCCCACCTTGAGGCGTTCTCGATGAACGATCGCTCGAACCGTCCGGATTCAGCCGAGGCGAGTGTCGATCCGGCGGCCGACGAGCGCGAATCGCTCCTCATCCGTTTTCTCGACGAATTCGCTGGGCAAGCGCGTGCCGGACAATCCCCCGATTTTGACGCAGTCGGCAAAAGCCATCCGGAGCTCGTCGACGAACTTCGCCAACTTTGGGCCACCGCGATGGTGGCCGAGGATCTGGCGGCACTCTCCTACGCACTCGACGGCGCGGTCGGCAAAGAAGAGAGACCGGATGATGACGACGGGGCGGACTGGAAAGGTAGCAGTCCGTCTGCTCGAAGTGTCGCGACCCTCCTGCCGCGTGTCGGCGATTATGAGATCCTCGACGAGATTGGTCGGGGCGGCATGGGGATCGTCTATCGAGCGCGGCAAATCAGCCTGGGCCGCATCGTGGCGCTCAAAATGGTCCTGCAGGGGGCCTTGTCGTCAGCTTCGGATCGCACGCGATTTCGTGCGGAGGCCGAATCGGCGGCGCGGATGCACCATCCCCACATCACGCCCGTGTACGAAGTTGGCGAGGAGCAGGGCCAGCCGTATTTCAGTATGCAATTCATCGAGGGGACCACACTCGCGCGTGGGATCGCCGACGGACCCCTCCCCGCGCGCGAAGCCGCCCAAACACTTTTGCCCGTCTGTCGGGCGATTGCCGAAGCACACCGTGGCGGCCTGTTACACCGGGATTTAAAGCCTTCCAACATTCTCATCGATCGCACGGGACGCCCGTACGTGAGCGATTTCGGTCTGGCCAAACGCGTGACGGCCGATCCCTCACAGGGACCGGTGGAGGAACCGGCCGCTTCGTTATTGACCCATAGCGGAGCGATTCTCGGGACTCCCGGCTACATGGCTCCCGAGCAGGCGGCGGGCAATCGGGGTGAAGTGAGCCGCGCCACGGACGTCTACGGTTTGGGAGCGCTGCTGTACGCCATGTTGACCGGGCGGGCACCTTTTCAATCGGCCTCGCCCGTCGACACCGTACTGCAAGTTCTGGAGCAGGATCCCTTGCCGCCCCGCGTGCTCAATCCCCAAGCCGACGTCGACTTGGAGATGATTGCACTCAAGTGTCTGCAAAAACCGGCCGACCTCCGCTACCAGACGGCCGACGAACTGGCCGATGACCTGGAGGCATTTCTTGCCAACGAGCCGATTTCGGCCCGCTCGTCCCGGTTCGCGCAGGTGCTCACGCGGGCGTTTCGCGAGACACATCATGCCGGCGTCCTGGAGAACTGGGGCGTGCTCTGGATGTGGCACAGCCTGGTGCTGATCGTGCTCTGCGTGGTCACCAACTATTTTCAGTGGCGGGGTATCAGCTCCCGTATCCCGTACGTCGCCTTGTGGACGATCGGCTTAGGGATTTGGGCGGTAATTTTTTGGAACCTGCGACGGCGAAGCGGACCAATTACCTTCGTCGAGCGGCAAATCGCTCATGTGTGGGCAGGGAGCGTGATTTGCAGCACGCTGTTGTTCGGAATCGAGGCGCTGCTGCAATTGCCCGTGCTGACTCTCTCGCCGATCTTGGGCCTCGTCAGCGGCATGGTCTTTCTGGTCAAGGCGGGCATCTTGAGCGGCGCGTTCTACGTGCAGGCGGCGATCCTGTTTGCCACGGCCGGCTTGATGGCGGTGTGGCCGGCGACTGGCTTGCCCAACATCAGCATTTCGATCTTCGGGATCGTCTCGGCCGCCTGCTTTTTTGTGCCGGGCCTCAAGTACTACCGGCAGCGGAGCGGTGCTCGGCGCTGATTGTCGCACGCAGAAGCCGCAGCCGCGTCACCCAACCGCCGCTCGCATGCGGCGATTGAACCAGCGACTCGGCATGAGTGTGGCGAGAAACACCAACAGCGCGGCAAAGCCGCAAGTGCCGGCGAACCAGTCTCCGTAACGCAGATAAAAGCTCGACCGGTTATCGAGTGGAACCGAATCGACGAGGACGGCATTCAGTTGTCGGTTCCAGCGACCCGTCTTGGGATCGCGCATCGTCGTGCGTCCTTTATGGTCGACGTCGAGATAGACGTCGGGCTCGACCACGACTCCATCGCCGTCGATGACGGCGGAGATTCCCGTATTCACGGCACGCACCATCGGCTTACGGCATTCGACGCAGCGGAAGAGTGACGTGATCAAATGCTGATCGAGACCGCTCGAGCCATGAAACCAGCCGTCGTTCGTCAGGTTCACCAGGCAATCGACGGGGCGGGCGGAGTCGGAATGGTTCAGCTTGTCGATAATGCCACGGACGAGATGCGGAACGGTATCCTCGAAGCAGATCAAGGGGGCCAGGTTCCAATTCTTGCAGCGGAAGAGTTTTGGCTCCTGTCCGGCCTCGATGCCGAAATTCCCACCATAGGGAACAAAGCTTCGCAGAAAGGGGAGCGTCTCCTTCAACGGGATGTACTCGCCGAAGATGACCCGATGAATCTTGTCGTAACGGGAGATCACACCCAGTTCCGGTTTGACGAACACAGCCGAATTGAAGTGTTTGACCGAGCCGGGATCCGCGACCAGCGTATCGATGCCAATCACCAGATCGGCCCCCGCCTGGCGGCTCAAATCGCGGAGCGCGTCGGGAACCTGTGACGTCTTCCACACCGCGGCGGGAATCGCCGGGAACAGACGGAGCAATTCGTTGTCGGAAACGTCGGGCGACTTGAGCAAGAGCGGATTGCGGTACATCGTCTCCGGCCAGACGATGACGTCCGGCTGATACTTCACGGCCGCGCCGGTCATGAGGTAGTGCTTGTTGAAAATCGAGACGGCTTCGCTTTGATCGTGTTTCACCTCGCTCGTGAAGTTACCCTGAATGAGCGCGATGCGGGGCCCCATGGCAAACGCGGCCTGCGATCGGCGAACGACCCCATAGACCAGGGCGGCCGCGACAAGACTCAGGGAAACTCCGACCGCCACCACGCTCCGCCGGCTGATCGACCGTGGTTGGCCTTCGACGAGAACCGGGTCCTGTCGGGGAATGATTCCTAATCGGGACAGGAGTGAGTCGGGCAGAATTCCGGCAAGCGCCGCTGCGGACGTGGCCACAATAAAACTCACGCCGTACGCTCCGACCAGGTCGCTCACCTGGATCAGTTCGATAAAGCGGTATTGCGTATGCCCCAGGTAATACCAGGAGAACCCGGTCATCAGATGGGCCCGCAAGAACTCGAGGCCCACCCAGATCGTGGGCACAGCCAGCGTGAACGGAACCCGAAATCGGTGCACGGCCGAGCGGGACAGAAGGACGAACACCGGGAAGTAAAGCGAGGTGTAAACGGCCAGAGCCAGCCAGGCGAAATACATCGCGGGATCGCCGTACCGCAGCCACTGCAGCGAACAGAGCTGCGAGAGGAGACCGCAAACGAGCGTCGACACGAGCGTTCCCCGAGGCTGCTGTGCCGGGCGAATCAATAGCAACAGGGGAACCAGCGCGATCCAGCCGAGCGGACCCCAGTCGAGGGGCGGGAAACTCGCCCACAAGAGCAAGCCAGAGAGCCCCGCGCAAATCCAGGCCCCGCGAGCGTGCGACCGAATGGGAACGGCACGGGCCGCTGAAATAATCGCGCGCACGGTCGGTTCGTTCACTTCCGTGCTGCGAGTCGTCATCGTCACCACGGTCGGCTCTCCCGTCCTTGGGGCCATCCATCCCACAGAATGACGTCGACGGGCTCGCCGGCGGAATACGTCCTGTCTCCGCCCGGAAAGACAGCCATGGCGTTGGCGTCTACCGTTGCCTGCAAGTCCGACGACCCGTGCCAACGGACGGGTGTGACACTCAGTCCGCTCCCGTCCCATATCACGCGGGCCGGATTGTACGTAGGACGGTCCCCGCGAGCAACGTGATCTGCCGTTAATCCGGCCGAAACGGCCTGCGGTTCGGCCGGTTCGATTCCCCTCAGGCGACGCAAACACGACCGCACGAAGAGTTCAAAACAGATCAGGCTGCTGACCGGGTTGCCCGGCAAACCGAAGACGTAGCTGACGGCGGAGCCTTCAGCCGGAGCACCACCCGTCCGATTCCACACGCCAAACCAAAGCGGCTTGCCCGGACGGATGTTGATCTTGTGAAAGACATTGCGGACGCCGAGCGCGGCCAGCTCGGACGGGACCAGATCGTGCGTTCCCTCCGAGACGCCGCCGGAAAGCAGCAGGACGTCGGAGCGGAGTCCCACCTGGATGCGTTCGCGCAATTCGGCCCGCTCGTCCCTGGCGATGCCCAAGGGAACGGCCACTCCGCCGGCCCGATTTGCCTGGGCCGCGAGCATCGTTTCATTGGAGTTCCGGATCTGCCCTGGACCGGGCTTCGCGTCAATGGAAACCAGTTCGTCTCCGGTGGCCAGAATGGCGACGGTGGGACGCGGCCGGATCGACAAACGGTGTTTGCCAACCTCAGCCAGAGCACCCATCTCCTGCGGCCGCAAGAGGCGGCCGGCACTCAACACGCGCCCGCCGCGTTTAAATGAAGCACCCCGTCTTAAAATGTGTTGTCCCGCTTGCACTGAGGCGCGTATCTCGACGAAGCCGGAATCGGCCTCGATTTTGACGTCTTCGATTTTGACAACCGCGTCGGCCCCTTCGGGGAGCGGAGCCCCGGTCATAATCCGCGTCGCGCTGCCTGCAGTCACGGGCTTCGACGGGGTCATTCCGGCCGTGATCACTTCCAGGATTCGCAGCCGTCCTGCTCCCGAAACCAGATCGGCCGACCGCACGGCAAAGCCGTCCATCAGCGCCTTGTCGAATGGAGGTGAATCGATGTCGGCGATTGACTCTTCGGCCGAGACGAGCCCCAGAGCATCTGCCAACTCGACCGAGACGGGCGCCAGCGGCTGCGTCTCCTTCAGGACGGCAGCAAGAGCCTGCTCTACAGTCAGCATCCGTCAACCTGCAGCTTCAAAGAATTCCAAATTCAAAAAATTCCGCAGAAGGTCGATTCCGCCATCCGTCAGAAAACTTTCGGGGTGAAACTGCACTCCATGCACCGGGAACCGGCGGTGACGCACGCCCATAACTTCCTTGGGGAAATCGGCATCGTCTGTCCAAGCGCACAATTCCAATTCCGGCGACAAGGAATCGATCGGAATTGCCAGGCTGTGATACCGCGTGGCCGTAAAGGGATTTTTCAGCCCGGTGAAGAGCCCCCGACCGTCATGATGGATCAACGACACTTTGCCGTGCATCAACCGGTCGGCCCGATGGACGGGCACGTGATACGTCTCGCCGATACATTGATGACCAAGACAAACGCCCAGAATCGGAATCCGGGGACCGAAAAACTCGATGACCTGCTTGGAGATCCCCGCCTCGTTGGGCGTGCAGGGGCCTGGCGAAATGATGATTCGTGCGGGCTTCATCCGCTCGATTTCGTCCCGCGTGATTTGATCATTGCGGGCGACGCGGATATCGAGCGTCCGATCGATCTCCCCCAACCGTTGCACCAGGTTGTAGGTGAACGAATCGTAGTTATCGAGGACGAAGACGGTCATCCATGAATGCTATCACGGCCACAAAAGAGCGGCCAGTGGCGGGAATCGACGCCCGGCGGATCGACGCGAGCGCCCGCTGCGAGACTTTAGAGACCGGGGCGGAAGTAAAGGAGTGCGCCGGGATCCGTTTTCTTTCCCTTGTCGGCAGTGCCGATAATGGACACGTAAAGATGACCGGCCGGGTCGAAAGCCAATGCGGTCGGCTTGTCGAGCGCAACAATCTTCGTCGCCGTGACGGTGTCGCCTTCAATCTTGAGGGCGAACAATCCTCCCTCATGCGGCGTTTTCCAGGCGAAGTCGGTCGCGTAGAGCATGTGCGTTTTCGGGCTGTAAGCCAGACCGCTGACGTCTCGCAGGGTCGTCTTCAACTTCCGCTTCAAACTGGCGTTCGTTGGATCGTAAAAAGCCAGCACGCTGTCGGCTGAGTCGGAATCGGTCGACCCCGCCAGTCCGACCACGAACTCCTTGCCGTCTGGCGTGAACGTAATCGGCCCGGGTCCGGCCGACTCTGTGGCCGACATGGTGGCGATAAGGGGTTTAAGTTCGCCGATTTTCAATTCGCTCGCCTTGGCGTCTTTGATTTCTGCCTTCGCCACCCAGCCCTTTTTCGGGTCCCCCTGAGAGGTTGCCCAAATGGCTCCCGCGCCAACCGCCACTCCGTAAAACGTGCCTTCGCCCTTTGCCGAATCCTTGCCGGCTTTGATCGGCCCCAGGTTCACGACGGCAGCGCCTTCTTTGATCCAGTCGTTCGCGCCCGGGAGCTTCGCCGGGATCTTGTAAACCCGCACGAAATCTTCCCCCACCTTTCGGCTGCCGTCGCCGACGACGAGATGGTCCTTGTCCAAAAAGGCCAGACCGAGCGGACCGATATCGTATTTTGGTCCGCTGCCGAAGACGCCCGCCCGGTCGGGATAGCCGTCGATTTCCACGGCGGCCCGATGTTCCTTGGGCTTTTTGTAGCTCGGGTCGTAGCAGTAGACGCCGAAACGGCTGGAAACGAACACGTATCCGGTTTGCGGCTGGATCGCGACGCCGCACGGGTTCAGCAAATTGACGAGGACCGTCTCGGGCTTTCGGTCCTGCGCGACAAGCGAACCATTGAGGGACAACGGGGCCAAAAGCAACACCGCTGCCGCACTGATTTGTCCTACCCATGAAAGGGTTCCGCGCATCGACTCACTCGCTTTCTCTGGATCGCGGCCCCGCTGAATTTCAGGCGATTTTTGCAGGTCGCCTTGGATCGTAATGGTGGCCCAGAAGGAATGCAAATGAACAGTTTGACGAGGCAATCGTCGATTCGTCCCGTGCAGCAGGGTTGCTAAAATCTGGCCCGTGTGCGTCAAGTTGCTCGCCGGGCCACGTCGCGAGGTCGTGTATGAGTGTGCAGCGAATCGTCGTGCTGGGAGGTGGCTTCGCCGGGTTGTGGAGCGCCGTCGGCGCGGCGCGAAAGCTCGACGAGATTGGCAAGGGACCCGATGCGGTCGACGTGACCCTTGTCAATCGGGATGCCTTTCATAGCATTCGCGTCCGCAACTACGAGTCCGAACTAATTGGTATTCGGGTTCCTCTTGATGACGTGCTCGCGCCGGTAGGCGTCCGCCGATTGGAAGGGGAAGCCGTCGGCATCGATCCGTCCGGGCGGGCGATCCGTGTTAATACGGCGAATGGCCGACAGACTCTGGCCTACGATCGGCTCGTCTTTGCCCCGGGCAGCCAGCTCGTGCGACCGAACATTCGCGGTCTGGCGGACCATACCTTCGATGTCGACACCTATGCCGGCGCGGCCCAGCTCCACGACCACTTGCAGTCGCTGCCCAACCGGCCTGAATCTCCAGAACAGTTCACGGTCGTCGTGGTGGGCGCCGGATTGACCGGCATCGAGACGGCGACCGAGATGCCGGGACGACTGAGGACCATTCTGGAACGCTCCGGGCTGAAGCGGCCGATTCGCGTCATCCTCGCCGACCACAAACCGCACGTCGGCTCAGACATGGGCGAGTCGGCCCGGCCCGTGATCAAGGAGGCTCTCACATCGCTTGGTGTGGAAACGCGGGTGGGAATTGAAGTCGTCTCGGTTGGTCCGACGGGGCTCACTTTGAGGTCGGGCGAGGAAATCCCTGCTGCGACTGTAGTTTGGTGTGCCGGCATGCGGGCCAGCCCGCTGACTCGGTTTTTCCCGGTAGAGCTAGACCGTTTCGGCCGACTGCCGGTCGACGAGTTCCTGCGCGTGAAAGGGGTTGCCGGTGTCTTTGCCGCCGGCGACGTCGCTGCCAGCATGATGGATGACCGCCACGACTCGGTTATGTCCTGCCAGCACGGTCGTCCGATGGGCCGTTTCGCCGGGCACAATGTTGTCTGCGATCTGTTCGGGTTGCCCATGTTGCCACTCCGGATCGGCTGGTACGTGACCGTGCTTGACCTGGGACCATGGGGCGCCCTCTACACGGAGGGATGGGATCGGCACGTGGTCTCGCGGGGTGAGGCGGCCAAGCAGACGAAGCAGATCATCAACCGCCAGCGCATTTATCCCCCTTTGAATCGCAATCGAGCCGAGATCCTCGCGGCGGCGGCTCCTGTGGTTCAAAATCCGCCTGAGAATTACCATTAGCCGCGTCGAACGCTTCGTCTGAAACAACGGATTGGATTCACACACGCATGGAAGCTGCCTCCCCATCGGAGCCGGCCCGCACAATGCCGATGAAGGGCGTCGACCCGTCGGTCTTCGCTCAGCACAACGGCTCTCGCTACCGGACACCGATCGATCTGCAGGTCACGCCGGACTCGGCCTTGCGGTTCCTGGTCGTGGGAGGCTGCCTGGCCGAAGCCTTCCCGCCGGTCGCCTCGATGATCAACAGCGCCTTTCGCGGCGACTTCGTTCTGGTGAACAATTTCGATCCTCTGCCGGAGCTACCCGCGGCTCAGGCGTCGCAATACGATTTTCAAATCATTCACACTCCGCTGCGAACCATTCTCGGGAACGCTTTTTTTCATCTCCCGGAAGATGGATCGCAGCATGAGGAATTCCTGCGGCAGACGCAGGACTACTTGCTGCGGTATCTCTCCAACGTCCTGCGACTGAACGTCGAACAAAAGCTCCTCACGTTCGTGTTGGGATTCCTTGTACCCCAACAGAACCCGCGTGGACGGTTCGAGCCGCGGTACGACTTGCGCAACATCGTGCACTTCGTCGAGCGGCTCAACATGTTTCTGTTCGCGCAGGTCGCACAGCACGAAAACGCCCACTTCGTGGACGTCGATTCGATCGCCAGCAACATTGGTAAGAAGTCGTGCCAGGACGACATGGTCTGGTCCTTCACGCACGGAACTACGCTCAGCGATGGAGACCACGATCACGACCTCAACCGGATCAATCCGCCCGCGCCGATGCAGCAGCATTATTCCGCCCGCTGGCTTGAGTTTTTTGAGGCGGTCCTGCACGAACTCCTCGCCATGCACCGCACGTTGCGCCAGCAGGATGCGGTGAAGCTGGTTGTTGTCGATCTGGACGACACCCTGTGGCGGGGCGTGGCAGCCGAGGGCACGCTCGGCGTCATGGAGGGATGGCCGTTGGGCTTTCTCGAGTCGCTCGTCTATTTGAAGAAGCGAGGCATTCTGCTGGCCATCGTCAGCAAGAACAACGAGGAGTTCATTGTTTCCAACTGGAATCAAATCGTGCAGGGGCAGATTGCTCTGACCGATTTCGCCCCGCGAAAGATCAATTTTCGCAGCAAGGCCGACAACCTGGCGGAGATCCTGCAGGAGATGAATCTGCGGCCCGAGAACACCGTAATGATTGACGACAATCCGGTCGAACGCGCCGCCATCGAGGCGGCCTTGCCGGGCGTGCGCGTGCTGGGGCGTAATCTCTACTATCTCAAACGAATTCTGCTCTGGTCGTCAGAGACTCAGCGGAGCGTGATCACGAGCGAATCGGCCCAAAAGACGGAAATGGTCCGCGCGCAGCTCGAGCGCGAGACAATCCGCAAGCAGCTTTCACACGACGAATTCTTGAAGACCCTTTGCCTGCGCCTCACCTTGTCAGTGGTGCGGAGCACAAAAGATCTCCAAATGAACCGGGCGCTCGAACTTTTTAACAAGACGAACCAGTTTAATACGACCGGCGAACGCTACACCCTTGAGCAATGCCATCAGTTCTTCCTGAGTGGCCGCGAACTCTATGTGCTGCACGCCGAGGACCGTTTCACGCAATACGGCCTCGTCGGCGCGGCTTGGTTTCATGCAAACTGCCTGGAGCACTTCGTGCTCAGCTGCCGCGTTCTCGGATTGGGCATCGAGGAGAGCTTCCTGGCCCATCTGGCGAAGCGGCTGGCGCGTAGAAAAAGAGACAGCAATGCTGGGCCGCTTGCGGCCGACGGAGGCGAATACCGCGTGTCGCCAGCTTTACAGTCGCAATGGGTTCACGCAGGCCGAGCCGAATTCCGCGGACTGGTCGCGACCGTTGCCCACCCCATTATATGTCCCCTCGCACGTTTCGCTCATTGAGCCGCTCGTGGACGAAATTCAGTCGCAAGCACAAAACGCGGGCGCCGGCACTGTTTGATCATTTGATATCTCCATCGATTGGCGGCTGACCCCAATTGGTCCCGGCGGGAGAAATCGCCCGAAGGTAGACCAGGATGTCGATATTCTGCGACAGCGGCAGAGCATGTCCGTCACAAAAACAGAACAACACGACGCCAGGATGGTTCGAGCTCGGTCGCGGAGATTGCCCGTTGATGGCGCTCGTCAGGTTGGAATTGATGGTCGCGTCGTTTTTTCCGGGACCGTCGGTGAGCGCCCATCCGGGCTGTGGCGCCAGGAAGTTCTGGCTGCCGTAGACCGTGCCGAACATCCCGGTCGGCTTGGTCTGGTCCGGAAAGCGGTAGTTCTGGCTCACATAAACGACGCTGATTCCGAAGGCGATGTAACCGGTTTGCAGGTCTCGCCGTGCGGACGAGAAGTCGGCCCAAAAGCCGCTGTTGATATTCTCCGCGAGCAGAAGTGTGCTTCCATATCCGTCAGCGCGCTGAATGAAATCGGTCGTCATGTGGAATCCATCGAACTCGTTGCGCCAAAAAACCCCCGTGGAGCGGCTCACCATCTGACCGGTCGCACCGGCACCCTGGACCATGGGCGGCGGGGGCGGGAGCATGGAAGCTGGCGGCGAGATGCTCGTCCAACTCAGCATGGTCGAGTCGTGCGCACCTGTGCCAGAATCGGGCTGCGTGAGCGTCATTGAATTCGTATTGGCCCAACTCCACGCATTGATGTAGCCCGCGTTGGCCGCGTAACTGAGACCGCCGGAGACGCCGCTGTTATTCACGTCGTCGGGACACGTCAGCGTGGAAAAGACCGGAACGGGGATCGGATTCCCGGAAGCGTCCTTGCCAGTAAAAGGAACTCCAGTGGAGCTGAAGATTCCGCCTGCCTGTGTGAGTTCTCGTGCCAACGCCGGCTGATCGAGATACGCGATGATTTGCGCCACCCACGACTTGCCAGTCGTCGAACGCGAGCCCGGATTCGTCAGGGACCACGGGGTGCCGCCGGTCCAGGGGCTGTCCTCAAGTAATGGAAGTTGATTGTTGGAGGCCGTCGCGAAGTTTTCGATGGCCAGCCCCAGGTTGCGAATGTTATTGAGGCACTGCGTGCGGTGCGCCGCCTCGCGGGCGCTTTGCACGGCCGGCGAGATCAGCGCCACCAGCACGGCGATGATCGAAATCACCACCAACAACTCAATCAGCGTGAAGCCCTTGCGAAACGCCGTCCGCAAAGGCAGACGATGCGACGTCATGCCCTTCTCCCGCGTTAGAGAAACAGTGGGTCCGTCTCCACGGTCGCGGCAAACGTGGCCAGCTCGACGCCAAATTGGCAATCAGCAAAAAGAGAGGACCCTGATTCAACTAACCCTGCCCCCAGGGTTCCTGAATTGGCGGTTTTTAGCCCCGCCGTCGCCCAGTTTACCCGATCCCATCGGTCAAACAAGACCCTTCCACGGAGGGGAAGCGTGGGCACCGCAAGAACTTCGCTCTTGTCCCCACCGGCTCTGCTCAGCTACGCTTTGGAGTCCGGTCGGGGGGCCGAAAAACAGGCTATTTTGGACGCGCCATCCTCTCGGCAGGCGTTTTTCAGCACGGTTCTTTTTGAGCATGGGAGATTTCCATGAGCTCGCCTCGGTCTTTGGCATGGATCGCCGCGTTCGTCTGTGTCCTCACCTGGCAGGTCGGTTCCGTCCAAGCGTCGGATCGGATCGACCCGTCCGGAACATGGACTTGGCTCCGCGAATTGGAAGGGCAGGAAGCGCAGAGCGTGCTCACGCTTAACTATAAAGAGGGCAAGCTCACCGGCTCCTACAAGCGCATGGGGCGCGTCGTTCCCATCGCCAACGGCAAAGTGGACAAAAACGAAGTCTCCTTCGATGCCGACGGGTCCTGGAACGATCAGAAGATCCACGGGAAATTCAAAGGAAAGCTCAGCCACGGTAAAAGGCACGGCGGAGACGAGATCAACGGCAGCATTGAGATCGTGATCGAGGACGGCTCCCTGCCGCTCGCCTGGGTCGCCAGGCGGGGAATCGATGCCGACGACATCGTGGGAACCTGGAAGCTCAAGTTCGTCACGCCGGACGGCAACACGGTTGAGCCGCAACTCAAATTGACGGCCGATGCCGGCAGTCTCAAGGGAACCTATACAAGCACCCGCTTCGGCGAGCATGAGGCGAAGGAAATCAAGCTCGACGGCTCGTCTCTTTCTTGGACGGTGGAATTCGAGCGCAATGGGACGACGGTCAAAGCAGTCTACAACGGCCGGCTCGAAACGGGCGCCGCCCCAGGAACGATCAAAGGAACACTCGCTCTGGAAGCCAATGGAAAAACCACGTCGCTCGACTTCACCGGCGAGCGCAACGGAGCCAAGACCGTCGCCGCTCAAAAAGATGAGGTGAAGCGGGTGGCGCGAAAACCGCCAATCGACCCGAAGCCCGAGGCGCGATCAGCAGGCGACAAATCCACCAGCCTCCCTTCCGCACCTGCGAAGGGCCGGGTGATCGTGATGCTCAAGAGCCGGAGCGGGATTCTCGTGGTCTATTCATCGACCGCCAAAGTGAAAGGACCGACGTTTGCGATCCGGTCGACCGACGGCAAAGAGATCGCAAAGGACGTCTCGCTCAAAGATCTCGAGGCCAGCTATCCCCAGATCTTCGAGGTCTATCGCACGTCCTTCGCCAATATCTCCGCCGATGTACAGCACGGGCCGCCGGAGCGCGACGCGATCAATCCGTCGCGCAAAGCACTAAAGTCTGCGATTCTCTATCGGGGCGTTGACTTCGACGCTCAGTGACGAGGCGACCGGGCAGAGGGAAATTCAATTTCGATGGCCGGGGCGGACATGGTGTCCGCCCCTTTTTGTTTGCAAACTTTGCCCAAGAACGTCGCCCGCAGCGGTGAGTACGCGGATTTTCCCCCTTTCCCGATAATGCGGGACCATGATCGGCTCGAACGCCGCAACGCGGGGAGATCCTTGACTCTTCGAACGCGGCCCATCAGAATCGAAGCGCTACACGTCCCCGACGTTATTCCAAGCGGTACAGTACGTTCGGCGCCCGGTTCCTCTCGAACGAAAATCTCGCCCGAACGGAGTCCGGCCGCAAAATGCACGATTCTCCGCTTGCAGTCGCAATGCGGTTGAGCGGTTTTTTCGGTGGACCGGCAGCGCGTCCTGACAGGTGCCGATTTGCCCGAGGCAGGTGCCTCCCGATGCAAAAGCGGCCAGACTCGCCCGCCGGTCGGTCGCGAGGTCATTCATGCCAGCCGACTGGCTTCAAAAGCTCGTCAAACAAGGGCTCATTAGCACGGACCAGCTCGGCGAAGCCGAGGATATGGCCGCCAACATGGGTATCGGCGTTCCCGATGCCCTAGTGCGGCTCGGTTATGTCTCCGGCATCGTGGTCGCCAGGGCGCAGGCGGAAGCTTATGGCTACGACTTCATCAATCTCGACGGTCGCGAGATTTCGCCGACCGTGATCGAGCTGGTTCCGGAGTCCGTTGCCCGCGAAAACATGGTGATTCCCCTCTCTTTAGAGGATGATTCCCTGTTGGTGGCCGTCAGCGATCCGATGGCGGTCGAAGTCCTGGATAAGCTCCGTTTCATCCTCAATCGCGACATCAAAGTGGCGATCGCTCCTGTGGACGCGATTCAAACGTCGATCAATCGCCATTACGGGCAAAGCGAAACCGAATCCGTCGACTCGATGCTGCAAGAGTTTACGGAAACGGCCATCGACTTTACCGAGACTGAAGCGGCCGAGGCGATGGTCGCCGACGACGACGACAGCGCCCCGGTCATCCGGCTGGTCAACCTCGTGATGAGTGAAGCGGTCAGCATGCGGGCCAGCGACATTCACGTCGAGCCCTTTGCCGACCGGGTCCGCATCCGCTACCGGATCGACGGGGAACTGATCGAGCGTGACAGCCCCCCGCGCCGGCTGTTGGGGGCGATCGTCTCCCGTATCAAGATCATGGCCCGCATGGATATCGCCGAGAAACGACGTCCTCAGGACGGCCGGATTAAGGCACGCATCGCCGGTCGTGAATTCGACATGCGGGTCAGCATTCTTCCCACCCAACATGGCCAGGCGATCGTGCTGCGGATCCTTGATCGGGAGAACATCCGTATCGGTATCCGCAACCTCGGCTTTAGTGAAGAAAAGTACAGGACCTTTCAGAACATCATTCGGCGGCCCAACGGCATCTTCCTCGTCACTGGCCCGACAGGGAGCGGGAAGACGACCACGCTCTATAGCGCACTGGGCGAGCTGAACCGCCCCGACCGAAAGATCATTACCGCCGAGGATCCGGTCGAGTACTACTTGCCGGGGATCAACCAAGTCGAGGTCAGGGCGTCAATCGGACTGTCGTTCGACAAGATCATTCGCGCCATGCTGCGGCAGGCA
The DNA here is from genome assembly GCA_963833105.1 of uncultured Planctomycetaceae bacterium. Classification (GTDB taxonomy): domain Bacteria; phylum Planctomycetota; class Planctomycetia; order Planctomycetales; family Planctomycetaceae; genus DASPSM01. The sequence goes on from CAWHWU010000022.1 coordinate 111,226, forward strand.
CCCAACGTGATCCTGGTCGGTGAAATCCGCGATGCGGAGACCGCCGACATGGCAATTCAGGCTTCTTTGACTGGACACTTGGTTTTCAGTACTCTACACACGAACGATGCCCCCAGTTCTATCACACGGCTGATAGATATGGGTGTACAGCCATTTCTCGTCGCCTCGAGCGTTATGGCCATCATGGCACAGCGCTTCGTCCGCGTCGTTTGCCCAAAATGCAAGGAACCTTACAAGCCCGATCAGTCCGAGCTGGATCACTTCGACATTTCACCCGATCTGGCGGCCGCTTCGACTTTCGTTCGGGGAAAAGGTTGTAACTATTGTTCGCATACGGGTTTTCGCGGTCGACTCGCTGTTTTCGAGCTAATGACCATGAATCCGACCCTGCGTGAAATGACGTTCCGCAGCGAACCGACGCAAAACATCCGTCGACAAGCCCGGCTCTTCGGCATGAAGACGATAGTCGAAGACGCAAAAGACAAAGCGCTGCAAGGAATTACGTCGCTTACCGAAGTCTATCGTCTCGAAAAGTTTAGTGAATAGGACCCATTACACCTGGAATCGGGAGTCGCGGGGAATCGCCCCTGGGGGCGGTTCGCGATCCTTCTCTGATTCCACCACAATTGCGCAATTTCCGCCGCCGTGACGAGTTCGGCGATGCAGACGCCCAATAATGACGGCGGCTCGGCCAACGAGAGCATTTAATGGCAACACTCCAGATTGATAAGCTCCTCGAGACAGTCGTGAAGGAAGGTGTTAGCGATTTGCATTTGACCACGGGGCAGCCACCGTGCGTCCGGCGGCATGGACGTCTCGTCCGCCTGGAAACCAAAGTTCTCGGGCCCGAGGATACGACGGCCCTGATGAAGAGCATCACGCCCGAGCGCAATCAGCAGGAGCTGCAAGAGGTCGGAGGGACCGACTTCGGCTTCGCTTATGGCGATAAGGCCCGGTTCCGCGTCGCCATCTTCAAGCAACGCGGGCATATCGCCCTGGTTTTACGGCAGATTCCGCGCGACTTCCTGACGTTCGAGCAGCTTGGTCTGCCCATGGTGGTGAAGGACGTCATTTGCCGGCCCCGCGGACTCTTTCTCGTGACGGGTCCCACGGGAAGCGGCAAAACGACCAGTCTGGCCAGCATGATCAACTGGATGAATCAAAACCTCGACCATCACATCATCACCATCGAAGACCCGATCGAGTATTACCACTCGCACAAAAAATCGATGATCAACCAGCGGGAAGTCGGCGTCGACGTCCCGAGCTTCCCCGAAGCGCTCCGCCGGGCCTTGCGAATGGATCCCGACGTGATCCTCGTGGGAGAAATGCGCGATCTTGAGACAATTTCCTCGGCGATTACGGCAGCCGAGACGGGGCACATCGTCTTCGCGACGCTCCACACGACCGGGGCTCAAGGGACGGTCGACCGGATCATCGACGTCTTTCCGACCGAACAGCAGGAGCAGATTCGCACGCAGTTGTCGACGTCGATCATCGGCATCTTGAGCCAGGCACTCCTGCCGCGCAAGCCCAAAGGGCTCGTGGCGGCGTACGAGATGCTCGTGGTGACGCCGGCCATCGCCAACCTGATTCGCGAAAACAAGACGTACCGTATTAATTCGTCGATCCAGACGGGCCGCAAGTTCGGCATGCAACTGCTCGACGACGCGCTGTTCAACCTGTGGAAGAATGGCTTGTGCGAGGAACAAGACATCATCATGAAGTCGAACCATCCGGGCGAATTGAAGGCCCGGCTGGAGCGCGCGAAACGCGGACTCTTTGATGAAGAGACGGGTGAAGAAAATGACGACGGTGACGACGAATAGGGACGCAGGTCCCGTTGAAGAATAGTGACGCAGGTCCCGTTGGAGAATAGGGACGCAGGCTTCGTTCGAGAGCGCGGAATTCGTACTTTGCAGTAACCTTGGTTCCAGCGTTGTGGCCCCTGGATTTTGATCCGGCCCGAATCGTATGGCACAAAGACGTTTAGGCCAAATCCTCGTCGACCTCGGCTATCTCACCGAGGATCAGCTCTGGGATGTTCTCGAAGAACAGAAGCAGAGCGCCGGTGAGATCATCGGCCAAGTCGCCATTCGCATGGGCCTGGTGACCGAGGTCCAGGTGACGGAGGCCTTGGCCGAGCAATGGGGCATGCCGGTCGTCAGCCTGGCGGAGACGACCATCCCCTCCAATGTGCTGGAGATCGTCCCTCAGACGATGGCCGACATCTACAAGATCATGCCGGTCTCGCTGAAGAACAACGTGCTGACGGTCGCCATGGCCGATCCGCAGAATGTGGCGGCGCTCGACGACCTGCGAAACTTCCTCGGCTACGACGTGCGGGGAGCCGTCTCGAACCTGCACGACGTCGAGCAGGCCATCGAACGCTACTATGCCGACAAGGAAGACAGCATCGAGCAGGTCATCGACCAGCTCAAGGAGGCCGGTCTCGACGCGGAGTCGAGCGAAGACGGCTCCTTCGACCTGTCCTCGGACGAGGAAATCGCCTCAGCCGCCCCGGTCCGCAAACTGCTCAACATGGTGCTGCTGTTGGCGATCAAGGACCAGGCCAGCGACATCCATTTCGAGCCGTTCGAGGATGAATTCAAGATCCGCGTTCGGGCCGACGGCGTGTTGTACGAGATGGTCCCGCCTCCGCGGCACCTGGCCAACGCCATCACGACACGTATCAAGGTCATGGCCGAGCTCGACATCGCCGAACGCCGCTTGCCGCAGGACGGACGCATCGAACTCAACGTCGGCGGGCAACTCGGTCGACCTGCGGGTGAGCGTGCTGCCGACCATGTTCGGCGAATGCGTCGTCATGCGAGTCCTCGACCGCACCGTCGTCCAGCTCGACTTGAACAAGATCGGCATGGACGCGACGACGCTCCGCCGCTTCCGTCAGATTATCCGCAATCCCAACGGCATCGTGCTGGTGACGGGCCCGACCGGTAGCGGCAAGACGACGACGCTGTACTCGGCCCTCAACGAGCTCAACGAGATCTCCACGAAAATCATCACGACCGAAGACCCGATCGAGTACGAAATCGACGGCCTGATCCAGGTTCCGGTCAATCCCGACATCGAAGTCACGTTCGCCAACGTGCTGCGCGCCATTCTGCGGCACGACCCGGACATCATTCTCGTGGGCGAGATCCGCGACTACGAAACGGCGGAAATCGCCATTCAAAGCGCCCTCACCGGGCACCTGGTCTTCAGCACGCTGCACACCAACGACGCGCCGACGGCGATCACCCGGCTTCGCGACATGGGCGTGCAGCCGTTCCTGATCACCGCCACGCTGGAAGCGATCCTGGCCCAGCGGCTCGTGCGGAAAATCTGCACCGAGTGCCGCACCGAATTCGAGCCCAGCGACGAATTGTTGATGGAGCTTCAGCTCCCCATCGAGCAGGCCCGGCAATACAGCTTTTATTACGGCAAGGGATGCGCCCGCTGCAACAACTCGGGGTACAAGGGGCGGACCGGAATTTACGAACTGCTGGAAGTGAGCGACGACGTCCGCGACATGATCACCTCTGACGCGTCGGTGGACGACATCCGCAATTTTGCCCGCAGCCAGGGAATGACAACCTTGCGCGAAGCGGGATTGAAATTGATTTTCGACGGCGTCACGACGATCGACGAGGTCGTTCGTGAGACGGTGATGGAAGACGTGGAATAACCTGAAGCCCACGGACGGCGGTCCGTGGGCAGAACCGGCGGAGAAAGACGATGCCGACCTACCAGTACGAGGCCATGGACAACACGGGACTGGAGATCAAAGAGACGATCGACGCCGGTTCCGAGGCTGAGGCCCAGCAAAAGATCAAGGAAAAGGGCTTCTTCGTCACCAAGATTCAGGAAAAGGGCCGGACGACCAAAGGCAAGACGAAGACCGCCTCCGAGCAGAAGAAAAAACAACAGGGGCGCAAAAAGACGACGTTCGCCATCGGCGGCGTGCGTCCCAAGCAGCTGTGCACGTTCACGCGCCAGCTCTCGACCCTGCAGGACGCCGGCCTGCCGATTCTCCGCAGCCTTCGCATTCTCGAAGGGCAGTCCAAGCCCGGTCCTCTCAAGAACTCACTGATCGGGGTCATCGAAGACATCGAATCGGGAAGCACGCTCTCCGAAGCGATGGGCAAGCAGCCCAAGGCCTTCGACAACCTGTACGTCAACATGGTCAAGGCGGGCGAGGCGGGCGGTGCGCTCGAAATCATTCTGCAGCGTCTTGCCGAATTCAAAGAGCGCTCGCAAAGCCTCAAGCGCAAAGTCCAGGGAGCTATGATCTACCCGGTCGCCGTCATCACGGTCGCGACCGGCATCGTCGGCTTCATCATGTACTGGATCATTCCGAAGTTCAAAAAGATCTTCCAGGACTTCGGCATCGAGCTCCCCGGCATTACGATCGCGCTCATCGCGGTGAGCGACTGGGTGTGCAACTACTTCTACCTCATTCCGGCTATCCCGATCTGCTTCTGGCTCCTGATCAAGATCATCAAGAAGAACAAGACCGGGGAATACATCCTTGACAAGATCATGCTCAAGATCCCTATCCTCGGGAAGATCGTCGAAAAATCGGTCGTGGCCCGTACGGCACGGACGCTCGGCACTCTGATCTCGTCCGGCGTGCCGATTCTCGAGGCGCTGATCATCGCCCGCGACACGGCGGGCAACGCCGTCTTCCGCCGGGCGTTCGATAATATCTACGCGGCCATCCGCGAGGGGGAATCGATGGCGATTCCCTTGAAAGAGGCCCGCATCGTCGACGATCTCGTGGTGAATATGGTCGACGTCGGCGAAGAGACCGGCGCGCTCGACACGATGCTTTACAAGATTGCCGACGTCTACGACGAGGAAGTCTCGGTCCTCGTCGAAGGGTTAATCAACCTGTTGGAACCGATCATGGTCGTCATCCTCGGTTTGATCGTGGGGTTCATCGTCATTGCCCTGTTCATGCCGCTGATCAAGCTGCTGAATAGTTTGAGCTGAAGCGGAGGACTAGGGGCTTTGTCGCAAGGATGCCAGCGGCATCCAAGGGGACAAGTCCCTGTCTCTGCTGCCTGATTCCTAACCTTTAAACGCGATTTGACGAAAGGTCCGCAACCCGGGCCATTTACGAGTAGCCGACGCGCACCCGCCCGGCCCGCTCGGTGTGTTCCTGTATCCGTGAAAACCGTGGTTCAATTCAGGTCCAAAAACAAGGCCGTCTGAAAATCGGGAAGCGGAAGGCTTGCCCGCCGTTTCCAGCAAGCGTCCAAGGAGCCGCGTCCATGCAAAGCTCGCGTACCCCCGCCGCTCACCAGTGGCCCTCGTCCCCTGGCCGTTCCCAGGAACAAGCTCTGCGGCTCGCCTTCACGCTGCTCGAGCTGCTGATTGCCATCTCCATCATCGCCATCCTGGCGAGCCTGATCCTGACGGTCGCCAGCTCCGCCAGCATCCGGGCCCACAACGCCCAGGTTGCCGCCGATATTCAGAGCCTCTCCGCCGGCATCTCCGCGTTCAAACAACGCTTCGGCGTCGAGCCGCCCAGCAGCATTACGCTGTATGAGCAGGGCACGACAATCGCCGCGCCCAACACCGGTTGGGCCAGTGATCCGCGTTCCATGGGCCTCATCCGACAAATCTGGCCGCAATTCGACTTCACGTACGCCAATGAAACCAGCAACGCCATCGACATCAACGGCAACGGCACGACGACCGACAGCATCACCATTAGTGGCTCTGAATGCCTCGTCTTCTTCTTATTCGGAATGCCCACGCTCAACTCGCCGTCCGCCGCGGGAGGCCCTCCGATGGGTTTTTCGCAAAACCCGGTCGATCCCTTCAACCGCAGCGGCAGCAACCGCATCAGTTTTTCCGAATTCGACAAGTCGCGATTGATCCGTTACACCCCCTCAGGCGGCACGCAGCACACGATGAACGCCTATCTCGATACGCTCAGCGGCCAGACTCAGCCGTACCTCTACCTCAGCAGCTACGGCGGACAGGGGTACAACCTCGCCGAACTCGTCGGGGCAACACCGTCAACTGCTAATGCCCCGGGCCAGACATTTCTCGATATCTACCGACAAGGATCAGTGAGTTACTGGTCCTCCACTTCGCCCTCACTTGTGGCAAACACGGCCACGCCCTCGCCCGCGTGGAACGCCAATTCGTACCAGATCATCTCCCCCGGCGGGGACCAGCAATACGGCGTGGGAGGCGAGTACGAGACGGCCACCGCGAACACCCTGCTCGTCGGATCGTGCGCCGTCGAGCGGGACAATATCACGAATTTCTCACCGGGAACCTTGGCGCCCTAATAATGTCGCGAACGCCGCGAGGCGCCCCGGATCGCCTGGCGTTCAGAGGTCCCAGGTCATGGAAGTGGCACCATGAACAGACGTGATTGGCAAAAGGCGTTTCGCCTGCGACGTCCAATCTGCGGACGCGCGACGCCAACCGTGCCCCGCCGGCTCCGCGCCTTTTCGCTGCTCGAAGTGCTGATCGTCTTGGGATTGATCGCCTTTTTGACGGCGGCCATCGTCGTCGTCTTGCCGCGGCTGGGCAACGCCTCCAAAGTCGCCGCCACGCAGGCGACGATCAAGAAGGTCGACGAACTCCTAAACGACCGCATCAACGGCTTCGTCCGTTGGATCAATACGCAAAACACGCTGGCCGGCAACAACGCGGCGAGCTACGTCGTAAGCTCGCCGTTTGCGGGTGTCTACACGCAGAACCCGCTGCTGTACAAATTGCTCGCGACCAAATACGCGTTTCGTACCGCCTTTCCGCAGAATTTTCAGGAGGCGACGAATCTTCCCGCCTACAACACGTCCGTGCACAAACAGGTGACCGAAAGCGCCGCGTTGCTATATCTCATTTTGACGCAGGCGGCCGTGTTCGACACCGAGCCACCGGCGGCCGCCGACCTCAAAGGCGTGGAAGTGGCCGACACCGACGGCGACGGAATGATGGAAATCGTGGACGCCTGGGGACAGCCGTTACGGTATTACCGCTGGCCGACGCGTTTGTTCCGTCCGGCCCCCTCGAGCGCGACGGTCACCACGGCCGGATGGAACAACCTCGGCCCGGGCCCCGCGCCGACGCCGGCGAGCCTGCTCGTCCGCTCCATGCCTCGCTTGCCCCTCTTCCAATGGACGAAAAACACCAATTATGCGGCCGGCCAGTTCATTCAGCCCGCGACCGTGCCACTGGGGCCTCCCGGCGACGTGATGATGTACCAGGCTGGCGTTACCGGCACGAGCGGGACGTCCGGAGGTACGGAACCAACCTGGTCCTCGGCCCTGGCGGTGGGCGCGCAGACCGCAACCGACGGCAATATCACGTGGACGGCCGCCCTCGATCCGCTGACGGTCGATTCGGACGATCCGAACGGCATTGCTTCATCGACGTATATCAACGAATCCGGCGCCGCGACGTTCCACACTTGGTCAACGTACCACGTCCCGCTGATTGTCTCCTGCGGGACCGACGGCGCGTTGGGCCTGTATGAGCCCTACGACACGACGAATTTCGGCACGCTCGCGCAGCCGCAATTTGACACGACCGACAGTTCGGGTTTCGCCCGCAATGCGCTGACCGACAACCTCACTAACCATCAGCAGTGACCTGAAAGCGTCGACCATGCACGAAGCAGCGCACATTCGACGAAAAAAAATGCCGGAAGAATCCTTCCGCGTCCTGCGGGGACGCGTCGCCGGCTTCACGCTCATCGAGCTTTTGGTCGCGATGTCAATCCTGCTGATTCTCGCGACGATCACGATCCGGCTCGTCAACACGACGCTCGACAGCGACCGGCTGAAGAGCGGCTCGCGCGAATTGCAATCGTACCTGGCCGGCTGCGCGACCGGGCCATCTACGCCGGCCAGCCCCGCGGCGTGCGTTTTATTCCGGATGCGGCCGACCCCTTCACTGTCCGCAGTTTCGTTTACGTCGGCGCTTCGACCAACTACACGGACAACCAACTGATCGACATTCAAACGACGCCTGTCGTGACGTTGGCGGGGACGATCGTCCCTGAGAACGCACAAACGCTTACGAATTGGCAGGCGCTTTGGGCCCGCGGCGTGTTGACCAACGGAACTCAGATCCAGCTCACGAACGCCACGGGGAATATTGGCTTCCTGACGATCGCTGCCACGACGTTCACCGGAAACCAGCCGACGCAATTTGCAATTACATCGACGACATCGACGGCGGGGTTGACGTTGCCGGCCACGGGGCTCAAATACACGCTGCAACTCGCGCCCGCCATCTTGCCGAGCGAGCAACCGCGATCGCTGCCGCGGAATATCGTGATCGACCTACGGACGAGCATCCTGCCCAAGGAATGGCCCGCCCCCACCGCGTCGAGCACGTTCGACGTTCTCTTTTCACCGGGCGGCACGGTGACCGGTCCGGTGGCGTCCGACGGGCGGATTCACTTCGTGCTCGCGGATATCGCCGACACAACTGCGGCGGTCCAGATCAGCAGCCTGACCACGCCGTCGCTCTTGCGCTTTCAACTCAACGCACCCTGGCAGGCAAACACCGCCTACCAGCCCGGCAATGTCATTGTTCCCACTCCCTCGAGTTTTATCGCATTTCGTTGCACTCAGGTCACATCGGGTGGAACGACGGGACAATCCGGAGGAAGTGCACCCACGTGGCCAACTCAGCCGAACCAGAACGTGACCGACAACCAGGTGATCTGGCAGTCATTCGTCAAGAAAGCAAACTTGATCGTCTCGTTGGCGACGGCAACCGGCCGCGTCACCACGCATCCCGTCGATGTGTCGACGCCACTGACTTCCGGAACTGTCTCGGGCTACGATTCGTTCCGCCTCGCCGAGATCGGCGAGGTGACGCAATGAAAAACATGACGACCCCAGTACACACGACGACGGGCGAGGGCCCTCTGGCGCTCTCGACAACGCACGCGGCCGGGACGCGCCGGCCGCAAGTCCTGCGCAAGCGCCCACCGGCCGTTCCGGCTTGACCCTGGTCGAAGTGCTGATGTCGCTGATGGTGACCGGCATCGGCATTTTGGGCGTCATCGCCCTCTTGCCGCTCGCTTTCGTCCGCGCCGTGCAGGCGACAAATCTCACCAACGGCACGATCCTTCGCTACAACGCCGAATCGATGATCGACTTCAATCCGCGGCTCCTGCTCCGTTGGCAGGCATTGACGGCCTACTCGAACGCAACTCCCAATTACACGGCATCCGAGGGGGGCACCAACGGCGACATGCTCGTGAATACCAATTACACGAACATCGGTTTTCTGTGCACGACGACGGGAACTTCAGGAGTGGTCCAACCGACGTGGAACACGACCGTCGGCGGAACAACCACCGATGGATCGGTGGTGTGGACGACGGTGCAGATCGCGCAGAATATCCCGACGGTGCCGATCGCCTTTCCGCCTGCGCGATTCGTCATCGATCCGCTGGGCTGGTACACCTTAGGCTCGCCCCTGCAGACGAGTTTGGGCAACAACGCCGGAACGGTCGATCCCAACGCGATCCCCCGCTTCAACGGCGAAGTCTCCAACGCGATCTCCGCCTCGCTGCAGGCGTATCTGCCCGACAGTTGGGTGGAACAAGCGCGGGCCGCCGTCACCAACTCCACCGCCAATACGGCCACCTTGAGCAATGTCGACTTGAGTAGCGTGACCTTTACCACGCCGGCGACGCTGGGGACGGCGACGCCCCCCTATACGATCTCGCGGGTCGTCCTGATCGACGCGACGGGCAAAATCAGCCAGACGCGAATTATCACGGGCATCGCCTCACCCACTGTCACATGGTCGGCGAACGACCCGCTCACCGGCACGTTCACGCCGGTCGCGGCGCGGGTCGAGACGCAGGAGCTGCGCTATACGTGGCTCTTCACGGTCATGCCCAGCTCTGGCGGCGGGACCTCGAATGTCGAGGCGACGGTCTTCTTCCACCGTCCGCTCGTCGCCACCGACGAGCAGGTCTTCCAGGCGACGGGCGTTGACGGCGTGCAGACCCCGTTCACGATCTCGTACAGCGGAACCAAGCCCTTCATCAAAAAGGGAGCGTTCTTGTTCGACGCGTACTTCGGCCGCTGGTATCGGATCCTGAACGTCACAAACGATACGGGCAGCACGGTGCAGGTGTTCGTCGACCAGTCCCGGCCATCGGCCGACGTCCTGACGTCCAAAACATTCGGCGCCGTCTTCATGCGCGGCGTCGTGGACGTCTTTCCCCTTCCGCTCAAGTGATGGTTCCAATGATGCGTTCCGCGACGAATCACAGACCTCGCTCGGCCTTCACTCTTATCGAGGTGATGGTCACGCTGGCCTTGACCATGATCATGATGGCCATGTTCGCGAGCATCTTTAAGATCACGGGCGACTTCGTCACGCGGCAGAAAGGGATCGGAGAAAACGACCAGACGGCCCGCATCCTGACGACCGTCCTCAAGACCGATCTGCAGGCGCGGAGCATGAAGTATCTCGCCCCTTACCATCCGAACATGTCGGCGCTCCCGTACGACACCACAAATCTGGGTTATTTCTACTACTCGGAAAACAATCCGCTCGACGACACCGATGACGTCCTGCAGTTCACTGTCTTCACGCAGTTCCTCCCTTCAAACAATCCAAACGACAACGGGCAGATCTATGGCCTCGCCACCAATCTGCCCCTTCCCTGGCAGGCCAGCACTTCCTACGCCGCGGGCGCCTATGTGCGGCCGGCGGGAACGAGCTCAACGTCGCAGCCGACCGGATCCATCTATAAGAACAACGGCGCGGGGTTCACCAGCGGCACCACGGAGCCGAGCTGGGACGGCGCCGGACCCTACACAGATGGAACCGGCACTTGGACCCCGGTCGTGTCTGCCATTGATCAGCCCGACGGCGACGACGCGGTAATGTCGTACCTGGTGCCTGCCGCGACCGAAACGATCAATCCTGCCAACGCGACTCCGAATAGTACCGGCGCCTCTCAATCGGCCGAGGTCTGCTATTTCTTACGTCATGGCAATTTGTATCGCCGCGTGCTGTTGATTCGCACTCCGTATGACTATGGCATAAACCCGCCCGGAACATCTACTTCACAACCATTGGCGCAGGATGTGGCTGGAACAAATCTAATCGGAGTCGCCTATCCCCCTACGGGTTACGCGAATACGTTTTGGGGTGACTTCGACTATTCAGCCCGGATCAACTTGGGAGCGTCGCCGGGAGTCCAGTTTCTGGCCACCACGTCGCCGGAACTTTCGCTCGCGAACATCAATCCCGGTTCGCTCCCCATCGGCCGTCCCGACAATCGCTTCGGTTTCGACCAGGTTTACAACACCACGGGCCCCGGACCGACCGCCAACGGCGCCGCGCGAATACGCGCTGCCCTACAACGGCCAATCGAACACAATCACGAGCGCCACGCCCGTCTTTTTCGGGCGGTACACCGACGAGGAGACCTCCAACGTCGCGTTTCAGTTCCCCGGCGCGCTGCCGGTGGTTGGCGGGACGGGCGTCTCTCCGATGGGTTCCGGGGCCACGCTCGGGCTTGATTCGAATTCCTACACGATGTGGTTGCTCAACACGAATCCGCCCACGTCGGAGGTCTCCTTTGCCGGGGGGCCGCGCCGCGGCGAAGACATCATCGCGACCAACGTCATCAGCTTCGACGTGAAGATCTGGGACAACAACTATTTGGAAACGGCTGGCAACGATTTAAATCGCAATGGCATCATCGATTCCGGAGGGGCCTTCGCGGACGTCGGATTCCCGAATACGACCGGATCACCGCCGACGGTCGTGGCAACCGGCGACTTTCAGCAGTCCAATAACATTTTTCCTGCTTATGGGCCGAATATTCAGACGGGTTACGCGGTTCCCGGAGGCGGCCTTTGGGCGCCTGCGTATACCTATACCTCAAATGGTGCGACGTTCAACTACAACAACGTTTTCGATACTTGGTACCGGTATTTCGATTTCGACAATCTGACCCGGCAGTACGATGCGGCTTACCCAACGACCGGTTTGCCTCCCACATACGCTCCCGCGCCTTACCGGCCGCGTGCGCCAGGCTCAATCCCCTGGGCTGCCGGTACGGCTTACGTCGCCGGCCAGCTCGTGTACTCAGCCTCTCCGGCGAACCCGGCAACTGGAGACACGGCCAACGGCAATGTCTACCTGTGCAAGACCGGTGGAACCTCTGGCACCACAAATCCGTTCTCGCTCAGCGATCAAGTCAACACGACCACAATCACGGACGGGGGCGTCACGTGGACGGTGCAGTCGCCGGCGGCCGTGCAGGCCATCCAGATCACCGTGAAATATCTAAATCCCACTCAAAACCTTTTGCGGCAGGTCACCATCGTCCAGTCGCTGACACAGTAGATGCCGCACGGGCCGCGGCCAAGACCTGATGAGGTCCGAAATCCCATGAAAACCTATTCTCTCTTTACCCGAGTTGGTAACCGGCTGACTCAGCGGTGGCGACGCTTCTCGATCAAGCGGCGCGGCACGGTGATCATCATCGTGCTGGCCCTGTTGGGGCTCTTGGCGTTAATCGGCTTCTTCGCGCTCAGCTTCACTTCGCAGGAAAATCAGAGCGCGACCTATTTCGCCAACTCGCGGACCGCCAAGGATCTCACCCCCACACTCGATCCGAACGCCTTCTTTAACGACATCCTGCGGCAAGTGACCATCGGTCCCACGGCAATCGAAAAACAAACCGCGATGTATGGCGGAAACAAGGCGCTGGTACCGACGATGTTCGGCCGCGACCTGGCGCCCTACAACGGGTTTGGCGTCAACTTAATCTGGAACAGTACGACAAACTCTCCGAGCGTCGATCAGAATTTCGACGGCATCCCCGACGACGGCACGGGGATCCAACTCGACAACCGGGCCTTCGCGTTCATGAATCTCTCGCCGGCCGCCGCCGCTCCGTGGCAGGCCAATACGACGTACGTCACGGGTTCCTTCGTGACCCCCCCGGGTGCGGCGACTGGACTGATTTACGTGGCCACCACCGCCGGGGTCTCCTCGGGTTCCGCGCCCAGCTTTCCGTCTTCGGCCGGCTCGACCGTTACGGACAATACGGTGACGTGGACGGCGGTGACGTCGTTGGATCTGAATAACTTTCCCAAAACGGGCATCAGCTATCCGGATCCCGATCCGAATTTCACCTATCCGGACATCAACAGCGCCTTCCTGGCGTCCGACACGCTGGTGCCCAACGGGGTCGCCAATGCCCCGGTGCGCGTGATTACACCGTCGTACCACCGGCCGATGCTCTTGCGCAACCTGGCCAACGTGCCGACGACCTCGTGGTACACGTCGCCTCTGACCGCTCCCTACACGGTCTATCCGAACACGTGGCACCGTGCGATCGATAGCACCGGGAACGTGACCAGCCAGTACCGTTTCGTGACGGGCGTCAACCCGGACACGTCCGGCATCGGGACCGCGCTGATTCCGTATTCGATCCCCGGCGATCCCCCAAATAATACGCTGACGCCTATCTGGAACGGCGGGCCCGCCATTCAAGAGGGGGTCTGGACGGCCTGGCAGGCGAGTACGGCGTATGTGGTCAACGCCCAAGTCATGCCCATTCCGCCGAACGGGCAGATCTTCCAGGTCGAAACGGGGGGGGCGGGAACGAGCGGCACCACGCCGCCGGCCTGGCCCACGACGACCGGCGGGACGGTCACTGACGGCGGCGTCACCTGGACGGCAATCGGTCCCACCAACATCGGTTACGACGTCGACACGGACAACGACGGCATTCCGGACGCCCGCTACATCGACTGGGGCTTCCCTTTGATGCAGGATTCGAGCGGTAACCAATTTGTCGCCTTGGGCGCGATCAAGATCATCGATGCCGACTCCCTGTTTAACCTCAACACACATGGCAATCGGGCAGCCGCGGCGCAAATCCCCGTGCCCAACAATTTTGCCGGAGGCAACAACCCGGCGTTCCTCTCCACGTCCGATCATGGCGTGAGCGCCTCGGAAGTGAATCCCGAGTGGGCGCTCGACGCGCGGCCCGTCGCGGGAAGCCTCGACTTCCCAGGCTCTTCAGCCGCCCTCACCTCGGCCTTGCAGCAATACACGCTGCTGTTCCGGCCCTCTGGCAGCGGATCGAACCCCACGAACAACTTCGACGCCACTTCGGGGACCCTCAGCTACGAGCTCGCCAACATGGAGATCTGGAACCTGCTCAACGGCCGGCCGCAGTTGGCCGCCGGCACGCCTCCCACAGTAACTGGCTCGAGCTTCGTGGGCCGCTGGGGCGAAAACGTGACACGGCTCGACCCGAATGTCGCCGCCATCCTGGCGGGAAGCACGCTGAGCGCCGGCGTGAGCGCACCAAGCGATCCGTTCCCGCTGCCGGGAACGTCGGGCGTCGACGACAACAACAACCAGCTCGAAAGTGGAACCTTCACCGACGCGCAAGGCGTGTTTCACCCCGCCTTCGTCCAGCCTATCGATTTCTTCGCGGGCGGCAATTGGGTGACGGGAACGCAGGGGAAGCTGCGGCAACTGCTGCCGGGCGCCACCACGACCGCACCCATGGGGAACGAACAGTTTCCCGCCTACTCGCAGTTCTTTATTGCTCCGACTGTCGGCTGGGCCAACGTGCTGAGCGCGGCGCTCGTGCCGGGGGGCGGTCCCAAGCTCCTCGTCGATGAGCCGGACGAAACCTGGACGGAACCGTTCGCGGCCGCCACGCAGCCCAACGACAACATCTTCGGCGCCTCGGAGAATGCCATCCAGTTGAGCAGCGGGGATTTCAGCGCACTGGGCAGTCCGGGACGAACCCCATCGCTGATGCCGTTCGACTTCGTCGCCAACGCGCGGGCCGCTCTCATTCGCCAGCGGTTCACCTCCACAAGCTGGGACTTGAAGTCATTCGGCAAAGAGTTCTTCGGCCCCGACACGACAGGCGGGGCGGGACCTTATGACGCGCGGCGGTTGTGGGAATTCACCGACACGAGCACCGGAGCGACGGGAGCCGGCCCCTTCCGCTTTCCGCCGAACTTTGTCGGGACCAACGGCAGCCTCGCGCCGAACCTGCCTCCCTACACCACCATTACGCCCTACGCTAACGCAATCGACGACGCGACCACGACGGCTTCTGGAACGGCAACGCCGAACAATACGTTTGCGTATCCCATGCGCACGGCCGTTTCGAGCCTGCTGCAGGTGCTGGCGAACCCGAACCTGAGTTCGAATCCGGCAACCGGTCCTTACACCATCGGGGCCTTGCCGCAGACGAACCTGATCCAGCCGCAGCGGTTGTTGAGCGTCAACGGGCTCACTGAGATGTTTCAGAACGGGACCGATTCCAACGGCAATCCGATCTATCAATTCCGTTTCCGTCCGTTGACGCCGCACCCGTCGACCGCGGTGAGCACGTTTGCCAACACGCCGATCACTCCCTTCCCGTCGGCCGGCCCCAGCATCACGATTCCACAAGTCAACTGGATTTCGGAGCCTGAGCAACTGGGATCGTCGGGAGGCTCTCCTTCGGCGGCCTATCTGGCAAATCAGGAGTGGCTGGCCCGGTACGACCGGCAGCGGATGGCGCGCGACATTTACACGCTGCTCTACCTGACGGGGGGCGGGGCTGACACGCCGAATCTGACGCCCGTCGACGCGCTCAATTACGCGGACACGCCGAACCAGCCGAATACGACGACCGGCATACGTCCGCTCTACACCGACGACCAGTTGGCAGAAATGGCGCAGTTCGCCGTCAACCTGGTCGACGCGCTCGACCCCGACAGCAACATTACGGTCTTCGAGTACGACAAGGACCTGTCGGACGGCTGGAACCTGGACGACAACGCGTACGACTCGACGCACGATCCCATCATCACGACGCACCCGCTCGATCGGGGCATTGTTTACGGCGTCGAACGGCAACAAATCTGCCTCAACGAGTCGATGGTCACCCTGTACCAGCCGTGCATCAGCTCGTTGACCAGCAAGGCCCAGGGACATCCGGACATCCAGTGGGACAATAGTCCAACACTCTCGCGGCAATGGAGCTTTTTCTACACGGAGTTGGAAAATGTCGGTCCCACTCCCATCAACTTCAACAACGCGCAGTGGCAGATCACCGTCAAACAGTCGCCCGTGATGACGGCCCTGTCCCCCTATTACGGGACGGGAGTCGGGACGTCGGGTGAAATGCGAATGATCCTGGTCGGTTCCAACGTGCAAGGCTCGAGCACGCTGCCGACCTTGGCGGCCGGCTCGAGCACGGGGGGAACAAGTCCCCGTCTGACGATCGGCGGCATGATTGGCTCGGGAGGGACGCCTCAGGCGAATCTTGCCATCGCTGGGCCTCCGTACAACGTCGTGAACCCGAATCCGGCCAATCCCGCGATCCCAGCCCCCAGTTACATGGTGATCGATCCGAACGACGCGACGGGGACGCCGGGAACCCAGTCGAATTCAACAACGTTTAACTACATGTATCCCATTGCCCCGCGGGCCGCCTACGGCACTGGTCCCACGGCAACGGTGGCCTCTCCCTGGTTCGGAAATGCGACGATTCTCGCGCCGGCCTCGAACGGGCTCGACCTGATCGATCCCAACCAGGTCAACAATTATTGGATTGTGCCGCCGAACACGACGTCGCCCAACGCCGACGGCACGGCCGTCTCGAGCACGCCGATCGCTGCCGGCGCGCAACTGACGCAGTTCAACGACTCGACGGGCGTGAACCTGCTGCCCAGCACGGCGCCGTTGATTCTGCGAATCGAATTGCGGCGGCGGGCCGACTTGAACCGGGCGGTAATTCTCCCCTCCGACACCAACCAGGTGGCTGAGGCGGCGGACAATCCCTGGATCACCGTCGATTACATGGACGTGCCGGTCAACGTGATGGCACTCAAGATCACCGGCGTTGCCAGCGACTTCTCGGTCCAACTCCAGGGCCAGCTCGGCGGCTACTACAACTCGACCGCCCGAGCGGCCTACCAGGCCGCCGGGACCTCCTACTACCCGTATTCGTTCAATAGCCGGGCGCGACGAGCCCGAACGTGAGCACCGAACGGTCGCAGCCTCTGTACCACGATTATCAGCTCAACCCGTTCAACCCGACGACCACGAATCCGACAACGCCCAACGGCCCGTTTGTCACGACGTCGGCCGTCTTGTATCCGCGAAATGGCGGCGCCAACACGCTGACGCCGCCCACGTTTACGGGGACCAGCTTGTGGCAGGGGAACAGCTTGGGGCAAGATAATGATGCGGCCGGCTTCAATCCGGGGACAAATCCGGGAGGCACGGCGAACGCCATCGCGCCGCATCCGCTCTACCAGCCGCATTACGACCGGGATTTCACCTCGATCGGCGAGCTGTTCAATATCCCGCTCTACGGCCAGCCACAGACGCCGCAGTGGTTCCCCAATGCGACATATGCTTTAGGAAGCATGATCGTTCCTCTTCAGCCCCCAAGCGTACCGGGGGCAACCGGCGTGGGTGGGCTGGTTTTCGTCTGCACAAGTTCAAGCGCCAGCACGGGCGCGACCAGCGGCACTAGCGGCGGCAGCGAGCCGACGTGGCCGACAAGTCAAGGAGCCACTGTCGGCGATGGTCAGCTGACTTGGACTGCCGGCCCTGCCGCGCAGATGTTTACGGGCATGACTCATGTGATGGCGTCCCGCGTTCCCGAGCCGGGAACGACCGTGTTGGCGCCGACACCGTTGCCGGCGACACCGCCCAACTACGCGCCCGAGCTGCTCGTGGGAGCCGACTACATCCCGAACGATCCGACCGTTTTTCCGCGACTGCATTACCCCGGCTACGGCACGGCGGGCTTCCGCTTGCAACACCCGGAAGGGGGAGACCAGACAAATCCGTATCCGAACAATCCGAGCGGCACGAGCGACCTCACCGAAAACCGCTGGTTCCGGGCGCTCGGATTTTTGGAGGTGCCGACCCGCTCGCACCGCGGAATCGACGAGCCCTCGGTCTACGTGGCGCCGTACCAGATCGCGGCGGGCTCGATCAACGGGTCGCTCGGCTTCTTCCGCACGCCGGGAAAGATCAACCTGAATACGCTGCGGTATCCCGACATCGTGGCGGGACTCGTCGGCGAGCCCGACATCTTCAACATGAACTTCACGCCGGCCTTGCCCAGCGGCGTCAACTTGCCGGCGAACCTGTCGATCCCGTATCTGCTGCAGGACATCACCGGCAGCGACACGGTGGTGAGCCCGCCGCCACAGAATCCCATGCTGGCGACGGGCACGCCGCGCGACTGGTGGGAGCAGTTCATCGCCACGCGCGACGGGGTTGATCCTCTGCCGATTGTCAACGGAGGCACAGGACTTTCGATTCCGGGCCTGCCAAGGACGCCAGACAATGCGGCGACCAGTTTCACAAATTATCCGCCGAATTCTCCGCTCGGATCGCATCCGTTCCGCGGAATGGGCTATTCCGCCTACGGCGGCGTGGACCTGAATGGTTACAACGGTCCGCTCGAGTCGAACCTGCTTCGCTCGCTTCCGGGAGACGCGGTGACGACGGGAGGCGGGACGTTCGACCTGCGGCGGCGACTCTTTGAGGTGGGGACGAATGCCGAGCATTTGGCCAGCCGGGATTCGTCGGGGGCCCTGCCGGCGGGCTTGGATTACGCGACGAAGCAGCGTCTCTTGGCACGCCTTGCCGGGAATACGACGACGCGAAGCAACGTCTTTTTTGTGTGGATTCAGGTCGACTTCTTCCAGGCGAAGGATGTCGGTCCCTCGCTCACGCCGGCCGACACGGGCGTGGTGCGGATCGGACAGAAGCTCGCCACGTCGCCCGGCTACCGGGGCTTTTTCGTGATCGACCGCTCGCAGGCCTTGTCGCTGATGGCGCCGCAGTATGTGCCGACGGCGACCACGGGACAGCCCTTTGTGTTTTCGACCAATCAATCGTTCAACTGGCAATCGCTGGTTTTGTTCCGGCAGCGGATTCAATAAGTGTTTGTACGGATGGTCACACGGTCCAAAAAGAGATGGGCGGTCGACATGCTGACGTCGTCATGTCAGGATGTCGGATTTTCCACGCGCCGCTTGATTTTTATGGTTATCTAATAGAACGTAAGCGTTTATTTTACAACTGGTTACATGATTCACGACAAAGAGGTCGGCGGGGCGTGGTGGATTTTTCTGTGGTGGAGCCGTTTTCCTTTTTAGGCCGCAGAAAAACCAGAAAAATCGCAGGAGGAAAAAAGCCGGCTCGTCGGTAAGTGCTTCAGGGACCGGCCTTTTGAGGGTTAGCGGGCCTCCGATCCTTAAAGGGGGGCGGGTCGACTGAAATGAGGATGTCGCAAGGAATCAAGGATTTCGGTCTCGAATTCGTGGGTAAACTCGGCATAATGGAGGTGTTTCCTACCTGACCTGAGACAAGTGCCGCAGCGGGCGTTCGGCGTCTGCGACAAAAGGCGGGTTGACAATAGCTTCAAATAGATGTGATGCCCTGAGATGCATGGGCAGCGCGACTCGGGCCGTCGCGGGCATCGCAAATGAATTCCAATCAGATCCGGCGTGACAGCAAGGGCGACGCGATCGAAGCGTCATTCGGAATCGGCGGACGCATCGTGCCGGTGGAATTCATGTCGTAGAAACGACTCAAAACGGGCCACGTTCCTTTTTCGTGGTACATCGCACATCGAAGAAAATTCCCTCAGTGGATTGGAGAAATCGCATGAAGTCACGTCGTACCGAACCGCGCTACCGACGGCGGACAGGAACCCGCTTGGGTTTCACGCTGATTGAGTTACTGGTGGTGATTTCGATCATCGCCGTCCTCGTTTCGCTGATCTCCCCGGCCGTGCAAAGCGCCCGCGAAGCGGCCCGCCGCACGCAGTGCCTCAACAACATCCGTAACCTGGGCATGGCCTGCATCGAATTTCGCCGGCGGCAACGGCGACAAGCTGCCGTTGCTGGAAGACAGCCTTTACAGCACAAGCACCAACACACGTGCCGGCGCGGCCGGTCTCACCACGACCTACAACCCAGGCAAGTCGTGGGTTGCCCAGATCATCGGCTATCTCGACGATCAGGCG
Source organism: uncultured Planctomycetaceae bacterium (assembly GCA_963833105.1). Classification (GTDB taxonomy): domain Bacteria; phylum Planctomycetota; class Planctomycetia; order Planctomycetales; family Planctomycetaceae; genus DASPSM01. The sequence continues at coordinate 131,267 of CAWHWU010000022.1, forward strand.
ACGGCGCGGCTCATCATGGCCACCGGCGGTATCGTCAACCCGAACACGGGCATTTCCTTCATGGGTGGCACGCTCGCAGCGCCGAACACAATTCCCGTCAAGAGCGTCATGACGTGTCCCGATGACATCAATAACTTCAACGTATCGGGCGGGTTAAGCTACGTCGCCAATGTCGGCTACGTCAATTCCAAGAGTTGGGGCAATGTGAATCCGTTTTCGACGACGACGCCGCCGGCAGCCGATTTCGGCACCGGCGCGCATGATTCGACTCTGATCGCGTGGTCGCTCCTCATTCCACCCGAGCCGACCGGGACTACGACCGATACTCCGCTTACGGACCAGACGATCGAGCACGCCACGGGAGTTTTCTGGCGCAACGACGCCAGCGGCTTCAACATGACGCAGGATTACATTCAACGCAGCGACGGCACGAGCCACACGTTCCTGCTTTCGGAAAATACGAGTGCCGGCTTCTGGGCCGATCCGACTGGCCAGCGTCGCGACCTGCAAACCGGATACATCGGGTTTGGGGCAAGCGTGACCCTCGTCACGGGAACGCTTCCTCAACCTCCCAATAACGCGGTGCCGACCGGGGCGTTTGGCGCGACCATTGCATCGAACTATTTCTTATACGCACCGACCGTGACGTCGACTCCCGCGGGGACTTACGCGTTGACGGACGGCACTGCGACTGGTGGCGGCCCCAACGATGCCGATATCAATTCGGCGATTCCCGCCACGGCAACTCCACAGGGACAGACGGCACGACCGAGTTCGAATCATCCGAACATCGCGCTCTTCTGCTTTGCCGATGGTCACGCGCAGCCGTTGTCGCAAACCGTCGATGTCGGCGTCTACATGCGGGCGATTTCGCCTGCTGGTACGCTGTACGGCCAGCCGGTTGACGGCGACGTGAGGTAAGCGAGTCGCTCGTTACGATTTGTCACGACCCGGTTCCTCTTGGAATCGGGTCGTTTTTTATCTATTGAAATCAGCAAATAAGGGAATTCCACTGTGGAGAAGCTTCTCGCGATCTGTGAATCGTCCGTTTGACGTTGAGCGACAAGACGATCGCGATGGGGGTGGCGAACTGGGGCGACGTTCCGTCGCGTGCGGAGGGCTCACTCAGCCGACTCGTTAGGAACGCCGCCCCGTCTACCTTTCGCCCTTTAGTCAACGCATCTCTTGCAATTCGCCTTCGCCGTCCACAGGAAACGACTGAAGCTCGTCAATCAACAAACTGGCTTCCACAATGGAGAGTTCTTCTACGGCCCTTCCCCCGAATCGGATCTCCAAGAGCTGAGAGAGACCGACGCTCCGATGTCGTGCGATGCTCTCAATCGCGCGAATCTGATTGGGTGTCGCGCGACGAGGCGCGGGACGGCGGCCGTTTGAGGATTTGGGTTCGCCCGAGTCCCCTTCCGAGGATCCACCTGTGTTAGACGGTAAAGGGACTTCGCGTCGCAACTCCCGATCAACTCCTTGCCGCAACCGGTCAAAAATCCCCGCAACCTCGGACTCGAACCGCTCTGGGTCATCCATCGCGCTTCGCTCCAGCTCGATTTCGACATGCAGGCTCGCGCCGCGCGAGCCGTAGTTGGGTTCGCCGACTTTGCGACTGAAACCAACCGTGATCGTGACAGCCATGGTGTCGGTCCTTTCGTTGACGTCGTCTGAAAAAATTGGCCTTTCGGTGATCGATAAAACTTGCTAGCGCCTTGTGCCTGTGCCGTCACACGTCTTACGGCTCTTGCTCAGATTCCCCCTGAAACAGCCGCCAAGCCATCGCCAACTCCTGTCGGATTCTGTGAAATCCGGGCTGAGGAGAGTTTGTAGTGGCAGGCGACGGCCGAAGTCCTCTCGCCCGAAGCCAGGCAAAGGGCAATTTGTCGATGACGATTGGAGAGCTGCGTCAGCCAAGCGGCAAAATCGATGCGGATCGCAGCCAACTCGGCCGGTGTCGATCGCCGCGCGGCACTCAGCATCTCCGTCCACGAGGGGTGGCCAGAGGCTCCTGGCGCGTCGACGGAGATCACTTGAAATCCAAAGCGCTTTTGCACCGTGCGGCAAAGGACCTCGCGACCATTCATCCGGGAGCCGATCGGCCGCTTCGATCGGACGCGGTAGACGGCGTACCGCGCCAGAGCCGTAGGATAAGCCAGGCTGGCGCGCTGGCGACGCACCAGCGCCGTAAACAACACGAACGCGTGCGCCAGGGCATCGTCGACATTTTCATCACGCACGTTTGCGGGCAAATGCCGAAACTCAAAACGGATTTTTTTACGAATCAAGGGGAGCATGGATAGAAAGCGCACGTTCTGCCGTGCGAACTTGGAACGAGAACGATCAATCAATTGACAGGGAATCGGGTTACAGGTGGCCCACTGAGATCTGGTCTTTGGAGAGAGACTCACGGGAACGGTCTCCAGAATTCGGCAGACCGCCCCCGTCCACGGGAGCGGTCAGTGTTGGAAAACACAAACCGCTCCCGCGTCCACGAGGGAGCACAATGATTACTGTCGAACTTGCCTCCGGCTGACCTGTGCGGCAGCAAACACTCAGAGCACGGATCGAAAGAACATCGCTCCCGTCGCCACGGGCTGACGTCGGCCGCGAGATCGAAACCACGGATCCGGACCGATCGGTTCTTCAGCGAGGCGAACGAAAGCAAGCACACTCCAAGGCTCTTGCGCGACGGCACAAAACCGTCATTTGCTGAAACACCGTGTTGTCTGACGCCCGGCTCAGGCACCGCCTTTCAGTTCCCGCACGTGCGGTGATGACCCCACCGCTGTCTCTGCAACCAGTCCTCGATCCTTGGGCTGAGCCTGCTGATTCAGGCTGGCAAAGACGCGCAATTCGGCTAATGGCAGGCCAGATGCTGAGTGATAGGACACAACGACAATGAACACTCCTGATCTGGCGATCGGTTGGAACACTGTCACCGGGCGCAGCCCACCACGAGCGAGGTCCTCTCCTGTCAATTTGCCGCTTTTCTTGCAAGTTTTTAGCCCGACGGCCGCGTCATCGCAGGATCGTCGGGAAGTTCGCGCGGCGACGAAAGCATGAAAAGGAGGCACGTCAAACCAAGCGGCGATTTCGTCCGATGGGGCAGCCGTCGCAATCATCTGTCCGGAGCGCGGGTGGCGAGTGCTGTGGCGCACTCACGTCACGCGACGAATGCTGCTTTTCGCCGGCGCTTTGTGCCGCGGGCCCGCTACGCCTGGAGGGAACGCGCCTTGAAACGCAACAAGACACTCCGCGTAGGGACACGGCGAGCGTTTCGCTCACCACCCTGCGGCTGGCTGCAAGAATTGAGCCGATCAGTCGAGCATCAATAGCGCATGTGCATGCCCGGTTGGCCGGCACCATGCATGTGCACGCCAAGCGCAAGGGCGTAATTTGTGGCGTGAAGGGCGTCGTCAAGTTGCCCTTGCGCGTGGGAATAACGGACCGTGCGATTGAGGTCGTCGTACTCGGCAACTTCGCAGGCGAATTCGTCGAGATAGCTTCCGCAATCCTCGGCACGAGGGAAAATGATCGCCTTTTTCTTCACTCGGGAAAACAGCGTGCCAATCGTGGCGGAGCGATTGACCGACCACTTCACGAGCGCGCCGTCCCGACGAGGCGCTTGATCGCTCTCCGAATAGAGAATCGCGAAGAGACCGCCGTGGCGATTCAGCTTGTCGAGCAAGAGTCGATTGTAGACATGACCGTTGCCTCCGCCGTCGGCGGCGATGAAGGCGACCTGGAATCTGAGACACGATCTCGCAACCGCATCCAGGACCTGGGCCGGATCTTCCGAGGACGCCAACCGCTCAAATCGGCACACCTGAAACTTGAAGTCGCTCCTCATGAAGCCGATGGAGAGCACCGTTCGCGACGTGCCGCCGCCACCCCAGTCGATTCCGGCCACCAATGCCCGCCGACCCGCCGCAGGTACAGCGTCGATCGATTGCGCCATCGGACAGGGACCACAGCAAGCCTCCAGCTCCGCCCGCGTGACGACGTGGTCGCCAAGCGCCGTTGGCAGCCCCAACACCTCGTTCCGGAATTTCGCAGCGTCATAGGTCCTCTGCCGCTCGAGGATGTCGTCGTAATTTTTAAGCCAAGGCACCATCAAGTGGTTGACCCAGTACCCATCCCACGATCGGGCCTCCGGATTTCGCGGTATCCAGGATCCATGGGCCAGACATAGGGGCTGCTGGCAATCCGGGCATTCGGCCCGCTGTGGGCCGAGACAGCGCTCGTCCGGGATCACGCCGCGACCGCATCCGCTGCAGCGAACCGTCCATTCGTTGGCGGTTGACTGCGAGAAGATTCCCTCGATGTGGTTTTCGATGAGCTTTGGCGTTCCCGTGATCACCGTACGGCCCGAGCTCGAGTGACTCAACGTCTCCTGCAAAACCGGTAAGTCGCCGGCCGCGATGTCCTGGAACTCATCGATGAGCAGGAGATCGGCACTGATACCCCGGATCGCGTCCCCTGAGTGGTAGGCGGCACGGATGAACAACTGCGACCCATTTTGAAACCTGAGGTCGAAGACCGAGGGGCGCCGACGTGTATGGCCCCAAAGTAGACGGCGGATGAGCGGACTGTGCTCCAAGCAGGGGATCAGGCGCGAGCGGCTGAAGACCCGGGCCTGATCGCGACGTGGCGAAACGAACAGAATGTTCACTCCGGGTTGCGCAGGCTTCGTAGAGGAGTGTGTTCACGAGAAAGGTCGTCTTCTCGGTTTGCCGCGAGCAACGCAGAATGAGATTGTGGGCTCGCGACGCGTAGACCTGGGACAGGTACGGCCGTCCCGCGAACGAAATGGGCCCGCGTTTCAGGTGCAGGAACCGCTCACAAAAGGTCCGCTTCCCCATCGTCGTTGTCCTCGCTGTCCCGAGCCTCGTCCAGGAGTGATTCCAGCTGGTCGTCGGTCAAGAGGGGTTCCAGCAAGGCCGCCAACTGGGGCTTATCGCGGACGGCCTGCGCCAAATCGGCGCTTGCCCGAGCAGGGATCGGCGTTGTCTGAGATCTCTGATAATGCTGCAGGATCGTCGCGAAGACACCCCGCATGCAGTTGCCCTGCGCCGGAGTGAGCATACCCAGGGCCACTAGGCCAGGAAGCTGCGTCAGGGCGCGGAGGCATTGATCGGCCGTCGCCGCCTCCGAGTTTCGACGTCGCCGCCTCTGGCTGTATCCAGCAGCGTGACGCGAATTGGATCCGGTCGCATCGGATGAGCCGCCTTCGTCCGGGTTGGTTTCCTCGGGCCCGCGTAAGAGATGCTGGGACATGTTGCGATCCGTCGCACAGTTGACTGATATGATCGGCGAACTCAGCGATTCATTCGCCTGACGCAGGTAACTTCTCCACCGTTCCGACGATGCAAAGTTCGACTTGAAACTCTTAACCTAATCTCCAACGGGGCTTTGGGACCGCTTCGCGCCGGACTTGAGTCCTGACCGATCGAGTTCGTTTCGCAAATTGACTTCGCAAGGGACACCTGTCTCAGGTCGGACGACGGCAGCCAAAGTAGATGTCGAGGCCGGCCAGCCGTACCGAGGCGTCGGGGCTGGCGATTGCAGAGCGGATTTTTTCCAGTATGCTTCGAACGGTCGCGTGGCGATTGATGCCGATTCGGCGGCCCACTTCCGCTGGGGAGACGCCAGGATCAGCAAGCAGCAACTCGACCGCGAGAAACCACTTGACCAGCGCAATCGGCGAGCCTGCCATCACGGTCGCTACGCGGAGCCCAGTCTGCCGGCGGCAGGGCGAACATTCCCAACACCGCCGCGACGGCAGCCAATGCCCTTCGCGAGAACTGCAACGCGGACATCGCCAAGTCTCGGAATTGAACCGTTGTCGCAGGAACTCCTCGCACGCGCGCTCGTCCCGAAAATGGGGTTGGGCAACCTCCCGTCCAGCTTCCTCGCCCGTCAGCCCCGGCTGCGTGAACCGCAACTCACGCAACGCGCCCAAGGCACGAAAAAACCCCTTCTCGTGACTGGCCCGGTAGCGCGTGAGCTGGTCGAGCGCCCGGGTGGCAACGGCACCACACACTCCTGCCTCCTCGAGGTCGGCGCTGGCCTCGCACGTACCGAGCAATTGCGCGACCCTCCGCGCCCCCCGCCGCAGGACGGCCTCTTCGGCCCGCTCACCGAACTCGAGTCGCGCGGCATGCCGGGACAGCTCGTCCACGACAACGCGCTCCAAGCTGGTCCGCGGCTGGAGTTCCTGCTGGAACTGGCAGCGGAAGACATCGACGCGGCCAGCCCGGAGGATCTCGGGCAAGAGGGTTGTCGCCGTCATCCCATGCTTGACCGCGTTTGCCCGCGATCGGGCCTTGCCTTCGGGCGTACGAGGACCGCCGCGTCGCGAGAGCGATCGCACCGGCTCACTGCGATCCGGTCCATCGTCCGGGTCAGTCGCGGGCAGCACCGCATCCGCATCGCACATACTTTCTCCGTGGATCGGTCGTGATGAGTGGGGCTTTGGCGTGTTGCCTTTCTTGTACACTTAAAGTGTATTGCAGTGTATATTTCATGGTATATCGCGGTCAACTGCAAGATGGGGAGTCCCGCTCGATGACCGACAGACCCGCATCCCTTCCGCTGCAAAATCTGAGCCGACGGCGCTTGGCCGATTTGCTGAAACTGCTGGCCCAGCAGGGCCTGACGCAGCAACAGGTCGCGTCGCGTGCCAATCTTCCGCCTCAATATCTCTCCGATCTCAAGTGTGGTCGTCGGCCGATGACCGAACTCGTCGCGCGGCGACTTGGTGAGGAGTTCGACATCAACCACCACTGGCTCCTGGGAACCAGCAACACGATGGAGCCGCCGGAGTCACGATCCGGACACTCAGCGGCCCGTCCCGATGACAACTGGCTGCCGGTGTTGAACATCCCGATCGACGGGGAGCCGCGAGCCTACTTGGCTTGGGACCGGACAATGGTTGAACTCAGCGGTGCCGTCGCAGACATGCTTGTGCAGGCACAATCCCCCTACGCACTTCGTTTCGGGCACAACGACGTCAAGGGGCGGTTGCGCAAAAACGACCTGGTGCTGATTTCGCAGTCGGAATCACCCGATGCGGAAATCTTTGTTGTCCGATCCAAGAGCAAGCTTTTTCTCGCTCGACGAGGAAAGGGTGCGTGGGTGCGGGTTGCCAACGGGAGCCGTTTGCCAAGCAACTGCCCCGTGGTGGGACACTGCCTCGGAATTATCTGGGGCTCACTGTCTACTCCCCCAAAGGCCTAAGCGATCGTCGGATGCCAACTCCCGATTCACTGGCAAATTTCTACGTGAAGACCGGCGATTCGACACGTAGCCCATGCGTATCGTCACGACCGATGGCCCACGGAGCTCGGCACACTGTCAAAGGACCGGCGGCGTGTCGAGACGTGCTCGAAGTCGATTCAGCCGAAAGGAGCGTATTTTTACTGCCTTTTGGGGGACGCTGAGCTAAATTCGAGTCGCACTTCATCGGGCGACCGACAGAGCACAAAAAAGGAGGTGACAAGAAAGCGGCCCAGAGACGATGGGGCTGCGGATCGCTCACCAGGAGCGTCCCGTATTCCAAACCAGCGAGCCGGCACTTGGTAATTGCGATTGTTCCCTGGCGTTTCGACGATGGCCTGCTCGCCTTTCCGCATCCACATCGATCCGACCTTCGGGTTCAGATGCACATCGACCTCGTCCTGAAACACGGCAAGTTCCTGGCTGGGAACAAAGACAGACGGCACGACCGAGTTCGAAATCATCCGCACATCGCGCTCTTCTGCTTCGCCGACGGTCACGCGCTGCCGTTGTCGCAAACCGTCGACATCGGCGTTTACATGCGGGCCATTTCGCCCGCCGGCTCACTCTATGGCCAGACGGTCGACGCGACGTGAGGTAAGCGACCCGCTCGCTACGATTTCTCACGACCCGGTTCCTCTTGGAATCGGGTCGTTTTTTATTCTGACGGAGTCCCCGACCTTCGTGCGACAACGCACGCTCACTGAGCGTCGGCCGCCGAGCCAGGACGGATCACATGGCGGGGAGCCCAAATGATTTGGAAGCGATCATTGGGATCCGACGCTACGGCAGGCGCCTGGTCCCTCGAATCCGCCGCGACAGTTCGACCCGCGGACAGCGCCCCAATGTCGATCGGGGAAGTGCTGGTTGCCGAATCGTTTGCCAATTCAGCCTCCGTCCGCTGTGACGGCGACACCGAGGCAAGTTGCTGATCGGTCGGCCGCAAGAATGCGAACCAGGTCGCGAGGCCCGCGATCAGCAAACAGGCAAGAACGCGGACCGGGTTCCGACCGCGGGTGGCGCGGGCCTTCTGTTTTCTCTTCGAGGCACGGCCTTTGCGTTTTTTCTTGGGTGTCTCGGCCGGCACTTGAACGGAGACAAACTTTGCATTGGGACTCTCATTCGTCCACGTGCCGTTCGATCCACCGGATTGGCGATCGTCGGTCGGCTTCTCGACGCGAACCGCCGAGCGGCAGCTGGGGCAAATGACATTGCGGCCCACAAAGTCGTCGTCGACTTTGAGCGTTGCACTGCACTTATGGCAAGACACTCGCACAGACATGGGGCCCATCCCGCTGGCATGGCGGAATCTGAATCCAGCAGTATCCTGTAAAGGAAGCCCGATTTCCATAGCCTTTTTAGGTAACCGGCAATAAGCGGCGGCCGATTGGAAGAGCCCCTGCGGGCCGCGGGCGTTTCGAGAGGGTCAAAAACGGGCCAGCAACCCATAAATCCGCTCGCCGGAACGAGATGAATTCGCCTTAAGGTTTGCGCCACGGCGTATCCGGCCATTATGTGAAGACAGAGAATGACACTGGAACACTTTTGCTCCTCGCCCTCCCCTGATTGCGGCCCGGCTGAACTCGCGCGTGCCACCTGCTCCGCACCAAAGCGCATGACTCGAATTCTCGTCGTCGAAGACCAGCGGTCGCTCTTGCGAAACCTCGTACGAGGTTTGGGCGAGGAAGGATACGACGTCGTGCCTGCCACGTCCGTCAACGAGGCGCGGGAGGGCCTTGCCCGCCAACCCGACGTCCTGATCTTAGACGTGATGCTGCCTGACGGCAGCGGGGTCGATTTTCTGCGGCAACTCCGTAACGAGGGCTTCGGACAGCCCATTCTCGTCCTGACCGCCCGGGATTCGGTCGACGATCGGGTCAAGGGGCTCGACGCCGGGGCGGACGACTATCTCGTGAAGCCATTTTCGTTTGATGAGCTGCTCGCGCGGCTGCGCACCGTTCTGCGGCGCGGTTCGCTCGAGCAGCAAGCGATCTTGCGCGTGGAGGGGCTCGAAATCGACCGGCTGAAGCGGGTGGCGCGGCGCAACGGCGTGACGCTCGAAATTTCCAATCGCCAATTCGAACTCCTCTCGTACCTGGCTCAGCACGCGCACACGGTCGTGAACCGGGAGATGATCGCCCGCGACGTCTGGCGGGAATCGACGGCCACATGGACCAATGTCATCGAGGTCCACATCGCCCAGCTCCGCCGGAAGATCGAGCGCCCGATTGGCCCCAAATCTTGCACACCGTCCGGGGACAGGGGTATCTCCTGGGCAAGACTCCATGAGCCGCCTCCCCATCCGCTGGCAGTTCACGCTGTGGTTCGGCGCGACGTTGGCCGTTTTGCTTTTCGGGTTCAGTTTGCTGCTGTTTGTTGTCATGCGACACCAGCTGCTGGCCGCGGTGGACACCGGGCTCCAGGAAGAGCTGCGGGAGATCACCAACGAGATCAGCCTGGCGCGGAAGCTTCCCGAGATGTTGGAACAGACGAAACGCCGCTTCCTCGAGCACGGCGTGTACCACTTTCAAATGGCCGATTCCTCGGGAAAGGTGCTGTTTCAGAGCCTGGCGTTTGCAGGCCGTCCTCCTCTGTCGACGGCCGTTGCACTGGCGTCCGGAGGCCTGCACTTCAATACACGGTCTCTGCCGGGGCTCGGACTGTGCCGCGTCGTGACATCGGTCGCCGAGGGACCGGGCGGCCCGTACGTCGTTCACGCGGCAACGTCGATGGAGCCGTTCGAGCGGCAGCTCTCGCTGCTGATCACGGTCCTCGTGGCTTCCGGCCCGGTGGCGCTCGGTTGCGGCCTCATCGGCGGCTACACCTTGGCGCGGCGTGCGCTCTCTCCGGTCGACCGGATCGTGGAGGTCGCCAATCGCATCACCGCGACCGATTTGCACCAGCGCGTCGACGTCGTCAATGCCAACGATGAACTCGGCCGCCTGGCACAGACCTTCAACGCGCTGATTGATCGGCTGCAAAAAGCCATCGAAGAAATGCGACGTTTCACGGCTGACGCGGCGCACGAACTGCGGACGCCACTTGCCGTACTGCGTTCGGGAATCGACGTCGCCCTGCGGGCGCCGCGGTCCGCGCAGGAATACCGCCAGGCGCTCGAAGCGGCGGCCGACGAAGCCAACCGTCTGACGCGGCTCGCCGATCAATTGCTGTTCCTCAGCCGCCAGGCCGCCGGGATGATGCAACTCGACCGTGACGAGATGCGGCTCGATGCGCTCGTCAAGGACGTCGCCGAGCAGTTTGCCGGCCGGACCGAGGAGGCGGGCGTGATGCTCACGGTCGAGCCGCTGGCCGCCTGGACCGTTCGCGGTGACGACATTCGCCTGAGCCAGGTCTTTTACAACGTGCTGGAAAACGCGATCAAATATACGCCGCGCGGCGGACGCGTCTCGGTCCGCGGCCGGGCCGTCGATCATCACGTCACGATCGAAGTGGAAGATACGGGGATCGGAATTCCGGCCGAAAACTTGCCGCACGTCTTCAAGAGATTCTATCGCGTGGAGCAATCGCGAACCCTCAAGCGCGACGGATCCGGTCTGGGCCTTTCCATCGCCCAATCGGCCATCGAAGCGCATGGCGGCACGATTTCGATCAAGAGCACGCCCGAGCGCGGAACGCTGGTTTCCATCGAGTTACCGGGCGAGTTGACAGGCTCAAAAGCGGACAATTAGACTGCAAAAAGGGGCCAACGCTCGCTGACCGCGAGGTATTTTCTTCCGTTGGGGCGTCCACTTGTCTCTTCTTCAAGGCGCCAAGCTTCCCGCTCCTCACACGCACTTCCTGGTGGTGGATAATCAATGAATCGACGGTGTGGATGGAATCGCCGCGCTTGGTCGTTGGCACTGGTGCTCGCCGCTTGGGCTTTTCTCGGCGTCGCCAGACCTCTCGAGACGGTTCAAGCCCAGCAGGCGGCCAAAGCCGAAAAGGCAGCCGCCGCGCCCGCTCCGGCCCCCGTCGCCGGAGCCCCAGCGGCGACCGAACCGGAGGCGAAACCGGCCGAGAGCAAGAGCATCCTCTGGTGGCTGGTCGAAACTTCCGGATGGATCGGGGCGATCCTGCTCGTGCTGTCGATCTATTTCGTCGCCAAGGTCGTGCACCTGTTCTCGGAACTGCGGTTGGACGTGGCTGCCCCCACGGAAATCCTGCAGCAGTGTGAAAACCTGCTGAAAACCAAGGATTTCATGGGCGTCTACAAGCTGGTGAAGGGGGACGACTCGTTTTTCAGCACGGTCTTGACGGCCGGACTGGCCGAATTGCCGCAGGGTCTGGCCGAGGCCCGCGATGCCATGGAGCGCGTCGGAGAAACGCTCGTCGTCGAGATGGAGAAAAAGATCAGCATGCTGGCCGTCATCGGATCGCTCGGACCGATGATCGGACTTCTGGGAACTCTCAAGGGGATGATTTCCAGTTTCAGCGGCATCGCCATGTCGGGCACGCAGCTCAATGCGAGCCAGGTCGCCGGCGGCATTTCGGAGTCGCTGGTCCTCACGTTCGAGGGAGTCTTTCTGGCGGTGCCGGCGATCTATTTCTTCGCACTCTTCCGGAACCGGGTCGCGTCGATCAGTACGGCGACCATGCTGGCCGCCGACGAATTTATCCGCCGCACGAACACTCTGCTGCGAGCCAAACCCAAAGAGGAAGGATGAACCGGGCCGCTCGGATTTGCCGCGCTTCTTTCACTTGCTTCCGCCTTCGTGCTTGAGGATCGCCCATGGCTGCCTCGTCGTCGGAGATGACGCACGCTCAACCGAATCTGACGCCGCTCCTCGACATGGTCTTCCAGTTGATCACGTTCTTTATGCTGGTGATCAACTTCAAAGAAGCGTCACTCGACCAGTCGCTGCAGCTTCCCGTCCTTGGCTCCGCACGTCCGGTCGAAACCAAGGGCGAGGAAGATCTCCTGGTGCTCAATATCGATTCGGAGGGCCGCCTGAAAGTTTACGGGCACACACCCGACGTGCACGCCTACATCGCGGCGGAAGCGAAACAAGAAGAGACTCGCGTCAGAGCGAAGAACAAGGCTTTCAAGTCGGGGGACGAGCTCCCCGCGACGGTCGTGATCCGGGCCGACAAGGCAACCCCTTTCAAGCTGCTGAATGACATCATCAAGGTCTGCCAGAAGCACAACTATCGCAAGTTCGCTCTCAAGGCCGTGAACCGGCGGGAGGGAGCCTGACATGCGCCGCCGACATTTCAGCCGAGGCCAAACAGAAGTCGAGCTGAACCTGGCCTCGATGCTCGACATGGCGTTCCAGCTTTTGGCGTTTTTCGCCCTCACGTTTCATCCGTCGCCGATCGAAGGGCAGCTTTCGCTGCACCTTCCCCCCGCCGTCCCCGTCACGAACGTGGCGACCTCGAAAATGGACACGGCCCAGTCGACGGATGCCGGCGTGACGACCGCCAAAACACTCGAAATCAGCGTATTTGCGGGAAGCAAAGGCGACGTGACGCACGTGCAAGTCGGTCTGCACAACGCATTCGTGGGACCGGCCGACGCCGCCAACCTGCGGAAGCTCGACAAACAACTCCACGACGCGTTTGGATTCGCGGGAACGCCGTTCGAGCAAATCGTGATTCGCGTCGCCCCGAACCTGCGGTACGAAGAACTCATGAAAGTGATCGACGTCTGCACCCGACAAAAAATGCCGGACGGGCAGACGCTGCGGAAGATCAGTTTCGTCGAAATGTCCGAGGCGGCTCCGGGGAAGTGACGTGGCGCAAACGAGGTGGACCATGCGTCGCCGATTTCGACGCCCGGCATCCGGCGGAGCCTTTCCGGCTAACGCGATGTCGCCGCTGTTTCGCACGGTCGCCTTTCTGATCGTGCTGGCTTTGATCTACTCCTGGATCCGCAATCCGCAGTCGTGGCGGTGGCTCGAAAACAATAGCGAGCCCAATCGAGTCACGACAGGCCGTGAGGAGGCAGTCGCGACGACGACTTCCGCCGCACACAACGCGCCCGGTAAGAGCGACTCCGCCGAGGTTATCGTTCCGGGCCCGACCGATCAGGATGCAGCGGAGGCTGCCGAGGCAAAGAACCTGTTCCAGGCCGTGACGGATCGAGCGCCCTCGCGCCGATCGAAATGCCGGCGTACTGGCGCTGCCTGAAATGGGCCCGCGCCCAATCGTTCGCCCAACTCGACCAGCGGGCGATTCATGGTCTCGTCTACACGCAGCTCTGGGAACAGCCCGACAAATACCGCGGCAAGCTCATTCGGTTGCGGCTCCATCTGCAGCGGATCTTGGACTGGGAGGCCCCCAAGAACTCGGCCGGCGTGCGCCGCGTCTACGAGGCTTGGGGCTGGACCGATGAGTCGAAATCGTTCCCGTACGTCGTCGTCTTGAGCGACGTTCCCAAGGGAATCCCGCTGGGGGACAACCTCCGCGAAGAGGGTGTCTTCGTCGGCTATTTTCTCAAGACGATGGCCTACACGGCCTACAATCGGAATCGCTCGTCGCCCCTGCTGATCGGTCGGATGGAATGGCTTCCGTCGACGGCTCCGGCCCATCCAATCGTCGGACGCCGGGACTGGGTGTGGATTACGGCGGTCGGCATCCCGGTGGTGCTGTTGATCGTCGCCGGCACGTGGTTTCGGATGCGCCGCTATCGGTCCGTCGCGCTTCCGGCTGCGGCACCCGCCGACGACGCGGAAATGGAAAACTGGTTTCGCAGCACGGCTGCGGGTAACGGAACCGACGACAGGCCGGACAACAATCCGGCCCGCTCACCATCGTAGATTCTCGCCCGGAATCGGGCGGTCCCGGCGATTACCGGTTCGAGCGCGCGAACGTCAGCTGGCGGTCTTCTTGAGCAACCGCGAAAGCCGGGACTTGGTCCGTGCCGCAACGTTCTTATGGATCAGATGATGAGCGGCCGCCTGATCGAGCTTTTTGACGGCCAGACGGAAGGCGGTTTCGGCGGCAGTGGCGTCGGTCCCCGCGGCGGCGACCCGGCATTTCTTGAGCACCGTCCGCAGGGCGGATCGGTCCGACCGGTTTCGTTCACGGCGAACTTCCGCCTTCCGCATCGACTTTTTGGCGCTGGGTGAATTCGGCATATCAGTCTTCTGCTCTCATCGTAAGAAACCGGAGTGGGCCGCCCCCGGGGACCATCCTCCCAATTACCGGAATTCCGAAGTTTATCGTGCGAGGCGAACTCTTTCCAGCGATTTTCGGACCTTTCAAAGGCTCGGCCGGGGAACGATCGAACCCCAAATTCAGTCCGTTTAGCGGCCGAACTCCCGGTTGAGGCGGTCCAGGGCGGCTGGGCCTTTTTCACCGGCGATCACGGCACAAATACGGATTTCGCTCGTATTGATGAGCTGCACGTTAATGGCCACCTCGGCCAGTGCCCGGAACATCTTCTCGCCGACGCCCGTATGCGTCCGCAGGCCGATTCCGACCACCGATAGCTTCGCCATGTCCTCGTCGAAGCTCAATTCGGCCCCCGGCCAGCGTTCGATCACCTCGCGAAGCAAAAGCAGACATTGCTCCAAGTCGGCCCGCGGCACCGTGAACGAGAGGCTCGAGCGGCGGCTGTGGCCCACATTCTGCACGATCATGTCGACCATCACGCCCCCTTCGGCGACGGCCGAGAAGACGTCGGCCGCGACTCCGGGAATGTCGGGCAGATTTCGCACCGTCACGCGAGCCTGTGCCGTGTCGAGGCACACCTCGCTCACCACGATATCCTCCATCGAGGCCAATTGGGCCACCACCTCCCGTTCCAGGTCGGGTCCCGTGCGGGGTTTGGCCGTAGTCGTTGCCGACAGACCGACGGACGGGGCCAAGACGTGCCCGGCATGCAGACCGAATCCGGCATGCACGGCCAGCGCCGCGGCGTCACACCGGTCGCGACTGACGAGCGCGGAGATCTTGATCTCGCTCGTCGTGATCATGCCGATGTTGATGCACGCATCGGCCAGCGATCGGAACATTTGAGCCGCCACGCCTGTGTGCGTCCGCATCCCCAGGCCGACCACCGAGAGCTTCGACACGTTGGTTCCGTGAAGGACGTGACCGGCCCCAAGTTCGTCGACCGCCTGCTGGGCGGCCGTCAACGTGTCGGCCAGATCGTCCTGGGGGACGGTGAACGAGACTTCGGCCTTTCCGGCCAGGCCCAAGTCCTGAACGACCATGTCGATCGGAATCTTCCGCGCGGCCATCTTGGTGAAGATTAGGCTCATCACGCCGGGACGGTCCGGGAATGTCGCACAGGCTGACGCGGGCCTCGTTACGGGCCAGTGCCATTCCCGACACCACGGGCGTGTCGTCGGCCGGAGGGGCGATCAAGGTGCCGGCACCGGTGGAGTACGCCGGGCGGCACCCGCAGGGGCACTCGATACTTCTTGGCGAATTCGATCGACCGCGAGTGCATGACGCCGGCGCCCAGGCTGGCCAGTTCGAGCATCTCGTCGTAGGAAATCTGATCGGTTTTGCGAGCCGCGGGAATCAGCCGCGGGTCGGTCGTGAAAACACCTTCCACGTCGGTGTAGATCTCGCACTCGTCGGCGCCGAGCACGGCAGCCAGGGCCGTGGCCGTCGTGTCGCTGCCGCCGCGACCCAGCGTGGTGATATTGCGGTCGTTGTCGACTCCCTGAAAGCCGGCGGCGACGACGATCTTTCCCGCGTCGAGCTCGCGGCGAATCCGCTCGGTGTCGATCTTGCGAATGCGGGCCTTGGTGTGCGTCGAATCGGTCACGATGCCGATCTGGCCCCCCGTGAGGCTGACGGCCGATTCGCCCTGGTCCTGGATGGCCATCGCCATGAGGGCGACCGATTCCTGCTCCCCGGTGGCCAGCAGCATGTCCATTTCGCGCGCGGGGGAGTCGCGCTCACCTCCGCGGCGAGGTCGATCAGCTCGTCGGTTTTGTGCCCGCGGGCACTCACAACCATCACGACCTGATTACCGGCCCGCTTGGCCGCCACGGCGCGGGCCGCCGCCGCCCGGATTTTCGTCGCATCGGCGACGCTCGTCCCGCCGAATTTCTGCACAATCAACGCCACGACGTCTCACCCGCCTCGAAACAGACTCGATTACCGTCCTATTCCGCAATCGGAAAGGATACCAGATGGCCGAGTGGGCGGAAGTGTGGCACGACGCGCGAAACCCGCTGGATCGCGGCACGGGAAGCACCGGCGGGTCCCGCCGCCAGTGCTTGCCGTGCACGAGCCACAGATGTTCAGCACGGGGGACGCGACGACCAGCGGAGAGGACGACCGTAGTCGACAGCCGAGGGGGCGGTCGCCCGGCCCTCGAGAATTCGCTCGGCCGACATGGCAAACGTCCGGCGCGTCATCAGCGCCACCGGATAGTCGCAGTGCATCGGCTCGTAATTCCCGGCGAGGTTTTCAGCCCGCAGGGAACGGATCATGGGGTTGATCGACATGGCAGGACCCTTTCATCGTGAGAGGCACGGCGCACCGAACGTCACTTACACCGCGAGGGCACATCCTGCGCTTTTCGAGCGAACTTACTCCAGACGAGTTACCTCTTTTTTGGTATGGAGCACGAAGAAAGACGAACGGTCATCCTTCGCACGGCAGACAGCGAAGTGTCTTCGCTGGCGGCCCATCCGTTCGCCCGGGCAAGTCCGCTTCCGCCGACAAGGTCGAGGGGTCGCGCCGATGGTGCCACCGCTTCAGGACTTACAGACGGACCGGCGGAGTGTGGCCACCGTCGGACAGAACTTGCAGAAACCCGGCGCGTGGGCGACGATGAACGCCGGATGGACGCCAAGGATTCTCAAGAGCCATGCTGCACGTGACAGGCGATCGGCGAGCGACACAAATCAACGCGGGCGTTCCGTCCGGCGACAATGGCGGTCTCTTTTCGCCGCGCGAGCTGGAGCAGTTCGCCCGCGACGGCTACGTCATCGTGCGGCAATTGGCCGCACCGGTTGAGCGCGAGCACATGCTCGACGTCGCACGCGAGGGGCTCGCGCGAGATTGCTCCGCTGGAATACGAGGCCGATCTCCATTACCCCGGCGCGCCGACATCGCGGGACGCCGAGGGAGGACGCACAGTGCGGCGGCTCAAACAGGCGCTGTCTCGCGATTTCTGCTTCACCGAGTGGATCACGTCGCGCCCGCTTGCCGGGCGGCTGCAGCAGCTCTTGGGACCGAACATCGTGATGCCCCTCGCGCATCACAATTGCATCATGACGAAGCAGCCGCGGCACAGCAGCGACACCGGCTGGCATCAGGACATCCGCTATTGGTCCTTCGAGCGTTCCGACCTCGTGAGCGTGTGGCTCGCGCTCACGCCGGAGAACGTCCACAACGGCTGTCTCTACTTGATTCCCGGGACGCATCGCATGCCGCTCGACGCGAGTCGTTACGACGCGGCCTCATTCCTGCGGCCCGATCTCCCTGAAAATCAGGCGCTCATCGAACGCGCCGTGCGGGCGGAGCTCGAACCCGGGGATGGGCTTTTTTTTCACGCGCTGACGTTTCACTCGGCGAGTCGGAATCATTCGGAAGCGACCAAGCTGTCGGTCGTCTTCACGTTCCACGGAGCCGACAACAAGCCGCTGCCCAATTCGCGCTCGTCATTGCTGCCGGAACTACTTTTGCCGACGCCGCCTGTTTCTTAGTCCTTCACGGCAACCGCCCGCGGGCGATGCTCGGTCGACACGGTCGTTTCGGCGCCCAGATAACGGCCCAGGGCACCGAACCAGCCTTGATGCAAGAGGATCAGGTACGCGGGGACAACGATCGGCCGCACGACGAACGTGTCGAGCAGGACGCCGAACGCCAGGGCAAAGCCGAGTTGGGCCAGTCCTTCGAGCGAGCCGGCCATCAGTGCGGAGAACGTGCCCGCCATGATGATGCCGCAGCTCGAAATGATGCTCCCCGTCTTGCGCAGACCGACGATGATCCCCTCGACCGGTCCATGCGTTTGTTGCTCTTCCTCGATTCGAGCCATGAGCAGGATGTTGTAATCCTCCCCGACGGCCACGAGGATCGTGAACAAGAACATCGGCACTTTCCAGTCGAGACCCGCGAAACCGTGCCAATGGATGAAATAGAAGACCACGAACGTCACGCCGAGCGTGACGAAGTAGCTGAAGAACACGGTGAAGATCAGGTACGCCGACGTGGCGATCTGCCGCAACAGGATCACCAAAATCAGAAAGACAACGGCCGGCACCAGGAAATCGATCCGGACCTGGTCCTCTCCCGTGATCGTTTTGAGATCGCGGATGCTGGGCGTCGCGCCCAAGTAAAGCAGCTCGGTCTTGTCGGTATCAAGTTTCGGGGCGGGATCGTGTGTGGCGCCCGCCTCGGCCGGATCGCCGTTGAGCAAACCCGGGGCGACCACTCTCAAGCGATCGAAGGCCGCCATGCTGCCGGGCGAAAAAGGATCATCCTTCATCACGACGTCGACTCGGCGCCACCCGGCCGACCCAACCCGGACTTGATCGCTAACATAGTGACTCTGAGCGCGCTTGAGCATCAGCCGCCGCTGGAACAGATTATCGGTCTTCACGCGGTCCGACATGCCAAGCGGATAGGCGATCGAGCGGATGTCGACGATTCCCAGTTCTTGCCGATGACTGTAGAGAGAATCGACGAACGTGCGGATCTGCTCCCAGCCGGGCCGTTTGTCATCGCTGTCGGCATCGGTCCGGAAATCGGCATCAGGGTTATCGATCAGGATCGTGACCGGTCCCACGATGCCGGCCGGAAAATGCGTTTCCACGGCGGCCGCCCCGACAACGCTGGAGTCGTTCTTCGGCAATTCCGACAACAGGCCGTAGCTCAGCTTGTTCTGCGAGAAGTAGGCCACGATGGCAAAGGGGAGTCATCAGCGAAAACGAGATGAGCCAGATCGTTCCCGGGCCGTTTCAAGAGGGCTTTGCCGACCTTGTCCCAGAATTGGCCGAACCATTCGCGTTCCAGGAGCCGCGAGATGCAAGCTCGTGGGCGATACCCAACCTTGAACCATCGTCAAACGCTCGGTCTGGACGCGGGGCCAGAAGGTCCAGCGGCCGGCAAGCCGCAACAGGGCGGGCGTCAAGGTCAGCGACGGCGGCCAGCACGAAGATCAAGCTCGACGCCATGGCGATGCCGGCTTGCTGGAACTTGGCAAACTGCGTGAAGTACATCATGCCGATGCCGCACATGACGGTGCCGGCACTGGCGGCCAGGGCATGTCCGACGCGGCTCACGGAATGGCGATGGCTTCGTCGAACGTGGCCCCGTTGTCGAGTTCCTCCTTGTACCGCGACATCAGGAACATGCAGTAATCGACGCCCGCCCCGTAGAGGACGACGGTCACATAGACTTCAATTCCGCTGAAGAGGCGGATCCAGTCATCTTTGGCCAGGATCGACAGCACCAGGATGGCGATCTTCACCGAAATAAACACGGTGAGCAGCGGGATCACGGCCAGGATCGGAGCCCGATAGATCGCGAACAACAGCACGATCACCAGGACGACCGTCGCCGCTTCGGTTGCGCGAGCGCTCTTGCGCGCCGCAGTTCGCATGTCGCGGCCGACCGTCGCGATGCCGCTCAGCGACAGATCGAGGCCGGTCGGGAATCCCTTTTCGCTCTGCAGCTCGCCGGCTTGCCCCGGCGTGCCGACAGCTCTTCAATCTTGGCAATGGTCGGTTCGTTTCTTCCTCTCGGTGAAGTCCGTCGTCAGCTCCAGCAGGACGAGCGTTGCTTTCTGGTCGTCGCTCATCAGCAATTGGCCGAATTCCTTGTCCGAAAAGGTGCGGATGCTGGTGACAACCGGCTCGATTTTCGGCTGCCGGAGGAGGCGGTAGCAGGCGCCGGAGCCTTTTGGCGCCGCGTGGCGCTTTTTCGAGTCCGCGCTTTCCGCGTCGTTCTTCTCCGGGGAGAGGCCGATGGCGTGTCTGCAGGCGGGGAACTAACGTCTCCTCAATGTAGGTCTTGTCTTCGTCGAGTAGGCCGTCGTTGCCGATGCTCGCGCCGCGCGACGATGACGATGTTGCTGCCCTGAAGATTGTTCGCGAATGCGTTGGTAGAAAGCTTTTCAGCTTGGCGGCTGGGGAAGCGTTCGGGGAGATAATGAAATTCCCCGTCGTAAAGCACCGAGTCCCACTTGGGGGCGAACCACCAGAGCAGGGCCAGCGCGACAATCCAACCCGTAAGCAGCACGGTCCAATTACGGGAAACAAACTGACCGAGGCGTTCGAAACATAGATCCTTGCCCGAGAATTCAGAAATCAGCAACGCCATCCGTTGCGGCCGCGCCCAGAAGAATCAGAAATGATTTCAGGACGAGCCTGCCCGCGAGGGGTTTTCTACGCCGTTGAACACGATCGGAAAGTCAAGCCACGTCCCTGCGGTGCGCGCGGCATCTCTGCAGCACTCGAAAGAGATAGGCTAATGGGGCCACCGGCCAACGTCAAGAAAACGCGTGTTTAGTTGGAAATAAGTTGGAGAGTCTGCGGGAGTTTTGAAGTGCGCCAAGGTGGTCGAAATGCGATCAATCGCGGGTCCCGCGGACTGTACGGAAAGAATTCGCGTCGATGCGCACCATCAGGCCAGCGCCGTCTGCACGGCGTGCTTCATCTTCTGCAAGCCGGTCCGCGCCATGAGGTGGGCGTCCTGCTTCCAGTACTGCGGATTGAAGAGCTCCAACGACAGATAACCGCGATAGCCAATATCGCGAAGCGTGCGGAGAATCTGGCCCAACGGCGCGACCCCATCGCCGGGAAAGATCCGCGCGGCATCGTTGATTCGTGCGCGGGGCGGGGCCGCCGGGTAATCGTTCATATGGAGGACGTGCATCGACGAGCCGTTGAGAAACCGCAGCGAGCCGAAGTCCGATCCCCCCTTGTAAATGTGAAAGACGTCCAAGAGGAGGCACGCCTGCGGATGGCTGCTCTCCATGGCGACACAGGCCGCTTCACCCATGCGCGACAGCGATTTTGAGAATCCCCACAGCTCGAGCTCGGGCACCACGCCCAGGGACGAGCCGATGTCGAGCAGCTCGCGGTAGCGATGGGCCGCGTCCAACAGGTCGACGCGATGGTCGGAAGCGCCGGCGGGCGGTGCGGCGATCCGCGTCGCGCCGACTTGCCGCACGAGGTCCATCTCTCGCTTGGCCTGCTCGAATCCCTGAGCCCGTCGCGTCGCGTCGTCGCACATCCAAGAGAAGAAGGCGATCGTGCTCGGAACGGCCAGGCCCCGGTCGCGAAGCCGGCTCGCCAGGTCGCGCAGCGAGCCTCCCTTGCGCTGAAACTCTTGGACGTCGCCGACCCACAGCTCGACCGCGGTGTAACCGGCGTCGGCCGCCACGTCGATCTGCGCCGGCAGTTCGAGCTTCTGCCCGCGGATCGTGCTCGTGTTCAAGCAAAAACCAAACGGCTCGCGGCTGGTCGCCTCCCGAGCGCCGTTGGCGCCGGTCGGTTTTTGACTTGCGCGCGATTTCCCCGAACGCGGCAGCCGCGCTCAAAGCACCGCCAGCAAGCAGCCAATCGCGACGCGTCAAATCAGGTACAGACATCAATGGAGGGGTCTCAAGTTGATAATCGGACGGCCTTAATTTGCACGCATTTGCAGCGACAATTCGGCGACCGTTCGAATGCCCGATCGTCGTTCGCTACATTATGGGCGGGTCGCCCGATTTGTTCACGGCCCAGCGATGCAAACGTCGCCGTTCGACGAGCCGGCCGCAACCCGCCCCGCCCTGAGACCCTGGTAAGGAACTTCCAACATGCACCGCGTTGCCGCGCTGGCCGCAGCATTCCTCTGCGCACAGGGTTTGATCATTCCGTCGCCGGCCGTAGCAAAGGACTCCGGCCCGGCAACGCTGTCGGAAATCAAGCAGGCCCTCGGCCGTCCTCTCCTCGATGCGTCGATCCCGTTGCAGGAGATTCAGGACTTCGTCGACGCGCGAATTCCGCGCATGCCGCGCGTGCACTCAGCCGCGGAATGGGACGCCTACGCGCATCGCGCCCGGCAGGAGACGCTTGACCGGGCGGTGTTCCGCGGCGAAGCGGCCCACTGGCGACAGATTCCGACGCGGGCCGAGTGGCTCGAGACAATCGACGGCGGGCCGGGCTACAAGATTCGCAAACTCCGGTATGAGGCGGTCCCCGGCTTGTGGATTCCCGCTCTGCTCTACGAGCCGACCGAGTTCAAGACGGCCAAGGTCCCCGTCTGTTTGGCCGTGAATGGGCATGAGCTGGCGGGAAAGGCCGTGCCGTACAAGCAGCTGCGGTGCATCAACCAGGCGAAACGCGGCATGATCGTGCTCAACACCGAGTATTTGCACATGGGTCAGTTGACTGCGCCGAATTACGATCATTACCGCATGAATCAGCTCGACCTGTGCGGCACGAACGGCCTGGCTCCGTTTTACCTCGTCATGTCGCGCGGGCTCGACATTTTACTCGCGCACGAGCATGCCGACCCGACGCGCGTGACGGTTCAAGGACTCTCCGGCGGCGGCTGGCAGACGATCACGATCAGCGCCCTCGACACGCGGGTGACGCTGTCGAACCCGGTGGCCGGTTACTCGAGCCTGCGCACGCGCGTCCGCAATGTCTCCGATTTGGGCGACTCGGAACAAAATGCGGCCGACCTGGAGACCGTCGTCGATTACGCGCAGATGACGGCCATGCTCGCACCGCGGCCGGCGCTGCTCACGTACAATTTTGCCGATAACTGCTGTTTCAAGGCGGATCATGCCCTGCCGCCACTCGTGGGAGCCGCTCGTCCGATTTATGAGTTGTACGGGAAGACCCACAACCTACGGACGCATATCAATCTCGATCCGGGAACGCATAACTTCGGCCTCGACAACCGGCAGCATCTCTACGGCATGTTGAAGGACTTCTTTTTCGCCGATCGGCCTGACATCAACGCGACGGAGATCCCGTCTGAGGCGGAAGTGAAGACGCCCGAGCAGCTCAAAGTCGAGTTGCCTGCGAAGAACGAGGATTTCAACAGTCTGGCACGCCGCCTGGCGGCCGATTTGCCGCGCGAGGCCGAACTGCCGAAAACGCCGGAGGAGACAGCCGCCTGGCGAAAGGCGCGACGCCCCGAATTGGCGAAGCTGGTCCATGCCCACCCGTGGAACGCCCTGCCGATGACGATCGCCCACCGCGGCGCGGGCGCCGCACACGAACGGGACGGCTGGCTGCGAGTCGGCAACCTGTGGACTGTCCCCTTTGTCGAGTTGACGCCTCCCGAAGTGAAGGGAAGTGTCATTGTGATCGCCGACAGCGGCCGTGCGGCGGCGGCCGACATCGTCGACGCACAACTGCGGGCAGGGCACCGCGTGCTGGCGGTCGATCTCTACAATTTCGGCGAGTCAAAGACGAGTCAACGACCGTCGCTGTTTGCGATCGCCGTTTCCAGTGTCGGTGAGCGTCCGCTGGGAATCCAATCGAGCCAGCTTGCCGCCGTCGCCCGCTGGATGCGAGAGGAGGTCGGAAACAGTCCCGCCGTCGTCGCTTCAGGTCCGCGGAGCAGTCTGATCTCCGCGGTGGCCGCGGCAATCGAGCCCGAGGCGATCGGCGGGCTGGAACTCGAGGGTACTTACGACAGCCTGAAGCAGGTCATCGAAAAGAACCTGACGGTCGAACAGGCTCCGGATCTCTTCTGCTTCGGTCTGCTGGAACGATTCGACATGCCGCAGCTGTTGGCCCTGGCCGCGCCGCGGCCCGTCCATGTTCGCACCGCGAGCCTCCCGCCGCTGCGAATACCCTACTAGCGCGATTTCGGGAAGAGATTCGAATTCGCCTCTTCCACGCGTTCGCCTTCCCCGGCGACGTGGACCTTGCCGGCGAGCTTCAAGATTTTCGGCTGCTCGCATTCCTGGTCATTGCACGCCTGGTATTTGACGTGGATGTGGAATTCCTCGTTTTGGCCGGCTGCCTCGCGGGGAATGGTGAAGACGCCGCGAATCGTGGCTTGCCCTTCGTAGACGGGAACGGGCTCTTCGCTTCCCGGCACGCGGGCGAGCCGACCTTTCGGGTAGGAGACGCGGGCCAACTGCGTCCCGTATTTTGACGAGACAGTCAACTCGGTCGGAATTTGCCATTCCTTCACGACGGAATGCGAGTTGATATGCCAGCCCGGCTGAATCTTCAGCAACACGATGATTTCGCAATCGCCACCGGCCGGGAGCTTTTTGACCGACAGAAAGGCCTTCGCCTTGACTCGCACGTTGTCCGGTCCGGCGCCGGGCAGAGTCCCCTCGCCCGCGCGGCACGCCTGCCCGAGGCCAAAAACCAAAATGAACGCGGCCATCCGCCAGAAGGTGCCACGAATTGAGCGGCGGCAAGTTGACTGTAATTCGAGCGAACGCATGGGCGACTTCCTTGGCTCCTGACTGAGATGCGTCCCTGCGGGCAGACCGACGACGTCCGAAAACGTGTTGCCCGCGCCCGGCATCCCGGGCCCCGGCGGGGGCGAAGTTATAGCAGGAAGGTCCGAAATTCCCCAAGCGCAGATTTCGGGAAACGGCCACGCATTTTCGGGCGGGCGCCAACCCGACAATGGAACGCCCCCAACGCACTTCTTCAGGCGGGCACGGGCGTCTTCTGCAGGATTTGCCGCACGATGGTCCGCGCCCGCTCACGCTGTCCCTCGCGAACGAGGCCCCGGCAAACGATGCGGTGAGCGAGCACCGGCACGGCCAGCCGCTTCACATCGTCGGGGATGGCGAACTTCCGGTTCTCGAGCATGGCCTGGCACTGGACCGCGCGGAAGAGCACGATGGCCCCGCGCGTGCTCACTCCCAGCTCGAGCTCCTCGTGCGTCCGCGTGGCGGCGATGATGTCGAGCATGTACGAATTGATGGAGGGATGGACCGTCACTTCGCGGGCCGCCGCATGCAGTTGCCGCAGTTGGTCGGTCGTGAGCACCGCGTTCAAATGGTCGACCATCTCGCCCGAGCGGTGCGATTCGAGGATCTGCATCTCGTGCGCCCGGTCGGGATAGCCGATATCGGTGCAGACCGTGAACCGGTCGAGCTGGTTCTCCGGCAGCGGATACGTCCCCTCGTACTCGTGGGGATTCTGCGTGGCCAGCACGAAAAACGGCGGTTCCAGCAGGTACGTGCGGCCTTCGACCGAGACTTGACCTTCGTTCATCGCCTCCAAGAGAGCGCTTTGCGTCCGTGGCGTGGTCCGGTTGATCTCGTCTGCCAGAAGGACGTTGGTGAAGATCGGCCCCTTGCGGAACTCGAAATCGCCGATATTGCCCAGGAAGACGCTCGAGCCCAAGATGTCGCTGGGCAGCATGTCGGGCGTGAATTGCAGTCGCGTAAAGCGGCAATGCAGGCTCTTGGCGATGGCTTTGGCCAAAAGCGTCTTGCCGACGCCCGGCGCATCCTCGATCAGCAGATGCCCCTCCGAGAGCAAAGTCACGATCGCCAGCCGAATCGGCTCCGGCTTTCCCAAGAGCACGCTGGAAATGTTGCGCTCGAGCGCTTGGATCAAGTTGCTGTTCTCGGCGGTCAACGACTTCCCCTCTCCAGCGGCAGACTCATGAGTTGCGCTACGGACCCGGCAGTATAGAGGAGGCCGAACGCTCGCGGCAAACGACGGCTCAAGTTGTCCCGAGCAGGGCGTCCGAACCCGTGAGATTTCACACAAACCGGGTCGACTTTGCCGGAAAATCCGCATTTGGCGTCCGCACAGCCAGCCCTCCGCGTCGTGTCGCGGTCCCAAACTGGGGAACGTTGAGAAGACCTGCGCGGAACGAGCAAGAAACCGGTGGTGCCTCTGCGATCGATTGAATTTCGCGTATCGACTCGGGTCATCATTTTGGACGAATTGAAGGGAAATGTGCCCCCCTCGCTCGTGCCGCTCGATCCGAACCCTGCGCCAAAAGGGCCGCGCGCGATGGATTTTCTTCCAATGAGGTCCCCTGACTCATGCGGCACCGGACGGTGCCCGCCTTGCCGCCGTCCGGCGCTCGGCTGGCGTTGGACCGTCGCGGCGGTCGTCATTGTTCTCTGCGCCGGCCCCGCGGCGGGACCGGCATTGGTCGCGGGCGATTTTCCGGCCCCCCTGATCGCCCCCAGCGCGAATACAAACAATACCGACTTCGGCTCCGTCGAGTTTCAGCAGGCCGCCCCCGTGATCGCGCCGGAGCCGATTTCGTCCGGTCCGGTTACGCGGAGCGTCTATGACGACGCCGTTTTGGGACCCGAGGCGCCGGCTATCGTGCTCACCTCGGGCGCCACGGCGGCCTCTTCTCCCGGCGAGGGGGAGCCAATCGCACCGACGGCCGATGGCGACGCGGTCAACGGTTTCGCGGCGGGCCAGGTCCCCGACTTGCCGCCGATCACCATCACGGACGACATCTGGTGCTTCTTTCCCCGTTTGGGTCACGATGCGGTGGGACTCGTCAATAATTGGAACAACCTGACCATCCTGGGTGTGGCCTTGGGAGGTTCGCTGGCGATCCGGGCCGAGTGGGACGGAGACGTGCGAAACTGGACCGCCGAACATCCCGATCGCTGGGGCGAAGGCTCGAAGATCATCGGCGACTTCGGCGTCGCCCAATATCAAATCCCCTTCCTTTTGGGGGGCTATCTCTACACCGTCTACGCGCAGGACTATTACCACCACGACATGATGTACTCGATGATCAGCGCCTACACGCTCTTCGGCTTGACCACCGTCTCGATCAAGTACATCGCCGACACGAACCGCCCGAGCGACACGTGGAACGGCGGCAAGCTCGGCTTCCCCTCGTGGCACGACGGCAGCATGTTCTGCATCGCGGCCGTCCTCGACGACTACGAGGGCCACTGGGTCGGCATGCCCCTCTACGCCCTGGCGGGACTGATCGGCTTCTCCCGCATCGACACGCGCGACCACGACCTGTCGGACGTGGTCTTCGGCGGCGTGCTCGGCTACGTGATCGGCAAATCAGTCTCCGGCAAGGCCCTTTTCGGCGACTCGCGGGTGCACCTGCTCCCCTATGTCCACCCGACCGAAGGGGCCGCCGGCGTGATGCTCGACTGCCAGTTCTGATGCTCCCGGGGCTGATCTCGCTATAATTGTCCCGGGGCATTCTGAAGGTCTTGCCTCCGCGAAAACATCTGTATAAATGCCATTTCCTTCAGACAAGCTGAGTCCAGCGCAGGAGATCTCTCCGATGTCCACCGCCCAAACCGAACTTCGCCGCAAGCAGATCGAGCAGGCGGAAGAACTCCTCTTTTCCGGTCCCGAGAAGGCCGGGTTTGCGAAGGATCTGTTCTTCGGCCGTTTTCGCAGCGAGTCGGTCTTTCCGTATCCCTCGCTCCCCCCGGAACTGGAAGCTGCCACGCGACGCGCGGTCGACGAGGTCCGCCAATACGCTCGCGATCACATCGACGCCGCCCGCATCGACCGCGAATCGCTGATTCCCGACGACGTGGTGCGCGGGCTCGGGCAGATCGGCGTGCTGGGCATGTGCGTCTCGCCCCGCTACGGCGGACGCGGTTTCTCGCAGCAGCAGTATTGCCGCATTATGGAGGTGATCGGCGCCCACTGCGGCGGCACGACCGTCTTCGTCAACGCCCATCACTCGATCGGCCTGCGGTCGCTCGAACTCTTCGGCACGGCCGAGCAGAAGGACCGCTGGCTCCCCACGCTCTGCACGGGCGAGACGCTCGCCGCCTTCGCGCTCACCGAGCCGGAGGCCGGCTCCGACGCCGCCAATGTCCGTACCGTCGCCACGCCCAGCCCCGACGGACGCGGTTTCGTGCTCAACGGGACCAAGCGCTACATCACCAACGGCGCCATCGCCGGCGTGTTGACCGTGATGGCCCGCACGCCCGATCCCAAGGAGCCCGACGGCAAGGTAACCGCCTTCCTCGTCACGCCCGACATGCCGGGCTTCGAGGTGGTCGAGGCGCGGATGGACAAAGTCGGCATCCGCGGCACGGCCACCGCCCGCCTCGCCTTCAAAGACATGTTCGTCCCCAAGGAGAACATTCTCGGCGATTACGGCAAAGGGCTGCGACTCGCGCTCACCGTCCTCGACTTCGGCCGCACCACCTTCGGCGCAAGCTGCACCGGCGTGGCCAAGTTCTGCGTCCAGGAAGCGACGAAATACGCCAACGAACGGCGGCAGTTCGGCAAGACGCTGGGCGAATTCGACCTCGTCCGCGAAAAAATCGCGCTGGCCGCGGCCGAGATGTACGCCATGGAAAGCGCCACCTATCACACGGCGGCCCTCATCGACACGGGGGCCGAGGACTACATGCTTGAAACGTCGATGATCAAGCTGTTTGCCAGCGACGCCTTGTGGCGGATCGTCAACGACACGCTGCAAATCCACGGCGGCGCCGGCTTCTTCACCGACCGTCCGTTCGAGCGATTGATGCGCGACGCGCGGCTCAATCTGATCGGCGAAGGGGCCAACGACGTCCTCCGCTGCTTCAACGCCATGGTCGGCCTCCGCAATCTCGGCAAGGAGCTGCAGACCGTGCTCAAAAAACCGTGGCGGGCCGTACTCTTGTGGCGCTCGCCGCCGCGCATCCCCGTGCAGCACAGCATCCTGCAAAAGCCGGCCGGCGTGCTGGCGAAGCAGATCGCCCGTTTCGCCCGCGCCTGCACGCGGGCCCTCGTCCACTACCGCGAGGGGATTATCGACCACGAGTTCGTGCAAGCGCGGCTCGGCGACACGGCCACGGAGCTCTTCCACGAGAGCTGCGTCTACGCCCGCCTCACCGGACTTCTGAGCGATAGCCGCGTCGACGAGAGGACACGGCAGCGGGAGCTGCAGACCGGCCTGTGTTACCTCGACATCGCCTCGCGCCGCAACAACGAGCGGCTCAAAGCCCTCCATTCCAACAACGACGACGAATTGAATAAAACGGCCGAAATGTGGCTCACGAAAGGATGAGGGAGGACGAGGGTCCCACCTTGTCGTAACAAGCAGCGCACCCTGATGGAACTCGATACCGCTTTTCAATTCGCCGCCTCGAATCTGCGGTTTGGGACCGGGATCACGCGCGAGGTTGGGCATGACCTGGTCGATCTCGGCGCGCGGCGGACGCTGGTTTTTGTCGATCCAGCCCTGCGTCAGACGGAAACCGGGACGACCGTGCTGGCGGCGCTGCGGTCGGCCCGCGTCGATTTCGATGTTTACGACCACATCGTCGTCGAGCCGACCGATGCCAGCTTTCGCGATGCGGCCGCGCACGCACGCCGCGGCCGGTTCGATTCGTTTGTCGCCGTCGGAGGCGGCAGCACGATCGACACGGCCAAAGCCGCCAACCTCTACGCGACGCACGACGCCGATTTCTTCGATTTCGTCAACGCGCCGATCGGCAAGGGGCTGCCGGTTCCGGGTCCGGTCAAACCGCTCGTGGCCATTCCGACCACGGCCGGAACGGGGAGCGAAACGACCGGGCGTCGCCATCTTCGATTACGTCGAGAAAGAGGGCGAAAACGGGCATCTCGCATCGCTACTTGAAGCCGACGCTCGGCATCGTCGATGCCGACAACACGCGCACGCTGCCGCCGGCCGTCGCCGCCGCCAGCGGGCTCGATGTGCTGAGCCATGCGCTCGAGTCATACACGGCCATTCCCTA
Organism: uncultured Planctomycetaceae bacterium; assembly: GCA_963833105.1. Taxonomy (GTDB): domain Bacteria; phylum Planctomycetota; class Planctomycetia; order Planctomycetales; family Planctomycetaceae; genus DASPSM01. Next base: position 161,094 of record CAWHWU010000022.1, read on the forward strand.
CACCTCGCGGCCGCGCCCGCCCGGCCGCTCGAACGGCCCGCCTATCAGGGATGCAATCCGATCAGCGACGTGTGGGCGCTGCGGGCGCTGGAACTCGTGGCCGAATTCCTGCTCCGCGCCGTGGCCGACACCGCCGACGAGGAGGCCCGCGCGAACATGCTGTTGGCCTCGGCCATCGCGGGGATCGGCTTCGGAAACGCCGGCTGCCATTTGCCGCACGGCATGTCGTACCCCGTGGCCGGCATGGTGCAAGGATTATCGCCCGCCCGGCTACCACGTCGATCACGCCATGGTGCCGCACGGCGTATCGGTCATCGTGCACACGCCGGCCGTGGTCCGCTTCACGGCCCCCACCGATCCCGGGCGGCACCTGCGAGCCGCCCAGGCCCTCGGGGCCGATATCTCAAGCGTTCCGGCCGAAGCGGCGGGGGACGTCCTGGCGGACCGGGTCCTGCATTTCATGCGGGCGGTCGACATGCCCAACGGACTTGCGGCGATCGGCTACACCGAGGCCGACATCCCCGCGCTCGTCGAGGGGACCTTGCCGCAGCACCGCGTCACGAAGCTCTCGCCGCGTCCGGCCGGCGAAAGAGCTGGCCGAGCTGTTCCGCGAGTCGCTCCGTCTCTGGTGAGGCTGGTCAATTCCTGGCCTGCCTCCGTTCCCTGTGGTCTTCGTGCGCCTTGGCCAGCACGTTGCGCGTCCATTGGCCTTGCAGGGCCCGCATCGTGCGGAGGTTTTCCACGACCGCCTGGTGCTCGGGCGAGCCGCACGGCAGGCGGTGGTACGCATCGGAGCTCATGCGGAAGCCGGCGTAGCCGAGACCGTCGGCCGGGCGATACATGGCAAAGCGGTCCCCCGAAACGAATCCTTCGGAGCCCATCATTTCGCGCGCCAGAAGTAAAGCGTGCGATCGTGGGCCGCCTGCCATACGGGGACCCCTTGGCAATAGCGGGAGTCGTAGGGGATGCCCATTAGCGTCAACACCGTCGGGCACAGATCGATGTGCGACGTCCGCTCCCGGATCACCCGAGGCTCGCGAAGGGCCTTGCCGCAATAGATCAGCATCGGGACGTGGAACGAGACGTCTTCCACCCTGTCGACATGAAGCGCGGGGTCTTCGAGCCGCGAGCGGACTCCGTGATCGCCGAAAACGACGATCAACGTCTGGTCCAGCCGTCCGATTTTCTCAAGATGCGCGACGATCTCGCCCAGCCAGCCGTCTTCGAGCGCGCACAAACCGCGTCCCTTGCGGTACACGTCGGCGTCCCCGCGCCCGGCGACGTCGGCCCACGGTGCATGGCTGATCTGGTGCATCAAAAGCTGGAGATAGTGTCGATTCGACTTGCGCGCACCGTTCGCGGTCTTGCCGGGCCGCGTCGAGAATCTGCCGGTCGAGGGCGATCCGTCGCTCGACGGTCGCCGAGTACGACAGCGACTCGCCGGCGGGCTTCGCACTCGGGGCTCCGTCAGGGTTTCCGATAACCGTCGACTCGATGCCCAGGCTCAAAAACATTCGCCGATCCGGGTCGTCGAGATCGACCGGAGAGTAAAGGGTCGTTTCGTAACCTTTGCGCCGCAGGGCACCTGCCAGGCCCGGCGCATCGACGGCCGACCCGGTGAGTTGAAACGCATCGCGGCTGAGTCGGATAGATTCCGCTCAACACGGAAAACAGCGCGTGGCTCGTCTTGGGATACGTCGTATAGTGCGACGACCCGACAAAGGCGTGCTGGCTGAGTCGCGTCAAAGTCGGAAAGTCGTCGAGCGGAAGTTCGCCAATGGGCAGGCTGCGATAGGGAGTCGTCTCCATCATGAAGAGGATCACGTCGAACCCCGACGCCAACCCGCGGTAGGAATTCTCGGTCACCTGGACGGGCGAGTGCGTCATCTCGCGAAACCGCTGCGAAAGGTCCTCTTGCCGCATACCGGCAAACCGGCCCGGATCGTTTTCGCCGCTCCGGAACAAGACCGTCGCCGCCGACACGAGCGCACTCGTGTTGGCAGCCGACGAGGGGACAACGGGAATCCAAGCGATCGCCGCGACGGCGAAGCCGGGGACGAGCACGAGCCGCGAGCGGCGTTTGCGGATCCACTCCGGCGCAAGCCGCGGCGCCCAGCGATGGGCGGCAACGGTCGTCCCCACAATCAGCACGAGCGACGCCAGCACTTTCAGATTGTTCGCGGTGAGCAGGTACGGTCCCGCGACGGTCGGCTCGGTGATGGCCCAGTCGAGTGCGTCATAGAGCATGCTGAACGTCACGAAGCTGCCCATCGTGGCGAGCGATCGCTCTTGAATAAAGAGCAACAGCGTGGCCGCGCTCGAACAGGCAATCACGAACGCCGCCGCCAGGCTCGGCCGCAGGCGGCGCGTGACGACGAGCAACAGCGCCGGCACGAGGGCCCACGCGATCGTCACGTCGAGTCGCATCAAGCACAACCGCTCGAAATAAGAAAAATAGGTGGCCGGATCGCGGTGGGGATCGATTGTCCGCTGCAACTGGTCGCAGACGGCCTCGAAGCCGCTCGCCTCGAGCAGCCGGTATTTCGCGTCGATCGCCAGGCAAGCCGCTGGCAGCCAGGCCACGAGCGACGCGACGGCGACGACGCGACGTGTGGAACCCACGGAGATGCGCAGCGTCTTCGCGGTCAATCCGCCGGACATTCCGTGGCCCCCGAAACGAACGACTTTGAAACCGCCGGCTACGTTCCGTACAGCCGAAGAGACCGGCACAAGAGGGACGACCGACAGGGATTGCCCAGAATATCGGCGGCTTAAGGCCTGCTTATGTACAAATCCGTCTGTCCGTACCACTCACGAAGGATGAGGCGAGTTTGCCGGCTGGCTCCTCGGTGGAAACCTCCTCTCCACCGGGGTTTCGCGGCTTTTTCCCGTGGCGACCGCGAACGAGGTCGGGTTAGCATGGGGCGTTCTCGATCGCGTCGTCCGGACTGATATTGTCCCGTCGGATATTTGACGTAAGGGTGGCACGATGAACATTACACGCGTGCGATGCGCGGCGGCCGTGATGATCGTCCTTTCGGTCGTGAGTCCCGAGGCGGCCCGAGGTCAGGGCCGCGGCCGGTTTCAAATGCAGTCCCGTATCGAGCCAATTGATCTTGTCGGATTCGCTGCCGTCCAGAAGGAGCTGAGGCTCAAACCCGAGACGGTCGAAAAGATCAACACCCTGTTCGAGGATTACCGGGAAGAAAGCCGCAGTGCCCGGCGCTCCGCCCGCATCGATCTCGACGCGTCGCCAGACGAACAGCGAAAGCAAAGCGCGAAGCGGCAAGCAGCCATGCAAAAGGTCACCGATCAGTTCAATACAAAGTTGGCGACCCTTCTCGACAGGCCTCAGCAGGCGCGGCTGCGCGAAGTCGGCATCCAGGCCGTCGGCCCGGGCGCCCTGAAAGACCCGTCCGTCGTCAAAGAGCTGGCCCTCACGCAGCGCAACAGGCCACGCTTTCCCGCCTGCATGCGGAGCTCGAACAAAAAATGACGGACCTGGTCCGCAGCGGAGGCAGTGGCCCCCTTGCGCCGGACCAAAGGCGAAAGCGGTTCGAGAAGCTCGATCAGCTCGTGCAGGAAGAGTCCGCCAAAGCGACCGCCGTTTTGACGAAGGCCCAACAAGACCAGTTCGCCGGCATGAAGGGGAAGCCGTTCGACATGTCTCTGATGCGCTCGCGGAGCCCGCGTCCGAATTGAGCCCCGTCGAAGGAAGGATGAAGGATGACAGTAGTTCCCAGTTTGACTCATGCGTCTAAGTCGACGTAAGGCTTGGAACCATCGTGCAATTGGGCGACCACTTCGAGGGCGATCCATTCGAGCATGCGGCGGAGTCGCAATTTTTCTTGGTGAAGCGTCATCGAATCTCCGTACCCTTCAGCCAGCATGGTTTCGTGAATCCACACCCAGACATTCCGCAGCAGAAGGCGACCACGACGAATAGCAGCCGCAGATGGGGATCGCGGGTGCAGGTGTAGATGTGCGCCTGGCGGGCTTGGCGGTAGCTCGTCTCGATACCGAAGCGTGTCCGATACAGTTCGCGGATCTCCCGTGGGGAACCGCTGACTCGCCAAGCGGCAAACAGGAGCTTTTGTTGCTTGTGTTTGCCGTCTTTGCGGTTCTTGTGAGTCCGGTAGGCCACATAAACCGAGACTGTCACCGACTGCTTCTTGTTCTTCAACGTGTGCAAGTAGCATCCGACGTTCTGACGTCGGATCCAATGCAGGCCCCGGAGTTTCCGCCGCTTCTTGGGGATTCGTCCCCGAAACATCACCGGCATCACGAAGGGAATCTGTTGCTCTTGTAAAAACCGCGTGACGGTGACGTTGAAGAAGGCGCGATCCAACAAAAAACGTCGGATTTTCAGCTCTTTTGCGCGGATTGTCGCCAGCAGGCGATTCAACGCCGTGACCGTCGTTTCGTGTCGCCGCACCCAGGTGGCGGCCAAAGTGTAGCGCACTCCGTGGGAGACAATGCAGGCGGTGGCGTAGGCATGGAATTTTGTGGTTCCCTGTCGCGGCTTGCCGTAGTAAATCTCGTTGCGGCTGCGCTTCGGCTCCCCGTAGTAAGGCACCAAGTGCCAGTCGATCGCCACTGTCCAAGCGCGACGCTGGAGGCGCCGCGGCAGATGATCCGTCAGCGCAGCATTCAACCGCTTCTCCAGAACCCGAAGCGTCTTGGGCAGTCCCGCCTCCAACGCGCCCATCACGCTGGTGTCCGACGGAGCGTTCGCCAAATCCCGACAGGCCGCGAACACCGAGATCGTTTGCGCGGCTGCGCAAGACGATGTTCCAGACAACCGTCGCCGTACATTTCGGCCCTCGATCCTTCAACTGCATCGAGTTGATCAGCCAACTCAGGGCCCACTGATGAACCTCGCTACTCGATATGGTATTTCTGTTCCTTGAACGCATGAGCTCCCTCCTTGGGCTTCTGGTTCTCTACACAAACCAGTCTGAGGAGGGGCCTTGCGTTCCTCAACGTCAACAGGCCGACTTGGAACTACTGGATGACAGTAGTTCCCAGTTTGACTCATGCGTCTAAGTCGACGTAAGGCTTGGAACCATCGTGCAATTGGGCGACCACTTCGAGGGCGATCCATTCGAGCATGCGGCGGAGTCGCAATTTTTCTTGGTGAAGCGTCATCGAATCTCCGTACCCTTCAGCCAGCATGGTTTCGTGAATCCACACCCAGACATTCCGCAGCAGAAGCGCGACCACGACGAATAGCAGCCGCAGATGGGGATCGCGGGTGCAGGTGTAGATGCGCGCCTGGCGGGCTTGGCGGTAGCTCGTCTCGATACCGAAGCGTGTCCGATACAGTTCGCGGATCTCCCGTGGGGAACCGCTGACTCGCCAAGCGGCAAACAGGAGCTTTTGTTGCTTGTGTTTGCCGTCTTTGCGGTTCTTGTGAGTCCGGTAGGCCACATAAACCGAGACTGTCACCGACTGCTTCTTGTTCTTCAACGTGTGCAAGTAGCATCCGACGTTCTGACGTCGGATCCAATGCAGGCCCCGGAGTTTCCGCCGCTTCTTGGGGATTCGTCCCCGAAACATCACCGGCATCACGAAGGGAATCTGTTGCTCTTGTAAAAACCGCGTGACGGTGACGTTGAAGAAGGCGCGATCCAACAAAAAACGTCGGATTTTCAGCTCTTTTGCGCGGATTGTCGCCAGCAGGCGATTCAACGCCGTGACCGTCGTTTCGTGTCGCCGCACCCAGGTGGCGGCCAAAGTGTAGCGCACTCCGTGGGAGACAATGCAGGCGGTGGCGTAGGCATGGAATTTTGTGGTTCCCTGTCGCGGCTTGCCGTAGTAAATCTCGTTGCGGCTGCGCTTCGGCTCCCCGTAGTAAGGCACCAAGTGCCAGTCGATCGCCACTGTCCAAGCGCGACGCTGGAAGCGCCGCGGCAGATGATCCGTCAGCGCAGCATTCAACCGCTTCTCCAGAACCCGAAGCGTCTTGGGCAGTCCCGCCTCCAACGCGCCCATCACGCTGGTGTCCGACGGAGCGTTCGCCAAATCCCGACAGGCCGCGAACACCGAGATCGTTTGCGCGGCTGCGCAAGACGATGTTCCAGACAACCGTCGCCGTACATTTCGGCCCTCGATCCTTCAACTGCATCGAGTTGATCAGCCAACTCAGGGCCCACTGATGAACCTCGCTACTCGATATGGTATTTCTGTTCCTTGAACGCATGAGCTCCCTCCTTGGGCTTCTGGTTCTCTACACAAACCAGTCTGAGGAGGGGCCTTGCGTTCCTCAACGTCAACAGGCCGACTTGGAACTACTGGATGAATGAAAGACCAGAAGGTGCAAAGCACAAGCTCGCCAAGCGAGCGTGATTGGCCTCGACGAGTCGAATTGGAGGCGGATCGTAGGCCGAACCCGGAAGCATGAATCGTTCGGCTCTTTTTCATCCTTCCGCCTTCCCAGCGTGCGCCAAGTCCTTTGGATATAGGACAATGCGTCGCGATCAAATGTCTGGCGTCAGCACGGGTGCGCGACGGGCGAAATTGGTCTTGGTCGCCTCCGGGGGAGGTGTTAGAATCCCGCTCCCTCCCTCCTTACTCCCTCGGTTTGCTCACCCGTTCACACATCAATCCTGCGTTGGCCTGCGCGAGCGAAGCGGCCGGCAATAAGGAGATTGCGCGATGGACCTGCGGCGCCGCGTTGCCCGGTCTTGGATCGTGCTCAGTTCGCTGGCCGCCACCCTCGTCGGCGGCCTCTCCGGCTGTAATACGCTCGACCTCGATCCGGCCGATTATTTCCCCAGCAAAGAGACGTGGGAGAAGCTCTCCCCGTCGAACCTCTTCTACAACTTGCAGCCCGCGCAGTTGCAGCGGCTCAACGAAGGAGATGCGGGAATGTCTACCGACGCGTACTTCTCCGTGCGCGATCCGCTGCCCAGTGACGGCGAGGGAAGCCCCGCGGCGCCGAGCGCCGCCATTCCAGCGACTGCCGTCGTACCCCCGACGGATGAAGTGCAGAAGAACGCGCCGGCGATCGTAAGTCAGTAGGCCAAGCCTGCCGGACGGGATACTTTTGCTCATCTCGGTCGCGCTCAAGCACCACTTGGGCCCCACGATCAACAGAGGCGGGCATCCGAGAAAACGCATGGGGTTTCGGCACGCAGATCCACGTGCCAGAATACACGCGGCTTTCCGATGCCTGGCGAATTGTCACTCAGCGTCTGGTCGCCCCCGGCGACGAGATATGATTGAGGTTCCGTCACCGGGAAATGCTGCCTGGAGATCGCACCGTAAACCTCTGATGTAAAAGGACGAGACAATGGGTTACGAAGGCAAAACGGTTCTGGAATATCTCGGTCGAACGCACGACACTCCGCTGCTCACCGAGCGCGAGAAGCATTTTGTCGGTCTCGCCGTGACCCTGACAAGAGGTTGCCAGGTCTGCACGCGGGGCCGAATCGAGAAGGCACGGGCGGCCGGCATTTCGGACGACGCGCTCAACGCCTTGGTGGGAATCGTGTCCGCCGTCAACGCCGGCGTCGCTGCGGCCACGGCTCGGGAGGGTTTTCGCCAAGCCGAGGCCACCGCAGCCGACGCTTGCGGACCGCTCTGTGCCGTGGAGAAATAAACCTCAGCGCGGAGGGGGACGATCGAAAAGCTCACTCGGCACGGTTCTCGTGCGCCACAGGTTTGGGCGGCGATGCGACCATCGCCGTGGCTGCCTCGATCGCGCGGAAGAGATCGGCTTTCTGGATGGGTTTCGAAACGTAATCATCCATGCCCGCCTGCAGACGGCGCTCGCGGTCTCCCTTCATGGCGTGAGCCGTCATGGCGATGATCGGCAGATGCCGTCCAGTTTTCGCTTCCGTATTTCGGATGGCGTGCGTGGCCTCGAATCCGTCCATCTCCGGCATTTGAACATCCATCAGCACCAGGTCAAAGTTGTCTTGTTCCAGAGCGACGAGTGCTTCATGGCCATTCCCGACCGGTTTTACTGCATACCCCGCCTTTTGCAGGATATACGACGCCACGCGTTGGTTCACCGGATTGTCTTCAGCCAAGAGTATCCGCAGGGATCGTTGCCCGGTGGCGCCGACCGCCGGATTCATCGAGGATAAGCTTGCCGAGCGAAACAGGCCGATGGCGCCGTGCAGAATCCCCTTGATCCCACTGCGGTTGACGACCGCGACCCCGAAGACCCCGTCCTGCCGTCCGTGTGCCTACGGGCGTCGGTGGTAGGCGTCGAACCGATCGACCCGGCGTTCATGGCCTCTTCGCTGGTGGTCCTCTGGTTCGTTGAAGACTGCCACGCCGAGCCGATTCGAGATCTGGTGTTCCGAGTGCTCCGGGGGCTGCCGTGGGAGCAGCTCGCCCAAGACTTCGACTGGTAGTCGCGACGCGGCCGGGACGGAAACTTTCCTCTGCGGTTATTCTCAACCCCCAAGGGCCAACCATCATTGACGAATCGCGCCTGTCACCAGAGCGACGGGACCGTGAGATCAATCGCGGAGGTGAAGCCGAGATCGAGGTCAATCGCGGGCAGCGGCTCCATCAAGTTAGTGCCGCTCACGTCAACGTATTGGCTCACGCTGCTGACGTCGGTATTGTTCGCGGCTGTCAAGCCGGTGTTGTTCGCGCTGGTTGAGTAACCGCCACTCCCCCCCGAGGTAAGAGTTTCGCCGAATTGTGGGCCGAATATTTGATCATTTGCTAATGTTTGAGCGATTGATGTTGAAAAACCGGTCGGGACGCCGCCGCTCAGGCTCGCCGGCACCGTTGGAATCGGCGTCAACGGGCCGAAGCTCGTCACGATCGGCGCCAAACTGTCGGGCAAGGCTGCGATGGCGGTTCCTGGGACCTCGATAGGGTTCGCAGGCGTTAATACGGGCGAAAGAAAGACCGTCCCGTTCGGCCCGCCGGTTGACGGGCTGTGCACCACGCGTGGAGATGTCGAGGCCGACTTGCTCGGGCCGCTCGTCGGAAGAGAGGCGGAAAGCAGAATTCGCTCTTCGCAAATTTCGGCGTCCTCCGTCATCCGGAAGTCGCGTCGCCTTCTTCGAGCCGCACTTGGCGGAGACAACCACGAGAGCCACGAACGCGTGTTCATCGCTCGGCCTCTCTTCGGCCCTTTCGTTCAACTCCGTCTTCCGACAAAGCAGCACTGGACCACTGATTGATTCGCGTGCGGAAGCCCAATCATCACACCTTGGTAATTGCAAACCGCGTTCCATGCGCGGTGGAAAGCAAGCGATGGAACAGTTCCAGCACGTGGCAATTCGGTGTGCCGAAAAACGTGTGGCTTTTCGGGACCTCCGAGGGATTCGAGATGTGTGAATGGTGGGGCACGTGGTACGTTAGCTCCGCGGTCGTTTTCTGAGACTCTCTTGCCGTGGATCCCAACGCATGAAGAAAAACTGCACCACCGGCCGGTTGCTTGCCGGAGCGAGTTTGCTGTTGCTGCTGTGTTTGTCTGCGCGCCGCCGAGACGACGCCCGTTGCCTGCCGCAGCGTCCACCTGTTCTATTCGGCGCCCGAAGGACTCGCGTTTTACAATGAGGCCACCGTGGGGCAATCGGCGGCCGGCACCTATTTCATGGCGTGCGGTTTCGATCTGGGCTACTTCGGGATCCAACAGTCTGCGACCTGGAAAAAGGTGGTGATCTTTTCCGTTTGGGACCCGGGTAATCAATCCGACCCCAAGCAGGTCGAAAAGGACAAGCAAGTGAAGGCGCTGTATCACGGAGAAGGGGTCCGCGTCGGCCGCTTTGGCAACGAAGGGACCGGCGGACAGTCGTTTTTTGACTACGACTGGAACGTGGGAAAGACGTACCGTTTTTTTGTGACGGCCCGCCCCGCCGGGGATCGCACCGCGTTCGCCGCTTTTTTTTACCTTCCCGAAAAGCAGGCCTGGAAGCACCTGGCGACGTTCTCGACCATCAGCCAGGGCCGCGGACTCCGCGGGTACTACTCATTCATTGAAGACTTTCACCGCAATGGGGTTTCGGCGACCGAAGCACGCCGGGCGCGATACGGCAATGGCTGGATCCGGTCGAAAGACGGGCAATGGATGGCTCTGACGCGGGCCCGTTTCACCGCCGATCGCAACCCATCGCTCAACATCGCAGCGGGAGTGGCCGGCGATTGCTTCTTTCTGGCGACCGGAGGCAAGACGCAAAACGGAAGCAAACGGCTCGGGAAATTGATCGACCGCCCGCCATCGGGCACCGACCTGCCGACCGTGTCACAACCAGAAAAAAAGTAATAGTGCGGCCGCTTTGAATTGGCACACAAGAAGGGTGCTATTTCGCCGCGAAACTCTCTACTGAGGCTGCCAATTGCCGTCGGTCGGCGTAGTCCCGTAGGGCACGGCTGTGTCTGCCGGCTCGAAGCCGCGGCCGCTACCCGCGCACGGACTCCACCGCTTCGTCCAGCTTTTTAAGCAGTCGATCGAGTTCATTCTGCGTCTCTGCATCGAGTCTCCACGCTTGGGGCTGACGTCGCCGATCGGTGGTAAATAGCCCCCGTTTGTGGAGCACGTATTTTTCGACGGCAAGAAAACCATCCAGCCCCGCTTGCAACTGTAAACCGACTAACGCACAAATCGGAAAGTACAGCCGATAAGTTGCCTGCTCGTCTTTTCGCTGCAGGGCTCGCCACAACTCGACAATCCCGTGCAGGAACTCCATGCCCGGCATCGTCCCAATGATTCCTCGACGGAAGCAATCGACCAGACAGATCCCACCCGAACCATCGAAAATCCTCGCTTCACCCCCCGTGGCGTCGCGCAGCGCCGACAAGTTCGTGCCGATCGGCGACGCCTCGGGCTTGAACAGGATTTTCTGGTTTCCATACCGTTTCAGCAAATCGACGCAGACACCCAAGGGAATCGATTGACCGACGTAGCCCGACGCATCCTGGACAACGACAGGCAGGGAGACGCTGTCGGCCAATGCCGCAAAATAGTCGTGCAGCACGGCCGCCGGCAGACGTGACGACAGGGGCGGAATCGCCATCACCGCACGGGCACCGGCGCGTTCGGCAATCCGGGCATACTGAATGGCTTGTGTCGTTGACTCGGCTCCGATGCCGGCGATAAAGGGACCCCGATCATGGGCGAACTCGGCCAGCTTCTCGGTTAACTCCTGGCGTTCGTCAAAAGTCAGCCGTAACAACTCGGACACCATTCCCGTCGCATATCCGTCGGCTCCCGTCGCAAATGCCCAATCGATCTGCCGACGCAAACTCTCGAAGTCGATGGAATCGTCATCTCGGAAGGGCGTATGCGCGATCGGCAACACGCCACGTATTGATTCACCTCTAATCGGTTCGGTCATCAGAGTTCTCGCAGACTCAAGGGTCTTCTATCTCTCAGGAATCGTGGAGGCTAAATCCGGACTTGGTCCTGCAGACTTTCCAGGCGGCGCGAGATCGCCTCGATCAGCGTTTCCAGGCTGCCGGCTGCCGTGGCTGCGATGACTTCCTGGTAGATCCCATATCCGTAAGTGGCCGCCGGGGGGATGTATCCGGGCTGCCAATCATTGGTCAGTGTGATCACGAACACCGGATGCGGCGCGAAGCGTTCCCGAAGTGTTGTCTGAAAAACCTGGTAGACCTCGCCGGGAACGAAGATCCACACGGCGTCCCCGAAAATCCCCAATCGGACCCTCAAAGGATAGGCACGGCCCGGAACCAGGCAATTCAACCGATAAAGCTGCCGCGTGCACTGCTCCACTTGCGCGCGGCAGTCTCGCACGAAGTGTTCGTCACCTGCCGCACGAGCGCGGGCTTCCTCGGCGAGCCAATGTTCCCGGTCGGACGTTGTCTCTTCGACCGTCGGGAGGTCGTGACGATACGGGAGTTCCACAACAAGGTCTTCCCAGTGCCAGGCGGTTTGGCCACGGCGGGCGTCGTCTGCGAGGGGCTCATGACGCCAGGTGCCGATGGCCGTGCCTGAGATCACCGGACCTGCATACCGATACTCGGTCCCCGCCGGCGGCAAGGCCGCGAGCGCCGACAGCACCGCGTGTCCCACCTGGCGTCCGTTACGATCCGCGACGGACGTGTCACCGACGAAACCCTCGCGCGGACCCAGGTCCCCTGATGCTCCCTGGCAGAACAGACACAGTCCCCCCTCGGACTTCTCGACGACCTCGCGCATCGCACCCACCCAGTCGGGACTGATTAAAGTGTTGTCCCAGGCCAACGTCGTCGGGTGGCAAGCATAATTGACGAGGGTGGCCAGCCGGCTTCCCGCATCATTCGACAGACGGCCGATCAAGAGCGTGTCGTCGGCCGTTCCCGTCGGATTAAACCCGCAGACGTAACGTTTTCGCTCCGCGTCGAAGTAGTCGCGATGAGCGGCCAGATTGCACCGCCCTGTGCCGTAAACGAGGGTCGCCGCCGCCACGCGCGATTGGGCTTCGCGGGCGAGACGGGCGATCCGCACGACAAGTTCATCGAGGTAAGGCCCAATCAGCTCGCCGCCGGGAAGATGACTCCGCGTGCGAGACATCCAACCCGCGCCGTGCGTGTGCGTCACCGTGACCAGCACGTTGTCCCGTCCGAGCGTCGTCGAGGCGTGAATCGCGTCGCGGATTTTGTGCACCTCTTCTGCATCGAGAATGCAATGGTCGAGCGAGACGATCACCTGCGGCTCACCGCTGGCCGGCGGGTGCGGTTCCATCCACAGCAGCGTGGCCTGCAGCGGACGATGGACTCCGGTGGCCTGATCCTGCAGGGCCGCTCCCCACATGCGATGGTAAATGCCGATCGGAGGGGTGATATCGCACCGCGCGACGGCGGCTCGGCAGCGGGATTGCGGTGTGTTAATGACGGTGACCTGCTTCATCTTCGTCTCCGAAGAGCGTGCCTTGAGGATTCACAAATGCCCAACATACGGCAGCGCTCGCCATGATGCCCGCGAACAGAAACAACATCACGTTCCAGTTACCGGTTTGGGCGACAAGCCAACCGGCTGCCACCGGGAAGAGGGCCGCTCCCAGGTTGCCAAACATATTCATGGCGCTGAACACCGTGGCGACGTTCCGGCCGCCAAAACTCATGGCCAACGTATAACCGCCGATCCCCCCGAACGCGGCGCAGAACACGCCCAGCGAAATCAGGGCGATGCTGCCGTTCACGTCGTGAACGAAATACGAACTGACGATCAACAGCGAACAACTCGCCAGGCCGGCCACGGCGAGTCCCTGACGACTCAATCGCAGGTTGCCCGACCACTCCAGGAGCCAATCCGAGAAGAAGCCGCCCGTCAAACTGCCCAGCACGCCGCCCACGCCTGCGACAGTGGTCAACACACCCGAGTTCAGCGATGACACATCGCGCGTCTTCTGCAAGAACGTCGGGAACCACGTCAAAAAGAAGACCATGCCCGCCGCGCGGAAGAACTGTTGCGCAGAGGAGTGCCAAGGAGCCACTGCCCAGCATCCGAGACCACTTGACGGGAGATCGCACATCGTTCGGGCGTTCCTCCGCGGGAAGTTTGCGGACAGAAATCAGCGTCACAAAAGCCACCGCCCACAGCATCCCGGGGAGTGCGTAGGCCGCCAACAGCAGCCGCCAACGATCGATGTGCAGCGCGTGGGCCCACGGCGACAGCCATTCCAGAAACACGGCCGCCAACACGGGAGCCAAGGCCCCGCCGATCGTCGTTCCGCTCCCCAAGAGACCCGTGGCCCGCGCTCGTTCGGTCTCGGGAAAGATTTGCCCCAAGGCTTTGATGGCACAGGGAAACACACCGGCCTGTGCGGCCCCCATCACGCCCCATAACACCAGTAACGAGAGAAAATCGGCCGCAAACACGCACAGCAAAGTGGCCAACGACCACGCGACGGACAGAATGGCCAGGCCCCGTCGACTGCCAATCCGATCGGCCAGCCAACCGCTGGGAAGCTGCATCAGGGCATAGCACAAGTACCAGGCGGACTGAACCCGCCCCATGTCGCGCCCAAGATCGGAAAACCGCAGGTCGCTCGCAATCTCTGCCGCCGGGACACTCAGGACGCCTCGCTGCACATAGGCAATCAGGCGCAGACGCACAAGAACGCCAGCACGTGATAGCGGCCCTTGTGAACATCCAGTGACTCATTCGAGATGTTGGCCATCCATCCTCGACAAACGGAAAGGAAACGGGCTCATTCGCTCCTCTTGCGGTCGCATCGATTTTACTCGCCCGAACCGATCAACGGACGGCACACTTTCCCTCCGACCCGAACTCCTTTTGGGCCAGCAATTCCGCGAAGCTCGGCTCCGCCTCGACGGCACGTCGAGTCCGCCGAAGACCGACGCGTGCCCAAGCAGAACTTTGGCAATCCACTACATACGCGGCCGCGAACGGAAGTGCCTGAATCGCCCTCGTTGCCTCCTTTAACCTAGGTTTTGGTGAACTGGGTTTCACGTTAATTGCTCCGTTGAAGTCGACATAGAAAACCGAACCGTAGAAGCCTCTTCCGATCCGCGTCGGGCGACATTTAGCGGTTTGGTGGCGCATCAGCCGCGCTGGGTGCGTTTCCAGCCGGCTGGTTGAAAATAAAACTGTTGCCACATCACAGACCATCCGTTCGCTCCTCCACTGTTGTCAGAGTTGTTGCTCCGTTTCTTTCACTCGCGCAGGTCACCACGCTTTTTCGGCGTGGAATCGCGTCGCGGAGCTCGTGTTCAATCAGCGACAGTCCGCGATGCCGCTGGAAATCTCTCAATCGACTGTTTGGCACACGTATTGCCAACTCGGACCTGCCGCTCTTCCGGCAGGAGGTCGCCGTGTCTCTTCGTCAAGCGTTCACGCAGGTTTGCGCGCAGCCGTTTTGTTTGCCGTCCTTGGAAGTTCCGACAGTTTCGGGGGGATGGGTTGGGACCGAGCAACAGGCATTTGAATTCGGACAGGTTTACGACTCTTATTTCGCGACCGAAGACGGGTGGAAGCGATTCCGGGTGAAGGGTCGATCCGGGGTGATCGCGTACCGCCGGCTCGGCAGACATGTGAAAGTGCTTGGCGGGCTGCTGGCCAGCGACGACGACAAACCGATTTTGTTGCGGGAATTCATTCGTCTGGCTGATTCGTTCGGACTGATCACTTCGTTCTACAACATTACGGATCACGATCTCGGCCTGTTCCGCGATTACGGCTTCCAAGTCACCAAATGGGGTGAAGAGCCGATCATCGATCTCCCGGAATGCACATGGTCCGGCAAGCAATTCGAATGGGTCCGCCGACAGACCGGTTACTGTCGGCGGGCCGGGATCACCATTGTGGAGCACCGACGCGAGGAAATGGACGACGAGTCCTGGAACTCGCTGCTCAAAGAGTTGCGGGTCGTCTCAGACGCACTCCTGGCAACGAAGCCCCAATCGCGGGAAGTCCAGCTCGTCGAAGGACAGCTCGAGGTCGCCGGCTGGGGCCGCCGCCGTCTGTTTGTGGCTTATTCGAAAGACGCTCGACCGCGAATCGAAGGTTTCCTGATTGCGCTCCCGATGCAAGGAGGGCGGCGCTGGTCGTTTGAGATGTACCGGCACCGTCCGGATGCCGTCCGCGGCGTCGTCCCGCACCTCTTCCACGAAACCATCATGCAAATGAAGGCCGAGGGAATTGAGTCTGTCTCCCTGTGCCTGATTCCCGGACTGGGCTGCGAGGAAGGCCTGCCGGGAGACAGCGCCTTGATTCGTCGCGCCCTGTGCTTCGGCAAGCGACACCTCAATTTCGTGTTCGATTTTGCCGGACTTTATCATTTCAAGAGCCGGTTCCGGCCGCGCTACGAAAGCCGCTATATCTGCGCCCGTCCCGGTTTGACTCCGTTAACCGCGATCGCCTTCTTTCGGATGAGCGGAGTGCTGTCGTTCGACATCAAAAAGATCGTCAAGATCTTGGCTCGGAATCGCGTCAAGCGACGAGAGCGCCGGCATCTTGCCCATCGCGATGGATCGCTGGCTCTGGGCTGCGCCGGCAAAGGATGTTGACACGAAGAATTCTAGAACTCCTGTTTCAGCAGTCATGTGGCGCTTGGAGCATCTCAAATGCACGGATCGAAGACTGTTCGCCAACAACATTCAACCACCCTGAGCAAACAACTGCTGGAGCGCGGACGCCGCGCGATCGCCGGGGGTGACAGCAGCACGATGCGCGTGTTGCCGTATCATCTCCCTTTGGTGGCGGCTTTCGGCCGGGGCTCCCGCATCTGGGACGTGGACCACAATGAATACGTCGACCTGAACATGGCCTATGGGCCGCTCCTGTTTGGTCACTGTCCTCCCCATGTGATCGAAGCCGTCACCGACCAAATCGGCCGGCGTGGCAGCCAACTGGGCTTTCCCACCGAAATCACCATCCGGGTCGCGGAGAAGATCAAGCAGCTCTTTCCGTCCATGGAGTTGATGAGGTTTGCCAACTCGGGAACCGAGGCGGACGTCTCGGCGACGCGGTTGGCGCGAGTCTACACCGGCCGACCGAAAATCATTCAGTTTGAAGGTCACTACCACGGCTGGAGCGACACGCTCTTCAATCGCTATCACGCCCTGCTCGACGAGCTGCCGACCGGACCTTATGGCCCGGCGTTGCCGGGAACCGCCGGCCTGAACGGAGCGCCGCACGAGAACCTGCTGGTCCGGTGGAACGATATCGACGCCTTGCGACAATGCCTCGAGGATCATGCGGGCCAGATCGCCGGGGTCATCATGGAGCCGGTCATGGGAAACTCCGGCGTCATTCCACCCCAAGCCGGTTACCTTGAAAGCGTCCGCAAGGCGACGACCGAGCACGGGGCACTGTTGATCTTTGACGAGGTCATCACCGGCCTGCGCGTCGCCCCCGGCGGCGCTCAAGAGCGCTACGGTGTGCGGCCCGACATCACGGTGATTTCCAAAGCGCTCGGTGGCGGCTACCCGGTCGCGGCCTTCGGCGCGTCGCGCGAGATCATGCAGCTCATCGTCGACGGCACGATGTTCCACGGCGGCGTTTATTCGGGCAACGCAGTTGTCATGGCCGCGGCCGAGGCGGTGCTGGACGAAGTGTTGGCCAATGGAACGGCGATCTATCAGCACTTGGAAGACGTCGCGGACCAATTGGCTCGCGGCATCGACACGATTCTCGACGCGGCGCGGATCCCGCACCTCGTTCACCAGGTCGGACCGATGCTCTCGTTCTTCCTCACCGACGGCGACGTCGATGCGATCAACGAGTATCGCGACGTGCGCCGGCACTGCGACTTCGCGAAATACATCCGCATGCAGCACTTCATGCAGAAGGCCGGCGCCTACTACCATCCCAACCAGTTCGAGCCGATGTTCCTCTCAGCCGCACACACGTCTGACGACATCGGAATTGTGCTCGAGCGGTTCGAGCAGACCGTATCGAGCTTTGAAGGCTAAGTCGGAACCATCATGATCGCGATTCGCACACTCGAGGAAGACAGCGAACAACTCTCCAAGTTTTGTCTGGGAGTCTGGAAACGCCGCTACGCCGACAGAATGCCGGTCCCCCTGTGGAGCGCGCCGTTCTTTGACTGGGAACTGTTGTCGGGCGATTCCGGCTCCCGCGACTTTCTCGTCGCGGCTTATGACAAAAGCCGGCTCGTCGGCATCCTGCCCGCACGCCCCGTTCAATTCCACCTTGGCGAACGGCGCATCGCCGGCACCTTCGGATCGTTTTTCAGCGTCGACCCCGAATACGACGGCCAAGGCGTCGCGTTGAAACTGCACCTCGAGCAGCGCCGCAGACACAAAGAACGCGAGGTCCCCCTCAGCACGGGGTTTGTGTTCCTCGGGTCGGCGCTGGCGATGGGCAAAGATTTTTGGTTTCGGCTGCGGACGATCAAGGTCGTGAGCCGAATCGGCATGTGGGTGCGGCTGATTGATCACCGCGCCGTCAGCCGCTTCGAGTGCTCGCGGCGCGATAGTTGGGCCACGCGGCTCGTCGGGGTGTTCCAAGGACCTCCACGGCCGGCGGAGGACGAGATCGGCATTCGCCCCTTCCGCGATAGCGACCTCCCGGAGTGCCTGCGGTTGATCAATGACATCAGCGATGCGGCGGATTTCGGACTGATCTGGGACGAGCACACGCTGAGCCGGCAGCTCTCATTTCACGCTCTCCCGCGCACGATCGTCGCGGAACAAGACGGACGTGTTCAGGGATTTGCCAACTATTTCCCGCTCGATATTCTCGGACACGAAACCGTTCGAGCCGGCGTGATCGACGTGCTGTCGATCGCCGAGCTGCCGTTTGCCCGGCAAAAAGCTCTGCTCCAGGCCACGCTGACGCGAATGCATGAGGAGGGCTGTCATCTCGCGCTCCTCTTGAGGGTGCCCGGTTATGCCAGAAGACTGATGTACGGCACCGGTTTCGTTCCCCAGCCGACCGATTATTGGTACGTCAACGAAACAATCGGGCCGGACTCGGATGTGCCGGAGACACGACGAGTTCATGTCGTGTGGCGATAACCAGTGCGGACGTTTGGAATTGTGATGCACTCCGGTCGCTCTGACCCCGGTCCCGTAGGGCATGGCTGCTGCCGCCAGTCGAGCCGCGGACGGGACGGACATTTGTCTTTCCCTCGCCCCCGGGTACCCGCGCTTCGTGGGTGCCTCGCCGCCTCGCCGGCGCACCGTTCGATGTGAATTCATCAGTGAATGCGGCCGGCAGCGACGGCGTCCTCACATGGCTTTGACTTCAGACCAACTGTGTTCACGGCAGTCACGCGGTAGAGGTGTTGTCTGCCAGGCACAGCCGTTGTGTCGGTGAATCGCATGCGTACAAGCGGTTGAGTGGGCGTGTCGCTGTACTGCAAGTTCTGAAAGACGGGGCGGCCGAAGGGATTTTTACTCTGCTGCGGAACGTTGGTCAGAAACTCTCCGTCTCGTTCGATGATGAAACGAGCCAGTCCACTTTCGAGATCGGCTTCCGCCCGCCAGCTCAATTCGTTGCCTTTGACTCGCAGGCTGGTTGGCGCGGGCGGCGGTGTCGTGTCGGTCACGGCAGTGTCTTTTACGTACTGCATCCAGTCTCTCGCGATGGCCCCGTTTGGCAGCCACGCAGCCTGCAGAGGATCACCGTTAAACTTCGCGGCGGGGTAGGCTCGGACGCCGGTTGGATCGGCCAGCCACACGCCGTCGGCCGGCATCGCCTGCAGCGGCTCGCCGCTGACTTTCGGCAGCCGAATGCTCAAGCAGGCATCGATCCACGGGATGGCGAGATATCGCTGATTACCGCACTCGTGTGCGGTCAACGGATCCACCGCCACGCCGACCAGGCCGCCCCGTTTGCGGACCGCCTTAAAGAAAGCTTCGTTCGCGGTCCACACGCTGGCGAATCGGCCGTCTTTCGTGGTCACGCCTTCCTTCGTTCCCAAATTACACATCACCGGCACCGTGAGCGCCGCGTCTGGCAACGTGTGCGCCTTAATCGTGGGGCGACCCGCACTCGGCTCGAGCAGCGGAACGCCCGAGCGAAGCCAGGCGGCGGCGACACGTTCCGGATAGAGCAGCAGCATGCCCCCCGCCCAATGCCCGCCGCCGCTGTGTCCCCACAACGCCCAGGGCACTTTCGCCAATTCGTCATGTCCGGACTTCTTGCCCAGCTCAACCAGACACTTCTGAAACGTGGCGCCCGACCCGTTTCGGGGGTCGCACCACATCTGGCAGTCGGCTTTTTCGGGCTGTTCGTAGGACGGAGCCAAGAGGGCACAGTCGTGCTTCTTCGCCAGCGCCTGCCAGTGCAGATCGTAGGCTCCCGTCAGGCCCGATTTGCAAGATCCCTCGCCGCAACCGTGCTGGTGCACGATCACTCCGCGCAGCAGCTTCACGTTTTCTGGAATCCAGATCGTGTAGCTGACAGGGAAGATCAACTCGCCCGGCCGCGTCGAGGCTTCAAAACGCACGCGGTAATAAGGTGGCTTTGCAGGCGGAAAGACATCGTAAGGGGCCTTTTGAGCCAACGCGACAGTCGGCAAAGCGATCAGCAATGCCACGACGTGGCACAAGGACCAACGCGATCTCGGAAACATAAAGCCGTCCGACCAGGGTTCTGAACGTTGTGACTTGGCGCGAGCACGCCGCACCATTCTGCACGACGCCGAACGACCTTGGTAGTGACCACACGACTCGTCTTGGAGCAGCGCCGCAGTGGACACGGCCTGCCTGCCTTGGTAGGTCCAGCTTGCCGAGCGGGAACTTGCGTCACCGGCGGTTCTGAATGCCGGCGTACATCGCTGCGGACGCACCGTCGCGGACGTAACTGCACTCGAGTCGATTCAACCCGGCGACCAAAACGCCAAGTGTCCTGTCCGGCAGACAGGACCTACTTATTGTCTCTCCCTCGCCCCTCGCCCCTCGCCCCTCGCCCCGCACCCCCGCCCGCTGCGTATCAGTTTCCCAGCGTGGTGCCGGTCCGCTCGGGACGCGCGATCGTTCCGCTGCGGCGGGCCATTCCCTGCCGATACTGCTCCATCAGCTCGCCGATATAGAGGGACATGTCGTCCTCTAACATGACCATTTCCGGGAAGCTGCGGGTGGTGACCTGGAAGTAACAGATGCACATCTCGTCATCACCCTTCTCGCCGAAATGCACGTCGCGCGGCGGCAGATGTGGGTTCTGCGGATTGTCCGACGAGTTGTCGTACCACGCCTCCACGCTCAGCGTCGTTCCCGCCGGCAGCCAAATCGGTTCTCGATAGACGTAGTGATCTTGCCAATAGAAACTCCAGTCGTCGATCGCCACGAGCGGGACGACGGTGCGATCCGGCAGGACGGCCGTCACTTGCATTTTGCGCCCAACCGGTGCATGTGCGGAGTCACGTCGAGCAGATAGGTGTTCACCGGCAGCACGTGCGACGCGCTGACGTGCTGCTGGCGACCCCCCGCGCGAATGTCCAGATCATAGTTCGCCACCATGATCTCTCCCGCCTGGCATCGAGCGGTCGGGGGAGCAGAGTAGAACCCGATCGTCGACCGATCACGCTCGCGCTTTCCCGTCGGATGATAGTGGATCAGCAGCACAAGATCCGACTTCGCCGGAATCTGGCGTGCTAATCCTGCGGGCAGACGCCTCGGCAGACCGCCGGGTGACCATCCGCCGAGACTGCTTGCCCCCGAAAACCCGGGGCCGCCGAAGTTGGTGTAACCCGGTCCGGGATCCGCCGCGTCGAGTCGGCGGGCTTTCCCCTGTGTATCGAAATAGACCCAAGAGTGATGGACCACGTGCGGATTGCCCGGCCGGAACTCGAAGGTGCTCGCCAGGCAGTCTTGCCGCAGTCGCGTCGGGATCACGAAGATTCGATAAATGTCGGGCCCATCGGCCGGGATCTCATACTCTTCGGGCATGGTGAGCACGAAATCAGGCTTTCCCAACTGCCAGCCGGCAACGAAATGAGGAGCCGGAGGAAGGTCGGCCGGATTGCCGCGCGGGGCTCCATTTCGGACCCAGGCGGTGATGCGTTCGATGTCGCTGGAATTCAGGCACCGTTCGTTGAGAAACCGGCCGAATCCTCGCCGGGCCCGCCAGGGCGGCATGATTCGCTGTTCGACCACCGACGCGATTTGCGCGGCCCGGTCACGGACCTCTTCGTAGCGTGTCAGAGGAAACGGAGCACACTCCCCCTCGCGATGGCACCGCATGCAGTTGGCAAACACGATCGGCGCGATGTCGCGACAGAATGTCAGTTGCTGCGAGGTCACGTCGACATCGGCTGGCTCGATCAGGCATCCGACCGGCTGCGTTCGCGAGAATTGCGGTGGGTGCCCTGCGGAGATCTCCCGCAGCACGTCCCCCAGGTCCTGATGCGCCACGCGCCCGCCGGGGCGGCTGATTGCCTCGTAACGGTCGTCGATCCGGCCGCTGTAGACGACGGCACCGCGGTGATCGACGACGACGGCCTGAGGTGTATGGGTTGGTCGCAATTGTCGACGAAAGCTCCCGATCGTGTCCAAGAGCATCGGAAAAGCCACCTGATACGTCCGCCGGTGATTCGCTGCCTCAGCGGCTGACGTGTGACGGTCGACGATCACGCCGTAAAACTCGACGTTCCGCTGTGCACAGGCCGCTTGCAGCCGATTGAGCTCCGGGAGATAGGCATTGCAGATGGGACAATGGGTCGCCAAAAACACGAAGACCGTCGTGACTCCGACTTCGCTTTGCCCGGGATGTCGCAGCACTCCGTCGACGTCGACGATCGGCGGAAACGAAATCGGCTCGACCGGTGGAAACGCGTCAAGCGCTGCGGCTCGGTCGTTCAGCTTGGGGCCGCCTGGCTTTGCGGCGCCCGCTACGTGGCCGAGCAAGTTTCGTCGATCGGTCGGGAGTTCGAACCCGCCAGGCGCACCACACGCACACCACGAGTGATGTGACCAGACCCACGGTCACCAGCGAGTTGCGCCTTGAAGACCGGCTCCGCGGCAAGCGATGATCCTGCCCGATGAGAAGAGGCACGATCGCGTCAAAAATCGCGATCGTCTGCAAAAAACGGAGCGGAATCTAAGCCAAAGGCAGTTTCGAGACAAGCTCAGCCGCAACGGCCGCACTGGGGCTTCCTCCCGCGGGATTCCGACGCCAGACGGCGAGCGAAAAGCCGAGCACTGCGACCAACCGCCGTAAGGTGGCAGGGTCCGTCCGCCAAATCGTGGGGCGAGCTGCTAGCTTGCCCGGATGCCTGCCATGCACCTGAACACGGGCAAGCTGGCAGCTTACCCCACGAGCCTTCGCTTCCCTCGGACCCAAGCTCCGCCCCCGGGGGTGCTCTCTAGGCCCGGCAAAGTTCTGCCCGAATGCAAACAACTCGGGTCGCCAAGCAACAGACGGTCGGACGCTCTAAAAAAAACCGGCAGCCAGTCGTACCCGATCTGTCGGGTACGACAGGCTGCCGAGTCCCCTCTTTTCCGCAAACAGCGTCACTGGCTTCGTACGAAAACGCCACGACGACCCGTCGCCAGTCCTCTCCAACCGGACCGACGGATTGCCCATTGCTATTTGATGACGCTCCTCGCGATTTTCCTGAACCGGGCGCGGCGCGGGACGATTCTGATCGCCACGGACCGCTTCTCCCGTTCGATGCGGGGCTCTCCGACGCGAGCAGCCGGTTGCGGTTGTCCTGCCTGCGGGCGTGCGTCATGCGGATTGGCCATGCGGCGCTGCCCATTCTCCAGGGGTTGGTTTCCGCGATAGAACGAATGCACGCGTTGCGTGAATTGTGCGTTATTCAATTCCGCAATATTGGTGAAGGTCGGCAGATCGCGGAGCCGGTCGCGCGTAATGCCGACCCGGAACGCCCTGCGGCCGAAATCGAAGTTGGCGACGCCCCAGGGGACAGGGACGAGCCGATTGCCGTAATCGACGATGGCATACTCGATGCAACCGCTGTTGTTGAAGACGCAATCACGCACCGTTCCAAAGCTCGAACCGTCTTGGAGCGTTGCCGGTACGCCGACGATCGCGCTGCCCGGGAAATACTGGCCGTATTGAGTCGCGTCACCTCTCCAATCGCGATAGCGCTCCCATTGCGGTCTGGTACCACAGCCTGATTTGCCCCGACACCGGCGCTCAGTGGTCCAACCTGGACTCCGAGGCCTCCATGGCCCACTTGGATACCGACCTGACCGAACGCCTGAACGGCAGGAAGCATCAAGCAAGCAGCCAGACCCAAACGGACGTTTCTTCGACGGAATGAACTCATGTTTCAGTCTCCTCTAAGTTGCAAGCTTCACAAGTGGGAAATTCGATGGCAGAGCGGTTTGAGGCGGTCCGATCGTGTTTCCGCGAACTCGAATGTCGCACTCCGCAAAGAGGCCGGTAAATAGGCCTGTCCCCTGAGAGGGACGCAAGCGCGGAGGCGAACACATTGACGCGAGATGACAATTGCTGGCGTCGCCTCCAACCTCGAGCAGGGGCAGACACGCGCATTCCCGTGTGCGTCTTCTCATTCTCCAGGCAAGATTGCATTTCGCGTGCCGAAGGCGGTCAACCAACGACGCTTTTATCGATGGGTGCCGGCTGTACGCCAAGAGCGGTCTACGATGTATCGGCTGCTGACCGAGCCGATGCTGCATAACCGCTGGTTCCCCCGGCCGCCGACCCACCAGGCGATCCCCGTTGAGCCTTGGTTCTGTCCGGCGTGTGGCCTGTCCGCACGACAGGCCATTGCTCGCCCTATTTATGGCACAGGACGCTCCTTACCAACGGCGGCTCCAGTAATAGCCGCCACCCCCGCCGAACAATAACACCAACACGACGATCAAGACGATAGTGCTCATGACATTTCCTTTTTTGATTGAACCCAGCCGGCGTCGGTCATCCCTCCGCATCGGCTAACCAGTCCCGTTCACGCCATGCGACAAGCTTCCGTCTCACAGTTTTTTCACGGTTTGCTTGACCTTGTCGACGGCCCTTTCGGCGACTTGCTTCATGTCGCCGACTGCCTGATCGGCCTTACCTTCCGTGCGAAGCTTGTCGTTTCCGGTCAATACGCCCGCGGCTTCCTTGATTCGGCCTTTCGCCACGTCTGTCTTGCCACCCATGCTGGCGACTCCTGTTGCTAGAGGTCGTTGAGAGAACCGAGCGCAAAAAAACCGACGTGTTCGACAGCCTGAGGCATTCGAACACGTCGGTTTATTCGTCAATTGGCCGCCCGACAGTTCGGGCTGCCCTTTATCTAATCATCCGACGACTTCAACTTTGCGGAGTAACCAAACCCCCGCGACAACTCAATTATACCCCTCGTGCGGAAATGTAAGTGCCTTCTAGGACGTTTGGTCGCGGTGTGCCACTGCGCTGCATCAGCGGAGTCTGTTGCGAGCGGCGGCTGACTTGCGGAGGGACCCTATTTGTCAGCCGTTGAACCACGTCGCGTCTCCAGACAAACCGTCGAAAACGAGCGACTTACTGGGCGACAAGACCTTCAAGCGAAACATGCATGCAGCTCACGAGATGATCGAGCTGCCGTTGGACGAAAAGTGAAGCGACCCCGGTCCGTTCGATCGGCGTTCCGAAAAACGTTCCTTTGCCAGTTGGGGGTCACCACCTTGAAGTCGACAAAGCTTCCGCTGGTTCCCTCACTCCTCACCCCTACCGCCTTAAGGTGTACCGGTGGCGGGTCCGTCCGCAAAATCGTGGGGTAAGCTGCGAGCTTGCCCGGATGCCTGCCATGCAACGGAACACGGGCGGCGGCAGCTTACCCCACGACGCTTCGCTTCCCTCGGCCCCACGCTCCGCCCGCGGGCGCCCTCGAGCCCCGCAAAGCTCGGCTTCGCCAGGGCGGCACGTCGAGTCCGCCCAGGGGGGACGCGTGCCCAAGCTGGGCTTCGGCACGAGGCTTCAGGCCCTCTGGGCGAAAGATCATAGCCCCATGATTCATCGCCTCATGATTGATCGTGGGTCGCGGTCTCCGATTTCGTCAAGCCCTCACAAGGGCGACAGAGAATGCGGTCAAGCCCTGGCAAGGGCGACAGAGGTCTTTCGTCCCTGACGGGACTTTTCGGGAGCACCGGCCGCGAGGTCCCCATGATAAATCATGGGGCTATTCGGCCGACCAAGGGGCTCAACGGTCGTTTTCCTCGAACCGAAGTTCCCGTTGGGCACGACGAAAAACGCCGTATAATCAAGGCAAGTCCAGGAGGCGATATGACTGGCAAATCCCCGATTCGGTGGAGTATCGCGGCGACGCCTATGCCATCGCCGGCAAGAATGGCGGCGAGTTAGTCTGGCCGATCGCCCACGGCCTGCTACCGCTGTCCGGCTGTACCGCGTGCTGGAACGGATTGTCTCGTTTACGCCGTCCACAACCGCAAGCTCATCCTTGATGACCTCTACGTCTATCTGAACGACCCCGCACCGTCCCTCTTCGGTGTCACGCCGAAGAAGATCGAGAATCGCCTGTTCGACCTCGTCGACGAGGGTTTGGCCCACCCAATTCCGTACACGGGCGGATTGCTCCTTGGGGCGGACTTCATCGAGGAGCTGTACGTCCACATGAGGTTCGATCCGGCGTGGAAGTATCGCGAGGTCCACGAGCTGGTGTTCCGCGAGGGCGAGCTGGTGCAAGAGGCCGACCGGTCGGAGCAGATGGCCGAGTTTCGCCGCAAGTTGAGCGACCGTCCGCTGGAGCCGGCCGCCGATGCCGATCAGACCGAGATCAAGGGCTGGATCGAACAGTGCTTCAGCCAGAAGTACGGGTGGTAGCCGTAAGAGAGCGTTGAGCCTGTCGATTTCCCTTGTCCTCACATGTTCGCGCAAGGCCGTGAGCACGCCACCCAGTGTTCTTCGTTCATCCCGTAGGGCACGGCTGTGCCTGCCGATCCTGGTAGGTCATGTCGGCCGCGGCCGATCGGGCGAGACACTTTCCTCTTATTTGTTTCTCGTGCGGCTGAGTAGCTGAGGATTCGAGATTGGATGCGAAACCTGCGACCGCCGGGCTTAGGTGATGACCCTCTCGCCGTTACCGCCTTCACAGAGTGGATCAAGATAAAGACTTGGTGCGTTTGTGTGAATGCCTCGGCCAGACACTGATGGTGGGTGCCATTACAGTCGCGGAGCGAACTCCGCCTACTTTACCCGACATCTTTTTGCCGCCGACAGGTACAGCAGCCCCGATTTCGTCATCTGGGGAAAAGGATTCGGGCCAAATGAGTTCGCCGAGTGGTTTGCTGGAAAAAGAAGCGGAGGTGACCACTCGGCGAAGTTCGCAGGTGAAACCGCAAATGTCCTCGGTCTTAGGGGGGTCAAGAATGAGCACCGTGCAGGAGCGGTGATGTGTGGAGACGTAGCGGCGGACTGCGGAATAAATTGAGCCACCGTATTTCTTGCTGAGTCTTACCGGGACAAGAATGTTGAAATCATGATCTGCGGCCTCGCGCGTAAACGTGTCAAGCTGAAAGATCACTTCCGTGGCGAATGCGTTGGCTTCTCGTTCGAATTCATCGGCGATCTCAGGAGCAAGCGTCTTTTGGCAGTCTTCGGTTACCGCGGTGATGTCACGCTGCCAGGGGAGGACAGCGTGAGCCGTCTCATGGAGCTGAGAAAAGGTAGCTTGGCAACGTGAACCCCCTTGTTGGTGACCACTTGCGCGGCGACATGGAGGACTCCGAGCACTTTGTCGAGGGCACGGCGAAGTGCATCGCCGGCTGCGCCCGCCTTTACGAACGCGAGCCAGAAGTCCCTCATCAGCAAGGTCATCGTCGGCGACGAGGACCTGGGCAGCGTGCATCACATCCCCAACGGGGGTAGGAAGGACGCCGAAGGCGTCGGCACTCCGGAGTGCCTGTTCGGCGTGCTTGCGGATAAGCAGATTCTTCGACGCCGTCAGTGAACAGTCGTCAGGTCGTACCACCTTTGCTTCTCCGTGAACGCAGGAATGCTAGGTATTCGAGGAGCTCCTCCTCTTCCTCTTCAGTCAGATTCTCGTTCGCGAAAGTGGCTGCTCGCCCATGTCGACTTTTTCCAGAACGCAGCACTCCGCCAGCCGTCTTCTGCACGGCGTAATGTAGCCGGCTCGCTCCATCAGGTTCTCGTAGGAGATCGAGTACACGTCGGCAAGGGAATGGAGCACGTGGGGAGACTGGCGAGCGATTTACTCGTCTCAATCTGTGACAGGTACGCGTTAGAGACTTCCTTATCGGTTGCGTCCTCGACTTCACGCAGCGTCATACTTTTCATCCTTGGCACGTCGCAGGTTCCACCCAGTTTTTGCGAAGTTGAGCATTCGCCTGATTCGCCGATCTGTGCGGATTTCTTGGCCATTTTCGCTTCCGTCCCCGTAAATTCCTGACTCAAGAATAATGCGAAAACGCTCGCCTTGTCAAGCAGTGCTTGATGTGTGCTGACAAAGGTAGCACTGCTTGATACTCTAGCATGCGGGCTGGGACTAGTCGTGCCCGGCTGCAGAAGCAGCGCGAAAAGTGGAGCAAGAAATGAATGAGAAGCAGAACTACGCAGATCGCATCGCCAAATGGGCGGTGCTGGCGGACGACACTGGGGTTCCGATGCCGCAGCGAGTCGTCGCCGTCGCTGTCATCCGCACGCAGAGCGGGATCAGCGAGGACTTCGTGCTCGTTCGGGACCACAACTCGCCGAACGACGTCGTTCTGGATGATGGGGTCAGCGTCGATCTGGCGGAGGGGAACGTCTTCTATACGATCCGGCGGTGCGATGTGCCGCCGCAAGGCTGCTGCGAGCGCCGCCAAAGTTGGCGTTGTTCGTCGACGACCGGGCAGAGGTTGTTACACGGCCTGAGCAGACCGGAAAGACGATCCACGACCTGTTCAGCATTCCATGCCACATCCCATTGCTCCGTGGCTATGAAGGCCCGGACGACGAAGCCATCGGCCTTGTCGAACCTGCTAACTTTGTGGATGGCCCGGTGTTCATTACGCGGCAGCGTGAAGGAGGCCTGAAGATCACCGTGAATTCGCGGGTGTTCACAGAAGATGATGGCGTTCGCTCGGAGATGACAGGCGAGCAGATCGCAGCTCTGGTTTTTCCGGACAACCCACGAGAAACGCGCGTCTGGCTGCTATCGCCGGAGCGGCGCGAGGTTGGGCTCAACGAGCCGCTTGTGATCCACGGCTGTGAGACATTTGACGTAGTCCGCAAGAATGTCGAGGGGGGCTTCGAAGTCTCACGCGTTGATCGCGAAGTCGGAGTGCTGCGCGACGGAGGAGCGACGATCACGGTCGTGACCAAGCGGGCCGCCGTGATTTATCACGGGCTGTCGGTGAAGCGGGGATTGCCCGTTGAGAAAACGGACGTGCTGGTTCTTGTCCCCGGCGGCTATCCCGGTCAGATGCTTGACGGCGCAGTATCTTCCCAGGGAGTCGCTGCTCTTTGGACGCGTGAAGGGGAACCCGCAACCAAACCAATTGACGGCCGATCGGCGACACTGCGCACTTGTGAGCTATCACCCACACACCAACGGCATCGGGCCGAAGTGGGACCCTACCCGGCACGGCCTTCACACGTATCTGGGAGAACTCCTTTCATGGCTACACGACGCCAAATGACGGAACGCCGGCGGGTAAGCCTTGCGGACAACGCCGGCGTTGGCATCGTTCGCATCCGGGCGGAAGATCTGGAACGTCTGCAAAAGTGCTTGTTCCGTAGGTACCCAAACCGAGAATGGGGAACATTTTTTCGTTTCGGCTACCGGCGGACCGCGTGGGGTGTGCTGGTCTGCTTTGTCGACGTTGTTTTGCCGGAACCGGGCGAATTGGATCGCCAGTCAGACATTACGAAGTTTCATGCGGATTATTCGCGGCACCGTTTCACGCGTCTGCTTCTGCCGAGGGTTTAGGGATCGGAGTTGCCCATTCGCACCCCGTTGGCTATCCGACGAGCCCAAGCTCCCTCGACGACGATATGGACGATTACTTTGCTCGGGAACTGGCGTCGTTCAGCGGCGGTCGGCCGTATTGCAGCTTGATTTTCGAGCGCAGCCAATCGATGGGGCTGACCTTTTCGGGACGTATCTGGGATCGCGGCCAGTGGTTGCCCGTGGAGTCGCTGATCAGTATGGGCCGACAAGTCAGGCATATGCATCTCAACTGCAGCCTCCGCGCACGGTGGTGCGCAAACTGGCCCCGGACCAGGACGTGACCGCCCGGCTCCGTTTACTGTTGGGAGAGACTTCGGAAGCGCGGTTGCGGGCCTCGACTGCTGCCATCGTTGGCTGTAGCGGCACCGGTTCGCCGGCGATCGAAGTATTGGCCCGAGCACAAGTGGGGAATTTCGTCATACAGTAGTTCCCAGTTCGCCGGCTAATCAACTGCTTTCAAAACAGAGAGTTACGGCGTCGGGTTTTGGTGCCGTCTTTTTCCGCGCCACCCACCGTCGCGCTGGAAAGCCCGACCAACGATTCATCCTGGAAAAATAGGGGATCCGGCACACGCCTAACCTCGCCGCTTCCAGCGGTGATAACACGCAATCACCGTCTAAAAACGTTGGAACGCAACCCATTGTGAATTCGAATGTTAGTTGGCTGGCGAACTTGGAACTACTGTCATAGTTGATCCGCAGCGATTTGCGGACTCGAACTTGGAGCGGGTGCACGGAACCGTGTGGAGTCACACGGAGGCGACGGAACCGCCGTACAAGGTGGCGCTGAGTGCGAGATGATTCGGGCCATCAATCCCTCTGCCAGAGTCCAGGCGTTCGTTGGAAACGTGCTTCACGGGAATGTGGTGGATGAACTTGTTCGCGCTGATTTGATTCTTGGTTGCACGGATTCCGTACATGGTCGAGTTGCCCTCGACGAGCTTGCCAGGCATTTCCTAGTGCCGGCGATCGACGTGGGCGTTCGGATGAATGGCAAAGATGGCAGAGTGATGGAGCAATTGATCGAGGTGACCGCGCTCGGTCCCGAATTGCCTTGCCTCTTTTGTCGCGGCAAAGTCGACACCGACACCATGAATTACGAATTGATGTCCGAAGAAGAGCGGGCCGATCGCGAGCGGCAGGCGAAAGCAGCCGCCGATCGCGGCGATCGGGCCGACCAATACTGGAAGGGGGGACCGCGGCAAATCCACACGGTTGGCTATCTTACGACCGCGGCGGAGCGCTCATCGGCGGATATGCGATCGGCATTTTGACTGGTGCCTTTAAATTGCCTCATGCCGAAATGCAGTTTGACATTGGGTGTGAGAGATTCGGATTTGCAGCACCTCCAAATGCGACAAGGAAGGGGGAGTGCAATTGTGGACGGCACCTCGGTTGGGGCGATGCGGCCAAGCCGTTCAAGAACGTCGCCCTTCCGCGACACTGGTCGTCCCGCGCGGTACGGCTTGGGCCGACCGAAGGCGATGGGGGTGAGTGATGCACGACAAAGGACTTGAGATCATGTTCGATTTGGACGATAAAGAGAGACGCAATCGAACGGGATACGATAACATATCTTTATTTCAGCATAATTCCCTGTTCGATACGATGGGGAATGCGGAGATGAGCCGAACAAGTGATCTGGGTGAGTGGTTGCCGAAGATCGCTGAGGCGGGCTTGGCAGGAGATGCACGTAGACTGGAAATCGTGATCGTGCGGGCGATTCGGTCGCTGAAGAGCGAGATGCCGGAAGTCTGCGAAAGGTTGGCGGGGCTGCTCTCCGAGCACTCGACCAATCCCCACGGCCTGCGCTGGAGAGCAAGCGGCCCACCGCCGGTCGACGCCGAAGAAGGGTTTTCGCTGGTTCGTTTTGAGTCGGTCGAGGACGCCCCGTCGCCCGTCATTCCCGCGGGGCTTTCCAGGCGGATCGAGCAGTTTGTTCGCGAGCGGTCAGAGAGTCGACGGTTGGTCGAAGAGGGGTTTTTGCCCCCTGGGTCGCTATTGCTGACAGGGGCACCGGGGACCGGCAAGACCATGCTGTCCCGGTGGATCGCTCGCGAACTGAGGCTGCCCTTCATAAGTCTCGATTTGGCGACCGCGATCTCCAGTTTCTTGGGCAAGACCGGATTCAACCTCCGGCGGGCACTGGACTATGCTAGGTCGCAACCTTGCCTCCTGCTGCTCGACGAGTTCGACGCGATTGGCAAACGGCGTGACGATGAAACCGAGATCGGCGAATTGAAGCGGATTGTCAATGTCCTGCTAAAGGAGTTGGAGGAATGGCCGCTGCAATCGGTGCTCGTAGCGGCCACGAACCATCCGGAACTGCTGGATCGGGCCATCGCGCGGCGTTTCGACTTGGTGCTCAACTTGCCCTTGCCGGGTGAGGCTGAACGCTTGGAAATTCTGAAACGCGCAGCCCGCCGATTCAGCGACGCAATTTCCGAGCCGATGTTCCGCGCATTGGCCCGCGGATTGGAAGGGGTCAGTGGATCGGACCTCGATTCGTTGATGAACGCTGCCGTCCGGCAGCATCTTGCCGGCGGTGAAGACCTCGTGCGGGCCTTGGTTGAAGAGTTCCGTCTGCGGCTGGGGGAACGCCTAAACCGGCAGAACATTGGGGAGTTGCTACGGTCAATGCAAACCTCGGCAAACGGTGCATTTACAGTCCGAGAATTGGCGGAGCTCTTCGGCAAAAGTGCATCCACGGTTCAGCATCACCTAAAGAAAGAGGCGGAGGATGGCTGACAATCAGCGCCGCCTAATCCTAGGCAACGGTGAGCAGTACATTAAGCCCGTGTATAAGCCGCCGACAGGACGAACGCAGGAACCTCCGCGTTCGTATGAGGAAGCCCGCGATCGGATTAAGAAAGGCGTTCAAGCTGCGCTGTTTAGATTTGATGAATTGCTGCCTGAGAAGAAGCTGCCGGAAGAAGCAGTGTTCTGCATGCGGCTTCATCCCGACGTAACGGCAAAATCGTACGACCCAGCGGAGATCTTCGACGAGGTGCCAGAGCTGCGTAGCATAGGCTCCCGGATGTACCGCGTGCCAGTGAGTGATGTTGCCCCGACGAAGCGGATGGAAAAGAAGGCCGAGGCCGAGCAAATTGAAGTCGAAGCGCGTCTCGTCTTCGTGCAGAGTTCTACGGACGGGTTTAAGCGGCTTCTGCGACATTTAGATAATCCCGAATCTTCGCTCACGCAGGGATTTCGGAACGAAGTTCGCCGAATCGAGCGGTTCGACACACTGGCCATCGAAGAACAACTCGCGGGTTTCGGCGAAAACTGGAAGGAAGGACGAGTCGAGTTGGTCCTCCATCCGAGTCGGACGACGCAGCAGCGACAGCTGCAGTTCCTCTTCGAATTATTTGAGTCGGCAAACGTCGATGTTAACCGTAGTTCGATCCGTCCCTACCCGGGGGGACCGACCTTTATTTCCTGCCGACTGAATCGCAGTTCCCTCGACCTTATCGCTGGGGTTAATCCGCTCCGATCGGCACACCCAATGCGGTTCGATGGATTGAACCGACTGCGCAACGCCCCGACGGCCGGCGCGCCAAACCGCCGGCCACCGCAACGCGATCGACAATCAAAGTGGGCGTATTCGATGGCGGAATCAGCTCCGGCGTACCCCTCCTGCAAGGCCATGCCGAGGAAGATGTCGGTTTGTCGATCAACACTCCAGCGGATGCAGAGTGCATTGATCATGGAACAGCCGTCGCCGGGGCTGTCTTGCATGGGGCGTTGAACGGCTCAAGGGCGAGCGACAGACTACCGCCTCCGCCAGTTTACGTGGTCAGCATCCGGGCACTGCCAACCTCCGATCCTTTAGATGTGGACCTGTATGAGTCGATCGATGTGATCGAGAAGGCTGTCCCTGCGAGAAAGGATATCAAAGTCTTCAACGTCAGTTTCGGGCCGCGAGGGCCGATCGAAGACGACTCGCTCACTCGGTTCACATATGTGCTGGATGTGCTCGCCCATAGCCACAAGGTGACGTTTTGCGTAGCGGCGGGAAATGATGGAGAAGTCGCGGGTGAAGAGCGGATACAGGCACCATCGGACATGGTGCATGGACTTGGCGTGGGGGCCTTCACGCTGAACGGCATGTTCCCAAAACATGCTCCTTACTCATGTCGCGGTCCCGGTCGAGAATGCGCCAAGGTGAAACCGGACGTAGCAGCGCTCGGGGGCTGCGAGAATACACCGATCCATCTCGTCTCGACCAATGCAGGGATGAAGGTGCTGGATTGGGGCACCAGTTTTGCCACCCCCCTGGCATCCAGGCTAACGGCTCAGGCAGTCGATTCCTTCGATCGTGGTTCGGCCTGCTTGCGCGAGCGCTTCTCGTCCACACGGCCGTTCATCCCGACGGGCAGCCGGACCCGCTCTTGGGACACGGATGTATTGTCGAGTCGATTGACGACGTGCTGCTTTGTGAAGAGCACACGGTCACGGTTGTCTTTCAGGGGGACATTTTGCCGTCCCGCATTGTCCAATTGCCGATCCCTTGGCCGTCGACCGTTACAATTCCTGGAAAAGTCCAGATCACTTGGACGGTGGCCGCCTTGGCGCCGGTTGACCCTCTGCACCCCGGCGATTACACGTGCTGCTGCCTAGAAGAGACGTTCTATCCCCAGGCGAATCGATACGAATTCCGCCCGCCGAAGGACGCGCAAGGGAAACCGAGACGATTGGACATGGAGATAGACGCCGAGGTAATCAACGGGCTGCTGGCCAGCGGCTGGAAGAAAGCAGAGTGGCCGTTGAGCGAGTCGGGAAACGAATATCGCGATGAGGAACAGCGGCGAAAGCTCGACTGTAAATGGGAGTCAATTGTGCGTCGAACGAAATCAAAGTTCGCCAATAAGATCCTTTCGCCGTTCATGACTTTGCATGCCATTGGCAGAAATGGGGCAGGAGGACGTTTCGATTACGCGGTTGTCGTTACATTGAGAGCCGACAGATTTGGCGGCGATCTCTACAGTGAAATTCGCACGCAGTACCCAGCCCTTGCGCCGATTCGACTCCGAACTGAGGCGGAAACTCGCATCCAGATCTGAGTCCTGTAGAGCGCCTCCTGATCAAAACGGTCAGTGAATCTGCAACGGCGCACGCATCGGTCTGACTACCGAACCGGACTGGAAGAGCGGACGATCGGCTTGATGAGACGACGCTGCAGCGGAGGCGTTTCTGGTGTCGAGCATCTAAAACACAGTGCCGTCAAGTTACGTGCTCGGCTTGGGAGGCCTCGTCGCGGCGCGGTTGACTAAAATTACGGCGCGCAATGTGCCACAGCACTCGCCAGAACCTCCCGGCCCTTCATCGGATCCCGATGAACCATGCCGGCGGAGGATTTCCGACACGGAAGGATTTTCCCATGAGCCATCGCCTCCGACTTGCCGCCCTGTTCCTGGTCCTGACCGCATCGACGGCACCGTGCTCGATCGCACCGTGTTCGATTGCACTGTCTTCGATTGCACTGGCCGACGATCCGAGTTCCGGCGGCCGTACCCTCACGGGCAAAGCCGCTTTGGGCGATTGGACGACGGACGCGCCGGGGTTCCTCATTTTGGATTGCCGATTTTGGATTGGGGATTTGAGGCCATCTGGTTCTCAATCCGAAATCCAAAATCGAAAATCCAACTTCGCCTATGTTCGAGCGTGGCGTACACGGGCAAGAAGTGAGGCCGCGCCGCCCCTTGGCGGAATCGAGCCGCCTTTTCCGCGTGCGCGAGAGACGTACACTCGGATCGTCTATTCTACGGCAAGAGTCAAGGGGGCGGTTTGGGCGGCCCGATTTTTCTGTGGTGGTGCCCCTTTTTTTACGACACAGAAAAACCAGAAAAATCGAGAAATCGCGGGGATCTGTGCAAAGATTGTTCAGCGTCCGCGAGCTGGACACTTGGGTAAATGAGAAAATCCCGAGTGCGCTTAGTGATTTGCCGCCGCGGCGATGAGCGGGGCGGCCCCCTTGGAGAGCAGAATTTCGGCGACGCGGTCGCTGGTCGCGAAGGGGTCGCTGGCGGGGCCGGTGGCTTGGGAGCGGAGCCTCTGCTTTCCGTCGGGACTCAAGACGACTGCCTCGAGGGTGAGGGCGCCGTTGTCGACCGTCGTCGCGACGCCGACCGGCGCGTGGCAGCCGGCCCCCAAACGGGAGAGTAACCGCCGCTCGGCCGTGACGGCACTCCAGGTCGCCGGGTGAGTCAGGCGTTCGAGAAGGGTGCGGACCGATGCGTCGTCGGCACGGCACTCGAGGCCGAGCGCCCCCTGCCCCACGGCGGGAAAGAGTTCGGGCGGGGCGAGACGGGCCGAGATGCGGGCCGACAGGCCCAGCCGATCGAGCCCGGCCTCGGCCAGGATGAGCGCGTCGCACGCTCCCTCATCGAGCTTGCGGAGCCGCGTCTCGACGTTGCCGCGGAGGTCCAGAAACTCCAGGTCGGGACGTAAAAAAAGGAGCTGCGCCCGGCGGCGGAGGCTTCCCGTTCCGATCCGCGTGCCCTTCGGCAGACCGCGAATTGCCGTCGGCGAAAGGGGCGAGCCGGCCGGAAGGACAAGCGCATCCCAGGCGGAGGCCCGCTCGGGGACGGCGGCGAGCGACAGGCCGTCGACCGGTTCGGTGGGCAGGTCCTTCAAACTGTGGACGGCCACGTCGGCCCGGTTTTCCAGCACGGCCTGCTGGATTTCGCGGGTGAAGACGCCGACGCCTCCCAGGCGAGTGAGCGAAACATCGCGGACCCGGTCCCCTGTCGTGGTGACGTGGACCAGCTCGACTTCCTGTCCGGGATCCTGAGAACGCAGGAGGTCGGCGACAAAATTCGCCTGCCACAGGGCCAGGTTGCTGGCCCGCGTGGCAATTCGCAGCGGGGAACCGCTCACGGCGCAGCCTCGGGGTCGGGGGGAAGACGATCGGGCGGCCGCAGCGGATCCCAATTCGCCGGAGGAAACGGGGCCGGCTTGCCCGCGGGGTTCGCCTGTCCGAACTCGCCCGAGAGACGTTTGGTCAGCTCGCGATGCAAGAGCTCGGGGGTGGCCCGTTGATGCTCGGGCACGAGGACTCCGCAGGAGAGGTAGTATTGGAACGCCTGCTCCAACGTGATGTTGAGGTCGATGATCGCGCTTTTCGGCACCGAGACGACCCAGCCGGTCATCGGCATGGGGGCCGCGGGAATCATCACGCTGATCATCTGCTCGCCGGCGGCCAGGGTCATTTCGACGAGGCTTTCGCCCATGGCAAATCCGATCGTCCAGACACCGCGGCGGGGAAATTCAATCGCCACCACGCGATTGTAGGCGATGGGCCGTTCCGAGAAGAAAAAGTCGGTGACCTGCTTCACCGACTGGTAGACGCTGCTGATGATGGGGACGCGGGCCAGGACGAGCGTTTCAAAACGGGTGACCAGCCACTGCCCCATGCGGGCCGTCACGATTCGCCCCAGAAAATAGAGGCGCAACGATGGTGACGGCCGTGGCGAGTGCGCTCAAAGAGCCCAAACTCTTGAAATAGCGGATGGTGACCAGCTCCATGTACAGGCCGGTCGAGGTGGCCGGCCAGTCGGCCGGTCGCATGCGGGCCGCCACCTCCGCGAAGTCGCGGTAGGGGATGGAGCGGTCGCCGATGGGGACATAGGCAACCGCGGCGGCCAATTCGGAATTCGGGGCACGGGCTCCTTTTTTTGTGTCGCCTGGGGCGGTTTTATTCTTCTCCGCGGCCGCCGGGGCCAGGAGTTCCGGGGCGACGGCGGGGGGAATGCGGTAGTTGGTACCGCAATATTCCAGCGAAGGCAGGCCGGCGGGCTGCACCAGGTCGATGGTCGGCTGTGATTTGTCGATCATTTCGGCGATCACGAACCGGACACTGGTCGTGATCGGGTTGACGACGTAGCCGTAAATCAGTTGCCCGATCCAGACGATGATCACCAGCGTCAGAATCGGGGGCAGGACGAGGGCCAGCCCCTTCAGAAAGAACTGGGTGGGGGTGGCCTTTTTTGGGGTGGTGGTGGCGGGCCGTCCGGCCGCATCGCGGGGTCCGCTCGCATCGGGGCGGAGTGCTTGGCCTTGGGGCGGTTGGGCTTGGGGGGGATCGGGTTGCGGCGGGATTTCCATGTCGCAGGGCGATTCAACCGGTGGAACGGCGATTTAATCGGGACCGCCAGGTAAGGAAGCTTTTCCCAATCCCCGTGCGATGACCGCCACACTGACGCAGGAAGCGCCTGCCGCAACCAGAGTCCGCGCCGCCTCGTCGGCGGTTGCGCCCGTCGTCAGGACGTCATCGACCAGCAAGATGCGACGCCTGTGGAGATCGGAATGGAATCGCTGAGGCACGCGAAACGCGCCCTTGAGATTGGTGCGTCGCCGACTCGGCGGAAGTTCGGCCTGTTTGTCCGTCCGACGAATCTTCGCAAGTATAGGGGTGGCCAAAGGGACTCGCAAGCGGCGTGACAGCACGGCCGCCAGCGTCTCCGGCGCGTGGGTGGTCATCCCCAAATTCTCCCTCCAGTGATGCGGAATGGGAATGACGAGATCGGCCTTTGCACCGCGGAGGGTGGCCTCCTCGCGCTGCCAGAAATAGCCGGCAAGCGCCGCTGCCAGCTCTTCGGACCGCTTCGACGCCAGGCACATGTTGCGCAGGGCCGACTGATAAATTCCGAGCCGGATGACCCGCTCGAAATGGAACCGATCACGGCGGCAGCGGACGCAGTCCCGGCCGTTATTGATGAACGGGCCGATGGGGCTGCCGCAGCGGAAACAGCGGTCGCCCTCTCGCGGAACGGCCGCGTCCTGGCACGGCAAACAGAGATGGGGCAGGACGCTTTCCAGTCCGCCCCAAGGACGGTCCTCGCGTCCGCAGGCGGCACAGCGCGGCGGCGCGATCAGTCCGATGGCGGCCCCGAGCCAGCCATCGACGGATCGCCGAGAGCGGCCGATCCAACCGGAAGTTCGGGCAGTTTCGGGAGCCGGCGGCTCGAGCGTTCCGCTTCTGGAAATTGAGGTAATCCAGCGAAGTTTCATGCCGGTCCGATGCGATCAATTCCGCGGTCTGTTCCGAACTTTCCTATTCTTCCGGCCAGGAAAAGGCCGATGAATGAGCCTGAAGCATAAAGGAGATAGTCCATGCGGGTTCGCACGATTCTCGGGTCTCTGATCGCCGCAACTGTGATGGCTGCCGCCCTGAGCGTTGCTCCCACGCCGGCTCGTGCCGGCAACGAGGGACAGCCGCCCGACTGGCAGCGGTTCTACTATTACCCGTATGTCTATTACCCGCACAACTTCCAGCGGCCGGTCGAGTTCGACAGCATGTACTACCGGTATCCGCCGCAGCGGCAGATTCCGGTCTACAACACGGCCTGGCACAACTTCTATCCGGAGCCACACCCCTGGCACCAAGGGGCGGCCTTCATCCTCGACGTCTTCTGAGCGTCACTGTCTTCTGTGTGGCACGGGCTTCTGAGCGTCATGGGGCGCTGGCATAGAAGGCATTGGCCGCCGCCACGGCATC
Source organism: uncultured Planctomycetaceae bacterium (assembly GCA_963833105.1). Lineage (GTDB taxonomy): Bacteria > Planctomycetota > Planctomycetia > Planctomycetales > Planctomycetaceae > DASPSM01. Next base: position 199,862 of record CAWHWU010000022.1, read on the forward strand.
ACCGCCGCCGGACGACCGTTTCTGCGTGGCCAGGCACCGTTCGAGTGCCGCCAGCAACAGCAGAACGTTGTTCGGCGTGCTCGTTTCGCCCATCAGGCCGATGCGCCAGGCTTTGCCTTTGAGCGGGCCCAAGCCGCTGCCGATCTCGATGCCGAATTCGTCGAGCAGTTGCTTGCGCACGGCCGCGTCGTCGATGCCGGCCGGGATCAGCACCAGGTTCAGCATGGGAAGCTGATGGGGCTCGGCGACCGAGTATTCGATCCCCAAGGCCTTGAGTCCCGCTTTGAGGGCCTTGTGGTTCCGCAGATGACGGGCGTGGCGATTCTCCAGGCCCTCCGTGAGCACGAGCCTCAGGGCCTGATGCAGTGCGAAATTCATGTTGATGGGGGCCGTGTGGTGATAGGCACGGTCCTGTCCCCAGTAATTCCGCACCATGGTCATATCGAGATACCAGCTCGCAACTTTGGATCGCCTTTTTTCAATGGCGGCGAGTGCTCGCGGGCTGAAGGTGACCGGAGCTAACCCCGGCGGGCAACTGAGGCACTTCTGCGTGCCGCTGTAGACGGCGTCGAGCTGCCAGGCATCGACTTCCACCGGAATTCCGCCGAGCGACGTCACGCAGTCGACCAGCAAGAGACGCCGGCGTCGTGGACGATCTTGGCGAGCTCTTCCAGAGGCTGGCGAGCGCCCGTCGAAGTCTCGGCATGCACGATGCCGACGACTTTGGGCGAGTCGCGTTTGACGGCCTGGGCAATTTCGTCGGGCGAAAACACCTCGCCGAAATTCCGCTCCAGCTTGGTCACGTTCGCGCCGGCCCGTGAAGCCACGTCGGCCATGCGGCCGCCGAAGACGCCGTTGACGCAGACCAGCATGCGGTCGCCCGGCTCGATCAAGTTGACGACGCACGTCTCCATGCCGGCACTTCCGGTCCCGCTGACGGCGAGCGTCAATTCGTTGGTGGTGCGGAAGACCGACCGCAGCATCCGCTGCGTTTCGTCCATGATGCGGAGAAAGTACGGGTCGAGGTGCCCGACGGTCGGAGCGGCCAGAGCGGCCAGCACGCTGGGAGCAACGTCACTGGGACCGGGCCCCATGAGAATCCGACGGGGCGGACTGACGGAAACAGGCACGTTGGCGTTCATGGTGTTGTACTTTTGAGGTTGGCAGCGGCGAAAAAGGTCGGGCGTTTACGGGAGATCCGATCACCCTTCGATGATCAGTTTCTGAATCTCCTTAAAAGCGGGCGTTCCAGCTTTCTGACACCACTCGAAGAGGACGGATTCAACGGTCGTCACCGTCGCTCCGGACGAAGCCATCCGGTCGAGCGCAATCCGCCAGTCCATCTCGGACCGGCTGGCAACGGCGTCGGCCGGGACATAGACGCGAAAACCGGCCGCGATCAAATCGAGCACCGTCTGCAGCACGCAGACGTGTGTTTCCATTCCGGCGACCACCACCTGATCACGGTCGTCGGCGACCTGTGCCGCCTCGCCCCATTCGAGAACGGGGACACAGCTGAACGCGACTTTGGAAGGCAGCGGGCCCAACCGCTCCGCCAGTTGAGGCGTCGTACGCCCCAATCCCTGCGGGTACTGTTCCGTGCCGAAACGCGGAACGGACAGGATTTTTGCCCCGTCGAGCAATCGGCGGCAATTGTGGGTCAGTCGCTCGGCGACGGGGATCAAAGGGAGCAACTTTTCCTGAACGTCGACGATCAGCAGCCGGCTGTTTTCGGCAGATAACAGCTCCGGGCTTCGAATCGGCTCCCTCGTCTCGTTGGGGCGGGCGGCGTCCGTCATTGCTGAATCCGGAGGTGATCGAGTGCGCGAGCCTGGATTGCAAGTGCTGGCGCCGATTATCGCCGTCCGGACGGCGATCCGCCAGACTTCCGCGGGAGCCGCAAACCGGTCGCCGAGCGGCATTAAGCAGTGGCGGATTGTCGAGTCTTCGACTATCTTATCCTGGGCGGTTATCGAGCGCGGCGAATCCAATCGATTCGAGCTCCGCTCCTCACTCACTCGCCGCGCAAAACTGCCAATACAAAAGACGACCCTGTTCGTGGATCGGCACGCAGGCCGACGGGATGAGTTGTTGATGTCCGACGACAATAACCTTCAGCATGGTCACGCGGTTCGCGAGCCTCAGGTGGGGGAGCGAGTGGAGATGCAAGCGGCGGCCGCTGCTCCGCCGCTCGAACGCTCCGTCGAATCGCCTGAAGAAACGGCGACCGGCAATGGCGACGCCGCGGAGAGTTCGCCCCTGGGAGCTTTCCGGCGTGCCCGCCTGAACCCGTCGGTCGATTCCGCACAGGCGAAGTCAATTCCGTCTCTCCCCTCGCGATCCGAGAGCGAGGCCCCGGAGGCGGCCGCACCGTCGCAGCCCGAAACGGCAAACGAACCGCCGGCGGCGGCCGAACCGGCCCCCGTGCCCGAGCGTCGTTCAACACCTCCCATCGAGGTTCCGCCCCCCGTCAAACATCTCGATGCCGAGATGGAGGCGGAAATTGAAGCGGCCATGGCAAGCGGAGATCTCGACATGGCCGGCGTGCCCTCCTCGGCCGCGGTCGAGGAAGCAGAGGGCCACGAAGAAAAGCCGCCGGAAGAACTTCTCGAAGCGGGACAGCATCTGACTGGTCGGATCCAATCGATTCATGCTGACAACGTCTTTTTCGAGCTCGGCTACCGGTCGCCGGGCGTCATTCCGCTCCGCCAATTCGTTTCCGGCAAGAAGCCCGAAGTGGGCCAACGGATGGAGGTGCTCGTCGATCGGATCGCCGTCGAGGAAGGACTGATTTACCTCAACCTTCCCAAGGGCGTTCGCCGCATCGCCGGCAACTGGGAATCGCTTGCCAAGGGGCAGATCGTCGATTGCCTCGTCAATCGCACGAACAAAGGGGGCCTCGAAGTGACGGTGAGCGGGTTACGTGCCTTTCTCCCGTCGAGCCAGGTCGAGTTGGGCTTCATTTCGGATTTGACTCCGTACGTCGGGCAAAAGCTCCGCGTCGAGGTGATGGAAGTCAATCCGCGCAAACGAAACCTCGTCGTCAGCCGGCGTGCGTTTTTGCAAATTGAACGAAAAGAGGCCGAGGAGAAGTTCTGGGAAACCGTCGATGTGAATCAGACCTACACCGGCAAGGTGAAGACCATCAAGGACTACGGTGCCTTCGTCGATCTCGGCGGGACGGACGGTTTTCTGCACATCGGCGAGATGAGCTGGCATCGGCTGAAGCATCCCTCGGAACTGTTGCAAGAGGGACAAACCGTCGACGTGAAAGTCCTGTCGCTCGATCGGGAAAAGAAAAAGATCAGCCTCGGGATGAAGCAGCTGGTGCAGAACCCGTGGACGACCGCGGCCGACCGGTATCCCGCGAATTCGACGGTCAGCGGCACGGTGACACGCATTGCCGACTTCGGCGCGTTTGTCGAACTGGAGCCGGGCCTCGAAGGCCTGATCCACGTCAGCGAGCTCGACCACAAGCGAGTCCGACATCCCTCGGACGTACTCAAGGTGCACCAGGTCGTCACTGCGCAGGTCTTGGACTTGGACGTCGAACGCAAGCGAATCGGCCTGTCGCTCAAGGCTTTGATTGCCCGGCCGGAGGAGAAAAAGGCGGAAGCGGAGCCAGAGACTCCCGAACCGCAGATTCAACGCAAGCGCAAAGGCCCGCTCAAGGGAGGAACCGGAACTGGCGTGCCTCGCGGGCTGTTCGGAAACCCGTCGGACTACTCTTGAATGGTTCGGGACGCCGCTTTGGAATCGTGGGACAATTCTAAAGCAGCGTATCGAGCAGCATTCGCAGTTTGCGAAGCTCGAGCGGCCGCTCCGCCATGTTTTCCGCGGTCGGCAGAAGATCGATCGAGAGCGCCCGGTTGTACGACCGCCGCCTCAGTTGATTGATGAGCCGCGTGTAATCGAGTTCGCCGAGGCCCACCTGCACTTGCACGCTCTGCGCCGTCGAGTCGCGGAGGTGGGTGTGGTACACGTAGGGAAAAACCTGGTCGTAGGATTTGCCAGCATTGGGGCCGAGCATGTAGTAGCTCGGATCGAGGGTAATCCCCAGCCCGCGGACCGCCTGGCACAATTCGACCGCGGTGTGCGGATCTTCGGTGAGGTGCCCCGCCTCCGTCTTGATCGAAAGGCGGATTCCGTCCTCGCTCGTCAGTCGCACAAACTCCCGCAGCCGATCAACCTCGGTGTTGAACGGGGTCCCCAACGGCGACGCCGGGAGCGTGATTTGCGTGATGCGCAGCAACTTCGCCGCCTTGGCAAGTCCCCCCAATGTCGCCGGCGTCACATCGTGCGCGACACAAAAGCCAACCGGCGTCAGGCGCGTCGTTTCCCGGAAACGGGAGTAGAACTGTTCGGGATTCGTGGCGACTTCCGACAGGCGCAAATGCTGACTGTTTTCGTCGATCCAGATTTCGAGCTTGTCGAATTCAAGCTCGACGAATTGTTGACACGCCTCGTCAAAAGGACGTTCAGCGAAGCAGTGAGTTGATGCAGAGACGAACACCCCGGCACTCCGTTGTGGGGAATTTGCGAGAGCGGTTGCGATGCTGCGTGAATCTCAGAGGAGACAGCAATCCGAGTTCCGATTCACACCACCGCAGCTGGCCAGACAAGCAGTAACCCATTGCCAATAAAGAGGTTATTACTCGCCGCGATCGCTACACGCTGCCGACCCCGCGGACGGGTTAATTTATCGCGATTGCGGCGGTTCTGCAAGCTCGATGAAGTTTGACGATGCGGCAGGAATTGGCTGTGCTGATGAATTTTCACGTAGTGACGGTTCTCTGGCCGATAAGAAGCATCAGGTGCCAGTCTTCGCGCCCGCCCGTGTTGCAAAAACGGATTTGGGGAAGCAGTAACCATGAATGCGAAAACGGTCTGGGGTTTGGCAATCCTTCTCGTGGCTCCGCTCTGTGCCGGGTGCGCGACAGATCCCGGTGTCGTGAGGGCCCAGTCTCCCCCAAACGCGCCGGCTGTCACCGATGCCTCTTGCCAAGGTAACTGCGGGCCCAATGCCTGCGGCGAGCAGTGCTCCGGTAGCTGTCTTCCGCACCACGAATACTTCTACCACTACATCGGGCCCGAATACGGCAGTTGCTTAGAGGGGAGCTGCCTTTCCGGTTGCTGCTTGTTGAAGAATGGCTGCTGCTGCTTGCAGCCATGCTGCGCCGCGTTGCCGCCGCTCCTCACGAACCGCGGACCGCTCGTCTATCCGCAGAATCCGACTCCCGGCGCGCTCATCCAGTACCCCTATTATTGCTGCAAGGGGCCGGATGATTTCTTCTACCCGTCCATCGGCCCGACTCGCTGACGGCGGACGAAGATCACCGAACGGTCATCCTCCTGTGCGATCGACCAGTCCGGACTGTCTCGAAGGGCGTCTACCAGATCGGCCTGTTGATCGGGATCGAGCACGGCAAGCTCCACACCATAGCGATCCAGGATCTTCTCCCAGCCGCTACGAAGCGTAATGACGCGGAGATAGTCCTGCCACACATCGCGCGGGATGAGATGAGCGTGAGACGCGGCGAAGACGCGTAGGCCTTTGGGTCCCGCCCAAATCAGGTAATCGCCCCACTCGTAGGTGTTGAAGATCTGGCCTCGGGGCGGATGGGCGTTGAGATAGGCGGCCGCGGCGAGCGGAGTCTGTGGCGACAGGCTCTCCTGCGGGTCAATGCGGCGTTCGTGCCAAAGCGCCAATCCCAACGGTGAAGCGGCACCCGTTGCGCAGATCGCGACCAGCGCCGCCAGCCCCCAAACTGGGCTGCTCGGCCTTCCGTCCGCGAACTGCGGGCGTCGGAGCGATCCGTGGAATCGATTCCAGATCGCGGCCGCATGAATCGCCAAATAATACGAGGCAACCGGCGCCCACCAGACGATCATCCGGGAACTGCGTAAAGTGGCCCCGCCCAGGCCGGCCAGGAGCAACAACTCGGCGGCTCGATACCCTGCGCGGGGTGAGCCGGTAAGTAATTACCAAGACAAGCGCGATCGCCGCGGCAGCCTGGCCCTGTCGCATCAGGATGTCGAGCGGCCGCCACTCGACGAGGTCGGCCAAATTGGGATTATTCGCCGTCTCCCACACGCCACGCAGAATCGTCCACCCATAGGGATTCACAAGGACAGCCAATGCGGAAGCCGGGATCAGCATCGTCAGCGTTCGGAACTTCCGATCCCGAGAGACGGCAAGGCAGGTTCCGGTTCGACGCACCACATCGATTCCGCGCCCCGCGGCGAGGGCTGCCAGAAGCGCCAGTCCAACGGCAAACGAGCCATGCAGGTTCGCCCAGAGTGCAAATAGGAGTGGCACGACGATCCATCGCTCTTTTCCCGGCTGCTGTTGCGAAAGATAAACGAAGAGTGACACGAAACACGCCAATCCCGCCAGTTGGGGCCGTACGATCAAAAACTGCTGCCATTCCAACCAGGTGCAGACAACCACGGCGACGAGCGCCGGCCAAATCAATCGTGTGCGCCGGGCGGCGCCGAAGGCCAGCAGCCCCAGACAGAAAACAATGCTCGTCGCGTAAAGAAACTGGATCGCGGCGATCCCCTCCCATTGATAGGCCGCATCTCCCACGACCTGACTGAGCCACGAGAGATCAATAAACCGCATGCCTCGCGCCAGAGGCATGAAGGGCTCGGTGGATGGGATCGCATGGTTCGCCGCAATCAGGCGGCCATAGGCCAGATGTCCCCATAAATCGGTGTGCCACAGGGGACGATGGCTCAAATAAACGTGAAAAAGCCCCAAGAGGACGATCAGCCCAAAGGTCGATGCGGAGAGCCGCAACCGTTTCGAAAGCCATACGGCACGAGCGGGGGGCCGTTCGATGCGCCCTCGCCCGTTTTCCGAATCGCCTCGACGGTCGGTTGCGGTAACTGCCATCGAATCGGGTTCTCAGATGTGCCGTCACGCAGAAATCAGGCGGACCGGCGGTAACTGGTGACGGTGGTGGGGATCCCGTCAATTGTCGCACATTGCGCGGGACTCGTCATCGGACGGCTTTTCGCCGCAATCGATGCGCCCGGAAACCGCGCTTTTTAGACAGCGCGGAGGACAGCGGCGGCGCTCTGCCCCATGGCGGTCCGGTTGACGGTGAGAGCCGACCTCTGCCGCAATCGCAGGGGCTCTCTTTGGACGACCTGAAGCCGGCAACGCGGATCGGGCGTTTCGTAGTTCAAGGTCATGGGGAGGGTGCCACGTTCGAGGGCCAAGAGGCTGCCGGCAAGCTCGACCGCGCCCGAACCGGCATCGAAATGGCCGAAATAGCTCTTGAGAGCCGTCACCGGGATAGTTTCGACGTCACTGTCAAATGCGCGGTGCAAGGCACGCGCCTCGACAAGGTCGTCTCGCTGGGTGCTCTTGCCGTGGGCGTTGATGTGCCCCAGTTCCGAGGGTCGCAAGCCCGCTTGCCGCATGGCGGATTGCACGGCTCGCACCAAACCGGTCCCGCCGGCCCCGTTGGAAAAGCCCGTTCCGTCACAACCGGCAGCAACGCCCAACACCTCGGCGTAGATTTTTGCTCCACGGCGGACGGCGTGATTGTATCGTTCGACAACGAAGGCGGCCCCGCCCTCACCCACGATCGTCCCGTCCCGATCGAAATCGAACGGCCGGCACGCCCCTTCGGGGTCTTCCGCGCGAGACAGCCCATCGAACAGGCTGAGCTTGGCGATGTCGACCGGGTGAATGTTTGAGCTGGAGGCACCGACGATCATGCAATCGGCCGCTCCCCTCCGAATCACGCCGACGGCTTCCGCCAAGGCGAGCAAGGCCGACGATTCGCGGCAGGTGATCGTGTTATTGGGACCCCGCGCATCGAATTCGATGGAAACATGGCAGGCCGGCATATTGGGGAGCTGCCGCAGCAGCCACAGCGGACAGATTTCGCCCATCGCCGTCTGACCCCATCGGGCGAAGTCGAAAGCATTGCTCTCGTCGGTGCAAGCGGCCGCTGCGTCGACGAGTTCCTCCGGAGTCGTTGAGATCCGCCCTGCACCAAACGAAACTCCGAGTCGATCAGGATCGACCGCTCCGGCGGTGAGCGCGGTGTCACGCATGGCAAGCGCGGCGGCAACCACGCCAAGCTGGATGTCCCGCGACATGACTTTCAGCAGTTTCTTGCTCCCGACCAGGTGGTCGGGGTCGAAGTCATGGATTTGAGCGGCGAGTTTGGTCGGAAGCTCAGCACTCGGAAAGGCGCAGATGCCCAATGCCCGATCGGCCTTCCATCAGGCTCTGCCAGAACGCGTCATTCCCGATGCCGATGGGCGAAACCACACCGACACCCGTGATGACAGTCCGTATTGGATTGTCCCCAGCCTTCATATTCGGTCTCAGCGGCGGATCAGTCGTTCATCCGACGCAAAAGCGGCTCGCCCTGCCCTGCGGTTCTCCGACGGTGTCCCGCCGACGGAAAAAGGCATTATGGACAAAACAAACGAGATCGCTTCTACCGTGTCACCCGCGTCAGCAATCGCTGGCGAGAGCTCTTGAGAATCGCGCGTCTCCCTCCATTATCGGCTTTCGAATCACCAGGAACGGAATCGACACTTGGCGAACGGTACCCGAAATTCCGTCAAAGCCCCGGAATTTCACCTACGCCGCAGTCTTCCCCTTTCCCGCAAGTCAAAGCCCTCCTCAAGATGCGATTGCCGAGGCCTCGAAGAATCTGAACGCAACGTAACGTCTATCAGTGTGAAAGGTTCGACAACCTGACCCCTCACAAAATTAGACCCTCCGAAGGGGGTTACGTCAAGTAAAAAGCGGTGCAGCCATCAGGCCGGACGCGCACAATCTTTGCGACCGACACAACCGCTAAAGCCCTTATCCAGGATCAGGACCGTTTGTCGAGGAGGAAATGCTGACCGCGCGCCGCACACCCATTCGGTCGGGGCGCTCCGCGATAAGAACAGCCGGGAGAACTCCAGCGGTGGGGCAGGAACCACAGGAATTCAGCATCCGGCTGCTCGATCAATTCTAGTCGCCGAGCCGCGACAATGTAAACCACAGCCAACGGGTGAACTTCAGCCATGCACCGGACCGCAATCTATTCCTGACCACGACAGTCGGTAAAATAACCTCCTGGCTTTTCAGTTCAGCTCCCGGACGAGGCCCCGCGAGAGTGGCGGAATTGGCAGACGCGCCAGACTTAGGATCTGGTGCCGAAAGGCGTGGGGGTTCGAGTCCCCCCTCTCGCATTTCTCAGCTCGCAACCCCGTTTCGGGAGTGCCGGTGTCGCGATTTTTGACGAGCGTGCGCAACCCGCAACGATTCGCACCCATATTGTCTTCGCGTTGACATTTCGGTCCGCAGTTTTGACAATCACGGCGAGCCTGTCGCCTGCGTAAACCATCTCAACTCCGTCCAGAATCAGCGATAGGGCTTGCCGGACGAGAGACGGTTCAACCCGTCGACCGTTCGACGTCTGTCATGACGCGACCTACCCATCTGGTGAATCGGACCGGCGAACGGCGCTTTTGCGTCGTTTTTCGGACTTTCGACAGGATGTTGGAACTCATCCGATGACTTGTCGGCGAGTGGAATAGGCCTTTCCGCTCGCCCGGTTAGGATTCGCACCGTCTGGACGTCGTGATGAAACGCATCAGCGCGAGCGCCGTGAAAGCGGCCTGCGAGATGCCGGCAGAAGAGATTGTCCCCACCACGGCGCAGCAGGCCGACAGCCAGCGTTCGGTTGCGCTGTCAGTCCCGCTCAGCGACCAAAACGCGCACTTCGAGAGCGGGCTGGCTCACTTGGCCCGCCTGGCGGCGCTCGGCGAGATGCTCGCCGGCATCGTGCATGAAATCAATCAGCCATTGTTCGCCATCCAGAACTATGCGCGCCTTAACAATCGATCTGACACAGCGCGCTCCGCTGGATCACAAGAAACTGATGGCTTCAGCCGGCCAGATCGTACTGGAAACCGATCGTGCCAGTGCGATCGTGAGCCGGCTGCGGGATTTTGCCCGCAAAACGCCCCCGTCTGCCACGCAGCACGACGTGTCTCAGCTCGTCCAAGAGGCCATTGATCTTGTGCTTCCCGAGGCGAACCGCCGGGAGATCGCCGTCGAACTGCAAGTCGAGCGGGAGCTTCAAACGATCTATGCCGACCGCATCCAGATTCAACAGGTGCTCGTCAATTTACTCAAAAATGCCTGCGAATCCATCGCCAGTGTGGGAATCAGTTCGGGCCAAATCGTCGTCCGCGTGCGTCCGGAAGGGGGACGTGTCCAATTCAGTGTCTCTGACAACGGTGCCGGCCTTCCGGCCGTCGATCCGTCGCAGCTGTTTGAGCCATTTTTCACGACCAAGCCCGAAGGCGTTGGCATCGGATTAGCAGTCAGCCGCTCCCTTGTCGAAGGAGCCCACGGACGGCTGTGGGCCGAAGCAAACACGCCTCACGGAGCCGTCTTTCATTTCACCGTTCCCGCAGTGCCGGAGCTGCCTCATGAACCATGAGCAAACGGTGTTTGTGATTGACGACGACCCCGGCGCGAGGCTCGGTCGCTGCCCTCGTCGAATCGATGGGAGCCCGCGCTGCCCAATTCCCGTCGGCCGAGGAATTTCTGGCGGCCTACGACGGATCGCAAAGCGGCTGTTTGGTTATCGATTTGCGGCTAAGCGGCATGTCCGGGATCGAGCTGCTCGAAACGATGTCGCGGCGCCCGTTCCAGCCACCGGCGCTAATGGTGTCGGCCTTTGCCGACGTTCCCATGACCGTGCGGGCGATGAGCTTAGGAGCCCTGACCGTCATTCAAAAGCCCTATCGCGATCGGGAATTATGGGACGCGATCGGCAACGCACTTGTCTTGAGCAGCCATCGCCGCCGAGATGAAGCGCACGTCCGGAAACGGCAGGCGTCGATGGCCTCTTTGACGCCGGAGGAAGCTCAAGTGCTCGATCTCATCCTTGCGGGAAAGCCGAACAAGGGAATTGCCCGGGAACTCGGTGTCGGATTGCGGACGGTGGAGGGCCGCCGCCATTCGATCATGGCCAAGTTGGGGGTCCGCTCGCTCGCCGAACTTGTCCATGTCTCTTGGGAGACACGAATCATGGCCGGTCGGCTAGCCGCACTCGGACGGCATCTCGCGGTTCTCGGTGCCGAATCGCAGCCGCCGCCGTTTACCGGCTAACCGACAACCCGTGCGCTGTACGGTAGACGCCGAGACGCTGACGCCCGGGCCGAAGGTCCTTTCAGTCGAATGGCGATCGACACGGCGTCGCTAAGAACGTGAGGCAGAAACAGAGGATTCGCCGGCAACCAATAAACCGGCCAACGTCTCCGCCATCGCCTCCAGCGAGCGCCGATTGGGCAGCGTGACGGCAAAACGGAGACCTCCGTTCGGCTCTTCCTCGACGCATTGCTCAAGCCGCGTTCGCAGGTCGCTCACAACCTGCGGAGACGCCGCGGGCCGATCGTCACCATTGGCGACCAATTGACCGAGAAATTGGAAGGCCGCGCCCAATAACTCGCCGCCGGCCGCGGCGACACGCTCGCGGTGCTGTTGCAAAGCGGCCGACTCCTGAGCCTTTTTTGCCTCGGTTTTGTCCGCGAGTGCCTCGGGACGTGCGCCGAGCAACACTTCGAGACGCGATTTGAGTTCGTCGGCCCCGCTCTCCAGTTGCACGGCGTCGACGTCCGAATCGGGGTCGAGGGCAGCCAACGCGACCTCTTTCTTCGAAGACAGGGTCGCCAGCAGGCTTTCCTCGATCGTATTTTCCGTGACCAGAATGAAGACCTGAACCGCCTGCGTCTGACCCATGCGGTGCGCGCGGGCGATCCGTTGCTCGAGAACCGCCGGGTTCCAGGGCAAATCGACATTAATGACGGTATTGGCGGCCTGCAGATTCAAACCCGTGCTGCCGGCGTTGGTCGTGATGAAGAATCGACAATTCGGATTGGTTTGAAACTCGTGGACAAGTTCCTGCCGGCGTTTTTGCGGCACCGAACCATCCAGGCGGACGAACGCCAACTTGCGCTTCTGCAAGAGCGGCTCGACCAAATCGAGCATCGTCGTCCATTCCGAGAAGAGGACGACCTTTCGCCCCTCTTCCCCGGCAATGTCGTCGAACAGTTCCGCCATCCGCTCCAGCTTGCTGGACCAGTTCGGCTTCTGCTTCGAGACGAGGAACGTGCCATTGGCGGCCATCCGGCACATCAGAAGTTCGATTCGCAGGCGGACCAGGTCCATTTCGGTGAGATATTTCTTGGCGACGATTTGCGCCACGGTCCGCATGTGCGCGTCGTGCAACTCTTTTTGCTCATCCGTGGGGGGAATCCGGACAATCTCTGTCGTACGCTCGGGGAGATCGAGGCGAACCGACTCGCGCGTCCGCCGCAGGAGAATGGGCCGCAGGCGTTCCCGCAGATCGTCAAGGTTTTTGTAACCGAGCACTTTCCCTTTCTCATTCACAACGCGGTGCCGGTGAAAGAAGCGGAAACCGGGTCCCAGCCGGCGGTCGTCGATGAACTGGACGACGGAATACAGATCGTCCAGGCGGTTTTCCAGCGGCGTTCCCGAGAGGACGAGGGCGAACCTCGACTTGAGCCCCTTGATCACGCGGCTTGTCTTCGCTTCCCAATTCTTGATCCGTTGCCCTTCGTCGAGCACGATCAAATCCCAAGGCGCCTGCTCGATCGCCAGAATGTCCTTGAGCACCTGCTCGTAGTTGCAGACCGTGAAGAAACAGCCGTTTTGGTACTGCGCCGATCGCTCGCTGGTGCGCCCCGCGACGAGTTGCACGTCGCGATCGCAGAAGCGGTGGATCTCGTTACGCCACTGCGATTTCAACGAGGCTGGACAGATCACTAGCACTCGGCGGACGTCGGCCTGACGGGCCAAAAGCTCGGCGGCCCCCACGCCTTGAATCGTCTTTCCCAGCCCCATCTCGTCCGCCAGCACAGCCCGGCCCGCGCCCACCGCGAAGGCAATGCCGTCAAGTTGGTAGGGAAGTAGCGGGATTTTCACCAGGCCGGTCAAAAGCGGGTGGTTTGCCGGATCGCGACGGATTTCGCCAACGGTGCGGCGGATGCGCTCCTCGTACAAACGCTGTTGAATGAACTCTTCCGCGTCCGGATAAATATGGTAATCGCCGCCGTTTGCCTCGAGCTTTTTGAGGCGAGCCAGAAGATCACGCGGCGATTCGACGGGGCACCCCGCCAGCGGACCGACAATTGTCTTCTGCTCGGAGTCCAGCTTCTCGGGCAGGCCGACCCAAAGAGTGACATCGCGATCATAACGGAGATAGATTTCCACGCGCCGGAACTGGAAGGGCCTCCGCAGTTTTTGCGGCGTGAACTTCCGCCGCGCCAGGGACGCGACCTTCAGGATGTGCTTGCAGGTTCCCAATGTGTTTGAGCGGAAGTCGGGACAGGTGCAATAGGACCGGCCCGGCTCCAAGCCGCGCAGCGCAACGCGATAGGACTTGCCGCTGACCAGGCTGGTGACGAGGTAATCGGACCAGGGGCTCGAGCCGTCGAGCGGCTGGACTTTCATCCGCTCAGACTTCGCTCGCTCGCGGCGGTCGGCCAGGGCCTGCTCGACGATCGCCTCTTCGCTCAACTCGTTGGCCGCAGTTCGCTCCGGCGGAGGGGCAGCCAGTCCAAGCCCCATCTTTGTCTCCAGCAAGAAGGAGAACATGGCGCCCACGTGCTCGCAGGGGAAGGCGCACCGATCGCAGTTCCAACGAAGCCGTTCGGGCGCGTCGGACGTGAAAGTCAGCGTCGCAATTGCCTCCATGCCGCCGGTAGGCGAGGGGAACGAGATGCGGAACAAATCACCCCCGAGATAAACATCTTCGCGGAGACGAACCTCGCGAGCGGAGCCCTTCAGAATCAGCTTCTTCCCGTCATCCCCCAGAAGCTTTGCGGCCTTTTCGAAGCTGAGCTGTGAGAGACGGTCCCGGAAAGTGAGTTTCGAACTGGGCTTGACCAATCCCGCCATGAAGAGGTCCCTCCTGAAATCAACCACTGCCGTGAAGGCCGGCCGAACGCCGTCCATGATCCGCGGAACGGATTATAGTGGACGCTCTTTCTGGCTTCGACTCTCCCCGCACCGATCCGCCAACTGTTCCTCTGTCGGCGAGAGCGACGAGTGAAACTGCCGGTCGTTTGCTCGAAACTTGAGATTTTTTCCCCAGCCGTGTCGATCCGCTGAAAAATCGCGCGATCGGCGGCGTCTATTGCTGCAGACGATGGCAATATGACCTTTTCCTATGGGCGTGACACCGGAACGGCTGGCTCAGTTGCTCGACGCGCACGCGGCGGCGCTGGAGTTATTTGCGGCCCAGTGGACGCAAGCTCCGGCCGACGCCGTGCAAGAGGCGTTCGTCGAACTGGCCCGCCAAACCGAGCTGCCACAAAACGTTGTCGCTTGGCTCTACCGCGTCGTGCGGAACCGCGCCCTCAGCGAGGCCCGCGCGGCACGGCGGCGCAAACGGAGGGAATTGTCGGCGATCGAACGCGGTGAGCCTTGGTTCCAGATCAGGAACTCAGGCGACCTTGATCCAAAGGAAACCGACGACGCGCTTCGCCGCATGCCCGACGAACTGCGCGAGGTGCTGGTGGCCCGCATCTGGGGTGGACTGACATTCGAACAAATCGCCGAGGTCCTGCAAACGTCGACGAGCACGGCCTTTCGACGCTACGAACAGGCGATCTCCTATTTGAGAACCCGGTTAGGAATCCCATGTCCGAACGACAAGAATTCCACAACGACCTGAGCCGATTGACCGAGGAAGAGCAGCAAATCGAACGACTGCTGGCGTCATTGGTGCCTCGCGATAGTCGAGTGAACCGTGACCGCGTCATGTTCCTGGCCGGCCAGGCCTCGGCCGGATCACAAAAGAAGTCGACGCGCGGGCTGGCGCAGTGGATGTGGCCCGCGGCGACTGTCTGCTCGACTTGCCTGGGGCTGGCTGTGGGTCTTTCTCTCGGACACATTCCTTCCACGCCGCGTCCACCTGTCGCCGAAGCGCCGCCCGGCGAGAGCACTCGAGTTGCCGAACGTGGAAAACAGGAGTCGTTTGCCGGACGAGCACCGGCAATTTCTGAGATCGACCGGACCTTTAGTCTGCTCTCGCTGCAGAACCGGATGCTGGCTGCCGAGAGGAGCGATCCGTCACGACTGGCCGATGCGTTGGGAAACGTCGCAACGGCGTCGCATCCGCTGCCTTCGTCGACTTATTCCGAGTTGCTGCGTCAGATGCTGGCAGAGCGAAGCTGAATCGGTAGCCGATCCGCGCAGCCGTTCTTGCCGCATAACAAATCTCACTCACAGGAAAGGTGATCCCATGCCTGACATGGTTCGCGCTCAGCTTGCGCTCAAAGCGCTCCTGATGGCGCTCGCATTTCTGCCGACCGCATTGATGGCGGCCGATGCCACCCCTGCCAAGAGCGGGGCGACCGAGGGCCCTCCCACGGTCGAGCTCACGGTTTCTCCCGCCGCCGCGCCGGTGCCGGCCCTGAAATTTCGGTTCCTCACGACGCCGGCCGAGCGGACTCGCGGCAATGCGGCCCTCGACTACTATCGCGCGGTCGTCCAGAACTCGCTGATTCCGTCCGATAAGGCCCCCTCGTGGGTGAAAGACTACGGTTTGGTGGATGTCCCCCTCGACAAATTCCCAAAGGACGAAGTGGCCCGACAGATGGAACCGTACCAGCAGGTGCTGATTGCCATGGAACGGGCGGCCCGCCGCGACCATTGCGAATGGCAAGTCCCTCTTGAGGACGGATTCGAAACTCAACTCCCCGAGTTCCAGAACATTCGCGAGCCCGTGCGGCTCGTCAACACGCGGGCCCGTTTGCAGATGGCCCGCGGCGAGTTGGAGGCGGCGCTGGAATCGTTCAAGATCAACTACGAGCTCAGCCAAAAGATCACGGAATGCCGCACGATTATCAATTCACTCATCGGCGTAGCGATCGTTTCCATCACGCGCGAGCAGTTGGAAACCTTCGTGCAGCAGCCGCACGCGCCGAACTTGTACTGGGCCTTAAGCGCGCTCCCTGTGCCGTTGGTCGATTTTCGCGGAGCCATCCAGATGGAGCCCTATGCGGTCGAGAATTCATTCCCGGAGCTGGCGGAACTTCGCTCCCGTCGCCTCACACGCGATGAGGCACGCCGTCTCTCGAACAAGATTCTGGCGAAATGGATCAAGTCGGGACTTACCAAGGACCTTCCCAAGACAATCGAGGAGGCGGAGCTTCAATTCGAATTCTCGGCCGGAGCGAATTATCCCGAAGCCAAACGATTGCTGATTGATGTGGGACGCCCGAAGGACGAGGTCGAAGCCATGCCTGTCGAGCAGGCGATCTGGCTGGCCTCGTTTCACCGCTGGCACAGGTTTTGGCAGGATACAATCAAATGGATCTTCCTCCCGGCCCCCGAGCGCCTGGTCGGAATCGCCCAGGTCCAGCGCCGGATCGCTGATTTCCACGATGCGCATCGCGACGCGAACTTCGAACTCACCGAATTGATCGCGGCCGTGCCACAAGCGCTGGCTGCGAGCGATCGGGCCGATCGACAGCTTGCTCTTACGGATCGAGGAGGCGATCCGGCTCTACGCCAGTGCCCACTCGGGCCAATTGCCGGATTCTCTGGACAAAATCGATGCGGTCCCGATTCCCAAAGATCCGATGACCGGAACGGGGTTCCTCTATCGCCTGGAAGGGGACCACGCCGTGGTCGAAACTCCTCCGACGCCGAAAACCGTTCCGGAAAACAAATTCCAGGGGCGGCGTTACGTCATCCACATACGAAAGTGATACCGAACCCGTGTCACCAAATGCCGGGAATCAACTTGAACCGCACGCGCTGCGCGTATTCCTGGTAACCCGGCAATTCGGCTTGGAGCGTCTGGTCTTCCCAATGCGTCCGCAGAATCAACGTCAAGCAGGCAATGACCGCGGGAATCAGCGCCCACAACGAACCGAGGGCCAGGGCTGTTCCGATGACGACCGGAAAACTGAACGAATACAGCGGATGGCGAACGACCGCGTAGGGACCCGTGCTCACCACGGTGTGGCCGCGTTCCGTCTGGATCCGCACGCTCGGCTCGGCAAACTTGTTCACAGCTTCAGCCCACGCGGTGCCGGTGAAACCGAGCAGGAACAGCACGTATCCCAGAGCGCAGACCCACACGGGGACGGTCGACCAATGAAACCGCCCGTCATCGAGAGCCCCGACCACGACGATCCCGAAGACGTCGGTGATCAGGAACGTGACCAGAATTCGGTCCCAGAGCTTGGTCCCCGGCCCAAACGTCCGGCTGCGGGCCGCCAGGACCTCCGGATTGACGCGCATCAAAACAGGGACGCAAATCGCGCCGAATGCCGCGAAGACGGCGAAAAACACCCAGCCGTTCGGCCAGTTCCAGGTTCCTGCCGGCAAAAACAATAGCACTGCTAGCACGGCCAGCACGGCCAACACGGCCAACACGGATCGAATCGGATGCGGCATCGCGTTGTCCGTCGAGGCCCATTCGCACCGGCGATCGACGCGGCTATTGCCGTTTGGCTTGCTGCCGGATCAGGGGCGCCAGGAACTTGGCCGTTTCGTCGCCGATCACATGGTAGCCGGCGAGGTTCGGATGCTGGTCGTGGAACCAACCGGGAATTTCGCGAAAGTGAGCGTCAAGACGGTTGTCGAGCACCACGACCGTATCGCCCACAAGGCAGCCGGCCACCAGGCTGCGGTAGCGCTCGGGGATTTGTTTGAAGGGCACGCGCCGGTAGTGCAGCATGTCTTTGCCGAATTTCAGCTCCGCCGCGTAGCGCTTGTGAATGTCGCACAGGGGGAGATTCTTCTCGGCAGCAATCGATCGGACGATATCGTTGACTTCGTTGTCCCCTTTGACGCCAAATAGGGGAATCATCGTCAAAAGCGCGATCGTGGCGTGCGGGTCGTCCTTTCGCAGGCGGTCAATCAGGTCGCGAAGGTCGCGCGGAAACTCGTGGGCGAAATCCTTGAGGCGGTGCCGATCGTTCGGCCCATAACGAACGAGCACGAAATCGATGTCTTTGAGAGGCGAGACCTCCCGCTCATATCGTCCGGACGTCAACAAGCCGCGGATGTATTCGCCGTCACGGCCTTTGTTGATCACCTCAACCGGCGGCAGGTCCTTCTCCGCCGCCAGCAGTTTCTCGATCACCTGCTCGAGGTGGTCGGCCTTGGGTTCAACGATCCGGCAAATCGAACCGATGCACGTGCTGTCGCCTAAGAGCAAGACGCGGACGGGCCGCGTTCCCTTCGCGGGTTCGGCGGCGTGACTGACGCCCGGCATGAAGAGGAAGAGAAGCAGAACCCCACACAGGCGACGAAAGGCGACCATGAAACTCCCCTGAAGAGCATCCCAGCGAACGTCGCCCGATTCTCTAGCGCAGTTCGAGGGTTGCCAAGGGACGTGAGGAAACGACCTCGTCAGGTCGATTGGGGCGGGCCGCACCCAGGCCGCCGACGGCCACTTCATGCGCCACGCCCGAAACCGTCGTCCAGATGCCGTCGAGCCGCACCCGCTGCAGTTCGGCCTGCCGGCACGCCTCTTCGAGCTTCGGGAAAAGTCCGCCGGCAAGCCGCTGCTGGGCCAGCGACGCGGCCACCGCGCCAATTCGGCCGCTCAGGCTGCGGCGCAAGCGACGGCAGAAAAACATGACGGCCAGCCACGACCATAAGAGCAAGAACAAGCATGCCGACAGATAGAAGTTCGTTCCCAACAGGTCGACATTGTAGAGGAGTGAGTCGTAGAAGAAGTTCTTTCCCACGCGAAACAAAATGAAGAGCGGATAGAGGCTGAACAGAATTTCGTAACGTGCCCGGGTAAACCAGCCGGAATTCTGAATCACCAGCTCGTCGATGACGTCATCAATCCGCCGTCCCGCGTCCTGCACGAACTTTTCTTCCAGCTCGATCGCTTCGTCTCGCAGGTTGTCCAACGTCCCGCCCTGCACGAGGGCCGGATCAAACCGGGCCGATTTGACGTATCCACAGATGAGAAGCTGCGCTTCGCGGAGCGTGCTGTCGTCGGCGCTGGTGGATGTCAGGTGGTGCAATCGACTATCGGACGCCTGCTCTTCGTGCTTTGCGCGAAGCCAGCGAAAGCCCTGCACGGCCCCAACGAGCGCGATTTGTGCCGACGACCGTGCCCGGAAGAGTGTCAAGGACGCGAGCACACCGCCAAATGCGTTATAGAGCCGCAACACCGACGAGAAGGGGCTGAATCCCCAAATCTGCGTGACCGAGCCGAGGAGTCGCCGCTCCCAGAGATTGCTGCTCTGGCGCAGCTCGCGCCCAAATGGTCGGCCATCCCGCGAACCAGCTTTTCTTGCTGTTCCTCGAGGACTGCCTCCAACTGTTCAAGGGCAGGGTCATGTTCGCCCAAGTGGGCCCGGCAGTGCGCCAAGACGGCGTGCAGCAAATCGACGAGATTCGCCCGGCGGATGCGCATCCGTTGAGCCGCGGAGAGTTGAGTCGTCAAAACGTCCTGCAACCGCGCAAGATCGCCCGCCGGCCGACTGCCGGCAAGTTGCTCCTTTAGCCCGCGGAGCGAATCGACGAAGAAAACTTCCGGCACTTCGTAATGGGCCGCCAGGTGACGCCGCCAATCGTCGCGAATGTCTTCGTCGAGATCGGCATGCGTCTGCACGAAGAGGAGCCGGCAACCGATTGCCGCGATGCCGAGTTCGTCGGTCACTCGCCCGGAACGGTATTTCTGCTGTGTCGAGGTGTAGATCAGTACGTCGCAGTGAGGCAGCAGGCGGTGCAGCCGCTCGAGGTTGTTCCCCTTGGCCTCCGATTCCGACGTGTCAGGGTCGGGACAGTCAATGAGCACGATGTCGCGCAACAGCGGAACCTCGACCCGTGTGACGTCGAATTCGTCGATCGAAAACCCAATCGTGGCCAGATCAGTCTCCGGATGTGCCAAAAGGAGCGGGCGAACCGTGGTGGGGCGCTGCCGCCCTGTTTGCGCACATTCCCGTCCCACGATCGCGTTCACCAGCGAACTTTTTCCCGTGCCCGTCCCGCCAAAGGTGGCAACAACCAGGGGCGACTCGAGGCGAATGCGGAGCGAATCGACGCGTGACAAAACGCGGTTGACCAGCGCGCGACAATGGTTGATCGGCTCCCAGGACGATTCGTCCGCCGCCCATTGCGAGAGCCGACCGATGATTTCGTCGACCTGCGCCAGGATTTCAAGTTGTGCGAGATCGGTCATAGGATTGCCCGGCCCCTACGTCCATTTTCCCATGTCAACGCGAGGTGGCCCGCTGGGGTGCAACGAATTCGCAAGAATTTCACGGCTTCTCCGTCGTAATGTAGGCAAGTTGCTGATCGAGCCGTGCGGCTCCTTCGGTCAATTTCAGAAACGCCTCGGTCCGCGGGACGGAGGCGGCCGTTTGCAGGTCCTGCGGCACCGTTCCAAACAGTCGCTGTTTCAAATGGCCGAGCAGCCAATCGACACGCCGCTTGGTGAACGCGGTCTGCAAGCGGCGAAAACGGGCTTCGAGGAAGTTCGCCCCGCTGGCGATCGCCGTGTCGCCGGCGACGGCCGCTGCCGCGCCGCTGGCAAAGTCGGCAATGATGGGAGCCACGCTGTGGGTTCCCATGTCGACCAAAGGCGCCACCATCGGCGAGAGGACGTGGGCGGCCGGCCCCCAGCCAATACTGAAAAGGACGACGCTCGTCAGCGGACGGACCGCGGCCGAGACATTCTTAAGCTGCCGCACGAAACGATACAGTTCCGGACTGCCCGCCTCGAAGGCGCGCATTTCCGAATCGACGGCCTGCGACAGTTCCTGCTCGAAATCGACTCGTTCGTGCTCGCTCCGCAATTCTTCGAGCAGTTGGGAACGCGATCGGCCGGCCAACATCTGATCGAGAAACGGCTTGAGCAGCCGGTCCGAGGAATCGGACAGCCAGGTCAGCCGCTCGTACACTTCCTCCACGACCGTGAGCACGGCCCCCCATTCGCCGTGGCGGTAAACCTCCATCGGCGACTCGGCCGGTCCCTGCAGTCTCTCGCGCACGGCCTGAAACGGATAAACGATGCCGCGACCCACCGTGTCGTAAAACTCGTGCACGCGGCGGGCCAAACCGTGCTGCCGCTGCCGCCACCACGTGCGGATTTCCGCCACCAACAGGGCGTTCGGAATCGTCGGCCAATTGCGGACCTTGATCACGCTCTCCGACGAGAGCCATTTCGCCGCCGATTCAAAAGCGGCACTCCGCCCCTCGATTTCCCGGAGAAAAGCGGGTAACCCGCCCTCGACATCCATCAGATGCCGCAGCGAGCCCGTCAGCGTGGTCAGCTTGATTTCCGCGAATTTGAGATCCGAAAGATCGTCGGCCAACCGCCGCGGCGTTTCGGAAGCGTCAGAGTTCGAAGCGCCGTCATTTTCGCCGGCGGCCGGACGATTATTCTGAGATCCCGGCCCGTTCGATGCCCGGAGATTCGATTTCTCGAAGAACGGGAGTCTCCCCTCCTCGGCGGCCCGGCGGTCGTTGGGCGCCACATAGACGAGCCGCGGAGCCACGCCCGTCTCGCGGCAAAACGTCTCGAGCCACAGCGGCCAATAGGCCTCGTCGTCGGGAAGCTGGCACTGGTTGAAGATGACCAGCACGACCTTACCTTCCTCGGCCGCATTGCGGAAATACCGCTTCACGGCGGCGTCGTTGTACTTCTGCTGCGTGAGCACGGCGATCAGCACGTCCGCCACGCGACGCACCGCGTCGGCCCGACGCCAGTTGACCTGCACGTCGCTGTCGATGTCGGGCGTATCGAGGATCAGCAAATTGGGCGGAGTTTCTTTCGCCGTCCGCCAATAAATGCGGTCCTCCGCACGATCGACGAGCGAATCGTCGGCCGTGGCCCAAGGCGATAGCTCGAAACCCGGAAAAATGGCCGCCAAATCGTGTCCGCCGGCGAAATTCTCCGGCAGGACGCAGACGGGATGGCGAGTGCCGGAAGCCAGTGGACTCGTGGCACTCAGCCGCGCGTCGGCAATGTGATTGAAGATAACGCTCTTGCCGATATTGGTGCCGCCGACGACCGCCACGACGAGGTACGTCTCTTCGCCGAGCTGGGGGACCAGTTTCTCACAGAGCGAGCGATACCATTCGCGACCGGCCAGAGGGGCCAGTTCCAGGCGGCCAACCGCGGGACCGAGCGCGATCAATGCCTCATGAATCGCGCGAACGGTCGCACCGCATTCGCGCAGCCTCTCGGCCGGCGCGTCCGCGGTGGGAGTCTCGACCGTGGCTGTTCGTGCAAAGCCCCTCAGGAAACACCTCGTCTGGCCCGTCGTTGGTTGGGAGGAGGCGGCGGGCCTCTGCGTTCTTCGCCGAGCGCCGCCCGATCTTCCGAGGCGAAAGGCACTTATTGACAGTATATCCCGCCGAACCTAGAGTGAGCGAGAGGCTGCCACTCCGGACGACGAGCCAAGAATTCGCTTGAAGCTCTTCAGACGCAGCGACTTTGGGCGATTAGCTCAGTTGGTTAGAGCGCTACGTTTACACCGTAGATGTCGGGGGTTCGAGTCCCTCATCGCCCACCTGTTCGACCCGCGGGCCAGGCGTCATTTCCGCGCAAAAAAGGGCCCCTTTTTGACGTGAAACAGGCTTAACCGGCGGCCTCCCCCTGGTTTTTTTACGTTTTCGCCCGATTTTTCACGCCAAAGCCCCTCCCAAAAAAGAGCCTGTCCCGACTGCAAAATGGCCCGTTTTTCCCGGTGAAAAGGACCATGTGTCGCCTCGCCCCTCGGGGTATTTTTCTGGTTTTTCTGTGCCCAAAAGGGGGTCCGGACCCCACCACAGAAAATTCGCCCGTCCGGCCCCGCACGGGCTCGCTGAAAACAACGTAAGTACAATAATAGTAACAACTTACGACCACTGTCCACCACCACAGAAAAATCCAATTGGTGCTCAGCACGAGGTCTGGACGGTCACCACGTCAGGATGACGCGCGACGAGAATCCGCCGTAGGCGGAAGATGGTGATAAAAGGCGGTTCACTCACCTGCTCACCTGTCTCCTCTCACCTGCTCCGTTGCGTAGCAACTGACGTCAGCATGTCGACGGCACGAGCGATCGGTCCTCCGGTCCTTTGCCTTTATTGGGCTGACCATTCCCGTTTAGTGGTATCGGGTGGCACTGGCGGGGGCCCTGGCCCGCCAGTGTCTTCGTTCGGAGACCAAGCGGCATTGGCACTGGCGGCTCAAAGCTGCCGCCAGTGGCACCTGGCCACGGCATTCGACGGTGACCATTCGACGGTGGCCATTCCAAGGTGGCTGGACTTTGGGCCGGTTGGAGGCGACGGCTCCCAACTCGACAAATGCCGTGCGTCGTGCCAAATTCGAGTCCATTACAGTAATCTCGAGCTCCGCATGACCCGAAACTCTCTGTCGCGGCCGGCAGTTACCGTTGGGCGTTGTAACAGGATCAGTTTGGGATGCCGACGATCAGCCAATTCTACGGCGTCGATATCGTCATGTACTTCAGCGACCATTCACTGCCGCACTTTCATGCTTTCCACGGCGACGACGAAGCACTGATCGAATGGGCTCCCGTACCCCGAGTTTACAAAGGAGGCCTCCCGCGCGCCGCCCTCAATCGCGTGCTTGATTGGGCGGCGTTGCGCACGGCCGAATTGGACGCGGATTGGAACCGCGCGGGCCGGACAGCAGTTGGCTCAAATCACTCCGTTACCGTAGAATTGGGGTGAGGCTCTCTTCATGCTGCGAATCCAGCAGGCGACCCCGCTTTCCGGCTACCAACTGCGGCTGACGCTCAGCGACGGATCGGTCGTGGAGCGTGACGTCGAACGGTTATTGCGCGGTCCGGTGTTTGAGCCGATTCGCCGCGACCCCGAGTTGTTTCGCAGGGTGAGGGTCGAGCGAGGCACTCTCTGCTGGCCCGGCGATGTGGATTTGTGTCCCGATACGGTCCTTTGGGACGGACCGCCGCCGAATGGCGAGCCCGCGTCCCCAGATCGCCGCCACTAACGAACCGCCACTAACGAACCGCCTGTAAACTGCCGCCTCTGGGTCCGCCGACAGGCTCGTTTGGAAAAACAGTCGGGAGCAGAGCGCGAAGGGGCGCCACGTTTGTCTTACACCGCCCACTCTGGACCAAAGAAAAAGCGATTCGGTTCCCAACACGAGGTCCGGATGTCAGGACAGGGAGCAAGCTGGCGGGGGCTGGCGGCATTCGTGATGGTCATTGCCGTCTGGCGTCGAGACCGCGGATGTCGGATTGGGTGCGGAGCACGTGGTCTTCTACGTGAAACGCGTCGAGATAGTGCAGGGCGGCATCAATCGCCGCTTCTGGGCCGCCGGTCTCGACGGTGTGCCAGTGCTGGCAAGATCGACAACGCTCGGACTCGGGTGAGACGGCCACGGTCGTGATCGTGGCCACGCCCGCTCCCGCCGTCGGCCCAGGACCCGCCAGGACGTGATAGGAAAAATAGCGCTGGTGCCCTGGCCGCTCGGCGTCGTCCAGGCCGAAGTAGCTCACCAGGCAATCCAAGAGCCGAGTCATAGCTCCTCCTTCGCAGGACGCGGAGGTTCGGTGAACCCGGATCCGGGCCCGCACAAGCAGGGCCCCATGCGGTATTTTACCGTGATGAGACAGAACCTGAAGGCTGACCCTCGCCGACGGATCAGTCGTGGAGCGTGACGTCGAGTGGGACTGGTCCGCCACCGGCGGACCCTGGCCCGCCAGTGTCTTCGTTCGGAGACCAAGCGGCATTGGCACTGGACTTCGGCGCGCTCAATCGAGCTGCGGCTCAAAGCTGCCGCAAGTGCCGCCTGGCTTTAGTGCGTCGTCTATCCACAAATTGGCGTCGAGATCTGCTATTTCAGATCCTGGAGCATCTTTTCAGCGGTCATCGCTTCGGTCGTCCCCGGACTGTCGACGGTCACCCTCAAAAGCAGGCCTTTTGCCCAATTCTTGTGTCCGTGCTCGATCCAGTATCTGGCATTTTCCAAATCGAGGTGCGATTGCGGATTCCATTCGGAGATCTTTGATGCGCCGAGAAAAATAGCTGGCGATGTGGAAACAGACGGACGGGTCGTCGACAAACGTCGGTCATGGCTGGATCGCACTTCACTTGCAGTTTGCGGCAATTCCGACGAAGTACTTGAGGCGGGGTCTTCGGCGGTTTCCGGAACAAACTGAGTCGCTGCTGCTCGCTGCGTTGGGCCAATTCCTACCGTTGCCTGATCGACCCCAATGATCGGCTGGAGAAGTGCTCCGGGGACGAGAGGCACGACACTTGAGGGATTTGTCAAAGCCGGTCCGACTGCGTTATTGTGGTTGGCGCTGCTGCCACTGCCTTGCGGGTTGACCAGAGTCCCAGGCTTTCCAGTGACGGGATTAACGTTTCCCTTCGTGCTCCAGTTGTTGGAGAAGTTCCCGTCTGCCTTCGAACGTTCATGCGGCGGCACATAAGTGCCGTTTTTTTTCGTGTATCCATGAACGTGAACCGAGCTGCCGGAGGAATGACTTGAGCTGCTGTGGCTGGAGCTTGAACTGCTATGGCCGCTGGTTCCTGAACTGTGTCCGTGTCCCCCGCCACCTCTGGCGAACGCGAGGCCGGACGTTAACAACAGGCAAACGACGATCTGCACGTACCGACCACTGCTTCTTGGCCCGAGCAACATGGTTCGCTCCTTGGAATATCGAGAGCTGGAACGACTGGCACGAGCCTAACGTCGCCAAGACCGCAATAGCAACGGTTCCCTTCGGTGTTTCTACTTACATCGCAAGATCGCTGTTTGGGTTTTGAGGCGGCGGCTGATTGGTGGAAATCCAAGGAATCGACTGCCGAATCTCAAACGTTGGAGATGGACGTAGGACAGGCTATTTTTCGTCGACTTCGATCGGTTCCGGGACGTAGACGCGGCGAAGTGGCAATAGTCCCTTGTACCGCGAGTCGAATTGGCCGTAGTGCTGAAAAATTAGTTTAACTAATTCGTCTCCGTCGATCAGGCGCAGATTGCTCTTTGATTTCGCAAAATTCGTAGCGGCGGCCGTGAACGTGCCAAGGGAAATCAGCAAACCGAATTCCTGAGCTCCGACCTTGCCGTAAAGGGATGAAACTACCGGATCGCCGGTGCTGCCGGCGACCCGATCACGCCATCACGTTGCGAAACGTGCTGACATCGGCCTCGACTCGCGTCGCGCCAACCGACACGGCTTCCCGCCTCGACGAGCTAACCAAAGCTTTCGAGCTCAACAAATGTCCTAGTTCACTTTTCCTTCGAGTGATCGATTTGTCGAAGGCGGTCTTTCCGACGACGCGACGCGAGGTGGGCAGCGCATGACGATGCGGCGGCACTCCCATCGCGGTACAATCTTTTCGCGTCCCGTGCATGAAGGTCGGAAATGCAGTTAAAGAAGCCATCGCTCGAAGAATTCCTGCCCGATGGGCTACCGCAAATTGAGAGTCCGCAAACGGCTCTTCCCGCAATTGCGAAAAATCCGAGGCTGATTAGCACGGATCCAAGAGGCCATACAACGAATTCCGGCGGGTCACAATCTCTTTGACAGAGACCCCCGACGCCGGAAAGTTCGCCAGAACTCGCAGCACAGAACTGACGGAAAACTTTTTTGCCTGTGGACGTACGACGCATTGTACTCTACATCATTGCACTGAACTTCTATGGAACTTTCACGGCGAAAAGCACTTGGCGCGTACTACACGCCCGATGATGTAGTTCGGTCGCTCGTAAGTTGGGCGGTTACCTCGCCAGCCGATCGCATGCTCGACCCCTCCTGCGGCGACGGCCGTTTCTTGGTCGCGCATGAGAAAAGCGTCGGAGTCGAGGGCGACCCGCATGCCGCCGCCGCCGTGCATGAGCGGGTTCCTGGTTCGTTGCTCCATCAGGGAGATTTCTTCGCCTGGGCGGCAAACACGCTCGAGCGATTCGAGTGTGCTGCCGGCAACCCACCGTTCATTCGGTATCAGCGTTTCACAGGCGAGATCCGGGATGCCGCACTTGCCCTCTGTGCGCGGAACGGTGCCGACTTTTCCTCGCTCTCATCGTCGTGGGCTCCGTTCCTTGTCGCCACGGCGTCCCTGCTCAAACCAGGGGCACGTATGGGCTTCGTTGTGCCTGCGGAAATCGGCCACGCTCCCTACGCTGCGCCGTTGATCCGCTACCTGCTGACAAACTTCCGGCAGACTCAGATCATCGCGATACAGGAAAAGTTGTTCCCTGATCTGTCCGAGGATTGCTGGCTGCTCTTCTGCGATGGCTTCGGAGGCAAATCGTCCTCGATTCTCCTAAGCGACTTAAGTCGTTTTAAAATCACGCCCCGACCACCACAACAAGGGAGGCGCGTTACTCTCGGCGAGTGGGAGCGAATGGGTCAACGCCTTCGCCCATTCTTGCTTTCGCCCGCTGCACTAGAGCTCTACAACGCGCTCTCCGTGTCAGCGTCGCGTCTCTCTTCCCTGGCTCGGATCGGCATCGGCTATGTGACGGGCGCAAACGACTTTTTCCACCTGCGACCCAGTGTTGCGCGTCGTTTGAACATCGACGGACGATTTCTCATTCCAGCCATTCGGAAGGGCCGCGATTTGGCCGAGGAAGCCATCAGCAAGAACACCGTTTTCCGATGGCAAAACGACGACGACCCCAATTTCTTGCTCCGCTTGCGGCACGACGAAGCGATCCCCGATCCGGTCTGGAGATACCTGGACTCCGCGGACGGCCGTCGCGCCCGAAACACCTATAAGTGCCGACATCGTGACCCCTGGTACGTGGTGCCTGACGTGCACGTCCCTGACGGATTCCTTTCTTACATGAGCGGGAAAACGCCTTCCCTCGTGGCGAACGCTGCCGGCTGCGTCGCGACCAATTCGGTCCACGTTGTCCGCGTCAAGCCTGGCATTAGCGTCGCACGCTTGCAGAACACGTGGGGCGATCCACTGACGCAGCTGAGCTGCGAGATTGAAGGGCACCCACTCGGTGGTGGAATGCTGAAGTTGGAGCCGAGAGAAGCCGGCCAAGTGCTCGTACGTCGCGAAGCATCGCAGTGTCACAAAGAAACCGAGACGCTGATGGAGGCCGTTTCCGCGATGCGACGCTGGAGGCACTATGGGTAAACGGAAAGAAAGCCCGAAGTGCCAGTGGTTGTCCCTGAAAGATGCGTTCACCGCATTCGTCCAGGACGAAGTAATCCACCAGAGCGCGGCCCACATTAAGCCCCTCCACTGGTACGTTGCTTCCCGGTTAGTCATCGAAGGAGGTTTCCGCCCGGATGAAATTCGGCCGAGGCCGCCCTTCGAAGTCAAACGGGAGGGCAATCGATGGATGTTGCATTACTCAGAGCTTTGCGGAGGCGGACAGGAGCGGACAGTGCTCGGCGGTTTAAAGACTAAAAGTATTGATGTCGTGGTCACGAAGGAAGGAATTGGGCCGGTCATCGCCGTTTCCATGAAAGGGACACTCGGTGCTTTCCGAAATCTGACCAATCGAATGGAAGAGGCCGTTGGAGATTGCACGAACCTCCATATCGCCTACCCTGCGCTTGTCTATGGATTTCTGCAGGTATTGCGAGCCAATCGCGACGCCGACGGTTTGCGTTCCAACGACGTTGCAATTCACAAGAACGGCAAAGTGTCGGAGTCCATTCTCCGGTATCGGGACGTAATGACCCGCCTCGCCGGGCGCGACGACATCCGAGATGTGACGACCAAATACGAGGCCGTGACCATCTGCCTTGTGGACCCGCGCAAGAAGTCGATCGGCCAGCTTATTGGCGACTTTCCCCCGTCGAATGATCTCCTTGATGTCGACCAGTTTTTCGAGCGCCTATATCAGCAGTACGACCAACGATTCATTTATGCCGCACCTCTTCTCAAAAAGACCACTCGCCGGCTCCAATGGGATCCTGACTCACCCGCAATCGCCGATCCGCGAATGACGGGATATCGCCCACGAATCAAATGATTCCGGCGCGTCACTCAATGTGGTTCCCCTGGGCACGTGACTCACCTCACGGCCTTTCGAGCAGGTGCAGTCATACGACGTTGAACGACAGTAGCTCAGAACTGGAGTGCTTCAAGAGCGTGGCAAGGAAATGATCAAGGCGATCCACGAACATGGCGCCATGCGCAGGCGACTCGCCCATGCCAGCGAATGCGAACTTGGCACCATTTGCAATCAGCAGGCCGTCGATTTATGTGTCCAAGTCGTTGAAATAGCCAGCGAGAACGCTGAGGCCATCACTGATGAAGAACCTACTATCTCTACGACCTGTGATGTCGCTTTGATTGACGAGACCGGCTTTCATTGGAAGCATGGACCCACGTGCCATCCGGCTAGCTTCAGAGTCCCGCATGTGCCGGCACTGCTCGTTGAGCTGGAGGCAGCCCAAGCAGAACTCCTGGAGAAGATCTGTGGCGGACCGACACTTGATTTCCGTCGATGAGCTTCGGGCTGCCGGTGCTCTGGACGTGCCCCCGGGTTGGCGGAAGTCACTTCAACCCGAGCGAAATCGTTTTCCCAGCTTATTTAAGGATGAGGACGCCGACTCTGAGGACCAACAGCCAGCCCAAGGCGACGCGGACGCTGACGAATCAGCGGACGAACGTCCCTGATCGTCGAGCGGAGTGAGGGCGGAGCCCCTGCTGAACCGGTTTTCGAGAGGCTTTTACGACCCGCGGCTCGGCGGGAGCCTCGCCTTCCCAATTCTCAGACCCCCCGAATTCTACCACACCCGGCGACGTTGCGCAGGGTCACAGCCCAGATCAACGAATGCGATCAGCCAGCGCGCGGCAGGCTGGCATTCTCGAAAACGAATCGCCATTTTATTCGAGGGACGCGGGATTTGGGATTTGGGATTTGGGATTGGGGGCGACGGGTAAGGCGCGTCACAAAGCGCGGGTACCCGGGGCGGGGCTGTTCGACCGCTGCTTGGCGGCTGTTCCGATTCTTTAACCGGCGTTCGTAAACTATGGAATTAACGCCGACTCTTCCGCTCTTGGCGATCCTGGCGGCGATCGGCGTTGGGACGGGAACCCTCGGGGCCATCCGCGGCGGCCTCGTCGAAACGAGGTGCCCGCAATCGGTCCGCAAGGCACGCTGAACGATGAGCACGCGTCCCCCGCACAGAGACGAAGACGCTGTGACGGTCACCTACTTCATCGACGAAGCGGGTACGCCGACGCTCTTTGGACATCGAGGGAAGATCGTCGCTGGGCAGGAGACATCGCGCTATTTCATTTTAGGAAAACTGGATGTCAGCGATCCGGAGACACTCAGCGAGGCGCTACACGAACTGCGGCAGAAAGGTCCGCGTCGTCCACGACATCGACGACACGCGGGAAAATCCATTTGGAACGATTTACACGCCGCAGAAACCGCTCACACTCGCGGCCCGCGCAAAAAAATAGTCAGTGGATATAGGGTCTCGCCAGGATTGCTCCCGGCGACCACACCGCATGAAGCGGAGTTTTGTCCACTGACCGATTTAAAGATACGACTGCATCGGCAAAATGGCAACGGGAATCCGCCCCAAATTGGTGGATTTGAACGGGAATCGGGGTCGGCATAACCTTCAAGAGTTTGACAGCCGCAAAGAGAGCTGCGTGCCTTCAATCGGGACGCTCCCGGTGGGGTCGCAAGGAATCGCCCGGCAGGCTGGCATTCTCGAAAACGAATCGCCATTTTATTCGAGGGGCGCGGGGTGAGGGGCGCGGGGTGAGGGACGAGGCACGAGGGGTAAAACACTCACAAAGCGCGGGTACCCGGGGCGAGGCTGTTCGACTGCCGCTTTGCGGCTGTTTCGATTCTTTAGGCGGCGTTCGTGAACCATGGAATTAACGCCGACTCTTCCGCTCTTGGCGATCTTGGCGGCGATCGGCGTTGGGACGGGAACGCTCGGGGCGATTCTGGGGACGGGGGGCGGCGTCTTCTTGATTCCGGTCCTCGTGCTGGGCTTCGACGTGCCGATGCGTTTTGCCATCGGCACGAGCATTCTCTCCGTCATCGCGACGTCGACGGCCGTGGCCATCACCAACGTGGAGCGCGGCACGGCCAACATGCGGCTGGGGATGACGCTGGAAATCGGCACGTCGCTGGGGGCCATCGTGGGGGGGCTCACGGCCGGCGTGATTCGCGGGGATATTCTCGAGATCATCTTCGGACTGGTCCTGGTGCCGACCGCGGTGGTCATGTGGCGGAAGCGGGCGGAGGACGGGGAATCGGGCGAGCAGGCGACGACACCGGCGAGTGAGCCTGCGACGACGCAGGCGGCCGCTGCTGCGTTGTCCGGGGGCGGATTGCCTCAAGAGGGGCAGCGGTCGCTGGGCCGATTGGGGGCGACCTATTTTGATACGGCGCTCGGCCGGGAAATCTCGTACCGCGTGCAGCGGGTGTGGGCCGGGCTGGGGATCTCGGTGATGGCCGGGATCCTGTCGGGGCTGCTCGGGATCGGCGGTGGGGTCTTCAAGGTGCCGGCGATCAATTTGCTGTGCGGTGTGCCGATCAAGGCTGCGGCGGCGACTTCGAACTTCATGATCGGCGTGACGGCGGCGGCCAGTGCGTTTTTGTACCTGGGACGCGGCGACGTGCATCCGGCGATGACGGCGGCCGTCGTGTTGGGAATTGTGCTCGGTTCGGTGGTCGGCTCGTTTTTGAACCGGTACGTCGGCGGGCTGTTCGTGAAGCGGTTGTTCGCCGTGTTGCTGGTGGGCGTCGCGGCGCAGTTGCTGGTCCGGGCTTGGATGGAGGAAGGGGGAGGGGGACACGCATGAACAACGCGGAATCTCGCAGCCGCCGTTGGGTCCAGCGGACGCTGGCCATCGGCCTGGTTGGCAGCGCGGTGTTGTTGATTGCCGGAACGGTGCTCGTCTTCACGAGGCACCAAGCGGCTCAGACGTCAGAAGCGTTCCAGCTCGGGGCGACCGTCTCGCGTGCCGTTCGCGGCGAGGGAACGGCCGTGATGACGATCGGGCTGTTGATCCTGATGCTGACGCCGATCGCGCGGGTGATCGTGCTCGGTGTGGACTGGCTGCTCGAGCGCGAGCGTCTGTTCGCGGCAGTGGCCGCGACGGTGCTGACGCTCTTGGCGATCAGCGTGGTGTTGGGAACGGGGTGATTGGAAGGTCGGAGATCCGCCCGTGGCGGAATGAAGGTCGCGGATCCGCGCGTGGGGAATCGATACCAACCGTACGAAGACACTGGCGGGCTAGCCGCCAGTGCCACCCAGATTCCGCCGTCGAGCGCCGCTCGGCGGACCGCCGGGATAAACCCGGCGGCTCGTCAGGACGGGGCGCTGTCGCGTTAAATGCCCTCGCCCTGGGCGAACTCCATTTCGACATCGAGCGGAAAGCGCGTGTTCTCTTCGGCGTAGGCGTTCATGTCGTAGAGAATTGAGTCGGCGTCGGAGGGTTCGTCGTAGATGCGGCGGACGCGTTCGACGCGGACGGTGATCGGTCGGCTGTGGTGGATCATGTAGCCGCCGTTCCAAGGGTCGTGCGACAGCGGCTGGACCTGGCCATCGTCGACGATCGCGCGGGCCAGCAACGAATAGCTGCCCGGTTCGTGCACTTCCCAGAGGTACTCCCACAACGTCCAGGAATACGCGGCCCGCGGCCCCATGAGATCGGCCCGATGCCACGTCGCTCCGTAGTCCACGCTGACTTCGACCGCGGCGACGGTCCGCGGACCGGCCCAGGCGACGCCGAACAGGCGATTGGTGCCGATGCCGAGGACCGCGCCCCGCTGCGGACGGACAATTTCGGACTTCACGGCAATCGAAGTGACGGGAAGCTTTTCCAGGCCTCCCGACGACCGCGGCCGCTGCACGGTGTATTTCACCGACTGGAAATAACCTGCGAAGGGGCGGTCGAGCACTTCGATCCGTCGCAGCCATTTCACAGAGGCCACGCCGTACCAGCCGGGGACAAACAGCCGCAACGGAAAACCGTGCACGGGTTCCAGCGGCTCGCCGTTCATCTGAAACACCAGCAGCGTGTCGCGATCGAGGGCTTTTTCCAGGGGCAGACTGCGGGCAAAGTGCATCGGTGCGGGATGGTCGGCCTCGGTCCCTTCGTCGGCCCCCTCGAACAAGACTTCGACGGCACCGGATTTGATCTGGGCTCGTGCCAAGAGCTCGCCGACGGGGATGCCGGTCCACTCCGCATGTCCGATGGCGCCGGCCCCCCACGGGACGCCGGCGACCGCGGGCTGAAGAAAGGAGCGGCCGTTGCCGGCACATTCCACGGTGGCAAACACGCTGCGTTCCGGCAGCGAGACGAGTTCGTCCCACGTCCATTCCGCGGGGTGCTCGACGCAACCCTCGACGGGCAACTTCCACGTCGAAAGGTCGAGCTGAGGAATCTCGAAATGATTGCGGACAAAAAACAGCTTGTTCGGGGTGACCCAAGTAGAGATTTTATCCAGCGGTGTTTCGCTGTTTTCCGGTTCGGCCGTTACCACCTTGCGTTCTTCGGTCATCGCGGCATTCCTCCGGGGTTTCCGGCGTGGGAGAGCCAGGACTGCTGACGTAACGCGTTGTTGGAATTCTAGGGGCGACCCGTCACAATTATCGTTCTCTGACAGAATTATAAGTCGAAAGTCGCGTCGGGACTTGTCCCGGACTTTTGCAATTATCTCCTCGAACACGACGTGACGCCAAGCCGGTGCTGCCATGAACGCCTGCGTTTTACGATCGTCTGCTCTTCGTCATCGCGCGGTATGTCTCCATTGGCCCCATCGTCCCATGCCGAGAGTGATACTCGCGATCGCTTTGGCGGTGTTCGCACCCTGGCACGCTCGGGGACAATCGAATCAGGGCCCGTCGACGACGCGGGTGCCGGTGGTCTTTTCGGGCGGCCATGAGACCGATCCGCGGGATCGCGGCAGGCCCGTGGTGTTGATTGCGGCGGCCCTGGGCGTGCCGTCGGACGTCTTTCGCGAGGCATTTTCCCATGTGCGGCCGGCGCCGGCCGGAACGGCGCCCGACCCGCGACAGGTCCGCGACAACAAAGCGGCCCTGTTGGACGCCCTGGGCCCTTATGGAATCACCAACGAGAGGCTCGATACCGTTTCGGATTATTACCGGTACGTTCGCCGCCGCGGCAAGCTGTGGCCCACCAAGCCCGCGGCTGCTTATGCCCTGGTGCGGGATGGGAGAATCGTGAGCTTCGTCGTGACCAATGGAGGGAGCGGTTACAGTTCGCCCCCGACCGTGACGGTGCGCGACTTTGACGGGGCGACCGCCAAAGTTGAGCTGTCGTTCAGCAAACAATTCACGAAAAACGGCTCGGTCGCGTCCATCAAGCTGGTGCCCGAACGCTGAAGAAATCGGCCCCTGCACGGGGTGCGACCGGGCGTCGCGGGGTTCAATTCTGAGGGGACCAATTCTGCCGGCTGTTCTGGAAATCGCGTCGGTGACGGTCATTTGTCTGTCGCCGATTCGACGGAAAAGGCCCGGCGACGACGCCAGACGGGCGCCGGGCGCAACCGCCCGAGGCGTCAGCATCGCCACTTCCACCGCAACGGGCATTTTCTGGCGAAGTCGCCGCAGCCGGAAATTTGACTTGGCCCGGTTCCCGTCCCATGCTTCGCGCTGATCGCACTTGAGGGACCCGGCGGAGACATGACCACGATTTGAGGCGTTGCGGAACGCCTTGGACGTGGAGATTGTCGGTCGATTCCGACCGATGCCGCCGGCCGACTCACACTTCGACCTATCGAATGACCAAGTCGCACGCAGAACATCCCGGCCTCGGGCAGCTGGATGCACTCGACGGGTGGTGCCTTTCGGGCCGTTTGAACGAAGACAGCGAGTCGCGGACGATTCCGCTGACGCCGTTGCCGTTTCGGATCGGCCGGCGCTCCGGCTTGTCGCTGACGTTGTCGCATCAAACCGTCTCGGGACTGCATGCCGAGATCGATTTGCGCGATCAGCAGCTGTTTGTCCGCGATCTGCACAGCACCAACGGCACGTTCATCAACGGAACGCAACTGTTCGGCGAGCAGGAGATTTTTGAGAACGATCTGATTCAGTTCGCCGACGTCGCGTTTCGGGTGGCGCGGCACCTTCCCGACACGAAATCTCATACACGCTGTGCCAACGCGAGCGATCAGGCCATGGCTCTGGTGCAGTTCGACCGGCTCGTCGAGCACGGAGCGCTGACTCCGTTTTTCCAGCCGATCGTCGATCTCACGACCCATCAGGCCGTGGCGTTCGAGGCGCTGGCCCGCAGCCGGTACGTCGGACTCGAGACCGCCGAGTTCATGTTCGCGGCCGCCGCGCAACTGGGGCGGGTCAACGAGTTGACCCAGCTCATGCGTCGCAAGGCTGTCGAGACGAGCGGCCTGTTTCCGGAGCCGCCGCACCTGTTTTTGAACACGCATCCTTCTGAAGGAGCGACTCCGGCCTTCCTGGAGAGCTGCGTCCAGCTGCGGAAGCTGGCACCGCTACAGCGGATCACGATCGAGCTGCACGAAGCGGCCATGACGCAGGTCGGGGAGATGGCCGCTTTGCGGCACGGTCTGGAAGCGATCGACATGTCGCTGGCCTTCGACGACTTCGGCATCGGTCAGCACCGCCTCGCGGAACTTTCGGAAGTCAAACCGCATTATCTGAAATTCGATCGCAGTCTCGTGCGACGGTTGAACACGGCGGACGTGTCGCGGACGCGGATTATCCGCGGCCTGGTGGCGACGGTCCACGACATCGGCATCATCCCGCTCGCCGAAGGGATCGAAACGGAAGCAGAAGCGGCGGCCTGCGTCGATTTGGGTTTCGTGCTCGCGCAGGGCTACTACTACGGCAAGCCCATGCCCGTCAGCCATTACTCAAGCGGTGATGGAAGTTGAGCGTGAGGCCGGGCGGCCGCCAATACGTCGGGGATTGAGATGCTTGTTCCAGCGCCAACTTTCGAGGTCGATCCCGAGCTCGTCCGCACGCTCCTCACCGAGGACGTATTCGAACCGGTCGAGCCGACGACCCTCGAACAAGCGGGCCTCACCGACGCGTTCGTTGAAGCGTTGATCTGCAAAGACCTCTCGGTGAACGGCTCGGCGCGGGGCCGGACGCTCGCCGACAATATCGGACTGCCGTTCAACATCATCACGCGGCTGCTCGAAGCACTCCGCACGCGGAAGCTCATCGCGCATGCCAGCGGCGCGCAGTTTAACGACTATTCCTACATGCTGACGGAGCTGGGGACGGCGCGGGCCCATCACATGCTCCGCGAATGCGCTTATGTCGGCCCGGCTCCCGTACGGCTTTCCGAATACGTGATGTCCGTGGCGGCGCAGTCGATCGTGCACGAGGCGCCCGGACGCGACCGGCTCGTCGAAGCGTGCAAGGGGATCTCGGTCGATCCCAAGCTCTTTCGGAGTTTGGGGCCGGCGATCAACTCCGGCGGCGCGATCTTCCTGTACGGAGCACCCGGGAACGGAAAATCGACGCTGGCCCGGCGGATCACGATGTGCTTCGGGCAGCGGATCTGGGTGCCGCACGCGATTATCGACGGCGGCCACGTGATCAAGTTCTACGACAGCCAGTTCCACCGGGCCGTGGAAGATCTCGACGGCAAGCTGTTGCGCTCCTCGTCCGTCGACCGTCGCTGGATCCAGATCCACCGGCCGACCGTTGTCGTCGGTGGCGAGCTGACACTCGACAACCTGGAGCTGCGGCATCATCCGGAAACGAGAATCTGCGAAGCGCCGCTGCAGTTAAAGAGCAACTGCGGCTGCCTGCTGATCGACGACTTCGGCCGCCAGCGGATCGCACCGGCGGACTTGCTCAACCGCTGGATCGTGCCGCTCGACTCGCACTACGACTATCTCACGCTGCCCACCGGAAAAAAGATCCAAGTGCCGTTCCAGCAGATCGTGATCTTCTCGACGAACCTCGAGCCGGAGGACCTGGTCGACGAGGCGTTTCTCCGCCGGATTCCGTACAAGATTCACACCGGCGATCCGACCGACGACGAGTTTTATTTCCTGTTTCAGCTCTATTGCGAGAAGTTCGGCTGCGAATACCGCAAGGACGTGGTGACGTATCTGCTCGACACGTATTACCGCCCGTGCCGCCGGGCGAAACGACGCTGTCACGCGCGCGACTTGCTGGCCCAGGTGAGGAACCATTGCCGCTACAACGGCGTTCCCATGGAACTGCTGCCGGAGTATTTCGATCTCGCCGTCGAGAACTATTTCGCCATGCTCACGCGGATGACACCGTCCTAACGACCGTCTACAAGGGCCAGGAGTATGTCAGACGTGGCTAGCGAGTCGATGGAGTTCAACCCCAAAGAGCCGATCCCCGGCTACCGGACGACGGAATTGATCGGTCGCGGCGGGTCGGGCGAAGTCTGGCGGGCGGTGGCCCCGGGAGGCCTCGCCAAGGCGATCAAAATCGTTTACGGCGACGCCGACTCGGAACGCACTCGCCTGGAACTGAAGTCTTTGGCCCGCATCAAAGATGTGCGGCATCCCCTGCTCTTGTCGATCGAGCGCATCGAAGTCGCCGGCTCGAATCTCGTCATCGTCACCGAGTTGGCCGACTGCAGCCTCAAAGAACACTTCGCCGAAAAGAGAAAGGCCGGATCGACGGGAGTCCCGCAAGACGAACTGTGGCGCTACCTCAATGACGCGGCCGAGGCGCTCGACTTCCTTTACGGCCAGTATTCGCTGCAGCACTTGGACGTGAAGCCCGAAAACATTTTGCTGCTCTCCGGACGGGCCAAGGTCGGCGATTTCGGTCTTGTGAAAAACCTTTACGAGCGATCGCATTCGATCGTGGGGGGCTTGACGCCAACCTACTCACCGCCGGAAGTCTTCGACGGCAAGCCGACGCGGCACAGCGACCAGTACAGCTTGGGCATTGTCTACATGCAGATGCTGACGGGCGTCTTGCCTTTCAACGGCGGCAACGCGGCCCAGCTTGCCACCCAGCACCTCCGCGGCGTGCCTGACCTTTCGGCCCTTCCGCGACGGCAGCGGCCCGTGATCGCCCGCGCCCTCTCGAAAGATCCCGCACAGCGTTTTGAGAACTGTACTGCCATGATGGCGGCGCTCAAAGCGAGCTTTAGCGATTCGACTCCGGCCGCGACTCCCGCCGCCGTCGTTCCGCCTTCGGCAGCGAATGCGGGCGGCTCGCCGGCTCGCTTTTCGTCTCGACCGGCACAGTCGCCGATCACGGCGGAAGAGGCGCGCAGTGCGAGCCGGACGGCGGCGTTCGTCGCGCAAACCGACGCTCCCTCGGCCAACAGCCGACTCGATGACCGGCAAGCTCACGAGGAACGTGCCGGCGCGGGGACCACGGCGGCACCCCTCATCATCGTGGGGATTGGTGGCGCCGCCGTCCAAGTGCTCGGGAAACTGGTCGACCTGCTCCACGACCGCATCGGGGACGAGCATCAATGGCCCCCGATCCAGATCATCCTGCTGGACAGTGACGCCCGGGCGTTGACGGCCCGTTCGGACAGCGAAGGCCCCTATTTGCAGCTCGTTCCCATCCGCCTGCGGAGTGCCGAGTCGTTCGGATCCCGTACCGCCGAAGTCCTGAAGTGGCTCAATCGCCGTTGGTTCTATGGAATCCCGCGGGATCTCACTACGTCGAGTTATCGTCCCCTGGGACGCCTGGCCCTGATCACGCACGCGGCCCGCGTGCGTGAAGCGATCGAAACGGCCGTGTCGACCGCCGGCGCCCGCCTCGCGCCGGCCGCTTCGTCCGAAGGTCATGCCGACGCCCCGCGCGTGATCGTCTTGGGTTCGATCTGCGGCGGCACGGGCGGCGGAGCGATCCTCGACGTGGCATATGCCGTTCGAGGTGAACTGAAACGCCAGGGGCTCTCGGACGACGACGTGCACGGCGTCCTGCTGCATGCGACGCCTCGCGGGAATGCCGAGCGCGACAAGTCGACCGCCAACGCGTATGCCTTCTTGAGCGAGTTGCACCATTACAGCCGTCCCGGCAGCAACTTCCCGGGCGAGGTCTCGCTGGGAACGCCGCCTTTTCACGGCGACAATGCCACGTTCCGCCGGACGCACATGCTCGATCTGGGGCGGGGCCTCGGAGGTCCGGACTGGGAATTGGCCGTCGAGAAGGCGGCGGAGTTCTTGTACGTCTCGCAGTTCACAGCGGCACGCGAGACGCTCGACGGTTGGCAGAAGGTCTCCGGCCATCACGAGAAAGAGGGCACGTCGCCTCTCTCGCTTTGGTGCTGCGAGATGCTGGCGTTCGGCGCCGGCACGATGCGGCAGGTTTCGGAGTTTGCCCAACGTACGTGCGTCGACGTCGTCCGCCTCTGGCGGGAAGGTCTCCAAACGGGGCGCGAGGCAGAGGGCACCGCCGGTCCCACGGCTTTAATGACGGTCTTCGCGGCACGACCCTCGTCGCAGTCCGCGAAGGTCGAAGCGAGCGTGAGGCAAAAGCTCGTCGAGTGCAATCTGGTCGTCGAGCACTTCCTGCAGGAGGCGACCGAAGTCGTCAAGCTGGAGGCCGGATGCGATGCCAGGGAATACGTCGCCCGCCTGGTTGACGAAGCGCTCGCCATGCACTCCGAAGAATGGAAACAGGAAACCGACCGCATCGACGCGATTGTCGGGGCGATTGACGAGATTTTCCGCTGCAATGCCAGCGATGATCGCACCGAAGGTTCGTCGGGCTCGCTCTTCGAGCGGATCGTGGCACGGCTGGCCGTTCGCGGCAGCGGCCGCGCGACGACGCTCTTGGAATGGATTCGGGAGATGGTCGACACGCCGGCCGTCCGCGTCGAAGGTGCGCGGCAATACGCCACCGCCGCCAAGCTGCTGCTGCGGGAAATCCATGAGCGGCTCGTGATGCAGGCCACAGAGAACCGGCAAAGCGCGCTGGCTTTGGGCGTCGAAGCGCGTGGGTTTTCGTCACTGCTCGCCGAGCGTTCGCGGAAAGGCGCCTGGCAGATCCGCAAAAACGGTCCCCTCGAACGGCTGCGCGAAGTCCTGAATAACTACGCGGGCATTCGCCTGAGAGAGTCACTGTTCCTCGCCATCGCCAAGCAGCTCCGGCTCATGGAAGCCGAAATCGGAACCTTGATCTATCAACTCGATAACTTGTCCCGCAGTCTCGGACTCTTCAAAGAGCGCCTGCTGGAGAGCGATGCCCCGGCCGTCGCCGACGAAGAGGAGTCGCGCTCGCCGGCCGATGGCGCAACGCTCCGCTACCAGCAGTTGATCATCGACCAACTCGCGGGCTGTCGCGACGAGATTGCCCGCACTGTGGAACAGGAGATCGACCAACAGCTCGTCCGCGACGGCCGTGGACTGCGCCGATTCCTCCAACCCGATTCCGAGCTGTACAAGACGCTCAGCGATCCGCTCACCTCCGCATCCCGGCGTGCCGTGCTCGACTGCCTCAAGGCAATCGTCTGCCGGCTGATGCGAGGATCGGCCTCGGCGTCGGACGGGGTCGGAAACGAACTCCTCGAGGTGATCTTGCAAGGTCTGACCTCAAATGCACCGGCTCCCAATAGCGGCGCGTCGGGACGCATGCTGATTGTCCCTGCCGAAGTCGACGCGGCGGCCCTGCGTGATCGCCTGGGTCCCGCCCTCGAGAATGTGGCGATCATTGGCGGACGGACCTGCGATGTCTCGCTCTGCACGGTTCACCAAGATGTCCCGCTGGAACGATTCGCCTCCGAAATCATCGGCGGGCTCGACGTTTTCCGGGAACTGGCCGGCCGCCTTCACACGCGGATCGATGTGCAATGGACCCCGATTGGCGCACAGACCGCCTACACGCCCCAACTGAGCGCCAGCGAATCGGAACCACTCCCCGTGACGCCGACGTCAATTATCGCAGTTCCCAAATCGGCGCCGATCGCCGGCGGTGCGACCGTCATCAAGACGGCTCTCCGCGGCCAATGACCGCGTGAGACGACATCACAGCACGGTCGAGTGTTGCAGAGGCAGCGGCCGACTGGCAGTCGCAATTCCGCGCGCCGTTGCACAACTCCCTTGATTCGCCCTGCGCGGAGAGGCAAACTGGCGAGGCTCACCTGATGCGCACTCTCACTGTCGGCGGCCCACCATGTGGATGCGTGGATTGATTCTGTCTGCCCTCGTCCTCTCCGCGAATCCCCTGCTTTCTGCTCACGAGCGACCGGACGAAGCTCAAGCGATCCGGGAAATCGAACGGTGCGGCGGCCACATTGAGCGACACGGGACTTCGCCGGAGAGCCCCGTCACGGTCGGTTTCGCGAATCGCTCCGTCGATGTCCGCTTCCAAGATCGCGACGTGCCGCTGCTTGCAGCCATCACGAACCTCACGGAACTTGGGCTCCAGAATACGCAAGTGACGGATGCCGGACTCAAGCAACTCGGTCGGCTTCCGAACCTGCTCAAGCTGCACCTTCGTTCGCCCCAGATTACCGATGCCAGCTTGCGTGAACTCAAACCGCTGACCGGTCTGACCGAACTCTATCTCGGCCACAATAAGATCACTGATGCGGGACTGAAGGAATTGGGCCCCCTCACCAACCTGACGGTGCTCCATCTTGACTCGACCGCGATCACCGATGCAGGCCTTCCGGAGATCGGAAAGCTCCGCAAGATCAGGGAACTCAATCTTGCCCGCACGCAGATTACCGATGCCGGACTCAAACATCTCAAAACGCTGCACGATTTGTGGGAACTCGACTTGAGCGGCACGCGGATCACCGACGCCGGTCTCGCGCAGATCGGCGGACTCAACAAGATGTACAAGCTGTGGCTCGACAACGTGCCGATCACCGACGCGGGCCTGAAAGAACTCGCTCCGTTCCAAAGCCTGGAGCGCTGCTGGATCGAGCACACCCAGGTCACCGATGCCGGTCTCAAGGAACTCAAGCGGCTCGGCAGCCTGCAGCGGCTCTACCTCGATGGAAACCGGATTACGGATGCCGGCGTCCATGACCTGAAGGAGTTCAGGAATCTGACGATCCTCGAACTCGGTTCAACCGAAATCACAGAGGCCGGAATCAAGGAACTTCGCCAATCGCTCCCAACCACAAAAATCGTCCGCTAGACGCTGGGTGGCACCCACCGCGGAGAGTGTGACAGGGCTGCGACAATGGCTTCCTGGCGGCCAGAGCCGCTCGCGTTGCTTTGTTCGAAAGGGCTCCGAATGAAATTGAACGCCGGTCCGCTGCTCGCGCTCGCGCTTCTCGCGTGCGTTCGCCCCTGTTTCGCGGCGGACGCGTCCCCTCTTTCGCACGTCTCGCCGCCACCGGGCTTGGTTCCGACTGGAACGAAAGCGACCGTCGCCGCGCTGGTCTGCTTTCTGGAAGGACCGGCAGCCGACGAGGCGGGTAGCCTCTTTTTTAGCGATGTCTCCGGTAACCGCATTCTCAAACTGACTCCGGCGGGCGATGTCTCGGTCTTCCGTTCGGACAGCGGACGCACAAACGGCAACTGCTTCGACGTCCGGGGCCGGCTCGTGAGTTGCGAAGGATACGGGCTCGGTCCCGGCGGGCGGCGGCGGATCGTCCGCACCGACATGAAGACGGGACGGATCACCGTGCTGACGGACCGCTACCAGGGGAAACGCTACAACAGCCCCAATGACGTGTGCGCCGACGGAACAGGCCGGATCTGGTTCACCGATCCCTGCTACGGCGACCGCGGCCACATGGAAATGGATGTCGAAGGCGTGTATCGCATTGACGCCGATGGGCAGGTGACGCGCGTGGTGACGCAGCCGGAGGTCCAGAAGCCCAACGGCATCGCCATCTCGGCCGACAACCACACGCTCTACGTCGTCGACAGCAACGACGCGGTCGGGGGCAATCGGAAGATTTGGGCCTTCGCGATCGGGGCAAATGGCCGGTTGGGCAACCAGCGGCTGGTCTATGACTTTCACCAGGGGCGCGGCGGCGACGGGATTCGCACGGACGTCGAGGGAAATCTTTGGGTGGCGGCCGGGATTCAAACCCCGCGGCCGCCCGGCGAAGTGCTCGGCATTCCGCAGGGGATTTACGTCCTCACTCCGCAGGGAAAATTGCTCGGACGCGTTCCCATTCCTGAGGATTACGTCACGAACCTCGCCTTTGGCGGTCCCGAGCGCAAGACGCTTTATGTCACCGCGGGAAAAAGCATTTACAAAGTGGCTGTCACCGTTTCCGGCTATGCCGTCTACCCACCGATACACCCATGACTTCTGCCGATCTCGGATCCCCCGTTGCCACGAGTGCCCGACGCAAGATCGCGCTGCGGTTGCTGCCGATCGTCTTCACGATGTACATCGTGAACTATCTGGATCGGGCCAACATCTCGTTCGCTCATACGCCGATGATCCAGGAGCTGAACTTCACCGAACAGATTTACGGCTTCGGGGCCGGAATCTTTTTCATCGGCTACCTGGTCTTCGAGATTCCCGGCGCCTTGATTGTCGAGCACTTCGGTGCCCGCCGCTGGATGGCCCGCATCCTGATTTCGTGGGGCATCTGCTCGGCGGCCGTCGGCCTGGTGGGAACCAGTCCGGCGATCGATGCATTCCTGACGCGGCCGCACCAATTCTATTTGGCTCGCTTCATGTTGGGTCTGGCCGAGGCTGGCTTCTATCCGGGCATTATCGTGTACCTGACCCACTGGTTTTCGCTCCCCGACCGTGCGGGGCATGAGCGGCCTCATTCTGGCGATCCCGATTGCGCTGGGACTCGGCGCGGCCAATTTCGGCCGCCATCCTTCGGGTCCATTGGTTCGGCTATTCGGGCTGGCGGTGGCTGTTCATCTTGGAGGGCTTGCCGGCGGTGGCGCTGGGGCTGTTTACCTGGTTTTATTTGACCGACCGCCCGAAACACGCCCACTGGCTCGAACCCAGTGAGCGAGACTGGATCGCCAACACGCTCGACAACGAGCGGCTCGCCAAGCAAGACACCGCACACATCACCATCTGGCAGTCCTTCGGCCAGCGCAACGTGATTCTGCTCGCGCTGGCGTTGTTTTCCGCCAATCTGAACAGTTACACGTTCGTCTTCTGGTTGCCGAGCGTCATCGGGCAGGCATCCGGCCTCTCCGTGACCGCCTCGACCCTCTATTCCGGCCTGCCCTATGCGTTGGCGATCCTGGCGACCATCCTCGTCAGCTACCTCTCGGACCGTAGCGGCCGCCGCCGGTTTTATGCGATCGTGCCGATGGTCGTGACGGGATTGGCGCTGATGGCGAGTGCCGTCCCAGGACAGCCCTTCTGGTTGGCGATGGTGTGGCTCTGCCTGGCGGGGGCAGGGATTTATGCCGGTTCGCCTTCGTTCTGGGTGCTCTCCACCGTGACCCTGCAGTCCTCGGCGGCGGCCGCCTCGATCGGAATGATCAACGCGATCGCCAATTTCTCGGGTTTTGTCGCCCCGTCGATTGTAGGCGCCCTCAAAACCCGCGGCTTTTCACACGCGCAGATCGTCCCCTTCGTGGCCTGCGGCCCGTTGGTCGCTTCCGTGCTGGTGGCACTGCTTCGCGTTCCGCGCCCGTCCGAATTGCAGGCGGAAAAGGTCAAGGAACTGGGCCCCGCATCGAACTTGGAAGTCGAGTGATCGGCCGCCACGTTCCCGGCTATGATGGAGATCCCTGCTGAGACGAGAGCATGAGTCCGAAATCGCGATACGCAGCGCCGACACGCCGGCATCGAGCCCGGCTTTCGCTGGCGATCGGCATCGTCGTCTTGGCGCTAACTCCGCCCCTCTCTGCGGAGTCACCCCCCGTGAGCGGGACGGATGTCCCCGAATTCG
Organism: uncultured Planctomycetaceae bacterium; assembly: GCA_963833105.1. Taxonomy (GTDB): domain Bacteria; phylum Planctomycetota; class Planctomycetia; order Planctomycetales; family Planctomycetaceae; genus DASPSM01. Next base: position 244,578 of record CAWHWU010000022.1, read on the forward strand.
CGCCGCTCGACCAGGTTCTGCTCGATTTCAGGAACCGCATCGGCTGCCGGGCCGTCACTGCAGCCGTTTCGCGACAGGGAAAGCTGCTCTTTTCGCGGGGTTATGGGTGGTCGGACGCGCACAAGAAAAAACCGACGCCTCCCGACGCGATCATGCGGATTGCCGGCCTCACGCAGCCGATCACGGCGGCGGCCGTCAAAAAGCTGGTCCGTGACGGAAAATTAACCCTCGACACGCAGGTCTTTCCCTATCTCAAATTGAAGCCGCCGCGCGGCTCGAATCCGGATCCGCGTTTGATTCAAATCACGATCCGCCATCTGCTGGAGCACAAGGCCGGCTGGGACGCGGCCGCCGCCTTCGATCCGTTCAGGCAGCTGCATGAGATCCAGCAGAGCCTGCACCTTTCCCGCCACCCGCGCCCGGTCGACGTCGTGCGCTACATGCTGGGCGAGCCGCTGCAATTCGATCCGGGGCAGAAAACGGCCCGCTCCAACTTCGGCTATTGCGTGCTGGGCCGTGTCATCGAAAAAGCCTCGGGCAAGTCGTACGCCGCCTATGTGGCCGACGACCTCTTTCAGCCGCTGGGCGTCGACGACGTGAAACTGGGCCGCGGCCTAGTGCGGGAGCGTGACCCGCGCGAAGTCTCGTACCCCGTCAAAGACGTGCTGACGGAAGTCACCGACTCGTACGGCGGCCTGGTCGCCTCCGCCCCCAGCTTATGCAAGTTTCTCGACGCCTACTGGGCCAACGGCGAGCCGCGGCATCCCGGCGACGATTTTCAATGGGCCTACTTCGGAAACTTCGGGGGGACGACCGCCTTCATCCGCCAGCGTCCCGACGGCTACAACGTTGCCGTGCTGTGCAACGGCTCCCGCAACGCATCGCTCCAAGATGAGGACGACCGCGGGCTGGGGCGGCTGGTCGAGGAGGCCATCGACAAATTCGCCGCGAGCGGGAAGTAGCGGTCCGCGAAAAAATGCCGCCCTCCAAAAATGGGCGGAGGGCGGCGGTTGGAAAGAAGGCTTGATTCTCCGATTATCGACACTCCGCGTCGAACGGCTTGAACGAAACGCCCTGGAACGAAATGCCGGCGCCCGGCAACGGCCGTAAACTCCGCGATGCCGTCCCGATCGACGTCCGGGCACCGCGAAATTCCCGACACGCGCAGCGATCCGTCAGCCGATTTCGCCGGACAAGACGCCGCGGACGGGCCCCTGCCGAATTCTCCGCAGGCCGGTGGGGACGTTCCTTCTGGGCAAGGTGGCGGACGGCCCCCGAAAATTTGTTTCCGCATCTCGCGGACGCACCTGGGCTAACGATTGACAGTCGCCTGCTGATGCCGCATAATCCCGCGCGATTGGATAAAACGATTGCCGATCGGGGAGTTCGGATTGTGGTGACGGTGGTCCTTGCGTGTGACGCCTGCACCGAGCGGGCCACCTTTTTGTCAAAGGCGGACACACAAGCAGCAGGATTGCAAACCGCACTTCAATGATACATCCAGACACGGAACTCCGTTACGTGAATGACGTCATTGGTTACGGAGTTTTTGCCACGCGGCATATTCCCCGTGGAACGATCACCTGGGTCCGGGATGAGCTCGACCAGGCGTTCACTCCGGATCAAATCCTCGGCATGTCCCGTCTTCCCCGGCAGGTTCTCGACAAATACGGCTACACGGACCGCCACGGCAAGACCATTCTTTGCTGGGATCATGCCCGCTTCATGAACCACTCGTGCGAGGCGTCCTGCCTGAGCGCGGGCTACGACTTCGAAGTCACCGTCCGTGACCTGCGCCCCGGCGATGAGCTGACCGACGACTACGGCACGCTCAACCTCGATTCGAGCTTTCTCTGCGCCTGCTCGCTGCCGGGTTGCCGCGGCGAGATCGGCCCGGACGACAGCGTACGGAACGCCGATCGCTGGGACGCCCTCTTGCAGGAGGCCTTCCCGGTCATTCGCCGCGTCTCGCAGCCCCTGTGGGCGGCACTCACCGAAAAGGACAAAAACGACGTCCTCGTGGCCTGTGCCGACGTGTCGCGGATGCGTTCCTGCCGTTTCCACCATCTCTCGCCCAGCCGCCTCGACTCCGCTCCCGCCCTGCGCGAGGAGGGACTGCACCGGATGGAGATTGAATCCAACGGCAACGGAAACGGCCGCAGTCACGACACCCGCCGCAAAACCGGCTGACGACGTCGGGCAAGCTGCCATGCCAGCTTGCCACATTCTCGTGGGGTAAGCTGCCAGCTTGCCCGAAACAGCATTTTCTCGACCTGGACGGGCAAGCGAGCAGCTTGCCCCACGAGCGCTCATTTCCCCGCGTGCCGGATCACCCAGATGTCAGTAACGTAATGTCGCTGCCGCCAGTTCATTTTTCGCTCGTCCGGAATGACCCAGTTGAGCACGAAGCGGCCGTCCTTGACGGTTTCCGGCGGCACGGAGAACTCCTGCTCGGTCACCTGGTCGTAGGTCTCCCCCGTGCGGATCAAAGGGGCCGGCATTCCGTCGATCAAGAGTGACGTCGGACGCTGTGAAAAGAGCTTGACCGTGTAGGTCGCCTGCGGATCGAGCGCCGTGTACGTCAGGCCGCTCGGAATGCGGTCGAGGTACTTGTGCCAGGCGAAGCGGATACTCCGCCGCTTCTCACCCATCCACCGCTGCGTCGGCATGGGCAATTCGCGGAATGTCCGCATCGCGTCCCCCCCGTTGAGCACCTTAATGATGTGGGGCGAGCGGCCCACGTCCCCGAGGATGTCGTAATAACCCCCTTCACCGGGGGTTTCCCAATTGCGGACCACATCGATCTGCTCCAATTGGGCCGACCGGCCGGTCATCTTGGCGATACGGTCGAACTGGTCCTCGAGCCACCAGCGGTCGTTGAGCGGGTAATTCACGAAATCCATCATGCAGCCGCGCTCGAAGCCGCTGCCGTGGTATTTCGGCACGCTGGTCTGGTAGCCGATTTTCTGGAACAGCAGGTCGGCCAAGCCCTGCGTCCGCGCGAGCCAGGCTGGTTCCGGGTGCTCGGTCGTTGTGCGTTCGAGGATCGCGCGGGCTTCGTGCAAAGCCGTCGGCACGCCGATCTGCTCTGCTTCACCGAGCTTTTGGAGGGCCCGCTTTTCCAGGTTGGCCTCGTAGATCTGCCGGTGTCGCGTGTAGGCGTCGTAATACGCGCGGAACAGGTGCATGTCGAACCGCCAGTTGGTGTCCGTCCCGCTCAGCTTCTGCTCGATCTCCTGCCACTGCCTGAGCGTCCCGTCGATCGAACCGTTGTCGGCCACGCTACCGCGGAGATCCGATTCGAGGGCCAACAGCGCATCGGCCCCCGACTGGGCGACGTCGGGACGGAAAAAGAGCCGCGCATATTCGGCAGCGATCTCCCGCACGGGCCGGTCCGGTTCCCAGCCAAGCTGCGTCCACAGGTTCTTGTTGAAGTCGTCGTGGATGCCGTCGGAATACGAAATGAAGCCGTCCGTGAAGCGGTAGTCGTTGTGGTAAATCGCGTCGAAATCGACCGGTCGCGGACTGACCGGCTCGCGACCGAGCGTCACGCCCCAGACCGGATCGAGCCACGGAATCGGATACTGGGCCCGCACGATGTGCGTGATGTCGGGATACCACCGCAGCTTGTACTGAGCCGGCAGCCGACGGCGATACAGCTCCATCGACGGGCCGCTCGGCCCCATCACGGCCCCGCCGAACCAGCTCGGCTTCTTGGCGGCGAGATACTTGAAGAAGAAGTCGGTGTCCCCCGGCTGAGGCCGCTGCAGCGAAATCCAAATCTTGGCGTGGGGATGGTACTTGTTGAGCAGCGCGGCCATTTTTTCAACGTAGGGCAGCAGCTTGGGCATCGCGTTGTCGCCCGGGTCGCCGCCGGGAATGAAGACCGCATCGAGCCGCGGCACCGTCTTGTAATAGTCCTCCTGCTGTGCAAAGAACGCGGCCGATTTTTTCGGATTGGGGAGCAGAAAATCGACCGGCAGCCAGATCCAATGGTCGATGTCGTACTTGTCGCACAGCGCGCTCAGCTTGAGATTCATCTCCCGCCGGCCGTACTTCATCACGTCCGAGGTCTTCCCCTCGAACGGGATGTTCTCGATGGAATTCGCTCCAAAGATGGCCAGATCGCGGAAGTACTGCTCAAACTGGTCGACGGTCCAGGCGTCCCAACTGTTGGCCGTCGCCCGATAGCCGACCTGGTGTCCGCGAATCGCCCGATCGGGGGCCAGGTCGGCACTGAAATCGGACCGCACCGAGATCGCCCCCGTCTTCCAATCCAACACGCGAAGCAGCTTTCCCACGCCGAACATCACGCCCCGCGGATCGCTCCCCATGACGAAGACGCGAGCGGGCTGCCCCCCCTCGGCCGGCACGACGCGAATGCTGAAGCCTTCCGGCTTGCCATGTCCAACCTCCGCCCGGGCCGGCAGGTGCTCCTTCCAACCGGGGAGAGCCGACTCGTTCGACAGGGCAATCACAACTCCGTTCCCTTCGGGCCAGCGATCGGTGACCGACCAGTGGATTCCCGTCCGTTTGGCCAACTCCTCGGTGAGGATGACGGGCGCGATCTTTTCGGCGGCGGGCAGCGCCCCGCCCCGAATCACGACGGTCGCGTGCGTCAAATCGATCGCATCGGCGGCAAACGACCGCGCGCCGCTCGCAAGCGCGGCCAGCACCAATGGAATCACGAACGAGATGGAAGCGAATCGACGCATTTTCGTGTCAGGTCCCTTCTGCGTTGGTCAATCAAGTTGAATTAAACGTAGGGCAAGCGGCCAGCGTGCCATTCTCGTAGGGTAAGCTGCCAGCTTGCTCTAGGACGAACACTGGCTCTTTTCGAGAGTCAGGTAGTGTTCGATCAATTCGTCCGCAATTCGCCCATTGTAACGGTCCCAGGCGAACGGCGTCCCCCTCAGGACAGCCGTGCGGAAGATCCCCTTGCGAACCAGGAGTTCCTTGAAAAACGCGATTGAGGTACGGATTTCCTGGTTCGTATACGCGAGGACCGGCAGCAGTTGGCGGAAAAGCTTGACCGCCGCCTCCCGCTCTCCCGACGCGTGCAGGCGGGCGATCCGCACGTACACGGGGATCATCGAACATTCCGGCATGAGGGCGTCGACCCCGCGGTCCAAGGCTTCGATCATCTGGGGGACGGCCCAGCCGCCGGCAACGTAAAAGTCCTCGCCCAGGCGTTCCCGCACCCGGGTGTACTTCGGGCCTGCCGGAACCGTCTCGATTTTGAGCCCGGCAAAGGTCGGAATCCGCCGTGCCATTTCGGCAATGCACTCGATGTCGAGACCGGGGCCGTTCCACTCGAGATCCTGGACGATGAGCGGCACCTTCACCCGTGCCGCCAGCGACTCGAAAAACGCGATTGCGCCGGCCGGGTCGCCGTACAACGCGGCCGGCACCGCCGCCAGAAGCGCCGCAGCTCCGTGCGCGAGGGCGGTGCGTCCCTGGGCCGCACATTCCTCGATCTCACTCGAAGAGCCGCCGACGATCAAGGGGACGCGGCCCTTTGACGCCTCGGAGATGACCTGCACGATCCGTTCCCGCTCGCTCGGCGAGAGTGTTTCGACCTCGCTGGCGACCGCAGGCGCTACGAATCCACCGACGCCAGCCGCAATCGCCGACTCGACCAGCCGGGCCAGACTCTCCTGGTCGAGGGCACCGTCCTGCAGAAACGGAGTCTGCACGACGCCAACAATTCCACGGGGAAGCGAGTTTTCCATCGAACCCGCATCGTAGCGAGCTCGACGGCCGTGCGCAACAAATCAGGCGCGACTCGTGCGATAATCCGGCCTGCGGCGAGGCCGCTGCCCGCTTGCGGCTGCCAAATTGGCACAAAGCGGCCGATGATTTTTCTGCGGCGACTGGCACTTTTTTTACGCCGCAGAAAAACCAGAAAAATCACGCGGCCGCTGCCCAAATGTCACACGGTCAGGCCAAACCGCACCACGCTCCTACGGCTGGCCGGGGTGTGCGTACGCCCAAGCCGAGTGCGGGAAGAGGAAGTAAGTTCCCGTAATCGCACCCGCTTCGACCAGCGCCGCCTCCAGGTTCAAGGGGATCTGGTAGATCAACTTCGGAGCACATTCGCCCGGCCGGTAGTAACCCAGCGGATAAACGTCGCAGGAGGGCGGATCGATGACCGCCTGATACGGGAAGCCGATGGCTTGCACCGTCATGCGTCCGATCGAGACAAAGGGCTGCACGAAGAAGGGATAACTGTGGCCGTAGCGCTCGAGCTGCACGTCCTCGTAATAGAGCGGGTTGTAATGGATGTTGGACGCCTGCCACGCGTAGAGGCTGGGAGCGTACGTGCGCGGCATCCAGGGGTTCTCCGAGAGGGTGATCTCCTGCGGACAGTCGAGAACGCGGCCGTCGCGTGTCTTGCAGGGCTGGCCGTTCTGCGTGGGGCACTGGTTCTGGCACGGATTGTCCTGAGCGACCTTCGGATCCGGTTCATAGTCGCCGTACGGCAGGATCTGCGTCACCTTGGGGAGTTGGCTCGGTTTCTTGACCTTTTCCGGCCCCGGCGGGGCACCGTATTCGGGAGTCCCCTCAAGATTGGACCGGAACTGGGTCCCGCCCGGCATCTGCGCGGGCGAGAGAGGACGCTGCGCCATCGCGTCGGGCACGATCGGGGCCGCATACGCGGGCGGTGCAAACGACGCGTCACGCTGAGAGGCGGTCTGCGTTGTCGGTGTCAGATCGAGCGGAGGCAGCGGCGGCAAAGCCGAAGGATCGGGTTTCGGAACCGCGTCCTGGGCCGAAGCCTCACGCAGACGCTGGCTGCGGCGGACCCACCGTTCGGCCGCGGGATAGGGAGTCGGAGACGTCGAGGCATTGGCAGGAACCGAGGCCGCCTGTGCCGACATGACATACGGGGAGCCGGACATCGCGGGGCGCTGGCGCGGCCGGCTGTGCACTCGGTGCTGAGGTGCCCGGGTTGGTGACGACGGGCGGATAGTACGTGTCTTCGGCATTCGCCGCCGGGGCGGCGGCCGCCAAAGCGGCGCACAGAACTCCGCCGGTTAGGCGGTTTGCCCAGCGGCGCCGACTACCCCACCTCGATTGGCGCGTGCTCAGCTGTGTAGTTTGGAGCTTCTTGCGTGATAGCGATGTCATGCGGATGGTTCTCCCTAACCGTTGCCGGCGAGACCTGGATGAACCGCGCCTTGGTCCGCAACTCGTCGATCGTACCGACGCCGAGATAGCCCATTCCCGCCCTCAGCCCGCCAATGAGCTGGTACATGAAGGGGCCAAGCGAACCTTTGTAGGCGACGCGTCCTTCCACTCCTTCCGGCACGAGCTTGCGTGCTCCTCTTCCGTCCTCGGTCAATCCACTCTGGCGATAACGCTCGCTGCTTCCCTGCACCATGGCGCCGATCGATCCCATGCCGCGGTACCGCTTGTAGCTGCGGCCCTGGTACAGGATCATTTCGCCCGGACTTTCGTCGAGACCGGCCAACAAACCTCCGAGCATGGTGATCGATGCCCCGGCCGCCAGGGCTTTGGTCACGTCTCCGCTGTATCGGATACCGCCGTCGGCGATCACGGGAATGTCGGTTCCCTCGACTGCGCGGGCGGCATGGGCGATGGCCGTCAACTGCGGGACGCCGACGCCGGAGATGATCCGCGTCGTGCAAATCGAGCCGGGGCCGATGCCGACCTTGATTGCGTCGGCGCCTGCCCGAATCAGGTCGCGTGCTCCTTCCGTGGTGGCGATGTTTCCGGCAATCACTTCGATGTTCCAGCGCCGTTTGACCCTGCGGACCGTCTCGACGACGTTCCGCGAATGGCCATGGGCGCTGTCGACCACGAGGACATCCACGCCTTTTTCAATGAGCCAGGCAATGCGTTCATCGTCATTGACGCCGACCGCCGCCCCGACGCGCAGCCGCCCGCGCGTGTCCTTGCACGCCAGCGGGAACCGCAGGTTCTTGTCGATGTCCTTGATCGTGATTAATCCCTTCAAATGATATTCGTCGTCAATCAGCAAAAGTTTCTCGACTTTATTTTCCAGGAGGATCCGTTGAGCTTCCTTCAAATTGGTATTCTCACTGGCCGTTACCAGGTTTTCCTTGGTCATCACGTCGGCGATTCGCGTCTCTCTTGACTCAAGGAACCGAAGGTCCCGGCGTGTCAGAATCCCCTTAAGCTTCCCATCTTTCGTGATGGGGACGCCGCCAATGTTCCGCTCGTCCATGATCCGAGCCGCTTCTCCCACCGTGGCTTCCGGCGGAAGTGTGACCGGATCGACGATGACGCCGTGTTCGCTCCGCTTGACCCGGTCGACCTCGAGCCCCTGCCGTTCGATAGTCATGTTTTTGTGGATGACCCCCAGGCCCCCCTCCTGGGCCATGGCGATCGCCATTTCGCTTTCGGTGACCGTATCCATGGGGCTGCTGATAATCGGCACATTCAGCCGAATGTTTCGGGTCAGAGGTGAACTGACATCGACCTCCGAGGGGAGTACCTCGCTGTAGGCTGGCTCGAGCAAAACGTCGTCGAATGTCAGGCCGCGGTAAGCGATTCGATCATCCATCGTCAATCCTCCAAAAGGGGTCACGCGGGTTTAACGCTCCGCGCCGCGGGTTTGCTGAATGATTTCCAAAAGGGCGTTGCCAAGGTTCACGAGCACCGCAGGCGAAAGCTCTTCAGCTCGCGCCCGCTCGCCCAGATTCTGTGATTTGAGGACACTGTCGATCTGCGCCGATCGAGTTCGTTGCGGTAATAACTGACGAGCACGTTCCGCAGCAGTTTCCGTCGCTGCTGAAACACGCCCCGCAAGAACTCGTGCAAAAAAGCCCGGTCACGGATCGCCTGGCGACGGCCGGCATCCGGATCGATGCGGATCATGGCCGACTCGACCTTCGGTCGCGGCCAGAAGACGTCGGCCGGCAATCGTTTCAGGAACTCGATGCGGCACTGCGAGGCCAGCCACACCGACAGGCCGCCATAGTTCGACGTCGCCTCGTTCGCCACCATCCGTTGGGCCAGCTCAAGCTGGATGGTCACTACCATCCGCTCCCAAACGTAATCGCTGGCGACGAGGTTCGAGATGACCGGCGTCGCTACGCAGTAAGGCAGGTTGGCCACGAGCTTGAGCCGCTTCGACGAGTCGGCAACAGCCGCGTCGAGCGCCTCAAGGACCGGTCGCGAAAAATGGTTTTTGTTTTTGAGGACGTCGCCGCCCACGATCGTCACGTTGGAGAACCCGTCCACGGCCTCGGCCGTCAACTGCTGCATCCGCGGATCGACTTCCACGGCGATGACCGCCCCCGCTCGCTCGGCCAGAAACGCGGTGAGCCCGCCCGTTCCCGATCCGACCTCGAGGACCACGTCGTGACTCTCAAGCTCTGCCTGCCCGACCAGAAATTCGACCAGGTTCAAATCGATGAGGAAGTTCTGTCCCAGGTCGTGCCGCGGATTGACGCCGTGTCGAGCCAACAGCTCGCCGATATGCGTCCGCGTCTGGCGTGCGGCCTGTTTCATGTTTTGAGCAACTGCTGCACGTATTTCCCGAGAATGTCCGTTTCAATATTGACCGCGTCACCCGATTTGCGGAGCCCAAGGGTCGTGACCTCGAGCGTGTGCGGAATCAGCGCGACGCTGAAGCAGTCGGCCCCGATTTGCACAATCGTCAGGCTCACGCCGTCGACCGCCACCGAGCCCTTGGGCACCATCTGCCGCACGAGCGCCGGCGGAACCCGGAACCACATCGTCACCCATTCGCCCTGTCGCTCGATGCGGTCGACCTGGCCCACGCCGTCGACGTGCCCCTGCACGAAGTGGCCGCCAAGACGTCCGTCAACGGGGAGCGCCCGTTCGAGGTTCACGGCTTCTCCCGGCGACAAACGGCCGAGGTTCGTTTTGGAAAGCGTTTCGCTGCCGGCTTGAAACGACCAGCGATTTCCCACGATGGCGATGGCCGTGAGGCAGCAGCCGTTAATGGCCACGCTCTCACCAAGAGTGCCGGGCGGACCGAAATCGTCGGGGATTTGAATGGTCAGACGTAGAGTGGAATCGGCACGCGGCGCAGAAGAGTCGTCGACGCCCTCGGGCCGGACGTCATGCACAAATCCCCGGCCTGCCACAAGCCCGGTGAACATCGGCGTCAGCGGTCGATTGAGCGAGGGGCTCGATTGAGACCCGCGCGACGCGACCCCTCGCGAGATGCCGCATCCCCCGCCTTCAGGCCGTGCAACCGCTGCCTGAGAATTTTGAACTGCTCCATCGTCCTAATGTGACAAACGCCCGCGCGCGTGTCAAACGACGTTGGTTACAGGGCTGTGATGTCGAATTCACAGCGTTGTGCGTCGCGAACATCAATTCTGTATGGTCGATTCGGGCCCGATCGACCTGTAGATTCCGCGCCCGGTAATTTCCCTCCAGGCCGAACGGACGGGCGGCGTGAAGGCGAAGACGCAGAACAAAAGGGGCATCGCCTCCCGCAGCAAAAAGACGATCGCCAAGAGAAAAATGATCTGGATCAAGTGGACCCGGCTGCGTTGCCCACGGACCTGATTGAAAACGTGCGCGTACTTGAATCGCGAGACCATCAAGATCGCCACGGCCAGCGTGACGAGCGGCAGGACAAGATGAATCACAGGGATTAGCCACTCGGCGATCTGCTGGGCGGAACCGCCGGGCGCCAGCGCCTTCTCACGCAACTCCTTGAGCGCGATCGGGAATGAGGCCACGGTCGCGGCCGCTGCCGGCGAGGGAAGTCCGCTGAAATAGTTGTGCGAATCGTCCTCGTCGGTCTCGACGTTAAACCGGGCCAGCCGGAGCACCGCACAAAGGGCGAACAAAGCCCCGATCACCCATAAAAGACGCGACCAGTATTCAAAAAAGGGATGGAAGTGCGACCCCAGCGCCAGGCCGCTCGGGTCGGTCGAGCTCTCCATCGAATGGACGATCCGCAGCATCAAAAAAGCCGGGGCCACGCCGAAGCTCACCGCGTCGCACAGGCTGTCGAGTTGCGCCCCGAATTCACTCGTCTGCTTGGCCCAGCGGGCCACGCTCCCGTCGAGCATGTCGAACAGCATGGCCAGAAAGATCAACACGGCCGAGAGATACAGGTCGTGCTCGCCCGCCGGGTCGGGGCCGACCTTAGCCGCGAACGTGATGGCCCCGAAACCGCACGCCGCATTCCCCAGCGTCAATAGCGTGGGGAAGACGGCGAACATCTTGGTCCGCTTCACGAACTGCCGACCCCGCCGGGGGAGACCGGATAGCGTGCGACGATCGTCGAACCGGCTTGGACCTTGTCCCCCTTCTTCACCGTGATCTCCAGTCCCGTCTCGCATGGCAGCACCAATTCTGTGCGCGACCCGAATTTGATCATCCCGAAACGCTCACCGGCCGCCAAGACGTCCCCGGGCTTCAGCCAGCAAACAATCCGCCGCGCGATCAGCCCCGTAATCTGCCGGACCACCATCCGGCGATGCGGTGCATCCTCCGACTCGATGCGGACCGCCAGTTGTTCATTGTGCTCGGCCGCCTCGGGTCGCCGCGCATCGAGCATTTTGCCCCGCCGATACCGCAAGCCGATCACGCGGCCCGGTGCCGGCATCCGGTTGACGTGCACGTTGAAAATCGACAGGAAAATGCTGATCCGCTTGGCCGGCACGCCGACAAAATCATCCTCCGCAATGTCGGCCACCTCGACAATCGTGCCGTCCGCCGGCGCAACGATCAGCCCCGCTCCGATCGGCACCTCGCGGCGCGGATCGCGGAAAAACCAGAAGGAAAATCCCCCCAAGACGACCAGCGCGAGCGCCACCAAACCGCACACGATGGCGACTCCGCGTGGAAAAGGCGCGCGAAACGCCACTAAAAAAAGGACCAGGGCCAACAGCAGCGCCCCGCCCCCCACCACGATTAACTCCGCCAGCCCGACCCGGGCAAACGGGAGCCGCTCCCGCCAGGCGAACGGATCGTCCTGCGGCCGCCAGCAATATCCCCCCTGGTTGCGGAAAAACTTCACGTCCCGCGGATCGAGCACCTCGTGCGGGCAACCGTTGAAATCGCCCCGCCGCTTCTGCCGCATCCGCATCCGGTACCGCGGCCGGAACGCCTTGAGGTAAGCCCGCCGCAGCCGGCCCCAGGCCAGTTCCAGGCGATAGATCGGCCCCCCGCCCGGCTGAATGCTGGTCAACTGCGGGTCCATCGGCTCAAGCGGCAATCGTTCGGCCGTCGGCGGCATGCGGGGCGTGACCTCGGCAAGCTGCGAGCGCGGGCGCCGGTAACCGTTTCGATATTCATAAATCGGCGGCGGGAGTGCAGTCCGGGGAAAACAACCATTATAAAGCGGCCCCTAACCAGGAGCGAGGGGCCACCAGGATCCCCTCGGACCGCGGTCCACGCCGCGGGACAGCCGGATTTGACCCCGAGCCCGACCTTCGCACATGATGGCCCTCATTGAGGAGCCGTCGGGCTATGCAGCGCTTTCGCAACATCCTGGTCGGCGTCGATCTGTCGAGTGCCGATCACCTCGCCAATGTCGAATTGACCCCGCCTGCCCGCGAGGCCTTGCAGCGGGCGATTTGGCTGGCCGCCCACACGCGGGGCGAGCTGACGATTTTTTCCGCGCTCGACGTTACGCCGCACGCGAAAACCGTGCTGCAGAAAGAGCTCAACCACGAACCCGGCGACCTCGAGCGCGAGGCTGCCGAAATCCTCGAGCGGTTTGTCGCCGAAGCCAAAAGCCAGGGAGTCGAGGCCCGGCAAAAACTCGCCTTCGGCACCCCCTGGGAGGAAATCTGCCGCCAGGTCGTCGCCGAAAAACACGACCTCGTCGTGGTGGGCACGCGGGACGTCAGCCAAATCAGCCGCATCCTCTTCGGCTCGACGGGCACAAAGCTCTTGCGCAACTGCCCCTGCCCCGTATGGCTCACGCGGCACGACCCGAACTGGGACGACCTCAACATTCTCGTCCCCAGCGACTTCAGCCCCATCTCCCTCGAGGCCCTGCGAATCGCGGTCAACGGCGGCCAGCTCGTCGAGACCCGCCTGCACTTGCTGCACGCCCTGGAGGGACAAATCGGCCCCCCCGCCTGGTTCGGCCGGGTGCAGCGGCAAATTGTGGAAGATTACATCGCCAACCAGCGGGCCGAGGCCAAAAAGCAACTGCACGAGCAGCTCGCGCTCACCGATCATCGCACGCTCGCGCACAGCGTGCATGTGCACGTCGTCGACGGACCGGCTGACGAGGCGATCCTCAAAGCCATCGACGACTTCCACATCGACCTCGTCGTCCTGGGGACGGCCGCCCGCTCGGCGCTCTCCAATTTGGTGCTCGGCAACACGGCCGAACGGCTCATTTCGCACATGAAATGCTCCGTGATCGCGGTCAAACCGCACGATTTCGTCTGCCCGGTCACAGCCGACGTCTGAAAAACCGGCCACTGCGCGATTTTTCTGGTTTTTCTGCGGCGTAAAAAAGGGGCGACCCACCACAGAAAAATCGGATCGCCACAGAAAAATCGCCTTCAAACCGGTTCGACGGACGGATGCGGGAATCCTCCGAGGGACCAAACTCGCAGTTGACCGAACGCAAGCCGAGTCACCGAACCGAGTTGCCACTTTTTTAGCAGATTGATCTTGAACGACTGCGTCCGGCCGCGGTAGAATGGGGCCAGTGCGCTGAGCGTTTTTTGATTCAACCGGTTTCACTTCCCCGCCTCGAGTTCGCTTCTCCTCATTCGGGCCTGCCTCAAGCACGCGCGGTTCCCACCCAACGCCGGCCGGCCGTTCCGAGAGATTTCCGTCGCGTCGAGCGGATTTCGACGCGCTTTCCCGCGCCGGATGCTCCGAGTCCGAAACCACTTCTGAGGGGCACATTTCACCGCCCCCTTTCCGCCGCCCAAGGCGACACCGCCGCAGGATCCGCCCCGCAGCGTGTTCTCCCAAAAGCTCATTTGACCACGGATTTCGCGGATGCCACGGATCAAGAGATCAGGCCGAATACAAACACGTTTGGATCACCGGCCACGCTGTGTTGATTGATCCTATCAGTGAAATCTGTGTCATCCGTGGTTGTTCCGGGCCTTGATTTGCCTTCGCCTGCCTCGATCCCGCTCGAAGGCGAAAATGAATCACGCTCCCGGTAATCCGCCACGATCTTTCAAAAGAGCCGAAGGTTCTCATTCTCGGCGGTCAACAACGTCCCCTTTGTACTTCTCCCCTTTGTACTTCTCTGTTCTCCCAAAAGCTCATTTGACCACGGATTTCGCGGATGCCACGGATCGAGAGATCAGGCCGAATACAAACACGTTTGGATCACCGGCCACGCTGTGTTGATTGATCCTATCAGTGAAATCTGTGTCATCCGTGGTTGTTCCGGGCCTTGATTTGCCTTCGCCTGCCTCGATCCCGCTCGAAGGCGAAAATGAATCACGCTCCCGGTAATCCGCCACGATCTTTCAAAAGAGCCAAAGGTTCTCATTCTCGGCGGTCAACAAAGAGCTGCGTGCCCTTTGTACTTCTTCACCCACGTCGCGCGTCCGCACTCGGCGCGGACGTCGTGACGTCACGACCTCTCAGCCACGCCCCATCGCCGTCACGCCACGTCGCCGTTCAGATGCACCGGCGAGCGTTTCGCGTGGCTCTCCTTGGCGGCATGCACGAGGCGCAGGCAGCGGCAGACGTCGGAAATGTCGGCGACCGGGATCAAGCCCCCCGCCAGCCGGCGGCAGAAATGGTCGATCATCACCTCGACTTCCGAGCGATCGGCCGTCAGCGACTCGGTCTTCCCCTCCTCGCCCGAAACCGACCAGCGGATTTGGGCCGGCCCTTCGAGCACCGCTTCACCCCGCTCGCAGGCGACCGTGAAGCTCACGCCGGAGACGCCCTCTTTTTGACCGCTCGCCGCCGGCGGGCGGTGCAGTTCGAGTACCACCGTCGGACGCCGGCCGATGTCCCGCACTTCGGCAAATTCGATGGCGATCGACCGCGGCCCCTCCTGCGGAGCGTCGTGCTGCAAAGGGGCCGATTCCAGCACGATGGCCGTCGACCGCACGACATACCGGCACCAATCGAGCAGGCCCACCAGAAAATCGGTCTCCGCCGCCTGTCCGGGAACGGCGTCGGGCGCATCGGCGGCCGGCGGGACCGCGCGGATCGAAATGTGCCGCGGCCGCCCCAGCCGCGTGGCGATCAACTCGCGCAGGCGGCACGTCGCCGGCGTGAAGCGGCGGCTGAACTCGGGCATCACCAACAGCCCTTCCGACTCGACCAGGCTCCGCAGCTCGAGGATCTCGTCCCAATCCTCGCCCAGGCTGCCGGCGATGTAGGCCGGCTTGCGGGCCTTCCGCACGAAGTGCAACAGCGCGTTGCCGTGCCACGACGTGTCGAGCACCAGAATGCCGCGTACGTCCGCCTGACTCAGCAGGGCCGTCACGCCTTGATAGGGGGTGGCCCCGAACTCGAACGCCACCTGTTCGCCGCGGCTGGCGATCGGATCATAGACGGCCCTCACCCGGACCCGATGCCGCAACTTTTCCAGCACCGGGCGATAGCGGCTTTCCCAAACGGGACCGAGACCGACGAGACCCAGATTGATCATTCGAGATGAGGCTTGGGGGAGCGCGAGACGGCTAACGTCCTAAACCGTTACGGCACAGCTATCATAGGCATGCCTTCCCCCGATCCGCAACGGGGTTCTTCGCCGAGCAGGGATCAGGGGTCGGGGGTCAGGGGTCAGCAAAGGCCGTAATACGGCCGCCTTCTTTTTTTCTTTCCTGACCCCTGACCCCTGTTCCCTCACCCCTCTTTTTGATCTTGACGGTTTACGACATCGGTAGTAAACTGAGAGCTATGACAGTTGTCGTAAACGCGAATCGCAAAGGGAGAGGCGATGGCGAAAAACCGGAAGCTGGCCCGTCTGGCGGCTGGCGAGATCGAAATCCTGGAGATGCTCTGGCGAATCCGCTCGGCCACGCTCGCCGAGGCGCATGAAGCCCTCGCCCGCGACATCGGCTACACCACGGTGCAGACGCGGCTCAACCGCCTGGTGGCCAAAGGGCTGGCGAAGAAGGCCGGCTCGCATCCGGCCCGCTACGAGGCGGCCATCAAGCCCGAACAGGTCTGCCGCGGCGATCTCGACGTCCTCGTCGCCCGCGTGACGGCCGGCCGCATCGTGCCGCTCGTCGCGCACCTCGTGCAGGACCGCGAGCTGTCCGATGCCGAGCTGTGTGAACTGCGACAACTCATCGACGAGGCGGAAAAGGCCCATCGCAAACCGAAATCAAAGGCCAACCGATGAACACGCTCGCCCTTTCCCTCCTGTGGGCCCTCGTGAGAACGGGCCTCGTGCTCAGCCTGTCAGCCGTCGCGGTCGCCGCCTTCCTCCGCCTGTTCCACGTCGCCTCACCCACCGTGCGGCGAACAGCCTACGTCGCCGTCCTCCTGCAAGGCTGGCTTTTTTTCGAGAGCCCGTTCGCCCTCCCGGTGCCGGCATCCGTCTCAAAGTGGCCGGCTGTAGGGTGGGGCCTTCGGAGAGAGGAGAAAGCAGAGAGTAGAAAGGAGACTGAACGAACTGACGGGGATTCCGCTCGTATCTCCTCTCTACTTTCTACGGTCCACTCTCTGACTCGGCCCGCCAGTGTCTTCGGCTCGAGATCAACTGGTCCGCGCGAAGAAAAAGTTCGTGTAATCTCCGAGATTCACGATTCTCTGACTCTCGAAACTCGGTTTGAAAAAACGTCGGCGGCCCTTCGAAAGAGCACTGGCGGCCCAAAGTCCGCCCGTGGCGGACCAGTGGCACCCGAACGAGAGCCCGTCGGATCCGTTGCAGTCTCGGTCGATAAGTTGCCGACACACGAACGGTCCTTGCCCTGGGCTCTCGCCCTCGTTTCTGTTTGGGCCACCGGTATCGCGTTCATCGCCGGCCGGTCGGCCTGGGCGTATGTGCGATTCGTCCGGCGGTTTCCCGCCTCTTGCGAGACGCCGCCTGACTGGGCCGACGAATGGACATCGCTCCAGCTCGAGGCCGGCCTGCCCGGAAGCGTGCCTCTCGTCGTGGCCGAGCATGCCGGCCCCGTCTTGTGCCGGTTGCCGCGCGGTTACCGGCTGATCGTGCCGGCCGACGCGTGGCGGACGCTTGAGCAATCGCAGCGATTGCTCGTCTTGCGGCACGAGCTGGCCCACATCGAGCGGCACGACGTGTGGAAGTCGCTTGCCATGCGGATCCTCGCGTTGCCGCACTGGTTCAATCCACTCGTCTGGCACATCGTGCGGCGGTTCGACGAGAGCGCCGAATGGGCCTGCGACGAAACGGCTGCCGGCGCGGCTCCCGAACGTGTTCCGGACTACGCCCGCGCGTTGTTGCAACTAAGCCACCGCACCCGGCCGGCCTTCTTCGCCACATCGGCGGCCCGTTCGGCCGGGCTGGGACTCCGGATTCGTCGTTTGCTCTCTCCTGCCGCAAACAAGGGAACCAAAATGAAGCTGGCTCTCATGGCGGTTCTGCTTTTGGGAATTTCACTGATCAACATCACACGTCTGCAAACGCGGGCGGAGAGCCCGCCGGCGGCCGTCGATGACAAAGAGCAAATATCGCGAACTCCACAAGCAGCTGCGGACGAGCCCGCGGCGACCAAACCAGACTCGAAACAGCTTCCAGGCCTGGTGACGGTCCAGGCTCCGGTCACCAAACCGAACGTCGTACCGTTCTCTGTTACCAAACTGAACGTTGTCCCGTACCCTGTCACCAAACTGAACACCGTCCCATTCCCGGTTACCAAACCGAACGTCGTCCCGTTCACGGTCACCAAAATAAACGCGGCGCGAGCCACGACCGCGAGCGAATTCGTCCCGCAGCAGGCTTACGTGGACTCTTCAATCGACGCGCCGCCGGCCATCGCGGCACCCGTCGTCGGTGCTCGGGGAGTGGTCGCATCCGCTCCCGTGCAAACAGGCGCGGAATTGGGAGCATCGTCAGCCGCCGACGAAAAGACGAAAACTCCTCAAGCTGAGGCGGCCCCGCCAGGGAAAACCGAACGGCACAGGCTGCGCCCCGGGGCCGGGGCTCGACTCGACCTATCGGCACAGCAGATCAGACTGGGAATCATGGCCGTGCGCCCCAACGCGAAATCCAACCCTGCCGAAATACTCGTCGAAGTGCGCGACGGCGAAGTTCATGTTGTCGGGCCGGGATCGGCAACGGTTGTCAACGTGGTCGACACGCCCCACGAAGCCCGCGTGAACCTGCCCTACATTCTTCGAGCACATGCACCAGTTCCAGCGGGAGCGGGAAGAGCTCAAGGCCTGGCTGGCCGAGATGGAGAAATGGCAGGCGGCAAAAGGCGCGCAGTTTGAGGTCGCGAAAAAACGACTCGAAGACGAGAAAGATCCTGTCATCCGGTCCTTTCTGGCAAAAGGGATCGCTCAAAGCGGCGCGGAGATGCAACGGGAACACCGGGAAGCGAATGACAAACTGATCCAGCAAGAGCATGAGATGTTCCACCGGAACTTGCAGAGGATCATGGACGAAATCGCCCGTTACGCCAAAGAACACAAGATCCTCGTCGTTCGCCGCGTGCCGAATCCCGGCGACACAGGTGCGGGCGTCGTCCCGCCTCCCGTGCCGGATTTCCCAACCGGCACTCTCGGCGCGCCGCCTGTCTTGCCTCCCGCACGGACGCCGGCTGACGCAACTGCTCCGCCCCAGACCGCGATTGGAGTCCCCACAGCTCCGCCGGCTATCGTTGCAGCCCCGCTGGCTGATGTTCCTGCTCCAATCACACCGCCGCAGGTCGCGTCCGTCTCAAAAACGAAATCGAACTCCCTCCGCGGGCCGTGGGACCAAGAGGTCCTCTACGTCGCCAAAGTCCACGGTGAAGTCATCCCGGACATCTCCGACGAGATCGTGAAAC
Source organism: uncultured Planctomycetaceae bacterium (assembly GCA_963833105.1). Classification (GTDB taxonomy): domain Bacteria; phylum Planctomycetota; class Planctomycetia; order Planctomycetales; family Planctomycetaceae; genus DASPSM01. The sequence goes on from CAWHWU010000022.1 coordinate 263,465, forward strand.
GGCTCAACGCCGCCGACGAGGCGAAAGACAAGGCGGCGAATGCGACACGAAAATAAGCGGCCCGGCTACCACGCGATTGTGTGGCCGGGTGGCACTGCTGAGCCGCTTCGGATCAGCAGTGTTCTTGCGAACGTCCTTGTTCTTTCGAGGACTCCGCTGGTTCTCGATCCACGAAAAAGTTGCCGCAAGGGCCGCTGCCGGACTTGTTGCGAATTAGGTGCAAGGGCGATTCGCGAAGAGCACTGCTAGCCGGAAGCCGGCTAGCAGTGGCACAGTCAGTGGCACGCCGGGTGGCACTGCTGAGCCGCTTCGGATCAGCAGTGTTCTTGCGAACGTCCTTGTTCTTTCGAGGGCTCCACTGGTTCTCGAGCCGCGAAAAAGTCGCCGCAAGGGCCGCTGCCGGACTTGTTGCGAATTAGGTGCAAGGGCGATTCGCGAGGAGCACTGCTAGCCGGAAGCCGTCTAGCAGTGGCACCGCGCACCGGCCCGGCGGTCTTCGAATGGCGCTCCGCACGATGCGGGGACCGTCGGCGTAAAGCCGACGGCTCGTCATCGACGTCAGTGGAGGCACCGCGGCCGGGTGGCACTGCTGAGCCGCTTCGGATCAGCAGTGTTCTTGCCAACGTCCTTGTTCTTTCGAGGGCTCCACTGGTTCTCGAGCCGCGAAAAAGTCGCCGCAAGGGTCGCTGCCGGACGTTTTACGAATCAGGTCGAAGGGCGATTCGCGAGGAGCACTGCTAGCCGGAAGCCGTCTAGCAGTGGCACGAGAACGCCCTTCGTCTTGCCCCCTCTGCCCTCTTCCCCCTGCCCTCTTCCCTCGCGCTGCTCATTCTCTGGTCAGGTACTGCTCCAAAAACGACCGCATGAGGCGGAGCGATTTGCGGAGTTCGATGTTCACCGCGACGCCGTTGACGGTCTCCGAAGTGGCCGTCATGGTGACTTCGATCTGGGAGCGGCCGCCGTCGAGGCTGGTGACCTTCATGCGGTAGGCGTAATTGGTCAGCGTGCCGGTCGAGCGGTCGACAAAGGTTCCCACGTAGTCGCCGCGACGACCCGTGCGGCGGATGCGGAAGGTCTGCGTGCCGTATTTCGTGTCGATCTGCAGCGTCACGAGGTCGCCATGCGTGTCGAGGATTTTTGCCCCGGTGCTCTTTTGGATCGCGTCGGCGTTGTGCTCGATCCAACGGCAGACGGCCCCCTCGCCGTAATCGGCTTCGACGACCAGGGTCTGCCGGCCGTAGCCGGCGCGGCACGTTGCCGTCAGCAAAGCGCCGATCACGAGAGCCAGAAAAACCGAGCGAAGATCACGGAGCGTCATGGCATCGATTCCCGCGCCCGAATAGGACCCTGCACAAACGGCTCAAAGAGGGTAGCAAATTCTACGCCGCCGACGACGCAACGGCGAGTATGCGGAGCCAGCGCGCGGGGCCCAGGGACGAGACGCTCGACCGAACGCTAGCCGAAGAGATCGAAGATCGGCTCGCCCGAGCTGATGGGACGCGTGAAGCCATCCTTGCCCAACCGCGTGTCGAGGGGGACATCCAACGCATGATAAATTGTGGCGCCAAGATCCTGCGGCCGCACGGGCTTGTCCTTCACGTACGCGCCCATTTTGTCGGACTCCCCGTAGACCATTCCGCCGCGGATACCGCAGCCGGCGACAATGGACGAATAGCACGCCGGCCAGTGCTGGCGACCCGGACTGGAGCCATTGAGATTGATCCGCGGGGTGCGGCCGAATTCCCCGGTGGCCACCACGAGGACCCGCTCCAGCAAGCCCCTCTCGTGCAAGTCGACAAACAGGGCGGAGAGGGCTTCATCGAGCCGCGGCAAGCACCAGCCCATGCCGTAGGAACCGCTACCAAAGGCGCTCCCCATTCCCATTTCACCGCCGTGCATATCCCAACTCGAGCTGGGCGGTCCGAATTGCGGAGCGCCCGGAGCCGGACCAGTCCAGCCGTTGACGGTGACGAATCCGACTCCCGCTTCGACCAGCCTTCGGGCGAGGAGCAGATTTTGTCCCAACGGGTGCATTCCGTACCGATTTCGGACGGTGACCGGTTCCCGCTGTAGATCGAACACCTCGCGGCCGGCCTTTCCGTTCGTCAGCTCGAACGCCCGTCCGTACAAATCCTGCCAGTCCTTCAAAGTGCGGCTTCCGAGGCGTTCGTTTTCGGCAGGATTCAATCCGGCCAGCAACTGGCGGCGTTCCTGCATTCGCGCGGCGGGTACGGCGGGAAGCAGCTCGTCGGGAGGTTTGAATTTCGGCATGGCCGGATGATTGGTGGCCGAGCCGACGAAGAGCGGGCTGTAACTCATGCCCAAATGGCCCCCGGTGCCGATATTCGGGCGCAAAACACCGGATCGCCGACGCATTTGATCAGCCAGACGTAGGGCGAGATGCCGCGCGGGTTGGGTCGGACTTTTGCCAGAATGGAGCCGATGTACGGAGAGTCGGCGGGCGCAGCGTCCTGGCCGCTCAGGCAATGGTGCATGGCGTCGAAATGGTTGCTGATGTTGCCGATATGCGTCATCGACCGGATGAGGCTGAAACGGTCGGTCAAGCCGGCGAGCCGGTGATGCAGCTCCGAAATCCGCATGCCGGGGACCGAGGTGGCGATCGGCTGGTACGGACCGCGGATTTCCGCGGGGGCCGCCGGCTTCAGGTCCCACGTGTCGAGATGGCTGGGCCCGCCGCAGAGCAGAAGGAAAATGACCGACTTTTCCGCGGCGCCGCGGCCGAGCCCTCGGTTGCCATTGACGCTGGCGGCCACCGTCCCCGGCAAACCCATCGCCAAGGCGCCAATTCCGCCGGCCTGCAGAAGTCGGCGGCGCGAGACCAGGGCGGCCCGTTGCCGTTCGTCACTCCGCGAAACATTCATGGCGAGGCTCCCGGAATTCCAGTCTGCTCGAAGTTGTCCGTACTTTCACCCTCGATGATGCGAATGTCAATCTCGCGGCTTCAAGGAGTAAGTCCGCCCGGTTGCGAAGTCGCGCTCACTTCCGGTCGATGGCGGGCGATCCTCGAGTGGAAGTCGCCGAGGCTCCGCCAGCGGGTCGCCTGGCTCAGGTCGACTTCGGCGATAGTGACCGTGCCCCATTTGCTCGCGCGAGCGAGGATCTCGCCCGTGCGGTCGTAGATGGCCGAAAGGGTCCAGTTGGTGGCCAGATCGGTGTACGTGCTGCTCATCCTATACACAACTTGGCTAGTCCCAGGGCGGGGAATTTTGAGAAATCGCCCGAAAGGTTTACAATCTAGGCTGAAGCGGAGGAGTTCACACGATCGAAAAAGGGGCCGAGATGACGCACCATTTTGAGGGCGTCCGAACTGTGGTCGAACTAAACAGTCACGTCGGGGGCGTGTGCGAAGAGTGCCAAAAACTGATCCTTACCGCTGCCGGTGAGAACATGGGCCAAGCCGTCACGCACTACATCACGGCCCACGGGTACAAGCTCCTGCACATCGGGACCCAAACGGATGGTGACGATGCCGGGTTGCTGTACCGCACGGTGGCGTTCGTCGGCAAATGAAAGCCATTTTCAGTTGGCGTCGAGCCGCTCTTGCGCTGTGGCGAAGTACGTCTCGTCGATCTCAATGCCGATGTAATTCAAGCCAAGCTCGGCGCAGGCCAGCCCACACGACCCCGAGCCCATGTACGGATCGAGAACGGTCGCCCCTGGGTCGAGCTTCATTCGCCCGAGAACCCACTTCCACAGAGCGACGGGTTTTTGTGTGGGGTGAAGGGATGGATGTCCTTTCCCAACCCGTTCGCTCTCCCGATAAATCCCGCACCACTCATGCCGAAAGCAGTAACACCCTTGCCCGCCCTTCATCCACGCAAGTTCGCAGTCGCTTCGCAGTTTTCCCAAATGCTGGTCTTGCCGCTTGAGCCACACAAGCACGCTGCCGAGTGGCAATCGGGCGGCAAAGAATTGAAAGCCAAAGAGACAAACCTTCGGATAGTCCAGCCACGGCGCAGGATCGAACGGCTCATCGTCGCCAACAATGGGGGGCCAACGTTTTCCGCCCGTAAAGCGGCGATAGTCGCAATCGTTGGCACAACCATAGGGCGGATCGGTCGCAACAGCGTCAATCTTCGTCGTGAGTTTGGGGACGATTTCGAGACAATCGCCGTGATAGAGTTCCACCCCCTAGCAGAGTGTCGGCTCACTCAAAACCGCTGTGAACGCTCGTTCATGTTTTCCGAAGTTCTGTATACGTGTATTTGGTGCTGACCACGTAGACATGGTTTTCCGCGGCCCGCGCGGACGAGGTCGGGATTGCAGCCCCACACGGGAAAGGCAATCACCTCGGCACCCCGGTTCGACAGCTCCCGCGCGACTTCCGGAAAGAACCCGTCGTAGCAGACCATCATGCCCACCGTGCCAAACCGCGTGCGAAAGACGGGAAAGTCATGTCCGGCCGCGATGCCCATGGCGATCTCGGCCGTGGGGAGCGTGACCTTGCGATATTTGCCGACGACTTTGCCGTCGGGCCCGATCAGGACGGCCACGTTGTAGACGAGGTGTCCGGCCCGCTCGCACAGGCCGGCCACGATGTACAGGTCGTGCTGGCGGGCCAGCTCGCCGAAATAATCGGTCGCCGGTCCGGGGACCGGTTGGGCCACTTCGGCCGGTTGCTTGCCGGTGCCGTAGTAATCGAGCGTCTCGGGGAGCACGACGAGATCGGCATGCTGCTTCGCGGCCTCTTCGATGAGCGGGGCGAAGAGCCGGCAATTGCGCTCCGGCGTTTTTCCGCCGTCCGGACGGAAATGAACGGTCGCCAGCCGCACGATCCGCGGCGGCGGCGCTTCGGCCGGTTTGCGCGAGATCGCGCTCCATTCGACCCGTCCATCAGGCGCCCACAACAGGTGGAGTTCGACCCGCGCCTGGGTGGCCTGCTGCGGGACGCGGTAGACGTCGCTGACTTCGGTCCAGCCGTCCTTGTCGGTGGCGCGATCGTTGGGATGCTCCGTCTCGGCGGCTGCCGACATGCCGCGGCCATAGCGTGAGGTGACCGGACGGTCTTCGGAAACGCTGTGCCCTTCAGCGTCGAGCCAGTCCAGAGTCACGAGGCAGCCGCGGCGCGGGCTGCGGACGCGCTCGACCCGGCGGTAGGCCCGAAACTCGAAGAATTCGCCGCCTCGCACGGGGAAGGACTTCAACCAATAGCCGTCGAGGCCCTCGCGCCCATCTGCTTCGATGATGAGCCGCGACGCACTGCGATAACCGCCAGCCGTTTCGACAGAGAAATGGGGCCGAATTTCCTCTCGCGGAGCGGTCGCCGCCCAGTCGTGCGTGATGGCCGGCGCCGCGTCGGCCGCGCGGCTTTGACCCGAACAGACTGTCACCAGACTTCCGAAGATAACGACGAGGCTGAGTGAGCGACGCATGGATTTCCTCGTTCCGTGTTGAGAGCGAGCGTTGCTGAAACGCATTCTACAAGAATCGTGGCGCGTTTGTGGGGTCGACTCTCTCACCGATCGCAGTTCTTTCGGGACAATGCGGCTGAGTGATAAACTGCGATCGCGGCAAAAGTGAGTTCGACTCCTGCCGGAAATCGAAGCGCATGAACGGCGAAACCATGCAAAAGAATGGAATTCACGGCCGACGGATGGCGTCCGCCGCGTTCGTCGCCCTGGCCTGGATCTTGATGGTCCAATTGAGAGCGGACGCTCAACTCGCTCCTTCCAGGGAAACGGCCGCTCAAACCAGGCAGCGGCACGAGCGCGTGGCGGAACGACGCAAGGGGGTCAATATCATTTGCCACCGCGGCTCGTCGGAGCACGCGCACGAGAACACGCTCGAGGCGTATCGCGCCACGTTCGAGCTGGGGGGCGACGGCAATGAGTTCGACATTCGTATCACAAAAGACGGCGTGCTGGTCGTGTTTCACGACGACATGCTCGACCGCCTGCTGAAGGCTGATGGCAAGGTCCGCGACTACACCTGGGAAGAATTGCAACGGTTCCGCTTCCGCAATCCCGGACCATTCGGGGAGCAGTGCCGAATTCCCACCTTAGCCGAGGTGTTCGAGCTGCATCGCCGCTACGCCGGCCTGATGCACCTCGACATCAAAGTTCACGGCATCGACCGGGCCATCGCCGCGCTGTTAACTCGCATGGAGATGTGGGACCAGGCGGCCTTCTGCAACGAAGAGACGGGGGGCGTGATTCTCCGCGACCCGCGGTTCAAGCGGTGCTCCTATAAAGGCGGCCTGTATCTGGATTGCGGGGAAGTCTTTCCCGAGGCGATCGCCGCGGTTCTCAAGCGGCCGGGCAACGCGATCATCCTCGAAGAACCGACCGGTGTGGCCCTCGCACTCGGTCGTAAGCCGGGCAAGCTCTCGACGTCGCCCGTGTCTCCGAAGCCGCGCCTCGGTCCAACCGAGGAGAGTTCACCTCACAGCGTCGAGCAACTCGTCGCGATTCTTCGCGATGCACAGGACTGGAACCAGGTGGCCGAGACACCTGCGGACCGCATCCGCTCGAGCAAACGCATTCGCGCGCGGGCTCGAGCGGCCGAACAACTGCTCGAGATCAAAACGTCGTCGCCTCAAGCCTTCGCGGCCTTGGAAGAGCGGGTCCGCAACCGGAGCTTGCACAACGACTGGATGGATCATGGCTTCGACGGCGCGGCGGCTTTGCGGTCGTTGATCCTGCTGGGCGCACCGAACGCCGTGGAACTCGCCCGCTTTGCTCTCTGGCGCGACGACCCGGCCCTCGAAGCGGTCGTCGACCCCCGCTGGCACAATCCGCGATCGTGGACCGACTTTCGCGTGAAGATGGTGATTTTTCCGGCGCTTGAGCGGCGGCCAAGCCCGCAGTCGGCGAGCTTGTGCCGCGAGTACCTGGCGCTCAGCGACGCGGAAGCCAAGAAGCTCGGCCCTCCTCAATTCGAGGAAGCGGCCCGGGCGCTGTTGGCCGCGAGTCCTCAGACCGAAACGGCTCTCGAACTGATGAAACACCGCCTGCAGGGGGTACGCGGCCGGGCGATTCTGGTCTGTTTGGCCCACGTCCGCGAGCCGTGGGCCCTGGCGGCATTGACCGAAGGCGCGCCGTTCGCGCTGAAAATGCGCACGGACCGCGACTAACGCGGCGGGAACCGGGGCCTGGTCGCTTCGGCTAGATTTTCTCGAACGGGTCGTCGGTGGTGACCGGCGGCTGTTGCGGAGTCGAGCCCTTGGGGGCCGTTGCCGGCTGCTGCTTCGTTGCCGGCGCCGTGCTCGAATCGCTGGCTGACGGGGCCGGTTCGTCGGTCGATTTCTTTTCGATCGCCAGCCGGCGGACGGCCTCGATGTCGTAGCTCTTCTTGAGCCGCTTGAGGAGGTCGAGCTCCGTATAGATGCGTCCCGTGGGGCTGTTGAATTCGCGGCCGTTGACCCCCCGTGAGAGCATGCCGCCGAGATTGCGGCCTCCTTGGGTCGTCGTCATGTATTCGAACAGCTTGTAGCCGTCGGGGCTGCGGACGAGTTGGGCAATTTGCTGCTGGCCGTAGGGCATGCGGCGAAGGCGGTCGACGCGATCGTATCCGCCGGGCAGCTCGGCGATCTCCCGCATGAATTCGCGTCCGCTGTCGGACGAGAACTGCCGAGCCATCCAGTCGCTGTCGGAAAGGACCAGCTTGAGGATGTCTCTGCGGTCGGCCACCTTCCAGTTGATCTTTTCCAGTTTGCGAAACAGGGAATCGGCGGCAGAGGTCGTGATGAGATCGCCGGAACGGTAGCTGCGGGTCGCGGCCAGTTGTTTTTGCACGGTGCGGGTCACCGTGTCGAAGCTGGGGAACTTCTTGGAGTCGGCCTTGTCCTTCTTGTCTTTGGACGTCGGCGTCTTGGCGATGAGGTCACCGCAAAACGCCAGGGCGACGATCGCCAGCAGAAGTCGAAGAGGTTTCAAGGCGATCTCCCGGTACTGGACGTCGCTTCACCTTCGGGACGCGCTGCCAACCAGCCCGCCTGTTTAAAAGATAGGCCATTTGGCGGCCCTCTGCCGGCTCGATTGGGCCTGGAACAATCGGCGGCGAAAGGGCCTGAACGGACGATCCGCGCAGGGTGCAGCGGTCCGCATCGGCGCTTATCGGCCGGCCGGGGGGTGCGACTTGAGGCCGTTACCAGGCCCGAAGAATTCCGGCGGTAAAGCCAAGCTGCGCCAGCAGTACCAGCTTGCCACGGTGGCGTACGGCCGCCACGGTTCGGCGATTTTGTGGGCCAGCACCTTGTTGGGGAGTTCCTTCAGCCCGTAGGCCCGCTTGATGGCTGTGCGGACGGCCAGGTCGTCGTGGGGGAAGATGTCGGGCCGGCCCAGCGTGAAGATCAAGAACATTTGGGCGGTCCAGCGGCCGATCCCTTTGACGGCGACCAGCTCGGCGATGACTTCTTCGTCATGCATGCGGCCCATCCGCTCGAGCCGCAGCAGGCCCTGATCGACGTGCAGGGCGAGATCCTTCAGATACGCTTGCTTCTGCTTCGAGAGGCCGGCGGCCCGCATCCGCGTGGGGCTCAGGCGGGCGATCGCCTCGGGGCTAAGACCCTCGGGTTCGCAGGCCGCCTCGAGCTTCGCCAGAACCGAGCGGGCGGCGGCCGTCGAGATCTGCTGTGAGACAATGGCCTTCACCAGCGTGTGAAACCGGTTCTGCCGCGGCTTGAGCGCGAAGGGTCCGACCCCTTCAATCAGCCGGCCCATGATGGGATCGCCCGAACGCAGATGCGCGAGAGCGTCTTCCACCATTCCGGGCGATAATCGGATGACTTTGGGCATCGTACCGTGGGGCAAGCTGCCAGCTTGCCCGTCAGGAAGAAGCAGAGAAGGAACGGCAAGTTCGCAGCTTGCCCCACGACAATAAGTCTGCACGATGGGCGCGGCGCCTGACAAGCGAGGACGTTAGCCGTCGTCCTCTTCGGCACCCGCGTGGGCCAGTTCGCCTTCGCGGCCGTCTTTGAGGACTTGCCATTGCTCCCAGGTGTAGAGCACTTCGCGGGCTTGGGAGCCGTTGTATTCGCCGACGATGCCGTCTTCGGCCATGTAGTCGATGAGCCGTGCGCCGCGGCCGTAGCCGACGCCCAAGGCCCGCTGCAGCAGCGAAACGCTGCCGCGGCCTTCGCGGATCACGACTTCGACGGCCTGCTCGTACATGTCGTCGCGTTGGGCGTTGCCGTCGATGGCCGCCTTGCCGTCGGCCGGCTTGACGCTGAGTCGGGCCAGCTCGGTGCTGTACTGCGGCTCGTAATCGCCATAGAACTCGATGACGTTGTTGATCTCGTCGTCGCCGACGTAGGTTCCCTGCGACCGCGTCAGGTGGCTCGTGCCCGGAGCCAGGTAGAGCATGTCGCCGTTGCCCAACAGGCGCTCGGCCCCCATTTCGTCGAGCACGACGCGGCTATCGGTGCGGCTGGAGACCTGGAACGAGATCCGCGCCGGCAGGTTCGACTTGATCAGCCCCGTGATCACGTCGACCGTCGGCTTCTGCGTGGCGAGCACCAGGTGGATGCCGACCGCCCGCGATTTCTGCGCGAGGCGGATGATGTGCCCTTCGACGTCCTTGCCCGAGGTCATCATCATGTCGGCCATTTCGTCGGCGATGATGACGATGTAGGGCATCGATTCGGGAATCTGCTCGGCCTCTTCCGAGTCCGGATCGAGGCCGAGTTTGTCGAGGATTTTTTCCTTGCCGAGCTTGTTGTAGCTGTCGAGGTGCCGCACGCCGACCTGGGCCAGCAGGTCGTAGCGTTCTTCCATCTTGTCGACGGCCCAGGCGAGGACGGCCTCGGCTTTTTTCATGTCGGTGATCACGGGGTGCATCAGGTGCGGCACCCGTTTGTACGGGCTCAGCTCGACCATCTTCGGGTCGATCAGCAGCATCTTCACCTGGTCGGGGTTGCGCGTCATGAGCATCGAGAGGATGAGCGTGTTGAGGCAGACGCTCTTTCCCGTTCCCGTGCGTCCCGCGATCAACAGGTGCGGCATCTTCGTCAGATCGACGACCACGGGCCGTCCGCTCACGTCTTTGCCGAGGAACAGCGGAATCCGCATTTTGTCGATCGCGTCGGGGCACGCTTCGATCAATTCGCGGAGGCGAACGAGAACTTGCTTTTCATTCGGCACTTCCACGCCGACCGTATTCTTGCCCGGAATCGACGGGACAAAGCGGACGGCCGGGACGCGAAGCGCAATCGCCAGATCGTCGGCAAGCGCAGCGACTTTCGACAGCCGCAGGCCGGCTTCCAGCTCCAGCTCGAACTGGGTGACAACGGGCCCCGTGTCGATTTCGACGACCCGCACGTTCAGGTTGAAGTCCCTGAAGGTCTTCTCCAGGACGGCGGCCGCCGCCTGGGCCTTTGCGGCGAGAGTCTCGTACGGAAAATCTTCGGCCGGCTCGAGCAGGTCGAGCGACGGCAACTCGAACGGTCCGCTTTGCGCCGACGAACTGCCGGCTTCGAGACGTTCGAGAACCTGGTCGCGCATCGACTTGGCCGTGACCGGCGGATTGACCTTGATCGGCAAAGTCGGTTTCGAACGGGCCAAAGCCCCCGCTTTGGAGGCTTTGGTCGGAACGGGTTCGTCGACTTCGTCGGTCTCATCGGCTTCGTCGGTTTCCTCAGGCCCGTCGGTATCATCCGGATCGGGATCAGTCTCAGAATCCTCAGCGGCGGGCCGGCGGCGGAACAGTGCACCCAGCAGCCGGAAGGGCAAGAGCGGAATCGCGATGAGGAACTGCAGCAGGAACAACTCGCCCGCGATCAGAATGCCGGCCGCGACGATCGTCGCGGCGATAATCGTGATCCCCTGCGTGGTGAAATAGGGTTCCAACCAGGCCAGGCTCCAAGCGCCGATGTATCCGCCGCCGCCGATTGCCGGTCCGTCGCCGAGTTGCGGTGCATGCAGCTGCAGTCCGACGCACATTCCCGCCACGACGAGGATAATGCCGAAAGCCCGCAGCAAGCGGTCGGTCGGACCGTTGCGCGAAAAGAGCCGCATGTCCATCGTGAACAGGGCGAAGACGAGGAAGTACGAGCCCAGTCCTAACCCCGTGCGGAGGTAGTGGGCCGTCTGCGCTCCATAGATTCCGCAGACGTTGACCGGCTCGCTGTGGGCCGGGTAGACGAGGCGCGACGGCGGGTCGGCCGGGTCATAACTCCACAGGCAGAGCGTCAGAAAGACGACCAGTGCCAAGAGGCACAGGGCCAAAAGATCGGTTCGCAATCGACGCAGATCCATCGAACGGGTCCCATCGGAGCGTCAGCGCACGACCGCTTCCAACGGCGCACATCCTGAGCGCCGGACGTTGACCGCACGCCGGACCATCTCCCGGTCCGGCGCACGGCAACATCCTTGCGACACGCCACCAATCTCGACGCAATGTGGACAAAGGCCATCAACTGGCTGGAGGCGAATTCATTCCTGAAAACGCCTGATCTTGGGGAAGGCGAAGTCCGGTCGGACCCCGATCCGCCGGTCAGAAACCTGCCGGCGAGGGCCTGGCCGAATCCTCGTCCCTTCCGCTTTGGAGCCATCCTGCTCGCGAGAAATCTATCACGGGATGAGCTCAAAGTAGAAAAAAAACATCACGGGGCGTTGTTTTTTGGCAACATTCCGCCCGTTCTCGCATTTCGGCTCAAAAAGCGGAAAATAACGGGAAGGGCGGGCGCATCGTATTTTCTGAGAACCTTTGACGGCGGGGTGGGCATTTGACCACGGCAGACCAAGGCCGAATCGATCCCGCCGCCGTCCAGGCACTGTACGAGTGCTACGCCGATGAGATGCGGCTCTTTTTGATGGGCGTTTTGCGAAATGCCGACCTGGCCGACGAAGCTCTGCAGAATACATTCGCGAAGGCGGTCGAATCGGGGCACACAGCCCGCGAGGAGTCGGTCAAAGGCTGGCTGTTTCAGGTCGCCTTTCATGAGGCGCTCCTCCTGCGGCGACGCGGTCAGGTTCACCAACGATCGTTGCGACAACTGGTGCAGCGTGTCAGCAGTGAGGGACCCGATCAGCCAGATGACCGATTGGCCCGCTCCGAAACATCCGAGCAGGTACGGCAAGCCCTGGCCGAGCTTCCCGCCGACCAGCGGCAGGTCGTCGAGATGCGGATTTACGAAGACAAAACCTTTGCCGCGATTGCGGACGAACTGTCCGCTCCGTTGGGAACGGTCCTGACGCGGATGCGACTGGCCCTCAAACGCCTGTCGCGTCGGCTCGGGTCTGAACAAGGATGATCGATATGAAGACTGATGATTTTGATCGTCGCGGGATCGACTCGGAGAATGAGTCCGAATGGCGGGCGTTTCGATACGTCTTGGGGGAGATGTCTCCCGCCGAGACGGACGCTTTCGAAGAGGTGCTGGCGATCGATCAGGAGATGCGAGAGCTTGTCGCGCGGAGCACGGGCCTCGTGGCGAATCTGCTCCAAGCCGGTCCGCTCAGTGACGCCGTGATTGCCGGTCGCAATGGATCGTCCGCGACGGCGATGCCCGCGCGGCGGCGACAGAAGATCAGCGGCTGGGCCGTGACCGGGCTGGCCGCGGCTGTTTGTTGTTGCGTCGCCGCGGGATTGACGCTGTTTTCACTCCGCGTGTCGACCGACTTGGCAAATCTCCCGTTGGGAGACGCCTCCGACGGAAGTGCGGGCAATCTTGTGGCAATCTGGTCTGAACGGCTGGCTGATTTGACGCCCGAACAAGCAACGACAGAGTCAGCAGCATCGGAGCGAACAGAATCGTCCCCCTCGGGCGACTCTGACGACAACCGAGTGGCAACGGCAACCGAGAATGCACCAGTCAGTTCCGCCGCCGCTTCAGACCAGATGGCCGCCGACGACGCGGACGTCCCCCGGTGGATGATTGCCGCCGTCGAACTGGGGCAAGTCCACAAGGCCGATGGTTCCTCGTCCGAGATTCGGGAGAATTGACCGATGCGCAGAAGGCAGCTCGCGTGGAGCGTTCTCTTTCTGGCGTCCGCCGGACTGTTGGTTGTGCGGACGGACGGCCGTGCCGACGATGCGGCGGCGAAGACCTCGCCGTCAAAAGCGGCAGCGGCCATTTCGCCGGCCAGGCCCGGTCGCGTGAAACCCGCCCCGCTCTCCGCAGAGCGAGAAGCCGAAGCGTTGGCCTTTGCCCGCGAGCATCATCCCGAGTTGGCCACGTTGATCGAGAAACTCCGCAAGGATAATCGGCGGCAGTTCGACCGGGCGTTGCGCCAGTTGTCTCTCGATCGGGACCGGTTGGTCCGCCTCAAAAAGACGGCGCCGCCGCAATACGACCTGGCTCTCGCGGCGTGGAAGCTCGACTCCCGCGCTCATTTGCTGGCCGCCCGCATGACCCTTTCACAAGATCCGGCACTCGAGGCGGAATTGAAACAGGTCCTGGTTGACCGGGTCGGCGTGCGGCTCAAGCAATTGCATCTGGAGAAAGACCGCTTGCAGGATCGCCTGACGACGGTGAACAAGTCGATTCAAAAAATGGAATCGGACAAGACCGCCGTGGCCGAAGCCGACCTGCAGCGGATCAAGCGTTCCATCGCCAAGAGCCGCCGACCGGCTCTGAAAAAGCACGCGCCCACCGAAACACAATCGAATTCGACCAAGCCGCTCGTCGCCGAACGACCGCAGCTTCCTGCCGTCAAGGCGGCCGCCTCGGTCACGGCACCCGCTACCGACTCGCCGAATACTCAGAACAAATCCAAACAGGACTGAAACAATTCCGGTTGAGCAATCCATCCGGACCGCATAACGGACGTTTGAGGGGGAAAGCAGGAATGCACGCTCGCGGATCACTCGCTAACTTCTCGCGGATCGTAGCCGGTCTCGTGGCGATGATGCTCTTCGCCACGACCGCCTTCGCGCTGGAGGCAACCAGTGCGCGAGTGGGTGAAACGAAGTCGCCCTCCGCGAATGTTCCGCAAAAGGCCAAAACCGCGAAACAGACGCTCGAGCCCGTCTCGCGGCGATTTGCACCGGCCGACGTCAAGGAAACACCCTCCTTCCGACGGCACGTCGTCCCCCTACTGGGAAAGCTCGGCTGCAACGGCCGGGCCTGCCACGGTTCGTTCCAGGGACGCGGCGGCTTCCGCCTTTCGCTCTTCGGCTACGACTTCAAGATGGATCATCAGCAACTCCTGGCCGGCGATGAGCCGCGCGTCAATCCGCGCAATCCCGATGCCAGCCTGATCCTGCAAAAGCCCACCCTGCGGATTCCGCACGAAGGCGGCCTGCGCTACAAGCTGGGAACTTGGGAACACCACGTTTTGCTGCGATGGATTCAAGGCGGAGCCATCGGCATCAAGGATTCCGACCCGCAGTTCGTCCGCATCAGCGTCAGCCCGTCCGAGCTGCGCTTTGCGAAAAAAGGCGAGCATGTCGCGCTCAAAGTCGTCGCCCAATGGACCGACGGTACGCGTGAAGACGTGACTCCGCTCTGTCGGTATCAGACGAACGACGAGCAGATCGCCAAGATCGATCCGACGGGAGTCGTGACCGCGAATGAGCCGGGCGATTCGCACGTGGTGGTCTTCTACGACTCAGGCGTCGTGCCGGTCCCCGTGCTGCGGCCCGTGTCGGACGTCGTCGGGCCGAAGTATCCCGACGTCCCCGCGCCGACGGAAATTGACCGTCTGGTCGTCAAGAAGCTGCGAAAGCTCGGGATCGTCCCCTCCGAGTTGTGCAGCGACACGGAATTCCTGCGGCGGGCGAGCCTCGACGTCACCGGCACGTTGCCCACGGCCAAAGAAGTGGCCGCCTTCCTGGCCGACAAATCGCCCGACAAGCGGCGGAAGAAAGTCGACGAGCTGCTCGCGCGTCCCACGTACGCCGCCTGGTGGACCACGCGGCTGTGCGACATGACCGGCAACAATGACCGGGCGTTGGCGAACATTTCGCCCGTCGATCAACGCGCGAGCCAGGAATGGTACGACTGGCTGTTGAAGCGCGTGCGGGCCGACGTTCCCTACGACAAGATCGTCGAAGGGATCGTGCTGGCGACCAGCCGGCCGGCGAGTCAGTCCTACACCGATTACGCCGAAGAATTGACCGATCTGTACCGCAAGGACGCGCAGCGCCACCATCCCAAGCATGAATACGCCGACCGTCCGGGACTGACCCATTTCTGGGCGCGGCGGACGATCCCACAGCCGCAGCAGAAGGCACTGGCTTTCGCGTACACGTTTCTGGGAATTCGCATTCAATGTGCCGAGTGCCACAAGCACCCGTTCGATCAGTGGACCCAGGAGGACTACCGCGAATTCACGAAGTTCTTTGTGCCCGTTCGTTTTGGCGTCGACCCGGCCGACCGCTCGCAGTACGACGAGCTGCTGGCGCCGGCCAAAGCCCGCAGCACGCGCACAGGCGATTTCCGGCGTGAATTCCCGCGACTCTTGGCGGAAGGGAAAACGCTCCCCTTTGAAGAGGTCTTTATCATTCCGCAGGCGGCCCGCGGTCCGGTGCGAGCGCAACGCCCGCGGCCGCATCGGCCTCAAATCAAAACAGCGGCCGTGAAGCCGCCCGTCGCCAAAAAGAGCGCGGCTGGACCAAAGGGTGGCGTCAAGATTGCCTCCGCGAAGGACGCCGCCGCGAAGAAGGGCATGGCCCCCGGCGCCGCAGCCGTGCGGAAGCCGGCCAACGCCGAACTCCGCCGACCCGTCGTGGCGCAACGGCCGAAAAAGTCGCCGGCAGTCGCGCGTCGCAAGCGCCCGAATCCGAGGGCGATGCCGAAAGTCGCCCGCCTGCTCGGGGCCGAGACAGTCGACCTCACTCGTTACGAGGATCCACGCGTCCCGCTGATGAACTGGCTGCGTTCCAAGAAAAACCGCTTTTTTGCCCGGGCCTTCGTTAACCGGGTTTGGGCAAGCTATTTCAATGTCGGCATCGTCAATCCGGCCGACGACCTGAGTCTCGCCAATCCCCCGAGTAATGCCGAATTGCTCGACTACCTGGCGGCCGGTTTCGTGAAACACGGCTATGACATGAAGTGGCTGCATCGCGAAATCGTCAACAGCCGCACCTACCAGTTGAGCTGGCGGCCCAACGCTACGAATAAGCTCGACCAGCACAACTTCAGCCACGCCGTCCTGCGGCGGCTTCCAGCCGAGGTCGCCTATGACGCTGTCCGCGAGGCGACCGGCTCCGACGCGACCGTGTCCAAGATGCTGACCAACTGGCGCGACCGGGCCATCGGGATTCCCGGCTCCGGTCGCCGCGTCGCCCGAGGCGCCTCGTCCTATGCCTTGAACGTCTTCGGCCGGTCGGTCCGCCAGAGCAACTGCGACTGCGACCGCTCCAACGAGCCGAGCCTGCTGCAGACGGTCTTTCTCCGCAACGACGACGAAGTCCTGGCGATGGTCGGCGATGCACGCAACGGCTGGGTGGCGCAGATTGCCAACGAGCTGGTTCCCAGAAGGAAACCCGCGGCGACGAAATCGGCGGCACGCCGGCCGGTTGTCGCCGTCAAACCGGCCAAAGACCACGCCCACGCTGCCGGAGCGAATACGGCGACACAGGCAAAGCCCGCCGCCACGGTGACGGCGAAAAAGATGGCCAGCATGCAGCCGCTGCGGCCCGAACAAAAGGCCCGGCAGATCGCCCGCCTTTCCGAACGGATCAAGCAACTTCAGACGGCCGGCAAGACCGAACAGGCGAAGCGGCTCACCGTCCAACTTGAAGTGTTGAAACGCCGGCCGGTTGCCGCCGGGCTCGGTCCGAGAAACCGGCCCGGGGCGGCTCTGGCCACGCGGCTTGCGCCCTCGCAGGTTCCGGCCGGCCGGAAAACGCAACTCGTGCGGACGGCCTACCTCCGCACGCTCAACCGTTATCCGGACGATCACGAGCAAACGCGGGCCCTGGCGTATTTGAACGACTCCGATAACGTGTTCGCCGGCCTCCGCGATTTGCTGTGGGCCCTGGTGAACACGGAAGAATTTATTGTGAATCACTGACCGGCAAACTCGATCCTGCCCCTGCCCCTTATAGCCCACCGGGAAAACTTGCTTTCAAGGAACTTTGACGATGGCATTCAACACGACATGCGACGGCGTCGGGCGGCGCGATTTCCTCAAAGTCGGCGCCCTGGGAACCGGCTTGACGCTGGCGGGCTATTTACGCTGGGCCGCCGCCTCGGAGCAGGCAAACGGCATCAAATCGAAAGGGAAAGCCAAGTCAGCCATCTTGATTAACCTCGGTGGCGGTCCGTCGCATACGGACATCTTCGACCTCAAGCCGACGGCGCCGACCGAGTATCGCGGTTCGTTCGCGCCGATCAACACCAACGTCGGGGGCATCCGCATCTGCGAGCACCTGCCCAAGCTGGCCGCCAACTTTCAGCATTTCGCGTTGCTCCGCAGCGTGACGCACTCGCTCGCCGCGCATGAGCTGGGAACTCAGTATGTTCTCACCGGCAACCGGCCGCTGGCGTCGCTGCAATATCCGAGCTACGGCTCGGTTGTCAGTAAGGAGCTCAAAAGCCCGCGGGACCTGCCCCCGTTTGTCGCCATTCCGAATTCGTCGATGACGTCCGGATTTCTGGGCGTGCAATATTCGGCCCTGAGCACCAGCTCGGTGCCGCGCCCCGGACAGAAATATGGCGTGCGAGGCATTTCGCTCGGCAACGGGCTGACGGTCGCCGACGTGGAAAAACGCCAACACCTGCTGAGCGATCTTGACCAGACGTTCCGCAAGGTCGAGACAAACAGCTCGCTCTTGGACGGTCTCGACCGATTCAGCCGCGAAGCGTACGAGATCATCACGTCGCGGCGGGCGCGGACCGCCTTCGACGTTAGCAAAGAGTCGCCCGCGTTTGCCGAACCGTTCGGCAAGTCCCCCTTCGGTATGAGCTGCCTGTTGGCGACGCGGCTGGTCGAGGCGGGCGTGCGCTTCGTGACGGTTTCATTCGGCGGCTGGGACACGCACTTCGACAACTGGAATGCGCTGCAGAAGCGGCAGTTGCCTCCCTTGGACGAAGGCCTTACCGCCTTGGCGAACGGGCTCAAATCGAAAGGCCTGCTCGATTCGACCGCGATTCTGATGACGGGCGAATTCGGCCGCACGCCTAAGATTAACCCGCAGCGGAACGGCCGCGACCATTATCCGCGAGCCATGTTCATGCTGATGGCCGGCGGAGGCATTCGCGGCGGCCAGGTGGTGGGGGCGACCGATGAGAAAGGCTTGGAGCCAACGCACGACCCGCACTCTCCCGACGACGTGGCGGCCACGTTCTACCGCTCGCTGGGAATCGATCCGAGCAAAGAGTACCACACCAACACGGGGCGCCCCGTGATGATCGTCCGCGAAGGAAAGCCGATCGATTCGCTCATCGGCTGAGCCTGCCTTTCAGGCCAGTCTGCCCCTCCAGAACGGTACGCACGGCCCCCGGACTCGAGTCGACTCGATCCGGGGGCTGCGTCGCGCGCACAGGCCGCAGCGACGGCTCCTCGTTCCGGATCCGGTCCTTGCGGTCGAAATTTCGCAAGCGATATAATCAGACCCATCAACGCGTCTTCGCAACAATCCTCAGATTGACTCATCGTTGGCGGGAGAATTGCCGGTGCTCGTGCGGATGGAGTTGGCTCGGATCGTGATCAGCGACGTGAGCAACGAGCAGATCATCTATCTGCGCGAGGTCGACGGACAACGCATGTTTCCGATCCTGATCGGCATGTTCGAGGCGATGAGTATCGACCGCCGCGTGAAAGGCGAGATCCCCACCCGTCCCCTGACGCATGACCTGCTCAAGAGCGCGATTCAGGAGTTGGGAGGCGAGGTCCAGGACATCGTGATCAACAACCTGATGGACCACACGTATTACGCGATCGTCCGCGTCCGATCCAACGGCCAGCTCGTCGAGATCGACAGCCGTCCGAGTGACGCGATCGCCCTGTCGGTCCATTACGATCCGGTGTTGCCAATCTACGTCGAAGATACGGTGCTCGGCGAAGTCGCCTGAGACGGGCGGCTGAGCATTGGCGGGCGCTCTCGGAGACCGACGAGGGGCCTTGGCTGCGCTCCTCGCGTGCCAGAAATTCAGCTTGCGTGCACCTTTCCGCTCGTTAAGATGAGGGCGTCCAGCCACGCGCGGGCAGGTACGTCCCTGCGCCGACCACCCGGAATGCTTGCACGAGGGAATCGCAAAATGACTCGTCGATTACTCTATGGCGGCTTTGGCATCATCGCCCTCAGCTTTCTGGCCGTGGTCGGCTTGCGTTGCGCGGCGCTCAACGCGGCCGACGCCTCCAGCGGACAGAAAAACGGCGACATCATCGCCCGTCTGGAGGGCCGCATTGCGGCCCTCGAATCGCGAATTGCCACGTTGGAAAAAGAACGTGCGACCGGCGGTTTCATCAACATACAAACGCAACCCGGTCGGCGCATGATCGTGCCTCCGCTCGTCGCTCCCGAAGCGCCCCCAAGAACTTTGAGGGGAACTGGTGCTACACCATCCTGGTCGATCAGAACGGCAAGCAAGTTCAGCGCCGAGCTTGGCGGGCGAGGAGGGTCTGCATCAATTCGCTGCAGGCTTGCTGAGCGTGTGCGCCTCCCTGGTTGATGACGACTAGGATGGCAACGTTCCGCTGCGGGTAAAGACCGATCCCGGCGAGCCAGAGGCCGTTGCTGCCGAAGTGGATCAGAGCCGGCTCGCCCGTTTTTGCGATTTTGCTCACGCCCCATCCCATCGCGTAATGCGAGTTGCCGGGCGGGATCGTATCGCCAAAGGGCGCGTGCAGCCGGCGGATCGACTCGACGGATAAGAGCGGTCTCTTCGCTCCTGGAGGAATGACGGCGATTCCCCGCTCGCCCTCCAAATGGAACGACGCGTATTTGGCCCAATCGCCGAGCGATACGTGAACGGTGCCGGCCGGCCCGTACGAGGCTGGATTGTCGGCGTCCCAACTCGGCGGCATGGGAGTGCCGTTGCCCGTGTGGCCGCACGGCTGGCTCGCGGCAGACTGTTGCGATGCCGTTTTTTTTCCCGCGGGCTTTGCCAATTTGGGGGGAGCCATTCCCGGCGGACCGTAACCGGCGCTGGCCATTCCGAGCGGCCGGAACAGCCGCTCGCGCATCAACTCCTCCCACGGCTTGCCGGCCACCGTCTCCGCCATGGCGCCGGCGATCACATAGCCGATGTTGGAATAAAGGAAGCCCTTCCCCGGTTCTTTCTCCGGCGGCTTTCGGAGGACGGCCCGGCAGACGTCACGTCGCTCTTTCTGCGGCGATTCCCCCAGCACGCGGATCAAGAGCAGCCCCGCAAGATCGAGATTCGCCCGGATGCCGGCACGATGCGTCAGCAGTTCTTCGAGAGTGACTCGCTTCCAGGCCGGGTCGATTGTCGACACGCCGTCCTTGGGAAGGATATCGGCCGGCGAACTCGTCCAGCGGAGCTTCCCCTCTTCGACCAGCACGGCCACGACCGTGGCGGTCATGCTCTTGGTATCGGAGCCGATATGAAACAGATCGTCGACCGTGAGCTTCTCCGCCTGCCCGCGGCAGCGGAGACCGGCGACTCCGATCGCCGTGATGCGATTCCCCTCGACAATCGCCGCGGCCATTCCTGGCAGCTTGAATTTAGCGACGCTCGCCGCCAGGAGTGGTGAGAGATCCTCGAGCGCGCCGGCACAGTGCGATCGGCCCTTCGCGGCGGAGAATCCGTCGCCAGGACGACAGTCAGGAAGGCGATTCCAAGGGCTAAGAAAACCGTGAGTCGAAAAGCGTTTCGCCTGGTCGACAAACGCCCGTCACGGTCGGTCGTCAAAAATGGCGTCAACGTCGCGTGCTCCATGAAGAATGCGAACCACGGAGATGCCATCTGCGAGGGTACGATAGAAGATCAAGTAATTCTCAAAGCCCTTGACTCGCCATCGGTGAATGTCCGCAAGATGGGGCGAGCGAAATTCACCGCGTAAACCGAGGTGCGGCGACCGCAGAAGTGTCTTGAAAGTCCCTTCGACAGCGTCGATGAATCGGATCGCCGACGATTTGTTATCGCGGCCAATCCGGCTGGCAATTTCGACCAGATCAACTCTTGCTTGCGGTAAACAGTAAACCTGTCGCCGCATCGCCATGGCTTGGGGTGCTCCGTGACAGAGATCGGACGATTTCAGTCGCGGCGGGTGGCGGGAGTTTTATTCGGGACTCAAATGAATCAACGAGACTTCCTGGACGATATCCGTCGCTTGACGTCTCCGCGGATCGCCGACCAATCGGCGGCCGTCATTTTTTGCGGCGGACCGCTCGCGAGTCCCTTTAACAACTCTGTTTCCAGCACAGCCTGGGCCGATTCCCGTTGATCGAGGCGGATCAGCTCGCGAATGTATTCGCTGGCGCTGCTGTAACCACCTTGCTCGACGCGCCGCTGGACGTATTCCTTTAAATTGTTCGGCAATGCGATATTCATGGTATCCATGGCGACCATCCTCTCGCAGCGATTCTATCGCGATTGGCAAGATTTGACAAATTTGGCCAATAGCCAGCTCGTCAGCACGTGCCGCTTGCCGCAACGCGCAGAGCGACGAAAATATCAATTGCACTCCGCCACCAAGGGCCCGGCGAGTTCCTGCAGGATGAAGAGTCGCCCCGGTTGCGTCGGCATGTAGGTCGACGGGATCCACGGCGTCGGCTCGTGGCGAAGCGTCATCCACACGCTCAAGCCCTGCCACATCATGCCGCGACCGAACGCGCCGTCGCAGCCACCGATGATCTTGTCCGCTCCAAGGAAAAGACCCGGGCCGATCGTGTTGGCAAAAGCGGGCACGAGCGTCGTGCGGCTCTTGAAGCTCGTGATGGCGTTCTGCTCGATCGTCAGCGGGTGCAGTTTCGCGCCCAGCCGGTGGGTTTCGCGTTTCCACTCGGCTTCGCTCGCGAACTCGGAGGCAAAGTGCGGCTCCCAGAACGCGATGTGGCAGACGCGGCCGATTCCGAAGATCACCGCCAGCTTGGCGCCTTTGCTCGCAGCTCGTGGATTCGCTCGGCGTAATGCGGCAGCACGTCATGGGTGGTAAACGCACGCTGTTTCGGCGGAACGGTCAATTTTCCCAGCGGTCCGTAGAAAGCCCCCTCCATCGCCCGCTCGAACGAACCGGGGTCGCTGGCCGGCAAAGATTTCCCCTCGGCGTCGCTCCATTCATCCATGTTGAAGCCGTGGACGTGATCGCAAGGAACGCCCCATTCGCTCAAGAAATAGACGACCCAGCGGTACATCCCCATCGGCCCGACGGGGAGAATCAGGATTAATTGCTCTCCGGCGTCGCGGCTCTGTTTGATCGTGAGTGCGATCTCATGTCCCAGCAGCGTTTCAAAATCGGCAAGCGTGTCGCAGAGTACGGGCTCAAACCGTGGGTGCCACCAGGACTGTCGCCGCGTGAGCGTCGTCGGATCGGGATCGACGCATGCGTCGATTTTTTTTAAATCCCAGCCCGCCGGAAGGAAGCCTTCCATCAGGGAGCCGGCCATCGTTGTCAATAAATCCACGGAAGCATCTCCAAAAAGAATCGTTGTGCGTCGATTCTATCCGGACCATTTCGCAGACGCTCCGTCGAGCTGTACCGCCAATTTCCATTCGAATGAAATCAGTTTTGATAGCAAAGTGGAGCTGTCGCTTTGCGCACGGTGGCCATGGCCTATCGTCGGCCGATGGGGCAAGCTTCGGGCGTCTCGGCCTCTGGCCGTAACGAGCGTCAAGACCCCTGAGGGCGCACGACCAGGATCATAAACGAGTCAGGCTTGGGAACAGGGCGATTGCGCGCATCCCGCTTTTGCCCCAATTCGGCGGTCGGAAGATAGATCGAGTGCGTCGCGTGGTCGACGCCCATCGTCTTCGCACCGGGCCGCGTTTTGAGCGTTTGTACGACTTCGAATTTTGCCGGCGCCGTCTCACGGATGACGGTGAGACTTCCGTCACGGCAACTCGCGAAGATATCATCGTTGTCGAACCGCGTGCCGTCGCAGCCGGCCCCGATGGGCAGGTCGGCCAGAACGCGGCCATCTTCCGTACTCATCACAATCAGCTTTTGCGGCTTGCGGCAACCAATAAAGAGTCGATGGTGTTCGCGATCCATCGCCAGGCCGACCGGCGTGCCGCCCGGCGCGGTCGGCCATTCTTCGACGACTTTCATCGCGGCCGTGTCGATCACGGCGACCTGGTTCTTGTCTTCGATTGTGACGAAGACCTTTCCGTGATGGTCGGAAACCAGAGCTTCCGGTTTGCCGCCGACGTCGATTGGTTTCTCGGCGCTCCCCGACTTCGGATTGACGCTGGGCGAGATCGGCACGACCTGCCCGGCGTCGCCGCAGTTGACGAGAACTTTGCGGCTGCTCGGATCGTAGAGGATGGCGTCGGCGTCGTCTGCGGTTTTGACTTTGCCGAGCACCTCGTTCGTCGTCAGGTCGAAAATCACAACCGAGCCGTCCTTGCCGTCGGTGATAAAGCCGCGGCCGGCGTCCGCAACCAGCGCGACGCCGTGGTTCCCCTTCTGACCGGGGATATCGGCAATCAGTTTGCCCGTTTGGGCATCGAGGACCATCGTGTGCGTGGTGCGCGGCACATAAAGTCGCTTGTGCTTCGAATCGACCGTTACATAGTCCCAGTTCCCTTTGCCGCCAATATGGAAGACCTGAGCCACGTGATACGGGGCGTCCGCGGCGATCGCCGGCGTGCCGAGCGCGGGCATCACGGCGATGACTCCAACCGCGGCGCAGACTGTCAGCATCGACCTCATCTCAGCCTCCCTTCAATGCAGGTGCGGGATCGAATGGCCGTCGAAGCAGCACGCATTCGACGGCGTGCCCATTTTCAACCTTTCCCGTTTTCTGCTCCAAGACTCCGCGAGATTATGAATGAGAATTCATCTGCTCCTCGGGGAAGATGCGACAAACACGTTGCCCCAAAAATCGTTCTGCCGGGGCCCAACGCCTTGTTTCGCCGGTTCGCCACTCGGCTATAATGGCTGTTTGCTGCCAAATCATGACTTCCATCAACTCTGCGGCGTCCTTGGATGATCGAAAACTCGCTTGAGTTGTCGAAAATCGATTGGAAACGAACGTTTCCCTGGGTCCGCCTGTTCCGGGTTTTTCACACCGCGATCGACCTGCGGATGCTCCTCTTGGGATCGGTCGGCGTGGCCCTCCTGGTTTGTGGCGACGCGGTCCTTTCGCACCTGCCGTTTGCACCGGCCCGCGACAAAATCGATGTGACGTTTGGCTGGAATGAGAGGCCGCAAGCCGTCGATTCTCGGGCCGTGCCCGAGGGACTTTTGCAGAATCCGTGGCGAGGCCTCGTCGTCGCCGGGGCCGACTGGGGCGCTGTGCTGCGCCCGCGCGGAGTGTCGTGATCCCTTTACACACGATCCTGCAAGCCGACGCCACCTGGAGCCAGAAGACGTTCGCGTGGACGCGGCTGTTGTCGGCGCTCTGTATTTGGGCAGTTATCGGCGGGGCGATGTGCCGCATCGCGGCGGTCGAGCAGACCCGCGATACCAAGATCACACTTCGATCGGCCCTGTCGTTTTCACTGACAAATTTTCCTTCCTACATGACGGCGACGCTCTTGCCCGTCGGCGGTATCGGCATCTTCTGGATCCTGTGCGTGATCGGCGGTCTTCTGGGTCGGTTGCCGGTCGTCGGGCCTCCCCTTCTCGGACTGCTCTGGGGGCTGGAACTGCTGTTCGGCTTCGTGATGGCCTTAATCTTGATCGGGGCGGCGGTTGGCTGGCCGTTGATGTATGCGACGATCAGCACCGAAGCCAGCGACGGATTTGACGGCTTCAGCCGGGCATACAGCTACGTCTTCAGCCGCCCGTGGCACTATTTGTGGTTCGCCGTCGTTGCGTTTGTCTACGGCGCGATCGTCATCACATTCGTGTACGTGGTGGCATCACTCGTGGCTTATCTTTCTGCGGCGGGAGTCGCGTCGAGCCTCGGCAATCGGTCGACCGGCGGCCTGCTCTTGGGCGCACCGACTCCATCGGCGGCCCGGGCCTGTTAACCGGTCACCCCTCCGGCCAGCTCAGCGTCGGAACGTATTTCGCCGGCGCCTGGATGCAGGCGGTGGCCGTCCTGGTCTCCGGCTTCGTCGCCAGCTATTTCTGGACGGCCGCGACGGTGATCTACCTTCTCTTGCGGCAAGTCGACGACGCGACCGACTTCCACGAAGTCTACATGCCGGAAGAAAAGGAAGCCGACGACTTGCTTCCGCTGGTGGGTGTCGCGGCCTCCGACCAGCCTGTCATCGAACGACCGCCCGAAGGGGACTTCGCCGCCGCACCGGCAGCCGCGCCGGCCGTTCGTTCTCCGAACGGCCAGGGAGACGCTCCAGCCGCACCGACGCCGAACCGGCCGACTCTGCCGTCGCCGTGACTCGAGTGTTTACGCGGTCTTATCGCCGGGGCGTGACAATTCCTGCCATCAGCGCGCGGTAATCGCGCATCACCTGCAGAGGATCGCTCGTCGCCTGGCACTCGGCGAGGCAATAACCCTCGAAACCGGCGGAACGGAGCAGCGAGAATAGCTCCCGGTACGGGTAGCCCGAATACAGCTCGTTGATGTGGCACGTCCGGCCCAGCTTGTTCTTGATGAGGTCGAAATTCGCTTTGATCGAGCCGCCCACAATGTCGCTACGATTCGAGTTCCAGCAGACGCCGACGCTCGGATGATTGGCGACGGCCATGATGTCTTTGATCAGGGATAAGTTCGAGCTTTGCTTTCCGTGCACTTCCAGGCGAACCTCCATGCCGTAGCCCTCCGCGAACTGACCGCATTCACGAAGTGCCGTTCCGATCTGCTCGGCCGTTCCCTTGCGATCTTTTCCTTTGACGAGACCGTTGGGGCGAACTTTGACTCCGCCGCCGCCGCAGTCATGGGCCAGGACGATGAACTCTTTGGTGAGTTCGACGTTCTTTTTGACGACCGCTGGGTCGGCACTGTGAAATTCACACGTCGAGCCGAACCCGACGAGCTCGATTCCCGAATCGGCAAACTTTTTCTGCACGTCGGTCCGCTGCGCTTTACTCAGCGTGACTTCGACTCCGTGCTTGTGCGTGGTGCGTAGTTCGACGCCCTCGTAACCGGTCTGCGTGCAGTTTCGAAAGATCGTGGGAAGGTCCCAATTGGCCCCCCACTGGTAGGTGATCATGCCCAATTTCATGGCGAAGCTCCGGTGCCCATCACCGCCAGCGGTGACAAAGACGCGACTGCGGACCGCCAAACGTGTTGTGCAATCGCTTGCCCCGTTTTAGCACGGCCCTGGCGTCGGATGCCAGCCACGCGCTACCAGCGGAAGAGCGCCGTGCCCCACGTGAGTCCCGCTCCAAAACCGCTCATGAGCAGCGTATCGCCCGGCTTGATACGACCGGCGCGGAAGGCCTCGTCGAGCGCGAGGGGGATTGATCCGCCCGAGGTGTTGCCGTAGCGCTGAATGTTATTGAAGACCCTCTCGGGGGGGATGCCGAGCTGCTCGACGGCCGCATCGATGATGCGGATATTCGCCTGATGGAGCAAATAGAGCGAAACGTCGTGCACTGTCAGACCGGCCTCTTGCAGCACGAGAACGACCGTATCGGAGAGAGCGCGAACGGCCCATTTGAAGACGTTGCGTCCGTCCATTTTCACGTATTGGCCACCCGCTTTGATCAGATCCGCTGTCATCGGTTGGCGCGTCCCGCCGCCGGGAATCACCAACATCGGTCCACCGCCGCCGTCCGCTCCGAGTTGGTAGCGTAAGAGCCCCTGGCTTGCGCACCGCGCGTCACGACCGCGGCCCCCGCACCGTCTCCGAAGAGAGGAAACACGCGCTGATCCAACGGGTTCATAAAGCGGCTATTCGTGTCGCCGCCAATTACGAGCGCCGTCTTCGCGTTACCCGTGCCGATGTACTGGGCCGCGGTCGTCAGTGCATACATGAATCCAGAGCAGGCGGCGGAGACGTCGAACGCCGGGACTTCCAGTCCAAGACGATGCTGCACCAGACAAGCGGTCGACGGACAGAAGTGATCGGGCGTGAACGTCCCCACGACCAAGAGGTCGATCTCTTCCGGTGTGACCTGCGCAGCCCGCATCGCCCGCAGACCGGCTTCCGTACACATGTCACTGGTTGCCAGTTCGGCCGGCGCGTGCCGGCGCTGGAGGATGCCCGATCGCTGTTCGATCCAAGCCGGATCGAACCCCCGCGTCTGCTTGAGTTCCTCGTTGGTCACCACGTTCGCCGGGACATACGACCCGGTACCGACGATCTGCACTCCCATCAGCGAGTAGGTCTTGCGATGGAGCTTGAACGTGGCGGTCGGTTTGTTCGTTGCTTCCGATGCGTTGGCGGATGGCTCATTCACGGTGAGAGGGACCGGCAATTGAACAGGGGGGGACGTCACGGGATCAGCCGTGACAGGAAGAGACGGTTGATGCATGACTCTACGACCTTGTAGAGAACCTCGTCCGCCGCTAGCTGCGGTATAGGCGAAACGACGGTGCTCCCGTTCGGAACCGAATCAATTCGTGTTCTGTCGACGACTCTGCAGCCGACCCACGGACCGGCGCGTCGTCGCCGGGAGCAAACGATCCTTGTCCTTAATTTGCGTCCGGAGTATAGCTCATCCTATCCTATGCCACTAGCGATCCCTTCGAGCTCTTATTGAGATCTTCATCAGGTTCACGCGGTCCAGAAAAAAGGACGCAAACCTTGACGGGCAGAGAAGTTTGGACCGGTCCCTCTTTTCCCCCGAGACACTCAGGGGCGCGTCCGACACTTTGGCTCGATCGCGAGACCGATCTGCGCTTCCGAGCTGCCCTGTTTCCCGTTTGCGGCAGCGGCGACCGCTGATGTCACGCCATCGCATTCAGCTTCGAGGTCCCTGGCAACTCGAATGGACGAGTGGACCGGACGAATCCGCGCAAAGAATCCGTCTCCCGGCCGAGTGGAACGAGCTGTTTTCCGGACGGGCCGGGCGGGTCTGCCTGACCCGCAAATTTCACCGGCCGACGAACCTCGGACCGAACGAGCAAGTCGACCTTCTCTTTGAGCAATGGCCGGGCGTGTGGGTCGTGAGTCTCAATCACCATTGCGTCGGCGAAGTGCGTGATGCGTCCTCTGAGTCTCCCGAGCGAATCACGATCACTGCTTCCTTGGAATCAACGAACGTGCTGGCCGCCGAAACGCAGATCGAGCAACCGGCCGACCCCCTGCTACGCCGCGGATTCATGGGCAAAGTCGCCCTCGAGATCCGGAGCGACGACGAATAATCAGATGCGATACGCAGACGGCGGAGCTTCGCCTACGTCACGTCCACCTTCCGCGGAGCGAACCAAGGATAAATCGCCGGCACGACCAGCGAGGTTAATAGGGTCGAGGTGATCACGCCGCCGATCACGACGGTTGCCAAGGGGCGCTGCATCTCGGCCCCGTCGCTCGTCGAGAGAGCCATCGGCAAAAATCCAAGACTCGCGACGAGGGCCGTCATCAAAACGGGACGCAAGCGAACGAGGGCCGCCTCGTGGCTGGCCGTCAGCGGATCCTGCCCCGCTTCGCGGGCATGTTCGGCCGCGCTGACCCACACCAGGCCGTTCAAGACGGCCACTCCAAACAGGGCGATGAATCCAACGCCGGCCGAAATGCTGAAGGGCATTCCGCGAAGGGCAAGCGCGAACACGCCGCCCGAAGCCGCCATGGGAACGGCCAGGAAGATCAACAGGGCGAGCCGTCCCGATCCAAACGTCGTGTAAAGCAGTAAAAAGATCACCATCAGGACGATCGGCGTGATCATCGCCAGGCGAAGGCTGGCCGACTGCAGATTCTGAAAATCGCCTCCCCAACGAACTTCGTAATTCGGCGGCAAGGGAACGAGGCGTCGGATGGCCTCTTGGGCCTCGTTGACAAAGCCGACGACGTCGCGGCCGCGAACGTTGGCGGCGACAAACGTGCGGCGCCGACCCGACTCATGTTCGACGGTCGGCGGCGTCTCCTCGAGGACGATGTTCGCCAACTCTCGCAGCGGAACAGGTTTCCCACCCGCCAGGGCCACCGGAAGCTGTTCCAATAGCGAAGGACTCGTTCGCCACGGCTCCGGAATCCGCACGCGTATCGGAAACCGCGCGCGACCTTCGAAAACCTGCCCGACCGGACGCCCGCCGAGTGAGGCCACGACGTTCATGACCTGTGAGGCATCGATGCCGTATCGGGCCAGCGCCTCTCGATTCGGCTCGATTCGCACGGTCGAGAGATTGGCCTGAAAGCTCGTTTTGACGTCGGCGCTGCCGGGAATGCTGCGCAAGACTTGCTGAATGGCCTTGGCCCGATCGGCCAAAATCGTCAGGTCGTCGCCGTAGAGCAGAACGGCGACGTCGGCTTTCACACCGGCGACCAGCTCGTGAACCCGCATCTCGATCGGTTGCGTGGGAGAGAAGTTCGCCCCCGGAACGCGCTCGAGCAACACCTTCGTCATCTCTTCGCCGAGTTCGTCGGCCGAGCGCACGGCGGGCCATTGATCGCGCGGCTTGAGCATCACCCAGATGTCGGTCTCCTCGACCCCCATCATGTCGTTGGCAATCTCCGGGCGGCCCGTTTTGCAAAAGACCGTGCGGACTTCGGGGAATTTGAGCAGTTCTTTTTCGACCTGCGTCGTCATGGCCGTCGAGTCTTCGAGTGTGGCCGTCGGCAGGCGATAGGCTTCGATCAACAGGTCCCCTTCTTGCAGGTGGGGCATGAAGTCCGCGCCGAGCGTCCAAGCCACAGGAATACTGATGGCGAAAACGACCACCGCGACTCCCACCGTGAACACGGGACGCGCGAGACACCGGCGGACGAGCGGCTCGTAGCGCTGCTTGACCCGCCGCACGAGCCAGACATCCCCTTCGCGCAGGTTTCGCGGCAACATCAGCGTCGCCAGCGCCGGCATGAACGTCATCGACAAAATGAGCGAACCGCAGAGCGCAAAAAGCACGGTGAGCGCCATCGGCTTAAACAGTTTTCCTTCTGTCCCCTGAAGTGCGAGGATGGGGATATAGACAATGGCGATGATCAGTTCGCCGAATATGGTCGGCTTGCGAACCTCGACGGCCGCGTCATGAATGATCTCAAGTCGCGATCGACCGTCGGACGGATGGGCTAGCCTGCGGACGCAGTTCTCGACCATGATCACCGAGCTGTCGACGATCAGCCCGAAATCGATGGCCCCCAGGCTCATCAGGCTCGCGGTCACTCCGGTGGCCGCCATCAGGTTGGCCGCAAACAGCATCGACAGGGGAATCGCCAGGGTGACCAATAGGCCGGCACGGACGCTCCCCAACATGGCCAGCAAGACCACGATGACCAGCAAGCCCCCTTCTGTCAGATTGGTGAGGACCGTCTTCAGCGTTCGTCCAATGAGGGACGAGCGGTCGTAAACCACCTCGAGTTTGACCCCTTCGGGAAGCGTCCGCTCAATCTCTGCGAGCCGGGCCTTTGCCCGCTGGACGACCTGCCGGGAGTTCTCGCCGTAGAGCATCATCACCATGCCGATGACGACTTCGCCGCGGCCGTCGCGGGTGACAGCTCCTTGCCGGGTCAGCGGGGCGACGGCGACTGTGGCGACATCCCGAATGAGGATCGGCGTTCCATCCGCTTCGCGGCGGAGCACGATGCCCTCGATGTCTTCGACTCCTTTCAAGAGGGCGATGCCACGGATAAATCGCTGCTCTCCGTTGTGGACGACATAGCCGCCACCGGCCGTCTCGTTGTTTTCCTCGACACGGCGGAAGACATCTTCGAGCGAAAGGTGATCGCTGTTGAGCCGGTCGGGATTCGGGCGGATCTCGAACGACTTGTAGAAGCCGCCGTGGGCGTTGATTTCGGTGACCCCTGGCACTTCACGGAGCTTGGGAGCAATCTCCCATTCGAGCAGCGTGCGGAGGTCCATGGGCGAGCGGCCTCGGCCCCGCACCTCGAACTGCAGGATTTCGCCGAGCGCGGTGGCCATCGGTCCCAGCTCGGGCGCGCCAAAACCGGTGGGAATCTTCGTGGCGGCTGTCACCAGCCGCTGCGAGACCAGTTGGCGGGCCCATTGAACGTCGGTCCCCTCGACAAACACGATCGTGACGGCCGAGAGACCGAATTTCGACACGCTGCGGATCTGTTCCACGCGCGGCAAGCCGGCCATCGCCGTCTCGATCGGATAGGAGACGTATTTCTCGACCTCGACCGGCGACAGCGAGCCGGCATCGGTCAGCACCTGTACCTGAACATTCGTCATGTCGGGAATGGCATCGATCGGCAGATGGGTGGCGGAATAAGCGCCTCCGATGGCGACCAACAGCGTCATGCTGATGACGAGCAGGCGGTTGGCGATCGAGAATTCAATCAGGCGCGAAAGCACGTCAATCCTCCTTCGCCAGTGTTGGAACGAGCATTTCCGCCTTGAGCGCCGTGGCCCCTTGCACGACGATCGGATCTCCGATCTTGAGACCGCTCAGGATTTCGACGGCCCCGTCGGTGGTGAGGCCGGTCGTCACGTCCGCCCGGCGAAAGGTCTTCGGGCCGGTCTGAACAAAGACGAATTTGGCCCCTTCGTGTTGGACGACCGCGGCAGCGGGCGTGCACAGGACATCTTTCGGCAGGCCGATCGGGATCGAGACGCGAACAAAGAGCCCGGGCCGCAACAGGCCATTTGGATTGGCAATCTCCGCCACGAGCGAAACCGAATTGGTTTCCGGCGAGACGCGCCGGCCCGTGCGTTTGAAACGCGCCTTGAGCGTGCATCCGGGAAGGGCGGGCGTGTCGACCGATAATTCCTGGCCCGGCTCCAGGCTGAGCGCCAGCCAGTCCTGCTCACGAATATCGGCGGCGACCCACAGCGATTTGGCGTCGGCCAGCACGAAAATCACATCCGCCGGTTTCACGCGGTCTGATGGGGCGAAGTGTTTCTCCTCGATGGTGCCCGCAATGGGCGCCCGCATCTCGACACGCGACAGAACATCCCCGGCGGTCGCCTCCTCGGGGACCGCATCGTTCGCATAGCCAAGCAGGGCGGTCCGCTGCTCCTGGGCAATGTGCAGTCGGCGCAAGGCATCGCCGGCTGCGATCTCCGCGGCTCGTTTCTCCTCGAGAAGATCGAATCCAGCTTGTTCACAGGCAGCCCGCAGCGCGGCCTCGGCACTGCGACGTTCCGCGAGCCGTTCCATCACCGTGACGGACGGCAGGACATCGCGGCCGACCGTTTCGGCACTTTTGGAGAGATTTTCCGCCAACCAAAACCGCGAATAGGTCGACATCAACTTTTCCCGAGCCTTGCCGAGCGTTTTGCCGCGAAACTGATTCTCGAGGTCGTTCATCGGCGTGCGGCTTTTGAGCCCCTCGACGAGCGCCGCCACGTTTTTCGACGTCTCTTCGACCCATTCCTGCTTCTTGGCAGCCAACTCCCAGTTTTCGTGGGCATGGTGGACTTCGGTTCGCGCCAAGCCGATTTCCGGGCTGCTCACAGTCGCCAGCACCTGTCCGGACACGACGCGGTCGCCCGGCATGACACGCATCTGAACGAGGATTCCGTTTGCCGCGGCGCGAATGTCAACGCGGTGCGAGTCGTCATATTCGATCCGCCCGGGGACGACGTGAATCTCGCGCAGGACGTGGCGTTCGGCCGGCTGCATGCGAAGATCGAGCGAAGAGAGTTTTTCATCGCCCACAATGACGATGTTCGGATCGGCTTTCTTTTGGTCCCGCTCCTCGGCACGCGCGTCGGCGGCCGTGAACGCTTTTCCTCGGTGGAGT
Organism: uncultured Planctomycetaceae bacterium; assembly: GCA_963833105.1. GTDB lineage: Bacteria > Planctomycetota > Planctomycetia > Planctomycetales > Planctomycetaceae > DASPSM01. The sequence goes on from CAWHWU010000022.1 coordinate 296,160, forward strand.
TGCGTCCAAGCCACGGCCACGCCGCATAACACAAGCAGTGAAACAGCCGCAGCAACAATTCGAATTCTCATGGCAGGCGTCTTCTCAAGCGCGACGATCCGTTCGGGCGATCGGTCAACATCCGAGGAGTAAACGACGACACGTCAGCGAAGCGCAATGATGCGGCCCAGGCCTGAAGAGCGGGCCGTCATCGGCAAGCGTGGCAAACAGTCAGCGGTCGTTCGTCAAGCAGGGGACGAACTGGCAATGCCACGCAAAATGTGCAGTCAGCAGCGCGCGACGCAAATCAATGCGCGCAGTGACACCTTCGAAGGATGAAATTGCGGGAAATGTCGCCCCGCGAGGCATAAGGCGCCCGCTTGCGCGTCGCCCATCGCCCATCCTGTGTGCAAGGGGACGTCCGCGAGCCATGAGGCGGCATGACGGTCAACGTCGACTGCCGGCGCAGCGGGCGAAACGACGTACGGCATGTCATAGACGGCTCGCGGCTTAGGCGAATTGGGATCGGACGGAGCGGCCGGCTCGTTCGAAACATCCCACGGATACGTCAGATGCACATGCCAGCCGAAGACCTCGTGTCCGCTCTCGTGCGGATGCAAGTGATGGACATGCCAGGCCAGCGCGGCCTCCGGTAATCCCTGCGCTTCCAGCGTCTCGTGCGAGTGAATCCAGGGAACGGGACCACGCCACAGCGACGCGGCCAGCACGGCACACACGATCCATAATCGCGTGCGGCCGGCTTTCGTGCGGCGTTGCTGTCGCATGCCTCTCACTCGTTTCCGCTAGAATTTGTTCGGCGTCCGACGAGAACAGCACGGACTCCGATTTCAGACTCAATCATTCCCGTAAAATATGGGCACGTCAAGCACGGCGGGGCCTTAGGACATTACGCAACCCCCGCAAATGTTGAACGCCTGACCCGTGATCATGCGGGCCGAGTCGCCTGCTAAATAGACGGCCATCGGCGCGATCTCCTCCGGCACCAAACGGCCACCGATCGGCGTCATCCCCTGCTCATATTCCTCGGGATCCGCTCCGAGCCGTTTGACGTCGTATTCGATCCGCCGGTCGTTCATCAAGGTTTTGACCGGCCCGGGGCAAATCGCATTGACCGTGATCCCGTCTTTGCAGACTTCGAGGGCCAAAGACCGCGTCAGGCCCAGCAGGCCGTGTTTGCTGGCGGCGTAAGCGGCTCCGTGGAACGAGCCGACCTTGCTGGCGATCGATGCGACCATGATGATTCGGCCCCAGCGGCGGCGGAGCATTTCGGGCAGCACGGCTTTCGAGAGGAGCATCGGGACCGTGAGATTCAATTCGAGCGTCTGGTCCCAATACGGGACGTTCATCTCGAGCAGCGGGCCGGGAGAGGCACTCCCGCCGATGCCCGCGTTGTTGACCAGAATGTCGATGGGGCCAAGCGCCTCGCGCACCTTTCCTGGCAGTTCCAAAGTCTGTGCACGATTAAATAAATCGGCCACAAAGGGCCGCGCCTTTCCGCCGGCCGCTGCGATCGTCGCGACCGTTTCCTCAAGTTCTTTGGTCGACCGCGCGGCCAGGGCAACGGCTGCCCCTTCGGCGGCGAGAGCCTCGGCAATCGCCCGTCCGATCCCCCGGCCAGCCCCTGTCACCAGGGCCACGCGATTCTGAAGCTGTGCCATGTTCTCACGTTCCTTTTTTGCGCAGACGTCACTTCACGCCGCCATCGCCTGGCGCCCGGAAGAACCGACGGGCTTTCAATTCGAATCGCGGAAGCGCGCCGGCGCGGCGACGATCACTTCCGCCTGGAAGTGGAGACGATCCTTCACGGCCCGGCTGACTTTTTCCGAAAGAGCGTCCCCTTCGGCGCCGTTGTGGGGCTCGATCGTAATCTTCACGTGCTGCATCGATCGCCGGGTTTCGACATCAATGCGGTACTCGACGATGTCGGTGAACTGACGCAGAATCGCTTCGATGCTGGCCGGGAAAACATTGTTCCCGCGGATCGTGAACATGTCGTCGATCCGGCCCAGGATACCGCCATTGAGCCGCAGGAGACTGCGGCCGCACGGGCACGGCTCGGGATCGGCTCGGACTAAATCACCCGTGCGATAGCGAAAAAGGGGAGAGCCAATTCGGCCCAGGTTGGTCACGACCAACTCGCCCTCGGTCCCGGGCTCGACCGGCTGGGCGGAGACGGGGTCGAGGATTTCGGCAATACATTCGCTCTCGAGGACGTGAATGCCTCCGGGATTTTCCGGGCACTCGACCGCCAGCGGGCCCAATTCGGTCATCCCCCAATGATCGAAAATCCGTGCTCCCCACAGATGCTCGATCCGGTCGCGAATCGCCGGAATATTTCCCCCCGGCTCGCCGGCAACGATCAGCGACCGAACCGTCCCCCTTGCCAGGTCGACCCCCTCGTCCTTAGCGAGCTCCGCCAAACGGAGCGCATAGGTCGGCGTGCAGCAGACGACGGTGGCCGAATTGTCGCGCATCATCTGCAGCCGGCCCTCGCTCGAAAGGCCCCCCGCCGGCAGGCACAACGCACCAAGCCGAAAGGCTCCGTCGAACGCGGCCCAAAAGCCGAGGAAGGGACCGAAGGAAAACGGAAACGCGATCACGTCGTCGGCCGTCACGCCGGTGATTCGATAAATCTGCAGCCAGCACGAGACGACCCAATCCCAACTCGTCGCCGTGTCGAGCCAGCGGAGCGGTGTACCCGTCGTGCCAGAGGTCTGATGCAAGCGACAGTATCGACTTGGCGGCCCGGTCAGGTTTGAGCCATACGGAGGCGAGGCAATCTGATCCTCCACCAATGATTGCTTATCGGTGGGGGGTAGTTGGGCCAGGTCGTCGAGGGTCCATAAGTCGTGCGGCTTGACTCCGGCCGCGGCAAAACGCTTGGACCAAAAGGCGTTGTGTGGCAGGACCTCGTTAATCAATTGACGCAATCGGGCTTCCTGCCGGTCTTTTAGCTCGTCTCGGCTCAGGGATTCCGGAAGCGTCGGCATCATTGATCACTTTCTCGCCGGGCTCTTTACCGGCAGCCTCGTTGAAGATAACGCAAGGGCCCGAGCCGGCACTAGCGGCAAAGTCTCCCAAACACGGCGCGACCCGACGAGACGGACGCCCTGACAAAGGAAATTCCAGGCGGTCCGCCTGAGCCGCATCTTCAATCCGGACAGCAGATTTTGTGCAAATCGGCGGCCTGACCGCCGGCCGGGCGATTGCTCAAGTCGTTCCATTCGGGGCGTCGATCAAAGGTCAGCGCCGGCGGAAAAGTCCGTCAGAAAAGTCCGTCAGTGGTCCGCCACGCGCCAACGGCCTCAAACGTTGCCAGAGTTGTCTGTCGGCCTCTCAAAACTTCCAGGAATCGGCTGCCCATGACGGTGGAGAGCGGCAAAGAGAATTTCCGGCTCGGCTTTTTGACGGCAATCGAGGTTCCCGAACGGGGTTTCGTGGGTGGGCTGCTGGTGACGAATCACTTCGGCCGGCCGCTCGAATTCCAATGCACGGCCCCGCTCAAGCCGAACCGGGCTCAAGAAATCCTGTACGGGCCGACGTTGATCCCGTACGTTCTAGGCGACCTGATCGGCCGCACGCTCATCGAAAAAGTCGGCGTCAAGCCGCACCTCGTGCTGACCGAACGGAACGACCTGTTGCCGCTGCGAGATTTGATCTCGATCCCCGTGGCGTGCGTCGACGAGCCCGTTCGCCCCGCGGAAGCGTCGGCGCAGGCCGACCAGTCCGCGGAAAACCCAGCCGCGCAGGATTCCGAATCGCCAGCGACCGGCACGACGCCGGTATTTCGCCTGGGCCGGCAAATCTTGCGGTTCCACGCAGCCCACGCGGACGACCAGGCCGTCGCCGAGCGTGGCGCCTCCACCGTTCCGCAAGACGCCGACCTGCGCGAGCCGTTTGAACGCGTTCGCGAAGCTCTCAACGAAACTGCCCAATCCGGAGCCGGACGGTGACAGAGACGGTCCCCTCATCCGACGTCCGCCTCCAATCGGCCGACGGAGCCGATGAGGTCGGATGCTCGCGAGTCCACTTGGAACTCGGCACCGACGTCTTTCCCGCCGGAGTGAACGGTGCCCTGCACCGCACGCCGCACGTCGACGCGTCGGCCCTGAACCTGCTGGAACGCCTGTCGCTCATCCCCGAATGGAAGGCGCGGCGTCAGAAAGTCGAAACTTTCGGAGTGACTTTTCCGGAGGGAGTCCTCCTCCTGCCGCCGAAAATCGAAACCGACGCACAAAAAAAAGAGAACCTCCGCCGTCTCGACCCGCCCGCACCGGTCGACGCGATTCCCGATCCGCACGTCGGCCCTCCGAAGCCCCGGCGGACCAAGCTGCGGCCGCCGTCCGACGCCCTGTCGCTGCAAGACCGGCTGTTTTATCTGCTGCAGCCGCCGCTTGAATCGTGGCTCTCCGGCCAGGAACTGGTGATGCCCTTCGAGCCGTTCCCCTTCCAATACGAGGGGATTGCCTGGCTCTTCTCACAGAAGTCGGCTCTTTTGGCCGACGAGATGGGCCTCGGCAAGACGATGCAAACCATCACGGCCATTCGGCTCTTAATGCGGAGTGCCCAGGCCCGCCGCGTCCTGTTGGTCTGCCCCAAGCCGCTCATTCCGAACTGGAAGCGGGAGTTCAAGCTGTGGGCCGAGGAACTCCCCGTCATCATCCTGGAAGGGGACGCCGCTCGCCGTCAGATGCTGTGGACGATGCCGGGCATTAATATCCTGGTCGCCAATTACGAATTGATGGCCCGCGACCTGGAAAACATCGACACCAAGGAATTTCCTCGGTTTGATCTGCTCGTCCTCGACGAGGCCCAGCGGGTCAAGAATCGCGAATCCCGCACCGCCCAGGTCGCCCGCTCGATTCCGCGGCGGCGGAGCTGGGCTCTGACCGGGACACCGATCGAGAACCGGCCCGAAGAGCTGGTCTCGCTCTACGAATTCATGGAAGTCGTGCCGCCCCGCGCAGAGTGCGATATCAAGCAGCTCCAGCGGCTCTCCAAGTCGTATATCCTCCGCCGCACCAAAGACCTCGTGATGACCGACCTGCCGCCGCGGCTCGATCGCGACGAGTACCTCGAGCTGACCCCCGCCCAGCAGCACGCCTACAAAATCGCGGAAAAAGAGGGCATCATCCACCTCGATGAACTGGGCGAATCGATCTCCGTGCAGCACGTCTTCGAGCTCGTCCTGCGGCTCAAGCAAATCACGAATTTCGACCCCCTCACCGGCGAGAGTGCCAAATTAGAGCGGCTACTGGCCGAAATGGAGGAGATCGCCCAAAGCAACGGCAAGGCCATCCTCTTCAGCCAGTGGACCAAAACGATCGACTGGCTCGAGGAGCGGCTGGCCCCCTTTGGTCCGCTGGTCTATCACGGCGGCGTCCCCACGCCGAAGCGGGAACCGATTTTGACACGCTTCCGCGAGGACCCGGACAAACATCTGTTGTTAATGAGTTACGGCACAGGGGCGGTCGGACTCAATCTGCAGTTTGCCGGGTATGTCTTCCTGTTTGACCGCTGGTGGAACCCGGCCGTCGAGGACCAGGCAATCAACCGGGCGCACCGCATCGGGCAAAAAAGCCCGGTCATCGTCACCCGCTTCATCTGCAAAGACACGATCGAAGAGCGGATCGACCTGGTCCTCCGCCAGAAGCGAGAACTGTTCGAGTCGGTCCTGGGCGACGGCAAGACGACGAACGCCTCGCTGAGCCTCACCGCCTCCGAGATCTTCGGCCTGTTCGACCTCAAGGCCCGCGACGCCAAACGCCTGGTCCCCATTCAGCCGCCAGCCCCCGCGGCAACCGGCGAGGGAACAGCCGCGGCTTAAACTCCTCTTCACACACAGGATGGCAGGCAACTCGTGCTTCTGAGATAACACAGTTGGCGGGCCGTCCGGCCGCCGGTGAGGGAGAGGGAGTCGCACGACGTGTTTGCCGGGCTCGTGAAGTCGCTTCGCAACCTCGACGAAGAGAGGCTGCTGTTTGTCATCCGGCTGTTGATCGTCGTGCTGGGAACGGCCGCTTTCCTGCAGCTCGGCCATGAAGTCACCATCGGCGCCACGCAGCATTTCGACGAGCAGATCATGCGCGGGCTGCGGGAGCCCGACCATCCGGCCATTCCCCGCGGACCCGAGTGGCTTCAGGACGTCGCCCGCGATGTCACGGCACTTGGGGGCTACGCGGTCCTGATCTTCCTGGTTGCGATCGTAGCGATTTTTTTACGCCTGGACGGCAAAAAAAGGGCCGTGCGATTTTTACTGGCCGCCGCCCTGGGCGGACTGCTGCTCAGTACGGGCCTCAAAGCCATCTTCACCCGCCCTCGACCGTCGGTTGTTCCGCATCTCAGTGCCGCCTACTCCACGAGCTTCCCCAGCGGCCATTCGATGATGTCGGCCATCATCTATCTCACCCTGGGAACGCTTTTGAGCCGCCTCGAACTGAGGCACCCGCGGTTGCGGCTCTATTTCCTGATGGTGGCCCTGCTCTTGACGTTCGTGATCGGCTGCAGCCGCGTCTACCTCGGCGTCCATTACCCGACCGACGTGCTGGCGGGCTGGACGGCAGGCCTGGTCTGGGCCACCCTCTGCTCCCTCGTCGCCCAACTCCTCCAGCGCCGCGGAGCCCTCGAGACCGAGCTTTAGTGCTGAGAGCACTGAGGTGACGCGACGAAAACTTCGTGTTCACCGACCCTTTGTGCCGCGTGACCGCTACGCGTGGATGGCACGCTCGAGGCTTTTGTCTCATTCACCCAAGTGTCCAGTCCGAAATTTTTGAACAATTTTTGAACAGGATCCCCGATTTTTCTGGTTTTTCTGCGGCGCAAAAAAAGGGAAACCACCACAGAAAAATATCCGGGGCCCGGACCCACCCCTTGACCCTTGCCGTACAATAGAGAGTTGGAGTGTTGTCGGCTGTCGTCGCCGAAAAGGCCGCCAAGTCGCCTCGCGGCCTGACGGCACGATCGAGTGTGGCAGCCAAAAATAAGACCGCTCGGAATTCCAGACGGTCTCGGCCTGATCGAGCGCGCGGCCTGAGCCGGAGCCACCGGCCTCACGGCGTCGCGCGATATTCGACGTGCACGTTCGTGCGAATTCCGCCGCGGGGGGTAAAGGCAGCCGTGATCTTCACCGACCGCGGCCGGGTCGCCGCCACCAGGTCGTCGAGGATGCGGTTGCTCACGTCCTCGTAAAACGCCCCGTGGTTGCGGTATTGCTGCAGGTAGAGCTTGAGCGACTTCAGCTCGAAGCAGAGCCGATCGGGAACATAACTGATCGTGAGCGTTCCAAAATCCGGCTGCCTCGTCTTGGGACACAGCGACGTGAACTCGGGACAGACCGTCTCGATCACGTAATCCCGCTCGGGCCGCGGGTTCTCGAACGTCTCCAACAACTCGCGCGTCGGCCCGCCTGACGCACCGCGTCTGTCCCCTTTCTGATCTGTCATCCCCTCAGGATAGCGACCGTCCAAGCCTGAAACAAAGTGCCCGATTCCCGGAACCTATTGATTGTTGGCTCACCTTCCGGATGACAATTCAATCGCGACAATTGACGGCCCCACTCGGGAGGTGGCGCTTATTGCAAGAAGACACCGTCATCATGCCAATTCGACTGCCGGCAAAAACCGCCATAAAATCGGCAGAGGGAGGCGCGATCGCATGTTCGGCAAGTTGAGGTGCCTGCTGGCCGCGGTTCTGCTTGTCTTTGGCACCGGATCGATGGCCAGCGCGGCGATCACGCGGACGTTCGAATGCGTCGTTATCGACGGTGTCAGAATTCCGTTCGGAACATCGGTCGAAATAACCGGCCGCAATCAGAGCGACCTCGACAGGATTCGCGTCAGTTACGCGTCCGCCTGCCTGGAAGGCCGTCGCATCGACGGTCGAGCGATTGATGGAGCGATCGACTTCCTGTTGTGCGCCACGGGCGAGCGAAGCGCGCCTCGCGCGACGACCTTTCTCAGCTACAATCGAACGCTTTTTATCGAGCGCGGGGTCGTGTGGTCGATGCCGTTTGTAACGGTGCCTGCAACCGCGTCGCATTGCTCGTGACGCACATCGAACGTGTGTCTCCCGACACGTTGTCGTTTGCCGACTTCGTCAATCGGGAAACCCGTCTCGATGGCGTGGCGGCGGGGGAAAACTTGCTGGCCGTCGGCACCGACACGGCGCGCCTCACGGGACTTTCCGCGTGGCCGTCTCACGTTAATGGAAAGCGCGTCGCGGTGAAGGGAGTCGTTCGCGGAAAACCGGGACAGTGGCGCATCGAGAGCCCGAGCTGGACCTTGATCGAGCTGGCCGACCAAATCGGCCAGCCTGTCGCACTGGAGGGTAACCTGTGCAGCTCGAACGAGCGCTGGTGGTTCCGATATCGGGACCAAGATCTTTATCTCACTAACAACACGGGATACATCAAGAGGTTTCCTCTCGATGACTTTTGGAGGCGCGTTCGGGTTACGGGCGAGTTGCTTCAGCAGGCCCGGCCTTTACCCGCTGGCTCTGACGACGGGCTCGCCCCTGTCTTTGTCGTCCGGGGGGCGACGGTCGCTTATCTCGAAGAGGTAATTCCCGCGTCGCAAAGGTTCCGAGCGATTGATAAGAGCTTTTACACCGTCACCGACGGCGTGCCGAATTTGCTGCCCGAGGGTCGTCTCGGCCAACTTATGGGCAATGAAACGACAACCCGGCTGTATGTTCGTCGAAACAGTGACGTCATCACGCAGATCTTGAGATCCCGCACGTCGCGCACGCTTGATATCTTGGCGCAGCGCATGAATCGCAAAACACTGCCCCGCGAGCTGCGACTGATCTACGCAGCCATGCTGGCCCGAGTCAATGACATCCGCGGACGTTCTTTTTTGCTCGGCAACCTGGCCAGCCAGACCAAAACAACAGACGTCGATTTGCTGTTTTGTCTGGGAGATTCTGCCCTGATCGCTCCCGAGCTCGCGAATCTGGAAGCAGAGACTCAGTGGGCCGAAGAGGCGTTAATCCGCTCGATAAAGGACAGCAGCCCGGCGCACCTCGATACGCCGCTTCGTCTTACGGACAACGATAACGACAGACCCACCGTCGCCGACGTCACTGTTTACTACACCGACATTCCCTCGTTGTTGATGCGTATCGGATCGGCCGCGGGGCGCGCGGCACTCGTCGACTATGTTGTCAAAGGCGGTCTTCGGTCCGCCGACGCGATCGAAGTCCTGTGTAATGTCGGCAGGCTTCTGCCTGTCGAAGATCTTTTGAAACTCGAACACGCCACGCAGTTCCGTCCGAACTATCCGGTCGACGTCATGAGCCGGCGCTCAATTTTGATCCAACTCTTGCGGCACAAGCATCCGGCGGTCGCACAACGATTCGTACACGATCTGCAGGATGGGTTCATTTACACGGCCTTTCGCAAGCACTCATCCCCCGAAATCATCGCCGCGCTACGGCCGCTCATTCCCCAAATGGACGGCCAGTCCAAGGTCAACGCGCAGATGGTCCTGCTCGGCACACGCGACCCTGTCCCCGCGCTGATCGCGCTTCTCGACGACGCGACCTGGAAGGACAAAAACCTGGTGTTGTTCGAGCTGGCCCGACTGCGTGATCCGCGCGGTGATGCCGGTCTCACGAATTCTGCAATCGGCATCGCGCGACTATTTCGATGCCAACATTGCGCCGATTGCCGTCGAACACGCCCTGAAGACGATCCAATCTGCCCGCACGCCGGCATCGATCGATCAGCTCATCCAATTGCTCCCCGTGGACCTGGGCCGCTTTGGAGGAGATATCGATCGGCCCCATTTCCAGCGGATCGTCGCCGCACACTTGATTGAGCTGACCGGCGAATCCTTCGGGGTCGATGCACTGGCGTGGCGCCTGGCGCAAGACTCATGCGGACCGACCGCCGTCGCAACCATAACTGGAGGGCCGTGCTCCTCCAGTTCCTGCCCGGTCGCCGCAAGGCGTCTGGTATGCGACCAAGGTCCGCCTGAAGAATGCGGTGCGCGGCGTCAACGGCAAATCGCACGATCAGATTTACCACATCGACGTCGATTTCGGCGCCGATCTCCCTGACTCGCTGTTCGACCCTCCGTGTCCGGGACGGGGGGATTGAAAGGAAACTTTCAAACGCCGCTCTGCCGGAGGACGTAGGCCAAAGGCCGAGGGCTGCCCATGGCAAAAGGCCCATCGGCCTTGTGGCCGCTCTGGTCGCACGGCGGCAGCTTGCTCGTGTTCTGCTGCGCGGTCGCCATTTATTTATGGTTCTATGACCAGTGCGTCCGCCTGCCGTTTGTCGCTTATCGCGCCCAGTGCAAGCTTTACTACGCGCTCGGCCGACATTTGAGGCCCGGCGTCGATCAGGCGTCGGCGGGCGTGGGAGAGTTCCGTTTGCCGGGGGGACCGCTATGGACCTGGTTCTTCTGGCCGGCGCATCGGTTCGACAAACAGCTTCACCCGGGTCGCTGGGATGACCTGCCGCGTGAGCCTCAACCGTGAGCGGGACAAAGATGGCGAAGGTTTGATCGTGGCGATGACTCAGAGGCCCTCGCGACCGTTCGGATGGCACGGTCGCAGCTTGATCCTGCACTGGTTGGCGTTGGCGGGTTATTGGTCCCTCTATGAGCAGTGCGTGCGCACGCCGCGCGTCTCGCTTCGTAGTTGGCGTTGGCCGTATTATGCCGTCGGTGGACCGCAATTGAGCCCGAGCGAGTTTCGCCTGCCCAACGCGCCGGCCGAATGGTTTTTCTGGCCGGCCTTCCAGCTCGACCGTCGGCTGCATCCAAAATACTGGGCTGAAGAGAATCCCAAAGAGGTGTCTGCCAAGTTTTTCAGGAACGGTCACACCGTTGTACAACGGGGCCGCCCTGAATGTCTGTCGCGCAGTTCGTACGAGCCACCGGCTTCACGCCGGACTTCGGCGGACCCATCGGAATGGGTGCCCCCAGTCGAATCGCGGTCTTTCCGAGTGCGTTGATCGCCGTTCGAAGACCGCCGGCCTAAAGCCGGCGGCTCGTAGGCGCGATGGAGTGAAGCTGCGACCGACTGGCAAACAGCCCTCTTACGCGGCAAAGAGTTGATCGGCGATGCCGTCCATCGCCTTTGCCAACGGCGGCCGGAGCAAGGGGCCGGCCAAGGCGTCGTGGAGAAATCGCGAGAGGGGATGGTCCGCGCGATAGGCCCGCCCTCCGCAGAGCATGGCGGCCTGGCTCGCGGTGTCGACCGCCGTCAACGCGGCGAACGTCTTGGCGCGCACGGTCCGGTCGCGGGCCGCCGCAGTGAGGGGCAAGTCATCAACGGCTGAAACGGCTTCGAGCAGTCCGGCGGCCGCATCGAGGTTCAAGCGGCACCGGGCCAGCGTCGCCCGGGCGTACGCCGAGCTTCCGCCGCCGCGAAGCGCGTCGGTCGCGGCGGCTAAGGCTCCTTCGCCGACGCCGACGAAAACGGCTGCAAACAACACGGTCGACCAGTGACGCGCGTTGACCCCTTCCAGACAGCTGCTGTAGCCCAGCACGCAGGCCGCCGGCGTCTCTTCCAGCTTCAGTCCGACGCTGGCCGTGGCCCGCATTCCCAACGGGTTCCAGGCGTTGTCCAGGAGGAGGCCCGGCGCGTTGCGTTCCACGAAGAACCCGTCGACGACGTCCTTGCCTTCCAGTCCCTCGCCGGCCCGCCGGGCGGCGCACAGGAAATAGTCGGCGTCCGGTCCGAGGGTGGCGAACGACTTTTTGCCGCTGAGTCGATAGGCGCCGTCGGCTCCGCGAACGGCGAGCGTCCGCGTCTGCGCCAGATCGCCGCCGGCGCCCGGCTCGGAATTCGCGACGGCCAGAATCCGCCCGGCGCGCGTTTGCTCGGCAATCCAGCGGCGGCCGGCTGCCAGCTCGGGGCGCAGCGTCTCGGGCACTGCCGAGTCGGGAATGCGGGCGGTGGCCGCATTCCCCAACGGCATGGCCAGCGCCAGCGCGGTTGCCGGCGCTCGTCGCGCGAGCTGACGGACGGCCTGAGCTGTCTCGGCCAGCGAAGAGCCCCAGCCTCCCAATTCCCGTGGGACGGGCGCCGACAGGATTCCGCTCGCGCAGGTCGGCGAGCGTCTGTGCGGAGACGCGGACTTCGTCGCTTTGATTTTGCGCCTCCTCCCAGCGGGCCCAATCGTCCACCCGTCGCGCGGCGGCCTCGACGATTGACTGGTCTTGAGTCGGCACTGCCCTGGAGAGCGGATCGAGCAGACGGCTTTTAGCCGCTTCGAGCAGCGGCACCAGCTCGGCCGGCACGGGCGACGTGGCATCGCGCGGCGGCGGGGAAAAGGCGTGGACGGTGGTCGCGTCTGTCAGGCAGTGCAGTTGATCGAAGGCGCCGCGCGGGAGATGACTCTCGTGCCCCGCTTCCAATGTCTGGAGCTCGTAGCGATACCTTCCGCCGCTTTCCGGCAAGTAACGCTCCTCCACGAGCGTGCCGGAGACGACGCGGAACAGGACCTGGCTCTCGCTATGTCCGTGCAGCGTCGAGGAGCGCCCGGCCAGCCAATGGGCGATCGACGTTTCGTGGCAAGCGGTACGTTCGATGAGCATGCGAAAATACGGTCCATTCTCCGGCGGGACGCCGGTCGGTCGCGCGACTCGCGCGGCGTCGAACCCTTCCAGAAGCCGCCTCAACGCCGGTTTCGCGTCCTCCTCGATGCGCTCGCAGCCGTTGTTCGGCCCGACCGACCGTAAGCGGGCCGCTTTCATTTGACCCGTGAGCAGAGTAGCCATCGTTCGATTTCTCCATTCCAGGCTTTTGTTCGGGCACGCGAAAAGAATTTCGCAAACAACGTGCCGCCTCCATTTGCGGCTCAACCGGGGAAGGTCGGCGACGCAGGTAAACTGGGGGCCACGCCATTTGAGCGGTTGCATCAGAAAATCTAGGAGTTCACAGAAAATCTGTTACCTTTCCTGGCTCACGGTCCGTTGTCAGAAGGGCGGGGCCAAAGTCAGCGAGCCACAGCACGGAGCCGGTATGCAACTGCTTCTGGAAGTCTGGCGGGAAGTCTGTCGCCATCTGGAGATTCACGAATCGGTCGAACGCCTGCTCCCGACGCTCGCCGAGCAGATCCCGCTCGAAGCGTTGGCGATTCGACGCGTCGACCGGCAGCGGTCGTGTCTGGAGACGGTTGCGTGCGGCATGGGGACCGGTGGCGCGCCGATTGCCGTCGGGAAAACCTCGCTCGATGAAACGGAGCTGATGGAGCTCCTGGAGTGGTTCGAAGACGGGAGGGTGACGAGCTGCCAAGCGGGAGTGGCGGTCGGATCCTCGTCAAACCTGCGTTGGTTCGGCGAGGATCCGGCGAGCCTGGTTGCATCGCGGACCCGCGAAGCCGAAATTGTCGTCGGGCCGCTTGCCAGCGAAGAGGGAACGCCGCTGGGCCTGATCCTGATCGTCGGCGGGGCGGGGCGATCTTTCTCGCAAACGCACCGCGATCTCGTGCAAGAGCTGCTCGAGCCGTTCGCCGCCGCCCTGGAAAACGACTCACGGCTGCGGGAAATGCAGTCGCTCCGCGAGGCGCTCGAGGCCGACAAGCAGGCATTGTTGTCGCGGCTCGATCGCCAGGACATCACGGAATCGATTGTCGGGGCCGAGACAGGCTTGCGACCGGTGATGGAGCGGGTCGAGCAAGTGGCCTCCTCCGACGTGCCGGTGTTGTTATTGGGAGAGACGGGTTCGGGCAAAGAGGTCATCGCGCGGGCCATTCACCATCGCTCGCCGCGAGCCTCGGGCCCGATTCTCCGCGTGAATTGCGGCGCAATTCCGCCGGAGCTGATCGATTCCGAATTATTCGGGCACGAGCGAGGCAGCTTCACCGGAGCCTCGGCGACGCGCCAAGGCTGGTTTGAGCGGGCCGACGGCGGAACACTCTTTCTCGACGAGATCGGCGAACTGCCTCCCGCGGCTCAGGTGCGGATGCTGCGCGTGCTGCAGGACGGCTCGTTTGAACGCGTCGGAGGCAACAAACCGATCACGGTTGACGTCCGCTTGGTCGCGGCCACCAATGCGGACTTGCCCGACCTGATCGCCAAGGGCGAATTCCGCGACGACCTGTGGTATCGCATCAACGTGTTTCCGATTCACCTACCGTCGTTGCGGGAGCGTCCGGACGATATCCCGGCTTTTGCCGCCCATTTCGCCGCGCGGGCCGGCAAGCGGCTGGGAGGCCGGACGTTGGTCCCGACGCCGCGTGACGTCGAATTGCTCTCGGCGTATTCGTGGCCGGGAAACGTGCGCGAGCTGGCCGCGGTGATCGAGCGCGCGGCCATTTTGGGCGGCGGCCGGCGTCTCGAGATTGCAAAGGCCCTGGGATCCCCGGCTCCCGCCGAGCCGGCAACGCCTGTCGAGATCGAAGCCGAACAGTTTGCCGCCAGTCGCCCCTCGCTGGCCGGCGACCCGGTTCCGTCGCTCGATCAGGCAATGAAACAACATATCGAGAGGACACTGGCCGCGACGTTTGGACGCGTTGAGGGACCATTTGGTGCCGCGCGACTGCTGGGAATCAATCCCCACACACTGCGATCGCGGATGCGCAAACTCGGCATCGATTGGACGCGGTATCGGACCGCCTCGGGCGTCAGGGGGGACGATCCGCCGCAGCGGACTGCCGAGCCGGATTCAACCGCGAAAACGACGAGTACGGCTCAGCCGTCCGCCGCGGCGAATCGCGCTCCCTTATCTCAACAGGCCGCGAAGGAACAGCGAGCGACAGACAGACGCACAACCGACAGCCACTCCACCTCGCAGCCACTTTGATTGCGTCTTTGTTCGCGACTGTATTGCCCAATTTCGGCCATTCCGCGTGAGCCGGCTCGAGCAACAATCGGTTGCCATTCCGGCCGTCCGCGCGGCCGACGACCGTGTTGCGCGAGTTGGATCTGCAGGTCGCAGCCGGGCAGTTCGTGGCCCTTGCCGCTCAGAGCGGCTGCGGCAAGAGCACGCTGTTGCACCTGATTGCCGGCCTGGAACAGCCCACGAGCGGCCGCCTGCTCGTCAATGGCCTTCCGCTTCAGGGCCTCAATCGGCAGGCCCACATGATGTTCCAGGACGCGCGGCTCTTGCCGTGAATGCGCGTGGCGGAGAATGTGGCGGTCGGGCAGGGGGTCCGCCTCGACGAAACGGTGCAGGCGGCCCTCGACCGCGTCCTGCCGAGAGAGTGATCGAGATTGATCGAAAACAACCAGCAGGCCGATGCGCCGAGCGGGCTCGCCGTTTTGTCGCCAGAACGAAATTGCCATGGCGACGATTCGCTGCGCGTGTTGCGAGACCTCACTCCGCCGCGCGGTACTCCACGTGCACGTTCGTGCGAATTCCGCCGCGCGGGTGAAGGCAGCCGTGATCTTCATCGACCGCGGCCGGGTCGCCGCCACCAGGTCGTCGAGGATGCGATTGGTGACATCCTCATAAAACGCCCCGTGGTTGCGGTATTGCTGCAGGTACAGCTTGAGGGACTTGAGCTCGAAGCAGAGCCGATCGGGGACATAGCTGATCGTGAGCGTCCCAAAATCGGGCTGCCCCGTCTTGGGGCACAGCGACGTGAACTCGGGACAGACTGTCTCGATCACGTAGTCCCGCTCGGGCCGCGGGTTCTCGAACGTCTCCAGTACCTTCGCCGTCGGCCCCGGTGACGCCCCGCGATTTTCGACATTTTGATCCGCCATTCCCCCAAGATAGCGACCGGCTGATCCTGAAACAAAGAATTGCTCCTCTCGGCTCGATTCGGGATTTCTCCTCGTGCCCAATCGGAGCCTGAGCCCGAGGGACTCAGCTGATTCCCGGATTTTTTGTAAGTCAACGCTTTTTCCAGTGACCAATACCTCGGGAATTACGTTTTGTGCCGAGGGCCGAGTCGGGCTCCTCGACCGTGAACGCCGCGTCGTTCGGCCCTTACACAGGACGAATGCGGTGAAGTGCGTATTTTTGCGAGGTTTTGCAGATGAACGCTCAGCGTTGGACTTTGGGCCTGGTTGCGATTGCGGTGAACTGCTGGATCAATGTGCCGCTCGCGTTTTCGCAGAACCTGACGGATCAATGGGTCGAGAAAGCGGCTCGGCCGTTGGTTGAAAATCGAGTCGTCGATGGGCTGTCGATCGGCTACATCGAAGGCAAACACCAGGGAATTGTCCACCTGGGAAGCTCGAACCGGTCCGGGAAACGTCCCGACGACATGACTCTTTACGAGATCGGATCGGTGAGCAAGGTCTTCACGAGTCTAATGCTGGCCGACGCGGTTGTGCGGGGCGAGATTGATTTGAATGCGGCAGCGGACGTGGCGAATCCGGCGGGGATTCGCTTGCCGTCGCGTGACGGCCGGTCGATCAAGTGGATTGATCTGAGTACCCACCGGTCAGGGTTGCCGCGAATCCCCGGCAATTTACACGCGACCGAGTTTGATGGATCCGTACCGCGATTACGATTCAAAAAAGGCCGCGGCGTTCCTGAACGACTACGAACTGCCTCGTCGGCCTGGCGATAGGCAGGAATACTCGAATTTCGGCGCGTCGGTTCTCGGATATCTGGTCGCAGCGAAGGCCGGCAAGTCCTATCAGCAGTTGCTGCGGGAGCGAATCGCGGAGCCGCTGCAAATGACCGATTGCACCGTTGACCTCAGCGAAGATCAAAGGAAGCGACTCGCGACGCCGCATCATAAGTTCGGCTCAGCAACCCCGCCCTGGACGTTTGCGGACCTGCCGGGCGCCGGCGGAATTCACGCCACGATGCGCGACATGCTGCGTTTCGCACAGGCTCAATTGACTCCGCCAACCGGCAAACTTGGCGAGGCCATCGAGTTGGCTTGGAAACAACAGCGCGACGCCGACGCATCGGGCCCTGCCATGGGACTGGCCTGGATGATTGCGGGCCGACGGTCAGACTCGCTGGCACAACGGTCAGACAGGTGGATCCCATTCGGCGATCTTCATCAATCGCAAGTTCCACTGCGCGGTCGTTGTGTTGTGCAACACGGCCCTCACCGTGGCGGCCCAACGAGGTCGATCAACTGGCGATGCAGTTGGTCCTGAAAGCGGCAGGCCGGGAATCAAAGCCGAAACTAGAGGAGACGTCCGACCAGGGATCGGGTGCCCTTGCCATCGATGCGAAACTTCGCCGCCGGTTGGAAGGTCGGTATCAAGTGGCGCCGGGCTTGATTTTCACCGTTCGCGATCGCGATGGGCACTTGATGGTCGATACGATGGGTCAACCGGCCCAAGAGGTCTTTCCTGATTCTCCCACTCGATGGTCATCCGTGGTGTCGACGCCACATTTGAATTCAAGCTGGGAAAAACCGGTCCCGCGACAAGCCTGGTGCTCCATCAAAGCCAGACCGCTTCCCGGATTGAGGAGGAATCCAAGCAGGAACCAAAGGAGTTGTCAGATCATGGATCGGGCGGTCCCGCCATCGATGCGAAACTTCGCCACCGGTTGGAGGGACGGTATCAATTGGCGCCGAATTTCATCTTCACCGTTCACGATGACGACGGGCACTTGATGGTCGAGATTACCAATCAGCCGACTCAAGAGGTCTTTCCCGATTCTCCCACTCGCTGGTCCTACCGTGGCGTCGACGCCACACTGGAATTCAAGCTGAGGAAAACCGGTCCCGCAACAAGCCTGATTCTCCATCAAAACGGTAAGAAGCAGACCGCTCGCCGCATGAAGTGAGTCCTCACAGCTTGGGCCGTTGGCCTGATCGGTTCGCCCGATGAGGTTTCGCATTGCGGGACGAAGATCACAAGTCGCTCTTCCTGAACTGGCTTGGCGAGCACGGCGCCTCGGTCATGAAGGTGGCGCGTGCTTACACCCTCACCAGCGAGGACTGCCAGGATCTGGCCCAGGAGATTCTGCTCCAGGCCTGGCGCTCCTTGCCGACGTTCGAGGGAAAGGCCAGCCCGGCGACGTGGTTCTATCGCGTGGCCTTGCACACCGCGATGAATTGGCAGCGGAAGGACAAGCCACGCCGCAGACGACAGCAACCGCTGCTGGAAGTGCAAGCCGTAACGCCCGACACGATCGACAGCGCCCAGCAAGCTCAGCAGCGCGAGACCGTGGAGCAACTCTACGCGGCGATTCACCAGTTGCCGAAAGCGGATGCGGCGCTGGTGCTCTTGTACCTCGATGACTTGAGTTATCGGGAGATGGCCGAAGTGCTGGGCATCTCCGAGAGCAACGTGGGCGTGAAGTTGAATCGGGCGAAAAAAGCTCTGAGTGATTTGATGAATGGGACACCTCGTGGAACCTGACAAATTTCAGCAGGCCTGGCAGGCGCAGACGTCCGCGACGCGGGTCACGGTCGATGCCGACTTGCTGTTGAAAGAGGTGCGGCGCAACCAACGCAATTTTGCGGCGGGATCTACTCGCGAGACGTTGTCGAAGTCGTGGTGGGACTCGTGCTGATTCCGGTGTGGTTTTTTCTGGGCATCAGGGGTCGTTGCCCTGGACGTGGTGGCTGACCGTGCCGGCTCTCCTGTGGATGACCGGGTTCATGCTGGTGTATCGCAAATGCCACGTGCCGAAGCCGAGTGAGCCAGATGAACCGCTGCTTGACTGCGTGAAGAATTCCCTGACCGAGGTGGAGGCTCAAATCTGGTTGCTGCGCAATATTTTCTGGTGGTATTTACTGCCGCCTTCCATTTCGATCTCGGCATTCTTTATCCAGGCGACATGGTCGTTGCGCGGCGGAGGCTGGTTGCCTGCGCTCGGCCGCGTGGCCGTGCCCGAGGTCTTTCTCGCCGTGGTCTACGGGGGAATCTATCTCCTGAACCAGTACGCGCGTCCGTCGGCAGCTTGAGCCGCGGCGCCAGGAGTTGCTCGCGCTCCTCGTCAGCCTCGGAGACGAAGCGGCCGAGGAGCAGGCCGCGTGGCGCAGTGCCCAGAGCGCCGCAAGCTCGAGAATGCTTCGTCGAGGCGGTGATTGCCGTTTTGTGCCTCGCGACGCTCGTGGTGATCGCCCTGGCAATCTGGATAATTCCATTCCCCCCGTCACCAACCACCTCGAGTCGAGGGCCCGGCGGGTGCCGCGCTGGGGCGATTGATCACCGATCTACGCAAAGAGGAGGATCTCGTCGGCCTCGCCGCGATGGTGACGGTCGACGGGAAAGTCGAGGCGGCCGCGGCCGACGGGGAGCGGAAGATCGACAGCGGCGTGCCCGTTCAGATCGGCGATCGCTGGCATCTGGGAGGGATCACCAAGTCGATCACGGCCACGATGATCGCGCGATTGGTCGAATCGGGGCGGATGCATTGGTCCGACACCATCGGCAAGAGCTTTCCGGACGCGTCGATTCAAGCGGCTTGGAAGCCGGTCACGTTCGAGCAGCTGCTGACCGACACAGCCGTGGCGCCGGCGTACTTCGGAAACGAGGTTTTACGCCAACGGCCTGCGCCCGGTCCCGAATGCACCCAAGCGCGTCGCCAGGCCGTGCTGAAGGGGATCGCCGAGAAACCGGCCTACCCGCCGGGTAAAAAGTTCGTGTACTCGAATGTCGGCTACACAATTGCGGCGGCGATGGCCGAGGAGGCGACCGGCAAAACTTGGGAAGACCTCGTGAAGCGAGAGGTCTTTGAGCCGCTAAAACTCACGGAAGCGGGTTTCGGCCCGCCCAAGAGCACGGACGAAACGCTCGAACAGCCGCGCGGTCACCGCGAGGTCTTTCCCGGGAAACTCGCGGTGGATGACACGACCGATAACACTCCCATCATGGGCCCCTCCGGCAATGTGCACATGACGCTCGCTAATCTCTGCACCTATGCCAACGAGCACCTGCGTGGCGAACGTCGGCACGGGCAAGCTGCTCTCCCAGGAAACGTACAAAAGGCTGCATACGCCCGCACTCGACCACTATGCCTGCGGCTGGTTGAAGAAAGATCCGAGCGCCGAAATCCCCTGCACCGTGTACTGGCACAACGGATCGAACACGTTGTGGTATGCGCTGGTGGCGTTCGCTCCCGAGAAGAAGATGGTGGTCGCCGTCACTTCGAACGACGGCGATTCGGAAAGCGCCGAAGCAGCCGCGTGGGAAATCGTGAAGCAGAGTCTTGCGGGCGAACTCAAACGCCCGGTCGCTTCGCCGTGAGCAGTCTTGTAGGGCAGGCTGTGCCTGCCGATTCAATCGCGATTGTGATCGACGTTCATTCGAAGCGGCATGCACAGCATCCCCTACGGAACTACGGAACTCGAAAGAACGATCAACCACGGATTTCACCGATGACACGGATGAGGAGCAAAGAAAGCTCTCAGGGCAGGGGGATCATTCCGCCATCGGGGCGGATTCAAAGCAATTTGCCATTTTTTATTAGCTTTTTGATCAGTGGAATCGGTGTGATCCGTGGTCGCTCTCCTCTTTTTTTGGGTTGCGGCTGCGCGAAGCCAGGCCGCGCTGAGTCATCGGCGGCATCCGGGGCTAAGAACTCAGGTGTCGTTGCAACTCCCGTTCGCGTCGAGGAAACCAATTCCGTCTCAAATCGTTTTGACGCAGCAGTGCGACGCGCGCATCCGATCCGGCCCGAACGTTGCCGGGCGCCCCTTCAATCCGCTGTGCTTGGCCCATCGTTCAGCGGTTTAATGGACGGCCAGCCACGTCTTGATGGAAGCGAGGCGATATCATGAGGGGTATCCTCATGAAGATTCGCTGTCCACACTGTGGTGCTCATCTCAACGTTCGCGACGAGCTGACAGGCAAGCAGGGCCACTGTCCGCGATGTCGCAAAGAGTTGACCATCGAGCCGGAAGCTGCACGCTCCGAAGTTCCGTCGCTTGACCCGGCGGCTGGGTCACAGGAACCCTCTGGCAAACCGTCGCAGAAGGCCGGCGAGCCGAGCGACGAATATGGGGGGATCGAACCGCTGCGGCTCCTCGCGCCCATTCGGCGGCGGAAGAAAAAGGAGACCGAACCGGAGAGCACACAGAAGGCGGTGGATGGTAAGTCAGACGCCCAGCCGAAGCGTCGGCGATTCCGCAGGTCGACGGGGGGGATGCTGGCGGGCGTTGTCGCCGGACCGTTTTGGAAGAGCGCCTTGAGTCACTTTCCCTACCTGGCAGCCGACCTGGCTGTGGTCGGCGCCTTGCTCGGGTTTCTTGTCATCTTGATCCATATCGCGGCCGGCGCCAGCCTGGTGCTGCAAATCATCGGCTATCCCGCGGCGGTCCTGGTCTTTTTCCTGATGTGCTATCCGGCGTCCTGTTTTTTTAAGGTCGCGGTCGGCTCGTCCGACAGCAGCGGCGACATCGACGAGTGGCCCGAGAGCAATTTCGGCGAGTGGGTGTTCGAAATGCTGTTCGTGCTGTACATGATCCTCATCGCGGTCCTGTTGAGCGGGGGCATCGCCAAGCTGCGCGAATCGATTGCTCCGGCCCGGTCCGGGTCCTATTGGCAACTGCTGCCTCAGGAAGACGGCCCCGACGCGTTATCCATCCTGCCGAAGATTCTCGGGCGCCGCAGCCGGCTCCGGCTCCGGCGGAGGCCGAGGCCGTGCAGCGGGGCTTTCATCCCGGAACCGGCTGGCAGACGACGTTCCTCGCGTTTCTGGCGATGTTTCCGCTGGTCGTGATTTGTTGTCTCGATCCCGTCACGCCCTTTTTTGTTCCCTGGTCGCCGCGGGTGTTCCTCAGCCTGCTGAAGAACTTCCCGGCGTGGTTGGTCGTCGTCGCCGGTTCGGGAGTCCTGCTCGGTGGGGGAGCGGCTATCCTCTGGTTGGGATCCCTGTACGCACCGTTCTGGACCTTCACGCTGTCGAGCCCGCTGGCGGCGGCCGGCTTGCTGCTTTACGGCCGCCTGCTCGGCCGCCTGTCGTGGCTGATTGCGAGAACGTGAACCGCGAGGCGGCGCCCCATCTCACCCGACATTTTTGGTTAGACGGACCACTGCGGAACTTGCACGTCTGGTGATCGCACCAGCAATTGGCCCTCTTTGAGCTGGTAACTGAGGGTCGCCAGCGAACTCCGCGGCAGACCACGCGTGCCAATTCAGACCCAAATGTCGGACGTGCAGTCGCCGCCGGGGAAGCGGATCTCGTGGGCCCGCACCGGTCCTCCCGGTTCCTTGCCGAAATCGACGAGGAAGTTCGGATTGATCGTCAGTCCGCCGTCGGCGGCGCAATCGAGCTGCAAGAGAACCGAGCCGGCGCGGGCGATGTCGGGATAGAACTGGTTGTCCCACGTGCTGTAGAGCGAGTTGGTGACGTAGAGCCGCTTGCCGTCGAGGCTGATCTGCAGCATCTGCGGGCCGCCGTTGAGGGGGCGGCCTTTCACGGCCGCCTTTTTGCCCAGCACGCCGCCGCACCAGACCTGGGCCGCCAGCTTCGGATGGGCCGGGTCGCTCACGTCATAGCGGCGGATGTCGCCGTGCAGCCAGTCGGAGAAGTAGAGCCAGCGATCGTCGAGCGAGAGCACGAGATCGGTGATGAGCCCGGGAACGGGAAAGGGCCATCCCTTGTGCTCGACCGGGGCGACCTGGATCACCTTGTCGGCCTTCCACTTTTTGCCGTCCTGGTACCAGTGCCAGATCGCGCTGCTGAGGGCCGCGCCGACGAAACCGTGCACGCTGGCCGGGTCGTGATGGAAGCGGACTTCGAGCGGAATCAGTCCGGCGTCGCCCAGGTCGATCGACTGGATCAGCCGGCGATCGGCCCAGTCCCAGAAGTTGAGATGCCGTCCGTAGCGGGCCGCCTTCACGTCGTCGAGCTTGAAGCCGTCCTTGATGGTGTTGGGGCGCCCCATTCGCTCGTCACCATCACGTTGTGCCGCGGCTGGTACCAGAAGTCGTAATTGAACCGCATGCCGCTCTTGGGAGCATCCCAGCGGCCGGCGACGTCGAACTTGTCGTCGAGGAGCAGGAATCCGCCGGGCCCGTTGCCGTGTTTGTCGCCCAGCATCGAGAGCATGATCTCGCCGGTGGGAAGACAGTGCACGGTGTGCGGGCCCGTCAGATTGGTCTTGTCGATGATCGCCGCGGCGGGAATCACCTTGTGCATTTTGGGCCGGCGGGGATCGGCCACGTCGACGACGTGGATCCGCGTCGAACGTCAGCCCGGGAATGACGAGGAACCGGCGAAAGTGTTTCGCATCGCCGTGACAACTGCTGCACGCGTTCCAGCCGAAGTGATGCAGCTCGTCGCCGAGCTCCGGCATCGGCACGCGATCGATCACCTGCGAGTAAGTCGGACGACTTCGGATCGACGTCGACGACGGCGAGAAAATCGGGCTGTTTGCGGCCGGTCGCGAAATAGGTCGCCGTGACGAAGGCGATCGTCTCGGGTGCCGACCGCATGGCGTCGCGCGGCGACGCGTAGGTGGCGTGCCCGCGGTGTGACATCTCTTTTGCGAACAGTTTGCTGCCGATGCCGCTCGGCTCAAAGGCCGCCGCGGCGGCTGCCGCTTTGAGAAAATCGCGTCGGTGCATGGCGAATTCTCTCCTCTCGACCTTTGTGGAGGTGGACCGCGCGGGCCATTTCTTATGCAAGAATCTCGCTGACGACGTTGCCCGAGACGTCGGTCAGGCGGAAATCGCGCCCCGCATAGCGATAGGTCAACTGCTCGTGATCGAGTCCCATCAAGGCCAGTAGCGTGGCATGTAAATCGGTCGTGTGCATCGAACCCTCGACCGCGCGTTGCCCGTATTCATCGGTGGCTCCGTAGGAGTAGCCGGCCTTCACGCCTGCGCCCGCCAGCCACATCGGGTAGCCGGTGATGTTGTGGTCGCGGCCGTCGCGTCCCTGGGCCGTCGGCTGACGGCCGAACTCGCTGCCGAAGAGCACGAGCGTTTCGTCCAACAGGCCGCGCTGCTTCGAGATCGGTGAGCAGCGCGGCCGTCGGCTGGTCGGTCAGGCGGCAATTCTTGATCAGGCCGTTGTGCAGATTGCTGTGGTGGTCCCAACCGGATTGGCAGATCTCGACGAAGCGGACGCCCGCCTCGCTCAGGCGGCGGGCCATCAGGCATTGACGGGCGAAACTGCCGGCCGGTCCCGGCTTGACTCCATAGGCATCGCGGACCGCTTGCGGCTCGCGCGAGATGTCGAGCAGGTCGGAGACCTTGCCCTCCATGCGGAAAGCCAATTCAAACGACTGGATCACGCCCTCCAGTTCGTCGGGAGCGCCGGACGTCGCGGCCAGATCGCGGTTCATCGCCTGGATCAAATCGATCTGTTTCCGCTGCAGCGAGCGGGGCGTGTGCGCCTTGCAGGTTCGGCATTCGGCCCGTGTCGTCGATCCGCGTTCCTTGGTAATGAGCGGGGAGAAAAGCCGTGCCGTAATTGAGCGTGCCGCCGAAATTGGGCGACGGGTCGATCGTGATGTAACCGGGCAGGTCCTGATTCTCCGAGCCCAGGCCGTACAAGAGCCATGCACCCAGAGAGGGACGCGTGAGCGTCGCATTCATCGCCCCGGTGTGCAGTTGCACGACGGCCTGCGGATGGGCGGGCGTATCGGTGTGCAGCCCGCGGAGAAAGCAGAGCTGATCGACTTTTTGCGCGAGGTGCGGATAAAGCTCGGAGACCCACGTCCCGGTCTGCCCGTGCCGCGCGAATTGGAATCGCGAGGCGGTCAGGATCCCGCCCCCCGATCCGACTTTCCCGTCATTGGCCTGGAGTTTCGGCTTGTAGTCCCACGTGTCGACGCTGCGAGGCGGCCCCTTCCATGAACAGGAAAATGATCCGCTTGGCTTTCACAGGGAAGTGGGACGGCTTGGGCGCCAGCGGCTCTGTCGAGGAGTTTCTGCCCGTCGCGCCTCCAAATGCCTTCCTCGGAGCACTCTGGCCCAAGAGGCCGGCCAGTGCGACCATGCCGAAACCGGCACCCGCGTTTTTGAGCGCTTGCCGTCGCGAAACGACGCGGCCTGTCGAGCTCGGTGGGGTTGTGAAGTTTGGCATGACGGTTTCCTGCTGCGAACTCGATCACTTGAGATAGCGGAACTCGGCCGCGTCGAACAGCACCTGACAAAAACTGATCCACGCCGCCGTGCGGGGGTCGGACGTCTCCGATACGCTGTGCGACTCGGGCTTCGGATTAAGGTTGGGACCAATCGCCCTCTGCGGCCGCGGCAATCTGGCGACGACTTTGCGGATTGGCCGCTTTTGAGCTTTGACGCGGACCGCTTTCCCCGCGGGAGCGACCGCCCGACCGTTGGCGGCCCGCTCCGCGAGCTGCATTTCCTTCGCGTCGGCGGCGTAAGCGGCGAGAAACTTGGCCGCGCGGCCCGTTTCGGCGGTTGTCGCCGGGCGGCCGAACGCCAGGTGATAGGCCAAATCGATCCGCTGCGCGTTGTCCGATTTCGGCTGCTCCAGCAAGCGGTCGGCCAGGGCCCGCGATTGCGACCGGACAAACGGATCATTGAGCAGGTACAGGGCCTGCGGTGCGACGGTGGTCGTGTCGCGGTCGCCTGTGACCATGCCCTGCTCGGCAAAATCGAAGGTTGCCAGCGAATTGGGCGTCAGTCCCCGCAACAAGGGCAGATAAATACTGCGGTGGCGGCTGCCTGCGCGCCAGCGCGGTCAGCCGTTGGGCCTGGGCCCCGTTGTTCGTCAGTTCGATGACCGGCAAATTCATCGCTGGCGAACCGTGCGGACGCGACAAATCCAACTGGCCGGCTGCGGCCAAGGTGGCGTCGCGAATCTCCTCCGCGTCGAGCCGGCGCGGAGAGTGACGCCAGACGAGCCGGTTTTCCGGATCGGCCGCCAGGTTCGCCGGCGACGCGCTCGAACTCATCTGGTAGGCCCGCGTCAGCACGATCGACCGCACGAGCCTCTTGATGGACCAGCCGTCGCGAAGGAACCGCGTCGCCAGGTGATCGAGCAACTCGGGATGCGACGGCGCGTCGCCGTTGACCCCGAAGTTGTCGACCGATTTGACCAGCCCGTCGCCAAACAGGTGATGCCAGACGCGGTTGACGATGACCCGCGAAGTGAGCGGATTCTGCGGGCTGCTGAGCCATTGGGCCAGTTCGAGCCGGCCGCTTTGCCGGACGTTGACCGCGGGCTGACCTGGAATCTGGACGACACTCAGAAAGCCGCGCGGGACGCGTGGTCCCAAGTTCTCGGCGATGCCGCGGATGCGAATGGCCGTGTCGGCGACCACGCGCGCATCGCGTACGCCCATCGCCGCCGGTCCATTCGCCGCCAGATCGCTCAGGCGGCCGATCTCGGCCTGCAACTGTTTCACGCGGTTCAAGGCGGCAACCGACTTCGGATCGCCCCTTGGCGGCTCGCTGAGACACGTCGGCCCGTGCCTGTTTCAACTGGTCCTGCAATCGGGCGAGCGTCACCTTGGTTTCTGAGCTCGCAGCGGTGCCCGGACCGATCCGCAACAGCATCTGCGGGTCGTAATAATCGAGGCCGCCTCCCCCCATCTTGTTCCGCAGGGCCGCGCACATGTCGGTACTGCGAAAGATCCCAGCGAGCGCGTAATAGTCGGTGGTCGGGATCGGATCAAATTTATGATTGTGGCAGCGGGCGCAACTCGCCGTCAGCGCCAGCACCGAGCGCGTCACCGTGTCGATCTGCTCGTCGATGTTGTCCATCAGGAAGCGGACTTTGAATCGCTGATTGACGTCCTTCACCCCCAAGGCGAGGAAGCCGGTCGCGATCAGGTGCTCGGTTTTTTCCTGCCGAGTCCGTGACGGCAGCAGGTCGCCCGCGATCTGCTCGCGGAGGAATTCGTCGTAGGGCTTGTCGTTGTTGAATGCGTCAATCACATAGTCGCGATAGCGCCACGCGTGCGGAAAGGGAAGGTTCCGCGCGGAACCGGTCGACTCCGCATACCGTGCCACGTCGAGCCAATGCCGCCCCCAACGCTCTCCGAAAGCAGGGGACGCCAACAGACGGTCGACGACTCGTTCAAATGCCGTTTCGGAACGGTCGGCGAGGAACGCGTCAATTTCCGCCAGCGTCGGCGGCAAGCCGGTCAGGTCGAATGTCGCGCGACGAATGAGGGACAGCTTCTCCGCGTCGCCGACCGGCGTGACTCCTCGCTCTTCCATGCGGGCCAGCAGAAATCGGTCGATGGCGTCGCGCGGCCACGCCCGATCGCCGACCGAGGGGCTGCGCGGATCGCGAAGTGGCTGCCAGGCCCAATGTTCCTTCCGCAGCCGGGCGTAGTCGGCGGCGACGTGGACTTGCGACGGCAGCGATTCGACCTTCGTCCAAGCGGCCCCGTCGCGAATCCATTTCTTGAGAACGGCCACCTCGTCGTCGGAAAGCCGCCGCTCCGGCGGCATCTTCAACTTGCCCGTGTAACTGACGGCCCGGATCAGCAGGCTCTCGTCGGGCTTGCCCGGAATGATGGCCGGACCACGACCGCCACCGACGAGCAGGCCGTTGCGATCATCGACGCGAAGCCCGCTCCGCGAGTTGGTCTCGGCCGAATGGCAGGTATAGCAATTGGCGACGAGTAGGGGCCGAACCTTTTTCTCGAAGTACTCGACGCCGGCCGCGTCATCGCGTGCGGCCGCGTGAGCCAGAGAAACGACCGAGAGCAGGGCCATCGAGGCAAACGCGGCGTGTCGTGGTCGCCACGACGCCGGGAGCCGACCCGCTTTGTAAGGTTGTGTTGGTCCCTGTCGCATTCCAGCGCGCTTGCTCACTCTTTCGGCGGATTGCGATCACTCCTTCTGACGCGAAAGATCGCTGAGTCCTAGGCAACAGATCGGAATATCGAGAGGTCGGCCTTTTTCGCGATCCGACCGACTCGTTACGGAATCGCGCGTTGCCGTTTGACAGCCTTCGATTTCTGAAATAGGCTAATATATTACACACTTAGTAGTCGATATTCAAGCGTGCAACGACTTGCGTCGTTCTTCCTCACTGATGTTGAAGCAGAAGTCATGAAAACAAAACGCGTTGCGTCAAAACAGCCGACGGAGTCTGGCTGTGCGACCGAACCCATTTACCCATACGCAAGGAAGGCTGACCGGTAGACGGCTCGGCAGTCGGCTCTTCACCTGGCAGCCCCTCTTTGCGGCGATTCTCTTTTACGTGTGCGCCGTCTCTGTGTACGACGGCTACCTCGTCGTTCGCACGGGCAGCGAGATCCGCGACTTTGAGCAGAATCCAGTTGGCCTCTTGCTGATTAACTGCAACGGAGGCAATCCCTCCCTCTTCTTGGTCGCCAAGGCGGCCGGCACGTTGCTCGTCCTGTATTTGCTGCGCACGTTGAATCATCGCTCGCAACGCCTGGCCCGCCCCGTCACTTTCGCGATCGCCCTGTTTCAGAGCGGGCTGCTCATCTTTCTGGAGAAGTGCTAGCGGCGCGGTTATCGAGTTTCGTCGACTCCCACTCGATGTTTGACCCAATTGGCCGATTTGGCGCTCGTAGCCCTCGGGAGGCTACTCGTATCGCAAAGCCTCGATGGGATCGAGGCGGGAGGCTTTCCACGCGGGGTAGTAGCCGAAGACCAGGCCGATCAAGAGTGACACGCCGACCGCCGCGGCCATCGCGGGCCACGAGACACTCGTGGGCCAGAGCAGGATCGAGCGCACGGAGTAGGAAGACAGACGGCCCAACAGAATTCCCAGCGCCCCGCCCAGGGCACACAGCAAGAGGGATTCGACCAGGAACTGGCGCATAATGTCGCGCGAACGGGCGCCGATCGCCATTCGCAGGCCGATCTCTTTCGTCCGCTCGGAAACGGAGACCAGCATGATGTTCATAATTCCCACGCCGCCGACGACCAGCGAGATCATGGCCACGACCAGGAGCAAGATCGACATCAAGCGCGACGTCGACGCGCGGGTCCGGCTGATTTCCGTCATGTCGCGCAGAGTAAAATCGTCCAACTGGCCGGCGCGGCGGTGATGGCGTTCGCGCAACAATTGTTGAATCTGCTGCATGCCCGACTCGATCAGACTATCCGAACGGGCCTTCACCAGAATCAGATCGAAGTTCGTGAAGTGCACGGGTTGGGGCGTGTCGGCAAGTTGAGTCGGCGAGGCGACCGGGTAGAGCACCGGCTTCACGGAAGGAAATGCATCGTTGAGAGAGTTCACCTGCTGCAAGGGATCGACCGTGGTTGACGAGCTCTGGTTGGCCTTTTGTGCGGACTGTCCCACAATTTTGAACTTCAGCGTGGTCCACGGGAGCATCACGATATCGTCTTGATCCTGGCCGTACATGTTGGCTCCCTTGCGGGAGAGGACGCCCAGGACCCGCAGCGGCCTGTTGTTCATCCGCAGTTGCCGGCCGACCGGCGACTCGTCCCCAAACAGTTCATGGGCCGTGGTCTGACCGATCACGCAGACTTCTCGAAGGGTGGCCACGTCGGCGTCCGAAAACATCGAGCCTTCGAACAATTGGTTCCACTCGCGAATCTCGAGATAGGCCGGCGTGGTCCCGTTGATGCGATCGGGAACCCAATTGCGGCCGTTGGCGACCACTTGCGTGCGGGCCGCCACCAAGGGGGCCACGCTCACGAGCGAGCTGCAGTGCTCGTTCATCGCCTGAGCGTCTCCGGGGCTCAGGTTCATGGCGCTGCCGGCTCCGCCTGCGATGCCGGCCGCCGCCAGGTTGCCCGGAAGCACGAGGATCGTGTTGGACCCCATGCTGGCGATGGCGGCCTCCACCTCGCGGGCCGCGCCCTGACCGATCTCCACCATGGCAATCACCGCGCCGACGCCGATCACGATGCCCAGCATCGTGAGGGCCGACCGCAAGACATGCCGCCGGAGGGCGCTTGCGGCCATGGGAATCGTGCGGAACAGGAAATTCATAAATCGGTCCAGACCGGCCCGCCAACCACGACCCTTTCGGCGGCAAGCTCAGCGGGCAAACGTCGGTCAGAGATTTCAATCAATCGGCGATCAGATCCTCAGGCGGCCGTGAAGTCCGGTTCGGCGGCTTCGGCGTCGTCGATCCCCTCCAGGATCAGGCCGTCGCACATGCGGACAACCCGCCGGGCAGAATGGGCCACGCCCGGATCGTGTGTGACCAGCACGACGGTGATGCCATCGTCCTCGCTCAGATTCTGAAACATTTGCAGGATTTCTTTGCTGGTCTTGGAATCGAGGTTGCCGGTCGGTTCGTCCGCGAACAAGATCTGCGGACGATTAATCAGCGCACGGGCGATGGCGACCCGCTGCTGCTGACCGCCGGACAACTGCGACGGCTGATGATCGACGCGGTGGCCCAATCCCACCCGTTCCAGCATGGCCTGCCCCCGCGCTCGGGCTTCGCGCTTGGAACAAAGGACATGCGTGTACGCCAGCGGCATGATCACATTTTCAAGCGCACTCGTCCGGGGTAGCAGGTTGAAGCTTTGAAAAACGAAGCCGATCTTGTGATTGCGGATCAAGGCCCGCTCGTCGGCCGAAAGCTGCGAGAGCTCGCTTCCGTCCAGCCAGTACCGCCCGGAAGTCGGCCGGTCCAGGCAGCCCAGGATGTTCATCAGCGTCGACTTCCCGGAACCGGACGCTCCCATGAGCGCCAACATTTCGCCGCGGCGGATGTCGAGCGAAATGCCCTTCAGCACGGGCACGGCGACTTCACCCAGTGAATACGTCTTTCGGATTTCGCGGAGCCGGATGAATTCCATCGTTGTCCCTCTACAGACAAACGGCCGGTCACACACGTTTTATCTCCGCCGCGACGAATGGGGTCCGAACGGGTTGACGGTCCCTTCCCGGTTGACAGCCGAGTCGTTTTCGCCGATCACGACCTCGGCTTCGGGAGTCAGTTTCTCCTTGATGACTTCGGCCACTTCGGTCATCAGCCCGTCGGTGAGGCCCACCCGCACTTTGACGGGTCGGACGCAGTCGCCGTCCGGCACCCACACGGTGGCGCGGGTGAGCCGGCCTTTGGCGGCACGCTCGGATCCGATATCGTCGGCGGCACGCCGCAAACCTTGTTCGTACTGCGAGCGGAATTCCGGTGCCACAAGGGCCAATGTGGGCCGATAATGCAGCGCGGCGTTGGGAACGAGCAGCGCGTCCTTGCGTTCGTCGACCTTGAACTGCACGTTTGCCGTCAGGTAGGGGAGCAGTTTACCGACGGCCGCAGTATCAGGCGGGTTGCGCGTCCCCTGCGGCGTGCCCGCGGCTGCGTAATGATCGAGCTTGCCGTCTCCGTTTTCGACGTTGACGACAACCGTGTAGGTGACGACGTTCTGAGTCATCGTGGCATTCAGCCGGATCTGTCCGACAACGCCGTGGAACGCGTCCGCCGGGTAGGAGTCGACGGTGAACGTGACATCCTGACCGGGATAGATGTTTCCAATGTCGGCCTCGTTGACCGACACCCAGATCTGCAACCGCCGCAAGTCTTTCGCGATGAGAAACAGGCTCGGAGCGTTCAAACTCGACACCACGGTCTGGCCGACGTTCACGCGGCGATCAATGATGATCCCCTTCACGGGCGACTTGATCGTGCAATAACCGAGATTCTTCTCGGCTTTGAGGAGCGTGCCTCGCGATTTTTCGACCGACTGCTTCGCCTTTTCCAGGTCGGCCTCGGCCGCCGGGACGGAGGCGTTGGCCGTCTCCCAGGCGCTTTGCAAAGCGTCGATTTCCGTCTGTGAGATCGAGTGTTCCAGCTCCAGCCGCTTGCCGCGCTGCAAATCACGCTCGGCCTTATGGAGCTGAGAGCGCATCTGGATCAGTTCGCTCTCCGCATGTCGGACGTCGGCCGCGCACACACCCAGGTCGGCACGGGCGATGGCAACCTCGGGGGCATACAGCGCATCGTCGATCCGAGCCAGCACGGTCCCTTGCTCGACCGGCGAGCCGTAATCGATTGTGCGTTTCGCGTTGGCCGGATCCCGGCCGAAGGAGATGATTTGGCCGGCAACCTGGGCGCCGACGTCGATCACCTCTTCCGGCTCGATCGTGCCCGTGGCGACGATCGTGGCAACCAGGCTGCCGCGCGTCGGATGGTCCGTGCGAAACAGCGGTTCACTGGTGCGCCCGCGATACCAGTGCCAGCTCGTCTGCATGCCGCCGGCTAATCCGGCCGCGACAAGTAAGAAGAGGACCAGCTTACGCGATATCCGAAGGCGAACGGCGCGGGTCATGCGTGCGGCGTCACGTGAGGAACAAACTGGGGCAGGAGGCAACTGGAGGCAGGAGGAACCAAGGCGGGTAGGAGGACTCGTCCCGTCCGTATTCTAAAGGCCGACCTGACTGCCAAACAAGAGCAGTGACTGCCGAGGAGGGATCTTTGGGAGCTGCGACTCCTGCCGATCCGACCGAATCCCTTTGCCAACCCGCACCGTCAACAAAGCACAGACAGCGTGATCCGTGATGACGTTGACCCATGGTGCGCCACGACATATAAGGCCGCGCAACGTCTTGTCGGCGATCTTGATCTGAGGTTTTCGACCGACGGACGACGCGACCAGCGCACCGCGAATTAAACTCGCCAGGGAGGGCTGATGGATTCGCAACTCCAGCCAGAATACGAACGGCTGAGCCAGCAATCCGAATGGCTGGCGAGCTACTCGATCGGGGGCAAAACTTACGGCTCGGGCTTCAACCACGATCAGGATGTTCGGCCCGGTCAGTTTTTCCAGCTTGTCCCCGCAGCACGGCGGATTTTGGAATTAGGATCCTGCCAGGGGGGCGGCACGTTCCAACTCGCCAGGCACCCCGGCTCCGAAATCGTTGCCGTCGAGGGCCGCGACTATAACATCGCCAAGGCGAGGTTCGTGCAGCGCCTGCTGGGAGTCACCCAGGTCACTTTTATCGAAGCCAACCTCGAAACGTACGACCTCGCCTCCCTCGGCCGCTTTGACGCCGTTTATTGCGTCGGCCTCTTGTACCATCTCCCAAAACCCTGGGAATTGCTCACCAGGCTCCAAGGCGTCAGCGACGTCATCTATCTGAACACGCATTATTGCCGCGCGAGCCGGGCCGCTCGCACCGTCGACGGCTATGAAGGCGCGGACTGGCGCGAAAGCGGCTTCAAGGATCCGCTGTCGGGACTGTCGACATGGTCCTTTTGGCCGACCTTGAGCTCTCTGTCCAAAATGCTGCTGGACGCCGGCTTCATCCCGAAAATCCTCGAAACGGACACGACGGCCCCCGGCCAATCTCCCCACGGCACGACGATCCTCGCCCGGCACGCAGCGAGCATGTCGCCCGCCGAAAAGGACGGCCTCTTGCGAGAACTGCAAACGGTCCTCGCAGCGCTGCCGGCCGATCACGGCAGTAAACTCCGCGGCCCGTTCGCGACACGACTGGCCCAGTCGATGGCCGAATTCCGCCGGGCCTATCGCCGACTGACAAAGGTGGCCTAACAGGGCCGCGTGGAATATCGCGGCAGCGACACCTCGCGCGACAGGCGTCATTTCTGCGCAAAAACGACCCCTTTGAGGGGCGAAAATGGACTGAACCGGCGGCCATCCGCCGGTTTTTTTGCGTTTTGACCGTTTTTTTGACGCGAAAGCCCTCCCCAAAAAAGAGCCTTTTCCGACCCGACAAAAGACGATTTTCCCCGAAGAAAATAGCCCTTTTCACTCCGGCTCGGTCCCTCGCCGCGAGGGATTTTTCTGGTTTTTCTGTGGTAGAAAGGGGGTCCCGACACCGCCACAGAAAAATCCCCCTCTCGGCTCAGCATGGCGTGGCGACTTTTACTGTAACTTTAATTGCCACAATATCTTACGTCGCTACTCCACCACCACAGAAAAATCCGTTTCGTTCACAACACGAGGTCAGGACGTCACGACGTCAGGTCGCCCGCCCTTTTTGACCTCACCCTGCCTGCCGTGCGGCAATCTCAAGGTCGCGGAACAACCGGACCAAAGCCGGAAGCTGGTAATGCGCATTGAGTCCGCTTGGATTTGGCAGCAGCCAGACGCGGGCGCCTCCGAACATCGCCTTTTGCGGACCGACCGACGTCGCTTGTAGACGGCGGTTCAAAAACGTAGCGCCGGGCGGCCGAAAAACGTAGCGCTGGTTTAGGTTGGTTCTCCAGTCTGAGCCCGTGCGGCGTCGCTCCGACGGGTGGTCACGTCAGTCTTTAGAAGGAGCTTTCCGCTGCCGGCGTTTGGCGTCCTGCAGACGGTAGCTTTCTCCCTTGGTCTCGATGATCTGACAACGGTGCGTCAGACGGTCCAACGCGGCGCCCGTCAGACGCTCACTGCCGAGCACCTCGGTCCAATTTTCGAAGGGCAGGTTCGAAGTAACGATCACGCTCTGGCATTCGTACGCAGTCGCGATCACGTCGAACAGGAGTTCTGCTCCGGCTTTGCTCGCTGGAACATACCCGAGTTCGTCCAGGATCAACAAGTCGAGCTTTCTCAAGGAGGCCCGCAGCCGCAAGAGCGAGCGTTCCTCCTTGGCTTCCAGCAGCGTCGTGATTAGCTCCGTCACCCGCCAGAAGCGAACTCGCTTCCCCTGAGCGCAGGCGATCATAGCCAACCCCGTCGCCAGATGCGTTTTCCCCGTCCCCGAATTCCCCACGAACAACACGTTCTGGCGCTGGTCGAGGTAGTCACCCCGTGCCAGTTCCAGCACCAGCGGCTTGTTGACGCTGGTACGGGCGTCGAAGTCGAACTCGTCGAGTGTCTTGTAGGCCGGGAACCGGGCAGCCTTCAACCGCCGCTCCCCAGACTTCCGCTCCCGCTCGATCAGTTCCAGTTCGCAGAGCTGCAGCAAGAACCCAAGGTGGTCGACGTTCTCCCGCGCAGCGTTGGGACACCGTCTCACACTCCGCGTTCATCGTCGGCAGCTTGAGCTGCTTGAGGTGGTGCTGCAACAGAACCAGGCTCTTCGTCTCCGTTTTGGGTGTCGTCATGGCTCAGCCCTCCACCAACAGGGTTTGGTAGGCAGAGACATCAGTCGCTTCGACGTTCACCCCTTTAAGGTGAGGTCGGCCGTCGAGGGAGAACAGCGGGACCGGTTCCTCCCGGCGATGTTCCAGGATGACCCGGATGCTGTCGGCATCCGTGATGTCCAGATCGAGAGCATACTCCACGGCATCGGTCAATTGCGGCAGATTGGAATGCTCTAACAGCCGCAGCACGCGGATAAATTCCCGCATCCCGAGGCCGTTGGGTTCCCGCTCCAGCCGCCGCCTGAGCGTCTCGAAGCAGGAGGGGAGGTTCCAGTTCTCCAAGGGCCGGGCGAAGTCGAACCCACCCGGCTTCCGTTCCAAGAGAGCCAGGTAATGGACCGGCTCGAACAGGTACTTCTCCCGTCCCCAGTGCCGCGGATGCCGGGCGATCAGCCGATCCTCGTGGACCAGCCGAATCTCGTCGACCGTGGCGACCACCAGAACCTTCCGATGGGCGTACTTCACCGGGACCGAGTAGTTGTTCGTGTCGAACCGCACCAACGACAACGAGCTGACCGACGCCGGCTTCACTCGCCGGGCCTCGAACTCCTGGGGAGGGATCGGCAAGAGAGCTGGTCGTTCTTCCTCCAGCAGAACGGCCTTCGGCGCCGACTTGCCGTACAACTGCCGATCGAGATCGGCTTGGCAACGCTG
Organism: uncultured Planctomycetaceae bacterium; assembly: GCA_963833105.1. GTDB lineage: Bacteria > Planctomycetota > Planctomycetia > Planctomycetales > Planctomycetaceae > DASPSM01. Next base: position 331,558 of record CAWHWU010000022.1, read on the forward strand.
AAGCAGCGTGGCATTCAGCTCCACCAGGCTGGCCACTTCCGGGACCGGCACCAGGTAGTTCGTCCGGGCAAAGTCCAGGAGCCGTTCGACGTGTCCCTTCTCGTTGGGCCGTCGGACCAGGCAAAAATGGTCCTGGAACAGGAAGTGGCTCTTGAGCCGCAGAAACTCCTTGGTCACCTCCCGTTGCCGGCTTCCGGTGATCTTCGCCACCGCGATCTTGCTGTTGTCGTAGCTGATCCGTCGGGGCACGCCGCCGAAGAAGGCGAAGGCCCGCTTGTGACCTTCCAAAAAGGCTTCGGTACACTCCCGAGGAAAGACCTGGATGACGAGAGCATCCGAATAGGGCAGCGTCATCACGAACAGAGCGACCTTCGTCGCTTGTCCGTTCAACTTCACCTGGGCAAAGCCGAAGTCGACCTGGGCTTCTCCCGGCCGATGAGAGAGGGGCAGGAAGACTTCTTGGTGACCATTCCGCCAGGCCCGCACCGCATCCTTGACGATCGTCGGCTTGCCGGTAAACCCATGCTCGTCACGCAGCCGCTCCCAAATCCGCTGCGCCGTATGACGCTGCTTTTTCGGCGCCTTCCGATCGGACTCGAGGATCTCCTCAATGATCGGCAGAAACGGCTCGATCTTCGGCTTGTGACGCGGCTTCGTCCGGCGATACCCCGGCGGCTCGACATGCGCCAGGATCTTCTCCAGCGTCTCCCAATGCAGGTCGTACTCGCGGCAGGCCGCTCGCTTCGTTAGCTCCCCAGTCAATACTCGGCGGCGAATCTCACTCCACATCTCCATGTCGGCGTACACTCCGGTGCCTCACTGCTTCCTGAGAGAACGGGGGAAAAGTCCCCATTCTGCTCAGGCCCCAGTGTCTGCACGAATGTGCGCTCCGCTATGCGGCCGCCGCGACGATTTTTTGTCGCTTGCCGATCAACGACCGCTTGATAGGCCGAGATTCCCAGGAACGTGACCCAGCGTGGCCGAAACCGCCGGACCTTTTTCTCGAGCCCTCGAATGCCGCTGGAGAACTCGGTTTTGGTGAGTTCGTCGGCTCTCGCGGTGGCCCGATTGACCATATTCGTGATGCCGTAGCCCCGATCCAGCAAAAGTCTCTCTTCGGAAGGCGAGAGAAGTCGATCGGTGAAACCGGCCCCCTGCAACGCGGGCCAAAAACGATTGCCCGGCCGTGCAAAATGGTGACCGACCGCCGCCGAGTACAGGCCCGGGTTAATCCCCACGAACAGGATCCGCAAATCGGAGGCAATCACGTCGCGAATCGTCTTGCCATAAGCGGCCCGAAGTTGGTCTTGAGTCGGCGTGCGCCGCTCCGTCCCCCGCGGCATGCCTGAACTCCTCGAGCGGACCCGTCAGTGGTCTTTACCCGTTCGACCCGCCGGCACCACGCACGGCACAATGGCCCCAGGGACACAATTGCCAACAGAGGCCAGCCTGATCAAGCCGTTCGGGCCGAGCCGGCCGGCCATCGATTGCGACAGGTCGCTTGTGGCGGCCGGGAAAATTTTGCCATACTGTGCGGCGAGTTGCCGCGTTCGAAGCGACGTTTGCGGGCTTCACCAGGTGAACCATGAAAACCTTGCTCTCGACGAAGGCACTGTCTGCTGCAGCTTGTTTTGCAGTCATGCTCCTTTCCACGAGTCGATTCGACGCGCGCACTTTCGCGCAGGTCGCGGGACCGCGAATTGCGCAACATCGTCCCGTCAAACCGGCATGGCTGGCGGGAACCGGGCGCATCTACGAATCAAACTCGCCGGCGAAATCGTCGATTCGACCGGGGTGCCGACCGACGGCTGCAAACTCAGCGTCACATTGAAAGCGCTGCAATCTTCCGAGACGAATCTTCCCGTGGTGCTCTACCACAACCGCTTTCAGGTTTGGGTTCCCGTCGGAGGTGGCAGTTGGTTTAGCGTCCACGTGACGGCGGCTTCCGCGGACGGGCAACGCATGGCTCGTGAGACCATTTCGGCACTGGAATTGCGCCAGGCGGCAATTGACGGGATCAAGCTCTCCCTCAAGCCGCCGGAACGCTTTTTGGACGTCACCGTCGTGGAAAACGGAAGAAAAGTCCGCGATGCCTTTGTCGTCGCCCAGGTTGACGGCGTGTCGCACTCGGCGAAAACGAACGGGAGCGGAGTCGCCCACATTCCATTGATGAATCGCGACAAGTTGGCCCAACTGACAGCGTGGACCAACGACTTCAAGGTCGGGGGCTTTGCGTTTTATCGCGATCCCCCGCGGGACCCGTCGGGAAGCAAGTTCACCGTCGAACTCGAAAAGTGCCGTCCCCAGGTCATTCGCCTGGTCAACGAGGAAAACCAGGCTCCCGTTCGTGATCTGCCTTTTGTGCTGACCGTGGGCACCGGCCCTCCGAATTATCAATTTCTCGGAGAGACGCCCGGACGCGAAATGAAAACGAACGACCAGGGAGAGGCCGTCTACCGCTGGTTTCCCGATTGGAAAACGCATGGCTCGTACGTCGAGATTGCCGATCCGCACTGGGTCAGGGCGGGAGACGCCGAAACCGTCAAGGGCGCGATGCTCGTCAAAGTGCGGAAAAGCCGATTCGGTTCCCGCAAGCGAGTCGTGGGACAGCTCGCCTCAGCCCGCCACGATTTAGCGGGGTTCGATGTCGAGATGTATTCCTTTCAAGGCGAAGAGAAAAATCGATCAGACGTACGGTATGCGTTTACGGACGAGAATGGCAAGTTCGCCGCGGATTATCTCCCGGGCTCGACGTATTGCATCAATCTCAATGACGCTCGCTACGTCAGCAACATTATCGATCTGATCCCGTACGATCCGGAAACGCAGAAGACGAACCCACCGTCGCTGACGCTCTCGGAAGGGCAACCGGTCGAGCTCGCCCTCACCTCAGGGCCGGCAAGAGCTCCGATCGCCTACCAGTCGATCTTCCTGCAGACGCTTCATGACTTCTCCTGGCACGCAAACGGGACGATGCACAACGGCAGGGGCAGTCGCCGCTGGTCGGCGACGACCGACGAACACGGCAAGGCTCGCACGTGTGCCCTCGCCGGAGAAAAAATTCAAGCCTCTGTGTTCACACCCGATTGGCGATCGGAAGCGTCTGCCGACGTGAAAACGAACGGCCTCACGCGACTCGAGATTCACCGGGACGTTGCCGCCGCTCGCCTGATCAGGGGACGCCTGCACTTGGCAGCCGGCGTCGCGGCCGACTTGCGGCAGGCAGACATAGAAATCGGCTCCGTCGACGGCGAAACGCACGAGCGATTGACCCGCAAAGCAAGCGACACGGGGGAGTTCAGCTTCGAGTCCAAGGCGTCCAAGATCGGAATCTACGCCCGCACGAAAGATTCCCGGGCCGCCGTCGTCGCCGTCGTTGATCATTTCGACCGGCCGCTCGAGTTGAAGCTCAAACCGACGGTCGAATTTCGCGGCCGATTGCTGGGCAACGGGAACCGGCCTGTGAAGAGCCACGCCGTTCGCGCCGCTGTTCACGTCGGGAAATTTGACTGGTCGAAGAACTGGCCGACAAGTTTCCAGGCTGCAGATTTCCCTGCCAGAACCGATGAACGAGGCAACTATTCGATCTCCGGGCTTCCGTGCGAATGCACAATTCGCCTGTTCGCCGATTCTTTGAACGGCCCGAGCCGCGAGCAGTTTTTGGACGACATCTACCTGGTCCCCGGCGAATCGCGCCTGCGCCGGGTGAGCCGGCTATCGAGGCGTCGTGGCAAGCCTTCTTTCGCCGAGCGCTATGCAGAGACGCTGCGCGATTGCCGTTTGTCGCATTTCGGCGCCCTGGTCCTGCTCTTTCGGCCGGCCGAGGAAACAAAGAAGTTCGTGGGAGACAATTTTTCAAGCGACGACTCGACGAAGGAACTGATTTGCTTCCTCGAGATCGAGGGATTCTCTGAACGAGGAATCGGCCCCGGAGATCACGAAGTTTGCGAATTCCCAGCACTGGCCCCTTCCCGGGAAGGGAAAGGCTTTCGCGCTGGCGATGGATCCGAACGGGCGAGAGCTCGGCCGGATCGAAATTGACGCGAAAGACCCGGCCGGTCCAAAACTCGCATCCGACTTTATTCGCCGGCACGCGCCGCCGCCCGTCGACGCCCGGCAGGAATGGGACGAAGCCTTCGCGACAGCCCGCAAGTCGGGGCGCAAAGTCTGGGTCCGCATCAGCCAGCGCTATTGTCAGCCCTGCTTTTTGCTGGCTCGCTGGCTCGACGATCAAAAGGAACTCCTGGAGCAGGACTACGTCTTCCTCAAGATCGACGACGTGCGCGATCTCCATGGTGCCGAAGTTGCCAAACGGCTCCCACGGAGCCGGGGACAAGGTGTTCCCTTCCACGCCATCTTTGCTGCGGAGGGCAAAATGTTGATCACCAGCGAGTCCCCGCTGGGCAATATCGGCCACCCCAGCGGATTCGAGGGGAAAAAGCACCTTCGCAAGATGCTTCTCGCGACTCGTAGCCGGTTGACGGAGCAACAGATCGACGAAATCGTCAACACCCTGGACGATTGACGACCTTCGCCGACTCGGGGGTGTTATCGCGATAGGGCCGGCCCTTGCGGGCCGCCCCTCGCGCAGATCCGTACGTGCGGGACTACCGCATACGGCTCTTACCTTGGATCATGACGAGCATGCCGCACGTCGGGACAAGATCCCCGCGTGCCGCTGCTCGTACACCCGGCAGTCCACGCAACCCGGGAGCCCGGCGCTGTGTCCGGTCCGGTAGTCCGCCAAAGGCGGATTCGGCGTTCTCCTCGGTCAGCCCCCTTCCCTCCACAGACTCCGCCGAGCGGCGGTAGCCGTCGTTGTTCGCCCGCTTCTTCGGTACTATGGAACTGTCTGACTCCCCGGAAACGTGCATGTCGGACTTGTGGCATCGCGCCTTCTCCGACCGATCCGCTTCTGGCGAAACGGATGTTTCCGGGGTCTCCCGGCTTCCGCGAGGAAAGTTTCCAACCGTGCCCGTGGTCTCTAGACTCCGTGGGGGTGATGTCGGACTCGCCATGATCGTTCGACATCACTGTTGCCTTCCCCTTGTCAGGACAAGGTCGGCCACCGCAGAAGAGATGTTTTCGGAGCTCAATACACGGCCCGGCTGTGCCTCTGTGAACGCTTCGCCTGGATCCGCCGCAGGTTGACCCGACACGACGCATCACTCGAGGCCGAGGCGACTGGCTAGGTCTTACCTCGTGCGACTCTTTCATTCGCTACTCTCCTCCGGCTTGTGCCGGCGCACCCTGACACCTTTTCCTGCCTCGGAGCGGATTTGCGCCTACGCCCTGATGCCGAATCATTGTTCTCGGGCGGCAAAAATCCCCACTTGGACTCGAATCAAGAACCTGCTGATTAAGAGTCAGCGTGGCAAGTATGCCGTCGCCGTGGGTGCCAAGGCGCCGGGTAGTGGTACAGTTTAGAAATTGTCCGTACAGAAACCGGCACGCTCTTTGCTGTCGTGCCGGTTCATCTTGAGTCATTCCGCCCGAATGCCGAGAATTGGCAGGTATGAGCCGAACGTTCCAAATCAGCGAAGATGATCTGTCTGAACTGGAGCGCATTATTCCCGATCTTTGCGGGGACATGATGCCGCTATTCACCAATCGCGAGCTTGCGCCGCGGCTCCGGACGCAATTGCGAAGGGTCCAGTCAATCTTGTCCGACGTTCGCTGGCGATACTGTCCGCCCGAAGAGGTTCAGATAATTGACGCGGGCGGACCGCTGCCGGATCAGATTTCTTGAACCTGCGCCGCATTGGCATGAATCTGGACGAGCTTGATTCCGTCTAGGCAATCCTTGTGGTTGTGGTATCCGTCACCGCCAGACGTTGCGATGATCCTTCCGTTCGCTGCCTTGAAGTGCCAGTACCATTGCCCGTTCTTACCCTTAAACACCACGAATATCATCGCTAATGCTCCCCTTAATCCTGTGGTCCTGTGCATAATACCGCTTGCGAATTAGGCGGCTAGACTGATCCTCGAAAAGCCGTAAATCCTGAACGGCCTGCCGCCTTCTCTCTTCTCTCAGGATGCCACTTCTCAGGATGGTGGCGTGGCGGCCGACAGTTTCGACGTACCTCCGTGGGTTCGCGCCGTAAGACTTAGGGACGCGATCTTGTGGTGCGACAGGGCGATCGAGTCGCACGCCGAATTGATCGGCCATCCGGTCCGCGAATCCGATCTTCCTCCCAATCAAACTGCGATTGCTCTTGCCAAGATGCTTCCAGATATCGGTCTGGCGGAGCTGGTCGGCGACGTGCCGATTGAGGACTGCGGCACGCACCAGCAGGCCGTGGCGATCGTCGGCAAGTTTCGTCGGATTATGGCAGAGGCGCTGGCCCCGCTGGATGAGGCAACGAAACAGGAGACGGACGAGTCGCTGAGGGATCTCCGCGCAGTGTCCGCTGCCAGCGGACTTGATCCGGAGCACCTTGCAGAGACGATCAGGGCCGTTGCCTATTGGTGCAACTCCGAAGCAGAGGCCATGCGAGCCTTGCTCAGGCATGCTCACGACATCCAACCAGAGGCTTGCCGAACCATCGTGCAGTTGCTCATTCGTCATCTGAAATCAGCCGGTCAATCGGTTCTGGCTGCCACCATTGACTATGTGTCCGATGCTTACGCTAACCCCATGCCGGTCATCGGGCTGCTAACGGAGATTCATGGCAAGCTCGAAAGGATTGCACATTCTCTTGAGATATCGCCTGAGTCGCCGCAGGCCACTGAGGCAGCACAGCCGTATGTTGCACCAACCGTGACTCCGAAGGACCGATACGTCTCTCCGGCGCAGATAGACATTCTGCTCGCGCTCAAGAGAGCGACGCGCCCACTAACCAAGGAGAGGCTCGCCGCAGCCGTTGGCCTAGACGGTCCGCATGGTGGATTCGGTCGCGATTTGCGACGGCTCAAGGCCATCGGATTCATCAACAACCGTGGACACGGCTATTTTCTGACGAACGAGGGGCAAACCGAGGCCACTACGCGCGCTCCGCAATAATGACAGTGCCTTTTTGGTGCCCTTGTAGTGCCTTTATGGTGCCCTGACAATGCCTGGACACGCGATCATTTTGGCATTCACAAGGTATCGCCTAAACCATTGCCACCAAGAACAATAGCCGTATCCAGTTGGCGCTGGACACGGCTATTTCAGTTGGCGTTTAGCTAGTGTAGGGTCAACTTCGATTTTTGGGGTACAGATGCTTCAGTTTTGTTCGAGCATTTTTGGTGGTGAACTGCCAATCGATTGCTGCCTGACTGCAGTTTCGTTCGTTCTGCCAAGCAGCGGTTTCATTGGCGAGCGTTTGTTTGTCAGGGATCCTCCGGGCGAGACATTGCCGTGTCAGAACATTCAATTCGATTTCAGCCATGTTGAGCCAACGTGACCGTTGCAACCGGCGCATCTTGTGTCGGGTGATAACCTGGAGGCGTGGGCTTTCAGGAATTCACCAAAACGGCGCGGGGTGCGGAGATGGCGAAATCACGCGATGCGGCGAAGGAGAGGTATTGGCGGGAGGCGATTCGGCGGCAGGAAGCCAGTGGCCTGGGAACGAAGCGGTTCTGTGCCCAGGAGGGGATTTCCGAACACCGGTTCTATTGGTGGCGACGAACCCTGCGTCAGCGCGGTCGGCACCGAGCCCGAGCGTCGGGGGACGGCGTGGCGGCGGACTCGGGCCGTGATCGCGGCGGCCAGGGGGATACCTCTCCTTTCCTTCCCATCGCTCTTCCCTTTACCGTCGGAGCCCCGATCGAGATCGTTCATCCGCGTGGCCATGTCGTTCGCGTTCCGGCGAGTTTCGACCCGGTCGCGTTCAAGCGGATTCTGGCCGTGCTCGACATCTCGGCGGGTTCCTCCGGGGAGGAATGACATGATCGCCATTTCCGCCCAGACCAAGCTGTACCTCGCCCGGGACGCGACCGACATGCGCAAGAGCTTTCGAGGACTGATCCTGCTGACGGAAGGGGTGCTCCGACAGGAACCGGTCTCGGGCCATCTGTTCGTGTTTCTCAATCGCCGCCAGGACTTGATGAAGATCCTGTATTGGGACGGGTCAGGTTTTTGCATTTGGTACAAGCGATTGGCGCGTGGAAGTTTTCAAAGGCCGCCGGCCGTTGCCGGGGAGGAGCGACCCGGTTTGGAATTGAGTACGGCCCAGTTGTCGCTGATGCTGGAAGGGATTGACCTGACGTCGGCACGGCAACGGCTCCGTTTTCGGCGATTTCCCACCGAATCGACGGCCAGGCGTGGCGACGGATTTTGAGCTTTCCCGCTTCAGCCGGATCGCGATAATCGGGGCCTTGCTGACCGAGCAGATCACGCATGCAAGGAGGCATGGCGATGGTCTCCACGCCCGTGGAACTCCCCGACAATCTTCCGGCTTGCCATGCCATCATCCTTCGGCAGGCGGAAGCCATTGAGCGACTCGAAGCACGAATCGAGCAACTCAACCGGGACCTGGCCAGCCTGAAACGACAATTGTTCGGCTCGCGTCGAGAACGATTCGAGCCCGGCCACGGAGAAGATGCGGCAGGTCAAGCCGCCGCGGAAGCCTCCGCGATGAATCGCGGCATGCTCGTCATGGAAGGCAGGCCGTCCGCGAGTGAGTTGCTCGCCGCAACGGCTGCGGGCCCAACGCGACGTACGTCCCAAGGCCGGCAAAAGCGAGTCCTGGACGCCTCGATTCCGCGTGAAAAGGTCCTGCATCGGCTCGACGAGCGGGACGTTCCGCCGGAATTGTGGAATAACCCTCGGGCGAAGCGTTTCTTCCGTTTCGTTCGGGAAGAAGTGGAACTGCAAGAGGCACGGGTGCGGGTGCTGGAGCACTATGAAGAAGTCATCGCCTGGGAGGATGAGGCGACCGGCCAGGGCCGCTTGGTGGCGGCGTCCGCGCCCGAGCCGCTCATCGATCGCTGCTATTTGGGAGTGGCGTTTCTGGCCTACCTGGCAGCCAGTCGTTTCGCCGATCACATTCCGTATTACCGGGAAGAGGACATTCTGGCGCGAGTCGGTTTCTCCATTCACCGCGCGACGCAGTGGCGTTGGATGCGGGGCTTGGCCGGCATCGCGCTGCCGTTGGTCGAGCTGATGCGAGAACGGACGACGCAATCCTGGGTGCAGGGCATCGATGAGACGCCATGTGACATCCTCTGCCCCGAACTCGGCCGCACGCGCAGCGCCTACCTGTACGCCCAGTACGGAGACGCCGCCCACCCTTATGTGTGCTTCGCCTTTGCCTCGCACAAGGACGAAGAGAATGTTCGTCGGATCGTGGGGAACTACAAAGGCTACCTCCAGTCGGACGCCTACATCTGCTACGAGTTGATTGCTGCCGCTTCAAAAAATCGCATCATCGCTGTGGGTTGCTGGGCTCACGCCCGTCGCAAATTCGAGCCGTTGATCGAGGCGGGACCTCATCCGCAAGCGGCCTGGATCTTGGGGGAGATTCAAAAGCTGTACGACATCGAAGATCGCGCCCGGGACATGACGGACGACGAGCGCCTGGTGTTGCGTCAGGCCGAGTCCCGGCCGATCGTAACGGGGATCAAGGCCTGGCTTGATGCGCGGGATCAAGACGAGTTGCCCAAATCGCCGCTTCGCGCCGGGATCAACTACCTCCGCAATCGCTGGGAAGCCTTCGAGCGATTTCTGGAAGACGGCCGAATCCCGATCGACAACAATCGGACCGAAGCCATGATCAAAGGTCCGGTCATGGGCAAAAAGGCCTGGCTGTTTTTCGGCAACGAACACGCCGGCGAGACGGCGGCCGTCTTCTATACGCTGACGATGACCTGCAAGCGGCACAACATCGACGTGCAGGCGTACTTGCTGGATGTCTTCCGCCGGATCCGCACCGCGACGCCGGCCGAACTGGAATCGCTTCTGCCCGATCGCTGGATCCAAAACCATCCGGAAGCCCGCGTCAGGCAGCGTGTCCAAGAATCGCATGCCGCTGCCGCCCGAAAACGCCAGCGACGCGCCCGGCGACGGTCCGCCGTCCCCAGCGGCTAATCGCCCCCCGAGTTCTACCAACCCCACTCGACCGGACTCCCGCTCCCTATCACGTCGCGCTCGATTTGCCTCGTGAGGATGGCCGCGCCTGGCTACCGCCAACCCGCGCTCGTTGCAGCGGTCACGTTCCATTGCGTTCGTACTCATAGTCGAAACACTGACGTCGCCCTCGCGTGGCGCGAAGCGGAGTCTGCGTTTCGATGGTCAGTTGTTTGCTCAGCTCATCCATGCAAATCAGCGGGTAGCGCGGATCGTACGGGCGTTGATAAGCTTCCAGCACGTTTTCCATGTGGTAGACAAACTCCGCGTTGTGCTTCGGAGGGATGCACCACATGCTTTTCTGCCAGGGCTTCAACTCATTTTTTTTAGGCAACGCCGCACCGTCTCGTGTGACACCGCTTCGACGATGTCCAATTCGACGACGCGTTGGGCTAACAGCCGCAACGTCCAACGCGCGTGGCCTGACGGCGCGGCGCCGCAGCACAGCGCGATGACCTTGGCTTCCTTTTCGCCATCGAGGATCTTGGCACGCGAGGGCTGCACTTGTTTCTTACGGTTCAAGGCCGCCTCCAAGCCGTCCAGCACCAGACGCTTGCGGATGTTTTCGACCGTTTGCACCCTCACTTGGCAGGCATTGGCAATGGCTTCATCCTTCCAGGCCGGCCCAAGATTTCCGGCATCCGCCAACAGCAACACCTGGGCGTGCGTGCGTTTCTTCGCCGCGATTCTCTCTTTCTTCACCAACTGCGAGAGTTCTTTGCGCTCATCCTTGTCGAGCTTGACAAGATACCGCTTGTTCATGACTCCCCTCCTTGGGTCCGAATGACTTCCGCAATTGGAGAGAAATCTTGCGACTCCGTGAACCCCAAAAATTAAAGTTGACCCTACACTAGAAGTCGAGGACGAAATGCGGTTGAAAACAATACTTGACGGCCGGTCAGGCGGCCAGCACCCAAGCAGCCCAGCGCATGAAAAGGCCCGTGCGAGGGGACTGTCCCTGACGGGCGGGTAGCGTCACGAGGCCGAAGCCTGGGTCGTGTCGGTTGTCAGACCGGCACGGCCCTTTCATTTTGAGAGCAAGCGTCCACGGAATCAAGACGTCTTTCGCAGTTCCCGTTTCGCGGCGGCATTCAGCCGGTCCCGCATCCATTCGGAGCGGTCCATCTTCGCGGCCTTGGCTGCCGCGTCGTAGGACTCCTCTTCTGAGCGGTCTACCCTGATTTCGATCCGGCCCCCCTTTACGCGGTCCGGCGGCAACGGGGGCCTGCCCGTGCGTTTTGCATTACTTGTCATACGGACGAATATACGGACAAATATCTGAAAATCAACCGGAATCTTTGATCCGTTCAGACTTCAGGTACGTACAATAATTCAGACGAAAAGAAAACCCGGAGCCGTTATCAGCGACTCCGGGCAGACTCAACCAGACGTTTCCGCCCGATTGAAGCCTCGCAACTCCATTCTAGCGGATTCGTCGCAGGCAGGCAGGCGAATTCGATGGCCTACGTTTTGAAGCGGGAACAGCGGATTCAGGTGTTGCACTTGCTGGTCGAGGGTAGCTCTCTCCGGTCGATCACTCGGCTGACGGGCATTCACCGAACGACCACGATGAATTTGATGGTTGATTTCGGCCAGCGTTGCCGGACGTTCCTCGATGCCCGGCTCCGCAACCTCAATTGTCGGCATTTGGAACTGGATGAAATTTGGACCTACGTTCAGAAAAAACAGGGCCGCTTGACCGCGACAGAACAGGGCAACACGGCGATCGGCGACCAATATCTGTTCATCGGTCAGGATCAGGACAGCAAATTGATCGTGTCGCACACGCTAGGGAAGCGAAACGGGGCAGTGACCCAAGCGTTCATCGACGATCTGGCGTCGCGGATCAATTTTCCATTCAATGCGAACGTGCCTTGGAACGAGAAGCCGCAAATCTCAACGGACGGTTGGCAGTCCTACCCGCCGGCAATCTCGGCCGCGTTTGGCAGTTGCGTGAACTACGGCCAGATCATCAAGAGCTTCCAGCCGGATGAACAGCCGGGCCGCTACGGGCCTCCGGCGATGGTAGAGGCCGATCGTCGTCGCGTGGTCGGAGTCGAAGACATAATGACGATAGGAACCTCGCACGTTGAACGGAACAACGCCACGATTCGGCTCTTCATCAAGCGGTTTTCGCGGCTCACGTTCGCATTCTCAAAGAAACTGGAGAACCTTGCCGCCGCGATCGCTTTGCACGTCGCCTACTTCAATTTCTGTTGGCGGATGCGCGAGAACGAAGGGGGCCGGCTCCGGCTCACTCCGGTAATGCAAGCTGGCGTCGTCAGCACGCTTTGGAGCATCGAGGATTTGTACGATGCGGTGATGGCGTAGTACGATGGCTGCTCAAGTCCCGGAGCCCAACCGATGACGCTCGGCGATACCGGCGATTTTGTTCCAAGGTTCCCGGTCTACATTCCGTGCCGGGTTATAGACGGTGAATCCCAAATTCTGTTCATCGGCATGTCGGATAGCAGCGGCCGTGAAGTTCAGCCGTGTATAGCCCTCTTCACGGATAAGCAGCATTGCGTGATATTCGGAGCAGCCGTTGGATTTCCTAACTGGGTCGTCAAGGCGAGCGCACGGAGCTTGGCGGATTTCTTACTGGAAATGAGCCAACGAAACGCAGGGTCGGTTTTGCTCGATCCCCCAACTCCCGACGAAGTTCGAGGTGGAGTCTCCATAGATCACGCCATTCAATTTCTTTGGCGTCTAGCTGACCCGCCGGAAGAGGTTTAGTCGGGATGACCAAAGCGTACAGCTTGCCATTCGGATGCAAGTCTGCAACCGACTGATCGGCGAGGGCTGATACGGTATGGGGGATGTGCGATTCGTGCATTGCCGAATTCTCCGAACTGCCGCTCCTTCCAGTCAAGACGACTTGCGACGAGAGCGGGACGCAGCTCAAGTCAAGCGGAGTTCGCCGGGTGAGCAAAGCAGAGAAGCTTAAAATAGACGCTCATCGCCTTTGCGCGGGCGTCGAGCATGCGAAGTTGCCCAATGTACTGATCGCTGATCCGGGCTACTTTTTCCTGTTCAGCCACGCGCCGCAAAAGATGCGGAGCGTGCGCGTGGAGCGTTTCAAGAAGTCGCTCCTTTCTCCATGCCTTAGCGTAAGGCACTCTGCCTTCATCCAGTAATGCCGCGAGTTGATTCTTGGAAAGCACGCCAGCAAACGCTTTCGCATCGGACCTCAAAACGCAGATACCGGAGGCCAGCAAGATAGGTGCTGACTGTGCCCCATTCAGGCCGAACGCGCGCATGTCCCAAGTCGTGGCACGCACCAACGAAGTCCGGCGATCCTGCATGAACGACAAAAGATGGACGCGGGACAATAGAGGCCACTTGCGAATCTCAGCCGCAACCGGAATGTCCTCAGATGGGGCGTGGCTGGCTTTTACGTCGCGAAACAACGGGACACGCCTCCAAAATGGAAGCTCCTCGCGCATCCTTCGGATGAATTGATTCGCTCTCATCCTGAGTTCGCCAATTTCCTCGCGCCATTCGATTGCATGGCAGCACGAGCAATAGGCGAAAAGCTCGGCTGTCGAATCGCAGATTGAAGTGCCAGGATCGTCAGCAATCCAATGTCCACGGCTCCAAAGCGTTGCCAACATAAACAATGTCCGAATCTCGTGAACAAAATCCGGGCTTTCGGCGCGGCAGTACCGATCAACGTCGACACCCAAGCTTGCAGTTGCGAACTCGACTATTTTCTCTAGGTCAACGATTCCGGCGGCAATACCTGGATGGTCTTTCCACATCTCTCTCACGATCCGCTGAATGGAGCCAATGTCACCGCTGCGGAGGCGATCGACAATGAAAGGGGTAAAGTCGGCGCATGGCGTGCAGGAAGTCGGGGAGAGTACGGGGCTGAGGAAGCGCTGAGCAGGATGCGAGAACCGGGAGACCTGTTGCCACAGGCACTCAAGCGGATCGTCTGATGGGCGGCTGGCGTCCATGCCGTGATTTTAACCTGGGTTCCCCACCGTCATCCTATTCGCGGAAAATCCGCATGGCACGAATGAGCCGAAACCAGCAACTCTGCGGTTCAGGTTCGTAATCGTCCGTTCCAGGAACGGGGCGCAAAACGAACGCCTTTTTCACCGCATAGACGTCTTTGTGGTCCTCGCAGAAGGCACTAATCTTGACGCGAAAAGGTTTCCTCTCAGCCTGTTTTGTGAACGGAACGACTGGCACCGGGTTTTGCAGGTCGGACATCGCGAACGCACCAATCGCTGATAATTGCTGATCCGTCGGACTGACAACACGGGCCAATATCGGGACATCCATGTGGTCACTTGACGAGAGGTCCGGCCGCGCCGTTTTGCGAATCGAAATTGAATGTTCGAGCGCCTCGGCATTCGCCCCGTTGCCGCCGAGCAACTCAAGGGAATGCAGCCGGAGATGCGGCGTAACTCCAGTTCGGCCTACATTCGTTACCATTACCGCGTAAAGCGAGCGCTGCGGATCAAACCGCAAATTGTCCATGTTGATCTCAGGGACAGTCACTCTGCGCACGACCAACCAATTAACCAAAAGACCGCCGCGACATAGACAAATGCCAAGGGCAGCACGATTGACGCATTCGGCAGCAGCTTTTGGACTGCGCCGAATCCAACGAGCGGCGCGAGAATCGCGGCCCATTTGCCGACACTCCCCCACCAGGTTTCCGCCTTAGTCATGGCCGCACCAAAATGGCGGAAAAACTGGGACGGTTTTGACATGCCGCGATTCTAATCGGGCACCCGCCGGAAGGGCACGAAACCGTGATAAAAGAGGTGGCCGCAGAAAAATCGAAACTGTACCACTACCAGGCGCCGCGCCTCGCGCGAATCAACTCGACAGCGACGCTTGGCCGTGCGAAAATGGAGGTGCCCGTGACCTGACGGAGCTATTGATGTCGACTCGCGAAGAAATTGCCCAGCAAGCCTTGGCCCTTTCCGCAGATGACCGCGCTTATGTCGCGGACGTTATCGAGCAAAGCCTCACAGGCGGCGAATTTGCGACGCCGGAAATTGCGTCGGCATGGGCTGCGGAAATCGAGCGGCGAATCGACGCCTGCGACCGAAGCGAGGTCCGACCCCTGGATGCCGAAACCGCCCTCCAACGCATGCGTCAGTACCTCGCCGACCGCCGGGCAGCAAAGTCCCGGTCGTGAGCTTCACGATCCTGCCGGCCGCGGACCTGGAACCCCTCGAGGCGGCAGTCTGGTACGACGATCAACGGGTCGGACTGGGTGATCAGTTCTTGAAGGAACTCGAAGCGGCCTTCCACAAGATTCGGGGTTCGGCCCAGGCCTGCTCGCTGTTGGAGTGCCACTCTGGTCCGCAGGAAG
This sequence comes from uncultured Planctomycetaceae bacterium, assembly GCA_963833105.1. Lineage (GTDB taxonomy): Bacteria > Planctomycetota > Planctomycetia > Planctomycetales > Planctomycetaceae > DASPSM01. Next base: position 346,944 of record CAWHWU010000022.1, read on the forward strand.
TTCGTCGGTGCCTGCTGAGGCGATTTCCGTACCTCGCGATTTCTCTCCACCGGCCCGAAGAAACGGTGATCATCGCGGTGAGCCATATTCGCCGACGTCCGAGCTATTGGCTCGACCGAATCGAATAGTCGCTCGGCGCAACGGTAGTACCGCCATGTGCCGACGGATTTGGTACAAGTCCCCGCCAGCCTTGAGGGAACGGTTCGACAAAAGAATGAAACATGGCGGACAGTAATTCGAGAGCCGGCTCCCTACCGGTGCCGAATCCGGATTGGCTCGTGGGAAACCCCTCGGGGGCCGGCACGGCCGCCGCCCTGTGGATTGGTTCCGCGGGCCTGCTGATCCTGGGCGTGATCCCCATCCTGTATGGAGCGCTGCAGGCCGAAAGGCGCATCAATCTCGCTGAGCTCGGGCTGATCGCGACGGTGGAGACGTTCTTGATCGGAGTGAGCTCCGCGGTCGCGGCGATGGTTTTTTCGCGGCGTCATCTGCGCCTCAAATGCACGATTCTGCTCGTCGCGCTGGCGGCGCTCGACTCGGCGGTCTCTGTCGCCGGCAGCCCCAAGATGATCCTGATCGATCGGGCGCTGGCTGGCCTGGTCGAAGGCGCGATGGTCGCCGTCTCGATCGAACTGATCGTCCGCTCCCGCCACGCCGAGCGGCTGGGCGGATTTTTCCTCGCCATGCAGGCCCTGGCCCAAGGCCTCCTCGCCCTCGGATTGGCGGGGTGGATTATTCCGGCAAGGGGGGCGAATGGCGGCTTCCTCGCGCTCGGAATTGTGTGCCTCGTCTCGATTGGGGTGGCCCTCCTCGTCCCCACGGAATACGGCGAAATGCCCAAGCCCAGCGCGAGCCTGGATGGCGTGCTCACGGTGAGATCCATTCTCGCTCTGCTGATGATCGTGCTCTTTTTCATGTTCGTCGTCGCGGTCTGGACATTCCTGGAGCCCTTGGGCGGGAAAGTCGGCATCGACGCGAAAACGGTTGGCGTGCTGGTCTCCATCGGCCTGTTCGTACAGGTGGCGGCTTCGCTCGCCGCAGCGTGGCTCGAGGCGTATCTCGACTACCGCCTCGGTATTCTCGGCTGCGGCGTCGTGGGATTGATGGCAGCGGCGATTCTGGGCGCCAGCCCCACGCTCTGGATGTTCTCTGTCGCCGTCTTGGCGATCAGTTTCGTGTGGATGTTCATCGTCCCCTTCATGATCGGCATGACCCTGGCGGCGGATTCCACGAGGAACACCTGTTTGCTGGTTCCCGCCGCACAACTCTTGGGGGCGGCGTTTGGGCCATTGGCCGCGACGGCTTTCGTCGAGGGCGAAAATGCGAGCGCCGTGCCGCTGTTCGGAATCGTCCTGACCGTGCTCAGCCTCGCGCTGTTCGGTCTGTTCCTGATCGCCATGCGGCGCCGCGGCGCCGCGTGAAACGTCAACGGCTGCCGGTCGGGGTTTTCAGGCGGTCGCCCTCGGCTGCCGCCCGAAGAATTGCGCCGCAGAGGCAGGCCTTGAAGCCCTGATTGCCGTGCTCGATCCGTTCGCTTGATCCAAAAGGGCAGAACGGGATCCCCTCCGGTGCAGCTTTCCGGCGTTGTCCGCGTCGGCCTACTTCGACGCGGCGGCGCGGTGGTTTACTTTGCCGCGGCCGCGCGGCGGCGGCGGCCGCTGAGCAGGTAGATATCCGACCGCACTTCGGTCAGCGGGTCGCCGGCCGAGTCGATGCCGTCGACGCGCGGGAGCGGGTCGAAGATGATCTTCCGCCGCTCTGGCGTCAGCTCGTCCACTCGCTCGCGGATTGTCAGCCTGCCGAACTCGATTGTGGTTCGGTTCTCGGGCCAGACGGCCGTCGCGTCGGCCACCTGGTCTGGGGCCTCGGCCAGTTGCACCAGAATACGGAACGTCGCGGGCCCCGCGGCCAGACGCTCGGACATCTCCGCGGCAAGGAAGTCGGTCGTTTTTGCGGCGGCCTGGTCGTCGGTGAGGAACGCGGTCCCCGCTTCGGGCCACAGGCGGAACCGGCCGAACCGCGTGGCACCGGCCGCGTTCGTGAACTTGAACGCGGTGACCGCGAAGAAGGCCTGCCGCGCGAAACTCACCGGGATCGGCTTCGGTGTTTCGACGAAAGTCTTCGCCGTCGGGTGAGAGCCCAGGAACGCCACGATCGGCGGCGGGGGGGCCGCATCGGGACCGCTGGCGGCTACGGCTCGCAGGAACTCCAGGAACTCTTCGCCGGTCCGCACCGGGAACCCGTTGTGCGAGTGGGCCACGATGTCGGTGTGGACGTGGTCGTCCAGGTGGAAGCGGACCGCCATCCCCTGCGGGCTGGCCACGCGCGGGTCGTTGTCCGGCGCGGTCGGCACACCGGCCGCGAGCGAGAACCGCACGGTGACCGGGGTCGATGGGCGGTTGGCGTGCGGCGCACGGGTCAAGCCGGCCGCGGCCGGGCCGGGAGTGAACGTGCCGGCGTACATCGTCCCCTTGGCGTGTGCCGGTCGGAATCCGGCGTGAGCGCCCGCAGACAGCCGGTCGAGAACGGCAAGCAGATCGGCGGCAAGCGTGGACGGCATCGCGTGGTCTCCTGTTCGGTGTCGGCTGGAAGAGATACGGCCCTGTAGCCTCGCAATTGCGGTTGGACCATTAGACTTCAGATGCCGCGACGGATGCCAGCGATGAGGAGAGGGCAGAGGGGGACAACTCAGGACGGGAGTCATTTCCGAGGGCTCGCGGACGAGTTGGCCTTCCGATTCTTCCGCGGCCGGGCGCCGGAGCGGAAGGTGCGTTCGAGTCCAAATTGGCGTGACACCTTCGAAGGCGGCACAGTCAGCCTCCGCCCCGAACAGCCGCAGTCACCCTTTGGCGCGGTTGAGCACGTAATACGCTGAGCCGCCGATCGGAGTTCGAGCACCTCTTGGCATTTTCCGGCTTGAGCGACTCTCTTTTCCGAACGCCGATCGGTATGGCTCACGTCCGCTTTCGTTCGCCCGAAATGACTGACGACCCCTTTAGCTCCCCTGCGGAATGAAGACACCCGATCGCAGCGAGCGCGGGCGGAGCGTCGGGGCCGAGGAAAGCCAGTTCGGCACGCGGTGCGCGATCGGCACAAAAATGCCCCCACTTGGACTCGAACCAAGAACCTACTGATTAAGAGTCAGTTGCTCTACCAATTGAGCTATAGGGGCCGTTGAGCGAGGGACGAAGGGTCGCGCTTGGCGGCGGGAGAGCGATTCTACTGGTGGCGGGAGGGGGCATCAAGCAACGGGTCCGCGTGCGGAGTCACGGGACAGGCGTGCAGAGCCGTAGGTAGAGATCCCTAAAGCGGCCTTCGCGCATTCGCCCGAAATGGTACACTGCGGGAACGGCGGCACCGCGACCCGCCCCGTGTGGCGATCACCTGTTCGGTTCAGACACTCTCCAGCTTGCCCCTACCGCTGGGACCGCACGAAAGATCTGTGTCCGCTTATCCGCGGGAAAGATACAATTTGGTAGCTGCCGATTGGGAAAGTCGGCGAAGCGGGCGAAATTGATCAGGAGGCAGGCGCTGGTGCCGCGCACCACCAGATGCGATGCCGACTGGCAGTCTCTGTGCAACCCCCCGAGTCTTTTCAAGCATGACTACTGTGCAACCCCCCAAATATGACGAGTCGGTTGCCGACTCCGCGCCTCTCCGTGAAACGGTCGCCCACCTCGATCAACTGCACGCGCCTCCGGAAAAAGAGACATCGCCCGGGCGGCGCGGCTGGCTGTGGATGATTCTGCTTCTGGCCCTTCTGGGGGCCGGCGGTTATCTCGTGCACCACTTCAATCTCCTCGGGACTAAGACTGAGATGACCGCCAAGGCGGCGCGTCCTGTTCCGGTTGTCGCCGCAACGGTGACGCGGGGGGACGTCAACCTCTATTTGTCGGGCCTGTTGGGAACGGTGACGGCGTTTCAAACGGCGACGGTCCGCACGCGGGTCGACGGCCAGATCATGAAGGTCTATTTCACCGAAGGCCAGATGATCAAAGCCGACGAGCCCCTGGTGGAGATTGATCCGCGGCCGTACCAGGTGCAGCTCGCCCAATCTGAGGGGCAATTGGCCCGCGACCAGGCCTCCCTCACGCAGGCCAAACAGGATCTGGTCCGCGACGTCGAGTTGTTGAAGACCAAATCGGTCACCCCGCAAACGTACGACGCTCAAGTCTCGCTGGTGGGCCAATACGAGGGGGCCGTGAAGACCGACCTGGCGGCCATCGCCAGCGCCAAATTGAACATCACGTACTGTCACATTACGGCTCCGTTCAGCGGGCGGATCGGCTTGCGACTCGTCGATATGGGGAACTTCGTGCAGGCGGCCAGCCAGACGAGCATCGCCGTCATTACGCAGCTTCAACCGATCGCCGTCATTTTCCCCGTGCCGCAGGACGACATCTTCCGCGTGCAACAGAAGTTCAACTCAGGCGAAGACATCGTTGTCGACGCGTTGAACCGCGATTTGACGGCCAAACTGGCGACGGGCAAGCTCCTGGCCATCGACAACCAGGTCGACGTGACGACCGGGACCGTCAAATTGAAGGCCGTCTTCCAGAACGAGGACAACTTACTCTTTCCCAACGAGTTCGTCAGCTCGCGGCTGTTGATCGACACCAAGCGAAACGTTGTGCTCGTGCCGACGGCCGCCGTCCAGCACGGCCCCGACTCGACGTTTGCCTTCGTGCTGAAATTGAATAAAGACGCCAAGCCGACCAACGGCGCTCCGCGAAAACCGAGACGAAATCCAATACGGCCGCGAAGTCCGGTAAGGATGCCAAGACGGGCAAAGCGCCGAAGCCCGACTACATCGTCGAGATGCGGCAGTTGACCGTCGGCCCCAGCCAAAATGAGCAGACGATCGTCGAAAAGGGTCTCTCAACCGGCGAGATGGTCGTCACGGAGGGGACTGACAAGCTGCAGGACGGCTCGCACGTCGAGTTGCGCGGCCGCCGCAAGAGCGGCACCGGCCAACAGCAACCCGCCGGCCGGTCAGGGACGAACACCGAATCAGGGAAGAGCACGGCTCAGGCGGTGAAATGAGTCCTTCGCGACTGTTTATTCTGCGGCCGGTCGCGACGGTGCTGTTGATGGTCGCGATCGTGCTGGTCGGGGGGGTGGCGTACCTGCAGTTGCCGGTTTCCGCCCTGCCCCAGGTCGATTATCCCACGATCCAGGTGCTGACGTTCTATCCGGGCGCCAGCCCCGACGTGATGGCTTCGTCGGTGACCGCGCCGTTGGAGCGGCAGTTCGGCCAGGTGCCGGGACTGGACCAGATGACGTCGACCAGCTCCGACGGGTGCTCGGTCATCATCTTGCAGTTCGAGCTGGCGCTCGACATCGACGTGGCCGAGCAGCAGGTGCAGGCGGCGATCAACGCGGCGACGACCTACCTGCCCACCGACCTGCCGAATCCGCCGATCTACAGCAAGACCAATCCGGCCGACGCGCCGATTCTGACGCTGGCCCTGAGCTCCGAGACGCTGCCGCTGTCCAAAGTCGAGGACCTCGCCGACACGCGGCTGGCCCAGAAGATCTCGCAGCTGTCGGGCGTGGGCATGGTCAGCATCAGCGGCGGCCAGAAGCCGGCGATCCGCGTGCAGCGTCAATCCGGCCGGCTGTTGTCGCTGGGCCTGAACATGGAGGATCTGCGCACCGCCATCGTGGCGGCGAACGTCAACCAGGCGAAAGGGAACTTCGACGGCACGTCGCCAGGCCTACACGATCGCCGCCAACGATCAGCTGCTGACAGCGGACCAATATCAGAAGCTGGTGATTGCCTATCGCCGACCGGTCCGATCATGCTCTCCGACGTCGCCAAGCGGTCGACGGCGTCGAAAACGTGCGGCAGGCCGCCTGGATGGGCCTGGCCGGCGAGAACGGCGAGAAACCGATCTTCAGTCCGGCCGTCGATGCTGAACATTCAGCGGCAGCCGGGGGCCAACATCATCGAGGTCGTCGATCGCATCAAACGGCTCTTGCCGCAACTGCAGACGCAGTCTGCCGGCCGCCGTCAAGGTCAACATCCTCACCGACCGCACGATGACGATCCGCGCCTCGGTCGAAGACGTGCAGTTCGAGCTGATGCTGACGATCGGCTCTGGTGGTGCTGGTGATCTTCCTGTTCCTGCGGACGCTTTCGGCCACGATGATTCCCAGCGTGGCCGTGCCGCTGTCGCTGATCGGCACGTTTGCCGTGATGTACATGCTGGATTTCAGCTTGAACAACCTGACGTTGATGGCGCTGACGATCTCGACCGGGTTCGTCGTCGACGACGCCATCGTGATGATCGAGAACATTGCCCGCTATATCGAAGAGGGCGAGAAGCCGCTGCAGGCCGCGCTCAAGGGCTCGGCGGAAATCGGCTTCACGATTGTTTCGCTCTGCGATTTCGCTGATCGCCGTGTTGATCCCGCTGTTGTTCATGGGAGACATCGTCGGCCGGTTGTTCCGCGAATTCGCCGTGACGTTGAGCGTCACGATTCTGTTCTCGGCCATCGTGTCGCTGACGTTGACGCCGATGATGGCCGCGCAGCTTTTGAGCCACAAACCCGAATCGAGACAAAGCTGGTTCTACCGGACCTCGGAGCACGCTTTCGAGTCGGTGATCGCTTTCTACGGCAAGACGTTGACGGTCGTGCTGCGGCATCAGTTTCTCACCCTGATGGTCGCCGTCGGCACGCTGGTCGGCACGGTCTATCTCTACGTGATCGTGCCCAAGGGGTTTTTCCCGGTGCAGGACACGGGCGTGATCATGGGGATTTCCGAAGCGCCGCAGGACATCTCATTCGCGGCGATGTCCGCGCGGCAGCAAACACTGGCAAAGGCCATCCTCAAGGATCCGGCGGTGGAGAGCCTGTCGTCGTTTATCGGCATCGACGGCACCAACCCCACGCTCAACACGGGCCGCATCCAGATCAACCTCAAGCCGCTCGACGAGCGGGGGATCGACGCCAGCTCCGTCATTCGCCGGCTGCAGCCGAAACTCGATCAGGTCGACGGCATCAGCCTGTTCATGCAGCCGGTGCAGGACCTGACGGTCGAAACCCGCGTGAGCCGGACGCAGTATCCAATACAGCCTCGAGGACTCGCGACCCGAGGAATTGGCGACGTGGGCGCCGCGGTTCGTTCGCAAACTGCAAGGAGCTGCCCCAGCTGCGCGACGTGGCCAGCGACCAGCAGAACGAAGGGCTGACAGGTTCAGGTCGTGATCGACCGCGACACGGCGTCGCGGCTGGGCATCACGCCGCAGATGATCGACAACACGCTGTACGACGCCTTCGGCCAGCGGCAGATCTCGATCATGTTCACCCAGTTGAACCAGTACCGCGTCGTGCTCGAGGTCGAACCCGCGTTCCGCAAGTCCCCGCGCGACCTGCGCGACATTTATATCGCAGACGACGGGCGGACCTTCACCATTGACGGCGTTCACGGAGACGAAGGAGACGTCCGTCCCCATTACCATCAACCACCAGGGGCAGTTCCCCGTCGTCACCGTTTCGTTCAATCTCGCGCCCGGCGCTTCGCTGGGGGATGCCGTCGACGCGATCGACGCGGGTCAAGAACGAACTGAACATGCCCGCCAGCATCCAGGGGGACTTCCAGGGAACGGCGGCCGCATTCCTGGCATCGTTGACGAACGAGCCGCTCTTGATTCTGGCGGCGCTGGTGACGGTGTACATCGTGCTGGGCGTGCTTTACGAGAGCTACATCCATCCGATCACGATCCTCTCGACCCTGCCTTCGGCCGGCGTCGGGGCGGTTCTTGTCGCTGTTGATCTGCGGCATCGATCTGGGCGTGATCGCGCTCATCGGCATCATCCTGTTGATCGGCATCGTCAAGAAGAACGCGATCATGATGATCGACTTCGCGCTCGAGGCGGAGCGGCAGCAGGGCATGAACCCCGACGAGGCGATTTACCAGGCGTGCCTGCTGCGGTTCCGGCCGATCATGATGACGACGATGGCCGCTCTGCTTGGGCGCCGTGCCGCTGGCCTTGGGCACCGGCAGTCGGGTCCGAGCTGCGTCGGCCGCTGGGCATCTCGATCATCGGCGGGCTGTTGGTCTCGCCAGTTGCTCACGCTCTACACCACGCCGGTCATCTACCTTTACTTTGACCGCATCGCGCGGCGGTTGGGCGGCAATCCGTCCCGGGGTCCGATCGAGGAACCCGAGGAGCTGGTGGAAGCGTCATGAGCCTGTCGAGCCCCTTTATTCGCCGGCCGGTCGGCACGTCGCTGTTGACGGTCGCTGTGACGCTGGCGGGGGCGTTGGCCTACATGACCTTGCCCGTCTCCCCGCTGCCGCAGATCGATTTTCCCACGATCTCGGTTTCGGCTCAGCTGCCCGGGGCCAGTCCCGAAACGATGGCCTCGGCGGTGGCCACGCCGCTCGAGCGGCAATTCGGCCGGATCGCCGGCATCACCGAGATGAGTTCGACCAGCTATCTCGGTGCCGACGTCGATCACGATCCAGTTCGATCTGAACCGCAACATCGACGCGGCGGCCCGCGACGTGCAGGCGGCGATCAACGCGGCGGCCGGCCAGTTGCCGACGAACCTGCCCAGCAAGCCGACCTATCGCAAGATCAATCCGGCCGACAGCGCGATCCTGATCCTGGCGCTGACGTCCGACTGTGCGGACCAAGCCCGAAGTCTACGACGCGGCCAACTCGATCCTGGCCCAAAAGGTGTCGCAGATCGACGGCGTGGGACAGGTCTTCGTGGGGGGCGGCTCGCCGCCGGCCGTGCGCATCGAGGTGAATCCGACGGTGCTCAACAACTGGGGCCTGGGCCTCGACGACGTGCGCACGTTTATCGGAACGGCAACCGTCAACCGACCCAAAGGGAGTATCTCGCAGCGGCGACAAGAGCTTCTTTGTGGGGACGACCGATCAATTGCTCAAAGCGCCGCGAGTATCGCCCGCTGATCATCGCCTACCGCAACGGAGCGCCGGTGCGGCTGGGAGACGTCGCCATATCACCGACTCGGTCGAGGACGTGCGGGCGGCGGGGCTTGTATGACCTCAAGCCGTCGGTCTTGCTGATCATCTTTCGCCAGCCCGGCGCGAACATCATCGAGACGGTCGACCGGATCCGTGACGCGATCCCCGCATTGAAGAGCGAAATTCCGGCGGGGATCGACATCAACGTCGTCGTCGACCGCACGTCGACGATCCGTGCTTCGGTGCGCGACGTGGAAATGACGCTGATCCTCTCGATCGGGCTCGTGGTCCTGGTCGTGTTTCTCTTTCTGCGGAACGGCCGGGCCACATTTATTCCCAGCGTCGCCGTTCCGGTCTCGCTGATCGGCACGTTCGGCGTGATGTACCTGTGCGGTTACAGCGTGGACAACCTGTCGCTCATGGGGCTGACCATCTCGACCGGGTTCGTGGTCGACGACGCGATCGTGGTGATCGAGAACATCAACCGCCATCTCGAGGCGGGCATGCGCCCGATGCAGGCGGCCCTCCTCGGCGCTCGGGAAATCGGCTTTACGGTGTTGTCGATCAGCATCTCGCTGGTAGCCGTCTTCATTCCGATTTTGATGATGGCGGGAATCATCGGCCGGCTCTTCCGCGAGTTCGCGGTCACGATCAGCGTCGCCATTGCCGTGTCGCTGGTCATCTCGCTGACGACGACGCCCATGATGTGCGCCTGGCTTTTAAAAGCCAAGGACGAAGAAAAACATGGATACTTCTACCGCGTGAGCGAGGCCGCCTTTCAGTGGATTCTGAATCTTTACGAAACGATGCTTCGCTGGGTGTTGCGGCACCAGTTCTTGATGATCTTGCTCACGCTGTTGACGATCGCGTTTACCGGCTGGTTGTACGTCATCGTTCCGAAGGGCTTTTTCCCGCAGCAAGATACGAGCCGCCTCACCGGGACCGTCATGGCCGATCAAGACACGTCGTTCCAGACCATGAATCGATTGCTGAAGCAGTTTGCCAAAACCGTCGGTCAGGACGAAGACGTCGTCAATGTCATCGCCTTCACAGGCGGTGGCGGCGGTGGCGGCGGCCGGGCGACGAATGTCGCGCAGATGTACGTGGCGCTCAAGGACGTCAGCCAGAGGACGGTGGTCCACAAGCCCGGTGTTTTGTTCAACATGCTCACCTGGGTCAATTCTCATGCGTTCACCGTACCTCAGGGGCTGCTGGGCGGTCTTCAAAAGATCGGATCGTCGCACCATGCCAGTGCCGACGATGTGATCGCCCGCATGCGAGGGAAGCTGGCCGGCATTCCCGGCGCAACTCTTTACCTGCAATCCGTCCAGGATTTGCGGATCGGCGGCCGGACGAGCAGTTCGCAGTATCAATACACGCTGCAGGGAGACAATCTGAAGGAGCTGAACGACTGGGGACCGCGAGTCCTCCGCAAGCTGCGGGAACTCGACGGGGGCGCGGTCGTGGACATCAACAGTGACCAGCAGAATTCGGGTCTCGAAGCGCAAGTCACTGTCGATCGCGTCGCCGCTTCGCGCCTGGGAATCACGATGCAAACGATCGACGATGCGCTCTACGATGCCTTCGGACAGCGGTTCGTGGCGACGACGTACACCCAGCTCAACCAGTACCATATCGTCATGACGGTGCCGCAGGATTTTTGGCAGAATCCGCACGGGCTCAACTACGTCTATGTGAAAGGGGCCAACGGCGTCCGCGTTCCCTTGAGCACGTTCTGCAAGTTTACGACGGACACAGGGCCGCTGGCGGTGAACCACTCAGGGGTCTTTCCTTCGGTGACGATCTCGTTCAATCTTCCGCCGGGCGGTGCCTTGAGCGACGCCGTGGACCAGATCGACGCGAAAATCCACGAACTGAATCTCCCCTCCTCACTCCACGGCCGGTACCAGGGAGCGGCACTCGCTTTCCAGGATTCGCTCAAGAACGAGCCGATCCTCATCGCAGCCGCCCTGGCGACCGTCTATATCGTGCTGGGCATCCTCTACGAAAGTTACATGCACCCGATCACGATCCTCTCCACACTTCCTTCCGCGGGCGTCGGCGCTGCTGGCGCTGCTCCTCACCGGGAACGAGCTGAACGTCATGGGCCTGATCGGCATTCTGCTCTTGATCGGCATCGTGAAAAAGAATGCCATCATGATGATCGACTTCGCGCTCGAGGCCGAGCGCAAGGAGAATATGTCCTCCGTCGAGGCGATTTACACGGCCTGCGTGCTGCGATTCCGCCCGATTATGATGACCACGCTGGCGGCCCTCTTCGGGGGGTTGCCTCTGGCACTCGGCACGGGCGCCGGATCGGAGCTGCGGCGTCCGCTGGGAATTGCCATCGTCGGCGGCCTGCTTGTGAGCCAGGCCCTCACGCTCTTTACGACGCCCGTCATCTATCTCTATCTCGACCGTTTCCGCCTGTGGGTGCTCGAGAAGCGCGGCCAAGGGCATCAACACGCACCCGAACCGGCCCTCACCACAAGTTAACGCCATGGTCTTTCTCGAAGTCGTCGTCAAAAACCTCACGCGCCGCAAGACGCGGACGGTCTTGACCGCCGCCGGCCTGGCGGCCGCGGTGGCGGCGACGACCACGTTGCTCAACATTGCCTGGGCTTTTGCCGGCTCAGCAGCCGACGCTTACAAGTCGTGCAACGTCGATATCGTCGTCGTCCGCGCCGGCGTGGCCGAGCGGATCACGAGCAGCCTGGGCGCGCCGCTTGCCGGGCGGCTGGCGGCTTTGTCGGAAATCGCTGGTGTCGACGCCAGCCTGACGGAAATGGTCTCCTTCGGCGAGAAGACGCTCGTCGGCATTCCGCTGCACGGATTGGATCCCGAGGGCTTTGCCGTCGGAAGACTGACGATCGCCTCGGGGCGCGGGCTCAAGAAGCAAGACCGACATACGGTCCTTCTGGGAAGCGGATTGACTCGCGCGCTCGGCAAGCGGGCCGGAGAATCCGTCGAGATCGAAGGGACGCCGTACCGGATCGCGGGCATCTTTCAGACCGACAACGCGCTCGAGTCCAACACGGCCGTCGCGCCTCTGGCCGACGTGCAGGAATTGATGGGCCGCCCGGGACAAGTCTCCGAGTTCCAGCTACGCGTGGTGCCGTCCGCCGCCAGCGACGCGGGCATTCGTCGCCTTTGCCGACAAATCGAGGGTCTGCGCGGCGAGAAGGGCGCTCCCTCGGCTTCAAGGCGCTGCCCACGCGGCAATTTGTGGACTCCGATACCGAAACGCGCCTGGCGACCGCGATGGCCTGGGGGACATCGATCATCACAGTGATCCTGTCGTGCGTGGGCATGCTCAACACGATGTTGATGTCGGTTCTGGAGCGCACACGGGAATTGGGAATCCTTCGGGCCGTCGGCTGGACGCGGGGTCGCGTCGTGCGGCTCATCCTGGGCGAATCGCTCGTCATTGGGCTGGCGGCCTCCGCAACGGGCGGTCTCGTGGCTGCGATCCTCTTGCAGTTGCTCTCAGGATGGACCTTCACGCGAAACATCGTGCAGCCAGGCCTTTCCGTCGGTGCAGTCCTGACCGCGGCGGGCCTGATGCTGGTCGCTGCGCTCGCCGGGTCTTTTTATCCGGCTTATCGGGGTGCAAGCATCGCCCCGACGCAGGCCCTCCGAGCCGACTGAACCCGCGAACGGCCGACAAAAGGCCAACAAACGCGTCCCGAACGCCTCCCTGCATTGCGCTATGTTCACTTTGTCCCTCTGGCTCTAAATCTCAAAACCTGGGACAATCGGCAGTTCGGGTCCAGGGAGGAGACGGGTGGCGCTGCTTGAAGTTCTCTTGGAGGTCTTGTCGGTCTCTCGGCATTACGAGGCCGGAGCCTTGCACGCCTTGAGCGACGTGTCATTCACGATTCGCCGCGGCGAGTACGTCGCCATCATGGGTCCCAGCGGCAGCGGCAAGTCGACCCTGCTCAATCTCTTGGGAGCCCTCGATCACCCCACGAGCGGAGAAGTCCGTTTCGAGGGGAAGCCGCTCGCGGCCCGTAAGGACCTCGACCGTTTTCGCGCCGAGACGCTGGGCTTCGTTTTCCAGTCGTTCCATCTGCTCCCCACGCTCACCGCGCTCGAGAATGTTCAAATCCCGATGTTCGAGGGACCTCGCTGCCGCCGCGAGCGCGTGCGCCGGGCCGAGGAGCTTCTCTCGCTGGTCGGCATGGCCCATCGGGCGCGGCATCTTCCGGCGAAACTCTCCGTGGGCGAACGGCAGCGAATCGCCATCGCCCGGGCGCTTGCCAACGATCCCCTGTTGCTCCTCGCCGACGAGCCGACGGGGAATCTCGATTCGGCGGCCGGCTGCGGCGTGCTCGATCTCTTCGATCGGCTCCATCGCGAGCAAGGTTTGACGCTCCTGGTGATTACACACGGTGCCGAGGTGGCCGCTCGCGCCGGACGCACCCTCTGGATGCGGGACGGGCGGCTCGATCCCGCACATGCAAATCCCGCCTCGCCCCTCGACCCGCAGGTTCTTCCTTCACGATGCGTCGCATAACAATTGCCTGGAAGAACCTCAGACGTCGCCCCGCGCGGTCGCTGTTGACCGTGACGGGACTGGCGGTGGCCGTCGCGTCGGTCGTGGCACTCGTAGGCGTCGCCCAGTCGTTCGAGACGTCCTTTCTGGCTCTCTACACGCGCCGCGGGGCCGATCTCGTCGTGCAGCGCCGCGGCGGCACCGTCCAACTCTCGAAAGGCGTTCCCCTTTCATTGGGTGAACGCATTCGACGGCTGCCGTGCGCGGGACAGGTCATCGGCGGCTTGATGGACATGGTGGCCTTCGAAGACCGCGACTTGTTCATGGTCATCGTCAACGGTTGGGAGCCCGACTGCCCCGTGCTCGACCGGGTAAAGGTCACGGGGGGACGGCGGCTCCGCGCCGGAGACAAGAATTGCGTCATGCTGGGCCGGATCCTCGCCGCCAATCTCGGCAAAAAAGCCGGCGACACCGTCGATGTCTACTCCCAACCCTTCCACGTCGTCGGCGTCTTTGAAAGTTTCAGCGTCTACGAGAACGGCGCGGTCTTCATGCTGCTCGATGATCTGCAGCGGCAAATGGACCGACCCGGTCAGGTGACCGGCTACATCGTGCAGGCCAATCCCCCGGGCGACAGCGCGGCCACCGCGGAACTGGCGCGGCAGATCGAATCGCTCGACCACGAAGTCGCCGCCGTCCCCTGTGCCGAATTTGTCAGTTCCTTAAACCAGATGCGGGTCACGCGGACGATGGCGTGGCTGATTGCCGCGATCGCGTGCGCAATCGGATCACTCGGAGTGCTCAATACGATGGCGATGAGCGTCTTCGAGCGGCGCTCGGAGATCGGTTCGCTCCGGGCGATGGGTTGGCGCACGTCGTGCGTGATTCGCCTCATCGTCAGCGAATCGCTCATGCTGGCAACCGCAGGCGCCGCCGCCGGCGTCGTCATCGGATTGGCGGGAATCGTCGTCCTCGCGCACTGGCACGTGACGTCGGGATTGGTGCAGGGGGACTTCTCGTACCGCGCGATTGGCGAGGGAGTTCTCACTGCGGCGGCAATGGCCGTCGTGGGCGCCGCCTATCCGGCCCTCCGCATCGCCCGCATGCCGCCCGTCGAGGCGCTTCGAGGAAGCTAGAACCCGATCGGAAACCGCGCTCACAGAGTGAGCGTCACGGCTCGGCGTGAGGCTGCGTGCTCCGCGTCGACTGGCCGCGCGCCCCCGACGCCTCTTTCTCAAAGCCGCGGCGAAGCTGCCGTACGATCATCTGCGCGAGAATCGGCAGCTTCGAGCGGAGCAGGTTGGTGCCGTCGAACCAACCCTGAGGCTCGGCAAAGGCCGCGTGGTATTCGATGAAGAGCGCCCCGGCGGCTCGATGAGCCGGGTGACTTTCGCGTATCCGCCAAAGCCGAAGTAGGGCTGCGGCTGACCCAAGCGACGCCGGCCTTCGTCGTCGCGAGCGACCGGCCGCCAGAGGTTGGGAAACTCGGCGTCGTTCATGAACCGTCGATCCAGGATCGACGCCGCCAATTCCGAATCGGCCGTCTTGGAGCGGGTCGTCTGTGTCGTCGCGCAGACGCACGCGCTCGAGCAGGGTGAATTCCACGACGTCGTACTCGGTCTCTCCGGGCCGTCCCGCGAGCGCCAACCCGCGACGCTTCAGATCGGCCGCCGTCAGCACCTTATTCGAGGAACCAAAGTCCGGATCCGTATCGGAGGTCACCGACCGCATCTGTCGCTCGAGAAAGTCCTGATTCTCGAGCGTTCGCAGGTCGCCGTAAACGACGAACCACGCGTCGAGGCGGCGTCCCCTTCGCTCTTGTTGACCTTCGGAAATTTTCAGGATGAAGGGGGCGACGACCGTTTTTCGCGTCAGGTCCTCCCACGTATGGTTTTCGCCGCAAATTGATTCGATGGCGCGACGCTGGTCCGCCGCGTTCAGCCCATCGGGAAGCGTCGGCGCAGGTAGCCGCACAGTCTCGTCGGGACCGACCTGCACGCCTCGATTCATCAAGAAATCGAAGACGGGATTGTCAGCGCGGCAAAGCGAAGGACAGGTGATCGTTGCCAAAACGAAAAATGACGACGCGATCAGCGCCGACGAACGACCTGCCGCACTTCTCGAACCGGCTCGCCAATCAGAATTCGCCATTGCTTGCCCCGCCAACTTCCCTGTTTCGATTCGTTCGTGCTACTTGCCGTTTATGAGAGCCGTGGCCGGCTCCATTTCCCACAAGTATAGGAAACTCGGCAGTCGGGAACGATCGAGACCTGGAATATTGACCGGCACAATCTTGTCCTGGAGCGGGACGTTGGGCGTGATGGAATAGGGGGACAGGGCAGGATCACCGTGGCGATGATAAAAGACGACGTCTGAGCAATTGAGGCCGGCCATGTTGGCGGCGAGGTGAATGGCGTCGTCCAGATAACCGATCTGGTCGACCAGGTGCAGACCCATGGCTTGATTTGCGGTGAAGACGCGGCCGTCAAACGTGGTCGCCAATTGCCCGTCGACGAGTGGTCTCCGGCTCAGGACCACGTTGCGAAACCGCTGATGGAATTCATCGGCCATGTCCTGCAGCAGCTTGCGACCCGCGGGATCAATCGCCTTGAGGGGCGAGCCGAGGTCGACGTTCTTGCCGGCCTTGATCGGGATCCCGACGATGTTGAACTGGGCCATCAAATCCTGAAGGTTGTAGACATTGAGGATGCAGCCGATCGCACCGGTCACCGTGGTGGGATGCGCCACGATGCAGTCGGCCCCCGTCGCCAGGTAATACCCGCCGCCGGCGGCGACGTCCATCAGGCAGGCGACGACGGGAAGATGCGTGCGGCATTTGAACGCCGCCAGGTCGCGCCACATGATGTCGGTGGCCGTCACGCTGCCACCGGGGGAATGAATCCGCAGCACGACGGCCCGCACGCGACCATTATGCTCGATGGCATCGAGCCGTTCGCGAAACAAGGCGACCGGATTCTCGCCCAACGAGCCGAAGCCCGTGGCATCCTGATCGAGAAGAACCCCGTCGACATCGAGCACCGCCACAAGACAAGCCCGTGGAAAATGAGGTCGATTCGGCAACAACGACGGCAAGACCGGCGTCTTTTGAGGATTCGGCGCGAGGGCGGCCGTGATATCGCCGAAGGCGTGGACGTTCACGAGCGGCGACCCGCACCCCGCAATTCCGGCCGCCAGCACGCAACAAAACAGAAGAAACGCGACGCCGCAGACCGGGCGTGCTCGTCCGCGCTGCCACGCCGGCAGCTTCGAGCGGGCATGTCGATCGCTCCGCGCAGCGAGCCAAACGAGCGCGCATGGCATTCGGGAGACGAGCTGTGACAAGGGAGTTGTTCTCGCGAAACAAACTCAGCGAAGTGATGAATGGCCGGGATTGAAAGACGGGCAGGCCTACGCGGAAAGGAGTCCGGTGCTCAAAGCACGGTAGGACGTGCGGAACTCGAGGATGTCCGAGAAGGGATGATCGGAGTGGAGGGACGGAGTCGGAGCTTAAAGCAAGGCGTGTGAGGAGACGCGCCAAATTCTCGGAAGGAACGATCGGGAACGGATGCAGATATCGAGAAGGGAAGTCGGTGGGAGGGGGATGTTAGCTTCGCAAAGGGATTCGGTCGAGACGAATTTTCGCGGGGCATTTTGACAACAACGCCCAATTTTGGGTTGGCAGGCCTGTGCAGTTCTTGTACAAATCGGCCCTCTCCTCCCATCCCCTTGCCCTCATTGGCGATCGGCACAGCGCTTTCGATCGTCAATTGTCCGTGTCCCTTCCTAATTCCCTCGCACCCCCTTCTCAGTACCAGTCACCGGTCAACGATGCGATATCCATGCGCTCGATGGGCACGGATGCGCGGCACGCTGCGCCCGTGGAAGGCATCTCGCAATCGCCTGCGAGACTGCCTGCCTCTGCGCGGTGTTGGCCTGGCTGCTGATGTTATGGGTATTCTCGACATCTTCCGGATTGTCGGATGGCTGCCTCTTGTGGGGAGGGGATGCCGACCCGGCGACCGATTCGACCGCGAAGGCCGACGCAAAGACGGACGACAAGCAGCCACCGGAGCCGCACACATGGCCCGACGAGATCTGCCAGCATTTCTGTCCCTGGCACTCCGATGGCTTGAGCGCGTGCGAACCGGCGAAATCAAGCGGTGCGAATTCCGGAAGTGCAAACACGATGTCCACATCCGTGGCGGGCGTAACGGGGACGATCGCCGGCGATGCGGCGCTCAATCAAACGCCTTTTGCAAACGAAGAGTCTCCGAGCTTCGTTGCCAGTTTTGCGCCTGCTCCCGCGAGCCTTTCTGCGACGACCAACCTGGTTCCACCAAATCCGGATGCGAATCCCGCGGCCGCCATCAATCTCCCGTCGGACTCGGCGTCCGGATTAAAGGACAAGGAGGAAGAAGAATGGAAGTTACTGCCCAAGGGATGGAACTTCCACGCTCAGACCACCATTATGGATGATTTCCAACCCGGATTCGGTGCCCAGTACTCCGGTCCCAACAGCCTGGGCACGGCCAGCGATCGCGAGGGAACGATTACCGCGGACCTTTTTCTCGGCGCGCCGTTATGGCAGGGTGCCGAGTTTCACGCGGATTTGCTTCTGTGGCAGGGCTTCGGCCTGAGTAACAGCTTTGGCCTCGAGGCCTTTCCCAACGCGGACGCGTACAAAGCCGGCACCGCGACTCCCCGGTTCATGTTTTCACACTTCTTTGTTCGCCAAACCATCGGCCTGGGCGGGGAACAGGAGGACGTGCCCGACGGCCAATTCACGCTCCCCGGCAAACGGGACATTTCGCGGCTCACCATCACCGCCGGCCGGCTGAACATGGCGGAGCTTTTCGACAATAACACCTACAACCACGATCCGCACACACAATTCATGAGTTGGGCGAGCACCATGCTCACCTGGGATTATCCCGCGGATACCATCGGATTCACCACAGGAATTGCCCTCGAGCTGAATCAGCCGGATTGGGCCGTGCGCTATGGATGGTTCCAGTTGCCCGGCCTTCCGAATGGTTTCACCTGCCGATGACCGGATCTTTATGTGGCCCGTCGAGCCTGGGGAGGTCACCTCCGACGGGGAGTTTTGGAAAGAGTGGGGAATGATGACTGGAATTGGAGCGCCGTTGGCGGATCGCGGATCATCCCGGAGCCATCCGGCTTCAGGCATGGATCGACCACGGTTACCTTGCCAGCTATAACGCGGCGACCCCTCTTCTGCTCGCCTCCCCTCCGCCTCCGAATACCCCTCAGGGAGTGGAAATCAACCGTCCCAGCGGCCGCCTTCGGCTTCCGTTCCAAATACGGCTTTGGGGTGAATTGGGAACAGGAGATTGCGAAGAACGTCGGCATGTTCGGGCGGCTTGGCTGGCAAGACGGCCAAACGGCGGCGGCGGCGTTCACCGACGCCGACTGGACGGTACAGCTGGGCCTGAGCGTCAAAGGCGCCGCCTGGCGCCGTCCCGGCGACACCTTCGGTTTGCTGCGGTAATTTGGTCGGTGCTTCGTCCGAACAGCAAGCCTTCCTGAAGGCGGGCGGCACGGGCATTCTCAACGGCGACGGCAACTTGAGCTACGCCTGCGAGAAGTCTTTGGAAACGTATTATGATATTTGCCATCGGAAAGGGCTGTCACCTGGCGTTCGATTACCAGTTCTTCGCTGACCCGGCGTTCAACAGCGACCGAGGCCCGGTCAATGTCTTCGGGGTAAGACTCCACTGGGAAATCTAAAATCTCTGCTCACAACGCGCCTCGGCACCCTAAAAATAGGCGATCGGCCGCAGCGGCGAGCCGGAACCATTTTGAATCGGCAACGGCGAGGCGATCACGAACGATCGCAGCGGCAGCTTCTTCGAGCTGGGCCAGGCATTCGACAATCAGGATGCCATTGGGCAGCCAGTTACGGCGATGGCCGGGTGACTCGCCCGAAACGCCTTTGACGATGGGGATCTCGCAGCCGATCGTGTCGCTCCCGACGGCCCGCACGCCGCGCTCCGCGAAGAGCTCGGTGATTTTTTCGTCCATTCCCGGCTCGTTGCGTTCGTAAAAGCTGGGCGAGCCCCAATAGCGGCGGTGCCAGCCGAAACAGACGAGCGGCATCTCCCCGACCTGCACCTGCACGCCGTGGGTCTTTTCGTAAGCCAGGATGTCATCTGCCGTCAGCATTTGCCCGGGCTGCCAGTCGCGCTCGGAGAAGTTATACAACACGGCGGGCCCGAAGAGCTGGTTGGCCGCGAGCGTGTCGACTGTGGCATGCATCAGATGCGGAACGGTGTGAGCCGGTGCGTCGACGTGGCAACCCGTGTGCTCGGCCATCGACAGCGTCTGGCAATAGTAACCGTTCCGCGCATGCGTGACGGTCGGGTCAATCACCAGGTGCGGATGGAGCGGATACTTCGGCATCCCCCGCTCAAGCCGGGGGGCCAGATCGACGGCGGTCATCGAGTTCAGGAGTTCGGCCAGTTGTTGAACACGGTCCATGGGACGTCTCCGAGCTGTGTTGCTGTTCCTAGTTATGCCGGATCCCAGTTATGCCGGAATCCGGGCGTTGTTAAAATACTACGACTGAGGCCAGCCATGTCGCAAACCGCAAAACCCGGTGCCGATCGCTACAGAATTCTTCTGGTCTACGTCTACTATCTTGTTCAAGGGATCGGCATTGCGATCGTCTATGCGAGCCTATTGGGTTGGGTCGGAATTGCGGTTGGAGCCGCGTTTCTTTTGGGTCTCGTGTGGTTGCTCGCGTTTACTGGCCGCCGGTTTCCGCGATTGCCGGTGACAGAGGTTGGAAATACTCGAATCGAGGCCAAGGCCGGAAGCGGGGGCCGCTTCTCTCGCAAGGCGGGAATGGCCTTCGTCATCGTCGGCGCAGCGGTATTCACTCTGGGAGTGGTTTTCGAGGCGATTAAGCTTCTGCAAGACTACGTGACCAGCGGCTCCGCCGAGGGGCTGGATTGGATGCCAATGATCCGCCAACTCACGATTTCGATAGTTTGTTTCTCGAGCCTTTTTCAAACGACTCGAAATCGAGGGCGGCGGCTGCTCTTTACGGAACAAGGCTTATTTCAAGTCGTTGACCCCACCAGTCTTTGGACGTCCGATCGGGACCTGGATGAGCCGAATTCCCCTCTGCGTGCCGTCAGGCTCAACGACTGGGACTAGGTCGTCCGGTTCCATTGGACCAATCAAGCCGGCCAGCAGACGCTCCATCTGCACGTGCGTCGGCCTGGAATCAGTATTCCGCAGCTCACATCGTTCAACTTTGCTTCGCTTTCCGACGACGATCGCCGGCGGATCGATGATTTGCTGAGGCAGTGCATCATGCAAACGGCGCCGCCCGAAGCCGATCGTTCTTTGACCACGGCGACCGCCGGGTAAGCCGACTGCCACAAATCAGAAAGCTGTTGAACGCGATCCACTCGCAGGCAGGTTCCGTCCCGTGGCGGACTTTGCAAGACGATACAATCGCATGTGCGAGGTAAGCCATGTCGCGATTCGCTCAAATCCGCTCGGCAATCAGCAATCGGCCGTGGCAATGGATCCTTTATCTCCTGTTTGGCCTCTATGTCGGTCTAGTTTTGCATTTTGGGCTGCGGGGCGCTTTGCTCGCGTTCGTTGCCATCGTTGTTTTCAGCCGTTTTGTCATGCCGCGGATCCGCCGCCGGCCTCCGGGCTCCGGGCTTTCGGAGATCGGCACGATTGAGATGGAAATTGCGGCTTGGACCACCCCCGGTCACCCGATGAAGTTTTTCTTCGGAGCGTTCATTCTGTTCTTGGTCCTCTGGCTGTTCCTGCTTTGCTACGAGGTTGTGACGATTGTTGAATCGCAATTCCGGAGCGTTGGTGGGGATTCCGACCTGGCGCTGTTTATCGAGCAGGCAGTCCTCTTTGCGGCCTGCGCCCCGTCGATGTACACGAAGTATCGCAACCAGTGGCGGCGTTTGCTCATCACCGATCAGGGACTGTTCCAGGTGGTCGATACGAAACGTCCCTGGCCGAGCGACCGCCCCATCAACGAACCCAATTCGCCGCTGCGTGCGGTACGACTCTACACTTGGGAGCAAATCGCGCGGTTCCATTGGAGCCAGCAAAGTGGGGAACATGTCCTGCACCTGAACGTTCATCAGCCCGGGTTCGGCGTGCCGCAGCTCGTGTCCTTTCAGTTGCGGAGCCTATCGGAGGAAGGCTGGCAAAAGCTTGATCACCTGCTGCGAACGCACCTCTCGGACATGTCCGCTCGAGAGCCTGGTCGCGCTTTGACCACATCCGCCGCCGTCTAGGGCGGCACGTTGCTTGACGGAATCTGGCAAAACGCACGACAATGCTGCCGACCGTCACCGGGTGCTGTGAGTATTCCGGTGACGCGACGACAGCCTTGAATTGTCCGACGCTTCGGGTCGCGAACCCCTTTCGTGGAGGAAACGCGACCTGAGTGTCAAAAGGGCACCTTCCGCTCGTGCAGAACGATCCGACCGGCTCGGTCTCTCCCCCGCTGGTAACAAATTCGACTTCCCCACCCACGGCCAATCTCTCGCCCGCGGCCAAGGCCCTGCGCGGCGCAGGTGATCGTCATCAGCAGCGTGATGTTCACCTTCATTTCCTATTGGCGGACGGCGGCCGTCGTGCTCTGCGACCTGGCCAGCACGGCCTATTACATCGGCGCCATCGTCGAAAGTGCCATCGGCCAGGCCGCCCCCTGGTTCATCCTGGCCGTCATGCTGTTCAGCTACGCGATGCGCTCGGTCTACATCGAGAGCTGCTCCCTCTTCGTCCGCGGCGGCGTTTATCGCGTGGTCAAAGAGGCGATGGGCGGATTTGTCGCCAAGCTTTCGGTTTCGGCCCTGCTGTTCGACTACATCCTGACCGGGCCGATCAGCGGCGTCTCCGCCGGGCAATATATTGTCGGCCTCTCGCTCGACGCGGTCTCTTCCCGCACTTCGGGGTCCACTTGGAGGAGTCGACCGTTACGGCGATCCAGAACTGGGGGGCCGTGGTCATCGCCTGCGCGACGACGTTGTATTTCTTCCGCCAAAACCTGCTCGGCATGCACGAATCGAGCGACAAGGCCCTCAAGATCATGATCGCCACGACGATCATGGCCTTGGTCATCCTCGTCTGGGCGGCGTGACGTTGGCCAACGGTCCGCGGATCGCGTCAACCCGATCCCCGTCGTGGCACCCGGACTTGCATGCCAAATTGAATCCGGCGACGGGTCTCACAGGAAGATCCGCTCGGCTTCCTCCGCTATTTCCCCTCAGTGGCCGGACCCTTGCGCAACGTCTCGCACTGGTTCAGCATTGTCGGCTTCCTCGGCCTGGTCGATCGCCTTCGGCCATTCGATCCTGGCCATGAGCGGCGAGGAGACGCTGGCCCAGGTCTATCGCGAGGTCGAATCGCCCAAGCTGCCGAACTTCAAAAAGGCGGCCTTCATCGTCTTCGTCTACAGCCTGCTGCTGACCGGCAGCATCAGCTTCCTGGCCGTGATGCTGATCCCCGACGACGTCCGCATGAACAAATACGACGACAACCTGCATCGGCGGCCTGGCCATGCACGATGGTCGGCCCGCTGACCGCCAGGCTGTTGCTCAACGGGTTTGTCGTGGTGGTCGGCTTCCTGATCCTGTCGGGGGCGGTGAACACGTCGATCATCGGCTCCAACGGCGTGCTCAACCGCGTGGCCGAGGACGGCGTCCTGCCCGACTGGTTCCTCAAGCCGCACCGCCGCTACGGCACCACGTACCGCATCTTATGGCTCATCATCGTCCTGCAGCTGTTCACGATCATCGTGCAGCCGCGGCGACGTGATCCTGCTGGGCGAAGCCTACGCCTTCGGCGTGGTGTGGAGCTTCGTGTTCAAGACCCTGGCGATGGTGGTGCTGCGCTTCAAGGACCGCACGCCGCGCGAATTCAAGGTGCCGTTCAATCTCCGCATCGGCAAAGTCGAGATGCCGATCGGCCTGGGCATCATCTTCCTCATCGTGCTTCGGCTCGGCCCTCGTGAACTTGCTGACGAAGGAAGTCGCCACGATCGGCGGCCTGGCCTTCACGCTCGGTCTTCCTGATCGTCTTCGTGGTCACCGAATACATCAACGAGCGCCGCCGCCGCGGGGCCAAGCACGAGCATCTCGAGCAGTTCAACCAGCAGGTCCTCTCCGAAATCAAAGCCGAGGAGTCTCGGCCTCACCAAGCCCTACCGCAAGCTGGTGGCCATCCGCTCGCCGCACAACCTGTTCATGCTGGAAAAGGCCCTGGCCGAGACCGACCCCGACACGACCGACGTCGTGGTGATGACGGCCAAGATGCAGGTCCCCGGCGGCGAAACCGGCACCGGCGGCCTCGACCTGGACACTTACGACCAGCAACTGATGACCGCCGTCGTCGAACGGGCCGAAAGGCCGGCAAGAAGGTCAAGCCGCTGATCGTGCCGACCAACAACCCGCTGCACGCCGTGCTGCGGACGGCCACGGACCTCAAGGCCCAGGAAGTGGTCGTCGGCGCGTCGAACAAGTACACGGCCGAGGAACAGCTCGACCAGATCGCCTTCTACTGGATCAGCCTGCACGACGGACCGCCCGCCGGCCTCGACCGTCCGCATCCTGAGCCGCGACCGCGACATCTATTTCGACCTGGAAGGCGGCAACCGCATCCCGAAGATCGGCGAACGGCGGGCCCGATCGGTCGCCGACCTGCGGGCCGCGGGCATCGGCGTCGACCAAGTCCTCTTGGTGCACGACGGCACGCCGGCCAGCAGCGATCTGTTCCAATCGGTGCTGACGATGCTCGATCCCAAGGTGGCGCTCGACCTGATTTCGGTACCGCCGGCCGATACGTCGTCGCCTCCGCTCGACAGCGTCCTCGATCGCGATCGCGAACGAGCCCACACGCTGGGCCGCGAAATCAAAGTTCACGCGCTCGACGGCCATTTCGGATCGGAACTCGTTCGCCTCGCCCGCGAGGGGCACTACGAACTCATCATCGTCGCCCTCCACCGCGAGCGGCCCACGGAACGGGGTCGCCCCTGGGATGCCGAGACCGATTTCGTCCTCGCGCATGCCCACTGTCCGGTCTTCCTGGCGGCCGCCCCTCTCATTCCGGCGGAAGTGGCCGACTGACCGGTCCACTCCACGCGCGGCGCGGGCCCCGCAGTCTCATTTACCCAAGTGTCCAGCTCGCGACTTCTGAACAATTTTTGCACAGATCTCGGTATTTTTCTGGTTTTTCTGCGGCGCAAAAAAAGGGAAACCAGCACAGAAAAATCGCCGAGCCCACGCGCCCCCCTTGACCCTTGCCATAGAATGGAAGATGGGAGCGTGCTGCGCTTCGTCCATTCGGACGAGGCGTCGGCTCACCGCTCAGCCGGCGGCTTGACGCCGCAGTGACTGCGTGCGCGCAGCGATCCGCGTGCTGCAAAAGGCGGATCGCGGTTGCTTCGATTCTTGACTTCCCGTGCCCATCGCCGGCGCTCTCTCCCAGGTCGCGACCTCCTGCCGCCCGCCTCAGCAAAAAGTGCGATGCTGCTGGAAATCTTCAAACCCGAAACTGCTCCGCAGTCGTGCTTTGCGGCGCGTCTTTTACAGGAGCTGTAAAAACGATCTTCGTGAACGCGAAGGCAGCCGGTAGGCTGGACCTATCGCTCGCTCCCGCCTGCCTACGGCAAGAGATTTTTCCCTCGTCGCGTCCCCTCAACCTGATTCACTTTACTGTCGGAATCATCGTCGTTGATCGGGGCGTAAGGGGGGTAAGCGTTTGCGTTTTTGGTAGTGGTAGAAGCGTGCGGTTTCGTTGCGTCGGAGTTGGCGGGTCGCGGAATTGGCGACGGATTCGGGATGCAAGAGGTTCCATTGCTGTTGCAGAGTTCGGGCGATGAGTTGGCGGACTTGAGGAACGCTGAGAGCCGGTGTCGTTTGTCGTCCCTTAAGTGATTCGCTCACGAGGAACCAGGTCGCCAGGAGCGAGAGTGTTTGATGGTGATGCCAACCTTGCCAGGTCCGCGCTTGGTAGTCGGCCAATCCGGCTTCGCTTTTGCCGCGCCGGATGGTTTCCTCGACGCGGCGTTCGGCGGAGATCACGGCGCAAACTCGGCGGCGGGAGTGCTCGCCGATGCGTTGGACAAATAGATGTCGTCGTGTCGCAGGTCGTGTTCGTCGCGATAACGCGTGAGGATCAAGACCTCGGCGTAGGGCAGTTTGCGACGGTTGTCCATGGTCTGCACGTGCGGAACGACGGCGATCTCCACGAACAGCGGCCCCTTTTCGCCATCACGCACGTCGATCGACTGCCACGCCCCTTCAGGAAGTTGATCGCGAATGCGGGTCACACTCACAAACGGACGAGCGGTCGGGCCGCCGGGCCCGCAGTGGGGAACTTCCTGGCCGTCCAGGATGCGGGCCGTGATGTTACTCGGAATGGCCAGCACGTAGCGTTCTCCCAATTCGTGCAAATCTCGGCGAAAATGGGTCACTTTCCCAAATTCGTCGTCAGCCGTGATCCAGGCATGTGGCAGGATCGGGCCGCGGGTCCGGATCATCTCCAGAGCTTGCGCGTGTCGCGTCTGAAAGCGGACCTGAGGCGGGACGCCGGCCGTACGGCAGCGCTGGCGATCTTTCGTCCATTCCTCGGGCAGATACAGTCGGAAGTCGCACAAGGCGTGTTCGCGTCGCGAGACGTAGGCCAAATAAACACCGACTTGGCAGTTGGTGACTTTGCCCAACCGGCCGCACCATTGTTGGGCCGCGCCGACCGATTTCCGGCCCTGCTTGGGAAATGCCGAAGGATCGATGACCAGCACGCCATCGGCCTCGCCCAGCGTGGCCGCGATCTGGCCGCACAACTCGTCCATCAACGGCACGTGGTTCCAGGTCGAACTGCCGATGAAGTGCTGCAGATCGTGGCGATCCTGATCTTGCTCGTAAGCGATCGCTTCCGTGTTCTTGCGAGTCACGTTCGACAACAACCCTTTGCAAAACTGCTGAACATGTTGCCGTTGACGGTCATTCGACAAACCGTCCAAAAACGGCTTGAGAAAAACAGAGAGCTCCGCGGGCAATCTCCTGACATGGTCGGGCGACACCTCGCATTGTTTCAGCATCTGCTCCTTGCGCAATATAAAACGACGATCCATCGCCAGTCTCCCATAACTGATCCTTCGTTTGGAAGATCTCGATCTGGCAATAACTTAAAGACGATCAGCTCCTTCCGACAGTAAAGTTCATGATGGCACAATCTTGCGTGCGCAAAAAAACGGGGAGGACAATCCGCCTCTGGCGGACGCCCCCTCCCCGCGGTAAAGACAGCCTCAGCTTCCGTTCACCGGCAGTCACGCCGTCTCAATTCAGGCCGGCTGCGCCTGCATCCGTCGCGGCCGGTCGTCGGTCAGCTCCTCGCGGAGCCGGTTTCGCGCCGTGTGCAGGCGCCGCTTGATCGTGCCGATCGGGCTGGCGAACTCGTCGCTCATCTCCTTGAGCGACTGCCCCTCGACGTAGAACGCGATCAAGGTCCGCCGGTCCATTTCACGGAGCCGGTTGAGGCCGCCCCACACCTCGCGCGACCGCTCCATGCGGAGCAAATCATCCAGCGGCGTTCGCCGCTCCGCCTTCAAGGTGTGGAACGTGTCCGGGTTGAACGCCGTCTCGTTGGGGCGCCGCACCGCCCGGTTGATCGACATCCGCACGGCGATCTGCCGCAGCCAGCCGCCGAACCGCGCCGGCTCGCGCAACTGGCGCAGCTTCCGCATCGCCTGAACGAAAACGTCCTGCGTCACTTCGCGCGCCTCGGCCCGGTGCCGCAGCCGAGCCATCACGGTCGCGAAGACCGTCGTCTCGAACTGCTGCACGAGCTTGCCGAACGCCTCGCGGCTGCCGGCCTGGGCCTCGATCACCAACCCGATCGTTCGTTCTTCTTCCATGGTCCTTGGCTCCCGTATCTGGGAGCGGCCTGATGCGTTGCTCAAACCGCCTGGATGTTTCTTCAGGAAAAGGCTTTGCCGCGCCGCTGTTGGCAGATCGAAAGGATGTGCCAGCCGCCGCCTCTCGCCGAGGGATGCACACGCAGGGGCTCAAGTGGTGTGCGCCCGGGCAGAGAGAACGGCACGACGTGGAAACGGACGGATCAGACGGAAATCGCCGGCCAACCGGGGCCGGGGGAACCGTCCGTTCGCTCAAAGCCGAAAACGACTGTCGAGCGGTCCCGCTTCGCCAGCGGGACCCGAACGTGCCGACCTAGCTGGAAAGGGCTCTCGTAATCACGAGCGTTGCCCAAACCGGGGCCGGCATTCCCCCTGCCGTTAACCGATGCGTTCCGGATTCCGGAAACGTCTGTACGATCGGTCGCTGGTCGCCTGTGATTGGGCGACCTTGACCGCGTCCGGGCATCGACATGCCCGGACTGCCGGTAACCGATCGATACGAGGCAGGGGATGACTGTCGTTTCCTGCCGAGACGCTTCAGGGCCGTGACGATGCGATCCGCCGAATGACCACAAAGGACCGCGCAATTCGCATGGGCGGCATGATGGGCAACATTCAGGGTGGCGGTGTTGTGATTAATACGCATCGCACGACCTCCTGCGGTCTAGCCGCAGTCGCTCAGGGAAACTGGACAAACGAACACACACTTCAACAGTTTACACAGAGAATGGGCGTTCTGCAATCCATTCTCTACGGCACCAGACGCGGCAGGGATTCAGCAGGTTCGCGCAGTTCGGCAGATTTTTTTGAAAAATCTTTCGCCGCCACCCGGTGGTGGTGAGGACTGGAAAATAATCGGGATGCGACCCCACCCCATGGCGCGCCGTGTACCCAGATTGATATTCGGGGATTCCGTCGCCCTCGCTATGATGCCGGCCGGAGTCCGCCCCTATTCTTGCGGGCAGTCTCTCTTGATCCGCGCGTGCGCCCTTCGGCGATTCTCCCCTCTCACTTCCAAGTCGAGCCATAGGCCATGAGTCGGCAATCCGGCCCATTGCGAAAGTCTGTCCGCACTCCGCCGCCGTTCAATTGTTCCGGAGTGAAGCGCATCGACGTCGGAATCGCCAAAGAGGTCCGCATTCTCTGGGAAAACGGAGTAGAGACAACAGAGTCTTGCCAGGGCGGCCAAGGGCATCCGTTTCCGGAGCCGACAGTTCGATTTGCGGGAGACAAAAGCGAAGGGCCGCGGGCGCTCGGCATTGCACTTCAGAACGGCTTGCGAGTAACGGCCCTTCGCCGAGTTTGGTCGATCATTGATGGCGAACCTGTCGGCCCGTTTTGGGAAATGACCTTCAATCATCCGGACGGCGCAGGCTTAAAGGTGATCGACGGAAACGGCGGTACTGCGACTTGGAAATGGCGATAGTTAAGCTATTCGCCCCTGTCATTTAGCTCCTTGCAGTCCGCGCAAAGAGGCTTACCGCCAGTGCCTTGCTCCCGATTGTGAGCGGGAATCTCGCTCCCCGGACCGCATCGAGAATTGTTGTGATGACGATTCTCTTTCTTCGAATTAAACGCGGGAACTTGTGGCATTGGTCATTTCTCCGTAAACGAACCAAGGCCGCCCAGCGGGTTTTGCGTGACCCCGTTGCCGAGCGGCCTTAGTCTGTAGTCTCAGATTGTCAAAGGGGCCACGCATTCAAATTGTACGGGTGCCCCCTACATCGGCAAGGTGCTAGTTTCCTTTCAATTTCGCAATCAATCGCGCGATCTGCTTGTCTCTCCGCTTACGTTCGGCCTTCTCTGCCCGTGCTTCACAACCACGTCAAAGATGAGATCCGGGGGCTGCTTGCCACTAAAAGCGGAGACAGGGGTACGATTCAAACCGTGAGCCCACGGACCCCTCCCGCAGGACATAAAGGTGCTGCGCCGCCAAGACGCCGGCCGATGTCCGAATCAATTTCGGAGGCCGGTATCGCAAAATTCTTCGAATGGGTAGGATGGAGACATTGCAGAAAGTCGCGCCCTTGCATCTCCAAAGGGTTCGCTCGCGCTGTGTCGATACTTGATACCGATCTTCGACGCGAGGTTCGGACGCAATGAGCGCATCGATTCCATCAAATGCCAATCCGGCCCTGCTTAAATGGGCGCGGACACAATTGAAGATGACGGTCGAATTTGCCGCCAGCGCAATCGGCGTTGAACCACAGCAAATCGAAAAGTGGGAAAAGGGAGACGGAACGCCCTCTTTGCCGAAGCTCGAAGAGCTTGCAAAGCTCTACAAGAGAATCACTCCAGTCTTTTATCTGCCGGAGCCGCCGGCAGGCGCGTTCAACGTGGCGAAGCTGAAAGATTTTCGCACACGCACAGGCACCGTGCCCTCCGAATTTTCGCCAGAAATGCTTTACGCGATTCGCCACATACGGGAATTGCAGGAGTGGGCCAGCTCGGCTTTGGAGGATGAAGGATCTGAGGCACCTGACATAGCGGGATCAGTGTCTTTGCCGGCCGATCCAATCAAGATTGCTAATGAAGCGAGAACGCTTCTAAATGGCAGCTTAGACTTTCAGAACTATCCACAAATGACGAGCGGGCGAGCTTTCGACCACTTGCGAGACCGCCTGGAGTCAATCGGGATTTATGTCTTTCAGTTCGATAAAGTCGAAGTATCAGAAATGCAGGGGTTTGCCTTGGCTGACACTTTGGCTCCTGCAGTTGCTGTGAATATCGCAGATTATGCCACATCGAAGCTGTTCACCTTGATTCACGAATTCGGCCACATTTTATTGGGGGTCTCGGCGATTGTCGGGTTTGACGGATTCTTGGAATCGGACGTCGGTCCTCAATCCGAGCGTTTCTGCAACAAATTTGCAGCGGAAGTTCTGGTGCCAGGCGCTGACTTTAAGAAACGAGTCCCGGTAGACTGGTTAAGTCATGACAATCAAGTGCTTCGAGATCTATCAAAGACATACAAAGTCAGCCGCCTAATGATCGCGCTTCGTCTTGTAGAAACCGGGGGGTACGGTCCCTGCATGGCTGAGGTTTATGCTGCGTTTTGCAGGGTTTCATGGGATATGTGGACGCGGGCCTGGATTGGATGGGTACTGCGTGGCGTGAGGGTGCGGGCGTAGACTTCGGTCCAGACGCCGCTCAGGACCAGCATGCGGAGGTTGAGGACGACCTGGAGTCCGTGACGTTTCCAGCGCATTCCAGAGAGCTTGACCCGTTGCGTGAAGAGTGTCTTGCAGGCGGCCTCGGTCACGCCGCTGCCGATGGGCAGCCCCGCGTCACGGAACGCGTGATACCGCATCCAGACGCTGCGTCGCCGCAGGTACGAGCAGGCCGTTTCGTATGCGGCAGCCTGGGTTTTGTTCTTCGTTCCGGACCGAGATTCCAACGCCGCGGCCGAGTGCAGGATCCGGTGGACGGCGTTCGGTTCTTGTTTCAGCACCCGGCGCATGCGGCGCGCCCAGGCTGTCGCAGAGGCCTCGTCCAGGTTCAGGGATTCGGCGATTGTCGTCAGCCGCGAGGCCGCATGGTAGTAGTCCACCACCCGCTGCCACCTCAGACGCGTCTTCGTCACCGGGTGTCGCATGCGGCACAGGCGTTTGGTGTAGAACGCTTCTTCCTGATCGCCCGCATCGCTGATATACGCCAGTTGCGGGAGCGGGTCGGTCCACTGCCGCAGGATCTCCTGCAGCAGAGCCAGCAGTTCCTCGGTCATCGTCTGCTGGCCGAGTTCCGGAGCGAAGCCCAGCGACACGGTTCCCAGCCGCCGTCCCCGCCGGTCATGCACCGAAACCGTTGCGCAGGTGGCCACCTCGAAGAACCCGTGGGGCTGGTTGCCGACCGTGATCCCGTCACGGCCTACGGCCAGCGTGGGCTGGCCGCGTCCCTTCCGGGCAAAGGCCCGTTGGAGCAGGTCCCTGATCCGCCGGGCCTGCGCTTCCCGCCGCAAGGGAGCTGTGGCGTCGGACAGGCTCGAGAGCAACTGGCGTAATCGGCCAACGCCCATCGTCACTCCGTGATCGCGTTTCAACAGATCCAGAAGGGTGCGTTGCGTGGCTCCTGCCTGGCCGGCATGAAACCCCACCCGTTCGGCCAGGGCGGGCGTGCAGCCGTGCCTCAAACCCAGCGCTTCTTCCAGGGGAAACAGCGACGGCTCCCCGGCCGCATCCGAGCGGTATCCCAGCCGCCGCAGCGTGGCCGGACCAAACAGCGTCGAGATCTCGTGCGGCGTGGCTTCCGCACGACGCCGGTAGGTTTCGCCTTCGTGCCTGACGTGCGTGGGCCAGTCCGCATGGCTGGAAACTTCCAGCCGGTTCAGCACGGCCTCCAGAATCTCGCGGCCCATCTCCCGCAACACGGCCTGCAACTCCTGCTCGAATTCGAAGATCGTCTGGGGAGTGACTTGACCCTGCATCAGTCTTGCGACCAGCGGCCACAGCCTCTCCGCGTGCCGCTCTTGAAGCGCTCGCGCCTGGGCGATTGCCTGAACCACGTCTCCTTGCAACAGCAGACAGAAAACGATTCCATATGCCATGAGGGTGTCCTTTCCCTGTCGAGGCCGGTTTTTCCTGAACACAGCCTGACAGAAGGACACCCTCTTTTCATCAGCCAGCCAACTCCCGAGCCGGTGTCTCTCGAAACACCCCCCAAAACGCCGATTTCACCCGCCACAGCCGGATCGCACCCAAACCGGGTTTGCTGAACCCTCTTATTTCTTCAGAAAGAGAACGTCTCTGCTGGCCGCCGAACGGCCTAAGGCTGGCGGCCCTACACGCACCGTGGCGCAGAAAAGGCTCTCTCGCTTTGGAAAAACATTCTGTCGTTTGGCAACCTCACAATTCCAAGCGGGCAGAATCCACGGCGGAGAACTGAGCAATCTGCTTGGGATGAGCCTGAAGCACCTGCCAGAACTTGAGTCCCGTCTGTTTCCATATCGCGTTTCACACGAATCTTGAACGATGGGCGTCGTGGTCGATCAACGCTATTGCCTTGATACGAGCTTTTTTATCAACGGGTGGAGAAAGCATTGGCGTATTGACGTGTTTCCCACGCTTTGGAAACGCTTGAACGAGGCGATCGACGGGAGGCACATTTTTTCGTGTCGTGCCGTCCAGAGAGAAATCCGCCATCAGAGAGATGATCTCTGCGAGTGGATCAACAATCGTCCGCACATGTTTGAACAACCGACCGGCGATCACACGCTCCAGATGAGCGAAGTGATGTCAAAGATGCAGAGCTTTGCCGCTCAAGGAAATTCGTTAAACGAAGCCGACCCGTGGGTCATCGCTCACGGGATTCTCGGAAGAGCTTGCGTCGTAACAGACGAAACGCACGAGGTTCGCAGGCCGACGAAACCTCCGGCATTGCCAGTTGCCTGCGAGTTCTTCGGAATAAATTGGTTGTCGCCCCTCGATTTTTTAGCGAGAATCGGTATCAAACTTTAGGCTCCGGGCCCGGTGGCGGAATTGGTAGACGTGCGGCCTTGCCTCAGTGCACCTCGTTTGGTGCCCTGAACAAGGCCGTGCCAGAAAATGGCGTGCGGGTTCGATCCCCGCCCGGGCCACTTTGATCGCTCGAATGACGGCATGAGCATCTTTGGCGCGTACCCGTTCTCCTGGTGACACATTGCGGCCATCATTTGGCTCACCCTCGCGCTGTCGTGGATTCTGTTCGGCCCGCCACGCGAAGGCGGCTGAGCTCATGTGCCAATCGCGAACTTTCGCTCTGGATGCGAGCCCACTACCCTCTGCTCCGGGACGGCTCAATTGACGAGATGGTCGCCGTCACCCAGTCCGACGGTGATCAGGATCAGTCGGCACAAACAGGGCGAACCACGCACTCGTGTCGACGAAAACCATTACGATTGTCCGTAAAGCGCCTGATCGTGATCCGCGCCGCGGAACGGTTCGCTGGAACCCTCAAGCGGCAACGCCGCAATGCGATCAATCGCCTCCAGAAGACGGCGATGCTGTTCCTCGGGTGAGGACTCTTGTGTCGCGCTCTGTGCGGAAACTGGCGTCTCGGGCCAGACAACGACCAACGTTCCGTCGGGGAGTCGCACATTGTCGTCCAAGACGACGACGCCATTTTGGACTCGGCCGCGTGCGATCATGTCCATTCCCCTACAGTGTCCAGGCACAATTGTATTCTAAGACTTTCAGCGACGCTTCGGCTAGAAATGCCGGATTTGGCCAAACAAAGGACTGGAAATATCGCTCCGCGCGAACCTTGCCTTTCCGCTCGCGTCGTGTTCTTCTTGCGAAATAACGACGCTTGATGGGGCGGTGCCGATATGGACCCACGGACCTTGCAAATAGCGTTCGGCCAAGGCGCTCGACTTTTTATTT
>CAWHWU010000023.1:0-321185 GCA_963833105.1 uncultured Planctomycetaceae bacterium
GTGCCCGTCAGGAAATAGGGAAGAGCCTGGAAATTTCGGCGTTTTTCGAGCGAAATCTCGAACGAAGATCGCGCTTCGCGCGTCTGTTGTAGCAAGCGAGGCATGGGATTTTCCGGGGAATCAGCGAGCGTCGCTCTCCGCCTGCCGCGCATCTTCATGGAGGATTCGCCATGCGTGTGGCGTTTCAAGAGCAGCCGCGTTTGGATTGCCCGCCCGTCGATGCCGTGCCGCTGAACCTGAACTGTCGCGATGAGATCATCCCGATTTTGCGAGCCCTGCAGCATGTTTACGGACAGGTGCCGTTGCGTGATGAGATTCTGGATTTGGTCGGCAAGGATGTGAATCGGGACAGCAGTCCCGACCGTGGCAGAGAGGGCTTGGGTTACTGGACGATCATGGTGCTGGCGGCGGTGCGCCTGGGTTGCAACTTCGATTACGACAAACTGCAAGACTTGGCGGAGCAACACCGCACCTTGCGGTTGATGATGGGTATCGGCGACTGGGAGGACCGAACGGACTTTGATTGGCGGCGCATTCGCGACAACCTCTGCTTGTTGCAGCCGCAAACGCTCGAGAAGATCAACCACTTGATCGTGGCGGCAGGACACGAACTGGCGCCGGAGGCGATCGAGGCGGTGCGTGGCGATACGTTTGTCGTGGAGACGAACATTCATTATCCCACGGAGTCGACGCTGATCGGGGATGGCTTGGGCAAGGTGGTGACGCTGGCGGCGGTATTGGCGGAGGCGCACGGTCTGCCCGGCTGGCGTCAGCACGAGCATCTGCTGCACAAGGTCAAGGAGATCGTGCGTCAAATCGGCCGGGCGTCGCGTGCCAAGAGCAAGGGCGCGGACCGTCTCAAGCCAGGGTATCAGCGTTTATTGACGCTGTGCGGAGGAATTGCTGCAACGGGCCCGCGGTCTCCTGCTGACGTTGCACTTTCGAGCCAAGGGCGAAGGTATCGATTGGCTCGGCGAAGGATTCGCTGGGCCGCGCGAGGAATTGTGGCATTATGTGCAGTTGACGGAGAAGGTGTGTGGCACGGCTCGGCGGCGCGTGCTTCTCGGCGAAACGGTGCCAACGAGGAGAAGATTTTCAGCATCTTCGAGCCGCACACCGAACTGATCAAGCGTGGCAAACAGCCGGACCCGATCCAATATGGTCACAAGGTGCTGGTGATCGAGGATGCCGTTGGATTCATCTGCCATTACGAAGTGGTGGCCAATGGCGTGTTGGATCAAGACGTGCTGGTGCCGGCGATGACCGAGTTGCAAGAGCGCGTGGGTGGCAAGATCGAGCGGGCCTCGTTCGATCGAGCCTTTCACACGACCGGAAAACCAGGAGAAGTTGGCAGCGATCGTGGACCATCCGTGTATTCCCAAAAAAGGCCATGACCAGTGGCCGCAAACAACAGGAGGAAGCGAGCGTGGAATTTCGTCAAGCACGGCAGAATCATCCCGGGATTGAGTCGGCGATCGGCGCCCTGCAGGCCGGCAACGGCCAGGAGCGCTGCCGCGACAAGAGTAAACTCGGCTACGAGCGCTATGTGGGCTTGGGGATCCTGGGCCGCAATCTGCACGTATTGGGCAAGCTTCTCTTGGCTCAAGACGACGCGAAGTGCGAGTCCGCCAAGTCGAGACGTAAGAACCAGGCCGGCTGAAGGGCCGCCGCGTGTCGCCGCACCCCAAACGGGAAGAACGTACGCACCAAGCGTCTGGATTGCGGTGCGCAACTGACGACAAGTCTATCGGCGGCGTCCGCGCGGCGACAAAGCCGCTGTAATCGAGTGCCAGCGAGCAACGGGCGGGGCGACCGTTCTCAAAAAACGCCCATTTCCTGACGGGCACTAGCTAGACCAACACGGCGGACATCGTTAGTGCCTCTCAACCCCGCAGGCTCGGGGGAGGCGAAATTCATCATACAGGATCGCCCAAAGGCGGCGGCTCGGGTGCGAGGAAGCGCAGCATGGTGCTTTCAAGAAGTTCTCAAGCGTCGGCATGCTCGGCGTTTCGAGGAGTTGTTTGGCCACCTGAATGGCCGTCTGCTCGCAGACATGCAGCAAGTGCGGCCGGGCCGGGCTGTCGGCCGCGAACAGGGCCGCGGTCTTGCCCTCGTCCCCCTTGATGCGGATTTCGGCTTCGATCGGGACTTCGCCGAGGAAGGGGACGCCCAGCTCGGCCGCTTTGCGCCGGGCCCCACCCCGCCCGAAGATTTCGCCGCTCATGTTCTCGATCATGCCCAAAATCGGAATCTTCACCTGGCGATACATGCTGATCGCTTTGACGGCGTCCAAGAGGGCCACCTGCTGCGGCGTGCAGACGACGACGGCGCCTGCCAGACCGACCGATTGCGACAGGGTGAGCGCGACATCTCCCGTGCCGGGAGGCAGATCGATGATGAGGTAATCGAGCGGACCCCAATCGGTGTCCTTGAGGAATTGCATGATGGCTCGATGGAGCAGCGGACCGCGCCAGACGACCGCTTGTGCCGGATCGATGAAAAAGCCCATCGAGATCGTCTTCACACCGCCGGCGACCACCGGTTCGATGCGCGTGAACGTTTCCCCGGAGGGGGTTTTGCGCTCCAAGGCGGCCGGTTTTGCCGTGTCGACACCCAAGAGATGGGGAATGCTCGGGCCATAGACGTCGGCATCCATCAAACCGGTCCGCGCGCCAAAATGGCTCAGCCCGAAAGCCAGACACGCGGCCATCGTGCTTTTGCCGACGCCCCCTTTGCCGCTGCCGACGGCAATAATGTTCGCGATCGAGAGTCCGAGCGTTCCTCCGGCGTTTTTGCCGCGGACCCGCGATGAAAAGACGACATCAAGCGGCGCGGATCCGAGCTGTTGCGCACCGCTCAATGCTTTTTCAATGGCCTGCGTGACGCGCTCGCGCTGCGGATAGGCGGGAGTCGGCAGTTCGATCTCGGCGTGGATCGCGCCGTTCGCGTCGACGCGGACGGTCTTGAGCATTTCGAGCTGTCCGAGAGTGCGCCCAATTTCGGGATCGACGACGTCTTGAATGACTTTCAAAACGTCGGCCTCTCGGAGCTGTGTGTCTGTCATGGTTTTCTTTTCTGAATTCGCAGGCTACGGCCGTTCGGCCCATTGTCTGCGGCAAAGATCCGCCATCTCGTGCCCGGGAATCGATTTCGCGAAAAACGCGATCGCTCCCAAATCACGCACGGGCCATTCCAGGCCGGCCGTTCCCTCGGAACCAATCACGATAATCGGGAGCGTCCCTTCATTACCGAGCCGACGAGCCAGAAACCGCAGGCATTCCGACGGTCGGAACGCCAATTCCAACAGAATGACGCCCCGAGCCACGTCTGCGGTGCGCTCCACGACATCGGCCAGCGAACGGCACTCGACGACGCGGACATCTTCGTTCTTGAATTGTCGCTCCAGCTCGGGTCCCCACCGCGGACGTTTCTCAAAAACCGCGGCCGTTGGGCCGCCGCCTTTTGAGACTGCTTCGAGCGGACCCCGTCCTCCACGGCCGTCATCTCTACAGTGGAATCGCTCTTCGGAGACTCAACTCGAATTCTATGACTCGCGCTGCCCGCCCGCAAACAAGGGGCTCTCACGATGGCGCGGCACAGGCGAGTGCGAGAATTCCGAAGACGGCATCACTCTCCGTCCAGTTTCTCGGCGAGGATTCGTTCCGCCTCCCGTTTACGCTGGGCCTGGAGCTTTTCGCGAAGCTCGGGCCGTGACAGCGAAAGGATGCTCACGGCGAGCAGGCCGGCGTTCACGGCGCCGGCCTTGCCGATCGCCAAGGTGCCGACCGGAATGCCCCGCGGCATTTGCACGGTCGACAAGAGGGAGTCGAGACCGTCGAGAGCCCAGCCTTTCATGGGAACGCCCAGCACGGGAAGCACGGTATTCGCCGCCACCACGCCTGCGAGATGGGCCGCGCCGCCGGCCGCGGCGACGAAAACCTGCACGCCGCGACTCTCGGCCGTGCGGACGTACTCGGCGGTTTCGGCCGGCGTGCGGTGCGCGGAGAGAACGCGTGATTCATGCGGGACGCCGAAGTCACGCAGCGTCTGGCCGGTCGCCTGCATCGTTTCCCAATCGGACTTGCTCCCCATCAGGATCGCGACCAACGGACCGGGGGCGGGCATTCTCCAACTCCTTCCAGGCTGATTGAATTCGCGTGACAAATGGATTGACGAACCGACCGGTTTATCCGCCCAAGGGGCCGCGATCAAGTCGCCGGCTCGTCCCGTTTTTCGCTTTGCGGGCCGGGCCCCCGTTTTCGCTCCACCACCATCAGCGTCACGTCATCAAGGGGATGGCATTCGCCCAGAAACTCGGCGACCGCGTCCTGGAGGATCATGACCAGATCCTGCACGGCCAACGCGCAGTATTCACGAATCAGCGCCTCGAGCCGGCCACGGCCGAACATTTCCTGTTGTGCGTTTTGCAGTTCGGTTAATCCGTCGGTCGCCAGGATGAGGAGGTCGCCGGGTCCCATGACGAGCGTCGAGCCGTCGCGAGTTCCGAACTCGGTCAAAAAGCCGAGAGGCAGACTCGTGCTCTTGAGCACCTGAAACGACTCCGTGGCCCGGTGGTAGAGCAAGGCCGGTCCATGGCCGGCGTTGCAATAGGTCAATTGGTGATGGACCGGATCGAGGGCCACCAACAGAAACGTGAGAAACCGCCCTTCGTCCAGATCGGGTGCGATCATCTCCGCCAGGCGCGAAACGATCTGCGCCGGATCGGAACTCATGCGAGCCAAGACATGAATCATGGCCCGCACCGAGGCCATCAACAGGCTCGGGCCCACACCGTGACCGCTCACGTCGGCCACGACCAGCCCGAGACGTCCGTCGGGAAGGGGAATGACATCGTAATAATCACCGCTCACCGACTCGGCGGGCCGCCACCAGGCCGCCAGGTCGTATCCGGGAATCTTCGGCAAATGGCGGGGGAGAAAACTCTGCTGAATGCGGCGGCCCATGTTGACGGCCGTCTGCAACTCGTGCGAACGCTGGGCCTCTTCGGCCAGACTGGCCCGCTCGAGGGCCGTGGCCGCATGCGAGGCAAACGCGCGAATCATCTGTTCGTCGAACGGACCGAATGTCCCGTCGAGCTTGTTGAGCAACTGCAAAACACCGATCAGCCGATCCTGGTGCGGCGCGATAATCGGCGCCGCCAGGATGTTGCGCGTCTGAAAGCCGGTCTTTTTGTCGAAGGCGGGGTTCCAACGCGGATCCGACTGCGGGTCGGGAATGTTGGCCACTTCCCGATTGCGGGCCACCCATCCCGTGACGCCAAGCTCAATCGGCGAACGGATCTCTTCGATCTCCAAGTCGGTGGCAACGCGGGTATACATCTCCTGGCGATCGGCATCGTACAGGTACAGGCTGGCCCGCTCGCATCCGAGGGCCTCGCAGGCCCCGCTGGTGACCGTCCGCAGGATCTGGTCGAGCGAATGGTGGCTGGCCAATTCACACGTCACGTCCAATAACCGCAGCAGAGCGTCCTGCTGCTGGCGTGACGCGGCCAGGTCTTGGATTTCGCTCACCATGGAGCAACTCGCGGCAAAACATTTGGCCCGCTTTTATTGTAGCGGAAGTGCGGAGGGGGTGTCCTTCGCGAGCAAACCGGGAGCACGCGGCCCGTCTAACACAATCCTTCAAAGTCCGCCTCTGAGATTCGCCGTTTCTCGATCAGGTTTCGTCGTGCATGCGTTCATCGATCCATTCCGGGTCGACGAACCGGCGGAGCAGCCAGCGTAACACCTGTTCAATTCGAGCCAATTGTTCGGTCGAGAGGTCAACCGGCTTCGACGCATCGGCCGATGCCAGGCCGTCGAAATGGAGCCGCACTGGCCAGCCTTCGTGCCATGCCGCGTCGTTCACCCGGTCCATGAAACGCCGGCCCCAAACAACTCCGAAAAAATCGCGAAAATCGTTCCAGACGCGCTCAATCGCATTTTGTGCCGTCACTCTGCGACGCGAGGCTTGCCGGGCGCCAATCCACGTGGCCAGGCTGAGGAGAAGCGTTGCCGCCGAGTGGGCCGCCGTTCGCGACCAGGGGATCCGCGAGGCCAACTCGGACATCGGGCCAATCACGATCAAGCAGGCTGCCGCAACCAGGAAGCCGGAAAGTGCGAAACGGGTCCCCAGATAATTGCCGGCCCCCATCACCAGGACTAACCCGTAACCGGCGAGCATGGGGATCTCGAGACGCAAAGGGGTCGGCCGCAGGTCCCCATTCCAGGCCGTCACCGCCGGCAAGAGCAGTACGACCATCACAGGCAGCACCACGAACCAGCTCCAGACGCGCGACCCCGGTCGCCGCGCCCCGAGTGCGGCCACGAAGGGGCTGATCATCAATACGGCGGCAGCCAGCCAGAACTGGTCGGCCAGTCCACCGCGGAGGAGCGGAACCATCTCCGTCACCAACCAGACGGCACCCCACGCGCAGAGCGCCACAATCCCCCACCGCCATGCTTCGAGCAGAGTCGTTTTGGCGAGCACCACCCGCGCCGAAGCACGGGACGTGCGCACGACACGATCGCCACGGTCGCCATAAGTCGCAGCAGCAGTTCCATATCCAATCACGGTATCCGACAGGCTCCGAGGCAAAAAGTCACCAGAAAATCGATACCGTTGCTACCGTCGCCGGAGTTGTGCACGGCGCGCGCGTTCTTCGCAGTTTCCGTCACCTGCCGAGCTTTCCCAGGCCGAATTGGCAGATAGTGTTTGCCACTCAGTTGTGTGAGACGAGAACTCCACTGCCAGGCGATGCGGATTCGCCGGATCGGCATGACCCCGGAGTTCCTCACGTTCGTCCTGCAAAGACTTGGTGTACGAGGAGAAGTGACGTTATGAAGTGGTTGACTGTTTCTGCTGCCCTGTTGTTCTGTTGTGCCGCGACCAGCGACGCCAACGCGTTCTTCCACCACAGCTAGGCTGTGGCTGCGGATGCGCCACGTCGTGCTGCGCTCCGGCTCCGTCGTGCTGCGCTCCGGCCCCCAGCTGCTGCGCTCCGGCTCCGACCTGCTGCGCTCCGGCCCCGGCTCCGGCTCCTGCGCCAGCTGCTGCGCCCCGGCTCCGGCCCCGGCTCCTTCGTGCTGCGCTCCGGCCCCGGCCCCGGTTGCTCCCAGCTGCTGCGCTCCGGCCCCGACCTGCGGTTGCAACGCGGCTCCCAGCTGCGGCTGTGGCTGCAATGCGGCTCCTAGCTGTGGCTGCGGCTGCCACCACCACCACCACCACTGCCACCACCACCACAACTGGTTCGGTGGTTGCGGATGCGGCTCCAGCTGCGGCTCCAGCTGCGGTGGCTGCGGTTCCTCCTGCGGTGGTTGCGGCGGCGGATGCGGCGGCAACTTCCTGGGCTCGCTCCACGGCCTGTTCGGTGGCTGTGGCTGCGGCTGCTAGTTGAAAGTGCGGGATGGTGCGGGCCGGGATAATATCCCGGCCTGTCCAACCTGCCGTGCCGAGGTCTCGGCGACCTGCTAGAGACAATCGACAACGTTGACGGCGGACGTCGGCAAAAGGAAAGAGTTGTCCTCGGCCAAAAGAACGTGAGGTTATGTGCCCGGAAGAGCCGAAAAGCCTCTTCCGGGCACACTCCGTTTTCGAACGTCCGCGAAATCGCGAGTGCAAACTCAGCTACCGATTCGCGAGCAGCCCGCGCAGCTGCATCCAATCGTGCAGCCGTCCCGGCCAGGTGCCCAGGGCGAACGCCAGTTTCGGATCCCGTGTCCCCATTCCGATTCCATGTCGTCCCTTCTCGTAGATGTGCATTTCTGCCGGCACGCCCGCTTTGCGCAGCGCCAGATAAAAGCGGACGCTGTTTTCAGCCGGGACCGCCGTGTCTTCCGAAGTATGGAAGAGAAATGTCGGAGGCGTCTCGGGCGTCACCTGTTTCTCGTT
The DNA here is from genome assembly GCA_963833105.1 of uncultured Planctomycetaceae bacterium. Classification (GTDB taxonomy): domain Bacteria; phylum Planctomycetota; class Planctomycetia; order Planctomycetales; family Planctomycetaceae; genus DASPSM01. Next base: position 7,891 of record CAWHWU010000023.1, read on the forward strand.
CGACAGGCTTTCGGCGAGTTGTGGATCCGGGTTGTCGCCCAGCAGATTCTTCTTCGACCCGCTGTGTCCGAATTTTCCCGTCATCGTAATCACGGGGTAAGCCAGGATGGCGAAGTCGGGGCGGCAGCTTTGGTGATCAATGGAGTCGGCGGCGTCGGGCCGCCCCGCATCGAAGTGCGTCTCCGCGGTCGAAGCCAGGTGACCGCCGGCGGAGAATCCCATCACACCCACGCGATGTGGATCGATCTTCCACTCGTCCGCTTTGGCCCGCACGGTGCGGATCGCTCGCTGCACGTCGAGCAGCGGCGCCGGGAAGCGGTAGGCAGGAGCCAACCGATATTTGAGCACGAATCCAGCCACACCGAACGTATTGAACCATTCGGCCACATCGTTGCCTTCGTAGTCAATTGCGAGATGTCCATAGCCACCCCCCGGACAGATCACCACGGCGCATCCGTTGGCCTTCTCCGGCGAGGGTAAGTGCACGGTCAACGTTGGCGTGTCTTTTTCTGCATGACCGTGAGCACCCGGTGCGCCGTCGGGCCACAGCACAACGACCGGCTTGCCCGCTGCTGAATCGCCCGCCTCCCAGGCCCGTCCCGAAAAAGTCGGCGCGAGGCCGACACAGATGCTGACTGCGAACAGCAAAATTCCGCGAAAGCGCATGAAGAGACTCCTAATAGACATGTTCGCGCAACAGACTCAGCGGATAAAACGTGTCTCGCCAGCGAACACCCCGGCGGACGAGCGTGTAAAACGCCGATCGCCACATCGTGAAAATCATCGTTGCCGCGGCGACAGGCAGGCCGGCGGAAGCCGCCGGTCCAAAGCCCAGTCGCTGTGCGCCGAAAGCGCCGGCGCAATGGAGGTAAAGGATCGAAAACAGGAAGCCGAGCCCGCGAAGATCGGGCCACAGCACAACGGCGCAATACGGAAACAGACTCGTGGCTGTCATGAAGACCGACGCGAATGAGAGTTTGGCCAGCGAGTAGTCGAAGACGGCAAAGCCGTTTTTCTCAAGTCCGCGAATGACCCCCCAGAACCCCTCCTGCCACCGCACCCGCACTCCCTCGCCCGCGTCCAGCACGTCCTGCTTGAGTCCAGCGTGCTTGATCAACTTGCCGAGCTTTACGTCGTCGAGCACATCGAGCCGGATCGCCGTATGGCCGCCGCACTGCGCGTAGGCACTGCGGCGGACCAGATTGAACGCACCGACTCCCACGTACGAAAATCGCCAGCCTGTCCGCACGAGCCACGGCTGCGAGGCGATGCACAACATCACGACGAAATACAGCTCGAGCGCTTTCTCGAAGAAACCACTGGATTCGAGCCGGGGTGCCAATGCGAGGTGGTCGAGATCCCGCGCCTCGCACATCGTCACGGCTTTCCGCAAAAGGTCCGGCGCAAAAAGACGTCCGCATCCGTGAAGACAAGGTAGTCGCCGGTCGCACGATTCGCGGCGACGTGCATCGCATGGCTCTTGCCCAACCAGCCGTCGGCAATCGAATCGAGGTGCACGACCGTCAAACGGGAGTCGACGGCAGCCAAGCGATCGAGCAGAACTCCCGTCGCATCCTGCGAACGATCGTCTACGGCGATGATCTCCAGGTTGGGATAGTCAATCGCCAACTTCGACCGCATCGCCGCGTCGATCTTGGCCTCTTCATCGCGGGCCGGAACGATGATCGAGACTCTGGGCCACGCAACCGGCTGAGGCAACCGCGCCACGACAGTGTCGAGCGATCGCCACAACATCGAGATGAGCGAGGGCGTGACTCCCAGGACCCACAGAACAAACAGGACCCACCCGCTGGCCAGAATGAGAAGCGACATCGGGAGCATCTTCTGGCGCGGGCGGTCTGGTTGTCAATCGCCTACGGAACGGCGACCGGTGCCGGGGGCGTCAGCTTTCCGGTCCAATAGAAACCGTAACGCTGTGGCAGATGCACATTGTCGAACACCGACGAACCGGGTTGCTGATACATGTTAAACGGCATCCCCGAGTCGTATTGGCCGTTCGCCCTCGAATTCACGACAAGCCAGATGTTGCGGAAACGCACGGGATTGGCGTGCCGTTGAAAGAGGATCGGCAACAATTCAGGCGTTTCGGGCCGTCCTTCTCCCGTTTTGCGCGTGATATCCACCATCTCTTGGACGGCATAACCGTTGTGCCAGACGGTGACGTAGGCGTCTTGCGTCTTGCGTCCGCTGACATCGAAGCGGGCCGAGCGGAAGTCAATGTCATACGTCTGCCAGGCCAGCGGCGGCAGGCACATATTGATTTCGGGCGCTTTATAGCGATAAACGGCCCCGCATTCGTTCGCCAAACCGTCAAGCGCAAACGAATCGAGGATTTGAATCTCGTACCGCTGCTGCAGATAAATGCCGCTGTTGGAGCGGCCCTGCCCCCGGGCGTGCGGCATATAGGAGTTCTGAAACTCCAGGTGCAAGAAATAGTCCTGGTACGCATCCTTCGTTCTGAACCCCTCCTTCAAGAGGCCGTCCGGAGTCAGGTGCGCGTTGGCAAGTCCGTCGGTCTTGAGCCCGTCAAACAAGACAATTGCCCGTGCCGGTGCCGGCTCGCCCAGCGTGCGACTTCGGCGGTCGACCTTGGTCAGCCACGTCAGCTTGTCGCCGTTCTCATCCATGTACCAGGCCAGGTTCTCGGAGATGTCATAGCGGCGTCCTTCACCCCGCAATGTCAGACGGTCCGGCTCGCGGCGACCACGTAAATATGCGCGCTCTCCGCCGTACCATCCCAGTCCGGGAAGTCCGCCGGGGTACTCGATGGCGATGTAATCGCCGTTCCCTTGCGCGGCGACTTGAAGGCCGAACGGCATCCGAGGACCGCCACCGACGTAGGCAAGAGTGCCGTAGTACTCACCCTGAAAAGCGTAGTCCGCATCGACCTCATCCATATTGGTGATCGCAAGTTTGGCCAGCGGATCGGCTCCCATTGCCGATTGCCCTGCCATTAGCCGCAGGCCGCAAAGGCCAACAGAAATGTGCGACGCGCAGTTACTTGAGAATTGCATCACGAGGCTCCCCTCTTGTCTCGACCCGCTCAGTTATTTGCTTTCGTTTCGGTTCTCCAGTGTAACGGGGAGAGCGACCAGAGTCCCCTCAGTTTTCCCATTTAGTGCAAATTATCCGATTGTCGGGATTCCAGCGCCCAGCAAGACGCCGGCGGCAACGAAGTGAAAATTTGTCCGAAAACGTCGTTGCAGACTGGGTTCCAGCGGCCGGGAAACTTCGCCAATTCGGAGCGAGTGGATAGAATGGCTGTACAATAGCCCGCTTGCCCTATTTGCCCGATTTCCGATACCTTTTGCGCCTATGGCTACCACAAACGCGTTACGTCTCGTGGGCAAAAGCCTCGTGCCCAACGATGTGTCCGGCATTGAGCCTGACGAGCTCGAAGAATGGTTCGAGTCGCTCGACGACATCTTGCTTCGCTACGGGCCGGAGCGACTTCAGGAGTTGCTCGTCAACCTGCAAGAACGGGCCTACCTGCGGGGAGTCACGCTCCCCTTCACCGCGAATACTCCGTACGTCAACACGATTCCGGCCGACGAACAGCCGCGCTATCCCGGCAACATCGAGATCGAGCGGCGGATCAAGAGCATCATTCGCTGGAACGCGATGGCCATGGTCTCGCGGGCCAATACGAAATATTCCGGCGTCGGCGGCCACATTTCGACGTTTGCTTCGTCGGCGACGCTTTACGAAGTCGGCCTGAATCATTTCTTTCACGCGCGGAACGAGTCGCACACCGGCGACTTCATCTATTTTCAGGGACATGCCTCGCCCGGCATGTATGCGCGGGCGTTCGTCGAAGGGCGCTTGACCGAAGAGGATCTCGAGCATTTTCGCCGCGAAAGCCGCCGGCCGCATCATGGCCTTTCGTCCTATCCTCACCCCTGGCTGATGCCCGACTTCTGGCAATTCCCCACCGTCTCGATGGGGTTGGGCCCGATCACGGCGATCTACCAGGCGCGTTTCCTCCGCTATTTGCGGGACCGCGGAATTCTTGACACGAGCGCCTCGCGCGTGTGGTGCTTTGTCGGCGACGGAGAAACCGACGAGCCGGAGAGCCTGGGCGCATTGACGCTGGCGTCGCGCGAAAAGCTCGACAATTTGACCTTCGTGATCAACTGCAACCTGCAGCGGCTCGACGGACCGGTTCGCGGGAACGGCAAGATCATCCAGGAATTGGAGGCGGCCTTCCGCGGCGCGGGCTGGAACTGCATCAAGGTGATCTGGGGGACCGACTGGGACGAATTGCTCAAGGCCGACGTCGACGGGCGGCTCGTCAAACGCATGGGCGAAGTGGTCGACGGCCAGTATCAGAAATACAGCGTTGAGACGGGCGCTTACATTCGCGAACACTTTTTCGGCGTTTCGCCCGAACTGCTCACCATGGCGGAGCACCTTTCGGACGAGCAACTCCTGAAGATGCGCCGCGGCGGACACGATCCGCGAAAGGTGTTCGCGGCGTACGATGCGGCAATCCACCACCAGGGTTCGCCGACCGTGATTCTTGCCAAGACGATCAAGGGCTATGGACTCGGCGAGGCGGGCGAAGGTCGCAACACGACGCATCAAGAGAAGAAGCTCGATGCCGACGAGATGCGTGCGTTCCGCAGCCGGTTCGCCATTCCGATTGGCGACGAAGCAATCAAGGACGCTCCGTTCTACCGGTTTCCCGAAGACAGCGAGGAATTCCAGTACCTATCCGAACGCCGCAAGACGTTAGGCGGCCCCCTTCCCGCGCGGCATCCGACCGAAGAACGGCTCGAGGTTCCGCAGCTCTCCACTTTCGAAAAGACGCTCAAAGGCAGCGGCGGACGCGAGGCATCCACGACGATGGCCTTCGGCGCGCTCTTGAGCACCCTGCTCAAAGACAAGCACATCGGCAAACGGGTGGTGCCGATCATTCCCGACGAGGCGCGGACTTTCGGCATCGAAGGGCTCTTCGCACAGTGCGGCATCTATTCGAGCAAGGGCCAGGTCTACGATCCGGTCGATTCCGGCACGATCATGTACTACAAGGAGGCCAAGAACGGCCAGATCCTTGAAGAGGGGATCAACGAGGCGGGGGCCATGTCGTCCTTTGTGGCGGCGGGAACGGCCTATTCCAACCTCGGCATCCACATGATCCCGTTCTATGTCTATTACTCGATGTTCGGCTTCCAGCGAGTGGGCGACTTGATGTGGCTCGCGGCCGATGCCCGCGCCCGCGGGTTCTTGATCGGCGGAACGTCGGGCCGCACGACCCTCAACGGCGAGGGGCTGCAGCACCAGGACGGACATAGCCTGCTGATTGCGTCCTCTGTCCCCACGGTCCGCGCCTATGACCCTGCCTTCGCCTATGAAGTGACGGTCATCATCCAGGACGGCCTGCGGCGGATGTGCCAGGAAAATGAGGACGGGTACTATTACATCAGTGTCTACAACGAAAACTACGCCATGCCCGAGATGCCGGCCGGCTGTGAGGAAGGCATCCTGAAGGGCATCTACAAGCTGCCGTGCAAGACCGCAACGAGCAACGGTCGCACGGGGAAGAAGGACGCGCCGCGGCCGCAACTCTTCGGCAGCGGACCGCTGCTCAACGAAGCGTGCCGGGCGCAGACGATCCTCGCCGACCGGTTCGGTATCAATTGCGACGTGTGGAGTGTGACAAGCTACAACGAACTCTTCCGCGACGCGCCCGCCTGCGAACGGGCGAATCGCCTGCATGTGAAGGAAAAGCCGCGGAAGAGTTACCTGGAACAGGCCCTGGAAGGCCTTTCGGGCCCCTTCATTTCTGTCAGCGACAACGTGCGACTCGTGGCCGATCAAATTCGACCGTGGGTGCCGGGGCCTTACGTTACGCTGGGGACCGACGGTTTCGGACGCAGCGATACGCGTACGGCGCTGCGGCGGCACTTCGAGATCGACGCGGAGCATATCGCGTACGCCGCTTTGAGTGCGTTGTCTGAGCAGGGCCAGTTTGATAAGAAAAAGCTCTCGCAGGCGATCAAGGAATTCGGACTCGATCCGGAAAAGGTCGACCCGGCCACGGCTTAGGTTGCCGGGATCTCGCGGCGCTGCGAAACTAATCGTTCTGCGGTCTTGAGCGCGAGCGATTGCGCACGGTTGTGCCGCGGGACTTCGCCTGCAAATGTTGTCGTGCGGCCCCCGCCCTTCCCGGGCAGCGGTGCTGCCAACGGTTGCACAGACTGAGAGCAGACTCGATCCGCCAGCGGCGGACACCATAAAGCACCAGACGGAATCGATACCATGACGGTTGAATTCAAGCTTCCGCTGATTTCCGAAGGCGTCGAGGCTGCCGACATTGCGGCGGTCCACGTTCACGAGGGCGACACGGTCGAAGCAGGCCAAATCCTGTTCGAGGTGGAGACCGAAAAGGCCGTCGCCGAAATTCCCTCTCCGCAGGCCGGTCGCATCGGAAAGATTCACGTCAAGCAGGGCCAGACGGTCAAAATCGGCGAGCCGCTGTTGACAATCGACGAAGCGGGCTCCGCCGGCGGTGAGTCGAAGGCTCCCGCCGCCGCGGCTGCTTCCGAGAAAAAGCCGGCCGAGCAAAAACCAGCTCCGAAAAAACCGGCGGCCGAAGCCGCTTCGGCAGTCGAGGAAGAAAAGACTAAGCAGCCCGGCGCCGCCCGCGGCCGCCGCGCCGAAGAGAGCCGAATCGTCGCCGGCCCCGGCCGTCAAACCGGCGAAACCCGCCGCGGAACCGAAAACGACCGAAGCGTCGGCACGCCCCGCGGCAACACCAACCATCGTCGGCTCGCGAACGGCCGCCGACGGCAACGGACACGAAGAGGCTCCCGTACCGGCCGGACCCGCCACACGGCGACTGGCGCGCGAGTTGGGAGTCGATCTACATCGCGTCTCCGGGTCGGGGCCGGGTGGCCGGATCACGTCCGACGATGTGCAAGCGTTCGTCCGCTCGCTGACCACGAACCGTACGCTCGACATCGGCGGGACCATGACCGGCATGACGCTGCCGCCATTCGACCGATTTGGTCCGATCGAGCGCCAGCCGATGAACAAACTGGGCCGTTTGAGCGCGGCTAACCTGACCGTCGCCTGGCAGACGGTGCCGCACGTCACGCAGCACGAATTGGCCGACGTCACCGAACTCGAGGACGCGCGTCAAAGCTACGTGAAGTCGATCGGCCAGAACGGGCCGAAGATCACCATGACAGCCATCATGATCAAGGCGGTCGTGGGGGCGCTCAAGGCGTTCCCCAATTTCAACTCGAGCATCGACATGGGTGCCGGCGAGTTGGTGATCAAGCACTACTATCACATCGGCGTCGCCGTCGACACCGAGTACGGGCTGCTTGTTCCCGTAATCCGTGACGCCGATCGCAAAACCGTGCTGACCATCGCCGCCGAGTTGGGCACTCTGGCGACGAAGGCGCGCGATCGCAAGCTCGACCTGGCCGACATGCAGGGAGGGACGTTTACGATCACGAACCTCGGCGGCATCGGCGGAACGGCCTTCACGCCTCTCGTGAATTATCCGGAAGCGGCCATTCTCGGCATGTCCCGCACGCAAACGCAGCTCAAGCTGATCGACGGAAAGCTCGTCGAACGCTTGATGTTGCCGCTTTCGCTCTCCTACGATCACCGCATCGTTAACGGCGCCGACGCGGCCCGTTTCGTTGTCAAGCTGTCGGCCATTCTGTCCGACTGCTTCCAACTCCTGATCGAATGCTGACGCGAAATAACGCATGGCCAAATGTCGAAACACGCACGTCGTGACAATTGTCATTCGTGCTAAGTCATTCGAGCTTTCTGCTGAATGGCACTGTAGACGTTGACCAAGAAGGACTGATCCATGGCTGAGGGCGCGCAGAGATTGTCGTTATTGGCGGAGGACCGGGAGGTTATCCCGCGGCCTTCGACGCGGCCGATCGGGGCATGGACGTGACGCTCGTCAACGACGAGGCGATTCCCGGCGGCGTCTGCCTGCACCGCGGCTGCATCCCGTCGAAAGCCCTGCTGCACGTGGCCGCACTGATCCATGAAGCCGAGGACGCGACCCAATGGGGCGTGACCTTCGTCAAGCCGAAGGTCGATCTCGATCGGCTCCGGTCGTTCAAGACGTCGGTCGTTGGCAAACTGACCGGAGGCGTAGCGGAGCTGTGCAAGATGCGCGGCGTGAAGCTGATCCAGGCGCGGGCCCGCTTTCTCGATTCGAGCACCCTGGAACTCACCAAGCCCGACGGAAAGATTGAAAAACTCGCCTTTGGCAAGGCGGTGATCGCCACCGGCTCGTCCCCCGTGATGCCGCCGATTTTCGCCATCGGTGATCCGCGCGTGATGGATTCCACGGGCGCGCTCGACCTGCCCGACATTCCGCCGCGCTTGCTCGTCGTGGGCGGCGGCTACATCGGCCTCGAAATGGGATCGGTCTACGCGGCCCTCGGCTCGAAGGTGACCGTGGTCGAGATGACCCCCGGTCTGTTACCCGGTGCCGACCGCGATCTGGTGCGGCCACTCAAGGCGCGGTTGGACAAAACGTTTGCCGCCATTTATCTCAACACGAAAGTCGCCAAACTCTCCGCCAGCAAGGCCGGAATCACGGCGGAGTTGGAAGGAGAGGGAGTCGAACCCAAACAGGTTTTCGACCGCGTGCTGGTCTCGGTCGGGCGGCGGCCTAACAGCCGCGACTTGGGGCTCGAGAAAACGAAAGTCGAAGTCGACGCGAAGGGTTTCATCAAAGTTGATGCCCAGCGCCGCACGGCCGACCCGAATATCCTGGCGATCGGCGACGTCGCCGGCGAACCGATGCTCGCGCACAAAGCGACGCGCAAGGCGCACGTGGCGATCGAGGCCCTGGCGGGCGAGCCCGCCGCTTTCGACAACCCGGCAATTCCCGCCGTCGTCTTCACGGATCCTGAAATCGCCTGGTGCGGATTGACCGAGACGGAGGCGAAAAATACGAATCGCGAAGTAAAAGTCGCCCGCTTCCCGTGGGCCGCTTCCGGCCGGGCACAGACCATTTCCCGGACAGAGGGTTTGACGAAGATCCTGTACGATCCCAAGAGCGAACGCGTTTTGGGAGTGGGAATCGTGGGAGCGGGAGCAGGAGAGCTCATCGCCGAAGGCGTTCTCGCCGTCGAAATGGCCGCTGTCGCCCGCGACGTGGCCGAGACGATTCACGCCCACCCGACCCTCTCCGAAACGCTGATGGAGGCCGCCGAAACGGCCTTCGGCCAGGCCACGCACATTTACCGCTCGAAGAGCAAAAGCGCCTGAAGCGGCCATTCGAGCGTCTCGCGCATCACGGACGTGACGCGCCAACGCGTGATCGCTTCCGCGTCGCTTGCCGCGTCGGCAGTCATTTGCTCGCGGAGGACGGCACGTTTTTCGGGCGGTGCAATTTGCAAGAGTCGCTGCAGGTTGAGAGGCCTCTGATCGCGGAGAGTCGCGGCATCGAGGACCTCGGCCAGGTAAATCGTGCGATCTCCCGTATCGCAGGCGGCCCTCCACGCGGCAATCGAGCCAGGCGAGCGCCTCGCACACAATCGGGCTCCCGGTCGCGGCGACCGTTGTCTCTACGCCGGCGAACTTGTCGATATCCCGGGATGACTGCAGACCAAACCGCCAGACCAGATCTTGCTGCGACTCGTCGACGAGATGCAGGGCAAACGCGCCGGACGCTTCGATCAACTTCCTCGTCTCGTGCGTTTTGGCAATTCCCGCGACGATCCGCGGCATCTGCGGCACGATCGACGCCGGGTTGACGAACGTGGCGACCAGTCCGCCGCGGCGCCCCTCATGCGCCGCGGTGACGATCCAGACCTCGCGTTCGATCCGTTGAAAGAGCTGAGTAGCCGTCGTCGCGTCCAAGGTTCACTTGGTCGCCAGAGCGGTGGAAAGATGGCCGATCGCCGTATCCAAGTGCTTCAAAAACTTGCGCGTGGATTTTCCCGTGGCAAACGTTCGCGCCTGTTTGAGCAGCTTCTGGGCCTCTTGGAGCTTCGCGTCGGACGTGCTCTGGTCTTCGTGAACGTCTCCCTTCGACTGGAGATTGACTTTGAGCAACAGGCCCGCCTTATGGATCGACTGCATCGCCTTGATGCGGTGCCCGTCGTAATCATGGTTTGCTTGCGACAAGAGCACATACGCGTTCTGCAGCAGGGAGATTTCACTGTTCTTGGCAGCGCCATCGACGGCGGCCTTCACCGGCAGGACCGCCACGGCCAGCACAATGACCGACACACAGGCTAAGAGCTTGTTGAAAGACATCTCGCAACTCCCCGAAGACGGTAGCCCGCGAAACTATCACACGCGGCGGCACTGTTCCTTCACGTTACTGCGTCAACCCCCCCGCGGCAAGATGCCAAAAAAGACGCGTGCTCACGATGCCAGGCAATCGAAGACGCGCACTTGCTGCCAGGTGTCTTTATTTTCGGCAATGAACTGTTGATGCCGCGCGTCGACCTGGTAATCGTCATGGGCCTTGCGGCTGCTGAAGATCACGTGCAGGCCGACATGAAAATCGCGGACATTGACCGGCCGCGTCAAATCGGCGACGCGCGTCCCCACCGCGAAATAGGCGATGCCCGGAATGTCCTTCAAATAGCGGCGGGCGTCGCCGATCAGCTTTTGTTCGGCCGCTTCCGATGGCTCTTTGAAGGTGAAATAAACCATGTGGGCGATAACCGGAGAGGCCGGCACAGTAGGGCTCATGCGAAGGTGTCCTTGAGACGTCAAAGGTCCAAGCGGGCAATGTGAGGTTGGCAAATCGGCGTCGATTTTGACGCCGGCCCCGGCGCGTGACAACCGTCGACGCAGACGCCGGCGATCCATCGAGTTCGGTTTTTCCGGAAAGACGGAATTATCGCTTTAAAGCGCTCCTACCGAATTTGCCGATAAAGCCGAGGGGGCAATCGCAGGGACTGACGATGCGCTGCTGCATTGGGGTTCCACACCGCTCCCACCGTAGTGACCGACCGGTCGGTCCCCGCACGTGACCCGCGGGAACGACCGGGCATCTTAGGAGAGGAGCAGCGACCGATGTTCAGCCCGTCTCGCGAATTTCGCTTGTTCGGCATGGTCCTTTTATCGTTGGGGCTGGCTTACCCGGGGACATTGTTGGCCCAAGGACCCGGCTGCTGTGCTCCCGCTCCGTGTGCGCCCGCGACGTGCTGTGCACCGCCGGTGACCTGTTGTGCTCCTCCGCCGCCGCCGGACGTCTGCACCTGCACGACGTACAAGGCCGTCTGCGACACGTGCTATCACCAGCAGCCGATCGTTACCTATCACGACGTCTGCCGCACGTGCTACCGGCAGGAGCCGTATTGCGTGACGGTCCCTGTGACGAAGATCGACTGCATCACGTGCGACGAAGGCTGCTACAAGATGGTGTGGTGCCCCCACATCGTCACCAAGCAAGTTCCTCGCACCGAATATCGCCAGCAGACGTGCTGCCGCACAGTGCCGTACACGGTCACGCAGCGCGTGCCCCAGGTGATGATGCAGACCGTTCCCGAGTACCGCGTCCGCTACTGCCCGGAAACGCATACGTACATCAAGCCGCCGTGCAATCCGTGCCCGTGCTGCCCGATGCCCTGCGCTCCGAGCTGCGGAAGCCCATCTCCGTACCTGGGACAAGCGACTCCGGCCGGCCCGCCGACGCAAGCGATCGCGACGGCTCCGCCAATGCAGTCGCAGCAGCCCGCGGCGACGGCCGCCCCCGTTCAACTGGCTCCCGTCCCACAGGCCACCGCTTCGCCCGAAACGGTAGCCGCGGAGGGAAACACCCTGACCGACCCGTATTTGCGAGCCCAGTCCACAGCGAATGCCTGGCAGGCAACTCGGAATCCGAGCGCCCCGTAATCTGAACAATCACCTGTCCCTTCGTGCGACGGCACGAAGGAGTGCGGGCCTAACGAGCCGCCGGCGTTTACGCCGGCGGTTTTTTTCGTGCTCAACGCACCGTTCGGGGACCGCCGGCATAAAGCCGGCGGCTCGTCAATCAGCCTCACACGAACGGCACGCGCAAGCGTACGCTGTTGCCGAAGGTCCCCGTGCGCTTTACGGATGAAACGGGGGAATCTCGGCCACGTTCGTGCCGTCGAGCATCCCCCGCAGCGAGCCGGTCACCCCTTCCACGATGGCGGCGATCATCACGCGGCCCGCTTCGGCCGTCGCTTGCAGAGGTTCTTTGTCGGCCTGGTCGGACATCGCGTCGGCACGCACGTTTTCGGGAAAAGCGGCCAGGGCAAACGCCGTCTCGAATTCCTGCGCATGTCCGGGGAAGCGGCCCGTTTTGAGTTGGGCCCGGGCCACCGTTTCGGGCAGGAACTCCCAGTACGAATGAAACTGGAGGTTGATCTCGAACCGCTGCTGGAACTGCCCCCAGATCCCCTGGCACGGCGCGATGTTTCCCCCGTGACCGTTGAGGACCAGGATATTCTTGAAGCCCGCGTGGTGCATGCTGCGAATGGCGTCGTGCAACACGCCCAGCCAGCTTCCCGGCATCGCGGTCAGCGTGCCAGGGTGCCGCATGTGGTGTTCGCTGATGCCGATGTTCATTGCCGGCGCGACGATCACGCGGGGAGCGAGGCGGCGTGCGACCTCGAGCGAAATGTGCATCACACTCCGCCAGTCGTGCTCCATGGCGAGGTGCTCGAGGTGCTGTTCGGTCGCCGCGACAGGAATGATGCACGCCTCGAGCTCGCCCGATTGCATCCGCTCGCGGAATTCGCGCCGCGTGTGCTTGTGCAAAAGCAGGAGCGCGTCCTCATTATTTGACATCTTGAGCTCCGCCCGCCGGCATTCTCGAAAATTTCATCCCAAACCTTCAGGGGACGGATTCTAACGCCCCTTTCCCCATCCAACCCGCTTGCCCTGCCGACCGAGTCCATTTTTCCGAAATGCACGCCGTCAAAATGGCGATACTGAGAATAGTTCGCACCCTGCGAAAGATGTAGCGGACGGCTTCACCGGCAGAAATTGCCGGGGGCCAAGAAGTCGCCTTTTTCGGGACGGAGGATAACCCTTGTTCACTAACCAGAAAACGAACCGCCAAGGCAGCGGCCTCGCGGTCGAAGACGCCCTGAAGCTCCTGGCGGCGATTCTGGCCGCCACCGTGCTCGCCGTCAATCTGAGCATTGTCCGGCCGATGAAAGACCGCATGGAGGAACTCCGACAGGAAGTCTCCGCCATGCAGTCGCAGGTGCAGCTGCTGGTCGGGGAACGAGATCAGGTCCGCAGCACCAATGACTTGCTCTCGGGCCTTAAGGCCCAACAGACGGCCTTTGAGGAGGCCCGCCACTCGCTGGCGACTTTGCGCCAATTCCGCGAGGAGATGGCCGGCGAATGCGAGAAGGCGACCGAAACTCTCGCCTCGGCCGAGAAGCTCGATACGCTGCAAAAGACCATCCTGCACTACCGCGATCTGACCGAGCCGGCGGCGAAAGTCCTGGGCTCGCTCGTCGGGCTGCAAAAACAGCTCGTCGACCAGAACGTCTCGACCGACGACGCGATCGACGCCGTCAATCGACTCGGCGCGCTTAAGCGGAACCTGATGGCCGAAGCCGTCGATACGCCGGCGGCCGAGTCGGCCCTGGGACAGTTGGGCAACCTCAAGACCCAGATCCTTTCCCAGTCCACCGACGTGTCGACCGCGGGCGCCCGGGCACAACAGCTCGTCGATCTCAAGACGAACCTCGTCGACAAGACGAACAACATCGACTCAGCCAAGAAGGCAATCGACGGCCTCTTGGGCGTGAAAGACCAACTGGTCGCTCACGGGGACCACATTGCCGACGCGCGACAAAACGCCGACCGGCTGCTCGGCCTGACCGAGCGTCTAGCCGACAGCTCGGTGAAGACGGCGATGGCCGAAAAAGGCGTGGCCCGCATGATCGAAGTGCAGAGAAAGCTCGCCGGAGAGGACACCAACCTGGCCGAGTCGATCAAATCGGTGGAGACGCTGATCGACTTTCAGCACGACTTCCAGAAGCACATCCGCTCTCTGGACAGCATGCGGCGGAGCCTGATGGATTTCATCCTGATGGAGAACACGTTCGTCCGCGCGGTCCGCGTCCTGCAACCCCTGCTTGAACTCGGCAACCTGCGGCACTTGAACGAAGACCAGCTCCGCCAGATCGCGCGAGCCATGTCCGAGGGCCAATCCACGACGCAGTTGAGCAAGAACGAAACGGGCCACGGCCCCAACCGCCCGCAGCCCGCCCTCGGTCCGAGCCAGTACAACCACGACGAAACGCTCGACGACGAGGCTCCGCGGAGCGACGAGTCGGTGCCCTGGCCCGTGGATCCGGAATGAGGTTGGGAAGGTCGAAGGCCCGCCTGTGGCGGGCCGAAGATCCGCCCGTGGCGGAATGAAGGATGAGTAAGACGGGACGGTCGGTTTCTCCGTCTTATCCATCCTTCATTCCGCCAGAGGCGGATCTTCGACCTTCCAGAACATCCGCCCCGGGTTGAGCAGGTTGGCCGGATCGAACGACTGCTTCAGCTTTCGCATCAGAGTCCACGCGCCGGATTGGTTCGGTCGTTCGGAAACCGGGCACGATGTGCCGCCGCAAAGGGGTACGAATGCGCCGCCGCTGCGGTGAACGGCCTCTTCAACCGACCGCCACAGCGTGGCCCAGTTCGCCGAGCCTGTTTGTGGATCATTCAACTTCCCGATCACGATGCCGTCGCCGCTATGAGATAACGTGGCGGCCCCCAGTCGCGCGACATCGGCCTCGAACGCGGCGACTTTCGAGGGGAGCACGTTCGCCTGAAACGCGAATTCGCTGTCGCAGGCGAAATCAGTGAGCGCCTTCCAGAGCCGGTCCGTTTCCGCTCCTTGAACGAGTGCCTGCTGCTGGGGATGGCGGGCCTCGAGCTCTTTTTTCCAGGCGTCGGCCTGCCACTCTGTTTCTCGCAGAGAGCCCTCGAAGCCCACCAGAAGCAGCCATCCGTCGTTCGGCAAGCCGGCCCGCGCGTGGCTTTCGACCGCGTCGACAGCCGCCCGATTGAGCGTTTCGATGGCGACGGGCCGCGTCTCTGAATTGAGCAGGTCGCTCACCGCCGCGTCCCGATCCGCCACGTTCTCGAAGCCGGCTGCGACGAGAATCGACGACTCGGGAAGCGGTTTGAGCTTGAGCGTCACCTGCGTCACGACGGCCAGCGTCCCCAGCGAGCCGACCATCAGCTTGCACAGGTCGTAGCCGGCCACGTTTTTCACGACGCGGCCCCCCGAATGGAACACGCGCCCCTCCGCCGTCATGGCGGTCAGGCCGATGACGTAATCGCGGAACGTGCCACAACCGAAACGGCGCGGGCCGTTGGTATTGGTGGCGAGCGCACCGCCCAAAGTGGCCCGATCGGACTGGGGAACGTCGATCGGCAGCCGCTGTCCTTCAACCCGCAGCACCTCGGCCAACCGATCGATGCGGAGGCCCGCCTCGACGGTGATTGTCATATCGCGGGCCGGATAATCGACGACCCGGTCGAGCCGCGTCAGGTCGACTGCCACAGCCGGCTTCCAGAGGGAACCGCCGAAATCGAAGGCCGTGCGGCCGCCTGCCGGTGCGAGGGCCCGCTTGGGCCCGGCGAAATTCTCGGCGAGGAACCGTGAAAGCTCCTCCTGTGTGGCGGGAACGAAATCTTCAGCAACGAGGGACGGAGGCACGGTTTCTCGATGACATCAGGGTGTGTGTTCGATGCGGGTTCTCTCGCTCAATATAATCGAAGTCACGCAAAAGGAAGGATGAAGGCGGAAGGATGAATAAAACAGAGAAGGCGGCCGAAGGCCGCCAGTCTGGTTCATCCTTCATCCTTCCGCCTTCATCCTTCCATCGTCCCACCGCTAACGAATCGCATGCCGACCAACCGTCGTAATCCGCTGCTCCAAGCGGGTTCGCTCCTTCTCGTGGCCCTGTCGATGTCGATCGGCTGGGGCATCCGGGGAGATTTTGGACATATCTACGGGGCATGGATTCCTGGAGCATTGGCCGCCATCGCCGTGTGCCTCCTCTCGCGGCGCGACGATTGGCACCGGCGCGTCGCCTACGCGGCACTCTTTGGCGGGATCGGCTGGGGTTTCGGCGGATCGATCGCGTACATGTACACCATGTCGTACTCCAGTTCGGGCCAATGGCAGACGATCTGGTACGGCAATTTCGCCATGTTTCTTGCGGGCGGCCTGTGGGCCGGCCTGGGGGCGATGGGAATCGCCCTCCCCTTGTCGATCGACCGCGATCGACTGACCCGTCTCTTCACGCCGTTTTGCTTCGTGCTGGCGGCGATCATCGTGGCCAACTTTTTGCTCGTCCCGGCGGCCCACTTCCTGGCCGCGCAGTTCGGCGTAAGCATGAAAGGTCCGTGGGGAGGCAATCGGCACAAAAGCCCCCTCTACTGGCTCGACACCGATTGGTTCCAGGCCGTCTGGGCCTTGGCCGGCGTTTGCCTGTACGACTTGTGGGAGCGACGTTTCGGCAAGAGCGTCCTTCTCGCGACGTTCGGGGCGCTCGGCGCGGTAGCCGGTTGGTTGCTGCAGACCTTCCTCAACCAGGCCGGACTGACGCCGTTTCTCCTCCACTGGCTCGTCGTGCCGCAAGGGGATCCCACGGCCATTAATCCGGAGACGGGCCAACTCTTCGACCCGCACAACCTGATGACGAATTGGCCGCAGTTCTTCGGTGATTATCCGCAGCACGTTGGCTGGGGGATCGGATTGCTTCTCGGTGTGGCCGTTTATTTCGCCTGGTTCGGCCGCTGGCGGAACGACGCCGGACTGTTTCTCGCGATGTGGCTGGGCTGGCTCGTGGCCTTCCTGGTGCTCCCCGTGCTGGGCTCGATCCCGCTGGCCCGTTACGGCGGCCTGCGGCTGACCCCGCCGCGCAGCGACGATTGGGCCGGCGTGCTGGGCGTGTTTCTCGGCGTCTCGATTTACGCGCGGCGGAACAAGATGGCGCCTGTGGCGTATGCCGGCGCTCTCAATTTCGTGCTGGGTGGAATCGCCTTTCCCCTCATGCACTTGTTTCGTTCGCTGATCCTCATTCCGGGCCATCCCGATCTCAACTGGGCCAGCGGCGGAATTCCTCCCGAGTGGAGACATTATCAAAGCGCCAACTGGCACAGCTTCCTCGAGCAATCGCAGGGGTTCGCTTTTGGAGTGGTCACCTGCCTCACCTTCGCTTCCCTCTGGCCCAAATTGAAACGGGTGAGTGACGAACCGCCTGTGCGGCGATGGACCGATGCATTCGCAGTGAGCTTCGTCGTCCTGTTTATGACGTATCTCAACGTCGTCAAAAACGTCCCCGAGTGGACGAAGAAGGAGCATCCGCTCGTTCCCGCCGTGATGAAGGCGCCGCTCCTCAAATGGGTCGAGCTGAGTGCCGAGACTTGGTTCAACCTCGCCTGGTGCGCGATCAGTCTGGCTTTTGTCGCCATGTTAATCGTCCATCTCCGCCGCAAGCTGGCGATCGTTCCCGCCTCGTGGCTCGGCCGCGGCCAGATCGTGTATGTGCTGCTCTTATGGATCATGGTCGTCGCCAACTTCGAGCGTTCGCTCAACGGCTTCAGCGAGCAACGGCTGCTCACGGAGTGGCTGATTTTGATCAACGCCAGCATCGCCACGTTTCTGGCAATCGCGCTGCCTGGACCGCCGCAGGCGCCGGCCATCGTGGAGCCGGCCGACTACGGGCCTCTCGTCCGGCGCGTCTGGATTCGCGGACTCGGTTGCGCGGCGATCCTGTTGACGCTGTTCGCGTTCATCAACTTCAGCGTCTACGGGCACGCCAAGATCACGGGCCCGCAGTACCGTTTCGGCGACCAGGCCGTCTGGCGCATCCGCCCGATCCTCAAAACGGCCAAACACCGGTGAGGAGGGAAGGATGAAGGCGGAAGGATGAATAAAACAGAGAAGGCGGCCGAAGGCCGCCAGTCTGGTTCATCCTTCATCCCGCCTTGGCGGATCTGCGACCTTCCGCCTTCATCCTTCCCTAAATGTGCCTTGCTATTTGCGCGGATTTTTGGACACTCTGCACGTCGGTGGGCTGTCGAGGTTCTCCATAACCTCCGCCATCGTGGAAGTTTGGGGGCGGTCGATCGGAACTCACGAATCCGGTTGCCGTCCGTTCAAGGAGTGAACCAATTTCTGCGGTCCCCTATGCCTCACCGTTCTGCAATTCCCGCCGTTGATATCTTGTGGATCACCGCCGGCCTGGGATGCGACGGCGATTCGATCTCCATCACCGCCGCCACGCAGCCGAGCCTGGAAGACATCGTCCGCGGGACGATCCCGGGCCTGCCCAAAGTGACGGCTGCATCATCCGGTCCTCGCGATCGGAAGTCGGCGACGAGTTCCTGAAACCCTTCCACCAGGCCGCCGCCGGCAACCTGGCCCCCTTCGTCCTGGTGGTCGAAGGCTCGATTCCCGACGAAAACAACAAGGCCGAGGGCTATTGGGCCGGCTTCGGCACCGATCCGCGACACCGGCCAGCCGATCACCACCTGCCACTGGATCGACCAATTGGCTCCCCGGGCCTGGGCGGTCGTGGCCTGCGGCACGTGCGCCACGTACGGCGGCATTCACGCCATGCAGGGGAATCCGACCGGCTGTCATGGGACTGGCCGACTATCTCGGTTGGGACTGGCAAGTCGCAGGCCGGCATCCCGTTGGTTTGCGTGCCCGGTTGCCCGGTGCAGCCCGATAATTTCATGGAGGTCGTGCTCTACCTGCTCAACCAGGCGGCGGGCCGGGCTCCGATGATCCCGCTCGATCACGCAATTGCGGCCGACCTGGCTCTTCGGCAACACGGTCCACGAAGGGTGCGACCGCGGCGGCTATTACGAGCAGGCCGATTTCGCCGGATCGATGGAAGCCGGCTCGCCCAAGTGCATCGTGAAGATCGGCTGCTGGGGGCCGGTCGTGCAGTGCAACGTCGGCAAGCGGGGCTGGATCAACGGCATCGGCGGCTGCCCGAACGTCGGCGGAGTTTGCATCGGCTGCACGATGCCGGGCTTTCCTGACAAGTTCATGCCATTTCTCGAAGAGCCGCCGGGAGCCCAGCTCTCGACGACGGCCGTCGTGATGTACGGCAAGACGGTGCGGGCACTCCGCAATTTCACGCGGGCATCGCTCAATAGCGAGCCCGCCTGGCGAAATCCAAACGGAAAGGAGAGGGCGGACAAGGACCCGCTTGCTGTCCCAATCCTGGAACCGGCTACCCCCGGCTAACGAGGGGCCGCCGCTCACTTTGAAGGGACGCCACCATCGCCACGACGACAAAGACCGCGACGCGCAAACCCCAACTGGTCGAGATGTCCTGGGACCCGATCACCCGGATCGTGGGCAGCCTGGGAATCTACACCAAGATCGATTTCGCCGCCCGCCGCGTGGCCGAATGCTACAGCACCTCGTCGATCTTCCGCGGCTACAGCGTCTTCATGAAGGGGAAGGACCCGCGCGACGCCCATTTCATCACGAGCCGCATTTGCGGCATCTGCGGCGACAATCATGCCACCTGCGCCTGCTACGCGCAGAACATGGCGTTCGGCGTCCATCCGCCGGCACTGGCCGAGTGGATCATCAACCTGGGCGAGGCGGCCGAATACATGTTCGACCACTGCCTCTACCAGGACAACCTGGTGGGGGTCGATTTCTGCGAGCAGATGGTCCGCCAGACCAATCCCCGCGTGTTTGCCCGCGCGGAGAAGACGCCGGCGCCGCACGCCGAGCTGCACGGTTACCGCACGATCGCCGACATCATGCGTTCGCTCTACCCCTTCGAGGGCTCGTTCTACCTCGAAGCGCTGCAAATGAGCCGGCTCACGCGGGAAATGTTCTGCCTGATGGAGGGGCGGCACGTCCATCCGTCGACGCTCTATCCCGGCGGCGTCGGCACCGTCCCCAGCGTGCAGCTCTTCAACGATTATCTGGTGCGGCTGCTCAAATACATCGAGTTCATGAAGCGGGCCGTGCCGCTGCACGACGACCTGTTCGATTTCTTCTACGAGGCGCTGCCCGGCTACGAAGAGGTCGGGAAGCGACGCATCTTGCTGGGGTGCTGGGGCTCGTTCAACAACCCCGACGTGTGCGATTACCGCTACGAGACGATGACCGAACTGGGGCCGGGAGATGTTCGTCACGCCGGGCGTCATCGTCGACGGCAAGCTGATCACGACCGACCTGGTCGAGATCAATCTCGGCCTGCGGATCCTGTTGGGCAGCTCGTTCTACGACGACTGGCAGGAGGGAGAAACCTTCGTCACGCATGATCCGCTGGGCAACCCGGTCGATCAGCGGCATCCCTGGAACCAGACGACGACGCCCAAGCCCCAGAAACGAAATTTCGCCGGCCGCTACACTTGGGTCATGTCGCCCCGCTGGCACGACAAGCGGACGGGCGACTTGCTGCCGCTCGATACCGGGGGCGGACCGCTCGCCCGGCTGTGGACCACGGCGCTTGCCGGCAAAGTCGACATCGGCTACGTGAAGGCGACCGGATCGAGCGTGCGGATGGCCTTGCCCAAGACGGCCAATTTCCCGGACGTCGAATTCGAATGGAAGATTCCCCGCTGGAGCAACGCGCATCGAGCGGGGCCGGGCGCGGACCTACTTCCAGGCTTACGCGGCCGCCGCGGCACTCTATTTCATCGACAAGGCGCTCGACGAGGTCCACGCCGGACGGTTGAAGACGTCGTCCAGTACGAGGTGCCGGAAGACGCGATCGGCTGCGGCTTCCACGAGGCGGTGCGCGGCGTGCTGTCGCATCACGTCGTGATTCGCGACGGCAAGATCGCGAATTATCATCCGTATCCGCCCACCTGCTGGAACGCCAGTCCCCGCGACAGCGACGGCGTTCCCGGCCCCTACGAAGATGCGGTCCAGAACACGCCGATCTTCGAGGAGAACGGCCCCGACGACTTCAAGGGGATCGACATCATGCGTGCCGTGCGCAGTTTCGATCCCTGCCTGCCTTGCGGCGTCCACATGTATTTGGGTCCGGGGCGGGAGATTCTGGCCCAGCATTCGCCGATGTTCGGCGTTTCGCGCAACTCGTGAGCGGGCGCATGAGCGGTCACCATCCCCCTGTCGTCTCCGGCTCCGGCCGCAATCCGGCGCCGCGGTCCGCCGGACGAAACGGCAATTCGATCGTCGCCCCTCTCGTCCCCGATCCGAGCTCGGTCGACGAGGCCGAGGCCATTTTGAAGCAAATGGCCCGTGCCGTCTCCCTGAAAGACACGAGCGCGGTGGCCGTCCGCCCGGCGAGCGTGCGGGCCAGGTCGTCCGAGGCCGACAAACGGCCGTCCGGCGCCAAGCAGCGCGGGCCGGCCTTTCAGCCGAGCGAACGCCTTGTCCGCAGCCTGGTCGAGCTGGCCCCCGAAGCCCTCGTGATGATCGACCGCGAGGGGACGATCCTGCTCGTCAATTCGCAGACCGAGGAACTCTTCGGCTACGGCCGCGACGAACTGCTCGGCGAAAAGATCGAGATCCTGATCCCCGAACGGTTCCGCGAGGGGCACGTGATCGACCGCGAGCGGTACTTCCAACATCCTGAAGCGCGGCCGATGGCGAGCGGCTTGGCCTTAGGGGCCGCCGAAAGGACGGCCTGGAGTTTCCGGTCGAAATCAGCTTAAGCCCCCTCGAAGGAGACGACGGACCGCTGGCGACGGCCTGGGTCCGCGACATTACCGACCGCAAACGGATGGAGGCCCGCTACCGGACGCTGGTCGAAGGAATTCCGGCCGTCACCTTCATGGCCGCGCTCGACGAGGGAGACAACGAGTTTTACGTCAGCCCGCAGATCGAAGTCATGCTCGGGTTCACGCAGGAGGAATGGCTGGGCGATCCATTCCTCTGGTATCGGCAACTACATCCCGACGACCGCCAGCGGTGGGGGACCGAGTTCGCCCGCACGTGCGGTTTCGGGGTCAACTTCCGCTCCGAGTACCGGTTCATCTCCCGCGACGGACGCGAGGTGTGGGTGCACGGCGAGGCCCGCGTCGTCCGCGACGAGCAGGGGCGGCCGCTGTTCCTGCAGGGGATCGCCTTCGACATCACCGACAGCAAGCGGGCCGAACAGGCCTTGCTGCAGTCGGCCGAAGAACTCGAACGCAAGGTCCGCGAGCGGACCTCTGAGTTGCAGGAAGCGACGCTGCGAGCGGAGCTGGCCAGCCGCGCCCGCGCCTCGTTCCTGGCCAACATGAGCCACGAGATCCGCACGCCCCTCAACGCAGTCATCGGCTTTGCGGACCTCCTGCGGCGGGGAGCCGACTCCGACAAGGCCGAGCGGATGGAGTGGCTCGATACGATCCACAGCAGCGGCAAACACTTGCTGGCGCTGATCAACGACATCCTCGACCTCTCGAAAGTCGACGCCGGCAAGCTGACGGTCGAGACCGTGGCCTGCTCGCCCGGCGAGATCATCAACGAAGTCTGCTCGATCCTTCGCGCCAAGGCCGAAGAGAAGGGGCTCCGCCTCGAGGCCGCTTTCGACGGGCCGATGCCCCGCACGATCCACAGCGATCCCACCCGCTTCCGCCAGGTGTTGATGAACGTCGCCGGCAACGCCATCAAGTTCACGCCGACCGGCTACGTGCGGGTCCGCGCCCGGCTCAACCGGCCGGCGGGCGAACCGCCGAATCTCGTTGTCGAAATCTCCGACACGGGCATCGGCATTCCGGCCGACAAGCTGGAAACGATCTTCGACCCCTTCACGCAGGCCGACTCGTCGATCACCCGGCAATTCGGCGGGACGGGGCTGGGACTGGCGATCAGCCGGCGTTTGGCCGAACAACTCGGCGGGGGAATCACCGTCGAAAGCGAAGTGGGCCGCGGAACGACCTTTATTTGCCGGTTCGGCGTCGGCTCGCTGGACGATGTGCCCCTAGTCGATCGGCCCGAGCGCGAGGTGAAGGCGGCGCCTCCCGCTGCCGCGAAGACGGCTCCGTCGCTCCGCAATTACCGCATCCTCGTCGTCGACGACGGCGACACGAACCGGAAACTGGTGCGGCTGCTGCTCGGGCGGGCGGGGGCCCAGATCGAACAGGCGGAAAACGGGCAGCAGGCGGTCGAACGGGCGCTGGCCGAGTCGTTCGACCTGATCCTGATGGACATGCAGATGCCGATCATGGACGGCTACGCGGCCACGCAAAAGCTCCGCAGCCGCGGCCTGACGATTCCGATCATCGCCATGACGGCCAACGCCATGAAAGGGGACGACGCCCGGTGCCTCGAGGCGGGCTGCTCCGGCTATATTCCCAAACCGATCGACCAGGACGTCTTGCTGGCGACGGTCGCACGATCGCTGGTCGGAGACGCGTCGCAAGTGCCGGCACGGGCGGTCGCTGTCGCGGCTCATGCGGCCGGTTCGCATCCACCGGGAGTCGTGGTTTCGACCCTCCCCACCGACGATCCCGAATTCCTCGAGATCATCCAGCAGTTCGTGGTGCGGCTCAACGAGAAGATCGGCGCCATGCAGGTGGCCCTGTCGAACGGGAACCTCAAGGAGCTGGCACAACTGGCCCATTGGCTTAAAGGGACGAGCGGCACCGTCGGTTTCCTCACCTTTATCGAGCCGGCTCAAAGGCTGGAACGGCTCGCGCGGGACGGCCACTCCCAAGGGCTCCGCGAGACGATTGCCGAACTCCAAGACATGGCCGGCCGGATCGTCGTCGAGCCGTGACCCGCGCGGTCGCCGGCTGCGCAAACAAACCGCCACGATGGAGATAGAGGCAATTCTCCAGGGAGCCGAAGCCTCGCAAATCGTCGCTTGTCGGGGCAGGGCGATTGCACCATAACTCACCGCCCGCAGAGGACTTGTTCGAGGTACTCATCGTCCCAAGCGGCGGCGAGGCGTTTGTTCTTGATTCCAATCTTCAGCGTGTGATTGTTCTTGAGCAGGCTGAGGGCCGTGCGGCGGAGGCTGCTGAAGTTCCGCGTCGGCATGCCCTTTTCGTAGCCGCGACTGGTCTTCTTGAAAGGTCACATCGAGTTGCCAGTGCAGTCGGTTCTCAATCGCCCAGTGACTGCGCACCGCCGTGCCGAATCGGCGAGCCGAGAGCTTTTTGCTCAGGATGTAGTGTCGCACGTCGCTGCAGGGTTTGCCGTCACGCATGGTCTCGCTGATGGCGATTCCGATCGCGGTCAGTTGAGCCCAGCGACTTCGGTCGGGCAGGTTCTCGGGAACCGCGCACACATAGTAGGAACGGTGCTCTTCGCGGCCATGACCACGTTCGCACTTCTCGTAGCGACTGACTTTCACGCCTGCGAAATCGTTTTCTAGATGCTTCAGGAAGAATTCGGCGATGCCTTCGTGCAGCGTGGGTTGGTTGCCCTTCACGGCCAGCACGTAGTCAGCGTTTGCGTCGACGATCTCCTGAGCAATCTCAATCTGGCATCCCATCGCGTCGATGGTCACCAGACAGCCGGAAATCTCCAGGATTTGCAGCAGTTTCGGGATGGCCGTGATCTCGTTGCTCTTTTCATCGACGACCACCTGGCCCAGGCTGATGTGATTGGCTGTGGCCCAGGCGCTGACCATGTGAATGGCCGACTTGCTGCCGGCCGCGTCGAAGCTGCGGCGGAGCGTCTTGCCGTCGATGGCCACGATTCCGCCTTCGGTCACTTCGTGCAGGGCCGTGATCCAACTCAACAGGCACCGCTCGAATTCGGCAGGCAGGATCGCGCCGAGGATGGCGTTGAAACGATCGTGAGACGGGATGCCGGCGCTGAGATCGAGGAACTGTCCCAGCCACTTCCGCTTCTTGCATCCGTACTCCGCAATCGATACGAAGTCATCGGCACCGGCAATCACGGCGCAAATGGCGATGCTGACGATATTGATCAGCGGATACACGACCTCCCGCCGCCGCGGATCAGTCAACGGCGCAAAATGATCTTGGATGCGGACGGAGCGATACTGGGACATGGCGCACATCCTTGGCCTGCCGCGACTCGCCCACCGACCGATGCCGAGTGTTTTCAACGAATCACTATGTCCCATTTATGACAGATTACCCACTATGGCGCAATCGCCCTGCTTGTCGGGGAACCCGGCGGCGTGCCACAATCGAGTCGAAGTCGGCCAATTGCGGCTCAGGCAATGCCTCTTCTCCGCTTGTCGAACGAGTTCACCTTAAGTCGTCGCCGAAGATGATTCCGGAAGCCCCGTCGTCAGCTTTTTACGACCGCAATTGGGAACTTCAGCGACCCTGCCCGGCCGGGAAAGACGCGCGCTGGCGATCGCTGGGGGACGCCCGGACTTTGCTTCCTGCTGGCCGTTGCCACGTTTTTGGTTTATGTGCAGGCTTGCCGTTTTGGCTACGTGCGGATCGACGACCCGATCTATGTCAGCAATAACCTCAATGTGCAGGCCGGCTTGACGGTTCGGACCGTCGCTTGGAGCTTCACCACGTTCCACGACGGAAACTGGATACCGTTCACGTGGCTCTCGTTGATGGCCGACAGCGATCTCTATGGTGCACATCCCGGCGCATTTCATTTCACGAACATCGTGTTGCATACTCTGAACACGCTCCTGCTCTTCGCTTTCCTGCTGAGGGCGACCGGGCAAAGGTTGCCCAGTGCCCTGGTTGCGGCGTTGTTCGCGCTGCATCCTCTGCATGTCGAATCGGTTGCCTGGATCTCGGAGCGCAAGGACGTTCTCAGCACGTTCTTCGGCCTGTTGTCGCTCTTGGCGTACGTCCGCTATGCAAGACGCCGCGATCTCTGGAGCCTTGCGGTTTGCTTTCTGCTTTTTGTGTGCAGTTTGCTCGCGAAACAAACGCTGGTCACGCTTCCGTTCGTCTTTCTGCTGCTCGATTATTGGCCACTCCACCGGTTGTCCTTGAGTCGACTCGGATCCTCCACCGCGGACGACGCCGCGCCACAACCCGAGACTCGTGCCGGCGCCGCGTCGCCTCGCGTGTCAGGGGCCGCACGGCTCCTCCTGGAAAAGGTTCCGTTTCTGATCGTTTCGGCGGCATTCTCAGTGGTCGCCCTGGCCGCACAATCCGGCAACTCTGCTGTTCAGACTTTCACGATGTTGCCGCTGCCAATCCGTTTGGCCAACGCCGCGGTCACGTACGTGGGCTATCTGGAAAAGACGTTCTATCCTCATAACCTGGCGGTCTACTACCCGCACCCTGGCAACCAGCTCGGCTGGCCGGCGGTGTGCGTTGCGGCGGCCCTCATTGTGGCGATCAGTGCCTGCGCGATCGTTTGGTCGCGTCGTCACCCGTATCTGTTCGTGGGATGGGCCTGGTATCTCGGCACTTTGGTGCCGATGCTCGGGATCATCCAGGTGGGTGGCCAACAAATGGCTGATCGCTACACCTACTTTCCCTTGATCGGAGTTTTCATCGCGGTCGTCTGGACCGTTCGCCGCTCATCTCCGAGCTTGTTCCGGCTGGGACGCTCCGATCCCGCATGTTGGGGGCCGCCGCGCTGGTCATTCTGGCCGCCCTGGCCGCGACGACTTGCTGGCAGGTCGCCTGCTGGCATGACGACATGACGCTCTTGAGCCACGCGATCGCCTCGGCAGACGACAACTGGTTTATCCGAAATAAGCTCGGCTGCGCTCTTTCTGAGCAAGGGAAGCCGCGGGAGGCGATCGAACAGTTTGAATTGGCCGCCCGGCTGGAACCGAAGGCAGTCGACCCCCAGTACAATCTGGGCGCCATGCACGCGCAACTCGGCGAGTTCGACCAGGCGATCGACCATTACCGGGCTGCGCTGGCGATCAATGACAGACACGCCCTGGCCCACAACTATCTGGGATTTCTTCAAGGCATTCGCGGCCAATATAGCGCGGCGAAAAGCAACATTCGCCGGGCCATCGAGATCAGTCCCGATTTTGCCGAGGCCCACATGAATCTGGGATCTGTCTGTCTCAACAGCGGCGATTATGCGGGCGCGATTTCGAACTGCCAGCGCGCCCTCGAACTTCAGCCAAAACTGACGAGCTGCCATCGCATCATCGCGCAGGCGCTTTTGGCCCAGGGCCGGACCCACGAAGCGATCAGTCAGTTAGAATCTGTTTTGGCGATTACGCCTGGCGACGTGGGGGCCCGCAAAGAGCTGGCGCAGGTGCGGGCGAAAAACCGCGCGCCGTGATTTGGCCGGCGACGCCTGCCTCGAACAGGCGATTTCTCGTAAACCGCAGAATCAATCGCATCGGACAACAACGAAACCTTCCCGGATCAAGACTCTATTTTTGAGACACCCGGTAAACCCCGCACAGAGTCTCACCTCGAATCCTCTGAATCTGCACCTTGCCCGTGTGGTCGATGTCGCCCACATCTTCGTTTTCCATTCGAAACCCTGCCAGACCAGCCGAGAAATCCCCCGTTAAGCGAGATTGACGCAGAAGCATCAGATTTCAATCGGCCCTGCGTCCGGGCTGAGGTATTGTCCTGGGGAACTGCGGGTGCCGTTGCCACCCCGAGAATGAGTAGAGCCCAGATCCAACACTTGCTGGAAGGCATGCCAGTGACTCTGCTCAAGGTGCACGGAACGACGGGCCACAGTCGGAATTACTGTCTATCGCCTGCAATTCGATTAGGCCATGGGTAGTGGGTGCGAGTTGTGTTGGTGGAACCTTTGGGTTCCTCAATATTCATTCGAAATTTGTCGGCGGGATGGGTCGCGCCGTGGGGCAATCCTTCAGAAATCGCTCCAGGCTCGCGGCAGCAGAGGCCTCGGATTCATATTTGATAGCGTGAATTCGCCAGCCGATGTGGGGTAACGTTCGCGACGCGATCGTGAAGACCCCGGGATTGCCTCTAACCAGCTTGCCATTCATCAGTTTTGTGACGACGAAAGCCCGCGATTCGTTCGCATGGACCGTCGCAATCGGCACTTTGGCGTTCGGAACGGTTCCCCGAATCATCTTGGTACAACGAACAACTTTCGGATCTCCGATGGTGAACGATTGGGCGGCGCCGTCTGTGTCTCCGATGGCAACAACGTCTAGAAATGCCGCCACAATTTCTCGCGGATTTGGCGCAAGCTTGTGAACGTGCTGGATTGCCGTCGGCGCCCTTAGCGTTCCCATCGACGACGCGACCAATAGGGTTTGCAGAACGGCCCTCATGCTTGACTCCTAAGAGTTTGTGAGGCAATTCACGCAACAGCCTTCGCCGAAGATGCACCCACGACCAGGCCATGAATGGGCTCTTCACTGAGGCCGCGATCGAATAATAGCCGTGTAACAGATTTCCGCAACGCCGTAGGCAGCCAGCGACGAACGAGACCATTTGTGCCGCCCGTCGGCCAGTCGATACAGTTTGCTCAGCCGGTATCGATCGTCCTCAGGTCAGCACGCTGTCTTCAGCACGGAAGAAATCTGCTTCAAGGAAATCTCTATGTACGACATGAAGAACCTGACGAAACTCAAGAAACTGGGTGAGTTGGCCCCTGAAGGCTTCAAGGGGTTCATGGCCTTCGACGAGGCCGTGTTTCAAGAGGGAGTTATCCCGCTCAAGTACAAGGAATTGATGGCCGTCGCGGTGGCCCTGACGACCCAGTGTCCTTATTGCATTGAGATCCACGCCAAAAGAGCAAAAAAGGCGGGCGTCACCGAGCAGGAACTGGCCGAGGCCACGCTCGTCGCGGCCGCCCTGCGGGCCGGCGGTGCAATCACCCACGGCACGCACACGCTGGGTTAGTCGTTCGTCCACCGCTCAATGGAAGCGAAGAATTGGGCGCCGCCCGGCTCGAATCGATGGCCGCTTGAGGGTAGAGGGTAGAGGGAAAAGGGCAGAAAAAAGCACGCAAGGGGTGCCGGGTTTTTTTCGCCCCCTCTGCCCCCTCCCCTCTGCCCGCTGTCCCCTGCCCTCGCCCCTCAAACGAGCGCCAGCTCGAATTGAGGGAACTGCCGAGTTTACTCGGCACCCGCACGTGCGTGCTGGATCACGAAATCGACCAACTCCTGGCATTCAAAGAACCCGCGCCACATGTTGTGCCCCTGCCCCTTGGGGACGACCAGGTCCATCTTTCCGCCGAGAGCGGCGTAGCGTCTGGCCATTTCGCCCGAGTTCCGGTCGAGCGGAACGACACGATCGGCATCGCCATGGATGGCGAACAACGGAACTCCCGCTTTGGCGAGCGGCTGCAGACGGTCGAGCGGATTATGCTGTCGCAGCTCGCTCCTCAACTCGCCGGCCGTTAATTGATAGGCTTTGGCCGCTGTTTCGATGCCCGGGTAGCTCGTGAGATCGCAGACCGGGTAGATACCCGCGATGGCTCCGACCTTATGGGGGTTTTCACACGCCCAGGCATACAGCATCAAGCCGCCACGGCTTCGCGCCAACAGCACGGGTTTCGGGGACAGGCCCCGCTGGTCGACCAGCGTTTGATACAAGGCCGTGTACTTCGCCCGTCCCTGCGGGCTCCCGTACGACTCCCCGACGTCAATTCCGGCGACGGCGATGCCGGCGGCGGTGAACCGCTCAAACATCCACTTCTCCGAACCGGCGGGCAGTCCCGGCAGCGTGGGCGCGTACCAGACCCAGGGAGTCGTCTTCCCGGCGACGGATTGCTTCGGCGGGATCAGAAATGCGGTGCAGCCGTCGACGCGGAAGACTTCCCCGGGCAGCGGGAGCTTCTTTGTCGGCGTTTTATTTTTTTGAGATTCTGGACTTTTCGGTGCCGCAGAGACTTCACCGGCAAATGCTGCCGATAGGACGAGCCCGACGAGCGCGAAATTGAGGATCGAGCGCAGCAATTCGCTTCTCCTGGGCTTAGGGGTCGAGACGTCACCCCTGCGGCGTCCCGGCCGATTCGTTGAGGGCAGGCGCAGCTCAATACCGTCCGGAGGCACGCCGCCTTTCCCCAGTTCCTTTTCGAACAGCGGCGCGCACAGTCAGATCATCCATTATGCGGCAAGAGTCAAGGGGGGGGTCCCGGCCGCGCGATTTTTCTGTGGTGCTTTCCCTTTTTTTGCGCCGCAGAAAAAACAGAAAAATCGGGGATCTGTGCAGAAATTGTTCAGAAATTTCGGACTGGACACTTGGGCAAATGAGACGACGACGTGGGAAAAGCTGCCCAGCTTGCCATTCGATTAAGCGGACAGCCCCGAAATCAGGCAGCAGCCGCCCGTCGGGTCGTCGTCATGAAGGGGCCAATGGGGCCCGTCTGGCGCCCGTTCCAACGATGGGCGGCCACCGATTCCAAAACGCCTTCAGCGGCCTGCAGTGCGGCCAGGGCGGCGTGCCCGTCAACGATCGGAGTACGACGGTGGATCACGCAGTCGGCAAAGCTCTCCAGTTCCGCCGTGAGGGCGTCGGCGGCCGGAACTTCGGGCCGCTCGACTCGGAGGTATTCGCCGAAGATGCCGCTCTTGAGTTGCTCGATATCGGCCCCCGGGCGACGGGAACGGGCCAGGGGAGACTCTCCGTAGAGGAGCTTTTCGGTCGGGGTGTAATGGACGACTTCCCGCGTTAAAAAATCGACGTTGAGGCAGCCCGCCTCGGACCAGATCTGCATCGACCGGCGGCTGGTGGGGTTGATGCGACTGGCCGAGAGATCGGCCACGCAGCCGTTTGTGAAGCGGAGCCGGGCCTGCACGCAATCCTCGTGCTCACCCAGGACCGAGATGCCGAAGCCCTCGGCATCGAGAAGGGCGCGCCGGCCAGATCGAGGATCAGGTCGATGTCGTGGATCATGACGTCGAGCACGACGCCGATATCGGTCGACCGAAAGGCATAGGGACTCGCCCGCTCGGCCCGGATGTACCGCGGCGTTCGTGCCAGTCGGCGGGCCACTTGGGCGGCCGGGTTGAACCGCTCGACATGTCCCACCTGCAAAGTGGTTTGTGTCCGTTCGGCGGCCGCCACGATGGCGGCGGCCTGAGCTACGGTCGGGGCGAGTGGTTTCTCGACAAGGACGGCGATCCCGCGGTCGAGGAATTCGGTGGCCACCGCCTCATGAGCCGTGGTGGGCACGGCAATGGAAACGGCGTCGACCTCTCCAAAAAGACTGCGGAAATCGGGGAGCCAGCGGGTGCCGCACGCCTGGGCCACGGCCTGACCCCGATCGGCTGACATGTCGGCGACGGCGACCAGTTGAGTGGTTTCGAGGGTCGAATAGATCCGCGCGTGATGCCGTCCGAGGGCGCCGGTCCCCACGACTCCGACACGCAAGCGGGTCATGCGGCCCTCCGCCGGAAGGTTTGCTCGCCGGCCGGTCGGTGCTGGTCGCGGACGGCCTCACGGGCACGGCCCAATTTGCCGCGACGCTGCTTTTCGAGGAAATTGAGCAGCGTGGACAGCTCGAACGGAAAGATACCGTCGAGCTCCTCGCCGAAGATCTCGCGGACCGTGTCGAGCGGCTTCATCTCACGGTAGAGCAGCCGGTGCGCCCGCTTGATGATGGCGATCGAGTTTTCGCTCATGCCGGACCGGCGGAGGCCCACCAGGTTGATCGTGTGGACGGTGGGGTTGTCGGACCCGGAAGCCATCATGAACGGGGGAATGTCGTGGGGAACTCGCGATCCGCCGCTCACAAAGGCCAGCGTGCCCACCGTCGCGAAATGATGGACGACGGAATTTCCGGAAATAATCGCCGCATCCTGAATATGGGCGTGTCCCCCCAACAGGACGCCGTTGACCAGAATGACCCGGTTATGGACGTGGCAGTTGTGGGCCACATGCGAATTCGCCATCAGCAGGTTCTGGTGGCCGATCCGGGTTGTGTGATCCTCTTTTTCAGCGCCGCGGTTGACGGTGACCCCCTCGCGGAAGACGTTTTCATGTCCGATTTCGAGCCGGGTGGGCGCGCCGCTGTAGCGGACGTCCTGGGGTTCGCCTCCGATCACGGCCCCGGCGAAGAACCGGTTGCGCTCGCCGATCGTGGTGTGGCCCACGATCGTCACGTGGCTTTGCAGCTCGCAGCCATTGCCCAAGGTCACATCGGGACCGATGTAGCAAAAGGGGCCGATATCGACGTTTTCGCCCAATTCCGCTCGGGGATCGACTTGCGATAAGTGGGAAATCTTGACAGGCATATCAGGCTTCCAGGTCCCGATAGGGTATTTATCAAGCGGCGTGACCGATTCGTCCCTGGCCGCGTGCGGCGGCGCGAGCGAACAACTTGCGCACCATCGACCGATTCAAATGGTGGCCCGAGCGGTAGGCGGCAAAATGGCCCTGGATATCGCAACCCAAAAGGGCAAAGTCTCCCAGACAATCGAGGATTCTGTGGCGGGCGCACTCATCGGCCGTCCGAAGTTCGTTGTCGATCGGTCCCGACGGTCCGAAGATCAACAGGTCCCGGGCACTCGTTCGGGCACCGTATCCGGCCGCCCGGAGGGACTTGGCTTCGGCCTCGAGGACAAAGGTTCGGGCAAAGGCCAAATCCCGTACAAAAGTTTCCGGCGTCACTTCAATCGAAAGTTTTTGGGCCGGGATTGGCGAGCGCGGCCCGTAATCCAGGTGATAGGTAATCGACAGTCCGGGCCCGGTCGACGCGGAATAGGTGAGTTCGCTTTCGTCCTCGGGCTCTGCGACGAAGACCGTTTCAGGAAGGACCAAGACCGGTCGCGTGGCCTGTTGTTCGACGATGCCGGCCGCTTGCAGCAGTTCCACGAAATGCAGCGAGGAACCGTCCAGGCCGGGGGGTTCGGGACCGTCGAGTTCGACGATGCAGTTATCGATCTGCGAGCCGGCCAAGGCGGCCATCACATGCTCGATCATTTCCACGGCGATTCCGCAGTATTCGATGGCCGTACGTCGTTGGCGGTGGACGGCGAACTCGATTCGGGCGGGAATCGGCGGCGAACTGGGAGAATCCGTCCGACGGAATTCGATCCCCTGATTGACGGCCGCCGGCTGAAACCGGATGTGAATGTCCCTTCCGGTGAGGAATCCAATTCCGGTCGTCTCGACGGACTGGCGGATTGTCCGCTGCAATCGGCCCTGCATCCCTGCTCCGTGTCCCGAAAGACTTCCCTCACAGGACTCTTGGGTGCCACGCCCACAGCTTTTCGGTGGGCAAATGACTTGGGGCACGGGAACCGCATGGCCACTGCAAGCAGTGGCCATGCCACCCGATGCCGTTACCTCGAACGAGCTGACTTTTCAGACCCGCAGGAAGCAACTATTGCCGTGCCGGTGCCGCCGGGGTTTCGGTCGCCGGTTGCGCCGCATTCCGCTGATAGTTCGTGTTGAGATAGCGGACGATGTGGTTGGTGATGTCGTCATTCGGCCGGAAGTACACGACCTGCTTGTTGAGGCCGCGCATCACTTCCTCGGGATTGTCGGTTTCGCCGACCTCCTCGGACGTGAACCGCAGGACCAACGTGTAATTGAAGTGCGAGGCGTACTTCTGCACGGCATCGGCAACTTCGAGGTACACCGTCTTGTAGATCTGCGCTTCGCGCCGGATCAGCTCGCGCTGCTGGCTTTTGCGGTACGTCTCGGCCTGGGTGGTGTGGCCCAGGACGAGTTTTTCCTTCTGGGCATACTCTTCGGATCCCTCTTTCATGAGCTTCAGATCCTCTTGTTCCTTGCGGATCTGTCCCGCCATCGCCTTGAATTTCTCTTCCGACTTTGTCAGGTCGCCCTTGAGTTCCTCGCGCAAGTTCTCGAATTTTTTGTAATTTTTGAACACTCGGGCCATATCGATCAGGGCAATGCGGTGTGGGGACTCTGGCTGCCCCTCGGCCAACAGGGCCGCGGGAGTCCAGGCGAGTCCGGTAACAAGCACGAACACGGTGGCTTTAACGGTGATTCTTTTCACGGCGGGTGCACTCCTTTGCTTGCCGCTGGACCCCGATCCTGGGGCCGAGTGAGACAGACGGAATTGGATGGTGAACAGACGTCCGGTTTGGAGCTGGATAGGAAATCGGACGTGCGCGGAAATTTTGCAAACTCGGGCGTTCTCGTCAAGACGAGTGTTTCGGACGCCAAATGCGGGTCCCCCTACGTCGCTCACGAATCGGTCCGCAAGGTGAAATTGGTGTAACTACCAATTTTTTCGGTTTTTCCTCGTTGACAAATTGGTCCGCCGGGTGTGAGATGACGGCTGAACCATTCGCGAATCAAATCCGCTCATCCAGGATACTCGCCGGTCCCCTATTGGTATTATTACGACTTCATATGGTCCGTAACCGGTGTCCCGCCGGAAGCCGAGTTCGGTCAGGGACTTCCGGACGATCGGTTGACGCGAGGGTTCTTTTTCGGATCGGTTTGTTGCCGGTCCATTGTGCGCGTCTTTGTGACTTATTGAGAAGGTGAAGTATGCAACGACGAAAGAAGGGGTTCACACTGATTGAACTGCTGGTCGTGATCGCGATTATCGCGATCTTGATCGCCCTGCTGCTGCCGGCCGTGCAAGCGGCCCGCGAGGCGGCTCGGCGGACCCAGTGCAAGAACAACATGAAGCAGCTTGCGCTGGCCCTCCACAACTACCACGACACCAACTTTGTCTTCCCTCCGGGATGGCATGGTGCTAACCAAGTGGCCTGGGGCATGCAGCTTCTGCCGTACTGCGAATTCAAGCCGATTTACAACCTCGTCAACTTCAACAACGTGATGGTCTCCACTCTGGGAACGGCCCCCAACCGGAACATCGACCAGATCCAGCTCGTCCTGAATCTGTTCAAGTGTCCGTCCGCCGGTGACTCGGCGGCCCTCTCCAGCAGCCGTTGCAACGGCGGTGGCAACGACTTCAAGGCCCGCACCACGGTGGCTGCCGTCGCCAACTACCTCGGCAACGGCGGTACGTTGCTGACCGACGGCGCGGGTCCCTATGTTCCGACCGGTCTCTTCACTCCGCCTGTTAACGAAGGCGGGTCGGCCGGTAGCGCCAATCCGGGCACCCAGGAGCAACAAATCTCCACGCAGCCTGCCGCCATTACAGGTGTGCTCGATAACGGCGGCGTGCTGTTCGAAGATAGCCGGATCAAGATCTCCGACATCTCCGACGGGACGACGAACACGGCCCTCATCGCCGAGCACTATGGTGCGACCTGCTTGACCGGCGGAGGCATCGGGAACACCTTCTGCAGTTCCAGCAACACGGACTCGTGCTTTGCCTATTGGGCCAACTCCGACGCCGGTGGTGGCGGAGCCGGAACCACCGTTGCTTCGGACGTCTGCTTCAGTTCGGTCATCGGTGTCAACGGCAATGCCAACGCGCGTGTCGGCGGCAACGGCGACATCAGCTCGCAGCACGAAGCGGGTGCCCAAATCGCCTTGTGCGACGGCTCCGTGCGGTACTTCAGCAGCAGCACCGATAACGGCCTGCTGACGAACCTCTGCAACCGCGGTGACAACCAAGTCATCTCGCTGCCACAAAACTAGCTTGTGGCTTGAGTTTGTCTGATCAATTCGTTTAAGAAAGAAACGACCGCTTCCCGCAAAGGAAGCGGTCGTTTTTCACTTTTGGGCGGCTCGCCGTCCATTGCTGCGGGCCGCTTTGCCGGCGAAAAGTCGATGGCGCGTCGTCAAGCAATCGCCGCGTCGCCAAACCCTGTGGTAAGGCGGCGGCACTGGAAATCGTTGGTCCTGGCTGGGCTGCTGGTGGCAGGCACGCTCACCGTCTACCTGCAAGCGGCACGGTTTGGATACATGACCGTCGACGACGCGGCTTACGCGTTTGAAAACGTCCACGTTCAGCAGGGAATCACGTGGCGCGGAATCGTCTGGAGTTTCACCTCGATTCATGACTCCAACTGGATTCCGTTCACCTGGCTGTCGCTGATGCTTGATTCGGACCTGTACGGTGTGCGTCCCGGCGGGTACCACTTCACGAATATCCTGCTCCATGCGGCAAACAGCGTCCTACTTTTCGCCATGCTGGCCTACGCGACCGGAAACGCGCTTCGCAGCGCGTTTGTGGCAGCCCTTTTCGCGATTCATCCGTTGCACGTCGAATCGGTTGCCTGGATCGCAGAACGCAAGGACGTCTTGAGCACGTTTTTCGGGCTCCTGTCGCTTCTCATGTATCTTCGGTACGCAAGAGAGGCGGACGATGGAGCCTCGCTGTTTCCTTGCTATTTCTTGCTGCCAGCCTGTTGTCCAAGCAGACGCTCGTGACACTTCCCTTTGTGTTCCTGCTGCTCGATTTCTGGCCCCTGGGCCGATTGCGGATCAATAACGAGAGGTGGCGGTGGGCGTCGCGATTTCAGTCTGCGGGCGAAGAAAGCCAGATTGAGACGGAAAACGAAGTTCCCGGCGCCCGGCAATCCTCCCTACTCGGACTGATCGTCGAAAAGATCCCATTCTTCATTTTGGTCGTCGCCTTCTCGGCAACGGCGGCTTTTGCACAGGCTTGGGGAGGTGCCGTCAGCACGTTTCAAATCCTGCCGTTCTACGCGCGCGATGAATGCCGTCTCGGTCTATGTGCTTTATCTCTGGAAAGCGTTCTATCCGCACAATTTGGCCATCTATTATCCCTACCCCGGTGCCGAGCTGACGAAGACGGTCGTCGTTCTTTCAGCTGCATTTCTCATTGCCGTTACAGCCGCGGCCATCATCTGTCTTCGTCGCTTTCCTTTTTTGATCGTCGGGTGGTTCTGGTATCTCGGCACCCTGCTTCCAATGATCGGCCTCGTGCAGATCGGCTCGCAGCAGATGGCCGACCGCTACACGTATTTTCCTCTGATTGGAATCTTTCTCGCGGCGGGATGGCTGGTCGCCGAACTGGTCCCAGCCGGATTCGCCCGTTCTCGATTGTTGCCCGCCGCCGCGCTGGCGTTGCTTGTGGTATTGGGAGTGATGGCCTTTCATCAGGTCGGCCTTTGGGCCGACAACGTGGTCTTGTTGCGTCACTCGAAAGACTGCACTCGCGATCATTTGCTCGCCCATCAGTTTCTCGGCAGCGCGCTTTGCGCCGAGGGCTCCGTGAAAGAGAGCATCGACGAGCTGCAATTGGCGGTTCAAATAGGCCCATCGTCGCCTTTGGCCCATTCCCTCCTGGCACTCGCGCTGCAGAAAGCTGGGCGTTTTGACGAGGCGATTGCCGAGGACCGCGCTTCGCTTGCGATCGATGATCGCCAGGCAGCGGCGCACAACAATTTTGGTTTTCTTCTGCTTAAGCACGGAAATTCGCAGAAGCAAAACAGCAGTACCAACGAGCGATTGAGATCGACGAAACCTTCGTCGATGCCCACGTCAACCTGGCATTCTTGTGCTTGACCACGCGCGACTACCCGGAAGCAATCGCTCAAGCCCGGCGTGCACTCGAACTCAAGCCCGCGTCACCAACTGCATGCCGTGTCTGTATCGCTCTCGCGCTGCGCGGAGAAGGACGCTTCGATGAGGCCATCGGCACCCTGGAACAGGTGGTGAAGGCGGCCCCGAATGACCAGGTCGCGCGACAAGAACTTGCCCGGACCGTGGCAATGAAACAGCGGGCCGCGGGCCGTTGAGTCCGATTGACGCGGAAGCATTCTATGTCGATTGCCAAATCCGAGAGTTCTCTTCGCTCCGTGTGGATTGGCTTCAAAAAGAGGCGAGGCTCGCTCCTGATCGCAGTGAGTCTGACGGTCGCCACCGTCGAGTCTGTTGGCAGACGCACTCCTTTGACTTTGTCGCAATGGATGACCTGGTCTAGCTGAGTGACAATCCGCATATTCGCAGCCGGGAAGAGGCCCTCTCGCCGAACGCGGCCGCAAGCTCGACAACGCTCGCGCCCAGCGCCAGCAGGCCAGGCGAGCAGCACGCAGGATTGCCTGATGCAACGCATCCCTGAGAAGCAATCGGAGCACCGATCCAGGCACCCAGACCGAAGGCTGGGCGGCGTTGTTGCTGCCCGCCTTCACTCGCCTGCGGGATCAGCACCAAAGCGCAAAACCTTCGTGGCGCGATGCCGCGACCTCTTGCACAGCACGTGGTTCTCAACTCGCTGACGCCAACCGATCGAAATTCCAGTTGCCGCTGAACCAGGACACCATGAGTCACAACCGAATGCGTGAGCAGAAAGTTGCGCGCCTCGCGACTTATTACGGTGCGACCATGATCTTAGGGACCAGCGGCGCGGCGACGCCCGGCTGCCGTCGGGCTTTCAGTCGGACATAGGGCGAGACAAAGCGTCCACGATGGGCAAAATGACCGGGAGGCGCCTGTCGATCGAACCGATCCGGTTCGACGAGATCCTCGAGCAGAAAACCGGCCCGGCACAACTCTCCCACAAGTTCTTCCCACGAATGCAAGTACTCGACCGCCCCCGCTTCACGATACGTCCGATCGGGGACGTGCGGCAGGGCCTCCGAATGATAGTATTCGATCCCGAGGACGTAACGGTCCTTTGCGTCGCGGTGGGTGATCTGCAACGAGGTCGGCTGCTTGTGCTGACTGATATAAATCCCGCCCGGTCGCAGCACGCGGGCGATCTCGCGATAGACCGGCGCGAGCCGCGGCACGTAGCAAGTACTGACCGGTTGATGAACGAGATCAAAGGTCGTTTCGTTCAACATCGACAAATCGTCCATGGACCCCTGGATCGTCCGGACGACGATGTTCCGCCGGGTCGCTTCACGCTCGTCCAGCCGGAGCATTGACCGGCTCAAATCGACAACGGTCACATTCGCCCCTGCGCATGCATAGAGGATCGACTGCCATCCGCCCGCAGCCGCCAGACAGAGAATGTTGAGCCCGCGGACCGACGGGGGAAGCCAGCCGCGGCTGTCGAGGGCCGCCAACGGATTGCGGCATTCCTCATCCGTTGCAACGGTGGCAAACACACTCCCGGATTCCGCCAGTCGATCCCATGCCGCCCGATTCTGAGCCAGCGTCATCGATTGCCGCCCTCGAATAGAATCGTCGATTGTCCGTCAAGTTTCAGTCTGCAGATTTCGTAATTCTCGAGTGGCGCCGGACCGAAAACAAACGGCATCGGTCCCCATATCGCCGAGTAAAAGCCCGCTCCCATTTCCGCCTGCATCGTCGCGAGCCAGCGACAGGCCGGAATCTCGACTTCGCGAATGGGTTCCACAAACTCTCGCGAGTAAAAGAGGACGTCGGTATTGTTGTATGGCAACACCATCACCTCCCCAGGTCTCGAATCTGGTTTCTGGACGTCGACTTCTCGCCCGCCTTGAGCGTGCATGTAATATTGAAACCCCCAGTGTCCCTGAAACCAATGGGTTCCAGGTTCTGACTTGACGGCCTCAGCCAGATGAGCAGCCGCGCTGCGGACCGAATTGGCGAGACAGAGATCGGACCACGCGACCATGCCGGTGACGACGAAAGCGGGGGCCAATGCCCAGCGCCATTCGAAAACTGCGGCTCTTTCTTTTCGCTGTTCTTCCATTCGCCGCACAGCGAGAATGCCGAGTGCCGGCGCCATCGGCAACAGGCTTCGCACATTGCACGTCCAATTGACAAACCCGGCAAATCCAAAGGCTCCGAAGACCCAAAGCGCCAGTAAGCAAGCATCGGCAGATTGGTTTCTGGCGACGTCGCTGAGCGCCAACCACAGAATCAGAGCGCCGCAAATGGTAAACAGGCCGAATTGCGCAGCAGAGACCGCCGTGAACGGTACGGCCTTGTGCAGCGCCATCAGCAACGTTTGCGAACAAGAATATCGCGCCCAAACACTGATCACCGCGCCAACGATTGCAGCCGTCGCCAGCCCCATCGTCGACCAGAGCCTGCGAGCACAGAACAGGACCGGAAGGAACGATCCGCCTGTAAAAGACAATGCCACAAGAAGCTTCGAGCCAACGGTTTCTTGCGCTATCACGGCCCCCGGTCCACGCATGGACGCAATCCCCCACGCAAAGCCGGCCGCGTCGGACAGCAATCCGCGCCCGTACATTTTCCAGGTCGCTAACTGGTAACCCGTCAGCAACGCCACGGGAATCATCAGCCAGGCCAGCTGCCACGTGGGCTTGCGTCGGTAAAAGACCGCGTACGCACCGAGCAACGGAATCAGGCTGATGGCGAAATATTTCGTCAAGGCCGCGGCGCCTATCAAGCACGATGCGGCGCAGAGCCATCGATTCTTGCCGGATCGAATGCCCTGGACCCATGAGGCGACCGCCCATGTCCAAAAGCAGAGCATCATCGCATCACACATCACGTTGGTGCTTGAAACAATGAAAGCAGGCGTCGCAAGTGAGACGAGAGCGGCAGCAACGGCATCGCGGCAGAACATCCGCGCCAAGAACCAGGTCCCGCAAATCGCGCCGACGGCAGGTAAAAGGAACGCGGCATGCAGCGCGGGCTCGCTCCAGCCGAAGACAGCCGCTGCCACGGCAAGGTAGTAGCAAGCCAGAGGCGGATTCTTTGTCACGTCGTATAAAGGCTGCGCTGACGAATACCAATTCACGTCGCAGCCGTAAAAGTCGAGCGGATGCGCTTGAATCTGGGCCGCGGACCACAAAAACAGCGGATCATCGATGCAAAAGGCCTTGTTGATCCAGGGGACCAGGCAAACGATCGTGGCACCGCACAGGATCAGCAGAACCTTAAAAGAGGAGTCCGCCGAACCGGAACTTCTTCCGGGGTGTTCCATCGACACGGCTCACCTCTTCGCCTTGCAAAGCTCGCAGAGGGGAAGTCGATTTTCAGCTCGCGTTTGCCGTCGGACCCCGCAGGAGGGCAGCGGTGAAACCGACCAGGTCTCCCTTTCCCTGCGCCGTTTCTCGGTATACGTCCATGCGCTCGGCCTCCTCGCACAACTGGGCGAAGGAGAAGCCGCTCGATTCGTCGAGATCGGCGAGAAACTCTTTGGCCACGGCCACCGCGTCGTTTTTCGCACCAATTCGGACCAGCAAATCGACGAGCACATACGCGATCAGACGGCGATCTTCAAAATCCTCCGCCGAACGTATTCGGTCATGAAAATAAGCGATCGCTTCGTCGCGGTGATCATTGGAGAGGATGCGGAAAAAGTGCAAATGGGCCGTGTAATAGGCGTCAAACGGCGGATCGCCTGGAAACTGAAATTGCGGCGAGAGGCGCCTCCATACTCGGTCAGTTGGAGCACGGTGTCGAGTTCAGGACTCTCGGGGGAGAGGAACCGGGCAAACCGGACGACGGATCCCAAATGGGAGACGTCGATATGGTAATTCCCCTCTTCGAACAGCCAATCGCGTCCCGTAATCGCCTCGCGAAGTGTCTTTCCGGCAAAAGGCGGCTCGCCGCGCCTCTCGATGTCGCGACAGACCGATTGGAAGAGCTCGCCGTACAGGTGGCGCACCAGAAGCTCGGCTCCCCGTATTCGCTCCTCCGGAGAAATCTGCGCGACGGCCTGATCGAAGGCGGAAATGGTG
The DNA here is from genome assembly GCA_963833105.1 of uncultured Planctomycetaceae bacterium. GTDB lineage: Bacteria > Planctomycetota > Planctomycetia > Planctomycetales > Planctomycetaceae > DASPSM01. Next base: position 49,101 of record CAWHWU010000023.1, read on the forward strand.
TTGCACGTGCCGCGAGACTGAAGCATCAGCTCCAAACCCTTCACCGGATGTGCACGCTCGTACAAGGCGACACTGATCAGATCGTCGACATTTTCGGGGAGTCCGTTTCCGACCGGGATCCGATCAAGCGCCTGGACAACCCCCTGCGGCTCGCGGATGGTCCGCAGGTAAATCCAGGCCTGAGGGATGTTGTTCTCGCCCAGAAACGCCTCGCCGACGCGTCGAGCGGCGGAAATATAGGCCTCCTCAAACTCCGCCTGACGCTCTTCGGGGACGTTGTCGAATGACGTCGGCCGCGAAAGCGGCAGCCCCATCTCGAACTTTTTCTTAAGCAGGATCGCGTCGAACAACCGGTGCAGTTCGCCCCGCTTTTCCAGGGAGCGGATCAATTCCTCAATCGCGGCAGCCGGTCCGCTCGATTGCCTGATCTTCTCGATTGTTGAAAACGTGTCTTCAGCCATGGGCACCGTTTCAGCCGCAGCAGCCGTGCGAATCTCCGCCCGATCCGCAGTGACCACTTCCACATCCGCTTGCGGCACTCTGCACGACAGGACCATCGGGACCGACGGGCTGCACTTCAACAATCCCCAGCCCGGCGGCGGCCGCCTGGAGCGCCAATTTTGTGCATTCCGGGCCCCGATCATTCAACACATAAAGAATCAGTTTCGACTTGTCGAGCGTCCATTCGAGATCGATGAGTTCCAGGTAGACTTTCCATTCGTCGATCCGCCCGCGCCAAATCGGAAACTCCCGCTCGCAATCCAATTTGAGCCGGTTTGCCGCTTGTTCGTCCTCAGCGGTGGCGGCCCGCACGATCCGCAATTCGGATGCGCCGCTGCCATTCACCGGTTCCGGACTGCCGTTCGAATGGCCATCGGCATCGCCTTTCTTGTGTCCATTGGCGGATTCGATGGAGGCGTGGTGCCCGTTATCACGATTGGCCCCAGGGCGGATGTCCTCGAGCAGCGTACCCAGCTCGAAGCCCCGATGCGTGTAAACGACAACGTGTTTTCCCCGCTCCAGCGCCAGATCGACCCCAAAGTCAAAACGCGAGACTTCGGCAATCGTTCCGTAGCGCACGAGCACGTTGCGGTTCATCCGGCCCCCTCCGCCCGCTGTTCCACCAGGACGATCGGCTCCAACTCTCCGCTGCGTTCGAAGCGTCCGATCATCGTCTCATACATTGTATGCTGTCCGAGGATCGTTCGGGGTTCAAGAATGGAGGAAAGGCTGCGATAAATCAGCCATTGCTCTTTCCCGACCTGCAAACGGCATCCCGACGCGGATCGAGCCGGGACCGCAGCCCCGTTCTGCGCCACGGTGAGTGCACGCCAGAAAGCCGGACTGCGGCGACGTCTCGGATTCCAGTCGATGACAATTGGTGCGTAGAGCCCGCCGATGCCCGATTGTCGCAGTTCCAATTGGCCGTTTGACCCAACAAATTGGCCGGCAGTTCCGGTGACGCGATCGCACGGAAGTCCCAGCGGAAAGAGCCGTGCCTGGCCGGCCGGTCCGGTCACCCGGCATTCTCTCGTCCCGCTGACGGGTATTACGTCGAGTTCGGGAACGAGTGGAAGACGCGACGCGTAATCGATCCGCACATCGCCGTTTCCAATCACCGCGTCCGCCAGAAACAACAAGTCATCGGTCCGGCTCAACAAAAGCTGCCGTTCGATGCGGATTTCCGGCGTGGGCTGCGCTTGCAGCTCGAGGTAATCCCCCTCCTCTTCGGAATACCAGCAAGAGCATGTCCAAGGACCGGCAATCGGCACCTCGACACCACCTCTGCGAAGTTCGACCTGCCATTCGCCACTCAGCATCACTTGTCCACGCGTCGCCAGTTCCAACCGCGGCAAAGCTCCCTGATGCATGACGGACAACGAATTGGCATCGGGCTTCCAGTCGCTGCGTAAGCAGGCAAGGCGGCTGCTATCGGATTGAAAGACGGGATTGACCCGCTTCCGCCGAGCGACTCCGTTTGACCCGCGCGAGGACCGGCCATTCTTGGATCGAGCTTTCATCGTGCGATCGGGGCGGTCAGCTGTGAGAGACAATAAATATTGAAACGCGGGCGAAGTGGTGAGTCGATCCGCGGAAATCGATGCGGTGGCCGCGGACCAGAGACCGGCAAGTCCGTTCGCCTCGCCGTTGGAAAACGCAGGTCGCCCGTCGCCGCGGCACAATCGCGCGACCGCACCGACGAGAGCCCGGAATCGCTTTTCTTGAGAAGCATCGAACAACCATCGGCCGAATCGATGCCCCCATTCGCGGGCGCGAACGAGCGTGGTCAGCCAGTTCCGCAGCTCGCCGACGATTTCGGCGGAAGGAACACCGGCGGCATCGGTCGACTGCATCAGGACGCCGGCCAAGTTGTCGCGACCACATGTGGCAACACGTTGGGCGCCTGCAACCGAGGCAAACAGCAGTCCGGATTGCCAATCAAGTTCGGCATCGAGGAATCGATCGCCAGCAGCGGAGCGAATGTTACGGCCATCGGCTGCAGTCCGTTGAATCGCGGCCGTCAATCCGATTCGCCACAGCTTCCCGGCCGTTACAGTCGGAAGGAGCGCGCCTTCGTCTCGAAGGATCTCGAAGAGGACAAGCAATTCCATGGACGATAGGTGCGACCCGTCCGCGCACATCTGCACCCAACGCGCGAGGGCTGGCAAACCGGCCGTGGTCGAGCGGTCTCGGCCCCTCGGGAAGTGACCGTTGCGTCGATTTCTGAAAGCACGACCGCGATTGTCCCAAGCGCGAATCAACATCACTTGCCGCGGCGACTCAGCAACCGCGTGCCGCGACCACAAGGACTGTCTGGCACTTTCCTGGGGATGCGAGCCGACACGCTCGCCGTGCCTGCCACCGGCCGCTTCCATGGCGATCGGAATGAACTGCTCGAAGATTGCCCGATCGGGCCGCCCGCAGCAACTTTAGCGGCGTCCGCTCTTCCCATTCGACGCCGGCCCAGAATTCCGCGTCGGAGCAGAGCGGATTCGACTCAACCGGCTTGCCGAACGCAATCAATGGCCCTTCCTCGCCTGGCATTCAACTTCATCTTATGAGGGGACTGACTGACGGAGAAGCGGTGTAGCCTAGCCGATCGGCGCACAATTTCAATCGCCGCCCTCCCGGTCATGTGGCGAGATACTGTGCAACTCGGGAGGAAGGATGGAATAGTTCGGCGAAGGGATCGCCCGCGTTCGCGTCTCCCAGCCGAATAATGGCAATCTTCGCTTGTTTTCCCGGCTCCAGCGTCCCGAGCTCGGCTTGCAATCCGAGAGCGCGCGCTCCATTGAGTGTTCCCATTCGCAGCAGAATGGCCGAATCGCAGTCCGGAGTTTGAGCCGACACAAAGAGCAGTTCATTCCAAACGCTCAAATCGGGATTCGAACACCGCCCATCGGTCCCGATCGCGACCACTCCGCCGCGTGCGATGATTTTGCGCCAAGGATGTTGGCGATGGCCGAAGAATGCGTGCGTGCGAGGACAATAGGCGACCGCCAGATTCCGATGGCTCGCCACGAAGTCGATCTCCTCGTCATCGAGGTAATTCCCGTGGGCGATGACGACGTGCTCCAAATCGGCCAGTGATCGCAAATAACGCAATGGCCGCGTTCCGCGCGGAACGATTTCGTCCCGCCAGACTCCCAAGTCCGACAAAAAGTCGACCAGCGCCCCTGTGCCGTCGCGGAGTAATTGCAGCTCAGTCTCTGTCTCGGCGAGATGAATTGCCAGAGGCGTGCGACTCTCCGCGGACAGCCCGATGAGGTGGTCGAACAATCTCGGATGCACGGAGTAGGGCGCATGCGGACTCAAACCCCGCACCGCCGCTCCTGTCTTGCCGGCCTCCAGGAAACGGCGAGCGATCTCCAGCTGTTGATTAACCCGTTCCGGCGCCAACGCGATCAATTCACGAAATAAGACGGCACCGGGAACGTCGGCCGGCATCCGCGCGAGCCAATCCTGCGTGACAATCTCGCCAAACGCGGCCGTGCCCGATCGCCGGCATTCCTCGAGTCCACGATCAATGGCCGACGGACCGTCGGTCCTGGCCCGGCGATCGGCAATCAAAGACCGCAGCCAGGATGGAAATGGCCGAGCCGGCGTCAACGGCGTCATCAAATCGCTGAATTCGAGGTGCGTGTGCGCATTGACGAATGCCGGCACGATCGCCACGTCACCCAAATCCTGGGCGTCTGCCGGAGGATGTCGCTGAACGGACACGATTCGTCCGGCCGCAAGCTCCACCGCGCCGTGCGCGATCGGCTCGCTGGCGACAGGAAAAACCCAACGGGCTTTTAACAGAGACGAGGCGGCCAGGACGTTCTCCTCAAAACACGGCTTCAACTGCAAAGAGGAACGGCGTATTCGCGGGCACTCTTCGCGGCACCTTCCGGATGATATCATCAAAGTCGCTGCTTGTTGCGGGCGGCGACTCAAGCATCGGTCCGCGGCGAGTCCGATAAAGGACGAACAGGATGCCTTTTCGATTCCGATACCTATTGCCGGCATTCAGCATCATCGTCACGGTCGTTTTCGAGGTCCCCGTTGACGCTCAGCTCTACCAGGTCGTGCCCCCCAGAAGCCAGCGGCTTCGCATGCGCCAGTCTTCGTCGACCGACGCGACGGACGGGAACACGCGAGTCACGATCGAAGTCTTCACGGGGCAGGAGGGGACCGGCCTTCAGGCTCAGCAATGGGAATCGGTGTTTGATCGCGCCGGCCTCCTCGTGCGGATCCATTCGCCGTTTCCGGGAGACAAAATCTCGATTAAAGAAAAGCAGCTTGGCAAACTGCGGGAGGTCTACGTCGTCGGAAAATTGGAGCGCGACGGCTCGCTCGTCTTTCCTGGCCACAAGTTTGCAAAATCCGAGTCAACCGCCTTCGAGGAATGGCTCCGCGAACTCAAAACTTACGGCGCACAGGGAAGTCCAACGGGAAAAGCCTTGTGGGGACTGAGCCAGGACCAGTTCGACGCGATGTCCGGCGCGCTGACGAGCCCGGTCGAACAGGAAGTCGCCGGCCTCGCTTTTGACGAGGCGATCCGGACGTTGCAGCTTCCCGCGAAATATCCGTTTCGCTTGTCGATCGCGGCCGAAAAGAGACTCGATGCACCCGGCGTGAAACAGCGTCTGGGCAAATTGCAATTGCGCGGATTCTCCCATGGGACCGCTCTGGCGATGTTGCTTTCACAGTACGGCCTCGGCTTCCGGCCGAACCGGACGCCCGAGGGCACGTTGGAACTCGTCGGCCTTCGCAGCCAGGATGGACAGGCGCTCTGGCCGGTCGGTTGGGATGTCCCGGAGGGGACATACCCGGCCAGCGTCGCCCCGAAGCTCTTTCAGCAAACGCAGGTCGATTTGAAGGATCAAAAGCTGATCGACGTGCTCGAGGCGATCGCCGACCGAACGGGAACGCCGGTTCGCGTCGATTTCGCCTCGATCGCGTCGCGCAACCTGGATCTGGATAAAATTCTCGTCAGCGCATCAGGCCAGCACATGACGTGGTCTCGGCTGCTGGCGAACATCACCAGTCCCTCCCTTTTGATGCCGCAGGTCCGAACCGATGAAGCTAAGAGGCCCTTCGTGTGGGTCACGTCGGTCAAGAACGCGCCCGTTCGGCTCCGGCGTTCCACGGCAGCCAAAAAAGCCGCTCCGCCCGTTCGCCCCGAGTTGCCTGCCGATCAATGAGCGAGGCTTGCATGTTCACCGGCGCAGAAATCGTCGACGTCCTCAGACAGATGGAGACCACGCACGTCGTCGCCCTGCCGGACAGCACGCTCGGACTCTGGGAAGACGACCTCCGCGCGGCCGGCACGCCGAAACTCATTCGCGTCTGCCGGGAAGGAGAAGCCTGGGCCATTGCCGCGGGGCTCTATTTGGCCGGCGCCCGTCCGATCGTGATGATCCAGTGCACGGGGCTCTTCGAATCGGGCGATTCACTGCGGAACGCGATCCACGATTACCGGCTCCCCCTGTTCGCCCTGATCGGTTATCGGAGTTACCTGAGCCAGACGATGCTGCCCAACGACTCGGCCCGCACCTACACCGAGCCGATCGTCCGTGCCTGGCAGATCGATTACCGGTTGATCGACGTGCCCGAGAAAAAACCCGAGATCGTGGAACACTATCGACGCTGTCGGGCAGCCGAACGCCCCGGCTTTGCCCTGATCGCCGAAGGCCGCGGTTAACGCGAGTGAGACCAGCCATGCCGACCGCTATTGCTGCACGCATGTCCCTCGTCGACAGCGTCAAGGCGCTGCATGCCGCGCGACGGGAGGAAATTGTCGTCACCACGATGGGGGCGGCCCGCGAATGGCAGACGCTGGGCAAACATCCACTCGATTTCGTGCTCATCCCCTCGAGCATGGGCCAGGCGACGTCCCTGGGGCTCGGAATGGCCTTGGCTCGGCCAGATCACAAGGTCGTCGTCTGCAACGGTGACGGTTCGATGTTGATGAATCTGGGGTCGCTGGTGACGATCACGGCCCAGGCCCCCGCGAACCTCACGGTGATCCTGTTTGACAACGGCGTCTATGAGGTGACAGGGGTTCAGCCAACACTGGCTGCTGCGACGCTCCGCCGAGACGCCGCTGAGCTCGATTTTGCCGATCTCGCGCGGGCCTGCGGGTTTCGCCGCATCTGGGCCTTCAGCGACGTCAACGTGTGGAAACAGCACGTCCGCGAAATCATCGACGGAAAGGGCCCGGCGTTCGTGCACTTGCTGGTGGAACCTGTCCTCGATGCCGGGATGATCGGTTTTCCCGGCCCTTCACCCGAGCGGGCACGCGCCTTCCGCGACCACCTTATGCGGGCGGAATCACGTAAAACATGATCGCGCAGTAATGGCAGATGCTGGCGCTCACGACCAGCACGTGCCAGACGGCGTGGAAATAGGGCACCTTCTCGTCGTGCGTGAGGAAAAAGACGCCCGCCATGTAGAGGGCCCCGCCTGCGGCAATGAGGGCCAGAGCTCCCACCGGCATCACGTGCACGATCTCGTGAATCGCGATGATGGGGATCCACGCCAACAGAACGTAAGCGGCCGTCGTCACATTTCGAAAACGCCGGAAGCAAATCTTGAAGAAGATGCCGACTGTGGTCAGGCCCCACATCACCAGCGTCAGTCCCCACAGCCAGCCGTGGCGGAAATAGGAGAGGGCAAACGGGGTGAAGGTCCCTGCGATCAGGAGAAAAATGCAGACCTGATCGAGCATGCGGAAGAATTGCCGCGCCCGCGGGGTGGTGAAGCTGTGCGACAGCGTCGAGGCGCCATACAGGGCCACGAGCGACGCGGCGTAGACGCAGCAGCCGACAAATTGCATGCGGTCGCTGTGCTCCCTGGCCGAGCTGATGAGGACGGCCGCACCGCCGAGGCTCAAGAGCAGGCCGAGACCGTGAGTCAGCTGGTTCGCCGTTTCCTCCGGGATGCTTGGAATTCCGATCCGGGGTCGAACCAGGCCGCTCATTGGCGATTTGCCCTTCCGCTGATGGAGAATTTCGGAGACAGGTCGACGGGGAATTGTATTCTTATCGGTCCGTCGGACCAGAGGAATTAAAATCGACTGGCGAAGTTAAACGCAAGGTCGCCCGCCACATCCGCTTCGGACGAAATCCGTTCCTTGTTGCGGGGAACTGCTCTTTCCCAGAAATTCGAATTCGGGTGTAATCCGCCCCCCATTGAACCGGGCCGGGGCGTCGAGTGACGCAGCGTGCGGTCTGGTTCCCGTCTGGAATGAGACATCAACACCTGTTTCCACAGGGGATCTTCGATGCGCACTGTCGCTTTGCTTGCCGCAATCTTGGCTCTGCCATGCGGCCTTTTTGCTGACGATTCTGAGACTCCCGCGATTGACCTGACAATTGCGCCCCCGACCGCGTCAACGTCCGAAACACCATCGGCGGACGCGACGGCATCGGGCAAATACAACACTTCGGTCTACCATCTGAAACACGCCCACGCGCGTCAAATCATCCCGGCCGTGCGGCAGGCTCTCTGCAAAAGTTTCGCGGACGAAGCGGCCGGTCACTCCGGTTCGCCCTCGGTCGTGTCGGTCGTTTTCATGCCGACGAGCGCCGACGACGCCCTGGTTGCGATCTGCCCGCGCGAGCAGGCGGACCGCGTCAAGCAGGCCATCGAAGCCTGCGACGTCGAAAAACAATATGCCGTCCGAGTCCAATTGTTCGAGATCTCCGCCGGCGGCGAAGCGGTCGCCGTGGGCAACCCGGCCGTTGTTGTGGGCCGCGAGGGGATCGTCCAATGCAAAACCTCCGGCAACGAACCCGTGACCTTGAAAGTCGAGGTCTGCGAAGGGGCGGCCAACACGAGCTCTCGGACGCTGGAGTCGGCCGCGACCGAAACGCCCGACGAACCCTATTGCTGCGGACCTGACTGCGGACATTCAGAATGCGACGCGTTGGGAGAGCCGGGCATTTGCACCACGGCGGCCACAGGCGAGTCGTCGACAACGGCGACAGCTATTTGTCCTGCCTTGAGCAGCGCGTGTCCGGTTTGCACGAGCGCGAAGTGCGCCACGTGCAATGGTAAGTGCCACGCCGGACACGGTGAGTGCGGCACAGTTTGCTCCGGAGAGTCTGCGGTCAGCACGGCGAAATGCGCCGGCACGTGTAAATGTGAATCAGCCGGCACCTGCAAATGCGATTCGACCAAAGCGTGCAGTGAGGAACTCTCCGACGCGTGCGAGAAGAGTGACGCGCCGACGAGCCTCACCCAATCGCTGACGCCGGAAGAAAACGTGGTCCTCCTCCGCATCCTCGTGCACCACTGGCTCCTGGAGCATCAGGAACATTCCGGTGGCATCGGGCGTGAGGTCGCGACGCCGGCGGAGACCGGCGGTCACTGCCCCAACTGCGATTTGAATGCAGCCAAGGAAAGCTCCGACATTTCGCCGACAAGCGCGGAAACACCCGCGGAGAAATCGGGTGTGGACCTGGGAACCCCGGCTCCCGCACCGACGTCGTCGGAAGTGCCGAACACCACTCAAACGACGCCCTGCGATTCTTGTCCCGCTCCCTCGGTGGTGATTAAATCCGAATTGGATTCGCTGTTTTCGCGGCCGTTGCACACCAACGATGACGGATTCCAGCTGAGAGGCGTCTATCGTCTCGGCTCGAGCGAACAGGATGATGTCGCCGTCATGCGGGTGAGCGACAGCGACGACTCCAACTGCGGCACTTGCCCTGGCGCCTCGGGTGATCACGCCACTGCACAAAACACGTGTGCGGGGGACTGCCCGGCGTGCTGCCAGGGTCCGTCGAGCGAACCGCCCGCCCTGTTGACCCTCTCGGCACGCAAAGATTCCGCGGGAAATCTTGGTATCGTGGTTTCGCCGCATTGGCAGTCCGAGTTGTCGAAGATTTATCAAGGGCGACGCCTTTCCGAGATCTTCGAGCCGCGTAGCTGCCAGGATCCGAGCGCAGCCGCCTTGGGCCGTTTGCTGGTCGAGATCCCCAAGCCGACGTCCGAGACGGAAGGCGAGAACTCACGTCACCACAATGTGATTGTGGTCGACTTGCCGGATCGGATTCGCGTCTTCGAAAGTCCGAGCGAGACAACCGCGGCGTCGGCGGCATCGTGCCAGAATTGCCGTGAATCGTTCCGGGCGTTTCTCGAGGAAGCGTTCCGCGGACCGAACGCGCTCGAGGCAATCACGCAAGCCGGTCACATCGAGGAGAGCCTCGGCGGCATCGAGTCGGTCCGCGAGTTGCCGAGCGTGACTCACTCGAAGCTCGACACGACGGTCGTCACGTATCCACTCCGGGACCTGGTGCTTCTCGACGATTCCGAGCGGCCTGTTTTCGATACGTGCACGATCATCGACCACATTCAATCCGCCGTGGCACCGGAAACCTGGGGCCATCCGAGCGTCTCGATTCAACTCGATCAGCAGACGATGAGCCTCGTGATCCGGCAGACGCCGGAGGTCCACAAAAAGATTGAAGCTCATCTCCACGATTTGCGGCGGCGGCAAGTCAAGCAGCTTTGCAACCTGATCGAACGACTCTCCACGGACTCCGAGCCGTCGGACGACTGATCGGTCCGGTTTTCCGCAACGACAAATCGAAGTGGCACTGGCGGCTCGCTCGCCAGTGCCACTCGCTTTTTGCTGATCAAAGACAGAGGCGTGCAAGCGGCCCGTGCCGCCGAGCCGAATTGTGGCGGCAGACCTCAGGGTTCGGCGTCGCCGGCTTCTGCCAGCTCCTCGAGGCTGGGGGCCGCTTCATCGGCCCTTTCGCGCTGGCGGAAGTAGAGCTTGATCGGGATTTCCGGGTAGGGAAGCTCCTCGTGCAAGACTCCCAGGAGGTACCGCTTCCAACTCTCGTCTAAAACGGCCGGATCGTTGCACTTGAGCACGATCGTCGGGGGCTCTGTTCCGACCTGCGTCGCATAATAAATCTTGGCCCGCCGATTCTTCCGCAAGGGGGGCTGGTTGGCCACGATCGCCGCGCGCACGACGCGGTTCAGTCTTCCGGTCGGCACGCGGAGACGGGCCTGCTTGAAGAGATTCTGCGCGAGGTTCACCAACTTGCGGACATTACGCCCTTCCTTGGCCGTCAGGAATGCGACGGGAACGTATCGCATCGTGGCGAAAGTCTGCAGCAGGTAGTCCGACCAGGCCTCGGTCGTCATCTCGGGAACCGAATCCCATTTGTTGACGACGAAGACACACGGCTTTTTCTGTTTGGCGATCTCGTCGACGAGTTGGATGTCGACGCGCGAAATCGTCTCTTTCGCGTCGAAGAACATGAACACCACGTCGGCCCGCCGAATGCTGCGCTGGGCGCGGACCAGGCCGTAAAACTCGACGTCGGTCGCCAGGCTCTTGCGTTTGCGAACGCCGGGCGTATCAATCGCCAGCAACCGCTTGCCGTCGACATCGAAGCGAATGTCGACGCTGTCCCGCGTCGTCCCCGGGATTTCGCTGACGATCACGCGTTCGCTCTCGGCCAGCGCGTTGATGAACGTGCTTTTGCCGACATTACGGCGGCCCACGATCGCCAGCTTGAGTTCCGGGTCGGCCGACAACTCGGTCCCGTGAGCCTCTTCGAGTTCCGACTGCGGCGGGAGATTCTCGACGATGGCGGTGATCAGCTCGTCGCGGTTCCGGTTGGCCTTCACGCTCGTGACAACCAGCGGCGCTTCGCACAAGCGACGGAATTCGTGCACTTCGGCATCCGTGCGGGTCGAATCGCACTTGTTGACGACGAGCAGCTTGGGCTTGTCGATTCGCCGCAGACGTTCGGCCACCTCCAGGTCGAGGGGCACGACGCCGCTCTGCGCATCGACAACGAACAGCAACAGATCGGCCTGCTCGATCGCGATCAGGATTTGGTACTCGATCTGCTCGGTGAGATTGTCGACGTCCTCGATTCCCAACCCGCCCGTGTCGACCAGCTCAAAATAGCGATCGTTTTCGTGGAGCAGATACTCGACGCGGTCGCGCGTCACGCCGGCCGTCGGATCGACGACGGAAATCAATCGGCCGGAAAGCCAGTTGAAGAGCGAGCTCTTCCCGACGTTTGGACGACCGATGATGGCGACTTTGGAGACGGACATGGCAGTGAGCGGTATCTAGCATCGGGCAAATGGATGATGGATCGAACGTCGCATGAATGACGAAACGCGAAGGGCAAACGATTCTGCAACATCAGGCAATTCGCCATTCACTCGTCATTCGGCATTGTCGCCACTAGCAGTGTATTCGGCCAGGGCGCTCCCGTCACTGTCACTCGCCGATCGTCAGCTTCATTTCGTCCGAATTCCCCTTGAGTTCCGGGGCGTACATACCGGAGCCGACGGTCGGCAAAGCGCTGAATTTACCGGGAATTTCCGCCCGCATGCGATAGTGCAGGCTGTGTTTGCCGCGGGGAAGCGTCCGCAAAAAGAGGGTTACTTTTTCGTCACGCAGCTCGACGTAAGCGGGCAAGCCGACGGCATTGTAGCCGCTTTGCACGTCGAACGGCTCGACACCGGCCGCCTTCGGGTCCTCGAAGATGAGGTGCTCGTAGTCGTTCTTGCTATCGATGGTCAATTCGATATCGAGCAGGTCGCCGCTTTTGACCTCGCCGAAATTGGCGAGCGCGACGCGGCGGTAATGCTCCGTCCGCTCGCCAATGACCTGTCCCCGCGATCCGGCGACGTGCGTCGTCTCATCCGCTCGGACCAACTTGAAATACGACCGAGCCACCTTGATCTCGAGCCCGGCGTGGGTGATGAAGTCCTCCTGCGTGAAATTGGTCAGATAGGCGTTGAAATAGAGCGGACCTTTGCCCCGTTTGCGGAGCTCGATTTTGTGCGCTCCCGCTTCGAGCGCATCACCGGCCAGCGTCGCGTTGTTATCGAAGGTGAAGAGGTTCTGGGCGTCGATCGCCACCTCTTTGATCTTTTTGCCATCGACCACGACGTCGACCGTCAGTTGCGGCTGATCTTCGCCGCTGGCGACCACATACTCAGCCAGTGCTTCGATCGCGATGGCCGTGTCGCGGGGACTGTTCCAATAGGTCGCATGCTTGCGGTTGTTGAGCAGGTATTTGGCCAGACGAGACGCTTTTTCCGACTTGGGATCGGTCCGCGAAAGAAGCTTCAGGTAGTAGGCATTGGCTTCCGTTTCGCTGTCGTACCAGAACCACCACAGAGAACTTCCCGGCAACTTGAGCCAGGCCGTCTGGTTCTCGTCGTCCTGGACGAGATATTGATCAATGTTCCGCACGATCATCGCCAGGCGGTCGGCCGCCTTTATTTGCGACAGGGCCAGGCCGAAGAGGCCTTTAGCGTAGACCGAAAGCTCGGTCCGATCGCGATACAAAAAGTCCTGCATCTCTTGGTTGTTGACTTTCGCTTCGACCAGGACGGAATAGACCAAGGCATCGCGATTGTCCGCGTGCGCTTTGTAAGGATCGACCGGCTTTGCGCTGTCCGTTCTTGAGCCGCACGAGCTGGCGAGCCTGATACTGTTTGAGCCATTCGATGCCCCGTTCGAGAACTCCGGGAACGAGCGCCATGCCGTTCTGCTGCGCCAGTTGCAGGCCGTGAACGACCTGGGCCGTCATGAGCTCGTCCGACTGTTCGCCCCAACCCGAGAACCAGCCCCAGCCTCCGTCGGCAAGCTGCATGTCGGTGAGCGCATTGACCCCTTTTTTCACCATCCGCGCGACGGCGGCGTTGTCGAAGACGGGATTGTCCTCGAACCGCTTCCAACCGGTGGCCCGCCTGGCCGCGTCCCCTTGTTCCTGGGCGTTGAGGTTCGTCCGCTTGGTCTTGATCGCTGCCAGGTCGAGGTGCATCCGCTTGAGGATGTTCTGCGTGATCACCGTCGGCAAAAAGCGGTAGAGCGTGCAATCAGTCGTGTCATGCGGATAGCTGATCAGGTACGGCAGCGCATCGACCATCGCCCCGGCCAGAGTCGGCGAATACCGGATCTCGAGCAACGTCTCGTTGACGCGCCGCTTGGATGGAACGGTCATGGTGAACGAGGCCGACTCACGATCCGGACGGATCGCACCGGCGTACGATTCGGTTTTGAGCATCCCATGGACGCGGACCGGAAAATGCATCTGCATGGCGTCGGATTCTTCGTCGGTGAGCGCCTGCATTCGCACGACCGCTTCGCCGTGCTCGACCGCCTTCACGCGCCAGTCGACACGCGCCTCGCCGCCGGCCGCGATTTCGACCGTGCGCGACGTCTCACCCAGCGGCGTCAGCGATTTCCCTTTCAGATCCAGGACGACGCGGACCGATTTGGCCGTCTTCAGGCGATTGTGGACGTTGGCCGACAGGACAACTTCGTCCTGCTCGACAAAGAATCGCGGCGCCTGCATCCGCAGGAGCAGGTTCTTCGACGTGACGATTTCGGCTTCCCCCTGGCCGACGCGCGTGCCAGGCGCCAGGGCCCAGCCGCGGATTTTCCAGGTCGTCAGGTTTTCGGGTAGCGGGACCGAAACGTCGACTAAACCGTCACGGTCAGACTCGAGGTGCGCGGCCCAAAAGGCCGTGTCGGCAAATTGACTGCGCAAAGTCGGCTGGACTTCGTTCGCAGCGCCGGTGGCATTCGGAATGTGCGGCGGTCCAGGCAGACCAATCGGCGTCCCCGAGATCGGCGGGCCCCAGGCCGCGCTTTTGCCTGCCATATCCCGGATCCGCACACCGGCGTTTGCGTAAAAGCCGGGTGGTTGTTCCGCTTGAAAAACCGGACTGCCAAACCCACCCAACATTCCACCAGCCGCCTGTTTTTGCCCTTGCATTCCGCCGAACAAGCCTTCGCCGAAGACACCTTCGCCGGCTCCCGGCATCAAATCGCCAAAGATCCCGATCCCGTTCATGGCGACTTCGTGCGGTTTGAGTAAATCCTCCGAATAGCCGGCGAGACTCGACTCGGTTTGGGGGTAATGTTCCCGGCGCCAGTTCCAGAAGAACTCGCGGATCTCGGGGATGTTGCTCCCACCCGAAATGTACTCGACGCTTTTGTCGTAGACAGCCAGCACGACCGAGCCGACCACCGGCTTTCCGGCGAGATCGGTGAGCTTGAGTTTGACGCCCGCCTTCGTCCCGGGCTTGTAGTCGTGGGCCGACGGCTTGACGGCGACGTTCACCACGCGTTTTTCCGGCGGCACGACAATTTGACGGTTCTCGACGAAGACCTGGCCATTTGAGATCGTCAGCGCCTCGACAAAGAAGTTGGGCATGTCCTTTTGGGCCACGGCAATTTCGACCAGCGCACTCTTGCCTTTGAGTCGCACGACTTGGGGCCTCGGATAAATGCTGGAAACCGGGCGCACGAACAAGAAGACCGTGCTGTCGAGCCGATTTGTGTTGACCAGGAGCCGCACCTTCTCGCCCGGCGCGTACTCGCGCTTGTCGGTGATGAGTTCCAAATCGTTGAAGCGGAATTGAGCGCTATCGAAACCCGCGCCTCGTACCGTGAGCACGAGTCCCCCCTCGATGGTCTGGTGTTTCGCGTCGGTCAGCTTGTACGAGAGCCGATACTGACCCGCTTGCGACGCCTTGAGTTCCAGAGACGCGCGGCCTCGCTCGTCGGTGGCGATGTCCCAAGTCTGTGCCGACGTCTCGACCGGCTTTCCGCCGGCCGAGTAGGTCACGCGGTACAGCGTGACGACTCCCTTCCCTTTCACCGGCTTGTGATCGAGCGTTTGCGCCTGGAACGTGGCATGGATCGCGTCGCCGACCTGGTAATAGCCCCGATCGGACCAGGAGAAAATTTGGAACGGTTTACGAGCGACGAGAACTTCACCCGATCCCACGATGGTGCGGCGCGATTGATCGACGACTTCGGCCGTGATTGCGTAGCGATGATCGGAGTCGCCGTGCAGGGTCTTGGCCAGGGCCGTGTCGATGGCGACCTTCACCGTCCCGTCGGCACCGATCGGCGTCGTCGCGTCGAGCACGACTTCCGGTCGCCCTTGGCTGGCACCGATGAACAAGCCCGGCCGCAGGCAGCCCCAATCGTTCCATCCGGGGAACCAGGTATAGTCGGGCCAGAACCACCAGTATCCGGGACCGAAGAGCCAGTCCCAGGTCGCGGAGGGATACCACCGCGCGGTCATTGCGGTCCGCATCACGCTGTAGTGGACGCGGGCCTGCGTGACGGGCCCGCCGAAATAATAGTTCGCGCGGATCGTGGCCGTGATCTTATCGCCCAAGCGGACCGGTTCGGCGGGAGCCTCGACTTTCACTTCGAATTCGGGCTTTTTGTATTCCTCCACGCGAAACGTCGCGCCGCCGTAGATACCCTTTGGATCGACGAGACTGAGAGCATACCGCCCGAGACTTGCGTCCGATGGAAGGGCAAATTCACCGTCGAATCCGCCGTACGAGTCGGCCGTGAAAGTCTTCTCGAACAGGGCTTCGTTTCGCGGATTGGCGAGGCGGATCTTGAATTTGCGGCCGGCGAACGGAGAAGTCGGGGCCGCGTCGTAGCGGGCATTGCAGACCCAGAACTTGAACTTCATCGTCTGGCCGGGACGGTAGACGGGCCGGTCCGTAATGGCAAAAGCCTTGTTCTGGTCGTAAGGGTTCTCGAGCTGCGGGTTTCCCCACCAGATGCTCTCGAAACCCAAGAACGCCAGACGCCCGGCCGCGCCGCGCGCGATGGCGATCCACTGATACTCTTTCTGCAAATCGTCGGGGTCCGGGACGGCCAATCCGTCGGCGTCGGTCGTCTCGGCAAAATCGAGCGTCCCGACGCGGATCCGCCCGCGCGGGGCCGGCAACTGCCTGAAGCCGAAGAATTCGACGTTCGCCCCCGCGACCGGATTTCCGCTCACGGCATCGGCGACCAAATAGAATGGCCCGTGCGCGGAGGTTTTTCGCACGAGCGCCGTGTCGGCGAGCCACAGCACAATGCGGCTCGTGTTGCCGCCGGCCATCTTCGCCGTGATCAGGTAGGCCCCGGCCTTCTGCACGGGGACCGCAACTTCGATGCGGCCGTCCACATGATCGGGCGGCGGTTGGAGCGTTACGTTCCACTCCGCGACCCGCTCGCCCTGATATTGCGATTGATTGTCGACCACGAGCCGATAGCCGATATTCGCGACGTTGATCTCGCCCCATTGGAAGTTTGGGTGGCCCGTTTTGAGGTACGTTTTCACGTCATCGAGGAGTTTTTCGACGCGGAGGGCGTGCGCTTCGAGTTCGACCCGCGTCCCGTTGCGGAAGCGGAAGCCGAGCGTCCGCCCAGCGGTTGCCGGCAAGGGACCCGTCGGCTCAAAGCGGCCCCAGTTCCCGACAATCTGGTCGAGACGCTGCTGATGTTCCCCGCGGTCCCCCGGGCCGAAACGGCGAATACATTCGCGCCACAGTTCGGCGGCCCGCGGGTACTGCCGGCGGTTCTCGTAAATTCCGGCGAGCGTCGTCAACGCGCGCTGGGCCTCGACTTTCTTTCCCGACGCGGCCACATCGCGATAGATGTGGAGAAAGTTGAACTCGTCGGGAAGCGGGAACCGCTTGATGCCGGTGGCCAGGCGAGCGATCGTTTCATCGTCTTTCAGCGTCTCGACGGCGTAGGGACCGTTCGCCTCGGCCTTTGCCTTGTCTTCCCGGTCGAAAAGACTCCTGAAGTTGTCCAGCGTTTGCACGCCGAACTGCTGGTAGAGAAAGTTGGCCAACGCCAGCGCGGCGCGATCCTTGTCCGCCGGAGACGAGGCGCCGACTTGGGCCAGCGCCCACCGCCAGCGCTCTCCGTCCGATTTTGCCGCGTCGTAGCGAGCCGGTGCCCGATAAAAAACCGGGTTTCCGTCGGCATCGACCGGGGCACCCACCGTCCCTTGGCCAGAGCCGCTCGTCGAACTGTAATCGGGGAGCTTCGACAGGTCGGTGAGGCTTTGCAGCTTCCACGACTCGCCGCCCGAGTGGGCCGTCAAGATGGTATTCGCGAAATCGAGGTAGAACTCGGCGACGGCCTGGCGATCGGGCTCGTTGCCGACGAGAGGCAACGCCTGTTGCAGCAACTTGAGGGCGCGGGCCCGATCCGGCTCCCGGGCGTTAACAAATTCGCCTCCCCCGCGGTGATTGCCACGGACAAACTGCCCCGCGATGAGAAAACCGTACTGTGGACCGTTGAGAAAACTGTCAGCGGCCGCCTGCAGCAAACGCCAATTGTTTTGATGGAGCTCCACGACACGGTCGCGGAAAGCGTCGACTTCGGCCTCGCGGCCCAGGACAAGTAAACACTGAATGGCCTGTTTGAAGTCGCTGGCGACGAGACGCCGGTCGTCCCCCGGATCGAGAGCCAGCTTGCGATAAAGGCCCCAGGCGTCTTTGAAATTGCCCGCATTGAACTCTTTTTGAGCCTGGCTGCGCAGATCCGTGACGGGTGGATCGGCCGTCCAAGCGAGAACAGCGCTCCCGCTCATGAGAACAGCGAGCAAAACGCAAGCGCGTGGCGTCATGGCGTGCTTTCCCAATCTTCCTTCGTGGGTTGCTTTTTAGACGGAGGCAAGAGCGCGACGGTTCCCGAAGAATATCAAGCAGAGGCTTGGTCGGCCCTGAAATGGCCGTCGCCATTGTCGGACGAGCCGCCGGCTATTTTTGAGTGACCACGCAGTCGATGCGCACGGGGAGCGCGGGCGGAGTGGGCTGGAAATCCGCAGGGTCGTCGAATGGACCCTCCGTGGAAGCCAGGAACGCGAATGCGGTCGAGCCTTTGAGCCGCTCCCATTCGTTCCTGCTTGTATTTTACCGGGCGGGGGTCGATTCCCGAAGATCAATCTGCACAAATTCTGCCGGAATGATTTTTCTGTGGTGCCGGCCCCCTTTTTTACGCCGCAGAAAAAACAGAAAAATCGCGCCGCTCGAGAAACATCGAGCGGGTCGCCGCCCTCTCGCGGCGAAATCAAACACGAAACGGGCTCTTCATCTCAAAATGCACCCATTCGCGCCCCAAAAGTACGCCTGCCGAACGGCGGATTCGAAAAATAATGAACGGCTCCGCGCCAGCCTCGCCCTTCCGGGTTGTAATCAGAACGCGATCCGCTGACCGTCGAAAGAGAGCTGGACGTGTTCGGGAAGCCGTGCGTTGGTCGCTTCGTATTCCAGCGAATGCGAGATGTGCGTGAAATAAGCCCGGCGAGGCTTGATCCGCTCGATGGCTTCGAGCGCCTGTGCCACGCTGAAATGCGTCGGGTGCGGCTGATCGCGGAGCGCGTCGATCACCAGCGTGTCGAGCCCCTCCAAGAGGGACCAACTCTCCTCCGGGATCGCGCTCACGTCGGTGCAGTAGGCAACGTCGTTGATGCGGAACCCCAAAATCGGCAGCTTGCCGTGCAACAGGCGGATGGGCCGGATCGACTGGCCCAACAGCTCGAACGGTTCGGTCGTCATCCGCTCGAACCTCAACTTCGGCACCGCGAAATGGTGCGCGTCGGGATCGAGCGGCTCGAACGCATAATTGAACGCCATTCGCAACTGCTTCTCGACACTCGCCTCGCAATAGAGTGGAATCTCCCGGTTGAGCCGATAGCCGAAGATCCGCAGGTCGTCGAGCCCGAAGATATGGTCGGCGTGGCTATGCGTGAAGACGGCCGCATGGACGATCGAGACGCCTTCGCGCAACAACTGGATCCGCAGCTCGGGCGGCGTGTCGATCAGGAAGTCCCCGTCGGGTGCGTGAACCAGGACGGCTGTGCGCGTGCGGTTATTTTTCGGATTGCTCGATGTGCAGACCGGGCAACGACAGCCGATGACCGGAACGCCGACGCTGGTTCCCGTGCCCAGCAGAATCAGTTCACGGGTCAAACGTCCGCTCCGGAAATTCGCTCACACCGTCGGCGCTTATCAACAGGAGCCGCGGGGAAAGCGGATGGTCCATGCGGCTGAAGTCGTCCTCGACCTTACGGCGGATTTCGCCCAACGTCTCGGACCCCTCCATGCTCACGGCCACGAGGAAGTCGCGGCTCGGCACGCCGACCGCCAACTGCGCCCCAAGCTCATCGCGGAGCACCGAACAGAAACTCCGGCTCAAGAATCCGCGACGAGTTGTAGGCGTCGGGCCGCTTGGGCATCAACAATCGCGGCCCCCCCTCTTCGCCGGCCATGATGTATTCCATTCGCTGGCGATCGAAATAGTTGTCGAGGTTCGACAGGGCCAGCGAATGCAGCTCGTCGCGCCGATCTGCCAGCGTTCGAGCATATCGTCGCGGATATACCAGTAAGCGTGCTGCTCGTCGACGACGTACAGCACCATCAAGTCGCCGACCCAGGTGTTGGCCACGAAATTCGGAAAGCTTCGCCGCCAAACCTCCTCGGGATACAGCATCGGAAGAATGCGGTCGCGAACCGTCTCGAGCGTCGGCTCCGACTGCTGTGAGCCCCATTCTTGCACCTGGGCCACGGTCGCCAGCGCGGGAAGGATGATGTCCTCGAAGCGGTCGGGTTCCTGCACATAGCTGCGGTAGAAATTGAACAGATTGATGTTCGACTCACCCAACTGCACGCGAAAGTCTTCCGTCCGCCGGCACTGAAGCGACGGGAAGCGGTCGCGGGCCATGCGGACGACCCGGTCGGCAAACAAGTGCGGCGGATCGGCCGGCTCGTCGGCGAACTCCAGCGAATTCATGATCATCGCGGCGAGCGTCTCCAGCTCCGGATCGCGGCGGCCGGTCGTCTGAAACGTCGCCACGACGCACACCGACTTGTAGCGGGCCGTCCACAGCTTCCACGGCCGCCACAAGGGGGGCCGCAACCAGCGCTTCCACCACGGCAACTTGGCCGCGTCGTCCGAGTCCCCCTCGACGGACATCGACGGATAAGGAACGTCGAGCGGCCTGACGTGCCGTACGCCGCGGCTGCCTGGAAAGACCTGAGTGGGATCGACAATGCTGTCAAAATCGACTTTTTGCACGTTCGACCGCCAGCGGCCGACAATCCGCAACACGCCGCCGGATTCCGGAGCGGTCAATTGCGCTTCGCCCCCCGATTCCATCAAGGTCCAGCCGGGCGGGTGCCACAGGCGGAACCAGTGCGAGGGGTCGATGTACGTCCGCCAGTGCGGGGGATGCTTGAAGCTCATGGTCCTGAATGCCCGGTCGGACGGGCGGCAGCACGTCGGTCCGTCAAGCTGTCTCTTTCGAACGTTGAACGTAAGCCATACGCAGCGTATGCAAAGTCTCGTCGAGGGCGGCGGCCTCATCGGGGTCGAGGTTCCCCGCCGTCTTCTTCTCCAAAACGCCGATCAAGTCGATAAAGTATCGCGCCAAGGGCAGTTCTTTCTCGGCCTTCCTCGTTGCCGGATTCGGGAGCAATCCGAGTGCCACCATGGCCTGCGTGGAGAGCATTCCGAGGAGCGTGGCGAGGGAAGGCTCCGGAAGCGGGGCCGCCTCGCGCCGGGCCGACCCCTCTCGGGTCTCTGTTCGCGGCTCGGCGGGGCGTGCGGCTTCGCCGGTCTCGGCCTTGGTTGCCGTCGCATCGGCATGTTGGAATTGCTGGTCGAGTGCCGCATCTTCCGCCTTGACGCGACTCTTCCAGTCTTCGTCGGCGGTGATCTCGACCTTTTGCCCATCGGCGATGCCGGGTCCGCCCTCGGTGTCGTGGCCGGGTTCGTTCCGGGTCTCATTGCCGGTCATTTCCTGCTCCTGCCGGGAAACTCGGCCGAAATGGGGAACTGGCGCAAGACCTTAAAAAATCATCAGCCCGGGAAAATAGAGAGACCATCGAACCGCAATCGCAGAATAAATCTGCGTCGTCACCCGGTCAAGCACCAACCAGCGGCCGGAACGGGCAAAGTCGCGGTCCGAGCGGCGTCACGCCCGATTCTTCGACAGCGACTGAATAGAGTCAAGGCAGTATTCGCCTGCTCTCGAAGCGGCGGTTTGCGCCTCTTGCTGCAAAAACCGCGAGAAATGAGACATTTCGTCTCGGCGCGCGGCATGGCACGCCTTTTGCCAAATGCCTACAACAATGCCTGGGTTTTTCTTCGTCGCCCAGACCTTCGCCCGACGGCACTGAGACGGCCGGCCGGGGGTGGAGCCGGAACATGCTTCGGCATGAACCCGGGAAAGCGCCTCCGACTTTCCGGTCGGCCGTCTCAGACCTCGTATTTTATTATACGGGGTATCACGGCCGTTTGCCGGGTCGGTGTATTCGTATTTATACCCGCCCCGGCGATAAAATGCACCTGACCGAGGCGGCAATTTTTCTTTTTGCCCCGCCTTGGCGATGGGTGCTTGCCCGTGACCTGCCTGCGCGTTTGCAGCTTCGAAAGTCGTCGATGCGACGACATGCGCTCCTTGATCGAACGACAGGGAGGCATTGCCACTGTCGTTCCGTCGATGCGCGAGGTGCCTGTCGCTGCAAATCCCGCGGTGTTTCGCTTCGTCGAATTATTGCTCGCGCGAGAATTCGACGTTGTTGTCTTTCTCACAGGCGTCGGTGCGCGGATCCTGCTCGAAGTCGCAGAGACGCGTTTTGAGCGTGCGGCAATTCTGGACGCGTTGCGTCAGGTGACGGTCGCCGTGCGCGGACCGAAGCCGGTGGTCGTGTTGCGCGAATGGGACGTGCCGATCGCC
This sequence comes from uncultured Planctomycetaceae bacterium, assembly GCA_963833105.1. Classification (GTDB taxonomy): domain Bacteria; phylum Planctomycetota; class Planctomycetia; order Planctomycetales; family Planctomycetaceae; genus DASPSM01. The sequence continues at coordinate 71,138 of CAWHWU010000023.1, forward strand.
CTCCGCGCCGCCGAGCCCAACACGTGGCGGGAACTCGTGACGGCTCTTGCGGACGCCGGAGCCGTTACAGGAAAGCGGCTCGCCATCCAGGAGTATGGCCGGCCCAACGTTGAGCTTTACGACGAACTCCGTCGCCGGGGAGCCCACGTCGAGGCGGTGCCGGTTTATCGCTGGTCGTTACCCGAAGACACGGGGCCGCTCGAGCGGGCCTTGCAGGAAACGATTGCAGGACGCTTCGACGTTCTGCTCTTCACGAGCGCGCATCAGATCGACAACGTGCTCGAAGTCGCCGAAGCAGCCGGGAAAAAAGAGGCGTGGCTCGAGGCCGCTCGCGCCTGCGTCGTCGGTTCGATCGGTCCCACCGCCAGCGAGGCACTCCGCGACTCGGGTTTACCGGTCGACGTCGAAGCGCAGCCGACCCGCATGGGGCACCTGGTCCGGTCGGCCCTGGAGTCGGCGCCCGTAATTCTCGCGGCCAAGCGCGGATAGGCCGCGCTCGACGACACTGGCGGATAGGCCGCGCCCGACGACACTGGCAGATAGGCCGCGTCCGACGGCTCTGCTAGAATCGGGACTGCCGGAGCACCTGCCTGAATGACCCCCGAACTCCAACAATGCCGCTTTCTGCGCCGCGCGGCGTGAAGCGACTGATACGACTCCGATCTGGATCATGCGGCAAGCGGGCCGCTACTTGCCGGAATACCGGGCCGTCCGCAGCAAAGTGTCGTTTCTCGAACTGTGCAAGCGTCCCGAGCTGGCTGCCGAGGTGACGCTCACCGCGCAACAAGCGCTCGGCGTCGACGCAGCGATCTTGTTTGCCGACTTGCTCCCGATCCTCGAGCCGATGGGTTTCCATCTGGAATACACTCCGGGAGACGGTCCGGCGATTCACAATCCCATTCGCACGCAGGACGACCTGTCGCGGGTCAAGGCGCTGCGGAACGTCGACGATTTGGGTTTCGTCTTCGACACGGTCCGCCTCGTCCGCAAGCAGTTGCCGCCGGACATTCCCCTGTTGGGATTCGCCGGAGCGCCTTTTACACTCGCTTCGTACGCAATCGAAGGGGGCGGCTCGCGCGACTTTACGCGTACGAAGCGGATCATGTACGGATGCCCGGAACTGTGGGACGGGCTTCTGCGACGGTTGGCCGACTCGCTCGTCGTCTATCTCCTGGGACAAATCGAAGCAGGTTGTCAGGCCGTGCAAATCTTCGACAGTTGGGCCGGCTGCCTTTCGCCGTTCGACTATCGGGAGTATGTCATGCCTTACACCAAAAGCATCTTTGACCGTCTTCCCACCCGGATCCCGACCATCCATTTCCTCACGGGAAACCCGGCGTTGCTGCGGTTTGCCCGGCAGGCGGGCGGCTCGATCATCGGCTTGGACTGGAGGGTCGACCTGGATGACGCCTGGAAGACGATTGGCCACGATGTGGCCGTGCAGGGAAACCTGGATCCGATCGTCCTCCAAGCCGACCTGCCGACATTGAAAAAGCAGGCCAAGGCCATTCTCGACGCGGCCGGCGGCCGGCCCGGACACATCTTCAATCTGGGCCACGGTGTCTTGCCCGACACCGATCCGGACAAGGTCAAAGCGCTCGTGAGCCTGGTGCACGAATTGGGAGCGTCGCGGCGCTGAGTCGCAGAGAATCGGATCAAGTCGCATGTCGCGTGTCGCGGTCATCGGGGGCGGAATCAGCGGTCTGGCGGCGGCACACCGCCTGATCGAATTGGCGGGCGTCGCCGCGCTGCCACTCCGCGTCGCCCTCTTCGAGGCTGGCCCGCGGCTCGGCGGCGTGATTCATACCGATTCGATCGCCGATTGCGTCGTCGAACGCGGATCGGATTCGTTTATCACAAACAAGCCGTGGGCCATCGACCTGTGCCGCCGATTGGGGCTCGAAGGCCACTTGATCTCGACCGATCCGCGGTACCGTCAGGCCCTGGTGCTGCGGAAAGGGAAGCCAGTCCCGGTGCCGGACGGCTTCATGCTGATGGCTCCTGCGAAAATCTGGCCGGTCGTCGCCTCGCCGATTTTCAGCCCGCTGGGCAAGCTGCGGATGGGACTGGAGCGGTGGATCCCGTCCCGCACGGATCTGGGCGACGAGAGCGTCGCCTCGTTCGTCCGCCGGCGGCTCGGGCGTGAGGCGCTCGACCGGCTGGTCCAGCCGCTCGTCGCCGGCATTTACACGTCGGACCCTGAAAAACTGAGTCTGCGGGCGACGCTCCCGCGCTTCCTCGAAATGGAACGCAATTACGGCAGTTTGATTCGGGCCGCGCGACGCGGCCCGCACGAGGGCAACGGGTCAGCCGCGAACGGCACGGCAACGAGTGCGCGCGGGCCGGAAAGCGGCGCTCGGTACGGGCTCTTCGTCGCTCTTCAAGCCGGAATGTCGGAATTGGTCGATGCCCTTGTCTGCCGCATCAAGGCGGGCGGCGAGATGCACCTCGACGCCCGCGTCTCGGGACTGAATCGACTGGCCAGCCCGCAAGACGGCTTTTCACTCGCTTTTGAGTCGGACGAGGGATCATCGACCCATGCGACGGACTTCGACGCGGTGATCATGGCGCTCCCTGCCGATCGAGCGGCCGAGCTGGTGTGGCCCCTCGATAGCATGCTGGGAGGCGCACTCGGCGAGATCGAATACGCCTCGAGCGCCATCGTCTGCACGGGCCACGCGCTGGCCGACGTGGGCGATCCGCTCAACGGCTCGGGTCTCGTCATCCCGGCAGTCGAGAAGCGGCAGATCCTCTCGGTGTCGTACACCAGCCGCAAATTCGCCGGCCGCGCGCCGAAGGAGAGGTGGTGCTCCGCACGTTTGTGGGGGGTGCCTTGCAGCCGGAGATCCTGGAACACAGCGACGACGAATTGATCCAAATTGCGCGTGCCGAACTCGAGGCGATTCTTGGCGTGCGGGGCGAACCGCGCTTCGCCGTCGTCTCTCGTCATACGCGGGCGATGCCGCAGTACCACGTCGGCCACCTGGACCGCGTGCGGCGAATCGAGGAGTTGACTGCCGCTCATCCGCGGCTGGCACTGGCCGGCAACGCCTATGACGGAGTCGGCATTCCCGACTGCATCGGAAGCGGCGAGCGGGCGGCGGAGCGCGTCTTTCGCGCTCTGGCCTGCCGCAAGACCGTGAGCCAGTAACCAGGATCGAGTGCGACGATGAATGCAATTGTCGTGACATTCGACCGGCTCCCGGTTGGGTTTCTCTCCTGCTGCGGCAATAGTTGGATCGCCACGCCAAACTTCGATCGGCTGGCCGCCCGGAGCGCCGTCTTCGAGCAGCACTTTGCCGATGGAATCGCGTCGGATCCCGCAAGCCAATCCTGGTGGACGGGCCGCTCCACACACCTGATCGCGCGCGACGGCGACACTCCTTCACTGCCGTCGCTGTTAAGCGAGCATAGTGTCACGTTCCGCATGCTGGTTGAAGCCGCCACAGAAAGCTCGAGAGAGTCCGATCCGTTTCCGCAAGAATGGGCCGAAATCGTGCGTGGGTCTGAGGGGCTCGATACGCTTCCCGAAGAGACGCCCTTTTTTCGCCTCGTCTCCCGAGCCCAGCGCGACTTGCGCCTGCTGCGTACTTCGCGAAAGGAGCCGTGGCTGTTGTGGCTCAAGTCACGCGGCATTCCCCTGCCGTGGCTGGGGCCGCGCGATTTCGCCACAAAGTTCCTTGATCTGGCCGACGATGACGACGGCGCTGGCGAACCAACTGATGAGCACGAAGCAAACGAGTACGGCGACGAGACGCAAGAAGACGTCGTGGAGATGTCGGGGGCTGAGTTGGACGATCTGCTGCGGTCCGTGGCTCAGCTTCCCGCCGACCGCGAAGGGCGAGACGCGCTCTCGACGATCGAACGCGGACTGATGCGCCGCGTCTGCGGCGGATACGTCGCCTTGTTGGATGCGGCCCTCGGTCGCCTGTTGGACCAGATCGACCACGAAGCGCAAACGTCCCCCACGCTGCTGATCGTGACGGCGGGCCGCGGGATGACGGTCCGCGAACCGGGACTGTTAGTCGGCGAGTGGGAGCAATTGGCCGAGGAGACCGTCCATACGCCGCTCTTCATTCGACTGCCCGGCCTGATTGGAGGAGTCCGCCGCCAGGATTTGGTGCAGAGCGTCGACCTGTTCCCCACTCTTGCGGAGTGGTTCGGGATCGACGCGTCGGGGCTCAGCCTGGACGGCACAAGCCTTTTGCCGACCCTCCGTGGCGAAAAAGGCGAACAGCGCTCACGCGTGCTGATCGCCGGCGACGGTCTGGCCGGAATTCGGACCAGCGACTATTACCTGGTCAGGCGACAAGACGACGAAGCGGCCTCCCGCCTGTTCGCCAAGCCGGAAGACATCTGGGAGACGAACGATCTGGCCCAGCAGTCGCCCGACATGGTCGATCAGTTATCGGGACAACTGGCCCAACTGCTCTCCGGCGAGGACGCAAAAGGCTGACGGCCGGCAGGTCTGGTCCCCGCCGGCCGTCGGCAAAATTCTCAATCGACAAGCATCAATATTCGCGATGCTTCGTGATGCCCGGCATGGGGACGGGGTATTTGCCGTCGGGACCGGGTTGCAGCGGTGCGGGCGAATCGATCGACGCCAGCTTGTCGAGGTCGGGTGCGAACTCGTGCTTGCACTCGAGCATGTCGTCATACGTCACGATCTGTCCGGTGTGGCACGACATGCGACCCATCGCCGTCACCAGGCTCGCCTGAACGCCGCGCTTCAGCTCGCTGTAGGGACGATCCTGGCGAATCGCCTCGGTCAGGTCGTTCCATTCGACCTTGTACAGATCGGGCTCGTTGTGGCCGATCTTCCAGATCGTCTGGTTCGGGTCGAAGTTCTGGCCCTTGAAGGTTCGGCAGTGGGCCGGAAAATGGCCGTTCTTCGAAATCAGGGCCGTCCCCTTCGCTCCGTGGGCGAAACTGGCAAACTCGCCCTCGCAACCCGGCATGTAGCGGCCTTCGAGCATCAGCTTGGCGCCGTCGGCGAACGTGTACTCGACCGTGTAGCTGTCGAAGTTCTGATCGACGCAATCGAGCCGATAGTGCCGGCCGCCGTATCCTTTGGCCGAAATCGGGAAGGCGTCTTTCATCCAGCAGCATTCATCGATGTTGTGGATCAAGAAGTCGCTGAAGAGTCCGCCGCTGGCCCAGAGGAACGCGTGGAACTTGCGAATCTGGTAGGCGAGGTCGCTCATCCCGTGGGGAGTCGGCCCCACGAACGAATCGTAATTGCCGGAGTGTACGCGGTAGGCCCGCAGCAGAATCAGGTCGCCGATCTCCCCGTCCTTGATCCGCTTCCCCAGTTCGGCCCGGGCCTCGCTGTGCCGGCACATGAGGCCCACGGCAACCTTCAGGTTTTTCTTCGCAGCCTCTTCACCCAAGGCGAGCATCCGGCGGCCCGCAGGACCGTCGACGCAAACCGGCTTCTCCATGAAGACGTTCACGCCCTTGGCGATCGCGTAGGTGAAATGGACCCAGCGGAAGGCAGGCGGTGTCGCCAGGATGACCACATCGCCGGGCCGCAGAGTGTCGATCGCCTTCTTGTAGGCGTCGAAGCCGAGGAACTGACGGTCTTGCGGGACGTCGACTTTGTCCTTGTGCATGTGCTGGAGCGCGTGGTAGCTCGGGCTGAGCCGGTCTTGAAAGACGTCGGCCATGGCCACGAGCTTGGTCGGACCGGTTGTCACTGAGAGGGCGTTGTCCGCCGCACCGGTGCCGCGTCCGCCGCAACCGACCAGGGCCAGCCGGATCGTATTTTCCGACGCCGCATAGACGTGTTTCGGGATGGCAACACCCGCCAGCGCGGTGACGGCGGCCACTTGGCCTGTGGCTTTGAGAACATCACGACGGGACAGACCTGATTGATTGGCTTCGCTCACGGACAATTCTCCCTGGATTCTGAAAGAAACGCTCGGCCGGCTGGAACGCGGGGATGGCTCGCGGTCGCTTGAAACTTCAACGGCGGGTCTTGGAGGCAGGATTTCCGGTCTGGTAGCGCATTCCTCCGGCGTTCTTCAGTCTATCCAAACAAACCGGGGTTTTGCAAAGATCGCGAGCAGGCGCCGGAGATTGATTCGCCGTTTATCGTCACGGCATCCGGGGTGCCCCGACTTAGTCGTGGCTTGCAACCAGGCTCTTGGCAGCGATCAGTGCGTCGAGTTCCTGCTTCAAGCGGGGCAGGATCTCATCATAGGGAAAGGCGCCCAGCTCGATTCCGCCGCGCTTCAGATTGACGAAGTTCGGAGCGCACCACAGGCCCAAGTCGGCATCGTCGGTCTCGCCCGGGCCGTTCACGCGGCAGCCCATGACGGCGATCGTCAGAGCGTACTCTTTCGCGTATGTGGTCAATTCCTTCACCTGAGCCGCCAGATCGACAAAGGCCTCGTTCTCCACCCGCGAGCAACTCGGACAACTGATGATGTTGAGCGACTTGCGGCCGAAATCGACGACGGTCCGCACCCGACCGGCGGCGATGTCTTCGAGAATTTTCCGCCCGGCGACGATCTCCTCGCCTTTGCGGTTGTTGGGCACGGTCAGCGACACGCGGATCGTGTCGCCGATCCCCCGGCTGATGAGCTGCTCGAAGGCGATCCGCGTCTTGATGATGCCGTCGGGCGGCATGCCCGCCTCGGTGACGCCCAGGTGCAACGGCACATCGGGGCGCGACTCGGCAAACCGCCGGTTGACGTCGATCACTTTGGCCGGATCGGAGTCCTTGAGCGACACGCAGTACCGCGTAAAGCCAATCCGGTCGAGGAATTCGCAGTGATCGAGAGCGCTCGACAGCATGGGCGAAATCGAGTCGGCCGGATCGAAGCCCTCTTTCTTGTCCGGATCAACCGAGCCGCAGTTGACTCCCACGCGCACGGCACAGTCGTTTTCGGCCGCGACGCCCGCGATGTAGCGGACTTTCTCCTGCCACGGCTTGGAGCGTTCGTGGTGGTAGAGATGGCCCGGGTTGTACCGCAGCTTGGCGACAAACGGGGCGACCAGCTCGGCCAGCCGATAGTTCTCCTGCAGATCGACCGAGAGGTTGGCCTTGGTCTGGCGGCTGATTTCGGCGAGCGCCTCGGCATCCTTGCGGCTGTCGACGGCGACGCGGACGACATCGGCCCCCGACTCAACGAGGTCGTTGATTTGCCGCGTGGTGGCGTCGATATCGGTCGTCTTGGTCGCCGTCATGCTCTGGACGGCAATGGGCCGGCCGGCCCCGATCTCTATCGTCCCGATGCGGACGGCTCGAGTTTTTCGGGGGGGAAGTTCGGCCACCGTCGTCTCTGTCTCAGCCATTGGCAATTGGCTCCTACGCCGATCGGGACTCGGGCAGTTGATGGGCCCCGGCCTCGTCCTGAAGTTTATCACTTAATCAGAAATGGGGAATGCTTTCTAGCCGCATCCGGGGCGACTGCTCGAGTCGCAAAGCGGATTTGCTGCCGGCGTTGGCTTGGCCGACCACGTAAAGCGGGAGGAGGATTCGTGCGGCGTGCGCGAACAACCGCGACAAATCTCCTGTCAATTGAGCAAAAACTGCTTGCCGGAGGCCGGTTGCAAACCGCTGCGACAGCTCTTAAGTTGAACGCCGGTCTCCTCAAAAGGTCCTGACAACTATGGCGCGCATTAACGATCATTTTTTGAAGCTTCAGGCGGGGTATCTCTTCCCTGAGATTGGTCGCCGCACCGCGCGATTTGCGGCCGAGAATCCGCAGGCGAAGATCATCCGCCTGGGGATCGGCGACGTGACGGAGCCGCTGCCTCCGGCCGTGATCGAAGCCATGCATCGGGCCGTCGACGAAATGGGCCGCCGTGAGGCGTTCCGCGGTTACGGGCCGGACCAGGGATACGATTTTCTCCGCAACGCCATTGTTGAGAACGATTACAAGTCGCGTGGCGCGACTGTATCATCAGACGAGATTTTCATTTCCGACGGTTCGAAGTGCGACACGGGGAATATCCTCGATATCTTCGGGGCCGAGAACGTTGTCGCCGTTACCGATCCCGTCTATCCGGTTTACGTCGACACGAACGTGATGGCCGGGCGGACCGGGCAGGCCGACAAAACGGGCCGGTTTGCGGGGCTGGTTTATCTCCCCGTCACGGCCGAAAACGACTTCGTGCCGGCACTTCCGACGACGCACGTTGATCTCATCTATTTGTGCTATCCGAATAACCCGACGGGAACCGTGGCGACACGGGAGACCTTGGCCCGATGGGTCGATTATGCCCAGCGGAACGGGGCGATCATCCTCTTCGACGCCGCTTACGAGGCGTACATTTCGACTCCCGGCATTCCGCATTCGATTTATGAGATTCCGGCGCGCGGGACGTGGCGATCGAGTTTCGCAGCTTCAGCAAGACGGCCGGCTTTACCGGGACGCGGTGTGCCTTCACCGTCGTGCCGAGCTCGGTCACTGCCCTCGGGGCCGACGGAAAACAAGTCGATCTGCACCGATTGTGGAACCGGCGGCATTCGACCAAATTCAACGGTGTCTCCTACGTCATCCAACGCGGAGCCGAAGCGGTCTATTCGCCCAAGGGGAAGGAACAGGTCCGGGCCCTGATCGATTTCTATATGACGAACGCCCGGCTGTTGCGGGAAGGGCTCTCGACTCTCGGAGTCCGCGTGTTCGGCGGAGTCGACGCCCCCTACGTCTGGCTCAAGACGCCCGGCAATGCGACGAGCTGGGACTTTTTCGATCGCGTGCTCAGCCAGGCGCACCTCGTCGGCACGCCCGGCAGCGGCTTCGGGCCCAGTGGCGAGGGCTATTTCCGACTCAGCGCGTTCAATTCGCGCGAGAACATCGAGGAGGCACTCCGCCGCTTCCGCACCCTGATGGGCTAAAGCAGCGTGGTGCCGGGTGGTTGGAAACTGACCGCTCGACCCCAACGGCAACGAGTCCGGGCTCGCCGGATTTTCTGTGGTGGTAAGCCCTTTTTTTACGCCGCAGAAAAACCAGAAAAATCACCCGGCCTCTCGAAAAATCACGGGTTCGCCCAGGCGGCACCGCTGCTTCCGGAGAGCCGGGTTTGCCACTTTCCGGCTTGCGGTGTGGGCCGGAATGTCGTTTCTTCCCCCCTCGCAGTACGCTATGATTACAGAGAGCGTTGCGGGGACGCCGGGAGGGGGCGAAGCGGCCGATGAGCGTGTTTCTTGAGCCTGTCTCTGGGAAAGGGCTGAAGATCCCGGTCGACAAGGCGATTCTTTTCATCGGTCGCCATCCCGACTGCGACGTTGTCATCACCCGCAGCCGCATGATCTCCCGCAAGCATTGCGCACTGGTGCAGATCAACGATTCCCTGGTAATCCGCGACCTGGGAAGCACAAACGGCATTCGGGTCAATGGTGAAAAGGTCCGCAGGGAAGTCCGAGTCAAACCGGGCGACACCGTGACGATCGGCGATCTGGACTATGTGGTGAAGTCCGTCAAAGCCCCGGAACCCGAGCGACGCCCGAACCGCGAGCATCATCAAGACGCACGGTCCGCCGGATCGACACCCTTGCGGGTCGAGTCGTCCGGCCGCGTGGCCCCTGACTACAGCCAGGAAATCCCGGTTGCCATTCCTGACGAAGAGTTTGAAGAACTCGCTGGCGACGTCGACTCGGACACGCCCGACTCGATCCCGCTCGTCTCCGAACGAGACCGCGGGAAGCCGGCGGATTCCGAGCTGTCGCCGGGCCGTTCGACCCGCCTTCCGCGTCGCGTTTCTGACAGCGACGTGCATCTTCCCCTTACCGACTGACCATCACGGAGGTTGGCTTGTCCACTTTGGAGCCGGTCGATCGATTTCTCGACCAGAATGGGGCCCGTTTCGTTGACGAATTGAAGGAGTTGCTGCGGATCCCCAGCGTGAGCGCCGACCCGGGCCGCCGCCCCGACATGCAGCGGGCCGCCGAGTTCGTCGCGACGCAACTCACGCAGGCGGGCCTCAAATCGCGGATCGTTCCCACCCAGGGGCACCCCATCGTCTATGGCGAGTGGCTCGGTGCTCCGGGCGCGCCGACGGCCCTGGTCTACGGGCACTATGACGTTCAGCCCCCCGATCCGCTCGATCTGTGGATCAGCCCGCCGTTCGAGCCGACCGTCCGCGACGGCCTCCTGTATGCCCGCGGGGCCTGCGACGACAAAGGGCAAGTCTTTACTCACATCAAATCGGTCGAGGCGTGGTTCAAGACGGTTGGCCGGCTCCCCGTAAACGTGAAATTCGTCATCGAGGGGGAAGAAGAGGTCGGCAGCAACAATCTGGACCGCTTTTTGAGCGGCAATCGCGATCTCGTGAAATGCGACGTCGCCGTAGTCAGCGACACAAGCCAGTACGCCCCAGGGATTCCGGCAATTACCTACGGACTCCGCGGGATTTTAGCCTGCGAAGTCACGCTCCACGGGCCCAATCGCGACCTGCACAGCGGAGTCTTCGGGGGATCCGTGGCCAATCCGTGCAATGGTCTGGCCCGCCTCGTGGCCCGCTTGCATGACGACAAGCAGCGGATCCAGATTCCGGGCTTCTATGACGACGTGGTCCCACTCACGCCTCAAGAACGGAAGGCCTTCGCGGCTCTTCCATTCGACGAGGCCGCCTATCTCGCCGACTTGGGGGTCACCGCCGCTTGGGGGGAGGCCGGCTACTCAAGTAACGAGCGCCGTTGGGCGCGGCCCACGTGCGACATCAACGGGATGTTCGGCGGTTATTCGGGACCGGGACCCAAGACGATCATCCCCGCCTCCGCCACGGCAAAAATCACCTGCCGTCTCGTCCCCAATCAGGATCCCGAAAAACTCCTCCCGGCAGTGGAGCAGTTCCTGAAGGAGAATTGCCCCCCGGGCTTGCGACTGGAGTTCCGCTCCTACCACGGCTGTCCGGGTCTCGTGTTCGACAGCGAAAGCCGCTTCATGCAGGCGGCCCGCCGGGCGATTGCCGACGCCTTCGGGGCCGAGCCGGTGATGATCCGCGAGGGGGGCTCCATCCCCGTCGTCGGAACCTTCCGGGACGTCCTGGGAGTCGATACACTCCTCTTGGGTTGGGGCCAGAATTCGGACAATCTGCACAGCCCCAACGAACACTTCACCCTGGCCGATTTCCACCGCGGCACCCGGGCCAGCGCCCATCTGTGGAGCGAATTGGCCAGCCGGACATGAGGTCGGCGACCACAGCTTATGCCTCCGCATAAACGTGGACGCACCAGGGCGACAGCACTCCCTTTGAAGGACCGCGATGCTCGATCTGCAGTTTTTGTGTGAGCACTCCGATCAGGTCGAGGAAAACTGCCGCAACCGCGGCGTTCGCGTCGATATCGGGGCGATCGTCGAACTGGCCAAAAAACGCAGCCAGTTGATCGTGGAGGGAGACAAGTACCGCCACGAGCAGAAAGAGACCTCCGCCCAGATCCCGAAGACGTCCGACGCCGCACAAAAAAAGGCCCTCATCGAGCGGGGCAAGGAGCTGCGCGGCCTGGTCAGCGAGAACGAGGCAGCCCTCAAAACACTCGAGGCCGACCTTCGCGTCCGGGCGATGGAAGTCCCCAACATGACCCACCCGGAAGCCCCCGTCGGGGCGGGCGAGGATGCCAACCGGGTCGTCAAAAAGTGGGGCGAAATCCCCAAATTCGATTTCCGCCCCCTCGACCACGTCGACCTGATGGAGCGGCTCGACCTCGTCGACCTCGAGGCGGGGGCTCGCGTCGCCGGCCATGGATTCTACTTCCTCAAAAACGAGGCCGTCCTGCTGGAACAGGCCCTCGTCCTGTTCGCCCTGGAGCGTCTCCGTGCCGAGGGTTTCACTCTCTTCACAACTCCCGACCTCGCCCGGGACGACGTCCTTTCAGGAATCGGGTTCCTCCCCCGCGGTCCCGAAGCCCAGATCTACTCGATCGAAAACAGCGACCTGAGCCTCGTGGCCACGGCCGAAATCACCCTGGGGGGCTCCCAAAAAGACCAGGTCCTCGACGCGTCCGTCTTGCCCCTCAAATACGCCGGCCTCTCCCACTGCTTTCGCACCGAGGCGGGAGCCCATGGCCGGGCGACCCGCGGCATCTACCGCGTCCACCAGTTCACGAAGGTCGAGATGTTCGGCTTCACGGTCCCCGATCTCGCCGAGTCGAGTGCCCTGCTCGCCAAAATCGTCGCGGTGGAAGAGTCCATCTTCCAGGCACTCAAGCTCCCCTACCGCATGATCGATACGTGCACCGGTGACCTGGGCGGTCCGGCCTATCGCAAGTTCGACCTCGAAGCCTGGATGCCCGGCCGGGGCGACGCGGGCGAGTACGGCGAAGTCACCAGCGCCTCCAACTGCACCGATTACCAGGCCCGCCGCCTCGGCATCCGCTGCAAAGGGGGCGACCGCAAGGGGACGCATTTCGTCCACACCCTCAACGGAACGGCCGTCGCCGCCACCCGCGCCATCATCGCCATTCTGGAAAACGGCCAGCAGGCCGACGGCTCGGTCGTGATTCCCGAAGTCCTCCGCAAGTGGGTCGGCCAGGACTGCATCACCCCGCGGAAGTAGCCGCCGCGCGACACGTTTTTCTAAGTGTCCAACACGCGCGCCTGAACAATTTTTGAACAGATCCCCCGATTTTTCTGGTTTTTCTGCGGCGTAAAAAAAGGAAAACCACCACAGAAAAATCGCCCCTGCCGCGGCCCCCCTTGACCCTTGCCGCATAATGGAAGATGGGACTGTTCCATCGTCGGCATCCCCGTCCTCCGCCGAGTTTCGTAAACTCGATCCATGCAATCGGGATCGCCCAGCCGCACGGCCCTCGCGGCCGCCGCTCACCGGGCCGCTCACCAGGTCCTGGAAGGGGGCCGCATTTTCGCCGATCCGCTCGCCCTGCGGATCCTCGGCGACGAGAGCGAAGCCGCCGTTCGCGAGGCTGAAGCAGACCCCTCCAAACGCCGGATGCGGCTCTTCATCGCCGTGCGGACGCGATTTGCCGAGGACGCCTTGGCCGCCGCCGTCGAGCGCGGCGTGCGGCAACTGGTCGTGCTGGGCGCCGGCCTCGACACGTTCGCCTACCGCAACCCGTTCGGCGACTCGCTTCGCGTCTTCGAGGTCGATCACCCAGCGACTCAAGCCTGGAAGCACGAGCGCCTGGCCGCGGCGGCAATCCCGCTCCCCGCCTCGCTCACCTTCGCCCCCGTCAATTTCGAGCACGAAACCCTGGCCGAGGGCCTGACAGCCGTCGGCTTCGATCGGGAACAGCCGACCTTCTTCACCTGGCTCGGCGTCGTCCCCTACCTCACGGAAGAGGCCGTCTGGTCGACCCTCACGGACATCGCCGGCCTGCCGCACGGGGCACAGGTCGTCTTCGATTACAGCGATCCTCCGGCCACCTTCTCGCCGGAACTAAGACTCGAGCACGACCGTCGCGCCGCCCGCGTCGCCGCCTTGGGTGAACCGTGGATCAACTACTTCGAGGCCGCCACGCTCCGCACCAAACTGCTCCAACTCGGCTTTTCCGAGATCGAAGACTTAGGCCCACCCGAGATCTCCGCCCGCTACTTTCCGGGCCGCGTCAGCTCCCCGCCGGAAAAGGGAGGGCATCTCGTCCGTGCGTTCCGCGCGGAGTGAGTGCCGAGTTGAGAGGAACCCAGCCGACGCACACGCGTCGCGCTCCTTTTTGCTCTCCCCTTTGTGTCCTTCGTACTACTAACGTTTTAATTCTTTTTACCGCGAGAAGATTCTTTCAATTGAAGATTCAGGCTCCTATCGTCACGTCGTTACGCGAAAGGAATGGGAACCACGGATTTCACCGATGACACTGATGGAGAGAAGAGACAGATTCCAGGGAAGAGGGTTCAATTTGCCATTCCGCCGAAGGGCGGATTCAAAGCAATCTTCATCAGCTTTTTTATCAGTGGAATCGGTGTGATCCGTGGTCGCTCTGCTCCTTTTTTGGTTGCGGCTGAGCGAAGCGAGGCCGCGCTGGGACCTTTGTGGTTTCTCATGCCTTTCATGGCCGAGGCTCTTTGAACCACGACGGGCACAAAGGACACAAAGAGGATGAAGGTGGATCGTGCCGTAACTGGTGCCCGCAAGACGGTCCGTAGCTGATGACGCATCGCAAAACGCCCCTGATGAGCCGCCGGCTTCACGCCGGCGGTATGCCCGCAGGGCGTCGATTGCCGTTCGAAGACCGCCGGCGTTAAGCCGGCGGCTCGTCAGGGCACTGTCCGCTTGGAAGTACCTACTTGAGCCACGCGAGCAACAAGTCGGGCCACTTTGTTGGCGGGAAGCCGTGCTGGACGCGCTGAGGGATCAGGTTGCCGACGCCGTGGGCGCCTTCGTGGAAGATTTCGAGGTGGACCGGGACGCCGAGTTTTTCCAGGTCGGCTTTGATCCTCTGCGGCAGTTCGATCGGCGCACCGCCGTGGATGCCGTCGTTGGTCGCGTGGACCAGAAACACGGGCGGAGTGTCTTTGCGGAATTTGAACGGGGACTGTTTCTTGCCCCAGTGCCAGGTCGCGATGCCGACGGCGAAGTCGGGGCGGCTGCTTTCGCGTTCGATCGGGTCGGACGATTGCGGGTCGCCCGCGTCGAAGTTGGCCGCCAGGTTCATCGCCAGGTTCGCACCGGCCGAGTAGCCGGCGATGCCGATTTTGTGCGGATCGATCCCCCACTCGGCCGCCTTCGCGCGGACCAGGCGAACCGCTCGCTTCGCATCGGTCAGCGTGATCGCCTGGATTTCGTCATTACTGACGCGATACGGCGGACGCGTGCGGTATTTGAGGCCGATCACGGCCACCCCCTTCGGCAGCAAATAATCGGCCGCGTAGACCACGTGCGTCCGCCAATCGTGCCCGCCGTATCCGCCTCCCGCACAGACGATAAGGGCCCGGCACTGTCCGTTCGGGTGCGGCGGAAGGTAGGGCGTGAGTGTGGGGACCGAGACCATGCGGATGCGCCCGTGCTCATCGACCGTTTCAGGCGGCGGGTTCTCCAGGCCTTGCGGCGGTTTGCCTGGCCAGAGTTGGATCGGTTCGAGCGGCGTCGACCGTTTGTCCGCAGCAAGCGCCGCCGAGCAGACCAAAAGGAGAAGACTGCCCATCACGAACGATTTCACGCCGCGTCCTCCGAGACTCGGCGACGTCAGAATTTGCCGCCGGGCGGGACCTACTTCAAATCCCACGCGCGGTCCCAGGTGAGCGATTCGCGGCGGAGCTTGAGTTCCTCGGTCAGGCGGCGGTCGAAGTCGGGCATGTGGGCGGCGCCGTAAAAGATGGCGATCTTCCGCGTCCCGCGTTTGATTTCGCGCTGGAGCACTTTCATGGCCGCCTCGTTGCGATCCTTGATGAGGATCGTATCGAGGGTTTGCCCAAGACCCGTTCCCGATTCCATCATTTCCATCTGGTCGGCCATCAGGCGTTTGAGAGCCCGCGGCCGGTTGGAATCGAAGAGGGCCGCGATAAGGTCGAATTCGGAGAGGTCGCCGCCGTGCTTTTGCTGGGACTGAGTCTGCCGGTTCGACTCGCGGAGGATGTCGAAGAGAACCTTGATGAAGACCGAACCCCCCGAATCGCCGCGGGCCTTGATCGCCTTGGCCATGGCGTCGGGGGACAAGTCGGCGTGCACGAAGTTCTTGGCGGTGTAGTCGATATCCTTGAGCTGGTAGTTGAGATCGAGGATCTTGGGGAGCGACTGCTGCACGCGGGCGATCGGATGATTGCTCTCCCGCTTGCCCAGATTTTCGAGCGATCCTCCCTCGGGCATCACGAGCTCAAACAAGACCGCGTCGTAGTGCTTGAAACGCTCGTTGAGCGTCTCGTAGTACTTCTTGTCCGCCACGTGGACGCAGCCGATGAGATCGACCGTGAACGGATTGGCCGCCGACGGGGAGACGTAGTGGCCGACGCCCGTTTCGAGGGCGAGCGGCCGGTCGTGGGAGTCGCGCACGACGCGCATGAAGGCAATCGGCTCGGCCGCTTTGGTAGGGACCACCTTCCCTTCGGCCGGCTTGGCGGCTGCTTTGGGCTGGGCGGCCGGCGGCTGGGAATCGGCTGCCGCCACAAAGGAGAACGGCAGAACGAAAAAGGGGATCGCGGCCAGAATACAGTGTCGAGCGAACATGGCAGCACTCGAATGGGCTATTTCATTTGCAACAGCTCGATCTCGAAGATCAACGTCTCATTGGGTCCGATTTTGGGCGGAGCGCCTCGCTGCTTGTAGGCAAGTGCCGACGGGATGAAGACTCGCCACTTCGAGCCCTCTTTCATCAGTTGCAGCACTTCCGTCCAACCGGGAATCACGCCTCTGACCGGGAAACTGATCGGCGTCCCGCGATCGACTGAACTGTCGAAGACGGTTCCGTCGATCAAGGTGCCGTGATAGTGGCAGAGCACCGTGTCGTCCAGCTCGGGCTTTTTGCCGGTCCCCTCTTTGAGGACGAGATATTGCAAGCCGCTCGCCGTGGTCTTCACGCCCGGCTTTTTTTTGTTCTCGGCGAGGAATTCCTCGCCCTTCTTCTTGTTAATCTGGCCCCTCGAGACCCCTTCTTGGACCGGCTCATTCGCCATGGGTTTCCCTGATTCCTCCTCGCAGCCGGGTAAGACGACGAGAGCCAAGAGGGCCACCGCGCCCATCCGTGAGACCAACCAACCACCTCGAAACATGAAACAACCTTTCCCAAGCGTCTTGCGACAAAAGTCCGCAGCAACCTGACGGAGAAAACCTACTTCACCTTCAACAGCTCGATCTCAAAGATCAGGGTTTCGTTCGGACCGATTTTCGGCGGGGCGCCTCGCTGCTTGTAGGCGAGATGGGCAGGAATCACAACCCGCCACTTTGATCCCTCTTTCATGAGCTGCAGCACTTCGGTCCAGCCGGGAATGACGCCGTTGACCGGGAAGGTCGCCGGTTCGCCGCGGTTGATCGAGCTGTCGAAGACGGTGCCGTTGATGAGCGTGCCGTGATAGTGCACTTCGACCTCGTCGGTCGACTTGGGCGTTTTGCCCGTCCCCTCGCGGAGGACGCTGTATTGCAGGCCGCTCGGAAGTGTGGTGACCCCTTTTTTGCCTTTATTGGCGGCGAGGTACTCCTCCCCCTTCTTCCTGTTGTTCTCGGCCGCCTCGACCACTCTCTTCATTTGCTGCTTCTGCAGCTCGCCCACGAGGACTTTGAGGGCCTTCTCCTGCTCGATCGCGCTCAGGGTGGCCTTCTGGCCGGCGAGCGACTCCTGCATGCCCAACAGGAAGGCCGCCGCGTCGAGGTGCTCGACCCCAACCTGCTTCCGCAAGGTGTTTCCCATGCTGTAGCCGATGGCGAAGCTTCCCTTTTGTTTGTCGGATTTCAGTTCGGCCCGGATTGGCGGCAGGGCGGCCGCCGGACTGGCAGAAGACGGGGCGGGACTGCCGTCGGCCCACGCCAGATTGGGGATGACGACCACCGCTACGGCGGTCAAGAAGAGACGTCCCATCAGAAGCAGCCTTTCGAGAGAGCAAACAAACAGAAGTTCGTGGGGCAATAGTTTAACAGTAGGCGGCCCCGGGCATTCTGGCAACACTCAGCGATTGAATCTCCTGGCGGGGTTGCCGGAAGGCTTTTGGCCGCGCGGAACGGGGGCTCAGGAACAGAGGGCTCATCAGAAACGACGTGCGAGAGCGCTGTCGTATTAGCCCGGTCCCATTCCCCGGTCGAGGGCCTCCAGATCACGCAGGTACAGGGCCAACGTCGAATGTAGCGTCTCGCGGCTGATCTTCCAGGAGGGATTGGCGTCCGTGTAACGATTCGCGTGCTCCACGAGCAGCCGATAGAGGAACTTGAACAGGTGCCGCGGCACGCGGAGCCGCGCGAACGTGCTGATCAATTCCCGCTCGTCGATCGCCGGATCGAACAGGTCGCGAATGGTGACGGCCGTTTGGCCCGGATTAATGCACCCTTTGAGCCGGTCATTGGCGACGTCGTACAGCGATTCGCCCGTCCATTCGAGCGACAGGACGAGGTTCTGCTTGTCGAGCCGCGACCGCTCGTAGAATTCTTTTTCCTCGCGCTTGAGATAGCCGGCGACTTCCGCGGGGAGCAGCAGCTTGAGCCCGAGTCCGGGGTGCTTCAGGAACTTGTTGTCGAACATCGGCCAGAGCAGGTCGCGCATGCGTTCGGCCGAGCCGTTGACCAAGTGCGGCTCGTCCACGCGATCGACGGCGACCACGATGCTGGTGAATCCAAGGGCTTGCAGGATGGATTGGAACTTGGCCAGGAGTTCGTAGCGGTCGTCGCTGCGATCTTTCATCGGGATCGGCTGGCCGCGGAGCTCCTTTCGCTCGAACTGGCTCAAGATGCCGCGGAGCGTATTGGTCAGGTGATCGAAGACACGGACTTCCCGCGAGGTCCGCCACGCCGTCCACAACAACCGGGCCTGCCAGAAGAGCCAGGGGAGCCAGCCCGCCACGATGATCGCCGCCACCCACCACTGCCGGATGAGCTGTTCCCAACCGGCATACCGGATGACCAGCACGATCGTGGCGATCGTGACGACGAGCCCCAAGAGCACGTCCCACTTGGCCCGCCACGTCGAAAACCGCAAAGCCCGCCGCAGTGCGTTCCAGCGGGAGCGCGGCGGGCGGTCGTAGCTGTGTTCGTAGAAGGCGGCCAGCAGCAACAGGTCCCGCTTCTGGTGCCGCGAGAGCCGGTCGAGAGACCTCGTTTCGATCGGGGCGCCGTTATTCGAGGCGGGGGCCGATCCGTCGATCTTTTCGGTCTCCGCCTTGTCGCGGGCGACCGTAACGCCGCGGACGAGCCGCGTCACGCCCAAAGAGAGGATGGCGTCGATGTGGTCCCACAATCGCCACTGGGCCAGCATGCGGTCGGCCCGCCGCTTGCGGCCGTGCAGCCGGTCGCGGAACGCGTCGAGAAACGGATTGAAGTCATCGTATTCGATGACGAAGCAGCGCTGGTCGGGATGGGCCCGGTTGTAGACGGCCAGTTCGTCGACCATTTGCAGCCGCAGCGCCGTCTTGCCGCTCCCCTTTTCGCCGAAGACGACCGCGGTCGCCGGGCTCTCGGGGTTTCCATAGATTTTGTCCCACGCCGGGTGATGGGTGGCGTGCAGGCAAAACTTGCGGAAGATGTGGTCGGTTTGGGCGTCCTCCGGACTGAACGGGTTCTCCGTGATGCCGTAATGGGCCAGGAACTGCTGCACCTTCATCAATGGTCCCTTGAAAACCTCCATTTTCGCGGAGGGGGGGACTCTTTCCAAGGGGGGAAATGCGGGATGAGGGGACAGGGATCAGGGATCAGGGGTCAGAGAAGAAACCAACCGCACGCAAAGCGTGCTGCATTTGTCTTTACCCTGACCCCTGATCCCTGACCCCTGACCCCTATTTTCAATCACTTGCGTGCTGTTCCCATTGCCGGGCCCGCGTTGAGGGCCGTTTCGGCTGCCTTTTCGGCTTTGACGTTGAAGTCTTCGTCGCCGAAGCGGTGGTGGGCGACGGCGATTCCCGCCATCAGGAACTGCTGCTCGGCACCGGTCGACACCCGGCCGAGCGAGATCAGCATGGCCTGCGCGTTGGGGAACTCGGCACGGAAGCGGCCGATCATCTCCACGAGCCGCGGCGATTCGACGAGATAGTCGTCCGCTGAGACGAGAATTTGGCTCCCGTCGGCCAGCGTGACGATCGGCATGCCGAGGAACGTCGCCCGCACGATCGGATGCGTGCGGCGAAGCTCGACCAAAAACTGCAGCTCCTGAATCGACGCCAGCGCCTCGGCCTCGTTGATCGTGTCGACGGCCCCTTCGACCAGCGACGTCAGGTTGTCGATGCCGACCAGCTTGCGCAGGTAATACACGAAGGCCATTTTCTGGGTCGTGGTGTAGTTTTCCGAAGCCAGGAATTTCGTCGAAATCGTTTCGGGAATGCCGAGTGCCGTCAGCGACGCGCAGAGATCGGTCTGGATTTCGCGCGTCGACTTGAAGGCCATCATCTGCTTGAACTCGGCATTGGCGGCCAGGAACCCGAGGCCCGGCAGGCCGACGTTGAGCGCGGCATCGGCCCCGAGCCAGCCGGCCGTCGCGTTGGCCGACATGTCGTCGAGCAGGCACGACAGCACGGGATTGTGACTCTCCGGATCGCAGACCAAGAGGCAGGCGAGCTTCCGCCGCGCACCGCAGTTGGCGCGGACGCCGCCGGGACTCCACTTCGCCACGGCGATCCGCTTGAGTCCCTCGGCCGTGCGGTAGAGTGAGTCGATCGGATCGGTGACCAGGATGTACGCTCCCAGCGGCGTCTTACAGGCAACTTGAGCCACCCCCTCGACAAACATGGGATTCTTGTGCGCGATGCGGGAGCCGTACTCGATCGACTTGAGCTCGCACATCCGGATGCCCAGCATGGCCATCCCGTGTGCGGGAATCGTGCCCCAGGGCGTTTCCAGCTCGAATTGAAACTTGTAGTCGACGAGCGGGGCATATTCGCTCAGGCGGTAGTTGTCGCCCCGCATCAGGTCAGGCCGCACGACGTCGGCCGTGCGAAAGACGAGCGGCGGTCCCGCCGGTGCCGTATTCGAGGACGGTGGGGGCGTGGGCGCCTGCGGCCCGCCGGCCGTGGAATCGGACACGGGCGCGGCAGCCGGCGGAGGGTCGGAATTCCGCAACCGGCGCACGGTCGGCTCCGGCGCCGCTGGCGGAGCGCTTTCCAAAGGTAGCCCCGCTCCTTCCTGCGGCGATGCGGGAACGTGTGCCGCTCCGGCAGCCGGAATGGGAGTCGCACCCGTTTTGGGGCCCGCAGTCGCCCGGGCCGGGGGGCCGGGAGTCACGGAAGTCGGTCCGCGATTGGGCGCAGCCGGCATTTCGGCCGCCGGAGCCGGCGGCGGGCCCAAAGGTGGAACGGCGAGCGGTGCGCTCGGTTGCGATTGGGTCGCGAGCGGCAGGGGCGGAGCGGGCGGGGGTGGCACGGCGGCGTCGGACGTTTGCAGAATCGCCGGCGGCCCCATTTCGACCACCTGCCCACCAGCGAAAGCGGATTCCGCGAAGGTGGCGACGAGCGCCAGCATTCCGACAATTGGCAGACGTCGCATCGTGTTGCCCCTCCTTGTGCCACGCGGCGCGTGATCGGCGACCTGTCCTTTCATATCGGATCGATCGGTTATGCCGAATGCGACCGTTGCGAGGGCGCTTCGCCGCGGAATCTGCCACTGCCGCAACCTTGCCGATCGTGGAAGCGCGGCGGACTTTAACGTCTGCGGGAAACGGAGAGCGTAGCCAGGAGTTGCCGAGCGATTGAGGCGGCGGCGTGACGGACGCGTGGAAATGGCGAAGCTGTGGGGACCTTACTTCCAGTAGACCGTGAGGACCCACCAGATGGCGATGAAAGGGATGAAGAAGGTCAGAAAGAACTGGTCGAAGGGTATGAAATTCAGATGGCGAAAGGGAAAGAGACGCCCTTTGAGCACGAACTGATCAATCAGCACCGATCCGACGGTCGCCCAGCACATGATGATGTAGCCGTACTGCCTGCGCTCGTGCTGCTCCTCTTCTGAGAGATCCCGGAAGCGCTTGCGGACGGTGGCCCCTCTTTTCGTCGACTTGGTCTTCGTCTTGGCCGTCCCGGATTTTTTGGCCGAACTGCTCCCCTTTTTGAGCGCCTCGTCGGCGACGGCCTCGTCCCGCATGCCGGCCCCGTAGTATTTGGCGATTCCCTGGTTGATCGACAAAGGGGTGGCGATCACGGCCCGCATCGACAGGCCGAACCGCAGGCGAACCTCTTCCTCGAGGTCAGGGTCGGGCTCGTCGACGCAGGCCACGAGGACTTTTTCCTCGTCGATGAAGAGGGGGAGTGCCGCGTATCGCTTCACCGTGCTGCGCGGCACGACGTCGAGCACCGAGTCGTCGGGAATGACGTCGGCCAGATCGACGAACGGGCGACCGAGCTCGTCCGCCAGCGCCTGGGCCGCGACGGTCGGATCGCAGTATTTCATCTGCACGACCGCGTCGCGCATGGAAAGGCCGCGGGCCTCGGCGAACGATTCGGCCTCTTTCAGTTGGGCCGGCGTAATCACCTTGCGGTCGACGAGCAATTTGCCGAGGGTGCGGCGGCCGGTTTGCGGGCCCGTCTCTTTGGCGACGCGGCCGCGGCTCTCGTCGTATTCGCGCTTGCGCTCGGGATCGGTCAGGCAGAGCATGGCCTTGGCCAGCTCGTTCAAGAGCTCCTGCGACCGGACCGAGAATTGCCCCGAGGCGTATTTGCGGACGTGCGCGTTGAGCTTCTTGTAATTGCCGCGGATCTTTTCCGGGTCGTCCTCGAACTCGACGAGGCGCAACAGCTCGTAATGTCCGGGGGGCCGCGGTCCGTCCGGAATGCCCAACCAACTCTTATAGACGTCCAACGTGGTCATGTCCGGCGCGGCGAGCCATGAAGGAAACGGGCTTCAATCCCCTCGCCCATTCGCGATTCGACCTGCCCATCGCGATTCGACGTGCCCGTCATTCAACGTGATAATTCTGCGCGATCTGCTGGAACGCGTCGACCCCCTGGTTATCCAATCCCTGGCTGCGGATGATCTCGATGTTCGCCTGGCGCTTGCCGGTGAGCTCGACCGCCGTGACCTGAATGCGTCCGCTGCCGTCGTAGCTGTACGTCACGTCGACGGGTGAGCCGGAGGGGAGCCCGGCGGGGAGGCCCGTGATCTGGAAGTCGGCAATCCGGGTGCACGCCTCGGGGTCGGCGGCCTCACCTTCGAGCACGTAGATGTGAATCCGCGTCTGGTTGGGAGTCGTCGTCACGAACCGCTGGTTCACCTGGTTGGGAATGGCCGTGTTCTTGGGAATCATGATGTAATTGCTCTTGCGTAACGGATCCATCGGATCCGTGATCTGCACGCCGAGCGAGTGCGAGTTGACGTCGGTCGTGTTCACCGAGCGGAGCCGGTCGACGACGGCTTTGCCCAGGCGACCGCGGCCGCCGGTCTCTTTCGCCTCGAGAATGGCGGCATGGATGGCGGCCCCTTGCGCGACGGCCTCTTCGGGGATGACCTCGCGGCTGGGCTCGCGGCGGCAGACTTCTTTGAGCATCTGTTCGACCACGGGCATGTAGGTCGATCCGCCCGCCATGATGACGTCGTCGAGCTCGCGGGGATCGACTTTCGCCTGCTGCAGCACGAGTTCGCTCGTGTCCTTGGTGCGTTGCAGAAGGTCGGCCGTCATCCGCTCGAAATCACCGCGCGTCATCGAGACGGTGAGCGTCTTTCCCTTGTAATACAGGCTGATCGGCACCTGGGAGCGGGTGCTCAATTGACGCTTGGCGTCTTCGCATTCCTGCGTGAACGCGCGGAGCGTTTCGGGATTTTCCCGCGGGTCCTCGGCGAACTTCCGTTTGAATTGCTCGCAGACGTGGTCCACGATCCGCTGCGTCCAGTCGAGACCGCCGAGCATCACGTCGCCGTCGGTGGCGAGGACGCGGAAGTTGGTCGGCGTGTAGCGGACGACGGTGACGTCGAACGTTCCGCCCCCCAGGTCGTAGACGAGGATCGTCTTTTCCTTGGTTTTGAGATCGCTGCGGCCCAGCTCCCCTTTGATCCAGGCGTAGGCGAGCGTGGCGGCGGTCGGCTCGTTCAAGATGTCGACCACGTTGAGGCCGGCGATCTTGCCCGCGTCCTGAGTCGCCTTGCGGCGGATGTCGTTGAAGTAATAGGGGACCGTGATCACGGCGTTGGCGATCGGGCCGATCCGTTTCTCGCAGTCCTGCTTCAGCTTCTTCATGATCAGGGCGGAGATGAATTCGGGCGTCAGCCGCTTGTTCTGATAGACGATGTAAAAGTCCTTGTTCCCCATCTGCCGTTTGATCGCCTCGACAATGTGAGACGGATCTTCGATGGAGATGCGCTCGAATGAGGGGCCGACCAGGACGTGGCCGTCCTCGCCCAACAGGACGACCGACGGGGTGATCGGCTTGTCGTCGGCATTATGAACGGTGACCGGCCGCCCCTCTTCGTTGACTTGCGCCAACGCCGAGTAGGTGGTGCCGAGGTCGATCCCGATCGTATTTCCTTCTTGAAATGGCATGGGCGTACTTTCACAGGGTGCGAAAACGAAGAGATGAGCTAATTTTGACAGTCGGGAGAGGGGGAATCAAGCGCCTCCTTTCCCCGTGCCGCAAACGGTTCCGCGGGCCTGCCGCTCGCTCCCGGGCGGTTCGGAACAGTCCCGATTGGCGGAAACCGGCAAGATCGACAATTCCCGGACGGTCCCGGTCGGCCGGTATCCCTTCGCCCGCCATTTTCGCTATCTCGAAGCGAATTCTTCCTTGCTTGCGGTCCGGCCAGTCGCCATGATCGGAACGCAACTTTTCGAGACGAGCCCGCTGTAGAGAAAAGGGGTCCGCGATGCGCGACGGCGTCCGGCTGCGGCTATGCATCATGATGTTTTTGGAGTACGCCGTCTGGGGCGCGTGGGGCGTCTCCATCGGCGGCTACATGTACGAGACGTTGCACTACGACGGCTCGCAAGTCGGGTGGATGTTCTCGACGACGGCCGTTGCCGCCATGATCTCTCCGCTGTTCGTCGGGTATTTTGCCGACCGCTTTTTCGCCACGGAACGGCTGTTGGCGGGGCTCCACCTGATTGGGGCCGTCCTGCTGCTGATGGCCGCCTTCGTCGCGGATTTCAGCAAGCTCTTCACCATCATGCAGGCGTACGCGCTGTGCTACATGCCGACGTTGGCACTGACCAATTCCATCAGCTTCGCGAACATTGCCGATTCCAAGCGCGACTTTCCCGGGATCCGCGTGTGGGGAACGTGGGGCTGGATCATTGCCGGATGGACGATCGGATTTTTGATCGGGGGCAAAACGAATGGGCAGTTCTTCGTCGCGGCCGGCCTGTCGCTGATCTTGGCCATCTTCTGCCTGTACTTGCCACACACGCCCCCCAAGGCCAAGGCCGCCCCCTCTGAACAGTCGACAAGTGGACAGAGCGTGCTGCGGCTCTTGGGCGATCCGACGTTTCTGGTGTTCGTCATATGTTCGTTCCTGATCTGCATTCCGCTGTCGTTCTACTACAGCCAGGCCAATGGATTCCTGGAGCAGTTGGAAGCGCCCTATCCGACGGCCCTGCAGACGATCGGCCAGCTTTCCGAAGTCGGCTTCATGGCGGCCATGCCCTTCTTTATCACTCGTCTGGGCGTGAAACGCATGCTGACAGTCGGGATGCTCGCCTGGGTGATGCGGTATATGGCCTTTGCGACCCTCTCTCTCCCGCCCGTGATTTTCGGGCTCATTTTGCACGGCGTCTGCTACGACTTCTATTTTGTCGCCAGCTATATCTACGTCGACACTCGCGTCGATGAGCGGCAACGGGCCAGTGCCCAGAGCTTCATCGCCTTCGTCATGTTGGGAGTCGGGATGTTCGTCGGGGCGATCGCCTCGGGGAAAACGGTCGACTACTATCCGCCCGTGATCCAAGTGAAGGCCGAAGTCACGGCCAAGTCCAAGACCTCCGAGGAACTCCTTCCGCTGCCGGAATGGGACGCCGCGGGCAAGTCGCCGTTCGCCACGGCTCTGCATTTGACGGCGAATTCCGATGTCGTTCCCTCCATGATCCCGGCTGTGTATTCCGAAACTGACAAAGTCTTGGGAACCGTGACGACCTACAACCACAATTCGCTGGTCGAGGGAGTGGTCAAGGCCGACCGCAATGGGAACGGGAAAGTCGACCGCAGTGAGTGGGTCAAAGCCCGGCAACGTCAATGGCCGTACATCTGGCTCTGGCCGGCCGCGGGGGCCCTCGTGACCTGCATCCTCTTCGTCATCGGCTTCCGCGAACACGTCCCCACCGCGGGCGAGGAAAGAGTCGGTTTCCAGGCGGTCCCCGAAGAGTCTGAGCCCTGATCCGCCGCGCGATTTGCGTCGCGAATGGAACCGCTCTAAGGTGCCAGCCGCACCGGGACCATTCCGCGGACGACGATTAAGTCGGCCTGCAGTTCCGGTCGGTACGCACGGGGACCGACGATGCCCATCGGGCGGCCGACGTAGGCATCCAGGTTGACTCCCCGATCCGGATAGAGGTAGGCCAGGATCCGCCCGTTCGGGGCCAGCAACACGTGCTGCGGACCTCCGGGAACGGGCGTCACGGCTCGCTGGACGATCCCCGCTCCATCCAGGCCGCCCGGCGCCTGCGGCCGGATTTGGCGCGGCGCGGCGAGCGGGGGCAGACCCGGATTTCCCGCAGGCGCTTGCCGAACCTGCGGCACGGCCGCCGAAGGCGTTGTCGGGACCATCGTCGGGACCGCCGTCGACGGCGGTCCTTGTGGCGCCACATTCAGGTTTTGTATCGGAGGAGATCCCACGGGAGCCATTGGCTGCAGCGGCATATCATTGGCGAGAGCCTGCCGTCTGCGCACCTCGCTGCCGCGGCTGGGCCTCTGCGTCGGAGGAGCGGCTTGGGGACGCGGCTCGACGTCCGGCGCCGAGTTGAAAGTGTCACTGAGAGTGCTGGCAGGAGGTGTGGGGACGACCGAATCGCGATGAGTTGTCTCTCGCCGAGGCACCTGCGGCTCGGGCTCGGTCGGAAGGGGCACCGGGTTCTCCAATACCGGACCGGCGGGCCGCGCTGCCGGTTGCAGATTCGCCGGCTGACGAGAGGTCGCGTTAAATTCGGGAACCTCTTGCGGCGGAGGCGTCTGCGGATTGGGAGCAATCAGCGCGGGACCTGTTGGGGCCACGGTGGCCTGCGGAGCGCTCACTGCAGGCTCGGCGGCGACGGGAATCTGCGCGGCGGGCAGGATCGGCGGACGGGCGTCCTGCGGATCGGCTGAGTTTTGAATGGCCGCCAATTCCGCATCCTTGCGCGCCGTGTTCGAGACCAGCCGGAAGTAATCGTCGTATTGGCCTTTGATTTGTCGGTAATGCTTGATCGACGAAAACCGCAGTTCGAGCTGGCCACGGACCTCGGCCGTAACGGTCGGCTGCTGGCTCAAATCGCGATAAGCCTGTTCCAATTGGGCGAGGTTCCAGGTCGTTGGATGCCGCTGCACCATGTCATGGAATTCGTGATCGATCTGGTCGAGCCGGCTTTGCGGATCCGTGACGGCAGCCTTCGGCACGACGATCAGTTGGGACTGAGTCGCCGACGGCGCCGGCTTTGCAAGCTGACGCTGGGGCGACGCGAGCGATTGATTGCCAGGAATCGTCGAGCGAACGAGCGAAGCGTTCGCGGCCTTCGGCGACTGTGGCGGAGTCGCGAAGGGATCCGCGTCCGCTTGAACTTTACTCGGCTGACGTCGCGTCTGTTGATCGCGAATTTGCTGTTCCTGCGCCTGTTGATCGACAGGAATCAGGCTCATTCCTTCGATCCACCGGAACTCCCCTTTGGGTGAGCGGATCTTGAGCATTTGCATCGTGCTGCCCCGGTGAGGAACGGTTGCCTCGCCGAGG
The DNA here is from genome assembly GCA_963833105.1 of uncultured Planctomycetaceae bacterium. Lineage (GTDB taxonomy): Bacteria > Planctomycetota > Planctomycetia > Planctomycetales > Planctomycetaceae > DASPSM01. The sequence goes on from CAWHWU010000023.1 coordinate 98,501, forward strand.
ATCTCGACCCGCTCGCCGGACGACAACTGGCGCTGGTAGACCGACGCGTTTGTCGCGTCGATCGAGCTGCCGATGCGGACGGCCGACTGTCCATCGGCCAGCGGTTTGACGGTGCCGACGTTCCCCTCGCGCTGCACGTCGTCGCTCCGCACGAGGCTGAAGCTGACGGGAAGGGGATCGATCATGAACCATCCGCCGGGGTCGTGCCGTCGCACGGTGACATGGTCACCCCGTTTGAGCTTGTCCGTGGGGTAATAGTCCTTGCCGGGACCGCAGCGGACGAACGCCTCGTCGGATTCGACCACGGCCTCATACGGGGGGACTTTGCTCGCAGCAAAGACTCCCGGCGCCGCGAAAAACGCGCATGCGGCAAAGAGTAGACACGTCACCGTGCCGGAACGTGACATCGAACAGTCTCCTGCCCCGGTCGGGCGATCGCCACGCCACTTCATCGCGGCGGTCGAATCGAACGTTCCGGGAACGCGGCGGCTGGCTAAAGCCGTGAATTGGACGGGAAAAATCGAGTGGAATTTGCGGAGAGAGAGGAGGTCGAAGGGGGGCTAAGTAGCAGAATTTGCCGAAGGGGACAAGACGGAATCGACCGTCCGCGATGGCGCATAAAGACCCGTTACGCGGTAACGCGATTCAGCCGAAAATCGCCAATCCGCCCCGTTTAATGCGCCGGCGGGGGGCTGTTTTGGAAGGCCCGCGCCCGGAAGAGGAAATCGACGATGTTCCCCTCGTGCGGCTGCAGCCAGTTGAGTGCGATCGTCTTGATCGGGCCGATGTTCAGCCGGTCAATGTGCGTCGCGTCGAGCAACTGCTGCGAGAACTTTGCGTTCTCGGTGATGCCCGTACAGACAAGCGTCTGTTTGATCGACTTGAGCATTTGCTCCTGCGGACAGTCGACAACCGAGACAAACGGGAACATGTACTCGGTATTGGCCATTTCCAAATCGGGACTCGTGCAGTGCAGTACGGTGGGCCGCAGGTAATCGCAGCGTTCTTTCTTGACGAGCCGCGAGCCGCCGCGGTATTTCGCGGTGACTTCCGTCACGCCGGGCTGCTTGATTCCCTGTTCGATCTGGTCATTGATGGCAACGGCCGCGCCGGGAACGGTAAACGCGGCCAACGCCGCTTTGGGGTCGGCCATCGGCAAGGGGGCGACCGGTCCCATGCGCTGGGCGATCGCGTCGGCGATCTCGCGCCCGTGCCGTGACGCCCAAATGCCCGAGCAACTGATGCAGCTCCGACCGCTATTGATCAGGACGCTGTCGACCATCAGGTCGAGATAGTTCTCCCATTTATCGACGACATCGTCGCCCAGCAGGATTTTGCTGAAGCCGGGACCATGCGGCTGGACTCGCGGATTGCCGTGATATTGTTTGACGGTTGCGGTCCCGCCGAAAATCATCGCTCGCTCGCAACCCTGCAACACGGCCGCTCCCACTTCGCCGCCGCCAGGATAAATCGAAAAGGCCTCGCGGGGGAAACCAGCTTGGGCAAAGGCCTCGCACATGCGGTACGGGGTCCAAGGCTCCTGCGGACCGGGTTTGAGGACCAGGCCGACCTGCATCGGCATCACCGGCAGCCAGAGCGTGTGCACGCCGGGCGAATTCGACGGCAGCACGGCCCCCAGGACGGGAGCGTTTGCCTGGTAGCTGACCGTGACGCCGCGGTGCTCGATGCCGTAGCCGCGCGTGAGGACGTCGAACGGCAAACCGCGGGTCAGCGCCTCGAGAATGTCGCCCATGTGACTCAGCACGAAGTGATTCTTCTTCATGTTGGCCGCGCACATGTGCTCGGGCAGTCCCGTCGTCGCGGACTGGATGTTGCAGAACTCCTGCGGCGACTGCGTCCCGTTTCCCAGCGGCAAGTTCGCGGTGAGATAGAAATCGGCGGCTTTCTTGCACGCCTCGACCAGCGTGGCGATGGGAATTTCGCGGAGCACGTCCCGCGCCCGCTGCTGCTTGCGCAGGTCCATTTGAATCAGGCCGCCGTTGGCCTGATGCACGCTGCACAGCTTCTCGCCAGTCTCAAAGTGAACGACCGGATCTTGTTGGAGGCTTTCGTACGGTTTGCCCCAACGCAGGACGGGAATTTCGAGCACGCCAATGTCCTTTCACGAATGCCGAATGACGATTGCAGGCCAAAGCCCCCAACCGTCTGTCGTCATTTGTCTCGTCAGTACACACCCACGGTCGTCGTCTTGGCGAATTCCCGGAAGGGCTTGACGCCGCTGACGCCGTCCCACGGGTACTTTTCGTGCGGCTTTTCGCGCTCGCCTTCGTCCCGTTCGAGGAAGCCGGGAATGAACAATTCTTTGGTCAGCGTGTAGAGCTTCACGCGGCCCGACTCGCCGTAGTCGACCACCTTCGTGTGGTCGTTGAAATCGACCACTTCGATCACTGCCCGCGGCTCGGGAGCGTAATAGGTGATCTTGTAATTGTCGGCCGGGTCAAACGGCTTGCCGCAGGCCAGCCCCATCAGCGTGTTGCCGTAGGTCGGCGTGATGTAGACCTTGGGTCCCAGCAATTCCTCGCGGCAGAAGCGATACCACTGAGGCGTGAACTCGGTCCCGCCGGCAAAAATGCCCGTGATGCCGGTTTCTTCAATGCTCGAACCCTCGTTCATCAACCGCAGGGCCAGGGCCTCGAGCAGCTTGGGCGTCGTGAACATGCATTTGATGTCGTGCCCGGCCGACAGGATGGTCATCGCCTGGTCGATGACGTGGTCGGCATACGCCTTGACCCCCGGGACGTCGCCATTCTTGATCAGCTTGACCACCCAGCGGGGATCAAGGTCGACGCAGAAGCAAATTCCGCCGCGGTAATGGGCCAGATGCTCGACCGCCAGCCGCAGCCGGCGAGGGCCGGACGGGCCGAGCATCATCCAGTTCGACCCTTTGGGAAACGACTCGTCGGGGAGCGTGTCGCTGAACAGTTCGTAATCGATCCAGTGGTCCTCGACGACGACGCGGCTCTTGGGAATGCCCGTCGTGCCGCCGGTCTCGAAGACGTAGATTGGCTTGTCCTGGTAAGCCTTGGGGACCCACCGCCGCACGGGGCCGCCGCGGAGCCATTCGTCCTCGAACAGGGGGAACTTTTTCAGGTCGGCGAAGCAGCGGACGTCCTTCCGTGGGTCGAAGGAAAAGCCTTTGGCCTTTTCGAGCCAGAAAGGGCTTCCCGTTTCGGGGTTAAAATGCCACTCCACGGTCTCGCGGACATGGGCATCGAGCCGTTCTTTGGCCCGTTTAGCGAGCGTCTCCAGGTTCTTGGCGTCAGTCACGGATCAGGTTGCTCCCGCACAGCAATTCGGGCAGAGTTTTCGAAGGATCTCTGGATACGGATTCCAGCGCCCTCAATTTTAAGAGGCGGGGTGCGGTTTGCAACGCGATGAAGCAGGTCGTCTATGATTGTCATCTTTTTGAGCGGGCTCTAAAATGTGTGGTTCGCTCCGAGGCCCGGGCGAGGGCCTCCGTTTGAGCACCATTTGACCCGGCAGGCTGGCCATGTTTGACGCGATTACAGACAGCATTCGCGGCGCGTTGTCGTTTATCGACCGCGGCCGTTTGACCGATGCGAATATCCGCGACGGTCTGCGCCAGGTCCGTCAGGCCCTGCTCGAGGCCGACGTCAACTATGAAGTCGCCGAGCAGTTCATCACGCGGGTCACCGAGCAGGCGGTTGGCGAGCAGGTGCTGAAGTCGCTCAAGCCGAGCGAGCAGATCGTCGGCATCGTCTACAACGAGCTCGTCAATTTGATGGGCCCGGTCGACAATTCGCTGCACATCAAGCGGGACGGAATCTCGATCCTGATGATGTGCGGTCTGCAGGGAAGTGGAAAGACGACAACCTGCGGCAAGCTCGCGAAGATGCTGAAGGAGCAAGGCATCCAGCCGATGCTCGTCGCCGCCGACTTGCAGCGACCGGCCGCCATCGATCAGCTCAAGATCATCGGCGAGCAGATCGGCGTGCCGGTTTACAGCGAAGACCCGGCCAAGAGCAGTCCCCTGCAAGTCTGCCGCAACGCGGTCAACGAGGCCAAGCGGTCCGGGAACGTCAAGGTCATCATTCTCGACACGGCGGGCCGGCTGCACGTCGACGACCAGCTGATGCGGGAGCTGGAGCTGATCGACACCAAGATCGTACCGGACCAGGTCCTCCTGGTCTGCGACGCGATGACCGGCCAGGACGCCGTCAACAGCGCCAAAGCGTTCAACGAGGCGCTCGAACTCGACGGGGTGATCCTCACCAAGCTCGACGGCGACACGCGGGGCGGCGCCGCAATCAGCGTGAAGGCCGTCACCGGCGTGCCGATCAAGTATATCGGCGTGGGCGAGCAGCTCGACGGGCTCGAAGAGTTCCATCCGGACCGGATGGCCAGCCGCATCCTCGGCGGCGGCGATTTGGCCACGCTGCTGGAAAAGGCCCAGCGCGAGTTCGACTCCGACGAAATGTTCCGCCAGCAGGAACTGATGCGGAAGGGTCAGTTCACGCTGGAAGAGTTCCGGGACCAGTTCAAGCAGATCAAAAAGCTCGGCTCGATGAAGCAGATCCTGGGAATGATCCCCGGATTGGGCGGCCTGTTGGATACCAATCCCGACGTCGACCCCGAGCAGGAACTCAAGGGCATCGAAGCCATGATCAATTCGATGACCCCCGACGAACGTCGAAACCCGAACAAGATCGACCGCAGCCGGCGCAACCGGATCGCCGCCGGCAGCGGCACCGAGCCGGCCGAAGTGCATCATCTGATCAAGCAGTTCCAAGGCATGGCGCCGATGATGCAGCAGATGGCCAAAATGGGGCTGCGCGAGCGCCTGCAGGCCGTCCGCGGACTGGCGGATGCCGGCCTGATGGACCCGAACGCCCAGCTCACCCACGATAAACAACGCAGCAAGCGCGGTCCGCTCGATCAGAACAAGGCCCGCGACAAGAAGAAGCAACAGCGAAAAGACGCGCGGAAAGCGCGAAAGCGAAACAGAAATTAGAGACACGGCCCGCATCCCGCGTGATGAAGTCAGACCGCGGTTTTCGTGCTCCCTGTAAAGCGAAATACGAAAGCGATAACGTACACTTCAACTGGATCCCAAGGAGACCTTCGTGGCAGTAAGAATTCGAATGAAGAAAATGGGCCGAAAGCATCGGCCGTTTTTCCGCATTTGCGTGATGGACTCGCGGTCGCCCCGCGACGGCAAGGCGATCGAAGAACTCGGCTTTTACGACCCGATGGTCCGCATCAAGAAGGACCGCGTGAAACTGAATATGGAGCGCGTCGACTACTGGATCGGCGTCGGAGCCCAGCCGAGCGTGAACGTGGCCGCGTTGATCAAGAAGGTGCGAACGAACCGCTTCGGCGAAGCGGCTGCTCCGCCGCCGATGACCGCCCCCAAGGCCCGCGCGGCCAAGCCCGCCGAAACGGCGGAAGCCCCGCAGGAAGCGGCGGCCGAGTCGTGACCGCCACCGTAATATGAACCATGACGAAGGCGTGATGAATGACGAAGAACCCCTGACGAACGGTCAATGACTCGCCGCGATTCGCGTTGTAATTCGTGCTTCGTCATTCAGTCGACATTCGTCATCCGTGATTCGTCATTCGCATCTGTGTGAATAACCGGCACATGCGTTTCGACGTACTCACCCTCTTCCCCGGCATCTTCGACGGCTACTTGCAGCAGAGCCTGCTCAAGCTGGCCATCGAGCGTGGGCTGGTCGACATCCGGTTGTGGAATATCCGGGACTATAGCGCCGACAAGCATCAGAAGGTCGACGACCGCCCCTTCGGCGGCGGGCCGGGAATGCTGATGTGCTGCCAGCCGGTGTTCGATTGCGTCGAAGCGGTCCTGGCCGATGGGCGTCCGCCTGACAGTCCGCTGTGCCACGTGGAGGAACCGGGCTTGCTCGTCATGCTCTCGCCACAGGGGCGACGGCTGGACCATACCCTGGTCACCGAGTTGGCATCGCACGAGCGGTTGCTGCTCTTATGCGGACGGTATGAAGGGTTCGATGATCGCATTCGTCTGGGACTCAAGCCGCTCGAAGTTTCCGTCGGCGATTTCGTCACGAACGGCGGCGAGGTGCCGGCCATGCTGGTGATCGACACGGTTATCCGGCACATCCCGGGCGTCCTGGGAGACGAGACGAGCAGCAAATACGATTCGTTTGCCGATTCGGGTCTGTTGGAACATCCCCAATACACCCGGCCGCGAGTCTTCCGGGGGATGGAGGTGCCGCGCGTTCTCCTCAACGGCGATCACGCCGAGATCTCGCGCTGGCGGTTGGAGCAGAGTGTGCGGCGAACGAGCGAAATGCGGAGCGATCTCCTCAATCTGCAGCCGGGGGAGGCTCCGCCCGGCGGTGAGAGTTGACGTCGGAGCGTTTTTCGCTTATTCAGGCAATTTCCCGTCGCGCGTCGGCGGTTTCAAAGGAACGTCCGTTATGCACAAGTTGATTACCGCCGCCGAAGCGTCCAGCCTTCGCACAAACCCGCTCCAATTCCAGATTGGAGACACCGTCGAGGTCCATACGCGGATTCTCGAAGGGGGCAAAGAGCGAATCCAGATTTACACGGGGGTCGTGACGGCCCGCCGTGGCCGCGGGACTGCTGAAATGTTCACGGTGCGACGCATCGTGGCGGGTGAAGGGGTCGAGCGAACTTTTCCCGTCCATTCGCCCAAAGTCGCCAAAATCGACGTCAAGCGCCACGGCCGAGTCCGTCGCGCGAAACTCTATTACCTGCAGAAACGGGTCGGCAAGTCGACCCGGTTGACCGAACGCCGCGAGAAACAGGAAGAGACCGCCGCCGAGGAATGAGGAAGGCGTCTATGGGCGCCGTTGAGTTGCGTCAGGGCGCGGCCTCGGTTGACTGTGGGCGGCAGGCCTGTTGATCGGTCAGGGCCGCTTTTGAGAGTCGGCCTGGGTGTCTCTGCGTGAGCTTTCCCTCTTCGAGGGCGCCGCATGAAACAGTGGCTACGCGGGCTTCTCGGACAGAAGGGGGAACGGCGGGCTGCCTCGTTCCTTTCCAAGAAGGGAATGAAGGTCCTCGCTCGCGGAGTTGCCAACCCCTTCGGCGAAATCGACCTCGTCGCCCTGGACGGCAACACCATCGTCTTCGTCGAAGTGCGCACCCGCCGGTCGACGGACGCCGGGCACCCGGCCGAAACGATCGCTCACCAGAAACAGTCGCGATTGACCCGAGCAGCCCTGGCGTATTTGAAACAAAATAAGCTTCTCGACCATCGCAGCCGGTTCGACGTGGTTGCCATCCTCTGGCCCGACGGGTCAAAATCGCCGCAGATCGAGCACTACAAAAACGCGTTCGAGGCAGTCGGCCTGGGCCAGTTTTACTCCTGACTCAAGAAACCCATGAAACTCGGACTGGTCGGATATCAAGGCTCTGGCAAGAGCACGTTGTTTGAGCTTCTGACCTCGGTCAAGCCAGACCCCGCAAAGGCCCACCTCGGCCAGTTGGGAACCGCCGTCGTCCCCGATGCACGGTTCGATCGGCTGGTGTCCCTTTTCAAGCCGAAAAAGACGTCCCCGGCCCGCATCGAGCTGTTCGACACGCCGGGACTCGATCGCAAGGCGCAGGATGTCAACGCCCAGCGTCTGGGGGTCATCCGCGAGTCAAACGCCCTGGTCCTCGTCGTCGGCTGCTTTGCGGGAGCCGATCCGGTCGCCGACGTGCGGAGCTTTCAGGACGACATCATCCTGGCCGATTTGCAGGTTGTCACGAACCGGATGAGCCGCCTGCAGAAGGACGTCGCCAAGCCTCGCCCCGACCGGGAACAATTACAGGCAGAATCTGCCGCTCTGGAACCGATTGCCGCCCGTCTCAACGAGGGGCGGTCGGTCGCCGACATGGTTTTTACCGAGGCCCAGGACAAGGCGACGAAGTCGTTTTCGCTTTTGACCCGCAAAAAGCAGCTGGTGATCCTCAATACGGCCGATTCGTCCCAGGCCGCCGAGGTGATCGGCCCGCTCGAGGCGGCCGGGCACCCGGTCGTTTCAGCCCCGATCGGTCTGGAACTCGAAGTCCAGCAACTTCCGCCGGAGGACCGCGAGACGTTCGCCCACGAGATGGGCCTGGGAGAACCGTGCGCCAACAAGGTTTTGCGGGCGATTTTCGAAGTGACCGAACAGATCACCTTCTATACGTCCGACGAAAAAGAGGTCCACGCTTGGCTGCTGCACCGCGGAGGGACCTCGCTCGACGCGGCCGGAACGATCCACACCGACCTCGCTCGGGGCTTTATTCGGGCCGAAATCACCGCGGTCGAGGACTTATTGCGGCTCGGCTCGGAGCGCGAAGTGAAAGCCGCCGGCTTGCACCGTGTCGAGGGAAAAGAATACGTGATGCGCGACGGCGACGAGATCGTCGTCCGCTTCAGCGTCTAATCGCAGCGCAGGAGGCGTGACGGCTCGCGCGAGCGCTGTCGAACGCCTCTTCGAGACTGTCGCGGCGCGACCCGGCGAATTTTTTTGGTCAGTTCTGCAATTTTTTTGGGTGCGAACGGCAATTATGTCTTGATTCAGCTGGAGATTACGTCATAAATTATTCGATCTTTATCCATCGGCAGGATCGGCGCTGTGCCGATCGGCGGCCTCTGAGTTTGGCGTCGTCTTGACCAAATGGCGTCGGGCAAGGAGGTGCATCAGTCGCCTACGCGTCTGGGAGGGTTTATGAATTGGAAAAAGGCAAGCATCTTCTAGTGGACTGCCGTAACGTCCCGCGGGACGTTTGTCTCAATGATGGTGCGATGTTGGCAGCCATGGCCCGAGGCGAAACGCGCGGCGCCAACGTAATCTCTCAAGTTCGCTATCAATTCGGGCACAATTCTCCCCCCGGCTTTACGGCAGTTGTGGTTCTCGACGAGAGCCACTGTTCCTGCCATACCTATGCCGATCTGGGGCTCGTCGCACTGGACGTCTTCACCTGCGGGAAAACGGATCCGCAAGACGTTCTGCATTTCATCCGCGAGGAAATCGAGCTAGGCGACGTTTCCATCCGGGAAATGCCTCGTTTTATCCTCGATCCGCAAACGGAGGGCGCACTGGAAGAGCCAGTGGCCACTTCGACATAACCCTCGGTTCAACCCGGGTTGGCGGCTATGGATACGCGATCGCTCCACGACGGGCGCGAGGACGGTCTCGCTCCGCTTGAGAGTCTCTCTCTCGACGGCGTGACGACCTTTCGTGACCTGCTGCGCAATGTCCAAAACGGCGTTCTCTGGCCGCCAACTCGGTGAGGCCTTCGACGTCTTCATGCAAATGGCAGGCGACCGGTCGTGTCGCGTGGTGCTCACCATCTCCGGCGCGATGACGGTCGCCAAGCAGGGCCGCATCGTCTGCGACATGATCGATCGAGGGCTGGTTCACGCCGTGATCGCCACGGGCGCGCTCATTGCCCACGGTCTGACCGAGTCGATTGGTCTGACTCATTACCGGCACGATCCGGCACAGAACGACGAAGCGCTGTTCGAGCTCGGCTACAACCGCATCTACGACACGCTCGAGATGGAGTCCAACCTCAACGAGGTGGCTCAGCTCGTGGCGTCCGTCTTGGAGCAGACCGAGCCGGAAGGCGGCGTTTGGTCCTCCGCCCGGATTTGCCGCGCGCTGGGACAACGGCTGAGCGAGCTGGCGCAAGGGCCCGGTGTCCTGCGGAGCGCCTTCGAGAAGCAGGTCCCGGTGTTCATTCCGGCATTCACCGACAGCGAAATGGGCCTCGACGTCTCGACATGGGCGATGCACCGCGGGCTTGCCAAAAAGGGGATCGACCCGGCGACGGCCGACCACCACACCGTGATGCAGGCGATCCCGCCCTATAATCCGTTTCTCGATCTGCAGGAATACGCCCGCTTGATTGGCGACTCAGAGACGCTGGGCATCTTCACAATCGGCGGCGGAGTTCCGCGGAACTGGGCCCAGCAGGTCGCGCCCTACTACGACATCACCAACGCCCGCTTGGGAAGCCAATTGCCCGCGCCCCGCTTTCGATATGGTGTCCGCATTTGTCCGGAGCCGGTTCACTGGGGCGGATTGTCGGGCTGCACCTATTCCGAGGGTGTCAGCTGGGGCAAGTTCGTGTCCCCGCAAGAAGGCGGGCGGTACGCCGAAGTCTATGCCGACGCGACCGTCGCCCTGCCCCTCTTGATGAAGGCCGTTTTCGAGCAATTGGATCACGAGCGGCCCGCACAAAAGAAATCCAAGGTCTGACTTCCAAGGCCCGCCGCAGCGCTCCAAAATTACCTCTTCGGGCCTTTTTGACACTGGATTTCGCGATTTGGATCGATTCATGGACCGCCGCGTCTCTATCGGCCTCGTCCAATTGCGGTGTACGCCGGATCCGGACCAAAACGTACGGCAAGCGGTCGAACAGATTCGGATCGCGGCCCGCGGCGGAGCACAGATCATCTGCCTGCCGGAGCTCTTTCGTTCACTCTACTTCTGCCAGCGGGAAGATCACGCTTTTTTTTCGCTGGCCGAGCCGATTCCGGGCCCGACGACGGAGTTACTTTGTCGAGTGGCGGCCGAGCTGGGCGTGGTAATCGTCGCCAGCCTGTTCGAGAAGCGGGCGGAAGGGCTCTACCACAATACGGCCGCCGTGATTGACGCCGACGGTGATTTGCTCGGCAAGTACCGCAAGATGCACATCCCCGACGACCCGCTGTACTACGAGAAGTTCTATTTCACGCCGGGGGATCTCGGTTTCCAGGTTTTTCCGAGCCGGTTCTCCCGGTTGGGAGTCCTCATCTGCTGGGACCAGTGGTATCCGGAGGCGGCCCGACTTACCGCGCTGCGGGGGGCCGAGATCCTCTTCTATCCCACCGCCATCGGCTGGCATCCGTCTGAAAAAGCCGAGTTTGGACACCGGCAGCACGAGAGCTGGGAACTGATCCAACGTTCGCACGCCGTGGCCAACGGCTGTTATGTCGTGAGCGTCAACCGCACGGGACAGGAAGGCGATCCGGCAAATCCTGGCGGAGGCATCGAGTTTTGGGGACAAAGCTTCGTGGCCGATACGAGTGGACAGGTCATCTGGCGTGCTCCGGTCGACGAGCCGGCAACTCAGGTCGTTTCACTCGACCTGGCCCTGCTCGATGTGGTCCGCACCCATTGGCCGTTCCTCCGCGACCGCCGCATTGACGCCTACGGCGATCTGACCCGGCGGTTCATCGACGAATGAACCCTTTTCGACGCCCGCCGATTGCCGTCGTCGGGCACTTTCTGCGAAGCCTCGCGTGACCCACAGCGAACCCACACCAAAACAGCTCGGTTACCGACTCCCCGCGGAATGGGAGCGGCACGACGCAACGTGGCTCTCCTGGCCGCACAAAGAGGCGTCGTGGCCGGGCCGGATTGAGAGCATCTTTCCGGTTTACGCGCAGATGGTCGCCGAATTGGCCCGTTCCGAAGCCGTCCACATCAATGTGAACGACGTGACTGCCGAGACGAACGCCCGCCGCCACTTGGAGCGAGCCGGAGCCCAACTTGGCGATCGGAGCAAGATTCACTTCCATCACTTCGCGACGAACGACGCCTGGTGCCGCGACCATGGCGCCCTGATTCTGACCCGTCGCTCTGTCGCGAAAGGCTCAGGCGAGACCGGCTCGAGCGAGAGGCGGCTGGCGACCGATTGGGACTACAACGCTTGGGGCGACAAATATCCGCCCTACGACTTGGATAACCTCATTCCCGCCAAAATGGCCGAGGTCCTGGGGATTCCGTGCCGGAAGGGGAAAATGGTCCTCGAAGGGGGCTCGATCGACAGCAACGGCGCTGGACTCCTGCTGACGACCGAGAGCTGTCTCCTCAATCCGAACCGGAACCCACATTTAACGCGGGCCGAGATCGAAACACGGCTCGTCGATTTTCTAGGCGTTGAGAAGATCCTCTGGCTGGGCGAAGGGATTGTGGGGGACGACACCGACGGACATATCGACGACATCACGCGGTTCGTTGGTCCGCGTGTCGTCGTCACCGCGGTTGAAGAGGATTCGAGTGACGAGAATTACCAGCCGCTCCAGGAGAACTTGCGAAGGCTCAAGTTGATGACCGATCTCGACGGCCGTCCCCTCGATATCGTCACCATCCCGATGCCGCCGCCGGTCGTTTACAAGGAGCAGCGGCTCCCGGCCAGTTACGCCAATTTCTATATCGCCAATACCGTGGTTCTTCTGCCCACGTACAACCATCCGAACGACGAGCGTGCCCGAGCGATCCTCGCTCGGCTCTTTCCGTCACGGGAAATTGTGGGCCTCGACTGCACCGACATCATTTGGGGCCTGGGCGCGTTTCACTGCCTGACCCAACAGATAACGGCCGCGTAGCCGCTAATCAGCATGGTGCCGACACGGTTGCGTTTCTATCGAGCGGTTTGCTCTACGCCTTGCGAATGAAATGCGCGGCGAAGCTGCGAATCTGACGGCCGTTCAAGACGTGAAACGTCCGCAATTGCTGGATCGTCTCTTGGCTGAAGCGGCTCAAAGGAAGGTGAATGATCTTCCGGCGGTACTTGCGCGCCAGCCGCCGGATTCCCGGGCCCGGAGGGGCCGCGCTCAACAGGGCGATATGTCGTTCCTGACTGTGATAGCAGCCGGCTGCAATCAGGCGTTCTTCGAGCGTGTCCGTGAAATCGAATCGCCGGTCGTGCCAGACGTCGCGGATCGGGCGGGGCGGAAAGAGAAACATGGCCCCGCCGTAAGTGGCCGCCGCGATTCCCGGTCCCACGACGTCTTTCGTGAAATCGCTGGCGAAAAACGACAGTGTCGATTCGTCGTGGTGCTCGGCATGCCACGTAATCCGCCAGGGGTAGTCGCGAGGGTCGGCCGGCGAGTCGAAGAGCATCACCACGCAATCGAGACTCCCGCGCGTCGGCGGAAAAACGCGAACGTAAAGCTCTCGCGTGTGCCAATTGCGGAGCGTCTCCCGGATATCGAGACCATCCTTGAGGCTCGCGCTGAATTTCTCGGTGCGGGCCAGGTCGTTCCCGAGCAGCGCCAGTGCCGTGTCCTTGACGTGCGTCCGGAAGCGTTCAATGGCGACGTCCTCGGGGGGCCAGCTGCACTGCGAATGGGGATTCCATCGCATGAGCCACTTGAGCTGTTCGGGCTTCGGAGGACGCGGGCGCAGCTCGCACTTCCGCCAGATTACCGACTGACCCGGCAGGCGGTTCTTCATCTGTACGACGCCGCCGTCCGGCAGGCGGGCCCGATTGATGCCCATTTGCAGCGAGGGAAAAGGACTCTCGCCCGTCGCCAGGTATTCCCGGGCCGTCTCGGCCAGGTGAATTGCAAACTGGTCGCCGAAAATCTGCTGGGCGCCGGTAATCAGCGAATACAAATCGGGCGTCATCCGCCGTTCGACGAGCGACAGATTCCGCACATATTGAAAATAGACGGACATCCGCTTGGGCGTGACGGAGCGGGCGCGTGATTTGAGGTCGCTCTGGTAACGGTCGCGCGTCGCCAACAGCAATGCCTTCATGCCGTCGATCGACAGATTTTCGTCATCGTCGAGGTTGGCGCGGGCCTCTTCATAGCGGGCCGTCACGAAAGGCAACTCGCCGAGCAGGAAAACGAGCGTCGCCGGTTCGACCGATTGGATCTCCGTCGGTTCGACCTCATCATCCTCATCGGGGCCACTCGATTCCTGGTACGCCTCGCGGATCCAGGGCCAATCCATGATCGAGCAGACGAGCAAGATGGAGCGATAACGCGACTCGAGCGATCGCAGCCGGGTCGCCATTGTCCGACAACGCGCCGCTTGCTGCGGTCGGATGGGGCGCGGCACGGCCGGAAGAATGGCCGCTGCGAATCTCTCGGAAGGAATGCGTTTGAGGGCGTAAGGATCGGGAAGAACGGCCCCCAAGGGCTCGAAGCGGGCCGTTTCCTGATCGATGAAGGCTCGTGGAATCTGCTCGCCCAGCGCAATGCGCAGGGCCGCGATCACTCCCTGGCACGGATCAATCGGAACATAGCTCGCGGCAGGAGCAGATTCGGTCTCTTCGGACGCTTGCCCAGTCCACTCGGTGTCAAAACGCGGCGGTTCGGGCTGCACGACCGCCGTGACGACCGGCAGAAAATCGATGGCCCGTTCGACGTCGCTCTGAAACGAAGCTGGCAGGGGAACCGCCAGACAATCGATCTGGGCCGAGAGCATCACACGCCGGACCTCGACGGCAAAGTCTCCGCTCCCGTGAATGATCGGCAAGACGCCGATCCGCGGACTGATTCGCAGAAACTCGCAAAGCATCGCCTGCTCGAACGATTGAACGGTCTAGTGGATTACGCAATCTGAACTGACAGCTTCAATGTGGGCTTTCGTCCGCACAACTCCGCAAAACGAACATTGCATTCAGGGTAGTCGCACCACTAGATGCGGTCGAGGGAGTCAACCCACCGGGCCAATTCCGCGGTTGCCGTCGCGCTGGGATAAGCGGGCGCCCGGCCCGTGGCATTCGTGGCTTGCACGGTGACGGAGTACTTCATCTCGCGCAAAACTTTGTTGACTTGATGAAAGCGCTCGTGCCGGCCCCGTGTCGTTGTACGAAAAAAAGAAGTGAAAAGGGAAGTTGGGATGACTCTCTGGCGGCGCTCCGCCGAGCAGGCTCGAGGCCAGCGCCAACCCCCGCACCAGTTCGCGGTTTTCAAATGCCAGCACGGCCGCGAATCCGCCTCCCCGCGCAAAACTGTGCACGACGACGCGGTTACGATCGACGTTGTACGTTTTGAGGAAATGCTCCAAAACTTGTCGAGCTGCCACCAGGTCGTTCGGATTGAAACCGGTCGTTTCCGCAGGAAGCGGCGCCACCACGAGCAACCGCCGTTCCTCGCAGAGCGCCTGCCAGCGTCGCAGGATCGTCGCTTCCATGGTATCGCGTGCCGGCGCAATCCAGACGACGAGTCCCCACGAATCCTGATTGGAATAGGTCTCCGGAACAAAGGCCCAATACTTGGGAGGAGCCGACTCCCCCGGGAGCGAGTCATGAAAGAGACCCGTCTTCGGCTTTTTTTCCTTGCCCCCTTTGGGCGTCTCTTTATTTCCGGCAGACTTCGTCACCACACGGAACGCCGGTAAATCAGCCGGTATCGTCTCTGTATCCGCGGCTACTTTCATGTCGATCGTGCGACGATCGCTGCCGCGGACGATCAAGGCCGAGGCCGTCGTTCCCGGTCGGAGGCGCCGCACGGCCGACGACAATTGCTCAGCGCCGGCCACCTCCTTGCCGTTCCATTTTTCAATGCGATCGCCGGCGACAATTCCAGCCTTGGCGGCCGGGGACTGCGAAAAGACGAACCGCACAACGACGCCGCGCGCACCCGACGAGGCCACGCGTGCCGGCAGAATTCCCAGGAACCCCGGCTCGTAAGGATGAAGCGCGTCCGTCAACGTGACGTCCGCCCGGATGGTCGATTCACCGCGTCGCACGACGATCGCCACCCGATCGCCGGCATATTTGCGTCCCAAGACCTGTTTCACCTCGTCGTGACGGACGATCGGATGGTGATCAATTTCCGTCAGGATGTCACCCGCTTTGAGGCCCGCTTTCTCGGCCGGTGAATCGTAGCGGACATGGTCGATGGTCGGCCGCTCGTCGATTCCACCCTCCTTCATATTCACGCCCAAAAGGCCGGGATAGAGATCCTTTCCCCTCTTCAATTTTTCAAAAGAGGCGAGCACGTCGTCCATGGGAATCGCGAAGCCGATCCCCGAGTCGTACCATTCGACGCCCGCCGCCTCCTCTTTTGCCGTCGGCGATAACGGCACAATCACGCCCAGCGCGTCTCCCGCCGCGTCAATGAGCGGACCGCCGTAGTTCACGGGAGACACTTTGGAATCGGTCTGGATGGCTTTGCCCCACACGCGATTGACGGCACTCACGATACCGACGGAGACGCTCGGCTCCGGGCTGTCGTACGTCCGCCCGACGGCGATTGCCCACTGACCAACCTCCACTTTCGTTCCGCGTGTCGCTCTCAGCGGGACCAGGCCTCCCGCATCGATCTTGAGGAGGGTGAGCATTCGCAGATGATCCGTGGCAACGATTCGCGCCGCGAAGGGATGATCTCCCTCAACCTGGACGAGAATCGTCGATGGCTTGGAAATGAAGTTGAAGGCGCTCGAAACGAGATATCCGTCTTCGGATACGACAACCCCGGTTGTCGCCGCGGTCCCGGTGAGCATGCCGCCGACGCGATCGACGCCGCCGACCGTCTGAATGCGAACGACTGATTTGCCGACCGAGGACGCCGCGCGTCGAAATGCCTGCTCCTCGGCCGCGTCAACCGGCCGCTCGGAGGAGGCACACGCCGGTCGCAAGCCGCCGCAAAGAGCGACCGCTGCGAGAAGGACCGCGGTACGTCGCCGCGGTCCGCATCGAGTATCAAGCATTCGGCAATCCTATTTTCCGCGGCGCTCCGGGACGCGGAGTTCGAGCGGCACGAGCTTTTCCTTGCGGCGCACGACCAGCCGGATCGAATCGCCCGGCTCGAGCCGGCCGATGATCGACTTCAACGTGCGATACGATTGGACGAGCTCGTCATTGATAAACACGATCAAATCCTCAGTCATGACGCCGGCTTTGCCCGCGGGTGAGCCGGGAACAACCGCGTCGACATAAGCCGGTGTGCGGTACACCACATCGGGAACCATCACCAGCCCGAGGTCGATTGTCGTGAAGTGAGGGGAATTGGCCTCGTCGGACTTTGGCGGCGGCGGTGTGAATCGACCGGCGATGATCTCGCTGATCGGACCCCGAAGCTGTGCGAGCGGCACGGCGTAGTTGACCCACGTGTTGCTGTCGGTGTTGCGCAATTCCCGGCCGATCATGCCAATCAGGCGGCCGTCGAGCGTGGTCAACGCCCCCCCGGCCGCGCCGGGATTATTGGTCACCGCATCGACGATATACACCGGCCCTTCGTAAGCGGCTCCGTACGCGCCGCGACGCGCCGAGAGTCGAACCCGGGCCGCGATGACACCGTGGACGACAGAGACCGGCTCATCGCCGGAAGCGACCTTGAACATGTTGCTGAACGCCAGCACGCGCGTTCCCGGATCCGCATCGGCAATGGCACGCAGGTCAAAGTAGGGAAGCTCGAGATTCTCTCCCTCGACTTTGAGCACCGCCAGATCCCGCACCGTGTCTCCCTTGAGGAACTTGGCGGAAAAACGGCGGCCGTCGTTCAGCACAACACTCACGTCGCCGCTGTCGAGAAGGTGGCTCCAGACGGTCACGATGTGCCCGCTGGGCGAGACGAGCAGGCCGGTGCCGTAGCCCTCGAGATTGTGAACGCCGCCGGAGCCGTAGATCTTCACGACCTTTGCCAGCGTCGTCTCCAAAACGTCGGACGGCGAAGTGGAAGCGACGGGCGGAGCGGCCGAGCTAGACTGCGAGAACGTGGCCGAAATCGCCAGAAGAACCGCAACGAGCAAGATGACAAGAGGAGACCGGCCGCCCATCTTCACTTCCGTTCCTTGAGGGAGAGGACGCGGAAGGTCGCGAATTCTGTGTCGCCGTGGCGAATCACGATCTCAGAGGGGAAACGCACACCGTCGAACGTTCCCATTTCGCGGAAACGGATCTCGCAGGCGTCAGTATCCTCGGCGAGCCGGGTATCGAATCCGGCGAGTGCCCCACCGGCGACGCTGAAATACCAGCGGCATTCGACGCTGCCGATGGTCGAGACGAGGACGTCGACCATCTCGCTGCCGCCGTCCAAAGGCTCCGTCCCAAAATAAACCAGGGAGGGAAAGGCCTTGTCCCGCTGCGTGAGAAACAGCCGCAACTGATTGAGTGCGACGAGCAATCCTCCCGTGCCGGCGGGTTCGTCCTGGGGATCTTGATCGAGCTGTTGCAGGAAGGCTTTTCCACCCGTCTCGAGGGAGGCGAACGTGCCGGTCAGGATGCACTTGAACGGTGCCCTCGCTGCCGTGGCGCCAGAGACTTGCCAGGCGGACCGGTTACGAAAATCGCCCCACGCATCGAACCCGCGCAATACGCGTGCCAGTTCGATGCGATTGAAATAGTAGTTGGCAAATCCCGGTTTGGCCGTGTAAAGGGCCTTCAGTTTCTCCGAGGGTTCGGCCTCCGGAGGGCGCGATAACAATCGCTGACCTGGCCGCCGTGAGGGCCGACGCGGCATCGGCTTCTTGTCCTTTGGCCTCCGCGGAGGAGTCGGGCGCTCCGGCGGCCGAGGCCGCTCCCTGGGCCGCTCTTCTTCCCCGGTAGAAAGTTCCGCCAACTCGGACTTCGCGTGCAGCGAACGGAGCCGCACGCGGATTTCGTGCTTCTCCCCGTCCCGGCGATAAACCAGTGCAATCTTCCACTCCTCCGGGAAAATGCCGAGAACATTTTTGAACTGGTTCACGCTGTGGATTGGTCGGCCGGCAAACGCGACGATCTCGTCATCGACGCGCAGCCCGCGACGGTACGCGTCCGACTCGTCGAGAATCTGCGAGACGACGATCGCGCCGTGCGAATCACGCGAAACGGTGGCGCCCAACGAGGCATGGTCGACAATCCTCCCCGAGCGAAGGTCCCCCAAAAAATTGCGGATTTGATTGATCGAGATCGCGTAGCCCGCGCCCGCGTTCACCCGGCCGCGCTGCGCAATCGAGATGCGGCCGTTGATGCCGATCAGTTCGCCGGCGCTGTTGAAGAGCGGTCCGCCGGAATTCCCCGGATTGACCGACGCGTCGACCTGCAGGCAGTCGGTGTATTCCAGAATCGTATTGGCAGGGTACTGGTAACGGTGGACGCCGCTCACGATGCCGAACGTCGTCGTCGGCTGAAAATCCGAGGCGAGGAGAAAGGGGTTTCCGAGTACATAGACCCAGTCCCCGGCGCGGACGGCATCGCTATCGCCCCACGTGGCAATCGGAAAATCGTCCCGGCCCAAGAGCTTGATCAAGGCGACGTCGCCCGTCGGATCGACTCCCACCAGCACGGCATCATAAAGC
This sequence comes from uncultured Planctomycetaceae bacterium, assembly GCA_963833105.1. Lineage (GTDB taxonomy): Bacteria > Planctomycetota > Planctomycetia > Planctomycetales > Planctomycetaceae > DASPSM01. Next base: position 117,466 of record CAWHWU010000023.1, read on the forward strand.
TTGCCGTCGCTCAAGCCGCATTTGAAGAACTGGTCCTCGCCGGCGACATGAAAATTCGTCAGCGCGTAGCCGTCGTGCGTGATCAAGACGCCCGACCCGCCCGCAGGGGCGGAGCGCTGAAAGACGGCGACGACCGTGGGAACGAGCCGGGCAATCGTCGCGATGCGGGCGCGCTCGGCGTCACGCACGGCGGGATCGATTCCCTCCGCTTGCGCGATTGCCGACGGCCAAACGGTAGCCAGCGTCAGCGTCAGCGTTCCAACCATCCGCAGCATGGTTTTCCCGATCACTTCCTGCGAGGGCCGGCACTCGGCGGCCGGCTATTTGATGACTTTAGCGTCGGCCAGATCGAGATGGTCGGCGATATCCAGATCGCCGCCGAAATCGACGAGGATGTCAAGGTCCCGCACGCCCGCGACGTCCAGGTCGAGGTTCTGAGGCGGATCGGAGCCGCGCACGTCGGACTCGAGCAGCGTCTTGCCGTCGCCGCTAATCACCACATGGACATTTCCCAGCGGTGCGACGGCCTGATCGATTCCCATCACGGCCTGGAACCGGCGATAGTCCCCGCTCAAGCGGTACTTGAGGAACGTGCGGGAATGAATCCACAATCCCCGGGAGTATTCCTTGTTGCCCAATCGCAAGGCGCCGCCGTCCCGTGGTCGATCGCGGCAATAGGTCCAGACCTGGTCGAAAAAGGGAGTATATTTGACTTCCCGCGGCTCGAGCTGCGAGAGGTAACGAACTTTGCCGGAACTGAAATCGAGCGACACGACTTGTTCGAACGGCACGACAAGCTGTGCGCCGCCGACGAGTCCAATATTAAGCTGGGCCGCGTTCCAAGAGATCGTTTGAGACTTGAGTACGTCTCCCGACATGGTCGACAACTCACAGATCGGTTTGCTCGCCTCGCCATTCCGCCGGGCATAGACGATGCCGAATACTTTTTGTCGTTTTGCCGTCCGCTCTTCCCCATCGAGCACGAAGTGAATGTTCGTCGCGTCGATCGTGCCCACGGTTCCGTCGAGGTGATCGAGCACGTTGGCCTTCGCGACCACGAGCATATCTTGCGTGACATCGCGAGCCGACAAATCCTTCCAGGCATCGACGAGCTGCCGATCGAGCAATGCCAGGCGAATACTGCTTACCGCGGTCAGGGGGAGAGTGAACTTACCCAGTTGAGGCGTTTCAACAAAGACCTGGCGGTCGCTGATGCGTAGCGCGGTCCAATACAGTCGGGAACCGTCGGTCAGTGCCAGCTCGGGGCGCTTAAGATCGGGAGGAACGGCCGGCCGCGGCCGGAGCGTCCGCAGTTCGAGGACTTCGGCCAAGGGAACGCGTACGTCTTTACCGTGCGAATTCATGGACGCATGATCGGCGGAAAGCTCAACAAGCCTTCCCGTGACTCGTCGTCCGCTGAGCGTCGTCAACTCGACGGGCGGAACGGCGGGGGACGGACCGGCGGCCGCCAGGGCGGCCACGGCCAAACCGGAAACGACCAATTGATGGAACCGACGCGTCATGTACGGGCCGACCTGCCTTATCGCTGAACTTCCCCTATTGTCACGAACTTGACGCTCACTTGGAAGCCGCCGGGTGTTCGGCAAGTTTCTTGAAGTATTGTTCGACCGCATCGCGGTAGTTGGAGGGGAATTCCTTGGACAGCAAATCCTTGGCCTCGCTGAGCGGTTTGGCCGGCAGGTTGCCCCAGCCGCCTTGTTTCTTCAGGTCTTTCTTGTCGACGTTGCCCGGGGCCGTCGCGCCCTTGATCGTGGAATCCTCAGCCGGCCCCGTGGAGCGATTGCTATTGTTGCCCCCCTGGCCCGGTTGCGATTGGGCATTGGCCTGCTGTTCCATCTTCTTAATCAGGTCGCTGAGCGATTCGACGATCTCTTCCTGGACCTTTTGCACGCGCTGTCCCCCTCGCCCCAGGTCGAGCCGCCGTTCGGAATCCTGCATCTTCCGTGAGATCAAATCCAGGGATTGATCGTCGAGGGATTGCAGTTCGCTTTGCATCAGGGTCGCCACGCGCAGGTAGGGTTCGGCAACTCCTTCAGTGCTATGCAGCAGCTTGTCGAGCGTTGCCAATCCGTCGGCCTTCTTGAGCAATTGCTGCTGGCAGACGGCTTCGTAAAACAGACAGGTCGCGGGGTCGACGACGCGCACCGGATCAAGTCGCGAAAAGACCGCCAACGCCTCGTCGAACATCAGACGCTGCGTGAGAGCACGGGCATAAAATAACCGCAGATGGTTGGTGTAAAACGCATCCGACTCGTCCCGACTGAGGAATTCCGGCGTGGGAAGGGCCTTCGACGGTTGCCCGGGGCTGCAAGCTTCGACGAAGCGGCGCGTGTCCGGGTCGGCAATGCAAAAGGACTGGATCAGTCGTTCAAAAACTTCGCGTCCCGGCGCCGGTCCTCCGCCGGCGGCCCACAGAGCAGAAATCTGCGGCGCTGTCTTTTCATTGCTAAAACCGTGCTGGGTGAGCCACCGCATCAGTTGACCGCGGACCTCCTCGGCTGAGCGCGGCGCATAGACGTCCGGCGCGGCCCCGACGGCTGTGAGATTTCCAAGGACGACAATCGCGAGCGCGGGCAACCACAGTCGTAGCGGCAACCGCCGGCTGAACTTTTGCAAGCTGTTCATCGGTTTCGTCCCGAGGCGATGATGTAGGTGGCTTCCTGGATTTCGGCCTGGCGCCGAGCCAGACGCTGCAGCTCCGTGGCCAGATCGTCGGCTGTCGCTTGCTCGCCATGAATGCGACGCCCGATTTCCTTCGTGCGACGATTGACGCGAAGCTGGAGCGACCGGAGCATTTTCAGTTCGGCAATCTGCTCGACGAGCGGCTTTTCATTCTCTTCGCCGCCGGACCTTTGGCGGCGCTGCCGCTGGGATTCCGGCTTTTTGCGGCCTTCGATCTCCGACTGGAGAGCCGTGACGAGCTCTTCGAGCGATTCAATCACGTCTTTTTCGATGGATTGGGTGAAATCGCCGACATCGTTCTTTCCCAGTCGCCGGACGATGCTCAGCATATCGTCGCGGATTTGTTCGACCCCCTGCGGGAAAGCCACCGATGATCCCTCTTCCTTGAGCAGGGTCAACGCGCGGCCCGCCTCGTCGGCGATCGCCTCCTGCTGGACGGAAAGCTCCCGGGCCTTGCCGAAATGTGTCGCCGTCCACGCGTTCTTCGCGGTTTTGCCGAGTGTGACCGTGTCGAGATGCAACTGAATCTCCAAGAGCAGCATCTTCGCAAACCGCGCTTCGAGGGAGGTGAGCGTGATTTCCTGCTCTTCTTCGCGAAGCTGCCGCAGGATCTTCTCCAGCCGCTCTTTCGCCTGTGCCAGTTTGCGAATTGCCTCATCCTGGCGTTCAAGCGCCTTGTCCCGCTGCAATTGCTTGAGTTCCTCTTCCGCCTTTTGCATCGCCCGCCGGGCCTCTTCGATCTCTTCGCGGCCAGGCGTCTTCTTCATTCGTTGCGGTGACGAATCGTTTTGCGATTGGCCCGAAGGGGAGTCCTGGGGTGAACCATCACCTTTGTCCTGAGAGGGAGATTGTTGGGAAGGACTCTTCCCCTCTGGCGATTGCTTGGATTGCTTGTTGCCTTTTTGCGCCTGCTTTCCCTTTTGGGATTTGTCGCCGGACTTGCCTGGCGGCTGCTTGTCGCCCTGCTGATTTTTACCCTTGTTCTCGGGTTTGGAGGAACGATCAGACTCCGGCTTGCCAGCTTTGTCCTTCTTGTCGTTATCTTTCTCTTTTGAATCGCGGCCCTCACCCGATTTGGGCGATTGCTTCCTTGACGGGCCGATCCGGTTTGCCGCGTTTCGAGCGGCATCCTGCTTGTCGATCTTCTGTTCCAGCGATTGAGCATCCTGTCCGATTTTGGATTGGCGCTCCGACAGCGAGTCAGGTTTCTTTTGGCCCTCGGTCGCACGCCGCAGTTCTTTCTCACGATTGGACAGTTTGCCGATCTCTTCGCGCACCGATTCGAGCCACTTTTTCTCCTCTTCGAGCTGGTGCCGGCGGTCCTCGCTCTGCAGAAGTTCCAAGAGTCCCTTCAGGTTGGCGACCAGATGTTGCTCACTACCAATCGCGTCGCCGAGTTGATCGTTCTTGAGCAGATCCATGATCTGCTCCATCTGCAGACCGATGCGGTCCTCCTTGCTTTTGCCGATCGCGCGGACCAAGAGATCGGCTCGCTCCGGCTCGGTCTTGCGCAAATACTCAGCCATCTGCAGCAAGGTTTGCTCGAACTGTTTGTAGCGACGGTTGAGACTGGCTTCGGATTCGTTGAGCGGGCCCGACTCGGCAGCGGTCGCCGAAGTGGAATCCTTCGCGGGCTGGTCGGCCGCGGACTGGCCCTGCGCCGGTTGCTTTCCCGAGCAGAAGCAGGGTGGCCAAGAGAACGGCCGGGCAGCCGAAATTGGATTTCAAACGGATCGCGCTCATTTCAGCCCCTCGAGTTCCTTGAGGCGTCGCTTCTTCTGCTCCTGCTTTGTCGTATCGATAATCTTTTCCTGGTCTTTAATCATGGTTTGCAGACGGGCAATTGCCTCATGGAATTTTACGAGATCTTGCATTTCGGCAAGTGCGGTTTTCAAGTGGGCGATCAAGGTCGTTACAGCCCTTACGCTGGTATCGATTTGGGGGATCGGATCGCGACGTGAATCAACCGCGAGTTTGAACAGGCCGATCGCCTCGTCCGCCGCGGGGAAATCCTTCTCGTTCGCCAAATGGAGGGGCTGGATGATCTGCAGGCCGATTCGATCGGCCATCTGCTGGGTGTGAACGGCGTTATTGACCAATTCGTCGAGGAGTCCGCGGAACGATTCCTCGACCGATGCCGTCTCCACCGAATTCTTGCGGACCTGGTAGAGCGATCGAACCGCACAGACGGCGATCGCCGTTTGCAGATCGCCCAGATTCTCCGTATCGCCTTCGGTTTCGCTGCCACGTTTGGCATCCGACTTCTCTCTCGACGCGTTGCCACTGCCGCGTCCGGCCGACTCACTCGCGCGGCCGCGATGATCGATCAAATCTTTTTTCACACCTTCCAGCTCGGCGATGATTTTCTCGAACCGCTCGCGCAAGTTCACTTCTTTGACGTAAAGCAGCGATAAAAGTTCCTCGTCGCTGACGATCTGAAAGACATATTCCTCACTGCGGGTCGAGTGGGGACCGTTTAAATTGTCGCCGTCGAGCGCAAGCACCGACAGGTTGAGCCGCTGCCCGATTTTCAGCTCCAGGGGCAGCACCTCAAACCGCTCGGTGTTATCGGAGTCCTCGCGGTGGAGGGCATACTCCTTCGGAGTGCCGGTCGGGGGACGCCGGAACGGACTAGTCCGCCAGTTCTTGTCCTTATCGATGCGAAACTGAAATTCGGCTTTCGCAATCCCGTAGTCGTCCGTGATCTTGCCGGCCACAGGAATTGTGGCCTTGCGCGTGATCGACGTCCCGATGCCGCGGAGTTCCGTCTGCACGACGGGTGGCTGATCAGGAATCCCGTTGACCAAAAGCCGAATCGGTTCGATGCTCGTGATGCCGTCAACGTCTTCCAGCTCAATCCGCATGCGGCAGTCGGGCGGGATCGCGATGGGAAGCCGCCCGAGACCCGCCACGTCTTTTGCCGATTTGAGCGGCTGGCCCGCCGGCGGAGGTCCATCGGTCTTTTTGAGAGCGGCCTTGGCTGTCATCAAGAAAGGGATCACCGCTTGGAGTCCGTCCGCCGACAAATACGAACCGGACGCGGGAGCCGGCAGTCGCTGCTCGGGTCCGACGTCGCCCGAAGGAAAGCGAACCGCGATCGTCGCCCGGTCGCGGAACAAACTGATTCGCCGCGTCTCGCTTTCGATCCGCAGTCCAACGAGCGGCTTGTTTGCTCGTGCATGGAACACAAACGCCGTTTCCATAGGGAGCGCAACTTGCGAGCCTTGCACTTCGACCGTGTGCCGCGTGACGGCTCCCTGGCTGTCCCGATCGAGACCGGTGTAGTCCGGATAATCGCAATCGAGCGTCACTTGATCGAGCCGAGGCGCATCGACCACCTCAACCCGCAACGGAGTTCGGGAAACATAGTCTCCGCCGGCAACCGATAACGAAAGGCTGTCGAGCAAGGCGGAAATCGTGTGACGGAACTCGCGCTCATGACTCTTGACCATTTCCATGCGGCCCGTCCCGCCGCCGTCGAGCGCATAATTGAGTTCGACAGACGGAGGAACTTTCGTCCCTTCCGGTGCTTCGACGAGCAGCACGAGATCGACGCCGCGCGGATGCTTCAGCCGGCCGTCATGAAACTCCCGCACGCGGTCGCCCGGCTGCACGACGGCCTTCACCACAAGCTGCGTTTCCCGCGTCCAGTAGACGGCATCCTGCGAAACAAAGGCGCGTCCCCAACGCGACACGGCCGCCCGATCGACGAGCGCGAGGCCGGCAACAGAGGCGACCAAGACAGTCGCGGCAACGAGCGCCCGGCGCAACGGCGCGGTCGAAGACCGTCTCGAGCGGCAACGACGACGACAAGCGAGCGGCCTCGTCGATTGTCCGCTCGATCATGGCGGAGGTCAGAAGCGATTCGCGACCGCTGCGCGACGAAGCCATTTCGACGGCCGTGATGAGCCGCGTGCCGAGTTCGGGAAATCGTCGCTCGAGCACGAGGGCCAAAGCGCGCGATCGGAACCGGCGAAATAGCGCAGCACAATCCAAAACACGAGCCCCGCCGCTACCAGCGTGATCGCCGAGACGGCCACCGCTTCCCGGAACCAGCGCGGCAATTCGGTCGCGGTGAGGCGGAAATAGGCCCAATCGATCAGAAAAGTCGACCAAAAGAGCGCTCCGCACACGACGAAGAGAAGTGCGACCCCTTCCAAGAGCACATACCCGCGGATCCGCCGCCTCAGTTGCGACAGAACAGCGGCAATTGCCGGACGCAGCGGGCGCGGAGCGACTGCCGATTCGTCCGTAGATAAGGTCTTGGTAGGCAAGGTGTTGGAAGCAGACGGCGACACGTTCAGGCCAGTCGCAGGAGTTTGCGGATCACCCATTCAAAACCGAGCAGTCCCACCAGCAAATACAGGACCCATTCCTGGTCCCACAAGGCGCGCAACTGCTCATCGACGGCGAACCGTTCGCCGCGGTCAGGCAACAGGGCGGGCAGCTCGGCCGCCGCCTTTTCGATTGGCAAATATTTTCCGCCCGTCTCCCGCGCGAGATCGGTCAGCAATTTCGCGTTTTGACGCGGATTGTCGGACTCGAGGTTCGGCAACACCACATCGATTCGGGCGTTTAAGTTCTGCTTGTCATCATCAGGCTGCGGTCGCACGAGGACTCGGTAGGTTGCCGGCACGGCGGCCCGGAATTCGGCCCAATATTGGCCCGCCTTTTTTATTTCGGGATCCCGTCGCAGCGTCCGCGGAGCCGCGAGAGGTGTCCCGTGAGGATCGAAGACATTGAGCTCGACCGAGTCCACCTCCAGCGGATTCAACTGCGGATCCAACAAATTGGCCCGAATGCGGACCATCTGCCCCAAGGCGTACTGGCTGCGCTCCAAGAGCAATAAGCCGCGGGCCGTGCCGCGCTGCAGCCGCCCCTGCCCGACTTCGCGGATTGTCTTGGTCCAGAATCGCTCGAAAAACGCTTCGTCGACCGCGCCAGCCGCCACATTTCAGGGCTGCCGATGTAAAGGATCCGGCCAGAGCCGTAGAACTGTGCTGCAAACAAAATGGGCTGACCCTGCTCGTTTTGCACGCGGGGATCGCCGAATTTCGCGTAAACCGTCGCCGCCTTTTTCGCTCCCACGGTCGGATAGCAACGGTAGACGCCCGGGAACTCGTGCCATTGGGCCTTGATGTCCGGCGAGTTGTCGGCCAGTTGCAAGAAGCCGGCGTTGTCGCCTTCCGGCGTGAGCGCGACGGGCCAAGGCTGCTCGGACTTCGCATCGAGCGACAGTTCCGAGATCGAGGCGCTCAGCACGACTGGATAGAGCTTCTGCAGATCCTTGAGGGCATCATCGGTCGTCGCGGCCAGTTGCGGCGTATAGATGTCGCCGGCAACCAGGATCAGTCCGCCGCCGTGCTCGCTGACCCAATTCATCAGGAATTTGCGCCCGTCGACCGGGATCCGCGACCAATCCGGATCGAACGCCACGATGACGTCGTAATCGAAGAGTTCGGCAGCCGTCTTCGGGAATTCGACCAAGAGGCGCTTCGACTCCTGGCTCACCTGGCCAACCGTTGAGGGAGAAACCGTCTGCAGCCAAATGTCGACGTCGATCGACGAATGCCGGTTGAGCATCGTGTGCAAGAACCGGTAGTCGCGCATCGGGCCGCTGGCGACGACGAGCACGTGCATCTTTCGATCAATGACGTTGACCGTCTTGCGGCGTTCATTGTCGTCCTCGCTCAATTCGCGCACGCCGGCAGGCGGCCGCACACGCACGAAGAGTTCGACGCCGCCGGCGACCGTCGGCGTCTGACGAAAACGGACTTCAATCGGCGCACCGTCTTCCCGCACGCGGATCTCGCGCGTTTCGATCACTTTGGGCTGGGTTTTTTCATCTCCTTCGGGCCGCGACAGCAATTCCACGGTGGCGGTCTTCCCCGCCAATCCGTAACCCTGCACGAAGGCCGAAAACTCATACGGGTCGCCGACGTGCACGTCCGAGGGGGCCTGGATGCTGGCCACCTGCAGATTAACGGGGGGCTCCGTGCTTCCCACTCCGACCGTGAACAGTCGCGCGTTGGCCGCCTTCGCGACGTCCTGCGCCGTCGACGGCTCGATTCCGGCGTTTGAATCCCCATCGGAGAGGACCACGATTCCAGAAAGGGTCCGCCCACCGAGCTGCTGGACGGCTTGGATCACCGACTCGCCGAGCCGCGTCTCGAGACCGCGCGGTCGCAGAATTTCGTTCCAATCGATCGGACTCTTTGAGGCGGTCGAACCGCCAACCGACGTGCCCTTATCACTGCGGCCCTTGCTCGGCGACGCTTTCACATCAGGTCCGGAGGCCAACGCCGTCCGTTCTGCTCGGGCGGGAAGAACTACGGCCGGCGGAGTGGCCAGCTCCGTATCAAATGTGTAGACGCGGACGTTGTGGTGCTTTTGCAGTTCCGCCAAAAGAGGCGAATCGGCCAAAAGCGCCCGCACGGCTTCCTCGCGGTTCCGCTGCGCTTCCGGCGCCGTCGACGTGGTGGCCGCCTTCTCGGGGAATCGCATCGAAAGCGACACGTCTGCCAGAATGGCAACCCGGGACGGCCGGAACGCCATCTGCCGGATGCGTTCCTGCGGGATTGAAGGCAATCACGAGCAGTCCCGCGATGACTGCCAGGCGAAGCGCCGTGAGGAGCACGCGCCAACCGCGTGGCAAGCCGCGCGTGTCAATTCGATAGGCACCGACGGCAACGACGACCAGCGCAACCAGCGCAGCAATCGTCAAGGCCCAGCGAGCCGGGGTTGTCGGCCAATCGAACTCGAAGTTGCGCAGCGAATCGTCCGCCGCCAAGAGTCCCAAATAGAGAATCGAACCGCTCATGTTCGCCCTCCTGGCTGCGACGGAAGGTAACTGAGGCGGTGGGCGAAGAGCTGCTCAACCAGCAGTGCGACGACGAGGAGCACAGAGCAATAACGTGCGGGCCTCCTGCGAAGTGTTGTGGCCTTCGATCCATTGGGTCTGACCCGGCTCATGGATCTGGACATGCACGTCGTTGGAGAGCCGCGTCAGGATTTCGGCATTGCTCGCCGTCTTCAGATCGCTCTCTTCCGGCGGGACGTTGTAGGCGACCCATTGCTCCTGCGGAGCGGCCGCCTGGTCCTTGAACAAGCGGACGATGTACATCCCCGGCCAATCCGTATCGGCATAGGTCGCCGTCACGCGAACTCCGTCCGGGCGGGTTTTAGAGGTTGCTGCGGCCGCGTTTTGCGTGGCCGCCGGTTTCGCGGAAGGTGCGGCGTCCGTGGAGGAATTCGCCGCCGCCGGTTTTTCAGGCTCCGGCGCCCGTGTGGCCGTTACGCGGGTCGCGCGATTCCCGTTGGCATACGGAGCTGTGATTTCGACGGTTTCGAGGAACTCAGCCGGGTTAAAGGTGACTTGGATCGGCTGCCCGACGATTCGTCGCTGCAGAGTCTGATCTTCGCGTGCCACGTGCTTGACCAACTCGAGATGAAAGACGACCACGCTCGGATTCTTGACCCAATCACTCCAACTCGGACCGGCACTCGTCAGAAATGCGACGACGTGCCCCTTACCGATCCGCCGCTCAAACGCGAATGGCTCCCGCCCCGGTAAATAGGCGATGGTGGAAACGTCGTCTTTCCGTTGGTTGTCGTCGCGAACCCAGTCGTCGGCGACCGGAATCCACGTATCGACCCGCACCGTCTCCACAAACGGATTGTGCTGTCCCTGAAAGGCCCGAAACACGGGATGGTTTGTAAAGGTCAGGTCGGGAGCAAGCGATGTCTCGTCGGCTCGGATCGCATGTTTCGGACCGCGACCCAGGCGGACGGGAAACAAACCACCGGCCGCATAGAGCGAGTCGTTATAAAACGACGGTTTGACGACATTCCCCAGAAACCAGATGAGTCCCCCTCCGCGGCGGACGTATTCCGACAGGATTTCAATGGCGTCGGCCGGCAGCTGCGGCACGTTCAAGAGATAGATGCACCGAAACGGATCGAGCGAGCCGTGCCGCAGGAAGTCGGGGCTTTCGATGCGCGGTGAATAACCCGTGATCGTAGGATCGGCCGCCAGCGCGGTCGAGACATACGAGCCATCGTCGCTGTCCTGATTCCCATCGATGATCAGAACCGGGTTAGCGATATTGATATCGACAGCGACAAATCGTTGGTTGTCGATCGGGAGCGAGTCCTCGGGAAGCTGGACTTGAACGACATGCTTTCCTGGTTTCTTGAATGTGACGTCGACGTCGCGTTTAACTTCCTGGCCCGGATCGAGCTGTTCGATCTCGACGCTGCGGGCCAGCAGCGTTCCATCCGCGAGCACGCCGAGCCGGACGTTCTTGGCGACCTTGCTCCCAAAATTGTGCACGGTGACGGAGAGCCGCAAGGGAACACCCACGGCCGCCGTTCGGACCTCGCCCCCCAGGTCGGTAATCGCCAGATTGTCGTGCGATTCACCGACGGTCCGTGCCAGATCGATCGAGGCACCGGTTTTGGTAGCGGCCAGAAACGCGCTCCGCAGGGCGGGCCGGTCCTGCCAGTCCTTGGCACGAAAGTCGGAGACGATATGCAGATGGCGGACCGTTGCGGCATCCTGGGCAAGCAACTTCGTCGCTGCGTCGACGCCGGCAACGAGATCGAGCGATTGATGTTTGCATTCCAGCCGCTCAAACGCATTTTCCAGCTCGACGACAAAGGCGTTGTTGACATCCCGCTTCTGGAACAGCGGACGGTCCGGTTGCGACAAGAGCAATAACGTGCACTGCTGCGTGCCGGGGCGGCGAGCCCCCTCCGCGACGAGTCGCCGCACGACTGCCAGCCCTTCGCGAAACGCGGAGGTCTCGCCCCAGCGATCGCGCATCGAGCCGCTGTCGTCCAAGAGCACAACGTGATGCGACTTTCCACCCGGAAAGCCCACAGGGCGCTCGGATCGAGCACGAGACGCGAAATCAGCACGAGCAAGCCGGCAACGATCGCGATCCGCAGCAAGAGCAGGATCAGTTGCTCAATCATCAGTCGTCGGCGATTGCGCTGCTGGCTCTTGAGCAGGAATTCCATCGCCGCGAACCGTACTCGGCGGTACCGCAGCCGATTGATCAGGTGCACGATCACCGGCACCGCCGCCAAGGCGATACCCCAGGGCAGCACGTACGAAGGATGCAAAAAGTGCTGGGCGATCCAGTCGCTCATGGTGTTGTCGTTGGCGTCCTTTGAAGACCCGACCGATGCCGTGGGCGGCCCGGGTGGGTGCTCTTACCGTGTCGCGGCGTGATACATGCCGATGCGATGATTCAGATAGTAGGCGAGAGCGGCGTCCAGGTGCTCGCTGGTGCGGATCGTCTGGTAATCGATCAGTTGCCGCGCACATTGCCGTCGAATTTTCTCGAGGAACTCGTTCAAAGCGGCCAGATAACCCTCGCGGAGGGATCGTGGATCGCACATCACGTCGCCCGCTCCCTCGAGCCCCTCGAACTTCGTCGTGCCGGAGAAATTGAAGTCGAGTTCTTCGTCGTCGAGGATGTGAAATACCATCACGTCGTGCCCGCGGTGCCGCAAGAGGCTCAAACCGCGGTCGAGCAGTTGGGGATCGACGAACAGATCGGAGATCAGCACGACCATGCCCCGCAGCGACTGTTCCTCGGCAACCTGCCCCAGCAAGCGGTCAATGCCGGTCTTGCTCGCCGGCTTCCCGCCTTGCAGCGACTTGATGATCGAGTGCAAATGGCTCTGCCGGCTGCGCGTCGGCACGCGGGTGCGGATCTGATCGTCGAACGTCACGAGGCCCACGGCGTCCTGCTGCCGCAACAGCAAGTACGCCAAAGCGGCGGCCACCGTGCAGGCATAGTCGTATTTCGTCATCGGACCGGTGCCGAAGCTCATCGACTCGCTGACGTCGACCAGTAACAGCGTGCGGAGGTTGGTGTCCTCTTCGTACTGCTTAATGTAGTACTTGTCGGTCTTGGACCAGACTTTCCAGTCGATGCGGCGGAAATCGTCTCCCTGGACGTACTCGCGGTGCTGCACGAACTCGACCGACTGGCCGTAGTACGGACTGCGATGCAGGCCCGACAGAAATCCCTCGACGATTTGCCGGGCACGCACTTCCAACCGGGAGATCCGCGAGATCTCCTCAGGCTGCAAAAATCTTTGTGAGTCGCGGGTCACTCGTCAGCTCGCCTTCCTTGGAAGGGGTCGTCGCCAGCAGGCGCTCGATCACGCGGTCGGGCGTCACCCCTTCGCTTTCCGCGGCAAAGTTGGTGACGATCCGGTGCCGCAGCACGGGAGGCGCCAGGGCCGCCACGTCTTCCGTCGAAACATACGTCCGTCCCCGCAACAGGGCGCGTGCCTTGCCGCCCAAGAGCAAGAACTGCACGGCTCGCGGCCCCGCTCCCCACCGCAGCCACTCCTCGACGAAGTCGGGCACACCGTCTTCGCCGACGCGCGTCTGCCGGACGAGGGCCAGCGCATAGTCCACAACGTGATCGGTCACCGGAACTTGCCGCACGATCCTCTGCAGTTCGAGCACTTCCGGCGTGCTCAGCACCGTCTGGATTTCTTCTGATTCGATGCCGGTCGTCTGCTTGGCGATCTGCCGTTCTTCGGCAAAGCTCGGATAGCGGACGAAGACCTTGAACATGAAGCGGTCTTGCTGTGCTTCGGGCAGGGCGTACGTTCCCTCTTGCTCGATCGGGTTCTGCGTCGCCAGCACGAAGAACGGGTCGTTGAGGATGTGCCGCACCTGTCCGACCGTCACTTGCCGTTCCTGCATGGCTTCCAGCAAGGCGGCCTGCGTCTTGGGCGGGGTGCGATTGATCTCGTCGGCCAGCACGACGTTGTGGAACAACGGTCCGGAAATGAAGCGGAACTCCCGTTGGCCGGTGCGTTTTATTCTCCTGCAAGACGTCGGTGCCGCTGATGTCGGCCGGCATCAAGTCGGGGGTGAATTGGATGCGGCTGAAACTCATCGACAGGCAGCGGGCCAGCGTGCTGATCATCAGCGTCTTGGCCAGGCCGGGAACCCCTTCCAATAAGCAGTGCCCCCGGCTGAAGAGGGCAATCAACAGTTGATCGACGACCTCGGATTGGCCGACGATCACCTTCCCCATCTGGTCGCGGATGGCGTGATAAGCCTGGTTGAGTTTTTCGATCGACTCATCGATCGCCGCGTTTTGCCCCGAGTCGGTCATGAGATCCGTGCTCTCCTTAGTTCCGCCACCTCAGTCCAAGCCGCCGAAGTCTACATCCGACTTTGGTTTAGGGATCGCCCCTGGCGCGTCGCACGCGGCACGACGCGCACCTGGCCACAGCCCTTGATTATACCCGCCTCTCTCAACGGGCCGTCAAGGGCCGACCCAACGTTCGACGCGGAACGTTTGCCGGTCCTGTTGAAGACAAGACTGCGTCCGCCGACGTCGAAATTCGAAAGTCGAAGGGCTTTTTAAACCTGCATCGCGCCGCAGACCGGAGCCGCCCAGGGAAGTTGCTGATGCTCAGCCAACAGGCGGTCGAACGCGGCCGCCACTTGGGCGGGAAACGGGGACGAACGTCGGATCCGCAGGTCGACGTGGGTGCCGATTGCCTCCAGCGTGGCCGACAGCTTGCCCGTCTCGTCGTTGGTCATGAAGTGCAGAATATGGAACCGTCGATCCGACCGGCCGAGGACCCGCGTGCGAATCGTCACGTTCTGCCCGACGCGGACCTCGTTGAGATAGCGGATGTGCCCTTCCAACGCGAACGTGCCGGCCTGGTTGTCCTCGAAATACTCGTTCGTCAGCCCGACGCGATTAAATATGTCGTCCAGGGAACAGGAAAAGAGATGTGTGTACCACATCACGTTCATGTGCTTGAACTCGTCGAGGTAACTCTCCGGGATCGTTTTCCGATAGCCGACCGGCAACATCTCCAGGTCGGCGAGAGTGATCTTTTTCCAATCGCTCATGCAGTGTCGAGTCCGCCAAGGCGTGATTTCGGGCGCAAAAACGACCCGTTTTTGTACCAAAAATGGACCAGGCCGGCGGCCTCACGCCGTTTTTTTACGCTTTCGCCCAATTTTTCACGCCAGAGCCCCCGCCGCCAAAACCCGCCCGTCCCCGGCCAAAGCAGGCCGTTTTCCCGCGGAAAACGGCCACTTTCCGCCTCGCCCGGCGAACTGCCTCCGCGGATTTTTCTGGTTTTTCTGTGGTATAAAAGGGGTTCCGACCCACCACCGAAAATTCGCTGTCTCGGCTCCGGACGACTGTCACCGTGTAACATAAGTTAAATAACTGCAACATGTTACAACAAATCATGACCACCGCAGAAAAACCTGTTTAGCGAATCGCGAGGGGTCGGGGCCTTACGACGCCAGCATGTCCACCGCGCCTGCGATCGGTCCTTAGGCCGTCGGAGCGGGAGATCTCGGATCCCTAAGAGCGCGTCAAAGTAAAGGATCCGAAGTTCCGCGGGCCCAGCGCGCGGCCGGACCCGGCACGTCGCCCGGCAGCAGCGCGAAATCACCCGGATCGTTGATCGTGATGCGATGCGGGTGATTCGAAAAGCCACACTGGCTCTGAGCAACGCGCGTACGACGTCCCCGGATGTGGGGTCTCGCCGCGGATTTGTCAGGGCGGTTGCCTTAGGACTTCGCCGGCGGCTCAGCCAGTGGCATAACCCGAAACTCGAGCTCTTGGGACAGGGCATCGGTGGCGCGTGTGATCGCGTGCCGCTTCCCTTCGAGGGTCTTCCAACCGTAAAACGCGAACAGGGCTGCCAGGCACACGATCACGATGTTCATGAGACGACTCCCGAAGACGTGGACTGCTGCCACCGCTGCACCTCCGCGCGTCCCGATCATCAGCCGGTCCGCTCGACCGGCCCGTGCCGCTCTGCGATCAACTTGGGCGGCCATTTGATCAACGAACCGCACCGCTGATTGCGCAGAGAGGCGCAAAGGCGAGCACGCGCAGAAGAGCTTCAGTGGGACAGTGGAAATGGAGCGATTGATGGGTACCGCGGCAAGAGTGGGGCGGGAGGTTACTGCAACCTGTCAAAGTGGTCAAGCAGAGAAATTCGTCTCACACGGAGCGGCCGAATTGGTGGTCGACGCAGCGGCAGCCGAATCGAAGCGCCGGAGTGGCCTTCCATAGAGGGTAGAATGACGGCATGAGAACGGGATCGCATCCGATCAGGTTGTCGGTCTGGATGCTGGCCGGGGCAATCGCCGGCGGGATCTTCACGCCGCCCTACTGGCCGATTGTTGCCGGAGCGGGATTGGGACTCGCGGTCGAACTCCTCATGCGGCGGGAGGACGCCCGAGTCGAACGTTTGCGAAAACGTCACTGAGCTCCCGCGCCAAACCGCCCGCGTCCGTCCGCTAGAATGGCGGCATGGACGGCATGTGTGGCGAGCCCTACCTCGTTGTTCCCGCTGGGCTGTTTCTTTTGCTCATAGCCCTTTGCTTCACCTTATTCATGCTGATGGGGTGCGATCCGGCTGTGGCGGGTGAAATCGGCGTTTTGGGGGGTGTTTCGAGAGACACCGGCTCGGGAGTTGGCTGGCTGATGAAAAGAGGGTGTCCTTCTGTCAGGCTGTGTTCAGGAAAAACCGGCCTCGACAGGGAAAGGACACCCTCATGGCATATGGAATCGTTTTCTGTCTGCTGTTGCAAGGAGACGTGGTTCAGGCAATCGCCCAGGCGCGAGCGCTTCAAGAGCGGCACGCGGAGAGGCTGTGGCCGCTGGTCGCAAGACTGATGCAGGGTCAAGTCACTCCCCAGACGATCTTCGAATTCGAGCAGGAGTTGCAGGCCGTGTTGCGGGAGATGGGCCGCGAGATTCTGGAGGCCGTGCTGAACCGGCTGGAAGTTTCCAGCCATGCGGACTGGCCCACGCACGTCAGGCACGAAGGCGAAACCTACCGGCGTCGTGCGGAAGCCACGCCGCACGAGATCTCGACGCTGTTTGGTCCGGCCACGCTGCGGCGGCTGGGATACCGCTCGGATGCGGCCGGGGAGCCGTCGCTGTTTCCCCTGGAAGAAGCGCTGGGTTTGAGGCACGGCTGCACGCCCGCCCTGGCCGAACGGGTGGGGTTTCATGCCGGCCAGGCAGGAGCCACGCAACGCACCCTTCTGGATCTGTTGAAACGCGATCACGGAGTGACGATGGGCGTTGGCCGATTACGCCAGTTGCTCTCGAGCCTGTCCGACGCCACAGCTCCCTTGCGGCGGGAAGCGCAGGCCCGGCGGATCAGGGACCTGCTCCAACGGGCCTTTGCCCGGAAGGGACGCGGCCAGCCCACGCTGGCCGTAGGCCGTGACGGGATCACGGTCGGCAACCAGCCCCACGGGTTCTTCGAGGTGGCCACCTGCGCAACGGTTTCGGTGCATGACCGGCGGGGACGGCGGCTGGGAACCGTGTCGCTGGGCTTCGCTCCGGAACTCGGCCAGCAGACGATGACCGAGGAACTGCTGGCTCTGCTGCAGGAGATCCTGCGGCAGTGGACCGACCCGCTCCCGCAACTGGCGTATATCAGCGATGCGGGCGATCAGGAAGAAGCGTTCTACACCAAACGCCTGTGCCGCATGCGACACCCGGTGACGAAGACGCGTCTGAGGTGGCAGCGGGTGGTGGACTACTACCATGCGGCCTCGCGGCTGACGACAATCGCCGAATCCCTGAACCTGGACGAGGCCTCTGCGACAGCCTGGGCGCGCCGCATGCGCCGGGTGCTGAAACAAGAACCGAACGCCGTCCACCGGATCCTGCACTCGGCCGCGGCGTTGGAATCTCGGTCCGGAACGAAGAACAAAACCCAGGCTGCCGCATACGAAACGGCCTGCTCGTACCTGCGGCGACGCAGCGTCTGGATGCGGTATCACGCGTTCCGTGACGCGGGGCTGCCCATCGGCAGCGGCGTGACCGAGGCCGCCTGCAAGACACTCTTCACGCAACGGGTCAAGCTCTCTGGAATGCGCTGGAAACGTCACGGACTCCAGGTCGTCCTCAACCTCCGCATGCTGGTCCTGAGCGGCGTCTGGACCGAAGTCTACGCCCGCACCCTCACGCCACGCAGTACCCATCCAATCCAGGCCCGCGTCCACATATCCCATGAAACCCTGCAAAACGCAGCATAAACCTCAGCCATGCAGGGACCGTACCCTGCTGATGGGGCAAAGCGCGGTCCGCATCGCCGCTGGGTGGTTCGAATCTCGACCAACTTGGACGGAGAGCGACGACGCCGAGCTGCGCAAACTGATGCGACAATGAACTCGAGTACCAATCGCCGACTTGCCTCCAAGGTGCGACCCCGCTCCGTGCATCTGTGTCCGCTCGAATACTCGTGTTTGGGAGAAATTCGTCAAACCCGAAACAGTTCCGCCGCCGTGGTTTGCTGCGCGTCTTTTACAGGAGCTGTAAAAACGCTATTCGCAGTTGCGGAGCCAGTCGGTAGGCTGGACCGAAGGCGGCGTCTGCGACACGACTCACCGCGTTAGTAGTAACCATTAGTATTCCAATCGTGCCGAGGTCGGTTGGTCGCGTCATGCGGCATTCCGTCAGCGGACTGATTCGCGTTGGTAATTCGGAGTTGCTTGCCGTGGACGCGCAGGGCATCCATACGATCATCTAACCGAACGAAACGCGCTCTTCGCTCATAAACAAATTTTTTGAAATTAGGTAGAACTACTCGTCGCAAAATCGAACACCGCCGCGTATTCTGTACCCACTCAAGATCGCAGCACGACGCAAACGGCATTTCTGGGGGTCCGGAAATCGGCCGTGCGACCGGTCGGTGACGGATTCCGATTCGGACAACACGAGGGGCTTGGCGGCGCGCTCGCCCGATCCTCACAGTCTCTCGCAGGGAAGGAGCGACGACGACTCGGTGATCCATTGGGGAAATCACTGGGTCGAGTGGTACGGCCACCCGGGAATGCGATATTCGTTTTGCGTGGTTTGCGGACAAAATCCCAGATGGGAGCTGCCACATCGGAGTTGACAGTTCCGATCGGGTCCTCCACGGGGGGCGACTCGATTTTCCCGCTCCTGGCATGAATGTCCGCCTCGGACGACTGCGAATCGGCTCATGGTCGCGGTCTGTGCAATGAACGCGGATTCCGGGGATATCTCCTGATGCCCACCGTCGTTTGCCATCACTGCAGCGAAACCTTTACCGTCGACGGGCCGAAACCCGATCAATGCCCGTCGTGCGGCCGAACGCTCCACATTGAGGGCGATCCCACTCCGACCGGTCCCGCGCTGCATTCAACCATCATTCATATTCCGGAACGCAACCCGGTCGCATTTGGTCGCTACATTGTCCAATCCCGCTTGGGAGCCGGCGGTTTCGGTACGGTCTTTCTGGCCCAGGATCCGCAGCTCAAGCGGCCGGTGGCGATCAAAGTTCCTCGAGGCGAAACCGGACGCAGTCCCCTGGGACTCGAGAGATTCGCCCGTGAAGCGCGAAACATCGCCCAGCTTCGCCACGAGAACATCGTCTCGGTCTTCGACGTCGAACTCGACGGCGAGCCCCCCTTCATCGTGTGCGATTACGTCAACGGAGAGACCCTCAGCGATCGCACGAAGAGAGAACCTCTCTCTTTTCGCGAAGCAGCCCAGCTCATCGCTGACGTCGCCAAGGCCGTCGCTTACGCACACAAGAACGGCATCATCCACCGAGACATCAAACCGTCGAACATCATGATCGATTCCGACGGAAATCCGCGGCTGATGGACTTCGGCCTGGCCAAACGCGAGGCGATCGATAACACGGTCACGACGGGGCACGCGATCCTGGGCACGCCGGCCTACATGAGCCCGGAACAGGCCTGGGGCGGCAAGCGGGGCGCGGTCGACCGGCGGTCCGATATTTATTCGCTCGGCACGGTGCTCTATCAACTTTTGACGCGGGAACTTCCCTTCCGCGGCGAGCCGCGAATGGTGCTGCGGCAGGTGATTGAAGACGACCCGAAAAGTCCACGGACTCTCAACGCCGACATCCCCCGCGACTTGGAGACGATCTGCGAAAAGGCGATGCAAAAGGAGCCGGCCAGCCGCTACCAGACGGCCGGCGCGCTGGCCGACGATCTGAACCACTGGCTCCGCGGCGAACCGATCGAAGCCCGCCCGGCCACGCGGCTGGAACGAAGCTGGCGCTGGTGCCGCCGCAATCCGGCCGCAGCCGGACTGGTCATTGGTGCCCTCGCGTTTCTCGTCGCACTCTCAGGCGGTTTATGGGGATATGCCGCCGTCCAAACTAGCGCACGGCGGAACTCCGAGAACGCACGCAAGGAAATTGAAGAGGTGCTGCGGAAGAAGCAGGAACTCCTCGCCCGCGCCTACGGCGAGCGGGGCGAGCGGCAACTGCGCGCCGCAGAGTCGTCCGACGAGTACGCACCGACGAGAGCCCTTCCTTGGCTCTTGGAAGCCATGAAAGTCGACGAACAAGACCCAGACCGGTTGCTGAACGACCGAGTGCGCCTCCGCTGTGTGCTTGAGTCGACTCCCCGAGTGGAAGGCATGTGGTTCTTCGACGGAGACATGACCGCGGCTGGGATTTCGCCGCAACGCGACCGCTTTTTCATCGCCGGCCAGAATGGGACCGTAAAAATCTGGAAGATCGATGGCGACAAGTCACCGGTGGTCTTGGACCACCCTGGCACGGTCTGGGCAGGCACGTTCAGCCCCGACGGATCGCGGCTGGCGACCAGCGCGATCGATGGCTTGAGGATTTGGGAAACAACATCGGGAAAACGCCTTTTAGGTCCCCTCCTGACGTCGCTGGATCCGATCGCGGGCCAGGCCGGCGTTCCTGATCGTTGTTCGATCACCTTCAGCCGGTCCGGACGATTTCTATTCACCTCCGCTTATGGCCGCGGCAATCGCGTTTGGAACGTTGAAACGGGCCAACCGGTCGGAAAGCTGATCGCGGCGCGCGGGAACTCAACCGCGGAATTCGCGGACTCGGACCGATTGCTCGTTCTCAATTTCGAAGACGCAACGCACTTCTACGAGGTGCAGACGGGCGTCGAGAAAAAACCGGTGCCGGGAGCAGAAAAATTCGTGGCGATCAGGCTCAGTCCCGACGGCGCCACTCTCGCCAATTGCACCAGGTCCGGTCCTGTCGTGTTGTGGAATACCCTGACCGGAAAAGAAACCGGTCGGCTGGCGGCTTCCGATTCCGGCGAAATGTATTCGACCGCCGAGTTTTCACCGGACGGAAAGCTGTTTGCGACCGCCGACGACCAGGGCGTCGTGAAGATGTGGAACGTCGACAACGCCCAATTGCTGTGGCGGCAGCGGCTTGCTTCCGGCGCCGTGGACGGGCTTCGGTTTTCTCCCGATCGCTCGGCCCTGCTGGTGTTCCAGTTTCGGCCAAAACTGTGCACGGTTGCAACTCGGAGCGGATTGTTATCCGGCGGACCAATTCATTTTGCCGTGCAGCTCAACGCGGCGAACTGGCTCAAGTCGCCGGACCGGATTCTCGCGGTTGACGAAGCGGGCGTCGCGCGGATCTGGAACATCGCAGGTCAAACGAGCACAGACCGGCTTCCGGTAAGCCGCGCACACTGCTCGGCCGTTTCGTCGGATTCGCGCGTACTGGCTGCCGCGGAACTGAATCGCCGGATCTGTCTGCTGCGGTCCGCGCCGGACGCGCGATTCGATCCCGGCGGTGCAGAGTTCATTGACGTTGACGGTGGCGGTGCCACCATTCACGGAATCGCGCTTTCTGCCGACGGATCGCTGATTGCCGTCGCGGCTGAGCGGGACGTTTCTGTCTTCAATACGGTGGATAAGAAAAAGGTCTGCGGGCCCTTGCGTCATTCCGGCAACGTCGTCGCCTTGCGGTTTACGCCAGACGCGACGCGGATCGTTTGCGTTTCCTGGGACGGACGCGCTGCCGCCTGGAATCTCGCCACCGGAAACAGGCTTCATGAAGCTCTGAACATCGGCCCGAGCCCGACGGGGTTCGATCTCGACATCGACGCCGGGGGGAAGTATTGCGCGGTGGCCACGCACAAGGGCGCTACGGTCTGGTCCCTGGAGGACGGGAAACGCATTCTGCCCGGTTCGATCGGGGGAAAGAACGCGGGGTTCGCCCGGTTTGTCAACGATCCCTCGCGAATTCTGGTGGCCTGCCCCATTGGAAGAAGAACACCCAGATCTGGGACTTCCGGACCGGTCAGCCGGTTGCCTCACTGCTCAATTTCGGAAAACTCCAATGGGTCGACATTTCGGCCAATAAAGATTGTTTTCTAACGGCGTCCAGCGATGGAATCGCCCGGCTGTGGTCGGTCCGGGACGCAACGCCCGCGTCCCCTCCCTTCGAGCATCGGTCTCCCGTCCGCTGCGGGGCGATCGACCCGACCGCGCGATTCGTCCTCACGGTCACGGACGATCTCACCATGTGTCTGTGGAACGTGAGCTCGGCGGAATTGCTCTCGACCGTCTCGCTGCGACGCTCGCTCTCGCGAACCGGTTTGAATGAATTTGTGGCGCAAAATCAGCAGGTGTATCGTCCCCTGGCTTTTTTCGCGGCCGGCGGCAGATTCGCGTACGTGCTGCTTCCGCAAGGACTGCTGGTCACGCAAAGCTTGGAGCCCGATTTGCGATCGCCCCAGCAGATCGAGGCGGACGTGGCCGCCCGCAGTGGTTGTCTCTTCGATGGCGCGGGGGGACTGCGAGGATTGCAAGGACGGGAATTAGCGACGTTATGGCAAATCCGCGACCCGTCAAGGCTCGGCCATTCAGCCACGGCATCGCCGCGGTAACGGCGCTCGATGGCGGGTCCCCGGAGAACGGATCGGCGCTGGTGAAGGATCGCAACAATGAATTGGCAACTGTGAAACGACCACCCTTTGAAAGGCAATCGGATGAAACCCAAAATGCTGACACCTCTTGCAATGATCCTGACGGCCCGGCCCCTCTACGCTCTGGTGACGGTCGCAGTGACGTTCGCTTGTCTCTGCCAACCTCGCACTGCGGACGCCCAGCATCCGAATATCGTGTGCTCACAATGCGACTTGACGGGCGATCTCTGGCTCTACTACGACAGTGCCGACGGCGGCCACCAATCGCAGTGGCCGGTTTATGTCGGAGTCGATGAGTACGACTCGTCCGGCAGTGAGTTACCCGGCTATCCCCAATATTTTTACTTTACTCCGCCCAGTCCCGCCCTCCCGACTAACGATACGCCGCCGGCAACCTACAACGTAACCTGCAGCGGCGTTCCATCGGAACCGATGGTCAGCTACAGCATTTCGGGCAATTACAACGGTGTTGGATGCTCGCAGACGCAGAACTTCGAAACCCAAGTCCGTTGTTGTTGCGTTCGACGAGGGCACCACTTCGTGCCTTACTATTACTATCAGACAGTTGCCGTCGCAGCTCCCTGCAAGGTCTGCAACAGCAATCCGCCGCCTCAACTCGACTGGACCATGACGGTGTCGCCAGCCACCAAATACAACGGCACCGTTGCCTCGATGTCCAACCCGTACACAGTTCCCGTGGCACTCACGAATAACTCGTCAAATGATATCTATGTCCATCTTTTCTTTGGCGAGTTCCGAAAAGACCCAAACGACAGCGACGATCATCCCACAGAAAGAGGCGTAAACGGGAGAGATGTCGACGGAACCATGAAAGTGTACCGTCGGGTTCGACCACCCGCGGTGCAGACCGTCACAACGGGTTACCTGGTTAAGGCAAAGTCATCACGTCCCGTCAACGACCTCTACATCGATGGGGGCGATGCCCAACTCCAAAACGCCGGGCAGGTTATTGTTACCGTCACCGGCTCGAGTACCTCCGCGGGGGAAAAGAACTGCATTACAGGACAGAGTGTTAATAAATACCCGCTGCCCTAAAAGTGATTGACATGATCGCGGTCGGCCACTGAAAAACGATTCCGGCGATCTTCTTTTGCCGCGTCGGCGCAGACGTGCGGCCGCGACCCTCTCCGTCTGAATTGCGCGTCAGCAGTTGAGACGGAGAAGGTCGGCCGATAACCGCCGCTTTTTACCGCCGCGCGCCTTTCCGTTCGGTTTCTGAGAATCCTTCCGCCAAACGGGCACGGAATGCCATTGAGCCTTTCGTGGTGCGGCTCGGCTGTTATTGCCGCGCTCCCTGTTAACGACCGCGAGGTCCGCCGGCCGGAGCCAGTGCCCTGACGACGGCGAGCCCGAAGCGGTTCTGCGGATACACGGGGAGGCTTGTCTTGCCTGCGCGACAGGCGGGTTGGACCGAATCATTTTGTCGTGATTCATCGCACCAGCAGCTTCTCGGTCAAGAACGCGTTGGCGTTGCGATACTTTCCCGGCTTCGACACGCCCGGGATGAGCAAGTAGCATTCCTGGCCGACCTCGTCGGCCTTGGCTTTCATTTTCAGACCGAACACCGGATGGTGAATCCCGTGGCCGGCGTCCTTTGAGGGCAACGTCATGTCGTTGCCGTAGGTCATGAACAGGGGCGGGTCGTTTCCGTCCAGGTGATTGTACGGCGAGAACTCGACGTAAAGCGCGTGGTGCTTGTCGTAGTTCTTGAGGGCGTCGGCCATGCTCTTCTCGCCGACCGCCTTCCAGATCATGCCATGCTTCAGCACGTTCGGACCGACCCACTTCTCGATCACTTTGGGATCGATTGACGTCTGGCCGGCCACGACGGCGGCGGCCGTGACCCGCGTCGATTCCCGCAGCACGGGATCGGCCGATTTCGGATCGGCCAGGTCGTCATGCAGCAGGATCCACATCGACGTGCAGGCCCCCGCGCTGCCGCCGGTCAGCGCGATGCGTTGCTTGTTGATATTCCATTCGCCGGCCTTGGACCGCAGGAACTGCACGGCGCGGGCCGCGTCGTAAACGGGAGCGGGAAGGGGATCGGTCACCGTCAGGCGATAGTTGATGGCGGCATACGAGATGCCCTTGGCGAGCCACGGACGGATCGCGTCGGGTTTCTGTTGCTTGTCGCCGCCCACCCAGCCGCCGCCGTGGATGTAAATCAATAACGGACGCGGACCCGTGCCTGCCGCTTGCCAGAAATCGAGCACGTTCCGTTTGTAGGGTCCGTACGCGACGTCGGCGTGCGTGGGAGGCAACGGCGTCGCATCAGCCAGGGCGAACGTCGCGAGCGTGAATGTGACGACGACGGCAAGGAGGGTCTTCATGCGGTGCTCCGGACGAAATCAGGGGGAAAGGATGAATTATGAAGGATGAAGGAGGAAGGGGCGAGGGGTGCGGGGTGAGGGGTGAGGGAAAAACGCAGAGGGCACGCTTCGCGTGCGGTGATGCTTCCGTCACCCCGCGTTCCTCTGCCCTGCTGCTTTTCATCCTTCATCCTTCCGCCTTCATCCTTTTCCCGCACCCCGCACTCCTCGCCCCTCACTCACGCGGAAAGCCGTTGAGCCAATCGGTGTTTAATTCGGCGGCAATGGCCGCGCTGCCGGTCAGCGTGCGCGTCGAGCGGCGGCCGGTCCAACGGTTAGCGGCGCCGTCGATCTCGACTTGGATCGTTTGTTCCAGTCCCGCGGCGCGGGCCAGGGCCAGGGTCACGCCGAGGCGGAAGCGGTTTTGCGGATAGAGGGGAGCTCGGGTCGTTTCGAGAGACCAGCGATCGATCCGCACGAGGCAACGGTCGTCCACGAATCGCGGGGCGTCGGTCAAGTGTTGGAGTGCCGCGGGAAGCCGCTGGCGATCGGCTGCGTCGATCGTGACGCGGAGCCGTTCCGGTCCGGTGGCGTAGACGGCCCAGGCCGGCCAGACGTCGCAGAGGCCGAACGGTTCGGTCAGCGGAAACAAGAGGGCGAAGACCAGCAGGCCGCGGATCGCCGTGCAGGTCCAACGAGCCGCCGGCTTTACGCCGGCGGTCTTCCAATCGGCGCCCGACGCGCTCTCGGGAAGACCGCCGGGGTTAACCCGGCGGCTCGTCACCGAACGTGGCGACGTAGCACTAGCGGCTCGTTCCCCGGCCCAGCCAAAGAGGACGATGTTTTGGGCTAGAAAATAGACATTCCACAACAGCACGCCCGGTTTGCTCGCGGCGCCCCATGGTCCGAGCGCGGCCAGTAGCAGTGCGTGCATGACGAGGGACGCCACGAAAGCGGGCCGCCGTGAGCGTCTCCAGCAGAGTCCAATGGCGATCAGCAGCTCGCCCACCGCCAGAGCGCCGGCCAAAACGCGCTCGGAGGATTCGGTCAATTCGCCGCGGGCGTGCAGAAACGTCAACAAGCCAGCGACGATCTGTCCGCCCCCCGATTCCAAAAACGTCCAATCGAGCTTCGAGAGGGCTGAGTAAAAATAGATGCTCGCCGTCAGGAGCCGTGCCCAGGCAAGCGCTTCAGACGCGGGCAGCGCGGCCAGCACTAGAGCCAGCAGCGAAAACTGATAAGCCCACGGCTGCAGTCGATGCTGATCGGCCAGCGCGAGAAACACGAGAGCGCCGGCAAAGGCAACCAGCGACCAGCGGCTGATGCGTCGCGAACTTCCCGCGACGAACGCGACGATCAGTGCGCAACAAGCCACGCCTAAAGCCGTGAATTCGAGCCAGCCGGGCACGCCGCGGAAGAGGCCGACCAAGGGAACGCGTGGAAACACGGTTGGCGGAGTCCACAACGGCCAGGTCGCCGCGATCAACACTAAGGCCGCCAGCGAAAGGACGCGGCTCAAAAGCGAGGCGGCACTCTCGGCACGGCTGGGATCGCCTTCGAAGAATGGCGGGGGCAAAATCAGGATCGCTTTGGTTTGACGATGCCGGCCGGTACACTTCACCGATGATGTCGCAGCAATCTGAAACCCGCAAGCCGGCTTTTCGCCGGGTCCTGTTAAAACTCAGCGGTCAGAGCTTTTGCCGGAGGGGAGAATCTGGCATTAGCATGACGGAAGTGGCGGCCATCTCGCGCGAGATCGGCCGCGTGGTGCAGATGGGTGTGCAGCTGGCGATCGTCTGCGGAGGGGGGAACATCCTCCGCGGTCGGGAGTTCGCCGCCGTGAGCGCGACCATCAATCCGCCCACCGCCCATTACATGGGGATGCTGGCCACGGTGATCAACGGGTTGGCGCTGCAAGACGCGCTGGAAAAAGTCGGTGTTCCCACGCGTTTGCAAACGGCCATCCGCATGGAGGGGGTGGCCGAGCCGTTTATCCGGCGGCGCTGCGTGCGGCACCTGGAGAAAGGGCGCACGGTGATTCTGGCCGCGGGGACGGGAAGCCCCTTCGTGACGACCGACACGGCCGCCGCCTTGCGGGCCCGCGAGATCGAGGCCGACGTCGTGCTCAAGGGGACCAAGGTCGACGGAATTTACTCGGCCGACCCCGAAAAGAATCCGCACGCCGTCCGTTACTCGGAAATTTCCTTTCAGGACGTGTTGCGTCAGAACCTGCAGGTGATGGACGCGCAGGCCATCCACCACTGCATGGAACACGGCATTCCGATCATCGTGTTCAACTTCCAGCAGGAGGGGAACATCGAGCGGGTGATCCAGGGCGAGCGGATCGGCACCCGCGTCGGCCCGTCGACGCCATAATATAGACGTCTCGTCAGCGACAAAAAAAATCCGCGTCGGCCCTTCGGCGCGATGGAAACCTACGCGAAGGAAGAGCAGAACATGGATCAGGATGAAATTCTCCTCGACGCCGAAGAACGTATGGACAAGGCCGTGCAGGTGCTTCACGGCCAGCTTCAGGGGCTGCGGACGGGCCGCGCCACGGCCGGCCTGGTCGATTCGATCCGCGTCGATTTTTACGGCTCCCCCACTCCGCTCAAGCAGATTGCCAATATCAGCATTCCCGAGCCGCAACAAATTCTGATTCGCCCGTTCGACGCGTCGACCCTCAGCAACATCGCCAAGGCCATTCAGTCGAGCGACACCGGACTTTCGCCCAATTCCGACGGCCGGGTGATTCGTCTCAACGTTCCTGCGCTTTCCAACGAGCGGCGCCGGCAAATGAGTGGCCGCGTGAAGGAACTGGCCGAAGAGGCTCGGGTGGCCATCCGCAATGTCCGCCGCGACGCGAACAAGCACGCCGACCAGGGCGAGAAGGAAAAGACGCTCACCGAAGACGACTGCAAGGCGACCAAGGACCAGATCCAGGAGCTGACCAAAAAGACCGAAGGCAAGGTCAACGAGATGGCGGCCGCCAAGGAAAAAGAGGTCATGAACGACTGACCGCGCGAAGACCAAGAATTTGCCGCACTTGGCCGCAAAAAACAGCCAAGGCATGAAAACGGACGACCCGCGGATTGGCCCCACTCCGCGGGTCGTTAAACTTTACGCAGCTTCTCCGCCTCGGCTCGCAGGTATTGGCGGTCTTTTCGCTTTCCTCGGCAGTCTTTTCGCGGCTCGCCGGGTTCCTCGTGGCAGGCGCGGCGCTAAAGTTCCGCGAGTTTGAGCGACGGGCACAATTGGACTCCCCGCCGCGGGCGTGTCCAGCTTTCGCTCCATTCCAATCATCCGCCACTTCCCCTTCGACCGATGTTGTCTCGTGCGCCGGAACGGACTTCGGCCCAGGTCTCGCACACTGGATCGAGACTTTCCGGTTCCGCAGGCGAAGGATCGCGGTCATGCTGTCATTCAAGCCGTCGACTCGGCTGGGATTTCTGGGAGCCTGTGCACTCGGGGTTGCCGGCTGTGCGATCTGGCCCACCTCTCGAGTGCCGGAAGGGCCTCACGGTGCCGCCCCGGAGGTCGTGGTAACGCCGGCGCCGGCATCGCCCACACCCGACTCCACGCCGAGCCCGCAACCTGCCGGGACCGAGCCGTCCCTCGACGCGCCAGGGGCCCCGACAATTTCCGCCGCCGGTCCCGTTGTCGCGCCGCCGGCGCCGCCCGCCTCCGAATCCGCAACCGGTCCGGCAACGGCGCCGCCTGCGCCTGGGACGGCTTCCACAGCACCACCTCTGGCGCCATCGACGGCACCCGAGGTTACGCCGGGCAGTGTCAGCCCCGTGCCAACCGAGACGGCACCGGCCGCCGAATCGAATGGAAATCGAACTCAACCGCAGCGGCCGCTTGATGTGCCTTCGCCCGGTTTGAATCCGGGTGACGTGAACCAATCCGCATCGGGCCAGCCCTCCGTCAATGTCAGCGGGCAACTTCAGGTGGTCCCGCCGGTCGCTTCTGCTCAATCGCAGGGATCTCAACCGGCTCAGGCGAACCGGCCGCTGAGTCCGTTGGCCAAGCTGAAAGCACGATTCCATAATTTTGTGCAGCCGACTCCCAAGCCGCCGCTGAAGCCGCTAAACGGTGATCAAGCGATCGAACCGGTCGTCACACCGCGTGATGCGTCGCCACCAGCCGTGGCCGTCCGCATCCCGTTGCCGACGTCGGACGAAGCGGCCGTCGCGAGAGAGAGTTCTCCGACTCTGCACGGTCTTTATCCGGCCGATGAGAACACCGTGGCCGTTGCGACGCCGGGCTGCCCGAGGACTGCAAGCGGGCGTGATGCCGGCCGGCCCGATCCAGTCCGCGAGCGTCGTGCCGACAAACGGAAGCCCGAACTCAGCGGCTCCGGGCCAAATTGAGCAGTGGCCCTACAGTCCGCAAGCAGCGATCAACGTTTCCACTGTCTCGCACGCTCCCACAACGGCCAATGACTTCGATCCGATGCCCGTCGAAGAGTATCGGGCGGCCGTCGTTAAGGCGGCAGGAGACGCGAATTCACTCCCCTCATTCGCACAAGCGGCCAGCGACTCAAAGGCCGCCGAGTCGCAATCGCTTACCACGGCCAATCCCGCGAGCGGGTTGCATGTCGTGTCGCAGGCCCCGGGCCCGTCGGCTGAAAGTCGTCCGACTCTGATCCCGATCGACCAGGCGGAATCGCACGCGATCGTCGGGCCACAAGCGACGCCGGCCGCAACAGCCGATATGCAGGAGCGAAGTCAATCGCAGCCGCTCGCGCCCGTCGTTCCGCCGGCTCCTGCTGCGGCAGATTCGGCGACGCCGGCCAGCTCGACGGAAGGCCTGGCACCGGCCGTTCAGATGTCGGGCACGACACCGGCCCAGCCGGTCCCCGTCCGCTCGCCGCAGTGGATCGGCGGACGCTACGGCCAACCGGCGTGGATGTCGGCCCCTGCGGCAAGTCCGGCCGGCAATTAACCGGCGGCCGGACCGAGGTCCTGTCGCCGTTCATTCACGGCGGATCGTATCCACCCGGGTGGAAGGGATGGCAGCGGAGAATTCGCCACACTCCGCGGAATGATCCGGAAATCGCACCGTACTTTCGCACGGCACCAATAAAGTACTCGCTGCAAGAGGGGTAAAAACGGCAGCGCCCGCCAAAGAGCGGGCTGAGCAGCAACTGATAGATCCGCACGAGGCCCACCAACACATTGGCCGGCAGGTTCAGGATCCAGCGAACCGCGTTGCTCATCTGCTTCAATGTCGTTCAAAGACCGCCACAGCGATCAGGAGGTGCGGGAGGCCATCCTGCGGGAAAGGCGCCGGGTGAGTTCGACGAGCGACTTTTGAAAATCGGCGAGCCCCGCCCCCTCTGACCCCCGACGCTGTGGAATCAGGATCAGGTCGAGCCCCATTGGCAGATCGTACTGCGAAAGTCGAAACGCTTCACGCAACAGCCGCTTCACGGTCGAGCGGACCACGGCATTCCCCACCTTGCGGGAGACGCTCACGCCGAACCGTGTGCGCCCGAGGCCGTTTTCGGCCGCGTACACCAGCAAACAGCCGTCGCCTGCTCGCACCCTTTTCTCAAACACCCGGGCGAATTCGCGCGACGATTTCATCCGTTGAGCCGGCGAGAGGGCGAAGCGTTTCACGAGGCGGGCCGTCCGTCCGGCTGCGGCCCGGGCCCGTCCCCTTTCATCCGTTCGTTCGGACTGCTGTGCGTCGCGTTGGTCGGGGTTTTCTTTAAATACCAAAATGGATCGGGAACCGTCGGGGCCGGCGGCTGTCGCCGGACAATCTGACGCAGCCGTCTTCCCAACACCATGACCAGCGCCACCATTGCCAATCCGACCGTCACCACTGCAAACCACAACAGGAACGCCGAGACAAATTCGACCTTCCGCCCCGGAGGAAGCTGCGGCCGTTTGGCGGCGGGCGCTTTGACCTCCCCTCCCTTCGTCGGCGACGGATCCGCCGCCGATGCCTGATTAAATCCCGCCAGGAGCAGGACAAAAAAGACCCCGGCGGCCCACCGGTCTCGCGGCAGGCCTCGTGACGCTTGGAGGGAATGGCGCATGAACGCTCGCCGCGAATTCCTGAGTTGTGGCCCTGCCAGAAGTCATCCTAAGCCGCAGGCGATAGCGGGACAATCCCGCCGTCGAGCGCTACCAGAGCCCGGAGCGGGGTGCGGCCGGTTCGATCTCGGCCAGCTGTTGGTAGAGTTTTTGGGCCGCGTCGCTCGTCTGGTGAGGAACAACGATCTTCACGACGACAAACTGGTCCCCCATCTCCTTGGTTTTGGGATTGCGAACTCCCTTACCACGAAGACGCAGCTTGGTGCCGCTGGAAGTGCCAGGTGGGATCGTCACCGTCACGTGCCCTTCCGAAAGCGTGGGGACTTCAACTTTGGTTCCCAGGGCCGCTTCCGACGGCGTGATCGGCACATCGACCAGCAGGTTGCTCCCCTCGCGATGGAAATAGGGATGCGGGGAGAAATGCACGGTGAGCAGCAAATCGCCCGGTGCGCCTCCCTGCGGTCCAGGCTGTCCCTGGCCGGCAAGGCGGATGACGCTCCCGTCCTCAACGCCGGCCGGAATCTTGACGTTGATCCGCTCGACCTGGTCTCCGCGGCGAATCTGGAGCCCGTGGCTTCCTCCCTCGGCGGCGACCTGGAAGGGTACGGTCACTTCGAAGGCCAGATCGTCTCCCTTGCGGGAGCCGCCGCCAAACTGTTCACCGTGTCCGAATGGAGACTCGCCAGCCGAATGGGGCCGCGAACCACCGCCGCCCCGAAAAGGCCCCTGCTCGAACCCGCTGCCGTGTGCGCCCCCTCGAAAACCATCGCCAAATACCTGGTTGAACAGTTCGCTCAAATCGACGGCGTGCGTGCCATCGGGGCCGCTGGCCCAGGCCGTTCGATAAGGCCCCGATTGCCCGCCGTTGAAGGCGTGACCGTAGCGGTCGTACTGCACCCTTTTTTCGGCGTCGCCCAGGACGGCATAGGCCGCCTGGACCTTTTTAAACTGGTCGGCCGCGTCCTTATCCCCGGGCCGGACGTCGGGGTGATATTTGCGCGAGCTTCTTGTACGCCTTGCGAATCTCCTCGGCGGAGGCGTTGCGGCCGACTCCCAACGTCTTATAGAAATCGATTTCGGGCATAAAAAAAGGGACCGCGCTTGGCGCGGTGCATCATTGTAGGAGTCGGCGACAGCCGGTTTCAAGACTGCCTCCGGCACTGCGTGCTCCGCTTGTTCGACCGGCAAGCGAAGTGATAGTTTGGATCGCCGCAATCGGATCGCACGAATCGTTTCTCGCACCTCGCGGGCCCGGAATGCTTAAATTCGCCATTCGCAACCTGATGAGCCGGCCACTGCGCTCGCTCCTGTCGCTCATCGGACTGACCGTCGCCATCATGGGGATGATCGGCCTGTTCTCAGTCGCCGGAGGGCTGAACCAGATGGTGGCCGACACGTTCGGCCGCATCAAGGGCCTGGTGGCGATGCAGCCGGGCGCACCGATCCCTCTGTTTTCACGGCTGCCCGCGGCCTGGGGGGCCGACATCGCCCGCGTCCCCGGCGTTCGCATTGTCAGTCCCGAGATTTGGACGCGGGCCAACGTGATCGACGGCAAAACGATCATCAGCCCGCCCCGCTTCCTGTTCGGGGCCGACATTCCCACGCGGCTCGCACTTTCGCAGGGCGTTTACCGCAACGACATCATCGCCGGCCGCTTTCTGACCGAGAAGGACCGCGGCACGCTCAACGCCGTCATTAGTCGGCCGATTGCCGACGAATTCCACAAAGGGGTCGGCGACACGCTGACCGTCGGCGGCTACGACCTGAAAATCGTCGGGGTTTATTACTGCGGATCGCTGCTGTTGGATGTGGCCATCATCCTCGACATCAACGAGGTCCGGCGGATCACGCGGTTCGGCCGGGAATCGGTCAGCGCCTACTACATCGAGCAGACGGGCGACATCAGCGATCCCGTCCTCATCCACCTGATTCAGGACGCCTTCAAAGGGCGAGAAATCCAGCCCTGGCAGCCCTCCTCGAGCCGCGAGTCGCTCGTCACCGGCAACCTGTTCCTCGACCTGCTCGCCCGCCTGATGAGTGAACTCCCCCTGCCCACCGCCTCCCCGGGAACGGTGCCGGCCAGCGGTCCGGCCGCCGGCCCGCCCACGCACAAACCCGGCAAACCGACCCCCCTTCCAATCGAAGTCCGTAGCGCCACCGACTGGGCCGCCCGGTTCGAGGACTTCAGTGCCGACCTCAATCTGTTCCTGACCATCATGAGCGGGATCGGCGTGACGATCGCCGTCCTGAGCATCGTCAACACCATGCTGATGAGCGTCACCGAGCGGATCATCGAGTTCGGGATCCTCAAGGCCAACGGCTGGTCCCGCTACGACGTGATGCGGCTCATCACGTCCGAGAGTGCGGTCCTGGGCCTGTGCGGCGGCATTTCCGGGTGCCTCGTCGGTTGGACCGGGACGGGGATCATCAACTCGATCTGGCCCGACCGCATCCACCTCGTCGCCGGCCCGGGACTGTTGCTCTTCTCGGCAATTTTCAGCACCGGGCTCGGCGTCCTGGGCGGACTGTACCCGGCGGTCTGGGCGATGCGGATGATGCCGATGGACGCCATCCGCCGCGGCTGAAATCGTCCCTCAAATGCATCTCGGGGGCCGATTTTCTCATTTACCCAAGTGTCCAGTCCGCCGCCCCTGAACTATTTTTGAACAGTTTCCGCGATTTTTCTGGTTTTTCTGCGGCGCAAAAAAAGGAATATCACCACAGAAAAATCGGCCCGGCCGCCACCCCCCTTGACTCTAGCCGGATAATGCAAATGGGAGTGTGCGTGTCTGCCGTCGGAAAAAAAGGCAGCTCGCCCCTCCCGGCCATTGTGGACGCACCGCCAAAAGGCGGATCGCCCCACCCTGGTCGACTGCGCCCTGGTGTTGGTGCCACAGCTGAGCGGTCGCCGCTCAGCTGTGGGCCATTATTCCTGGAAACCGGCCCGGCCCAGCCGGAGGCTGTCCAAGCGCACCTCCTCTCCGATCCCAGAATTCGGAGAATCAACGGGGCTGGTCCTCTTCGCCGCACACATCGCCGAGCCCGAACGCGCGCCTTGAATCGGAGCCTGAACCGGGGCGATCTCCGACAGAACGTAGGGCAAGTTGCCAGCTTGCCATTCGAGCTGCAAAAAAACGCTTTTCCGATACGAAATCGCTCCCCTTCTTAACGAGCCGCCGGCTTTACGCCGGCGGTCTTCGAGCAGTGCGTCGGGCGCGCTCGGAAGACCGCCGGCGTAAAGCCGGCGGCTCGTAAGATACTGGCTCGTAGGACACCGCGCGACGGCAAGCAGACTGTCCCCGTCGCCGCGGATTCCGATATGCTGCCTGGATGAATGCCACGCAAACGGCGATGGGCGCGATGATCGTGGGGCTCTGTCTGTTCGGAATCTGGCATCATGGCTGGCTGCAGGAACATTCGCGTTATGGACGCCGGCTCGTCATCTGGTTCGGCCCGGACGGTGGCCGCCGCGCCTTGATCGGCTTCTTGATCGCCGGGATCGTCTTCGGCATTCTGCTGGCGGCCGACGTGGTCCGCCCGATTCACTGGAACTTCAAATGAAACTGGGCCTGATCAATTCCGCCTGGGCACAATCGGGGCGGGAAACGAGCTGGGGGATTCGCCGCACGAAGGAGATCGGCTTCGACACGATCGACATCTTCGCCGACCCGCTCGATATCGACGTCCGCGAACGGCGGTTGATCCGCAGCGAGTGCCGACGGCACGAACTGCCGATCGTCTCGGTC
The DNA here is from genome assembly GCA_963833105.1 of uncultured Planctomycetaceae bacterium. Taxonomy (GTDB): domain Bacteria; phylum Planctomycetota; class Planctomycetia; order Planctomycetales; family Planctomycetaceae; genus DASPSM01. The sequence continues at coordinate 152,039 of CAWHWU010000023.1, forward strand.
TGTTGCGTGGCGGCCGGCCTGATCGATTTCAATCCGAGCGTGCAGCGGTTCCACCTCGATCGCGTGCGGGCCTATCTCGACCTCGTCTACGAACTCGAAGGGCGAAACCTGCTGCTCGTTCTGGGCGAGTACATCTGGAACCGCGAAGTGATTCCGCCCGCCGAACAGTGGCAGACGGGGGCCGACAACTGCCGCCGCCTGGCCGAGCGGGCCCAAGAACTCGGCCTCGAGATTGCGCTCGAGCTCGAGCCGTTCCCCCTCTCGCTCCTCAACAACGTCGACCGGATGGTCGAGTTTCTCGACGCGGTGGGCCATCCGGCAGTTCGGGCGAACATCGACGTCTCGCACCTGCACCTGGCCCGCGTCGCGCCGGCGGAATTACAAAAGCTTCGCGGCAAGGCGATCCACGTGCATATCTCGGACTGCGACGGCAAAGTCCACGGCGACCTCCCGCCAGGTCGGGGCGTGGTCGATTTCGTTCCCTACTTGCGCGAAATCAAATCGCTCGGCGTCGACGGCGCGATCTCGATCGAACTCGAATACGCCCCCGAGCCCGACAAGATCAACGACTGGGTCACCGAAGCCTACCGCGAGACGGACCGCCTGCTCCAACAAGTCGGCCTCCGCGGATGAAGGCACGGTCGCACGTCCTATCGATTCGCGTCCGGCAGCATTAAACGCGCTACGCCGTCGACCATCCGCATGGCATGGAAATTCAAAATCAAGCCAAGCGGCACATCAAGGAGCTTCATGTAGCTCAATAGTTGTGCCTTATGAATCGGCACGATCTCTTGGACCGCTTTGATTTCCACGAGCAGACATCCTTCGACCAGGATGTCGAAGCGAAGCGGCTCCTCACGCGTGAATCCTTTGTAGTTGATGGCAACGACACGCTGGTTCGTGCAGGAAAGTCCTCGTAACTCCAGTTCCTTGGTAAGGCACCATTCGTAGATCGATTCGATCAGTCCGGGACCCTTATCGCGATGAACCTCAATGCCAGCCGCAATGACCGTCTCCGTCAAGGAGCTCGCTTGTTCGTAAAGGGCATGCATGACTGTTGCCCGTGGTGCCAAGAAAATAACAACGGAAGTCTAAGAGGAAACAGAGGATAGGGAAGGATGGCGAGACTGGCCGAACTCGAATCCTATGCTGTATTTTCCGTTGCCTCTGTTACCTCCTGTTAAAACCGCCTTTGATTTGATTCGATGACTCCCGCACATATGCCGATGTTCGATTCACCTGGTACCTCAATTTGTCCCCGGAAAAAACAAAACAATGTTTGAACAGGAGGTAAGAGAGGAAACGGAGGAAATTCATAAAGGCATCCAGCGGGGTGTTTGCCTCGCTCCCCACTCTGTTGCCTCTGTTCCCTCCTGTGAAAATCCCATTTCATTCATTCACTACACGCTTTGCGGCTTGCCGACGAAGGTGGTGAGTTGAACCGTGACGGATTCGATCGCCTCGAAGAGCTCGGCGAGAGGATAACCGGCCAGGTCGTCGGTCGTGGCCGCCGTTTCCAGACGGTCGGACAGGGTGTAGGCGTCCTGGGCGCCCAACGTGCGGAAGGCGCTCTTGAAAGTGTGGGCAATGCGGCGAATGGTCGTCTGGTCGCGGCTGGCCATGGCTGTGCGAAGCTGATCGACAAACGTCGGCCACTCGTCGAGTGCGGCGATGGCGACTGAGCGCAATAGGTCGTGGTCGCCGCCGGCGTTTTGAAGTGCGACTGACCAGTCCATGTCGATCGACGGGCGCGCACGGGGCGGCTCGTCGACGCCCGTATCGACAACCGTGTCGACGGTCGGCTCGGAGGGTTTCGCGGCCGCGGGTGACGGATGCTTGCCGGGGGCGAACTGGGCCACGATCCGCGACAACTCGGCGGCGCGGACCGGTTTGGAGATGTAGCCGTCCATCCCCGCTTCGAAGCACCGCTCGCGGTCTCCCTTCATCGCGTGGGCCGTCATGGCGACGATCGGCATGCGGGGGCGTCCGTTTGCGGCTTCGAATTCGCGGATGTGGCGCGTCGCCTCGAAGCCGTCCATTTCGGGCATCTGCACGTCCATGAAGACGAGATCGAAGTGCTCCTGCGACGTGGCCGTCGCCACCGCTTCGCGGCCGTTGGTGGCGAGCGCGACCTGGTGGCCCCATTTCGAGAGTAGTCCGATCGCCAGTTTTTGATTGGCCAGGCTATCCTCGGCCAGCAGGATCCGCAGGGGCGCGGCGGGTGCCAGGGGGGGCTTGCTTATCGGAAAGACTGCCGAGCGTCGAAACCGAGACGCCGAGCGACTCGGCGATCGAATCGTAAAGTTCCGATTGCTTCACCGGCTTGACGAGGTGTGCGCGGATTCCGAGTGCCCGGCAGCGGGCGGTGTCGCCCGAGCGGGTGGCCGAGGTGAGCATGATGAAGACATTGTCCCGCAGGAGCTGGTCGTTGCGGCACCGCTCGACGAGCGCAAAGCCGTCGACCTCGGGCATGTTCACGTCGGACAGGACGATCTGGAAGGGCTCGTTGCGCGTCGCCGCCTCGCCGAGCAGCTCGGAGCGCCTCGTCGCGCTCGAGGCCGACGCGGTCCGCATGCCCCAATTTCGCAGGATTTCTTCCAGGATGTGCCGATTCGTGGCGTTGTCGTCGACGATGAGCGCCTTGGCGTTGTCGATCTGGACGGGCCCGGAGCGAGGAACGCTCGCCGATTGCGGATCGGCGATGCCGAACGCGGCGGTGAAGTGGAACGTGCTGCCCTCGCCGACGCGGCTGTCGACCCAGATCTTGCCTCCCATCAAGTGGATCAGGCGGGAGGTGATCGCCAGGCCCAGCCCGGTGCCGCCGTAGCGGCGCGTCATCGAGCCGTCGCCCTGCTCGAAGGCGTTGAAGATCGAGACGATCTTGTCCTGCGGGATGCCGATGCCCGTATCGGTCACGCGAAATTCGCAGCGTGAGGCGGCCTGCCGCGGACGTGCGGGCGACGGAGACTTCCATCACGACTTCGCCCCGCGGCGTGAACTTGATCGCGTTGCCGACGAGGTTGATCAGGACTTGCCGCAGGCGCACGCGGTCGCCGACGACGACCTCGGGCACGGCCGGATCGAAGCGGCAGGCCAGTTCGATCCCTTGTGCGTGGCGCGGACGGCGAGCGACCGCATCGCGTCTTCGATCGTGGTCGCGCACGCGGAAGGGGGCCGCCTCGAGCTCGAGCTTGCCCGCCTCGATCTTGGAGAAGTCGAGGATGTCGTTGATGATCGCCAAGAGCGATTCGGCCGAGTCGCGGGCCGTTTCGAGGTACTGCCGCTGCTCGCGCGTCAGCTCGGTGTCGAGCACGAGATCGGTCATGCCGATGACGGCGTTCATCGGCGTGCGGATTTCGTGGCTCATGTTGGCGAGGAACGTGCTCTTGGCGTGGCTGGCGGCTTCGGCCGCCTCCATCGCCTGCCGCAGGGCGGTTTCCATCTGCTTGCGGGCGGTGATGTCGAGGCCGACGCCGAGGATCGCCGGCTTGCCGTCGTACTCGATGACGGCGGCCGTGAAGTCGGCCCACAACTTCGGCCCCCTGTTTCGTGACGACTTTGATTTCGTAGCGCGAGGCAGACGTCCTCTCCGCGCTGCCGGGCCGCCGCAGCGCTCCATCACCAGCTGGCGGAAGTCGGGATGCACGTAATCGATGAAGCTGCGGTGCAGGAGTTCCTCCCGCGAGTAGCCCATCATCGTCTCGGCGGCCGGATTGACGTAGACGTGCCCCGTCCCCTGAAAGATGGCCACCATGGCGGGCATCGTCTCGGCCATCGTGCGGAAGCGGTGCTCGCTCACCGCGCAGGGTCTCTTCGGCCTTTTTGCGCTCGGCGATCTCGCTTGGCGAGTTCCTCGGGCCGCCGCAGCGCGAGGATCCGCGGGATGACGGGGATCAGCGTGAAGACGGCGGCCCACGAGAGGGCGGCCGTCAACAACCACAAGACCGCACAAACCGGTAAATGGGCCAGCCGAAGAGGATCGCCTGCACGAGAAACAGCGTGCCGCTGGCGAACAGGAACCCCTCGAAGATCCAGAAGGCGCGCGGCGCTGGCGCGTTCTTGCGGCGAAGGATGTAGTAATTGAGCGCGACGAGGGTGGTGGTAAAAGCGGCCCAGGTGGCGAGCGCCGAGAGGATATGCAGCCAGACCAGCGTCCGGGGCCAATGCCTGTCGAAGAAAAGGGCCCGGAATCCCTCGGTGTTAAACAGCGAAGAGAAGAAGTTGAGCACGTTTCGCCATCCCGATCCGCCCGGTCTGCCTTAAAGCATACACGTCGGCGAGCCCGTGCGAAGTGAACGGAGACCCCGGGGACCGTCACAGGTTCCACGAGAGCAGGCAGAGCAGGCCAAATACCGCGGCCATCGAGACCAGAATGGTCACAAACAGCCGGGCCGAGCGCCGCACGATTTGCGGCGGGTACTCGAATCGAGTCGCGCTGTACACCACGCTGACCGAGAAGGCCAGCGGCAAAAGGTACCAGGCCACGTGCATTCCATTGGCCAACAGGAGCGACGGCATCGTTGTGAATCCTCAAGCGGACGCGCGGGCCCGGCGAAACTGCAAATTGTGATGACTTATTTCGAGGCGGCCTGTTCCGGCCCCTTGGCCGCGACGGGGACGGGGGCGGGCGGCTTGTCGGATCCGGCGGCCGCGGCGGCCGGCGTGGATTGTTCCGCGTTCAGTCTCTCGTCAACATCCCCGTAACCATAAGCGGGCCCTTCGACCGCATCGAGAATCACCAGGATGTTGAGCAGGCCGGCGATCATCGTGAACGTCATCGCCAGCTCATGAAACTTGCCGAGCTGGCGGTGCAACTCCAGGAGATAATCTTCGTCGGGAGGCGCCTCGAACCGGTCCCAGAAGTCGCGGGGAATATTTCCGGTGAGCTGGGCGACCGCTCGGGGCGGCTTGGTTGTCGTGTCGACGACGTTGATTTCGAAGCTGCGTTCCGGATCGGCCGAGACCGGTTTGCCGAGTTTGGGCACGTCGCCCAGCGCGAGCTTCCGCTCCTGCGCGGGGCCGTTTCGTGGAGTCAGCGTACCCGTGAGCTCGCCGCTGACGGCCCCCGCCTCGTCCGGTTGGTCCGATGCGTGAATCGAGAGCTGCCCCTTTACCGTTCCGTTGGACAGGCCGCTCGACGGATCAAGCACGACGAGCTTTCCCTCGAACGGAGCCGAAAGGGGACGTTCGATCCCGCGTTGGTCGCTATTTTCGTGGCTCTCGTAACGGCGGGACTGAATCAGCGAAGGAAGCGCGGGCAGGCCGACGAAGAGCTGCGCATAAAACGGATTGAGCACGTTGAGCGGGTCGCGCTTCCAATACACGACGCCCCAATCGCCGAGATCCATTCCGTAAATAAACGTCCCCAGCACGCACAGGCCGCAGACGATCCCCTTGAACCACCGCCCCTGGTACAAGTGGCCCGCGCCGGGAATCAGGCAGGCGAAGACCCCGGCGAGCCACCGGTTCTTGAACGGGATGCGGGGATCGAGCATTTCGGCGGCTTTTGCAGAGTCTTTTTTCCGTCAGCGCATGGGAACCGGGGTTATTCTAGGGGTTGCGGCAAATCAAGGCTAGTGCTGCTGATCGCGTGCGGACCGCGCGAAAAGGCCTTGATCTTCACGCATTTTCGATGCTTGGCGATCGGACCGTGACGCCCTCCCGAGCGCCAAAAAGGGCCGATCGGCGCGGGGCCGTCGTCCCGTCGCAATCGCCGCAGGTGAAGTTACAATGACCGTTTGCTCCCCGCGCTCGCGAGGACACCTTTCGCCGACTCGAGCCCGATTCGAGGATCTCCATGGACGACTCCTACGATTATGGATCCCGAGGACGCATTCGCATCTTGCCGATTCTGATCGGTGCGGCGCTCATCGGCTTCATGGCGCTTCGCGGCTGTCAGCAGGGCCCCTTCGGCCGGCACCAGGTGGTGGGAATGGGCCCGCAGCAAGAGGCGGCCCTCGGAGCGCAGGCCTACGGCCAGGTGCTCACGCAGTCGCACGTGCTCGAGAACCAGCCGGTGGTCGGCGTCGTCCGCCGGCTGGCAAAGGAATTGGTGGCGGCGTCGCGCGATCCGAACTTTGTGCAATCCACGGGACTCGAGCCTCCCGATTTCCAGTGGGAATGCAACGTCGTCCAGAGCAACGAGATCAACGCCTTCTGCCTGCCGGGGGGCAAGATCGTCGTCTACACGGGAATCCTTCCGATCGCCCAGACGGAAAATGCGCTGGCGGCCGTGATGGGACACGAGATCGGCCACGCTTTGGCTCATCACGGGGCCGAGCGGATGGCCCAGCAGCAAATGGTGCAGATTGCCGAGTCGTCGGCCGCCGGTGCGATGTCCAGCATGGACCCGCGGCATCAGCAGGAAGTGCTCGGTTTGCTGGGGGTCGGCGGCAAGTTCGGCCTCTTACTCCCCTTCAGCCGCAAGCACGAGTCGGAGGCGGACCATATCGGCCTGTTATTGATGGCGGTGGCGGGGCGCGATCCGCACGCCGCGATCGACCTCTGGAAGCGGATGGCCCGGGCGAATAAAGGGGGCCACCCTCCCGAATTCATGTCGACTCACCCCAGCGACCAGCGGCGCATTCAGGACTTGGAACGGCTCCTCAGCGAGGCGATGCCGTTTTACGAGCGGGCGCCGCGGCACATCGCCGATCGGCCGCTGCCGCTCGACGGGGCCGCCGCCGTCGACACCTCGAGGCCGCAGGTGCAGCGGAACATGCCACGGGCGGGGACGGAATGGGATTCGACAGCTCCGCCGAATCTCGTCCCGCCGAAGGTGGCTCAGGTTCTCAAATTCATCGATGAACATCACGAAGCACCGCAGGGATACGAAGGGAGCCGCCATTATTTGAACCTCGGCAGGGACGGCGAACAGGTCTTGCCGCGGACGGATGCGCAAGGGAATGCGATCCAATACCAGGAGTGGGACGTCAATCCGCATCTCCCCGGCCGGAACCGCGGCGCCGAACGGCTCATCACCGGGTCGAACGGCAGCGCCTTCTTCACGCCGAACCACTACGCCTCGTTCCTCCGCGTCCGTTGAGCCATGCACGCCAAGCGACTGTTTAAACTTGAACCACCGTATCTGCACCTTTTGGCGGCGACGCCGAGCGAAGCGTGCAATTTCGCGTGGTCGCTCGAGAAAATGCCGGGGCGGCAGCCAGCCGTGCGGATCGTGCGCGGCTCGAAGTCGCAAACTACGGCGGCACTCTTTGACGAGACGGCCGCGGCGCTGCAGTTTCCGTATTACTTTGGCGAAAACTGGGACGCGCTGGACGAATGCCTGGCCGATCTGGATTGGCTCAACGGCAGCGGCTGCGTGGTGATCTTCACGGATGCGCAGCGGCTGCTCGACCGCGAACCGGCCGACGAATTCGCGCGGCTTCTTGACGTTCTGGACGCGGTCGCCCAAAGTTGGGCCAGCTCCGCCACGGGCGACGCGGACTCGGCGGGCCGGTCCTTCCATGCGGTGTTTCAGTGCTTGCCCAAAGAAATGGCCGCGCTCGCCAGCCGATTCGATTCGGTCGGGCGCCGCCTGGATCTCTTGAACTGATCAGCTGAGTCCCATCAAGGACCGAATCCAATGAAAGCCGTCGTGTGCCGATCTTTTGGTCCGCCGGAAAATCTCACCCTGGAAGAGGTCGCCGATCCGGCGCCCGTGCGGGGACAGGTGCTGATTGACGTCTATGCCGCGGGACTCAACTTTCCCGACGTCCTGCAGATCGCCGGAAGGTACCAGTTCCAGCCTCCGTTTCCGTTTACGCCGGGATCCGAGTTAGCGGGAATCGTCACGGAGGTCGGCATGGGAGTCAGCGGCGTCAAGCCGGGCGACCGCGTGATGGCCCTGTCCGGGACCGGCGCGATGGCCGAACGAGCCGCCGTGGACGCGAACGCGGTCGAGCTAATCCCCGACACGATGAATTTCAACGTGGCCGCCGCGTTGGGGATTGCGTACGGCACGTCGTACCACGCCCTCGCGCAGCGGGCCGACCTGCATCACGGCGAGACGTTGCTCGTCTTAGGCGCCAGCGGTGGCGTGGGCCTGGCGGCGGTCGAAATCGGCAAGGCGTTCGGCGCCCGCGTCATCGCCGGGGCCAGCAGTGCCGACAAGCTGGAGATTGCCCGGCAACACGGTGCGGACGTGCTCGTCAATTACGCCGAGGGTTCGCTCAAGGACAAAATCAAAGAGCTGACCGGTGGAAAAGGGGCCGACGTGATTTTCGATCCGGTGGGAGGCGATCTGTTCGACCAGTGCACTCGCTGCGTCAACTGGAACGGCCGAATCCTGGTCGTCGGCTTTGCCAGCGGAACGATCCCCAAATATCCGGTCAATTTGGCCCTGCTCAAAGGCTGCCAGGTCGTCGGCGTCTTCTGGGGCGAATTTCGGCAGCGCGAGCCGGAGGTTTATCGGGAAAACTGCAAGTCGTTGTTCGAGCTGTTCCAGCAGGGCGCGATCAAACCCCTGGTCTCGCAAGCCTTTCCGCTCGAACGCTTCGCCGACGCGCTGAATGTGTTCGTCAATCGGCAAGCGATCGGCAAAATTGTGCTGGAGATTCGAAAAGGCTGATCGTTCGGCTGGATTTCTGAGAAGCTGGGATAACTAAAAAGAGCAGGCAACTCGATCCGCCGGCGTTCGGGTTGGCGAAGATCAACGAACCATTATACTTGGCGTCTCACCTCTCTCCCCCGTCAGACTTCTTTTCCTTATCGGTTGTTCTTTCGACGCGTCGTCTCAAAGGCCGCGCTCGCGCTTCCGTTTTCGGCTCGGGCCGAATCGGTCACACGCCACGTCGGGCTTTGCTTGGCAGTCGAAGAACGTTCGGTTTCTGTCGGGTGAGGTGCACGCCGCAATGCTACGACTTGACGATTCTCTCCTGGAGGAGCAATTCGCTCCTTTCCGCCGTCAAAAGCGGTCGACGATTCCCTGCGGAATGGCAGCCCTTGTGGTGCTGTGCGTGGCAGGCTGTGGCCGCGTCGTCGCGCAGAAGGCGACCGAGCAACTGATTGCCGGCGACGCCGTCGATCGATCGGTCGCGCAGATCGATTTCCGCATCCTGACGGGGAAGAAGGTTTTTCTCGACACGCAATACGTCAACAACAAGGTTCCCGGCGTCGGGTTTGTGACGTCGGAATACATCGTCAGCTCTCTCCGCCAAAAGATGATGTGCGACGGATGCCTGCTGCAGGAAAAGGTCGACCAGGCCGATTTTGTCGTCGAAATGCGCGTCGGCGCCCTGGGTGCCGACGGTCACGAAATCGTCTTCGGCATGCCGCCCAACAACTACGCGGGCCTGGCGGCTTCGGTGACGCCGGCATCGTCCGCGGCGGCCGCCCTGATCCCCTCCATGCCGGAACTTTCGTTCGCCAAAAAAGACGACCAGATGGCCGCCGCGAAGGTGGCCCTGTTCGCCTACAACCGCCGCACGCGCGAGCCGATCTGGCAATCGGGGATCAGCGAGTCGCGCTCGATCGCCGCCGATCGGTGGTATTTCGGAGCCGGCCCGTTCCATAACGGCAGCATCTACTCGAAAAAGCAATCGGACCCGTCGCTCTTCGGGTCCGACGAATCGGATCCGACAAAGTCGGAATATTTCGTCGAACGCCGTTTTGCCGATCCGACAAAGTCGCTGGCCGAGAATCCGCCTGATCCCAAACCGGCCGTCGCCGCGGCAACGGCGGCCAAGCCGGCGGTGGCCGCTCCGGCCGCGACTACTACGCCCGCTGTCGCCGTGGCGACGACTGCGAAGCCGGCGGCGGCCCCGGTGGCGCCCGCGCCCGCAGCCACACAGACTGCAGCCACTCCGGCCGTCGCGACGACAACGACGACGACAACGACAACTGCGACCGCTCCTGCTGCAGCGACTGCGACGCCGACTCCGGCGGCCGTCACGACGACGAATCCGCCCGCAACTGTGCCGGGGCCTGCCGTACCGGCGCAGGCCGCGGCACCGACAGCCTCTGCGGCTCCAATCGTTACGGCGACGCAGACGGTCAATGCGGCGCCGGCCGTGACGGCCCCTTCGACCAGTGCCGCGCCGGCTGCTACGGCGCCGTCGACAACCAGCGTCTCGCCACCGGCTGCCGCCGGTTCGGCAAACGGTCCGAGCATTGCGCCGAAGGCCGTTCCCTCGGTCAACTCGCTGCCGAACGGCCAGCCGGTCAACGGAACGGCGCCGATGCCCAACGGTGCGTCCGACGGGTCGGTTCCCGACATGCTTTCGGTTTCGATTCCCTAGCTCAAAATCCTGGCCGCGCAAGGGAGGGCTGGACTTCGTCTCAAACCGCCTCGTAATAATGAAAGGATGAAACGTCCCAGGCGGAGACGGGTCCGTCCCGAGCAATTCCTCGGCCAGACGACAACGCCCGTGTTTTGGATTACGCCCGATCGGCGGATCGCGTTCTTCAATGCGGGCTGCGAGACATTGACCGGATGGCCGGCCGACGAAGTCGTGGGCCAGCTGTGCGAATATGTGGCCGACCCGCGACCTGGCAGTCTCGAAGCGCTTGCCGCCAGTCTCTGTCCGCCGGCGGAAGCTTTTGCCGGCGAGCCGGTGTGCGTCCCGGGATTGATCGCCTGCCGCACGGGCGATCCGCAGCCGCGACGGCTCAGCTTTCTACCCCTGTGGGAAGCAGAGGGGACGCTGGCGGGCGTTCTGGGAGTCGCTTCCGCCTTTGTGCCGTCGGAAAAATCGCCTCCGGCCACCCCCCCGCACGAACTGCACGCCGAGCTGGCCGAATTGCGAGTCGCCCTGGCACGCCGTTTCGGGACTCAGTCTCTGATCTGTCGCAGCGAGGAGATGCTGCGCGTCGCCGGGCAGGTCGCCATTGCGCGAGCGACGCCCACGGCCGTTTTGATCTGGGGCGAAAAAGGGTCCGGCAAAGAGCACGTCTCGCGGGCGATCCATTACGAGAGCGACGCGCGGGCCCGCGCGTTTGTGCCGCTCGACTGCCGCGTGTTGACCCCGTTGGAGTTGGAACAGGCGATGGGCCGCCTCTTCGGTCCGTCGCGGGGTGAAGAGTTCTTCGATTCGTCCGCAGCACTGCGGCCGGGAACGATCTTCCTGGCCCACGTGGAACGCTTGCCGCGCGACGTGCAAAAGGCCGTCGTCGCAAGCCTTCGTGCCCAGACGCCGGAGCAGCCCGGGTTGCGGCTGATTGCCTCAACGACCTTCGCTCTGCCGGTTTTCGAGGCGGATGAGCGTTTGCGGCCCGACTTTTTCCACTTGATCACCCAGCTGTGCATCGCCGTGCCGCCGCTGCGACGCCGCCAGGAGGATTTGCGATTTCTCGCCCAACATTTGCTGGAGGAGTCGAATCGGGGCGAGTCCCGACAATTCAACGGCTTCGGCGACGACGTTTGGGACCGATTCTCGGAATACAATTGGCCCGGCAATGTTGACGAGCTGTTGGCGGTGATCCGCGAAGCCCGCGTGACTTGCAACGAGCCGTTGATCCGCGCGAAGGATTTGCCGTTTCGATTCCGCACCGGTCTGGACGCGCAATCGGTCGGGCCCGTTCTCCGCCCTCAGGTCGTGCACCTCGATTCCTTCCTGGCTCAGGCGGAAAAAGCCCATATCGAGGCGACTCTCAAGGAATGCGACAACAACAAAAGCCGGGCGGCCGACCTGCTCGGCATGACGCGGACCCGCCTGGTCCGCCGGATGGAAATGCTCGGAATCGTCGACCGAACCGAGCCCACCTGAGGAATTGGATCCGGAATTGCAGCGAACCGCCATCCCCGGGCACGCTTCTGCCCGTGCGATCGGTCACTCGCCGGCAATAGTCGCCAGGACGGCTCGACTGATAAAATAGCGTTTTCGCCCGATCCGCGTTTTGGCATTCCGACATCCCGTGCCACTAAAAGTTTCAAACATCCGCTTGCCGGTTGAAGAGCCCGAGTCGGCTCTGGCGGATGCCGTTGCGCGGCGGTTGGGAGTCAAATCGGACGAATTGACGCAGTGGCGGATTCTGCGAAAGAGCCTCGACGCTCGTTCTCGGACCGGACTGCGGTTTGTCTATTCCACGGTCGTGCATCTGCCGGAGGAAGATCGGCGTTTCGCCGGGATCACGGCCCAGCGTGGAGCGACCGACGATATTCAGTGGTTTGCCCCCGCCCGGTTTGACGAACCGGTGCCGGGCAACCGGCCTCTCGACGAGCGGCCCATCGTCGTCGGTTCAGGACCGGCGGGACTGCTGGCCGGTTATTATCTGGCGCTCCGCGGCTACGCCCCCTTGATCCTCGAACGTGGTCGCCCGGTGAAGGAGCGGGTTCCCGCAGTCCGCGCGTTCGATGACGGGGGCGGACTGGACGAGGAGAATAACTACCTCTTCGGCGAGGGGGGAGCCGGTTGCTTCAGCGACGGAAAACTGACCTGCCGCCTTGCCGGGCCCGACGTCGATTGGGTGCTTCAGCGGTTTGTGGAGTGCGGCGGACGCTCGTCGATCGCTTACGAATATCGCCCGCATCTCGGCAGCAATCGCCTGCCTCTCATTTGCCGCAACTTCCGGCGAAGAATCGAAGCCATGGGCGGTGAATACCGCTTCGGCTGCCGGCTGGAGGGACTCGACATCGCCGACGGCCAGATCCGCGGCGTGAAGACCTCGAGCGGTTTGATCCCGGCGCGTGCCGTCCTCCTGGCAATCGGACACAGCGCCCGCGATACCTATCAGATGCTTTACGACGCGGGCGTTCCTCTGTCGGCAAAGGCGTTTCAGTTGGGGCTCCGCATCGAGCATCCGCAGGAAGAGGTCAATCTGCAGAAATACGGCCGGCCGGAATACGTCAACTTGCTGGGAGCGGCCGACTATTCGCTGGTCGCTCGCGCCGGCGCGACGTCTTTACGTTTTGCATGTGCGCCGGAGGAACGGTCATCCCGAGCGTTTCTGAGCCGTCCCTGTTTTGCACCAACGGGATGAGCAATTCCCGCCACGACACGCCGTTTGCCAACAGCGGCATTGTGGCGACCCTTTCTCCCGACGAGTTCGGCAGCCCGCATCCGCTCGCAGGGATGGAAGTGCAGCGCCGCTTCGAGTCGGCCGCGTTCCAGCTCGCGGGCGGAGACTATTCCTGTCCGATCCAGCGGGCGAACGATTTTGTGGCCGGCCGCCCAACGGATCCGAAGAGCCGGCTGGCGTCTTCCTATCGGCGCGGCGTACGATTGTGCCGGTTGGATGCGGTCATCCCCCCCGTCATTGCCGAGGCGATTCGCGGAGGGTTGCCCGTTATGGACCGGAAATGGCAGGGACGCTTCCTGGAGCAGGCGGTCCTGGTCGGCCCCGAAATGCGGGGGAGTTCGCCCGTTCGATTGGATCGTGAGCCACACAGCAGGCAGAGCCCGGGGATTGCGGGCCTGTTTCCCGTTGGAGAAGGAGCCGGCTTTGCCGGCGGAATCATTTCCGCGGCGGTCGACGGCCTGCTCAGCGCCAAAGCGCTGGTCGACAGCTTCGCACCGCTTGCGAGCAGGACGCTCTGACCCTTTTTCTCGTTCTCAGAGGTCTCTGCCGTGGAGAAGCGATGGATTTGGCCTTTCGAGCTTCTGGACAAGCTCGGCGAAGGAGGAATGGGCGTCGTCTACCGGGCCCGTTATGTCGTCGATAACCGGCATGTCGCCGTCAAACTCCTTCCGCCCAACATCGCCAACGAAATGATCCTTTCCCGCTTCGAGCGCGAGCTGGAAATCCTCAATACGCTGCGGCACCCCCATATTGTCCGCTGCTTCGGCGGCGTCTGCGAAGGAAACCAGCACTTTTATGCGATGGAGCTGGTCGAAGGCGGGACGCTCGACCACCTGCTCGAGGAACGCGGGAAATTCTCCTGGGAAGCGACGATCCAATTTGCCCTGCAGATGGCCTCAGGCCTGGCCTATGCTCACGAGCGTGGCGTCGTTCATCGCGACGTGAAGCCGGGCAATTTCCTGCTGACGCCTGCCGGCAAACTCAAACTGAGCGATTTTGGGCTGGCCACCGTCGAAGCGGCGACGAAGATCACGGCCGCCGGCAAGACGATGGGAACATTTCCCTACATGGCGCCGGAACAGATCCGCGGCCGGCCGCCTGTCTCGGCGCAGACCGACCTCTACGCGCTCGGCTGCGTGATTTTTGAAATGCTGACGGGCCGGACTCCCTTCGTGGGCGAGGCGCCCGCGGAAGTCATGCACAAGCACCTGGACGACGTTCCTCCGCGGATCAGCGAATTCGCGTCCGATTGTCCGCATGCACTCGAGTCGCTCGTGCGGGATCTGCTGCAGAAAGATCCCAGCGATCGTCCGGAAAGTGCCGCGATCGTGATTGAGCGTTTGAATGATGTGGGTCCCGATCTCGAAGTCGTGCCGGCCAAGGCGCGTGTGACTCAGGCACTCGCCACTCCCACGGTCCCGCGGGCGATCCCCATCGCCGCAAGACCGCAAACGCCGGTCCCACGGGCGCCGTCAACGGCGTCGGGGATTCGCACGATCATGGACCAGTCAACCGTCAAAAAATGGCTGGTCCCCGCCCTGGTCGCGGTTTTATGTCTTTCGCTGGCGTGGAACCTTCGCTCGTTGGGCACCTCGCTGACAGACTCTCGGGCGGAGGAGCTTTGGATCCAGGCCCTCAAGAGCGATCAGTCGGGATTGCGGGAGGGGGCGGCGAAATCCCTGGGCGAATTGGCCCGTTCGTCTCCCACCGCTGCCGATGCCTTGGTTTCGGCCCTCTCGGACATCCGGCCGACCGTTCGAATGAGCGCCATCGACGGTTTGTTGGCGGCGGGAGCCGCCTCGCGTCCGGCGCTGCCCGAGTTGATTCACTTGCAGAACCACGACGAAAGCGAGGCCGTCCGCCGTAAGGCGGCCGAGGCGGCCCAGGCGATCCAAGGCGAACAGCGGGGCATGTTGGGGGGCCATTCCTCATTCGTTTGGGTGCTGGCCGCTCTCTTCATTGCCGGCATCGTCGTCGTCTTCCTTATGACGCGCGGGACCCAGCGCGTGCCGCGGCACAGTCGTTGACGTGGACAGAGGTGCCGTTATACATTGAAATTGACCCGGGAGCGGCCCGGGAGCGGGTCAGGGGTAACTTTACAATTCGGTCATTCGATTCGTGCCGCTCACCATTCCGCGTGAGCGTCCTGCGAAAAAAGACGCGCCCTCGCCATCCGGGGGTCGCGGTGCTCTCGAGCACCCGTTGCACGAGTTATTTCCGCAGATAATCAGTCAACACCCTTCCGCCGACATTGGTCCGGCCATGCTTGCGAAACGGATCATCCCTTGCCTGGACGTCCATGGAGGACGCGTCGTCAAAGGGGTGAATTTCCTTAATCTGCGCGATGCCGGAGATCCGGTCGAGGTGGCGTCCCGTTATGAGGTCGAAGGGGCGGACGAACTGGTCTTTCTCGACATCACCGCCAGCCACGAAGAGCGGGCGATCATGCTCGACGTCGTCCAGCGCACGTCCGAGGTGATCTTCATGCCGCTGACCGTCGGGGGAGGCATCCGCAACCTGGACGACATTCGAACCTTGCTTAAGGCCGGCTGCGACAAGGTGTCGATCAACTCGGCCGCGGTCAAGAACCCCGAATTCGTGCGGGAGGCGGCCCTGCGGTTCGGTAGCCAGTGCATCGTGGTCAACATCGATCCGAAGCGGATCCAAAAAGACGGACGCGAGGTGTGGGACGTCCATATCAACGGCGGCCGCATTCCCACCGGACTCGAGGCCGTTTCCTGGGCAATCGAAGTCGAGCGCCTCGGAGCGGGCGAAATCGTGCTCACGTCGATGGATGCCGACGGCACGAAGGATGGATATGACATCGAGATCACGCGGGCCGTCGCCGATGCCGTCGATATCCCGGTGGTCGCCAGCGGCGGCGCGGGACATCCGGAACATTTGCACGCCGCCCTGACCACCGGCAAGGCGAGTGCGGCCCTGGCCGCCAGCATCTTCCACTACGGCACGTACACGATCGAAGAGACCAAGCGATATCTCGCCGAGCGGGGCGTCCCCGTCCGGCTCGCCGCGAGCTAACGACGAAGAGCGATACGAAAAGGCAATCGGAACATTATGGCCACTGCAACCGACGTCCGCGTCAAATCGACGGACAAGCGCGAGAACGAGATCGACAAGATCTTTCGCCAACTGATCAAGCATAACGGTTCCGATCTTCACATGCAGGTCGGCAAGGCGCCGATCTTGCGCGTCCGCGGCACGCTCCGCGAATTGCAGATGGAGCCGATCACGAAGGAGCGGATGTGGGAGCTGTTCGACCCGATGATCAGCGAGCGCGACAAGAAGATTTACGAGGAGACGGGGGGTTGCGACTTCTCGTACGTCGTCGTCCACGACGGCGAGCCCTGGCGATTCCGCGTCAACATGCTGATGCAGATGGGCAATCCCGGCATGGTCTCGCGAAAAGTCGAGCGGTCGATTCCCAACTTCGAGGGGCTCTTCCTGCCCCCGATCATGGAACAGCTCTGCAAATTCGACCAGGGAATGGTCCTCCTGGCGGGCGTGACGGGAAGCGGCAAAAGCACCACGATCGCCAGCATGTTGAACTGGGTCAACCACAACATGCGGAAACACATTCTGACGATCGAAGACCCCATCGAGTTCGTCTACACGCCCGACAAGTGCCTGATCAATCAGCGCGAGGTGGGACTCGACGTCAAGGACTTCAAGATCGCCATGAAGCATGCGGTCCGCGAAGACCCCGATATCATGCTGGTGGGCGAGATGCGCGACATGGAGACGTTCGAGACGGCCATGCACGCGGCCGAGACGGGGCACCTCGTCTTCGGAACGATCCACGCCTCCAGCGCTCCGAGCACCGTCGGCCGTATCCTCGACCTCTTTCCCCAGGCGATGCACAAGGCTCTCCGCGGCAGCATGGACTTCAACATGCGGGCCATCGTCGCGCAGAAGCTCCTCAAGACAATCTGCGAAGAAGGCAAGGGACCCGGACGCGTCCCCATCGTCGAGATCATGACGTTCAACCCCACCGTGCGCAAGTTGATCCTGGAAGGGGAAGATGAAAAGCTCCCCGCCGCCATGCGCATCGGAAAGGAAGAGGGCATGCAGCGGTTCAACGAGAGCCTCTACGCCTTCCTGCAGAAAGACATGATCAGCCGCTCGGCGGCGTTCGAAATCTCCCCCAACGTCGAAGAACTCAAGATGTTGATCAAGGGAATCGACGTGAAAGGGGCGGCCATCCTGTAACGCGCCGGCCGTGCTGCCGCGCGACAGGCATTCGGAAGGGAGAAGTGGGCCGTGAAACCGCGTCTATCCGCCGGTCGAACGAGGGGCCTGTTGGCTGCCGTGCTCGGCCTGGCGCTTGTGTGCGACATGGCGCCGGCCTTCGCCAGACCCAAAACGGGAAGTTCGGGACCTGCGAAAGCGTCGGCGAAGACTGAGGCGCCCCCCACGACGACAATCCGGGCGGGCGACGCGTTTCCTCCGTTTCCGCCCCTTCCCGGGCTCAACGGGGGCTTTGTTCGTGGGAACTTCAGTCTGGTCGGGGGCCAGGCGGCCGTCACGGCCGTCGGCGACTATTTCAGCCGCGTGGCGCTCATTCTGGTCCTGGGTTCGCTGGTCCTGTGGTTTTGGCTCTGCCGCTTTGTGGACCAGGACAGCCGCGGCCTCAAGGTCCGCAGCGAATTTTGGAATTCGATCTTCATCGCGGTCGGAGCGGTCGGTTTTCTCGCGGTCCTGAGCATTCCGGTCTTCGCCCTGGGCTTCCTCTCGATGTTGTGCATCGGGGGAGTCCCATTCGGTTTTTATGTCGTCGAACGCAATCACCGCGTTCCCGAATCGGCCCGCATCCTGACTCCGAACCACCTGCACAAAGTGATTGCTCGCCTGGCGGCCCGCGTGGGCATCAAATTGGGCGGCAAGGCGATGGAAGAGATCCACGGGCCGCCGATCGAGTTCATCGGAAAGTCCGACATCTCGGGAAAATTGGATCGTGGCAAATCCCGCCAGGTCGAAAACTCAAAAGGGTTCATGGCGGCCAAAGAGTTAGTCTACGACGCCATCCTTCGACGCAGCACGGATATTCACCTCGAGCCGAAGGAGGACGAAATGGCCGTCCGCCTCAGGATCGACGGCGTGATGTATCCGACCGAGCCCTTCGATCGCGTGGTCGGCGACGCGGTGATGAACATCTTCAAAGTGCTCGGAGCAATGGACATCACCGAGAAGCGCCGGGCCCAAGACGGCAGTTTTGGCGCGAAGCTCGAGGGACGGATGATCGACTTCCGCGCCGCCACCCAGGGGACCCGCTTCGGCGAGAAACTCAGCCTGCGTATCCTGGATCAGTCGAGCGCGGTCAACACGCTCGCCGGACTGGGCATGCGCAAGAAAATGCAGGATGCCAGCCGCCAGATCATCCACCAGCCGCACGGCCTGCTATTAAGCTGCGGTCCCACGGGAGCCGGGAAATCGACCACGCTCTACGCGGCCCTGCGCGACGTCGACTCGTACCAGCTCAACGTCATCACGGTCGAAGATCCGATCGAATACAAGATGGCGAACGTCAACCAGATCGAGATCAATACCAAGGCCGGGCAGACGTTCGCCGGCTCGCTGCGGAACATCCTCCGGCAGGACCCCGACGTCGTGATGATCGGGGAAATCCGCGACGCCGAGACGGCCACGATCGCCTGCCAGGCGGCTAACACGGGGCACATGGTCTTTTCGACGATCCATGCCAACGACTCCATTACGGCCCTCTATCGCTTGCTGGAACTCGGTGTCGAGCCGTTCATGGTCGCCAATTCGCTCTCGGCCGTGCTCGGGCAGCGGCTCGTGCGCCGCCTGTGCAAAGAATGCCGGCAAAGCTACAAGCCGAGCCGCGAGGTCCTTGAACGGCTCGAAATCCCCGTCGATCGGATCGACCAGTTCTTCCGCCCACCGGGAAATACGAGCGAAGTCTGTTCCGAGTGCAACGGGCTGGGCTACCTCGGCCGCACGGGCGTTTACGAGCTTTTGTTGATCAATGACGAATTGCGCGAGTTGATTCGGGAAAAAGCGCCTGCCTCCAAGATCAAACTGGCCGCCAAGCGGAACGGCATGCTGACGATGAAACAGGAAGGCATCCGCCTCTTGGCCCAAGGCATCACGTCGGTCGATGAACTGGAACGGGTCGTTAAATAAGGGCCGATTGCGATGATTGATCTGGCACTCCTGATAATCCTGGCTCTCGTCGCGTGGAACGTCGCGGCCGAAGGGGCGTGGGGCGCGACGGCAGTCTTTTTCTCCGTCCTCTTTTCGGCCCTTGTCGCGACCAACTATTTCGAGCCGCTGGCCGATCTCTTGCAGTCGGGAATGGGGACCGATTGGGCCTATCGCGTCGACTTCATCGCGCTGGTCGGCCTGTTCGCCGGCGGCGTCTTCGGATTGCGATATTTGTCGGAATGGCTCGTGCCGAATTTCATCGTCGTTAATGGCCGCTTTTACGATGCGTGCCGCTGGGTATTCGGCGTCCTGACCGGTTACGTCACCATCGGCTTTCTGCTGATGGCCATGCACACCGCACCTTTGCCGCGAGACTTTATCGGGTTCACTCCGGAGCGCAACAATTTCTTCGGACAATTGGCCCCCGATCGCGACTGGCTCGGCTTCGTGCAATACGTCTCAGAGAAGTCGATGCCCTCCTCGGAAGAGGGCCGCATCTTCGATGGCTCGCAGTTCCGGCTCCCGGGCCACACCAATCAAGTGTGGCCGACATTTATCTTTCGCTATGCCTCGCGCCGCGAGAACATGGCCAGCGGTTCGGTCGCGATCGTGCCTCCTCCGGTCGCAGCCCCGGCAGAAGGCGGCGGTGGCGGTCACCACCCGCAGCCGGCGGGACCGCCGGGGCTTTGACAGGAGGGGCAGGCACCCGCGGTGTGGCACGATCAGTCGGCGTATGAGGTCCGCCTTGAATGGGGTCGTGCGGGCCTCGTGACAATGATCGGCACTTGCGACGCGATCGTCATCGTTGACGTCCTTTCGTTTTCGACATGTGTCGACATCGCCGTTGCCAAGAGTGCGTTCGTGCTCCCTTTCGCTGAGCCGGGAGAAAAGGCTCGCGCCTTTGCCGCGCAAAGCAACGCTGTGTGCGCCGGCCCTCGGAGCCACGAACACTATTCCCTCTCCCCGCGTTCTTTGGTGGACATTCACGCCGGAACGCGGCTCGTGCTCCCCTCGCCCAACGGTGCCGCGCTTTCCGTGCAAACGGGCACGACGCCAACGTTCACGGCGTGCCTTCGCAATGCCGATGCCGTGGCCCGCACCGCGCACACCGCGGGCCGCCGCATCGCAGTAATTGCAGCCGGGGAACGCTGGCCGTCGGACAGCCTGCGCGTGGCGATTGAGGACTGGCTCGGTGCGGGGGCGGTGATTGCTTCGCTCGAGGGGCAGAAATCGCCCGAAGCCGAAGCGGCCTGCCTCGCGTTCCGGGCCGCCTCGAATCGCATGGAATCGATGTTGACCGACTGCGTTTCGGGACGCGAATTGGTCGAGCGCGGATTCCCAGACGATGTCAGGCTCGCGTCGCAACTCAACGTCAGCGGCTCCGCGCCGCGGCTTACAAAGGGAGTCTTCGTCGATGCGTGTCGCTCGTGAGAGCGGCAGAGTTCGCCGTGCTCATCGGATGCCGTGCTTCTTCAATTTGCTGAAATACGTGCTCCGCGGAATTCCCAAGAGGCGCGCGGCTTTCGCTTTGTTTCCGGAGCATTTGCGCAAAGCGTCGAGAAGCGTATCGCGCTCCCAGGCGGGGCTCTCCTGGCTGAACGGATCGTCGGTCGAATCGTCCGCGAAGCCGTTGTTGGAATTCGGGCGCGAAGCCAGACCAGGAACCGTCAGCGAGAGACGGCGGCCGAGCGGTTCGGATTCGACGACGCGCGACTCCAGCCGCAGGGGGCGGGCGATCTCTGCGGGAAGGTCCAAGAGCGTGATCCGATCCGTCTCCGCCATGACGACGGCCCGCTCGATCACGTTTTCCAATTCGCGGACGTTTCCCGGCCAGAGATGCCGCTCGAGTGCGGAGAGTGCCTCTGGTTCGATGTGCGTAATCCGCTTGCCGCATTTCTGGGCCGAGCGCATGAGAAAGTGCAGCGCCAGTTCGAGGATGTCTTCGGTCCGTTCGCGCAAGGGTGGCATGACAATGCCGATCACGTTGAGCCGGTAGTAGAGGTCCTCACGGAACCGGCCTTGGGCGATGAGCTTTTCGAGATCCTGGTGCGTGGCCGCAATCACGCGGACGTCGACCTGGATCGTCTGCGTTCCGCCGACCGGCTCGAAGCCCCGTTCCTGCAGCACGCGAAGGAGTTTGATCTGGGTGTCGAGCGAGATGTCACCAATTTCGTCCAGGAACAGCGTCCCCCCCGAAGCGGCCTGAAAACGGCCCACGCGATCGCGGTGAGCCCCGGTGAAGGCGCCCTTCACGTGGCCGAACAATTCGCTTTCCAAGAGGCTCGGCGACAGGGCGGCCGAGTGAACGCAGACCAAGGGCCCGCTGCGGCGCGGACTGTTCTCATGCAAAATGCGCGCGACAAGTTCCTTTCCCGTTCCACTCTCGCCGCGGATAAACACCGACGACTCGCTGCCGGCGACCTTGCGGACGGTCTCCAGCACGCGGTCGATCGTGGCGCTCTTTCCCTTTAATTGAGTGCGGTTCAGGTCGCCCGCCTTGGGCGCGGTTTCGGCCGGCGCCGGGTTTTGCAGCTGCGACAGCTCGGTCTGCAAGACGGCGATCTGCCGCGATTGCAATTCGATCCGTTCGATCTTCCGGATCAACTCGTCGTTGAGCCGCTCGAGATCGCGGTCGCTTTTGACGGTGTACAGGGCAACGTTCGTGATTTGTCCCAGCGCGTTGAGAAAGGTCAAATCCTCGCCGCTAAACGGGGCGGAGTTCTGTTTGCCCCCCAACACGACCAGCCCCACCGTCTGGTTGCCGATCTGCAGTCCGTGCACCAGCTCAATCCGCAGCTCGCGGAGCGCGTTCTGCGCGGCCGCCGATTCACCCCGCACCGAGCAGGGCCCGCTGCAAATTCCCTAATTCTTTCACGGCCTCAATCAGCGGATGCCCTTCCGCGAACTGGCGGGGCAGGCTCTCGGCACCGTAAGCCGCCACCAGTCGGAACGGAGATTCGGCGGAAGTCCGCAAATAGAGTGCGGCCCGGTCGACCCCCAACACGTCGCGACACGAGCCCAGCATCAGCTCCGCTACCGCTTCGGGGTCGGCCAGGTGGCCGACGGCGCGGTTCATCCGCTCAAAGCGCCTTGCCGAGCTGGTATTTCTCTCGAAAAAAGCGGCGGTCGATCGTCCGCTGAATCGCATCGCGGAACCACAGCAAAAGAATTACGGCCAGCATCAGCACGATCGAAATCAGGGCCGACTGCTGGGTCAACGGAAAGATATTGAGGTATTGCCGCGCGATGGGGCTCAGCGCAATCGTGAGGGCAAAAGCGGCGGTCAAACCGCTGCTGGCGAGATAATACATCACGCCCTTGCTCACGATCTGGTCAACGAGCAACAGACGATAACGGATGATCCCGTACGCGTAGGCAACGGTGAAACACAGCCCGGCCAGAAAGATCGGGTACCGCGCCCATCCGAGCGCGAATTTCTCACGCTCAAAGAGTGCCAAGTAAAGGACCATGATCATGCACAAGGTCGTCACGAGTCCCGCCCGCCACAATAGCTTGAGCTGGATCTGTTCGACGGCATTGCGCGTCGTTGCATAACTGCGCTGCACGCAGGCCAAGGCGATGACGAAGTAGACACCGCCCACCACCAGCGACACATAGATACCGATACGAATCGCCGCCAGCAGCTGTCGAATCGTGGCAACGTCCGGTTCCACGACTCCTCGCCACGGCAACCAGCTGCAGAGCGCCGCCAGCGTGAGCAAGACGGCGGTGCCGACGACAGGAAGGCCGTAAATCAGTGCCAACGAAGTGCGCGGCCGCCAGACGAGAGGGAGCCACGTGCGTGGAAAGACGAGGAAGAAATGCAGACACACGGCCGGCAAGAGCATCGTGCAAATCAAGCTCGGTGCGGTGAGCCAGAAGCTCCCGGAGACAATCCACCAGTGATTGCTCCCTAAGAAGGCACCCAGCGTCACAAGACACAGCGCGTAGAAGAGTTGAGAAGCGCGGTCGAAGGGACGATTCCAGTAAACGGCCGCGCCAATGGCAAAAGCAATCGCCTGCAGGACGAACCACAGAAGCGAGAACAGTACCTCGGTCACCGGCAGGGACTGCACCTGCAAGTAACAAGTGGCCGTTTGACTGTGCACACCGGCAGCGGGAATAAACTCGATCTCCACGAAACGGGGCCCGTTTACGTCCTGCCACAGCGAGGGAAGCCGTTCCGTGTGCTTCAGCGGCGAATTGATCGGGAGGCTTCCAGCACCGATTGCGCCTCGCAACCGCATGAGGGCTTGGGCAAAGTCCACAAACGTGTTGATGGGCCAATCGCCGATTCTGACCAACCGATCACCAACTTTGGGAAGCGGTCCCTTGCCGGCAATCTCACCTTCTGTCGGCAATACGCGCATCACGACACCATCGGAGACGCCGTTTTCCCACGGCGTATCGTCCATGAGGCAACGAATTCCGATGTCCGGAATCGTGACCACAAAGCCGAGGACCACCATCGAATAGATGACGGCAATAGCCCCCAAACCGGCGAGCACGAATTGCCAACGCACCTTCATCGAATGTCTTCCGGGATTTTGTCCGCAGGCTCAAACCGCAGGAATTCGGCGCACGGCAATGTCGCGCACAAATTCCCTAGACAACAACCACTTGTAACCCGTCGGCGCCGAGAATTCAACCAGCGGCGCCGAAAATGCGCCGAAATCGGCGCCGGCGAGTGTGGCGAGAAGTGGCGAAAAGCTGGGGGAAACAGGGTGTAGAGGCCATTTTTCAGCGGCTTTTCGCTTTTCTGACTTGCAGGGTCACATATGGCACGACGAATGCGTTACGTCCATACGCGATGTGTTGGTGAAATTGGTTAACTACAGTCAAATTCACCCTCCATTCGCCTAAATTTTGACCCAGCCTGACCCCCGGAGACGAAGTAAACGCGACAAGAGGCCTGGTTGAGGAAGGTCCCCTGATTGCATCCTGACCCACTTTGCTAATCAGTTCCCCAATCGCAAACGAACGTCCAAGGCCTCTATCGCGAATCCGTTTCCGGGGGTCATTCTACTTTCGAATCCTTGCCGTCCGACCGCCACGTCCCTGTCCGGTCGTGATTTCAGCGCCAGCGCAGGCCGGTTAGAATCGTTTTGCCGCGGCACTTTGCGGTTTGGCTGTGTAACGTCTGAGAGTCCATGCCGTGTCAGGCGGCTGCGGGCTTGGAAGTCTTCTGTTTCGCGCTCCGCGGTCGGCAAGCGAGACTCATGTCGGTCGATCATCCGCTGGAAGCAACTGAGGTCGCACTCCTTGCGCGCCTGCGTGAGGGAGATCGAGAGGTTCTCGGCGAGCTTTTCGGGCTACATCGCCCCCGATTGTGGCGGATGGTCCGCTTCCGCATGGATCGTCGGCTCCTCGTCCGGATGGATGCCGACGATGTTCTGCAGGAGGCCTTTCTGGCCGGCAGCCGGCGAATCGAAAGCTTTCTCTCTGAGCCCGACGCGTCGCTCTTTATCTGGTTGCGGCTGATTGTGATGCAGACCTTGTGCGATCTGCATCGGCACCATGTCGGCGTTCAAAAGCGCGACGCACGACGCGATGTGTCGCTCTCTCCTCAAACCGATGGGAGCCGGACTTCAGTCTGCCTGGCGACGCTGCTTGCCGGAACGATCACCTCGCCCAGCCAGGCCGCCGCGGCACTCGAACTGATGGGCCGGCTCGAACAGGCCATCGGCTCGATGGCCGAAATTGATCAGGAAATCATTGCCCTGCGGCATTTCGAGGACCTGACGAACCTGGAGACGGCGGAAGTGCTCGGCATCACGCCGCAGGCGGCGAGCAACCGCTACGTGCGTGCCATCGCGAGGCTGAAGGAGATCCTCGCCCCTTTTCGTGAGCCAAGCCGATGATCTCGTCACAATCGGATGGGCATCCGGTCGAAATCCTGGCCGCCGAGTATGTCTCGCGCCGCCGCCGCGGCGAGCGGCCCTCCATCGACGACTACGTCGCGAAACATCCCGACCTGGCCGACGCCATTCGCGAACTGTTTCCCACGATCGGCGCTCTGGAAGACGTCCGCGAGCAACAAGAGACTCCTCCGGAAGCGATCGTGCTTGAACGCCGGAAAAAGCTGACTCGCTTGGGGGATTTCCGCATTGTTCGCGAGGTGGGCCGCGGCGGAATGGGAATCGTCTACGAGGCCGTGCAGGAATCTTTGGGCCGTCGCGTCGCCGTCAAGGTGCTGGCGACACGCGCTCCCCTCGATGAAACGCATCGGCGACGCTTCCTGCGTGAGGCCCGCACCGCCGGGCGGTTGCATCACACGAACATCGTGCCGATCCTCGGCGTCGGCGAACAGGAGGGATTCGACTTTTACGTCATGCAATATATCGACGGCATCGGTCTCGACGCCGTGCTCTCACGGTTGAGAGATGCCGACGACCTCGACCCGGTCGTCCATCGCCTCTCGTCGTATTGGCAGGCACGGTCTGGTGGTCCGAACGGGTCGCCCGTGAAATCGACGTCACAGGCAAAACCGCTGGAAAAGGGCACGGCGGAGGCGACCGGCGAGGTGTCCAATCCGCAGACTCAGCCATCGAGCGGCGATGCGGCGATCGGCGGCACGCAGCCGTTGCGGCATCTCTGTCGCACCTACTGGCAGGACGTCGCGCTGGTCGGACTTCAGGTGGCCGAGGCTCTCGAATACGCGCACGGGCAGGGGATCCTGCACCGCGACATCAAGCCGGCCAACCTGCTGCTTGACGGGCACGGCACCACCTGGGTCGCCGATTTCGGCCTCGCGAAAGGGATCGAGCAGGAAGCCGTGAGCCGCACCGGCGAGGTTCTTGGCACGCTGCTCTACATGGCGCCCGAGCAATGGCGCGGCACCGCCGACGCGCGGAGCGACATCTACAGCCTCGGCGTAACGCTCTACGAACTCTTGACGCTCCGTGCTCCGTGCCAGATTCAGGACCGGATGAAATCACTTGGCTCCTCGGGACTTCACCCGACGATCGTGCCGCCGCGCAAGCTCTCGCCCTCCCTACCGGTCGACCTGGAAACGATCGTGATGACGGCGATCGCGGAAGAGCCAGAGCACCGCTACCAGACGGCCGGCCAACTGGCGGCCGATCTGGGACGGTTCCTCGAGGATCGGCCGATTTCGACCCGTCGTCCCACGCTCGGCGAGCGGTGGTCACGGTGGCGGCGTCGGAACCCGGCGGCCGCGGCCCTCTCCGTGCTCGCGGTCTGCCTCTCGATTCTGGTCGGCGTGATTCTGTCGATTGCTTATGTCCAAACGCGGGCCGCCCTCGCGCGAGTCGGCGGAACGTCAGCGGGCCGAGAAAACGTTGGCCACCTCTTTGCAGACGCTGGAAAACGTGTTTCGACACCTCGTGCCTGAGCAACTGGGGCAAACTCGAGCGCTCACAATCTCCGCGGACGGCCAGAGCGCCGGCGCCCCGACTGGAATCCAGCCTGTCGTCTCTCCCGAAGCGGCCGCGCTCCTCGACGATTTGCGCAAAGTCTACGATCAGCTCGCCTCCACGGAATCGACGAACGTGGGGCTGAGCATGGATGCGGCCCGCGCCACGCGTCGCCTGGGAGACATTTATGGTCGGCTTGGCGATTTCGACCGCGCCGAAAAGGCCTATCGTCAGGCGCTCGAAAAATATGAAGCCCTACGCGGTCAGGACACCACGAGTCACGTCCGCTTGGAGCTCGCGCGGCTGCACAACGACTTGGGCGACATCTACGGTCGCAAACCGGATCCGCAGAAAGCCGAGAACGAGCATCGACAGGCCTTGGCACTTCTGGCGGAAAAGACATCGCCGCCGGCCGCGCCCGACCTGCGATTCGAGTTGGCGAGGACCTATTATCTCTTGGGACGCGCTCCGGATCGGTCGGCGAATCCCGGACTACCCGAAGGCGCCAATCCGCCGCCACGCGCTCGGCGCCGCCCCGGTCATCGCCCGCCGCCGGACGCCGAATCGCCTCCGCCCGATGGCGGCCCACCCGATGACCGAGAGCCGATGGGCAGGCCCCCCGCGTCCCGCCGCGGTCATCCCGAAGATTTGCAGCGCGCGATTGCGATTCTCGATCCACTCGTGAAGGAGGATCCCAAGAATCCGGCAAACCGCTATCTGCTGGCCCAATGTTATCGAGAGGAAGCGGGCTCCGAATCGGGCCCTTTGCCTCCCATTGATAAGGCCCAGGAGCTGCTGAAAACGCTCGTCCACGACTATCCGCAGGTTGCCGATTACCGCTTTGAGTTGGCCGACACTTGCGCGATGCTCGATGTGCGCGACCTGCCGCCGGACGATTTTCCGCAAGCCGAGCGGCGGCTCCGCGCGGCCCTCGAGCAAAGTGCCGATCTCGTGGACGGCCACCCCTACGCGCCCGACTATATCGGTCTACATATTCACATCCTGCACAAGCTGGCTCGCATTCTCCGCGATACGCCCCCGGAGCGTCGGGAGTCCGACGTCGCCCGCATGGATGAGGCGGGGCAACTCTATCAGGAGGCGATCCGCCGCCAGGCCGGCCTTGTCAAACGCTTTCCCGACAACGCGGCCTACCGCTATTGGCTGGGAATCATTCGCACGTCGTCTGCCGCGTTCCTGCTGGAACGCCGGCAACCGGCCGAGGCCCGCAATGTCCTCGAGACCGCGGTGGCGGAGACCGAGAAATATTTTCAAGCACATCCCGATGCCACGTCGTTACGACCCGTGCTGCACGGACTTTATGCGCGGCTCTTCGAAGCGCGACGCCGTTTGGACGACGACAAAGGCGCCGGCGAAGCCAGGAAGAAGGCGGAGCAATTCGGGCCGCCGCTACGCGAGCACCCCGAGGACGACGGTCCGCCCGACCATCACGGTCCGCCGCCCCCGCCCCGCAGAGGCCCCGGGCCTGGCGGTCCCCCGCCCGGCCCCGAGGAATAAGCCAGTCGGCGACCTTCCTCTCCAACCTCGTCAGCTTGCCGGTTTCCGCCCGTCGCAGGCAGAAATCTCAAAAAACTGACAAAACGTCAATATTTACCACTTGTCAAAAAAGCACATTTGGGACGATAATCACTTTCATGCAAGGGACACTGACTCGCAAGCAGCGCGAAATTCAAAGCCGCGAGGGGCGCATTCTCGAAGTGGCTCGTGCGATGATTGTGCAGGACGGGTATCACGGCCTGAGCATGGATCGCATTGCCGAGGCGCTGGAATACTCCAAAGGGACGATCTACCAGCATTTCTCGTGCAAGGAAGACATCCTCATGGCGCTCGTTAACCAAGCGGTGGAATGTCGCCTGGATCTGTTCCGCCGCGCGGCAGCGATCCGCGGCCGCTCTCGGGAACGTATCACGGCGATCGGCGCCTCGTGCGAGGTCTTTTTCCAGCTTTATCCCCATCATTTTCACATCGAGCATGTGATTCGCGTAACATCAGTCAAAGAAAAGACTTCAGAACAGCGTCGCCTTTGCCTGGAGACGTGCGAAGCGAGTTGCTCGGAGATTGTCCGCGGTGTCATCCGCGACGCGGTGGCAGCAGGGGACCTGGTGCTTTCGGACGGTTATGGCGTGGAACAGGTGGCCTTTGGTCTCTGGTCCATCACGTTTGGAGGGTACTCGATCGCGGCTTCGAGCCCCTCGTTGGCGAATCTCGGTATTCCGGATCCGATTCTGGCCATCCGCAATAACTGCAATCGTCTGCTCGACGGCGTCGGCTGGAAGCCGCTGAGCTCGGAATTGGACCTGACCTCGTTCTCAGAGCGAGTGCAGCGTGAGGTCTTTGCGGCGGAGTTCGCAAAGCTCAGCGAACGTAGTTCGTAAAATTTTTTAGATGCAATTTGACGAGTCGTCATTTAACGACGTGATGTATTGAGACCGTTGACCTGCGTGAGGAAGAGGCCGGTTTATGAACTGGGTTGCCATCCGCATGTTGATCGGGGACCGCGTCAAATTTTTCGGCCTCGTCTTCGGCGTCACCTTTGCGACGTTTTTGATGTCGCAGCAGGTTTCCGTCTTCGTCGGCATCGTGGGACGGGCCGCGAGCCAGATCGTGGACGTCCGCGACGCCAGCATCTGGGTTATGGATCCGCGCGTCCGCCATTTCGACGAGGCGCCCGGCTTGCCCACCGGCGACCTGCAACGGGTTCGCGGGGTCGAGGGAGTGCAATGGGCCGTTCCGTTCTTCAAGGGCCAGGTGCTCGCCCGCGTCGAACAAGGATTGCCCCGGAATGTGATTCTCGAAGCGGTCGACGATTCGAGCCTGGTCGGTGCTCCGCAGGAGTTGATCGCAGGGAGCCTGGCCGATTTGCGCCGACCGTACGCGGTTATCGTCGACAAGGCGGGTTACGAATATCTCTGGCCCGATGAGCCGATCCGCTTGGGCCGTGAGTTCGAGATCAACGACCGCCGCGCCGTTCTGGTGGGCATCTGCAAGGCGTCCCCTCCGTTCGTCACGCTCCCGGTAATGTACACCCGGTTCAACGAGGCGCTCCTCGACGTCCCGACCAAGCGGAACCTGATGAACTTCGTTCTCGCCGAAACGCTGCCGGGTCATCAGGCGGCCGAAGTCAGCGAGCGGATTTCGCGACAAACGGGATTGCTGGCAATCACGCAATCTCGGTTCTTTTGGAACACGATCAACTACATGCTCAGTTCGACCGGCATTCCGGTCAATTTCGGCATTACGATCGCGCTGGGTTTCATCGTCGGAGTGGCCGTCGCCGGGCAGACGTTCTACTTGTTCACGCTCGAAAACCTGAAGCATTTCGGCTCGCTCAAAGCGATGGGCGTCAACAACCGCCGCTTGATCGGCATGATCCTGCTGCAGGCCATTTCGGTTGGCGGCATCGGATTTGGATTGGGGATCGGACTCACCGCCTGCTTTTTCCGCGAGACCAACCAGATTACGCATCTGGCGGGCCTGCACATGACGTGGCAAGCGGTGGCCGGCGTCGGTGCGGCCGTTCTGGTCATCGTGGCGCTCGCCAGCCTGGTGAGCATGCGACGGGTCTTGGTCCTGGAGCCGGCCATCGTCTTTCGAGGCACGTAATGCAACTCGCCAGCGGCACATCGATGTTGGAACGACCGACGCAAGCCTTGCACCAAGCGGGTCCGGCGGAAGACGCGGGGTCGGAGCGGGAAGCCGCGATCCGCTGTCGCGGCCTGTCGAAGTCGTTCGGGACGGGCGAAGCGCGCGTGCACGCGCTGCGTGGCGTCGATCTCGAAGTGATGCCCGGCTCGATCACGCTCTTGGTCGGGCCTTCCGGCTGCGGTAAGACGACGTTGATTTCGCTCATCGCCGGGTTGCTCGATCCGACCGAAGGCACACTCAATGTGTTGGGCCAGGAATTGACGGCTCTGCCACCGAATGACCTGGTGAATTTTCGCGCCCGGAACCTGGGGTTTGTCTTTCAGCAGTACAACCTGCTGCCGTCGTTGAACGCCGTCGAGAATGCCTGCCTTCCGCTGCTCGTGGGGGGCGTGCCGCGGCGTACGGCCATCGCCCGTGCGCGTGCGGTGCTGGAGCGTGTGGGCCTGGCGGACAAGGCCGAGGCGTATCCGTCGCAGCTTTCCGGCGGTCAGCAGCAGCGCGTGGCGATCGCCCGCGCACTCGTGCACCAGCCGCGATTGCTCGTCTGCGATGAACCAACGGCCGCCCTCGACGCGCACGCGGGACAGACCGTGATGGAACTCTTTCGGGAAGTGGCCGTCGAACCCGATCGGGCCGTCATCGTGGTCACGCACGACAATCGTGTTTTGCATTACGGCCAACGGATCGTCTACCTGGCCGACGGACGGATCGACCGGATCGAAACAAACGGCTGAACTCTCTCGAGCCGAATCTTGACTATCGAGGCACGCCATGAAAACGTCCCCCCTCTGGCTTCTTCCGATCGCCGCCGGTGCGATGATGCTGTTGGCCGCCCAGCACGTCTACACCGAACAGCGGCCCATGACGCGCCTCGCGCCGCCGCAATCTCCGGCGAGAACACCCTTCACGCATTCGATCGGAGCGACAGGAATCCTCGAGGCCGCCTCTCAAAACATCGCCATCGGATCGGCCCTCTCGGGAATCGTGTTAGAGGTGTACGTTCCCGTCGAATGCGTGGGCGCGCATGTCGCCAAGGGTGACCCGCTGTTCCGCGTCGACGATCGCCAGTTGAAGGCCCAACTCGCCCTGGCGAAAGCGCGAGCGGCGTCGGCACGCTCACAGTTGTCGCGACTGGAACGTCAGCCTCGACCGGAGGAAATTCCGCCCAGTGAGTCGAAAGTGCAGGCCGCCAAGGCCAACGCCGAACGGACAAAGGATGAATATGTGCGGGCCCAAGCGCTTGTCGGCCAACACGCCGTCTCCGAACAGGAGGCGGTCGGAAAACGTCTGCTGAACGAAGTGGCCGTCCAGCAATGGCAACAGGCCCAGCGCGAACATGCGCTGCTTCTGGCCGGAGCCTGGAAACCCGATCTGGCGGTGGCCCGCGCGGCCGTCGATCAGGCCGAGGCCGAGGTCTCCCAGATCCAGATCGAAATCGAACGGGCCATCGTCCGCGCCCCGATCGAGGGCCAGGTTCTGCAGGTCAATGTCCGCGCCGGCGAACGCGTCAGCGACCAGTCGCAGCAGGCGCTCATGCTCGTGGGGCAATTGCATCCCCTGCACATTCGGGCCGATATCGACGAGCACGACATCGCAGAGTTTCATCCGACAGCGAAAGCCGTGCTGCAATTCCGGGGCAAGAACGATCGGCACTATCCGCTGAAGTTCGTGCGAGTCGAGCCGTACGTCGTCGCCAAGCGCTGGCTTACCGGCGACAACACCGAACGAGTCGACACGCGCGTGCTCCAGGTGATTTACGAACTGGACGCCGGTGACGCAGCGGCCTACGTCGGCCAGCAGGTCGACGTCTTTATTGACGCTGCGGATCCGTCGCAAATGGCACAGGTCACCAAGCCGTAAGTGCCCGCGCGAGCCGCGTCACTTTTCCAGCTTTCGCCACGCCTCGCCCAACCAGCGTGGCAAGTCGGAGGCGATCAAACCGGGCTTCGAGACCGAGCGGGCCGCCAGGTCGCCCGCCAACCCGTGCAGATAGACGCCGAGTTGGGCCGCCTCGAACGGCTCCATCCCCTGCGCCAAGAGAGCGGTAATCAACCCGGTCAGCACATCGCCCGTTCCGCCGGTCGCCATACCGCTGTTGCCAGTGGAATTGAGCGCCACGCGACGGCCGTCGGTAATGACCGTCTTGTGTCCTTTCAGCACGAGCACAAGCCGATGCTCGGCTGCGAATTTGACGGCGAGCGTTTCGCGATTCTTTTGGACCGTCGGCGTATCAGTGTTCGATAGCCGGGCAAACTCGCCGGGATGCGGCGTCAGGATCCGTGGCAAGCCGTCGTCTCGCTGGCGTTTCCTCGCCGCGAGCGGGCCAGGAGCGGAAGCCAACGCGTTGAGCGCATCGGCATCAAAGACGGCCGGACGTGCGGCCAACGAAAAGAGCCGCCCCACGAGCGCGGCCAGTCCGGCCGATTGACCGAGCCCGGGACCGATGGCGAAAGACGTCTGCTTGGCGATCTCCGCCTCGAGCAGGCTGGCCGCATCATGGCTGATGCGCCCCTCGTCATCGTCGGGCAAGGGAAGCGTGAGGTACGACGGCTCGACGCCGGCGACGATCGGCGAGACGCTTCGCGGCACGGCCACCGTCACGAGTCCCGCACCGCCGCGAAGAGCGCCCAACCCGCTCAGGCACGCGGCCCCGCTCATGCCCGGATGCCCGGCAATGATAAGCGCCTTCCCGAAGGTCCCCTTGTGCGCGTCGTTGGGCCGCGGCGGAGCCTTCGGCAAAGACTTGATCCGCTTGATCGATGGCGGACGACTCATCGCCGCACCGAAAGAACCGCAGACGGGAATCGAGCAAGCACGACTCAATCCTTCGTGTGGCCTGCCTGTGCCCGGCGAGCGATCAGGCCGGCGATGTAGGCTCCCTTGAAACCCGAGTCGATATTCACGACGCAGACGTTCGAGGCACAGCTATTGAGCATGCCCAACAGGGCCGCGATCCCGCCGAAGCTGGCACCGTAGCCGACGCTCGTGGGGACGGCCACCACGGGACAGGCGACCCAGCCTCCGACGACCGAGGGCAAGGCCCCCTCCATGCCGGCGATCACCACCACCGCGTCGGCCGCGTCGAAGCGGTGCTTCTGCTGCAGCAGCCGCTTGGGCCCGGCCACACCGATGTCGACGATCAGGTCGACATGGCACTCCATCCATCGCAGCGTCTCGAGCGCCTCTTCGGCCACCGGCCGATCGCTCGTGCCGGCCGTCACCACCGCGACCGTGCCGACGGGCGAGACTTCTCGCGTCGGCGACAGACGAATCGTGCGACCGAGCGGATTGTAGATCGCCGCCGGATACTTCCGCCCTACCGCCTCGGCCTGTTCGGGTGAGACGCGAGTCGCCAGGGCGCGTCCGCTGTGGGCGGAAACCGTCTCCAGGATGGTCACGACCGCCTCGACCGACTTGCCTTCGCTGTAGACAACTTCCGGAAAGCCGCAACGGCGGCCGCGATCGAGATCGACCTGCGCGTCGGCCGTGGCGAACGTGTGCGCGTCAATGTCGACGGCCAGCTGATCGGCGACCTCCTCGACGCTCATCCGACCATCGGCGACGCCGCGGAGCAGCTTCGATAAGAATTCGAGCCGCGAAGTCTGTGAATCATTGTGTCTGGCCAACGTGTTCTACTCCGGATTCAATTACAATCATTCTATCGCGGGCGGGTCCTCGGTGGTTAGCGGCGAGGCTCAGGCCGAGTCGGGTCTCCGCTGGCATTCGCGGCCACGAAACCACTCGCCGCGAACTCGAACGCGAAGCCCTATGCGACTCCAATTCCGATCCGCACTGGCGATTTCCGCCGTTGTCCTGGCGGGTTTGATTCTGCTGTTGATCCACGGTGGACCCGGCACGGGGCCGAACGGAACGCCCACTCAGACGCTCGTCGTATATTGTGCGGCCGGGTTGCAGCCCCCCGTCGCTGAAATTATTAAGGACTACGAGGCCGCCCAGCCCGTCACCTTCCAAACGCAGTACGCCGGATCGGGCACGCTCTTGAGCGAGATTCGCGTCGCCAGCGGCGATCTCTTCATTGCGGCCGACGTGCAATATCTGCTCACGGCCCGCGAGATGAACCTCGTCCGCCAAATCCTCCCCGTCGCCACGCAGTCGCCAGTGATCGTTGTCCCCAAAGGAAATCCGAAAAAGATCGGCAACCTCGACGACCTGCTGGCAAACAGCGTGCGGCTGTCGCTGGCCGATCCGAAGATGGCCGCCATCGGCAAAGTCGTGGAAGGCATCCTCAAAAAGGGGTCAGAGTCCGCCGGAAGCAAAACATCAGCCGACCTGTGGGGCCGCCTCTGGCAAAAGGCCGTCGTTCATCGCGAGACGGTCAACCAGGTCGCCAACGACGTCAAGCTCACCGCCACTGACGCGGGCATCGTCTGGGACGCGACGGCCGTGCAATATCCCGACCTGCAGATCGTCCGCGTGCCCCTGTTCGACAAATCAAAAAACGAAATCGCCGTCGCCGTGCTGGCCTCCTCCACGAATCCCGAAGCCGCCCAGCGGTTCGCCGCGTACCTGACGGCAGCCGACAAGGGCCTGGCTGTCTTCCGCCAACATGGTTACACCGTCAGCGACCGGCCGACAACGAAAGCAGAACAGCAGCGCGAAAGGACGAAGGGCTCGCCTTGACGACCCGACAGTGGCACGGCAGCAGCGCCCACTTCGCTGCAGAAATGGCCACGCATCAAACACGACATCCCATGAGCAATAAACCCACCGTAACCGCCGCATCGGCCCCCTACCGCCCGAAATCCGATGTTCCCTTCTTCGTCGGACTGGGCGTTTTTGGCGGCTTCTATGTAGTGTTGATCGCGGCCTTGCTGTTGGCCGACGTGAATTATGCACATCTGGGCGACTTCTCGCGGATCCTGGCCGACGCCAACATCCGCTATGCCATTTGGCTGAGCCTGATTTCGTGCACGATCACCACGATCCTCGCGCTGTGGGTGGCCGTGCCGATCGCCTACCTCATGTCGCGGACCGAATTTCGCGGCAAGCACCTCCTCGACGGTTTCCTCGACATTCCGCTGATTCTGCCGCCGCTCGTCGTGGGATTGTGCCTGTTGATACTGTTTCGCCAGACGCTGCTGCGGTCGCTCGACGATCGGTTTCCGATCGCCTTCCACGTGCCGGCCGTGATCCTGGCGCAATTCACCGTCGCCGCCGCCTTCGCGGTCCGCACGCTGCGGGCCACCTTCGACGAACTCTCGCCGCGACAGGAGCAGGTGGCCCTCACGCTCGGCTGCAGCCGCGCGCAGGCCTTCTGGATGGTCGTTCTTCCCGAAGCCCGCTACGGCCTGCTGACGGCGGCCACGCTCGCCTGGGCCCGCTCGCTGGGCGAGTTCGGACCGATCCTCGTCTTCGCCGGCGCGACGCGGCAAAAGACCGAAATCCTCCCCACCAGCGTGTACCTCGAATTGACCGTCGGCAACGTCGAGGGAGCGGTCGCCGTCTCGCTCCTGATGATCGCCGTCGCGCTCGTCGTCCTGTTCATCGTGCGGACATTCGGCCGCGGCGTCTGACATCGTGGGGTAAGCTGCCAGCTTGCCCGTAGTTGTTCGGCGGACAGAATTCAGCGCCGGTCGCATACGTGTGACCGCGAATTCTTCATTTCGGCCGTCGAACTTCTCCGCTCTCGGATTTGTGCGCCCGTTTGGCGAACCACTGCCGCCATTGCTCGACGTGATAGCCGAACTTGGGGTACGGCTGATCCGTGATTTTGAGGAGCGCGTCGAGCACGTCGGCCCGTCCCTCGGCGAGCGGAACGCCATACATTTTGGCCTGCGAGGCCGCGACCATCTCGTCCATGCACTCGCTATAGCGAGGCGGCCGGGCCGGCTCGTACACGTACTGCGTGGTGTGCTCGACCAGCGCCTCGATGAGGTACGGGACCGAATCGAGCTGCGGATCCCCGATTTCCGCCAGTCCCCGCGCTGCAACTCCGTAAAAGTCGGGCGAGCCGCGCGCAGGCATTCGATGTAGAGCCGCCGCGCCACAGCGGCCCGCGCCGCATCGAGCGCTCCCCCGCTTCGGACCGCACCTGACGAGACGGGTCCCCCACCGACTGGGCCACCAAGAGGCCGGTCGAATCGTCGCCGGGAATTTGCCGCAAAATAGCCACGTAAATTCGCCGGGCCGCTTCGCTGGGCGAATCCTGCAAGTTCCGCGCGAGCGCGGCCAGGGCGGCCGCATCGCGAATCGCCAACAGCTCATCCCGAGCCCGCCGGCTTCGAGCCGAATCGTCGCTCAACAGGCGCTCCACGCGCGAGCGAACGCGCGGGAGCCACGCCCTCTGCTCGGCCGTCAACGGCGATTTGCCGCGGCCCGCGGCGGACGGCGACTTTCGACTGGACGAACTCTTGGCCAGAGCGACGGCGGCCCCGCTTTGCCGGATCGCCCGCCGTTCGAGCACGATCAGCCCGCCGGTCGACGTCCGCACCGTGACGTCGCCTGGCGATGCGGAGGTCACCACCTGGCCCCGCACGGCCCCCCCGCTCTTCAATCGGATCATCTCCGCTCGAGACGGCGAGGGAACGAACAGGCTGCCGCAAAACAGCATGATCCCCACGGCGATTCGTGGTTCACGCATCGGCTGACTCCATTTGGCCCCGGTCTACTTTCCACTCTCCGGAGCCGATTTTCCAGTGCTGCCATCGGTCGGGTGAGATCCGGCAACTTAAGCGGAAAAGCCGCCGCCCGACAGATCAAAAATCGCTATCGATCGGCACCCCCTCCGCCCGCGTGGCCAGTTTGCGGATGAGATTTTTATCGATCGATTTGGCGATCGGGCGGGTCGAGCCGTCGCACAGGGCAAACGGGATGTAGGTGTATTTACGTTGAACAATGTAGGTGGAATCACTACACTTCCTGCCGGCACGTCCAGGATCTGACCCCACCATCATGCTGAGAAACCGGTGGATCTCCCCATGCAAGCCACCCTTGCGTACCTCGAAGCCATCAACGAAATCAGCATGGCAGAGCGCGCCGTGGACGGACAAGGCGCGAAAGCCGACGCATGGTTGCGGCTGATCCAGGCCTATGACGCAGCAGAGGCGGCATGGGAAGACCTGACACCCCATCTTCAGGTACCTGGATGTCTCCTCCGCCTGAGCGACCGGCGAGCGTCATTCGAGTTGACGCAGACGCTGGAGCAACTTAGAGCGCGTGCCAACCAGAGGTAGCACTCCCGCGGCACAAAGCGTCGGTGAAAACGAAGCTCCCGTCGTGTCACCCCAGTGCTGGTAGCACTAGAGCGCGTTCCAGCCAGATGGAGCGGTCACGCGGACTGGGCATCGACAAAAACCACGCCTTCGCCGCGTCACGTCCGTGCTCGTAGAGGAAATTTCGTTGCTCTATCGATCTGACGCGTGTATTTTGCGCGTCGACGTGTCCAGCAGCGTCGATTGAGATTCTATCTGGGAAATGTCGGCTGAACGGGCTCCGCATGAGCAAGGTACGCGCCGCTGCCTTAGGTTGTCTTTTGCTCCCGTTGCTGCTGGTCGGCGGGTGCGTGTGCATGTCACTGTTCTACAACCGAGAAGTCTGGGTCCAGCGCCAATCGATTGCCGAGCGCAACGACGCCACTGGAAAAACTGTCGAACAGCTCATCACCGAAACGACCTGGGCCCGTCGTGGCCCGCTTCCGGGACCACACGGCATGTCACTGGTGAGTTTCGATATCGGTCACAAGCTTTACGCGCAAAAGGGGGCGGAGATGCCCGGGCGCGAGATCCCCTTTTTTCGCAAGCGCCGAAATTCGACCTTTTACGACAGACCGCTTGGCGTCGTTAATAGCCGACTCTGGGTCGTTCAAGAGCAGTGCAAGTACGATCCGTACTGGAAGCCGCTGGAGCTCAAACTGCTGATTTTCGACGAACAGGGTCTGGTGCGCGAACGGAGGTTTGATCGCGATTGCCGAGGTTTTCCCGTCGAGATGTACCTACGCGCACGCGACGGCAATCAGACCTTGATCTTCCCCACGCGCGACGGCTTCCTGGCCTATCATGTGATCACCGATACGGTGACCCCCTGGATCGATCCGCCTACCTCGAACGAGCCCGAACTGCCTCGGACAAAAAAAGGGCGACGCAGCTCCGTTCCGTCGGCCGTCGGTAAATGAGCTGCGTCCGCTTTTTCACGCCACTTTTCGAGACGCCGGGTGCCACTGACTGAGGCGCTTCGCATCAGCAGTGCTCCTGCGATGGTTCTTGCACGTTCGAACGCTTCGCTCGCTTTCGAACTGCGCAAAGGATGCCGCAAGGATTCCTGCTTGAAAGCTTACGAATCACGCCGACGTTCATTCGCTAAGAGCACTGCTAAACGGCAGCCGTTTAGACAGTGGCACCAGGCGCGGCCCGAAGCGGCCGCCCCCTTTCGGCCGGCCGCAATCTTCGCCACAGCGACCGCGGACCCGCTGGGCCGGATCGCACCCCGCTCCAACACAATCAGCCCGCCGCTCGGCGTCCGCACAGCGACGTCGGCGCTCGACGGGGAGGCCACCACGGTTCCCCGCACGGCCCCGCCACTTTTTAAAAAGACTGTCTCCGCCCAACCCGGCGAGACAACGCAAACGGTCCCGCAAACAACCGCGATCCCCGCAGCGATTCCTCGTAGGCGCATCGGCTGACTCCCCTTGCCAAGCGAGCGGCGGATTGCTCGTCGATCCCCTCTCTGGCGAATTCTACACCCACAAGTGCCGTTCCCGCTCAGTCGTTTCCCCTGTAACCGTTCACACCCTGGCGAGTAATGAGGGGGCCGGTTGACGGGCGAAGTGGGCCTGCACGGCGGCGGTGAGGAACTCGAAGCTGTTGCGAGATTGTCGGTGGCAGGTTTCAACGACTGTCAGGATTGTCTCCACAAAACGGCTGCCGCGGGCGCTTTGGGTGCCAAAGGACAGCTTTCGCCAGATAACGGCGGGGCGGAGGGCGCGCTCGCTGACGTTGTTGGTCGGCTCGACCCCCTCCACGTCCAGGAACGTCCACAACCAGTCGCGATGATCGTGCAGCGGCTCACACATCCCGACCAGCTTCGAGTTGCCGCTGAACACGCCGCGCAGCAGCAAGCTGTCGATCTCCTGGCGGATCGGTCGCATCAGGCGCAACATTCCCGCACGGGTGATCGTCCCGTCGCGGCAGCGCACCCAATGCCGAAACAGCTCGCCTGTGGGACGCAGCAGGTCGCGTCCCAGCCGCTTCACCTGATGGTCCGGATGGTCGACGAGCGCCTGGAAGTCCCGCTTCAGATGCGCCCAGCACCACTGGGGCCTGCCGAGCTTCCAGTACATCTTCGCCCGGTCGCAGTTCACCACGCCGTGGAAGGCGTCCGTCAGCAGATCCTCGAGTACCGTGGCGGCCCGCGTGGTCCGCAGCGCGAAGAGCGTGTAGGAACCGGCGACGAACGTCCACAGCCACGACTTGAGCCGAGCTTGCTTCGTCGGCGATTCGTCGATGCCCAACACCGGTTCGGTCGGCAATTGTGCCGCCAGTTCGTGATAAGCCGGCGTGAGAGCGGCCGTCGCCTGATTCTGCAGCTTGACGACCCAACCCGCCGAACATGGTTGATTCAGGACTTGTTCCAGGAACAGGGCAACCCGTCGTTTACTCTGTTTGAAGCATCCCATGAGCAAGGCCACCAGTGCGACCAGCCGCGGTCCCGCTTGGCTCTGGGGCACACCTGCCGGAAGTTGGCCGCAGGTGCTTGTCGAGCAACCGGGGCACGTCAGTCGGTGCAGTTGATACTCGGTCACCAGGGGTTCGATTTCGGGGATTTCCCAGACCTGGTGCCGCAGCGGCTCCGGATCAGAGCCAGCCAGCGGTTCGCCACAGCGGCGGCAGGTCTCGGGGATGAGGGAAACAATGTGCGCACAGTGTTCGACGGGAATCAACGCCCGTTCGTACTTGGCATGGCCCGGTTGACCGCCCGGCTTCTTACCGCTCACTCTCTTCTGAGGCGCCGGCTTGCCATGCGGATGCTCGCTGCTGGGCGGCAGCGACGAATTCCGCGGAGTTTTGTTCAGCCGTGCCTCGAGGTCCGCAACCCTTCGCTCCAGCCGGGCGATCGTTTCCGCCATCTGCAGAAAGATCGCCTGGGCCTCGGGCGGAATGCGGTTCCAGAGCTCCGGCGACATCCGGTCCATGCCGGTGATGTCGCCGAAATCGTCAAATTGGGAAAGAGCAATTTCCCAGCCGATTCACCACGGCGTGTGAGCGCTTACCCGCGTCATTGAGAGAAACGCGATAGGCGGCGGACTTCTCGGAACCGTCGCCGCCTCTCGAGACAGCCACAGTTCCCCACACGTTGCCGCCAGTGTCCGCCAATTGGTAGAGCGCTTCGCAGGTCTCACTATATCCGTGCGACGACAAAGTTCTCGCCGACAGTCCAGGAGGATTTACCAATCTGGAGGTAGTCTATCTGCCGAGGTTGCGATCAGGACTTTTTCGTCAGGTCGCCACTGCGTCACGATCCCCACGAGCAGGCTATCGCTCGGCCTCCAGTCGCGCCGCGACCGGCCGCTTACGCCGATGCGCCAGACGGGGCTGCCGCTCAATCCGTGCGGGTCAACCAGATCTCCGGCAACTCCTGTCTCGTCGATCATCCCCTGCGGGTCGTACTCGATTGCAAACTGGAATGGCTCGAGGTCCGGCGGCAGATTGTCAAGGCGCTGCATCGCGCCGTACGGCAGCGACTTGTTGACCACGCCACCCAGGTGAAGCGAGGAATAGCTTCGCTTTCCTGGAAAACCGTGAAGAAATAAATAATCCGTGGCCAGCTTTTCGAGCGAATGATCGATTCGTGCCGAAGGCCAAAAGACCGTGTCTGGACACGGATAATCGTCGGGCAAGAAATAGGCCGCGATATCCGCTTGCTGGTCTATTTGTACAAGGCCCTCGACAACGTAGGGCCGTTGGCCGTAGGCCGTCGAAATGGCAACGCCGAGCGGTTCCTTTTTGCGCCTCCTGAATGACATGAAGGGCGGTTAGTATTGCCCGTTGGCCACGGAGCTTGCACCGGACGGCCGAACCATAGTGACGTCCCATTGTCGAGTCCGAGACGCCGAAGACGCTGCAAATGAAGCCAGAGGTATAGTGGGCCATCGCGGGCAGCGTTCCGAGTATAAACGCTTGCTTCTCTTGCAAAGTCAGGCCGTGGCCCTCGCCTGCACTTTCCATGCTATCTGCTCGGTTCAAAGGTTCACTCGACCTTGCGTACGGGATTCTTGAGCGCGATCACGATGGCGTCGGCCGACTCGCGCAGCTTGCTGGCCGAGTCCCGCGCCGCTGCCATAATCTCATCTCTTGAGTTATCAACAGTTTTGCTAGCCACGGATGAGATCCAGTCGCCGGTCTGCTCGCCGCTGGCGTCCGCTTCTACTGTCACGTCCTGCTTTGAGGGAGTGAACGTCACGCCGACCACGACTGGATCGATGAGGCTATCAGACGTGGAAAAGGTCCGGTACGAAAATAGGAAGAAATTGTCCCCTTTTGTGCAACCCGCTGTCGCTCGAAGTGCGGGCACTTTTCGGCGAATCTCAGTTTCAATGGTTGCGAGACTTTCTTGGACATCGTGGTGCACGTCGTCCCACAACTCCGTCCCGCCTGCGGGCAGGATCGCAAGGCGGCCAAGGTATTCCGTTCGAGCCACGGGTTCATAAGTTTCGACGGATGCCGCACTCATTGCATAGTTCCTTTCGCGTTCGGTTCCACGACGGCGTCGAGCAATATCTGTGTCAGCTCGTGGGTCTGGCCCGTTCCGCGAGATCTGGCCCAGGCTTCCAATCCGTTGGAATCAACTTGGCCATTTTCGTCAACCGGCGTAATCGCAAAATGCCCCGCTGTGCCGCCTTGCTTCGGGTCGTCGGGAATCGCCCTTAGTGGCGGCTTCAGGTTTTCGGTCTCGATGCCCTGTGCCTTTCTCCCCGCGGGGATGTGGTGCGACGCCGACAATCCAGGCTCCTGCCCTTGTCGCCCGATCGTGTCCTTGCCTGGACGGGGCGTAAAGTTGTCCGAGGTCAAGTTTCCCCAAATATAGACTATCACCTTGGTTCCGACGACGGGATGCTTTTCTCAATTATAGTGACTCGACGCTTTTTCGAGGAAGGTCGTCGCTTCGCTCCGAGCACGTTTATGCTGCCTCATCGTGCGACGCATACTACACGCAGCGATTGCCTTGGCGAGTTTTCAGTTCAATTGAGAAACAGCACGAGCACGGCCGCCAGCAGAAAGGGATGTGAGACCGCAAAAACGTGCCGAAAAGCCCTGAAAGGACGACACAAATCTGCTGCCTGGCGACACGGGGCGAGAACCAGCGAAAAACGCCCGCCGAGCGGTTATAATCAACGAATCGGCCCTCCCGTCATTCGTCCGGCTTTTACGAGAGCTTTGACATGAAAATCAAGACGCTGTCCCTGTTCGTGGCTGTCGCCGGTTCGTTGGCGATTGTGGATTTCGCCCGCGGTGACGGTTATCTCACCTCGGTCGGATCGGGCGACAGCAAAATCCCCGTCGTGGTCGTGCGGGGGACGCCGTATGAGATGGGAAAGAAATTGGGAGAGCTGACCAAGCGGGACGCCGTCGAGTTCGTGCATACGGCGACCGAACTCATCCAAGGAAGCGATCCCAAGCGGTTTTCCAACGAGTCGCTCGATGTGGCCTGGAAAACGATTGCGCCGCACACCGATCCGCGATTCAAAGAGGAGCTCCGCGGGCTGGCCGAGGGGACCGGGTTGTCGCTGGTCGAATTGCAGCGGGCCCATGCGTTCCCCGTGATTGGCGACTATTCCTGCAGCAGCATTTCCGCCTGGGGCAAGGCGACCAAGGACGGGCACCTGTACCAGACGCGGAACCTCGACTGGGAACTGCACCTGACGGCCCAGGACCATCCGCTGATCGTGGTTTACATTCCCAACGAGGGGATTCCCCACGCCAACATCACCTTTGCCGGCATCATCGGGGCCAACACGGGAATGAACGCCCGCGGCATCGTTCTGTCGGAAATGGGCGATTCGCCCGGACGCGAGTATCCGTACAACATCAACGGCACGCACTTCACCACACTGTTTCGCACCGTGCTGTACGATGCCGACAACCTCGACAAGGCGATCGGCATCTTCAAGTCGGCCGATCGGATCAAGAAATATCACTTCGTCGTCGGTGACGGGGCCAACCGCAAGGCAGTGAAGATGCTGGCCCACGCGCCGGACCTCGTGATCTGGCACGACAACGATCCGACCGACGAGCTGGCTCCGCACGTCTTTAAGGACATCGTCTACCAGGACGAAGGCCGCGGGGCGTATGAGCCGCTCAAAAAGATGTACGGCAAGATCGGGGCCCCCGACATGATCGGCGTGGCGTGCAAGATTCCGATCAAGGGGACCAACGTGCTCGACGTCGTCTACGACGCGACGGCACTCGAATTCTGGGTCTCCTATGCGAAGAAGGAAATCGAGGCCTACAAACGGCCCTT
This sequence comes from uncultured Planctomycetaceae bacterium, assembly GCA_963833105.1. Classification (GTDB taxonomy): domain Bacteria; phylum Planctomycetota; class Planctomycetia; order Planctomycetales; family Planctomycetaceae; genus DASPSM01. The sequence continues at coordinate 195,691 of CAWHWU010000023.1, forward strand.
CGTGCACGTCAAGTTAAACGATTACCTTCGCTGAGAGACGCTCGAGCAGGGGAGCAGGCCAGAAACGGCTCTGTTGCTCCTCTAATGCTTTTCGGAATGATCCGCGTCGGCCTGCTTGAGCACCGGCGTCTTGGTTGGCTCCGCCGCGATGCTTTTCGCGGCCGGGCCGCAGTCGTCTTTCAGCACGGCTCCCATGAATCCGGGGCCAAGCTTTACCGTCAGCGTCTTCTCGCCGCGCATGAACTTTGAGCTCGACGGGACGGCTGCCGGGTCGTTCGTAGCGGCGGCGATAAAGGAACGAGACCCAATCCGTGACCGGCTCGCCGTCATAGCTCGTGAGCACGTCGTTGGGGCGCAGGCCGAGCCGTGAACTTTGCGATTTCGGCCGCACCGAGACGATGACGACCCGCCCAGCCAGAGGTTTGTCCTGGGCGTCGAAATAGGTCGTTTTCGTCGGCAGGCTTCGCTCGTCGAAATCGGTCGTCAGGCGGGCATAGCCTTCCTTGCCGAGAACGAGTTCGCCGGCGGTGCCGAAGAAGGCCGTTTCGATCCGGTTGCCGCGGGTGTCATATTTGCTCGTGCATTTGGCGATCGAGTTGCGGCCGAGGATTGGTTTGCCGTCGACGCCGAAATAGGCCAGCTCGGTCTGATTACCGCGGGAGTTGAAGCGGGCCGTCCAGCGGGCGTAGCCCTCTTTGAGCAGGATCGGTTTGCCGTCGAGTCCGAAGGCGGCCGTCTCGATCCAGTTGCCGAATTCGTCGTATTTGTAGGCGAACCGGGCGGCGCCCGGCTTGCCCAGCATCGGTTTGCCGTCGATGCCGAAGTAGGACTCCTCGAGCCGATGGCCCCGCTCGTCGAACCGGGCGGTCCATTTGGCAAATCCATCGCGGAGGGCGACCGGCTCTCCGTGCAGGCCGAAGAAGGCCTTTTCGACCTGGTTGTCGCGGGCGTCGTAGCGGGCAGTCCAGCTGGCAGACCCGTCTTTGCGGAGCGTCGGCTCGCCGTCGATCCCGAAGAAATCCAGCCCGATCTGGTTTCCCCGCTCGTCGAAATGGGCCCGCCATTGGGCGACTCCGTCGTTGTTGGCAATCGGTTTGCCGTCGATGCCGAAGTACGATTCCTCGATCCGGTGTCCCCGTTCGTCGTAACGGGCCAGCCAGCGGGCAAAGCCGTTCTTCTCCAGCGTCGGCTTGTCGTCGCTGTCGAAATACGTCTCTTCGACGCGGTTGCGGCGATCGTCGAAACGGGCCCGCCAGCGGGCGAAGCCGTTTTTGTTCACGACCGGTGAGCCGTCGATGCCGAAGTACGATTCCTCGACGCGGTTCCCCTGTCCGTCGTATTTCGCGACCCACCGGGCAAAACCATTGGGCATGGTGATCGGCATGCCGTCGGTGCCGAAGAAATCGGTCGCGATCCAGTTGCCGCGGTCGTCGTACTGATAGACCAATTTGGCACAGCGGACGGAACCGAGGATCGGCTTGCCGTTGACGCCAAAGTAAGCATCTTCGATGCGGTGCCCGCGCTCATCGAAGCGGGCGGTGGACTTGGCGACGCCCGCTTTGCCGGCAATCGGTTGGCCGTCGACTCCCAGATAATCGGACTCGATCAGGTTGCCTCGCTCGTCGTATTTGAAGACAAACCGGGCGGCCCCGTCTTTTTCGAGTGTCGGCCGGCCATCGACTCCGAAGTAGGCCTCCTCGACGCGGTTGCCGCGGTCGTCGAAGCGCGCGGTCCACTTCGCGGAGCCTTCTTTATTCGTCGTCGGCTGCCCGTCGATGCCGAAATAGGCCGCCTCGATTTCGTTGCCGTGCTCATCGTAATTGGAGGTCCATCGGGCATAGCCCTCCTTGATGGCGACGGGTTTGCCGTCCATGCCGAAATAGTTCTTCTCGATCGGGTCGTCATGCTCGTTGTAGCGGGCGACCCAGCGGGCGAAGCCGTCCCGCGTCAGTGTGGGCTGGCCGTCGGTTCCGAAGCAGGCCTCTTCGATTTGATTGCCGCGCTCGTCGAACCGGGCGGTGGTCCGCGCGTAACCGTTTTTCTGCAGCACGGGCTTGTCGTCGATGCCTAAATAACTTTCGGCGATGCGGAACCCCTGCTCGTCGTATTCGCTACACCATTTGGCGTAACCGGCGGAGACGACGATCGGCTTGTCGTCGGCGCCGAGGTAAGTTTCCTCGAGGACGTTGCCGTACCGATCGTATTTGCGGACCCACTTCGCGAACCCTTCCTTGTGAAAGGTCGGCTGCCCGTCCGCTCCGAGAGCGATCGCATCGATCCGGTTTCCCGACTTGTCGTAGGAGAGCTGGAAGCCGGCAATCCCCTCGCTGTCGAGAGCCGGCTTGTGTGCCGCGTCCAAAAACCGCCGTTCGACTTCCTGGCCCCGTTCGTCGAATTGGCAGGTGAAGCCGAAGATGTTCTCGGCACTCGCCTGTGGATTTCCGTCCTTGTCGAGGAAGTGCGTCTCCCGCGCGAGACCCGTGTCGGTGAAGACGAATTCGAGAAAGGCCGCTCCCGAGCCGCTGCGGGCCGGGGAATGCCCCGCTTGTCGGCGTAATAACCGGTCGTCGGCGTGCTGAAGTGAAAGACCCAGACGATTTCGCCCGACCGATCGAGGGCAATTTCCTCTTCGAGCGCCCCGTCGGCGTTGCGCTTATAGGCGTACTTGCACTCGCGTTTGCCCTCGTTGAGCCGGTGGATAAAGGCGGTGACGCCGTGCTCGACGCTGGGATAACCGCGGCCGTTGACGGCTTCAAACGATTCGACCTGCCGGCCGCGCTTGATGAATTTCCAGGTGACGAAGCGATGGCGGGCCTCGGCCTCGCTCACCGGGCCGATGCCCCGCGGGGCGCCGAACTCCTTGGTGAAATTGGCGTAGTATTCGACTTTTACGCGAAAGTGCGCGTCCCAGTAGCGAAACCCGAGGAACAACAGGGGCACGGCCAGAATCGCGGCGACGATGGATGCCGTGCGTGCCGGCCGGCGTTTCGCCTGTCGGAACGTGCGGCGCAGCGGCCCCACCGGGCGCGCTTGCACGGCTTCCCCGTTCAAAAAGCGCTCGAGTTCGCCGGCCAGATCGTCGGCCGTCTGGTAGCGGCGGCGGGGATCTTTTTCCAAGCACTTCTGGACGATCGCCTCGAGGTCGCGGGGAATTTGCGGATGGAAGCTGCGGACGCGGGCCGGCTCGTCGTGCTGGATCTTCTCCATCAGCACGGGTTCGGGCATGTCGTCGGTCGCGCCGAGAAAGGGGTGCAGCGTGAGCAGCTCCCACAGCGTCACCCCCAGGCTGTAGATGTCGGTGCGCCGGTCGAGTTTCTCGACGGCCAGGACCTGCTGCGGACTGGCGTACCGCAGAGTTCCCACGACTTGCCGCGTTCGCGTCAGTTTTCCGTCCATGTCGTCGGCCAATTGCGCCACGCCCAGGTCAACCAGGACGGCGTGCGTGCCGTTGGCCGTCACCATGATGTTGCCCGGCTTGATGTCGCGATGGACGACGCCCGCCTCATGCAGGGCGTGCGCCCACGGGCGACCTGCGCGATGAGCTCGGCAATCCGCCGCGAATAATCGCCTAAGGCGTCGAGCGACGGCGCGGAAAGAGTCGCAGCCTCGTGGGCCAAATTGGGAATCGCGGCCTGCGGAGCTGTCTGCGGATCGCTGAGGGGCGTTTCGCTCTGTCGCGATTCCGCGCAGGCCGTGCTGAGAGTGTCGTGCCATGTCTTCAAATCGACCGCCGCGGGATTGGCCTTCCCTTCCAACCGCTCGCAGATCGTGGAGAGAGGGACGCCTTCGACGAGCTCCATGGCGTAAAACCAGAGATCGCCGTCGGAGCCGGAGGTGAAGACTTTGACCACGTGCGGATGGTCGACGCGGCCCAGAGCCTGGATTTCCCGGTTGAAGCGCGTCTCGGCCTTTGCTCCCATTCCGGCCAGGACTTTGAGCGCGACCTGCCGCCGCAGCGACGGCTGCCACGCCCGATAGACGACACCCATTCCGCCTTGGCCCAGCTTGGTGAGCAATTGGAACTCACCGACCGTCCGCTGCCGCGGACGCGGGCTTGGCTCCTCCGAAACAGCGGGGACATCCTCCGTCGGTTTGTCGGCCCACTGTCGCACCTGCGCCTCGTCGACCGGCATTTTGAGCACGCGGGCCAAGAGCTCTCGCTGCTCGCCTCCCAAATCGGGGCGCTCGGTGTGCAGGCCGGTGGTGTAGCAGAGGTAATCGGTCTTTTTTTCTCCCGGACGGCCGCACAAAAACAGGACTTGCTCTTTATCGGGCTCGTACATCAGCAGCGGATGGAGCGGTCGCAGCCGGTCAATCGCCGGAGTCGTTCCCGGCAGTTCGAGAATCAGACGTTTGCCATCGGGCAAGCGGGCCGCCGCCGCTCGGGGAAGTTCCAGGGGCTCGAGTCGCCGGGCCTTTTCTCCGATCAGCTCAAAACGCTCGATGAGCCAGTTCCCCGCGGCCTGCCGGACGTCGGCGATATAGAGCAGCCGGCGACCGGCCAGAAAATCGATTCGTCCCAGGATCTGGGCCAGGCCGGCAAGCAGGGCGCGGGCCATTTTCTGGTTGAGTTCGTCCGACAATTGACCGGGGGCCGCGTGTGCGAGCACCTTGTTGCGATAGGTGACGAGATGGTCGAACAGATCCTGCAGGCGAACGGCGGCGTGGCTTCCCTTTTTGCTTTTGCCAAGCGTTTCCAAAACCGCGGCATCAAGTCCCGCGGCCCGGGGGAGATCGTCGCGAGTCCGGCCTAATAACAGTTCAGCAATCCGCTTAAATGCTTCGTCGCCTGTCGACGCCAGTGCGGGCACAAGCAGCCGCACCAGCTCCCACCACTGTCCCAGGTGGGGCCGCGCGAGGTTTTTCAGCTTCTCGACGATTTGCGGATCGGGATCGGCCCGTTCGGCATACTCCACGATGGCCGTCGACGCCAAGAGAAGCAGCGAGGCTTCCCACAGATCGAACGCGGCCAAATGGCGCTTGAGAGGATCGACGGCGCAGTCGGCCCGGCGATAGAGCTGCGCCAAGGGCAGGGGAAGACGGCGGATCAGGTCCTCGTCAAAAAGGGTGGTGTCATCCATGACTCGCGCACCGCTCCGTGTTGCGAGAGATCGACGCTGACTGGATTGGATCGAACCGATGTGAACGTCGGCCACCTGGGAGAAGGGGGATTGCTGGGGCCGACGGGGGGCAAATCATCGGCAAATGTGGATTTGTCGTCAATCGCGGTTCTGTGAAGGTGCGGTGACAGCGAAATCTGGCATAATCAGTGCTCGTGAACGGACGAATTCCGGCCCGATTGGCAGAGGGAAGGGAGGCTAACCATGGCTCAAGACGTCGAGGTCAAACGATTCACCGAACGTGGCCATGACCAATCGGTTAATTTAGGCGCGCCCAAAGCCGAAGACGCCCTGATCGCGATCTTCGGCGCTTCGGGCGACCTGACCGCCCGCAAGCTGATCCCCGCCCTCTACCGCCTGTGGAGCGAGGGCTTTTTGAGCGGTCGGGCGCCCATCGTCGGCGTCGCCCGCCGGGAAAAAAGCGACGATTCGTTCCGCCAGGAACTGGCCGAGGCCGTGCGTGAGAATGTCCCGGCCAACTCGTGGTCGGACGCGAAATGGAAAGACTTCGCCAAGCGGCTCTTCTATCACCGGACGGACATTGAGGACTCCCAGGACTTTGCCGGACTGCGAAAAGGTCTGGACGACCTCGAACGACAAAGCGGCGTTCGCGGCAAACAGATCGTCTACCTGGCGACAACGCCGGAGCTTTTTAAGCCGGCGGTCGAATCGATGGCCAACGCGGGAATGATTCCGCCGTCCGATTCGGGTCGCATCTTGCGGGTCGTCTTCGAGAAGCCATTCGGCCACGACCTGGCCTCCGCCCAACAGCTCAGTCGCGATTTGAGTCGTTGGTTAACCGAGGAGCAGATTTACCGCATCGATCACTACTTGGGAAAAGAGACGGTTCAGAACATCCTGCTGTTCCGCTTCGGCAATGCGATCTTCGAGCCTTTGTTCAATCGCAATCACGTGGCCCACGTGCAGATCACCGTCGCCGAAGACCAGGGCATCGAACACGGCCGGGGCGGATACTACGATAAGGCGGGCGCGACGCGGGACGTGCTGCAGAACCACATGCTGCAGCTCTTGTGTTTGATCGCGATGGAGCCCCCCGCCTTCTTTCGGGCCGACGAAATCCGCAGCGAGAAGCTCAAAGTCCTGCAAGCCCTCTCGCCCGGTCGCCCTGGACCGATTCCCGAGTGGGCCATTCCCGGGCAATACACGGCCGGAGTGATGAACGGAAAACCGGTCCCTGGTTACCGGCAGGAAGAACGGATTCCGAAGGATTCGCGCCGCGAAACGTATGCGGCGATGCAGGTGAAGGTCGACAACTGGCGGTGGGCCGGCGTGCCATTCTTCCTGCGAACGGGAAAACGGCTGCCGGAGCGCGTGACGGAGATCTCCATCGAGTTCAAGCTCCCGCCTCTCAACCTGTTCACGACGGTCGAGTGCGAGGGAGACATCTGTGACCTGGTCGGTGCGCGGCCCAACACGCTGTTATTCCGCATCCAGCCGAGCGAGGCCATCTCGCTCTCGTTCTCGACGAAGCGGCCCGGCATGCAATACCAGATCCATCCGGTCGAGATGGACTTCGCCTACGAGTCGGCGTTTCACGGCGTGCTGCCGGAGGCCTATCAGCGTCTCTTGCTGGACGTCCTTCGCGGCGACACGACTCTCTTCACTCGCAGCGACGAGCTCGAGGCCGCCTGGCGGTTCGTGACGCCCGTGTTGGAGTTTTGGGAGTCCTCGAATACTAAGCTGGAACCGTACGCAGCGGGGACGTGGGGCCCGGCAGCGGCCGATCAACTGCTGGCCCGCTCGGGCTTTCACTGGCGAGTGCCGACGGTGTAGTCCTGCTTGCCCTACGTTGGACCGCCAGGTCACAGCGGAACGTGCCATTCCCGCGAGACCAAGGTCGCGCTCAATTCGCCGATGAAAGTCACGATCACGCCGACAAAGAGCACGCCGGTCGCCGCCTGCGTGTTGCGGTAACGCAGAATCCGCCACACCATGACGGCCAGCACCAGCGGCCCGCAAATTCCGGCCGTCCACCGCAAGACGAGCCACAACATGGGCGTTCCGCCGGCGAGGCTCGGCCAGACGAAGACGAGCCCCGCCGCTGACACGACGAGCCGCAAGACGGCCGCCGAGCCAAAACAGACATTCACGCGATCCAACGGGGCGATCGACATCGTGGGCGCGGTCAAATACCAATGGCCCAAGAGCATTCCGGCCGTCGCTCCGCCGATCAATAGCGACGTCGCCAGTTCCGAGATCAAGGTCAACACGCCGACGGCCGACTCAATCTCACCGGACGAGACCGACGAGAAGAGCAGAATCGCGGTCGAGAGCACGGCGACAGCGTAGACGCAGCCCGTTCCCAGCTTGCGCCGCTCGAGCGTCCACGCGATCGATCCGAGGTACGCGATTCCCGCCAGCACGCCGCACAGGACGCGGCCCGCGCCGATCGGAAGCAGGGGAACGTGGCCCGCCGTTTCGACGGCAAAACGTCCCATCGTGAGCGCGGCCAAGGCGCTTAACGCCAAAGCCAGCAGCATCTGAATGCGAAAAAAGCCGGATGTAATCCGATCTCGCGGCATCAGCACCCACATCAGGCTGATTCCGCAGACCAGCCGGAGTGCGAACTGGGCGATCATCGGCTGGCACTTCGCCCCGTCATTTGGCGGCCCCGTTGATGAGGGCCATCGCCTCGGCGCGGCTGGCCGGGTTAGTTTTGAACAATCCGCGGACCGCACTGGTCACCGTCAGGCTCCCCGGCTTGCGGATGCCGCGGATCGTCATGCATGTATGTTCGGCTTCGAGAATCACGATGACCCCCTTTGGATCGAGATCCGCGTTGATCAAATCGGCGATCTGGTGGGTCATGCGTTCCTGCACCTGCGGCCGGTGCGAGATCTCCTCCACGACGCGGGCCAGCTTGCTCAAACCGGTGACCTTGCCCCGCGGCAAATACCCGACGTGCGCCTTCCCCATGAACGGCAGAAGATGATGCTCGCACATGCTGTTAAACGAGATGTCCCGCACGAGCACCATTTCGTCGTACTGGTCGGTAAAGACCTTCTTCAGATGCCGGCCCGGGTCGGCGTGCAGGCCGCAGAAGAGTTCGGCATACATCCGCGCGACGCGGGCAGGCGTTTCGCAGAGACTTTCTCGCTCGGGGTCTTCGCCGATGGCGTACAGGATTTCGCGGACGGCCCGTTCAATTCGGGCAAGATCGATCGCCGCCGGCGCACCGTCCTCCTGCTCTTTGCCGGCCTGCTTGTTGAGTGACGTCATGATGTGCCGCTTTGCCTCGAGATGCACAGCCTTCGGGCGATTCTATGGCTTGCGATCTTGAAGCGTCAACGGCCTGAAACAGTTGCCGTCACTCGAGCGCGACGACGTCGGTCCCCGGATAGTAATGGCGGAGGATCTCAAGCGGTCCGGTCCCATCGCGGGCCATGCCACGGGCCCCCCACTGGCACAGACCCACGCCATGCCCGTGCCCGTGCCCGTCGAAAACCACCTGCCCCTGAGACATGTGGACATCGAACTCATAACTGTGGATCGCTGACGAAAACAGTCGCCGGAGATCGAGCGCCGACAACCGGTAGCGGCGCCGCCCGTCGCTGGCCTCGAACACCGGCTCTTGCACGGTTTGCCACTCGGCAATGCGGCGGATCGACGCCAAACCGTCGAACGGCCACCCGCGCGCGGAAAGGTACCGTTTGAGGCGGTCCGAAACTTCGGCCGCGGGAATCTCCTCGCTCCAGCGGTAAAGCTCCGCATCGCGGCACCCGTTGCAGTCAACCGACTCGAGGGTCGGCACCGGGTCGCCGAAGACCGCTGATCCCCCCGCCGTGCGTCCGCCGCAAACCGCCGTGTAATACGTGCAAAAGAGTTTCCCGTCCCACAGGCAGACCATGCCGGCCGTCGCATCGGCCACTCGGCGGCTGGAGGCCGATTCGGCCGCATACCGCTTGCCGTCGCGGCCCCGGTATTGATAACCGAGATAATTCTGGCTCCGCGTCGTGGCATACACGTCGAACAGGGGACTGACGCGCGCGGTTTGAATCTGATACAGCACGTACGTCCGCGCGACGATCGCCTGCGCTTGCCGGGCCGCTTCCGGAAAAGCCGCCGGCATCTCGCCGTCCACGACGCTGGCCACATAGTCCTCCAGCGGCAGCACGTTGAGCACAATCATTTTGTTGGCGCCCTGCCGCAGCAGGCGCACGCGCCCCCGATAGAGATGGTCCTCGACCCAGATAGCGGGCGATCGCTCGGCCGCGATTTCGAGCGACGTGCCCGGGAAATCGCGGCGCCCGATGCGGAATCCGGAGGGCGTCACCGAGACGACGTTCGTTCCCGGCGTTTCGCGGCGCAGCGGTTGCCGCGGGGGAATCCCCGGTTGCTGGACCGTGTACGGCTGATCGACCGTGATCTGCGCGCGCAACACGGGAGACGGCGTGAGACACACGCGGACTTCATGGGAAATATCGAACCCGCCGCGGCGGGGGACAGACTTCAGCTCGGCCAGGTTCCCCGGGCCGCCGATGAAGAGCTGGGGATTGTGCGAGACCTCCCAGCCGCCAAGCACAGCCGCAACGGCCAAAACCAGCACGAAGAGAACCAGCTTGCCCCTCATGGGCCGAATCGTTCCCGCGGCTTCCCAGCCTGACTCGTCGTTGCGTTTTCCGTTTTGCCCCGGCTCAGTCGTTCCGCAATTTCAGATTCATCTCGCCGAGCTTGGCACGAATCTCATTGAGCGACGTCACGCCGAAATTTCGGCTGCTGAGGAGTTCGTCGGACGTCTTCTGAATCAGTTCGCCGACCGTGTTCAAGCCGAGCCGCGACACGCATTTGCGGGCGCGGACCGACAAATTGAGCGCCGACAGGGGCATCGTCACGACGGCCTGCTCCGCGGGCGAGAGGCTGGCGGCGGCAAAGACCGGTTCCGAGAACTGGCCGGTGCCGACGTTTTGGCCGACTCGCAAGCCGTGGGCGCTCAACAGCTCGCGGACCTCCTGCAGCGACGTCTCGCCAAAGTTGCGCCCGTTGAGCAGGTCCTGGTCGTTGACCCGCGTCAGGTCTCCCAGCGTTTGAATGTTGAGCGCCTCGAGGCAATTGCGGCTGCGGACCGAAAGCTCGAAATCGCTGATCGGCCGCGCGAGCAGCGTCTCCATCCGCGCCGCCTCCCGGGCCGAGTCTTCGTCGTAATACATCTCGCCGACGGCTTGAATGTCCTTGAGGTACATCGCCGCCCGCTCATTCGAGGGGTCGACCTCCAGCACCCGCCGGAAGCAAAAGGCGGCCGCCGGATAGTTCTGGTCGTCTTCGTACATCAGGCCGAGGTTGATCAGCGCACCCAGGTGGAGCGGCGGACGCGACAGGGACCGCTCGTAGAGCCGGATCGCCTCCGCGTCGTTGCCGCGGCTGGCATTTTCGACGGCCAGGCGGAACAAGGCCCGCGAATGATGCACGTCAATGTCGACGGCCCGCTCAAAGTATTCGATGGCCCCGTACGTGTCCCCCCGGTCCGAGAGGATGCAGCCCATCTGATACGAGTATTCCGCGCGGCGGGCCCCTTCGCTGACGATGCTCCGCAAGAGGGCCTCCGCCTCCGCGAGCTGCCCCTGTGCCCGGATTTCGCCGGCCCGGCGCATCGCGCATTCGACGCGGTCGTAACCCAGCTTGCCCGCCTCGACAAACCGCTCGTCCGCCTCGGCGTGCTTCTCCAGGGAACCGAGCGCGAGCCCTCGATAAAATGCGGCAACCGCGTCTCCCGACACGCGGGAGAGGGTCATTTCCGCTTCCCGTGCATGCCCCAGCAAGTACAGTCCGATGCCTAGCCGGGCATACAGCGGCGTCGAGGGTTTGATCCCTCCGCTGCTGGCTTCCCGCTGCAGGGCGAGAAACTCCTGGCGGACTTCGTTGACTTGCGGCGTAGCGAGCAACCGTTCGAGCAGGCGCACATCGTCGAGGCTGAACGCGCCCTCTTTGTGGACGATGGCTTTCACGTCTGCCCGCTCGAGCGGTGTGTCCGGCGACCGGGTTTTGAGCACGGCGACTTCCCGCGAGAATCCAAGGATCCGCGTCCTGCCGTTCATCGAACCTTTTCCGGCCGGCCTGCGGACAGGTCGGAAGCGGAAAGGGAATCAATCTGGGCTCAACAGGGCACGGCAAACCAGCCTGACGACCAGAAGAATTATAACGGCGAGCCAAATTGTTGCAACCCGTGCGTTGGCAACCGCTTCTGGTTATACTGATTCGCACCTGCCGGCGCGCACCCCATGCACAATGCCAGCCCCTGCCGTCCGCTTTTTTCCACGATTGCGGCGACTTTGTTCGCCTGCGGAGCGGTGTTGGCCCCTCACGGCCCCCCGCGAGCCGTCGCGGCCCCGGCCCCCTTTACAGCCGCCCAACGCCAATATTGGTCGCTGCAGCCGGTGAAGAATCCGCGGGTCCCCGCCGTCGCCAACCGCGACCGCCTGCGGACGCCGGTCGACGCCTTCGTCCTGAAGCAGCTCGAATCGCACCAGTTGACGTTTTCGCCCCCGGCCGGCCGGGCCGAATTAATCCGCCGGGTAAAGTTCGATCTGCTCGGCCTGCCGCCGACGCCTGCCGAGATCGACCGGTTCGAGCGCGATCGCTCGGAGCACGCCTACGAGCGGCTCGTCGATCGCCTGCTGGCCGATCCGCATTACGGCGAATCGTGGGGCCGGCTGTGGCTCGACCTCGTCCGCTATGCCGAGACGGCCGGTTACAACCACGACCCTGTCCGCCCGCTCGCCTGGAAGTACCGCGATTACGTCGTGCGGTCCTTCAATCAGGATGTGCCTTATAACCGTTTCCTCTGCCAGCAGATCGCCGGTGACGAGCTGTTCCCCGACAGCGTCGAGGCGCAGATCGCCACGGGCTATCTGCGGATGTGGCCCGATGAGAGCAACGCCTCGGTCGTGGCACTCGCCCGCCAGGACGCGCTCAATGATCTGACCGGCAACGTCGGTTCGGTGTTTCTCGGACTCTCGATCCGCTGCGCAGTGCCACGACCATAAATTCGATCCGATCAAGCAACACGATTTCTATCGGCTGGAGGCCTTCTTCTCGGGCATCGTGCCGGTCGAGCACGTGGCCGTCGGCCAGAGCGCGGCGCTTGCCGACTACCAACGGCGTCTTGACCAATGGGAGACGAAGACACGCGCGCTTCGCGACGACCTCTACCGCGTGACGAGCACGGCCCGCGCCGCGCGGCCCGCGAACGCCGCAAGCGGTTTCCGGCCGACGTGCTGGCCGCGATCGACACGCCCCCCGACGAGCGGACCGGCCTGCAACGACAGCTCTATTTCTGGTCCGACCGCCAAATCACCGTCAGCGAATCGCAGATCCTGGCCCAGATGAGCCCGCAGGACCGCAAGCGCCTGCCCGAATTGCGCCGCGAAGTCGCCGCTCTCGAAGCGACCCGTCCGCAGCCGCCAAGGTCGGCCGACGTGATGGCGACCGACGAAGTCCCCGGCCCGATTCCGGCGACGTTTCTTTTGGCAGGCGGCAACTATGACAAGCCGCTCCGCGAAGTGAAGCCTGGCTTCCTGTCGGCCCTCTCCTCCGAGGCCGAGCCGGTCGCCAAGATCGGTCGGCCTCTGGCCGGCGTCACCGGGCGTCGCACGACGCTCGCCCGCTGGCTCACCGATCCGGCCAATCCGCTCGTGGCCCGCGTGATCGTCAACCGCATCTGGCAGGGACATTTCGGCCGCGGCCTCGTCGAGAACGCCAACGACTTCGGCACGCAGACACCGCCGCCGACGCATCCGCAACTCCTCGACTGGCTGGCCCAAAAATTCGTCGCCAGCGGCTGGGACATCAAAGCCCTGCACCGCCTGATCCTGACCTCCGAAGTCTATCGGCAGGCGGCGTACCACCACCGGGCCGACGAACCGACGCCGCTCGCTGCGAAAATTGATCCGGAAAACCGCCTTTACTGGCACCAGGCGCGTCGCCGGCTCAGTGCCGAGCAAGTCCGCGACGCCATTCTGACGGTCGCGGGCCGGCTCAACGAGAAACTCGAAGGGCCGAGCATCCGGCCGCCGCTTCCCAAGAGTTATCCCAAGCTCGACTCGTGGAAGGTCACCCGCTCGCGCGTCGAGCGGGACCGCCGCTCGGTCTACATTTTCGCCAAGCGCAACTTGCCGTTTCCCCTGCTGCAGGCGTTCGACCTTCCCGACATGCACGAAAGCTGCGCCCGCCGCACGGCGACCATCATCGCCCCTCAGGCGCTGGCCCTCTTCAACGACGAATTCGTGGTCGATTGCGGCGAAGCACTGGCCCGCCGCATTGTTCACGAGGAGATGTCGCACAACTGGAAAGCGTGCATCGCCGACGCGTATCGCACGACCTTTGGGCGCGCTCCCGAAGAGGACGAGATGACCACCGCGATCAACTTCCTCCGCACACAAGCGGGCCGCATCCCCGTCGAGCACGAACAACTCGCCGACGAGGGAGCCGCCGCCAACCCCGACGAAACGGCCCTCCGCACGGCCTTTTCCGACTTGTGCCACACGTTATTGAATGCGAACGAGTTTTTATTCGTTGAGTGAAACGCCGATGAGTTCGCGCGTGCCAAGAGTCCTGGCTATTTGCATGGCAAGCGCGGCTGCGCTCCTGTCGGCGTCTTGCGACAGCGTCCTGATGGAGCGTCCTCTTTCCGACGCGAAGTCGTCCGTCTTCGACGCACGGCTGCTCGGCGAATGGATCCCCGCCACGGAATCCAACCGCGACGAGCAGGACACGTACTTCTTTGGCCGCAATCACGAACAAAAGACGACGCTCGACCTGATTTGGGTTGCCAATCGCAACGACGAGGTCAATAGCGCGCCCCTCCAAGCGTACGTAACGGTGGCGAAAAATCGCTACATCAGCTTTGTGTACAGGGGAAAGGAAGACAATTCGCCGGATGCCAAGCGGGCAATTGCCTACAAGTACGAGATGCCCGACGACGAAACGCTCTGGCTCTGGTCGATCAACCGCGAATTCATCAGGTCCGCCATCGAGCGGCGGGAGCTGCATGGCATCGTAGAGGTCGGAACTTACGGGCAGGCAACCCAGCTCGATGAACACGGAAAACCAATTCGTTCTCCCGTCGTCGCGCTGCGACCTTGGGAACAACCCCAGGGCTCGAATATTGACCTGACCGATTCGCCAAGCACGATCCTCGACTTTCTTGAGCGAAACGATGCGAAGTGCTTTCGGCACCTTGACGTTTACACCCGAGTTCCGCGGCTCTCGGTCCTGCAGCCTCACTGACGGATACATCGTCACCGAGGGACTTCGTGGTTTGGAGCCTGCCATCAATGCAACACTTTGAACGCCCGACAAGCCGACGTGACTTTTTGTGCCGCGCCGGCGGCGGCTTCGGAGCCTTGGCGCTGTACGGCCTGTTGTCCGAAAGCGGTCTGCTTCCGTCGCAGCGGCGCTTGCCGGCGGGCCGGTGCCGGCCAATCCCCTGTCGCCGAAAGCGGGACAGCTTCCCGGCCGCGCGAAGAGTGTGATCTTTCTCTTCATGGACGGCGGACCGAGCCATCTCGACACGTTCGATTACAAGCCGATGGTGACGCGCTTTGCCGGCAAGCCGCTGCCGAAGTCGATCAAGCGCGTCTTTACGCCGATGGCGGTGACCGAAAATGCCGTGCTGGCGCTGCCCCGCAAGTGGACCCGCTGCGGCAAGAGCGGGCTCGCCGTCTCCGATTGGTATCGCCACGTCGGCGATCACGTCGACGACCTGTGCATGATTCATTCCTGCGTGAGCACCGGGCTCAACCACGTCGGCAGCGTTTCGATGATGAACACGGGAAGCCTCTTGGGCGGCCGGCCCAGCTTGGGCGCCTGGGTCAACTACGGCCTGGGCAGCGAAAACCGTAACTTGCCCGGCTTCGTGGTCCTCTTGGATAACGACAAAGAGCCCCCCGGCGGCAGCCGCGTGTGGGGGACCGGTTTCATGCCGGCCACGTATCAGGGGACGCGGTTTCGCTCGGGCCGCGAGCCGATCCTCGATCTGCATCCGCCCGAACGGATCACCGACGAGCGGCAGCGCGGCAAGCTCGAATACCTGCGGCAACTCAATCGCCGTCACAGCGAGGAGCGGGCCGGCGACAGCGAACTGGAAGCGCGAATCGCCTCCTACGAGCTGGCCTTCCGCATGCAGTCAAACGCGCCGGAAGCGGTGGATCTCTCGCAGGAGTCGGCTGCCACCCAGCGGGCCTACGGGCTCGACGACCCGGTGACGTCGACTTTCGGCCGCAACTGCCTTTTGGCCCGGCGACTGGTCGAGCGGGGCGTGCGGTTCGTGCAGCTTTATTCGGGCTCCGGCAGCAAGTGGGACGCCCACAGCCAGATCGAAGCCAACCACGGCCTGCACTGCCGCGAGACGGATAAGCCGATTGCCGCGCTCCTGGCCGACCTCAAACAGCGGGGCCTGTTGGACGAAACGCTCGTCATCTGGGGAGGCGAATTCGGCCGCACGCCGATGTCCGAAAAAGGGGACGGCCGCGATCACAATCCGTACGGTTTCACAACGTGGCTGGCCGGCGGCGGCGTGAAAGGAGGCCACGTGGTGGGGGCGACGGACGACTTCGGCATGCACGCCATCGAAAACCGCGTCCCCGTTCACGACCTGCACGCCACGATCCTGGCCGCGATGGGCATCGACCACTCGGAACTCATCTACGTCCACCAAGGCCGCCCGGAGCGCGCGACGGTGAACGAGGGGAACGTGGTCGACGATGTGTTTGCCTGACGTAGGGCAAGCTGCCAGCTTGCCATTCAGTCGTGGGGTAAGCTGCCAGCTTGCCCGTTTTTGCATTTCGTCGAGACGGAAGAAAATGGCAAGCTAGTACTGACAGCGCTAGGTTTATTGGCGAGGGTACGATTGTTGGCGGACCGCGAAAGGCCCTTACGAGCCGCCGGCTTTACGCCGGCGGTCTTCGAACGGCGCTCGACGTCCCACTGAAGACCGCCGGCGTAAAGCCGGCGGCTCGTAGGAACTGCGCGACCTAGCGCTGTAGTACTAGCAGCTTGCCCTACGTTAAGAGTAAAGCCGATGATGGCCGACTTCGATCTCGGCATCCTGGCCGAACCGCTGCAGCCGCCTCTCTCGCGACGCTGCGACAAGTGCCGGCGGTTGTTTGCCCTGAAGCTTGTCAAAGCTTTACTGTCGGAAGGAGCTGATCGTCTTTAAGTTATTGCCAGATCGAGATCTTCCAAACGAAGGATCAGTTATGGGAGACTGGCGATGGATCGTCGTTTTATATTGCGCAAGGAGCAGATGCTGAAACAATGCGAGGTGTCGCCCGACCATGTCAGGAGATTGCCCGCGGAGCTCTCTGTTTTTCTCAAGCCGTTTTTGGACGGTTTGTCGAATGACCGTCAACGGCAACATGTTCAGCAGTTTTGCAAAGGGTTGTTGTCGAACGTGACTCGCAAGAACACGGAAGCGATCGCTTACGAGCAAGATCAGGATCGCCACGATCTGCAGCACTTCATCGGCAGTTCGACCTGGAACCACGTGCCGTTGATGGACGAGTTGTGCGGCCAGATCGCGGCCACGCTGGGCGAGGCCGATGGCGTGCTGGTCATCGATCCTTCGGCATTTCCCAAGCAGGGCCGGAAATCGGTCGGCGCGGCCCAACAATGGTGCGGCCGGTTGGGCAAAGTCACCAACTGCCAAGTCGGTGTTTATTTGGCCTACGTCTCGCGACGCGAACACGCCTTGTGCGACTTCCGACTGTATCTGCCCGAGGAATGGACGAAAGATCGCCAGCGCTGCCGTACGGCCGGCGTCCCGCCTCAGGTCCGCTTTCAGACGCGACACGCGCAAGCTCTGGAGATGATCCGGACCCGCGGCCCGATCCTGCCACATGCCTGGATCACGGCTGACGACGAATTTGGGAAAGTGACCCATTTTCGCCGAGATTTGCACGAATTGGGAGAACGCTACGTGCTGGCCATTCCGAGTAACATCACGGCCCGCATCCTGGACGGCCAGGAAGTTCCCCACTGCGGGCCCGGCGGCCCGACCGCTCGTCCGTTTGTGAGTGTGACCCGCATTCGCGATCAACTTCCTGAAGGGGCGTGGCAGTCGATCGACGTGCGTGATGGCGAAAAGGGGCCGCTGTTCGTGGAGATCGCCGTCGTTCCGCACGTGCAGACCATGGACAACCGTCGCAAACTGCCCTACGCCGAGGTCTTGATCCTCACGCGTTATCGCGACGAACACGACCTGCGACACGACGACATCTATTTGTCCAACGCATCGGCGAGCACTCCCGCCGCCGAGTTTCGCGCGTGATCTCCGCCGAACGCCGCGTCGAGGAAACCATCCGGCGCGGCAAAAGCGAAGCCGGATTGGCCGACTACCAAGCGCGGACCTGGCAAGGTTGGCATCACCATCAAACACTCTCGCTCCTGGCGACCTGGTTCCTCGTGAGCGAATCACTTAAGGGACGACAAACGACACCGGCTCTCAGCGTTCCTCAAGTCCGCCAACTCATCGCCCGAACTCTGCAACAGCAATGGAACCTCTTGCATCCCGAATCCGTCGCCAATTCCGCGACCCGCCAACTCCGACGCAACGAAACCGCACGCTTCTACCACTACCAAAAACGCAAACGCTTACCCCCCTTACGCCCCGATCAACGACGATGATTCCGACAGTAAAGCAAAGAAGAGCCGTCGAAAATCTCAGGGACGGTCTCGACCTATCGCTGCAAGCATTGCGGCCACGAGCAAGTCTTCGCGGAACGGCACCCACCGGGAGCGGTGTAGGTCCCACCCTTCAAAGTCGCCGTCGAAACGGCCACGAAATTCAGATCCGCGTCGGGTTGGTCTTAACAGCCGTGTTGTGGAGCCAGGTGTTGGCCGTCCCGTCGGTGCCGGTGCCCGTGGACTCGTCTTGGAGATCATAGAGACTGTTGTTTAAGGCGGTGTTGTCGCTGAACACATTGTCCGTCGATTGCGAGTCGACCTCGATGCCGTCGTTCAGATTCCTGCGGGTCGTGTTGTGACTGATCGTGGCGTTGTGCACATCTTCCAGGAGGATCCCGTCGTTCCCGTTGGCGTTGGCCGTGTTCTCGAAAAAGTTGGCGTGGTCGTTCAGGAGCACAAACCCGTCCCCGAGGTTGCCCGAGGCCGTGTTGTTCGTGATGGTGGGGCCTTTCGCGGCTGTACCCGTCGTGTTGATGAAGAATCCGGCCGAGAACGCACCGGTCTCTCCGTCGTCAGTGCCTGTGTTGTTGCTGATCGTGCCCGCCGCGAGAATGATATTAAAACCAGCAATCGAACAGGAATTGGCCGTGTTGCCGGTGATGGTCGCGGATCCAAAATCAATAGAAAAACCGAAGCCGTCATCGTCCGCCACGTTGCCTGATACCATCGCGGACGACGTCGCGGACGACGTCTCGAGTTCCACTCCGCTGCCGTCGTCATCGGTCGTGTTCTTCTGGTAGGTGACCGACGAGGCAAACACGATGACTCCGATAACACTATTGTTGTTCACCTTGTTGCTGATGACCGTGGCCCGGGCCGTCGGTGACTCCACGTCAATCCCGGTTCCGTCGTTGTTTGTTGTGTTACCGGAAAGATTGACCGTGCCGGTGACGATGACATTGATTCCAACCATGGATGCCTGCTCGACCGTATTGTCATTGATGGTGACCGAGCTGATGGCGACCAGGTCGTCAGTGTCGACTCCAATGCCCGTGCTCTCCGATTCGATCAGGTTGTCTTGCACCAGGTCGCCAGAGCCGGCCGTGATCTCGACGCCCGCGGTGCCGGACGAGTTGACCGGGGGCTCGATCGTGAAGTGACTGAGCTGGATGTTGTTGGCCTCGAGCGTGAACGCCACGCCGGTCGTCTCGACGATCGAAGGGCCTGATTCCCCGCGGGCATGAATCTGGCCGCCGAGAATCGTGAGGTTGGTCGTCGAGACGGTCACCGCCTCGGGGTAGACGCCGGGTGCGACGAGGATCGTGCTGCCCGGCCGGGCCGCGTTGACGGCGGCTTGAATCGTTTGATACGCCGACGGCGTGGCATGGTCGACCCACAGCGTCGCGCCCGAGAGCATCAACCGCGACTCCAGCACCTCGGCACTCGCCCCCCGCACACGCGGCCGACGACGAGAGGCGCGGGCCGGGAAACGGGGGGTCCGGAAACGGGAAAACGCCGTCATAGATGCGCGCAGCATGCGAAGGTTCCTCGTGGCAAAGATGAGTCGCCCCTCGTTCGGGACGGAGCCGGTTCAAACTTCCACGCGTGCCGCACGGCCCTTGGAACGCACGTTACAGGGTCGCGAGACTACCCAAACAGACAGTGGAACTCAAGCCACGGTCTACTGTGGGTCGACGACGTTCATCGCGCATTCAGAGCCGCGCACGCAGTGAGCGGATCATCGCGCCGAGAGCGTCCCTTGGACTCATCTTCGATTCAAGAATGCCGCTGACTGCGTGCGCGTTTCTTGGGTTACTTCAGCTTCCGCTCGCGGATCCAATCGGTGTGAAACGTGCCCGGTTTGTCGGTCCGCTGGTAGGTGTGGGCGCCGAAGTAGTCGCGTTGGGCTTGCAGCAGATTCGCCGGCAGGCGGTCGCGGCGGTAGCCGTCGTAGTAGCCGAGGGCGGCTGAGAAGCCGGGGATCGGCAGGCCCAGCTCGACCGCGGCCGCCACGACGCGGCGCCAGCTTGGCTGGGCCTTCTCCAGGGCCGCGCGGAAGAAATCGTCGAGCAGCAGGTTTTCGAGCGTGGCGTTCTTCTCGAACGCCTCTTTGATGTCCTCGAGGAAGCGGGCGCGGATGATGCAGCCGCCCCGCCACAACAGGGCGATCTGGCCGTAGTTGAGCGGCCAGTTGAACTCCTTGGCCGCCGCGTCGAGCTGCACGAAGCCTTGGGCGTAGCTGCAGATTTTCGAAGCGTAGAGCGCTTGCCGCACGTCTTCGATGAACTGCTTGCGGTCGCCCTTGGAACGTGCCGTCGGGACCTTTGAGGAGCTTCGACGCGCGGACGCGGGCCTCTTTCTGGGCCGAGAGGCAGCGGGCGTAGACGGCCTCGGTGACCAGCGTGCTGGGCACGCCCAGGTCGAGGGCGAGCTGGCTCATCCATTTGCCCGTCCCTTTCTGCTGGGCCGTGTCGAGGATCTTGTCGACGCAGCAACTCGCCCGTCTCCTGGTCCTTCACGCTGAAGATGTCGCGGGTGATCTCGATCAGGTAGCTTTCCAGCTCGGTCTTGTTCCAGTCGTCGAAGACGTCGTACAGCTCGTCGTTGGAGAGGCCGACGGCGTGCTTGAGCAGGAAATAGGCCTCGCAGATCAACTGCATGTCGCCGTATTCGATGCCGTTGTGGACCATCTTCACGTAATGCCCCGAGCCGCGCTTCGCCGACCCATTCGCAGCAGGGGATGTCGTGCTTGGGCCCGACCTTGGCGGCGATCGCCTGAAAGATCGGCTTGACATGGCGGCCAGGCGGCCGCGGTGCCGCCGGGCATGATGCTGGGGCCTTTGAGCGCCCCCTCTTCGCCCCCCGAGACGCCCGTGCCGACGAAGAGCAGCCCCTTGGATTCGACGTATTTCGTGCGGCGTTCGGTGTCGCCGAAGAGCGTGTTGCCGCCGTCGATGATGATGTCGCCTGGCGACAGCAGCGGCAGCAGCTCGCTCGATCAGCTCATCGACGGCCGGGCCCGCCTTGACCATCATCATGATCTTTCGCGGCGACTTGAGACTGCCGACGAGCTCCGTGAGGGAATGATAGCCCTCGATCGATTTGCCCTTGGCCGGGCCTTTGACGAACTCGTCGGTCTTCGACGTCGTGCGGTTGAAGACGGCCACCGAGAAGCCGTGGTTGGCCATGTTCAGCACGAGGTTCTGCCCCATGACGGCCAGGCCGACCAGTCCGATGTCATGCTGTGCCATGTGATATCCTTGTAGTGTCCGTCCTGGGATTGCGTTGCCGCACCAGCCCTTGTTGATTTAAAAATCAAGCACCCGGAGGTTTGGATGGGGGTACGGGTTGGGGCACGAACGAATCGATCACTCTTTGAAGAAATGCCGGGGCACCCGCGCCAAGAGCGATCGCGGTAAAAGACGTTAACGGCTGATTGCCGTAAATACAGGCGAAGGCAGCAATCAGCGCTAATATGGGATTGAGAACGATTTGTACGACCCAATAAAGGGGATCATTGAGGCTGGGTCTTTGGGCCGGCGGGAGATTGGCATATTTCACGAAGTTAAAGATGACAACCACCGCGCTGCCGATCAGGGCGAAGATAACGGCTGGGATCGGATCAAGCACATTCGTAGCAAGGGGAGGAGTCGGCGTGATCGCGAACATGGTGGGTGCTGAAAATGGCCAATCGCGGTCCTGTTAGAGTCCGTCTTCAAATCGCTCTGACCGAGTCAAAAGATCACAACGGCAGTGGCACCGTGGGCGAAGCTCGATTCGACGGGGGGCACCCATTTCCATGCGTCCGCCGAATTTCCATTGAGCGTCGCATTCTCGAGGACACGTTCTTAGACGGCACGGTTCTGGAACGCCGATCGAAGCCGACTCCAGACGGACGCGTTTTGCTTAAAGTGCTCACGCGTCGTGAATAGCTCGCTCCCGTCGGCTGCATCGACTGAAGACTTGAGAACACGTCCCTCGGACGCCAATTGATTAATCAGGCTGCGCACAGTCGCTTCGTCAAGATTCGTTGATTTGGCGACACCTGGGACAGTCCGCCATTTGAATTTCTCGTCCTCCAAAGCTCCGATGACTTTCTGCTGATCGTCGGACAAGGTCGTGTTCATTCTTTCTGTCCTCCTCGAAGTCGCGTTGGCCAAGGCTTCCTCTTCCGCTGGCTTCGGGCCGATTTGCAGCTTGCCAACTGATGACGGTAATCGGGGACCTTCCGTTTTTGTCGCCCGTCAACCCATTCTAACGACAATTTCCTGTCAAGGGCATAACAGGAAAAACGCTGCCTCCTGGATACTTCACAATTTGTTCCCCGGGCTTTTCCGCGCGAGCTTCCAGGGAGGGATCTCGGGCAAATAGGTGTCGAACTCGGCGACCAGGTCGGCCTCGTAGGGGCCGGCGTAGTTGCCGCTCAAGAACCGGTCGCAGGCGTGCTGGAAAAACCGCTCCCAACTCGCGTCTTCGTTGCCTGGGTTGACCGGGTAATACAGCGCGCCCACGCCGCGGGCGGCCGCCATGTCGCCCGGCGCGTCGCCGATCATCACCACATTTTGCGGCGAGTAGCCGGCCTTGATGGCGTGCGCGAGGATTTCCTTTTTGCTCCCCACTTCCTGGCCGCAGATGGCCCGCGTGTAGCCGGCGATCTCGTGCTCATCCCATTCCTTCTGCAGCGCTTTGCCCGGCGTGGCCGAGCAGACGATCACGTCGGCGACGCCGACTAGCTTCTCGAGCGTTTCACGCACGAAGGGGAATGGGGGAACGCCGAAGACGATCTGGTCGACGGCGTCGTTGACGGCTTTCGACCACTCGTAGGTCCGCTTGAGGTCGGGATCGCCGGTCCGCTCGACCTCGGCCTTGAGGGCCGGCATGCCGAGTTTGGTCTCCCGCTTCATCCAGTCCTCGACGCTTTGGAGCTGGTCAATCCGCACGCCCCGCCTGGTGACTTCCGGCCGCTCTCGCAGCAAGTCGAGCGTCATCGTGAGGGCGGGAAAGCGATTGATGCCGCGCCACTTCGAGTACAGGTTCACGAACTCGGCCGCCTCACGGCCGTAGCGGGAGATCGGCTGCAGGCCGAAATAGCGGATCGTGTTGGGGATGAAACACTCCTTGTGCTTCACCTCCATCGTGTCGAACGCGCAGCCGTCCGAATCGATGGCGACGAGGAAGTCGTGTTTCTTCTGAAAATTGTCGAGCGGATTGGCTGACACGCCGGGGACCTTTGCAATCTTTCGTGGGGCGAGCTGCTAGCTTGCCCGTGATCAGGAATCAAAACAAATAACGGGCAAGCTGGCAGCTTACCCCACGAAACGCCTTATTTCCGGTCCGCCTGCAGGATGTATTTCGGTAGCTTCTGGTCGGCAAACAGCGGCTTGAGCCGCGCGAGCCGCACCCGGCCGTCGATGAGCGGAATGCTCGGCCAGTCGTCGCCGATCAAGCGGCCGGGCGTAGCGGACGAAGTCGTCGGTCACGTCGGTGCCGTCGGGCGTGATCCAGTTTGCGGGGAAGTTCCGCTCGCTGTTGGCGACTTCGTCCAGCGGCACCTTGTCGTAGCGGACGTTGTAGACCGGGCCCGGCTCGCGGAGGAGCGTGGCCATGTAGCCGCTTTCCCGTTGGCGGCCAGCAGGGCCGCCATCTGGCCGCAGCGGTAGGCCTCTTCCAGATCGACCGTCGAGGCGTAGATCATGGTGTGCCGCTGGTCGGTGCCCGGCACGTTCGCCCGGGCGGCCCCTTTGACCGGCAGCCCGACGCGTTGAGACCGTTGATCGACGACCTGGGCCACGGTCGATTTGGCTGGAGCTGAATTGCGTGTGGCCGAACGAATCCTTCACTTCGCCGATGTCGCCGACTTTCAAGCCCTCGCTCACCACGACGATCGCCCGGCCCGCGCGGCGTAACAGGCCGTTGACGTGGTCGGCCAATTGCTCGAGCGTGACAGGCCGCTCGGCCAGATAGATCTGCAGCGGCAAATCGCGATCGGGTCGGCCAGCCGGGCCGCGGCCGGGATGAAGCCGATCTTGCGGCCCATCGCCTGCAGCACCAGCACCGGATCGGCCGGGCTGCTGCCGGCGTTCTCTTCGTTGGCGAACTGGATCATGTGCATCCAGTAGTGGGCCGTGCTGCCGTAGCCGGGCGTGTGGTCGATGAGCTTGAACTCGCTGTCGCCGACGTCGTTGTCGATCGTCTTGGGGACGCCGACGCCGACGAGGTCGAGGCCCCGCTCGTGGGCGAGCTTGGCGACCTTGTTGGCCGTGTCCATCGAGTCGTTGCCGCCGATGTAGCAGAAATAGCCGACGTGGTGGGCCTTGAAGACTTCGATGACGCGCTCGAAGTCTTCCTTCTGCGATTCGCTGAGCTTGTAGCGGCACGTGCCGATCGAGCCGGCCGCCGGCGTGACCCGCAAGCAGGGCGATTTCGTCGGCGGGTTGGCCGGAGAGGTCGAGCAGTTCTTCCTTGAGCACGCCTTCGATGCCGTGCCAGCCGGCGTAGACCGTGCCGATCTGCGGGAAGTCGCGGGCCGACTCGACCAGCCCGCGAGGCTGTTGTTGATCACCGGGGAGGGGCCGCCCGATTGGGCGACGACCATGTTCCGAGCTTTGGCCACGCGCAGCGACTCCGACAGGCTTTTTCGCGGAAAGCCGACATCTTACAAAAGCTCCGTACGTTACTAAAGCATCGGCCGCGAAGGCCCGCGCAGCGCGAGCGGGGCCTCGCACAGGCTGCGGGCCTGTTGGCGAATGCTTTTTCCTCAGAAAAATTGTACGAGGCTATCGCTCCGGACAAACGAATTTTTCCAGAAATTGAAAATGATTTGATGAGGGACCGCGCAAGTCGGTTCCAACTGTCCTCTTCCGATTCATGCACCCTCTTCCCCCTGCCCCCTCCCTTCTTCCCCCAAGCGCAGCGCCGATTTTTCTGTGGTGTCTCCCCCTTTTTTTACACCGCAGAAAAACCAGAAAAATCCCCGCTCGCCTTTTAAAACAGCCTCCGGTACAAGGGGGCCATGTCGAGTGTGCCCGTTCTCGAGGCGATCCGCGAGCTTTTGAAGGCCCAGGGAGTTGCATTTCGCGAAGTGCACCACGCGCCGACGTTCACTTCGGAGGAGTCGGCCCGGCGCGGGGCGAGGAACTGCGGATCGGCGGGAAAGCGCTCCTGCTCAAGGGAGACGACGACCAATACCGGCTGTTCGTGCTGCCGGCGGATCGAAAACTCGACTCGGCCGCCCTGCGAAAACGGCTCGGATTCAAGCGGCTGCGGTTCGCGAATGCCGAGGAGTTGAAGGAACTCACCGGCCTGGTGCCCGGTTCGGTGCCGCCGTTTGGACGGCCGATTTTGCCCTTCGATCTCTACCTGGATGAGGCGATTCGCCAGAACGAGCGGATCGCGTTTAATGCCGGCTCGCTCACCGATTCGATCATCCTGCCGATGGCCGACTATTTGCGGATTGCGCAGCCGAACGACTGCTTTGCGTTCTCGTCGCTGCCGTGAGGCGCCCTTTTTGAGACGGCCCCGGCGCGCATAAGATCTTGTCGGTGGGCAGGTTGGCAGCTATCTTTCAGGGAGGAGCACCGAACATGACGATTTCACGCAGGGACCTTCTCAGGCTGGCCGGCGCATCGATTTTGACCGGCGTCGCCGAGCGTGTCGCGCGGGCCGTGCCCCCCTCGATGAAAGACCCCAAAGTCGTCGAGGCGGTGAAGCGGGGTCTCGATTTTCTCGCCCGCGAGCAGCGGCGGCAGGGATACTGGGAGGCCAGCGGCGGCCCGTATCGCGTCGCCATGACGTCGCTGGCTGGAAACGCCTTGGCGTGCGAAGGCTCGACCACGACCCGCGGGAAATATGCCGAGAACATCAAGCTGGCCGTCGATTACCTGGTCGAGTTGGCCAATCCCAGCACGGGGCTGATCGGCTATAGCCGCGACTATCACTACACTTACGGCCACGGCTTTTCGATGCTCTTTCTATCGCAGATTTTCGGCGAGGAAGAGGACGCCCAGCGCCGTGAGGACCTCCGCCGCGTGCTGACCAAGGCGGTCGAGTTCAGCGTGGGGGCCCAGACGCCGGCCGGCGGTTGGGGCTACGTCTCGCAGAAGGACCAGCCCGATTTCGACGAGGGCTCCACCTGCGTCACTCAGGTCCAGGGACTTCGGGCTTGCCGCAACGCGGGGATTCCGGTCCCTATCGAATCGATCCAGCGGGCGGTCGAATACATCAAGCGGTGCACCTCCCCCGACGGCGGCGTGCAGTACAGCATCCGCGGCGGCGGCGAGCGGCCGGCGATCACGGCGGCCGCCATCGCCAGCCTGTTTAACGCCGGCGAATACGACACGAGCGAGTACGTGAAAAAACTGCTCGGCTACTGCGAGAAAAACGTCTGGCCGGGAACGTCGCAGACGCGGTACTTCGGCCACTGGCACTACACGCACTACTACTACGCGCAGGTGATGTACCGACTCGGCGACGAGAAGTGGAACCGCTACTTCGACAATATCAGCAAAGAGATCATCTATAAGCAGTCCCCGTCGGGCGCGTGGAAAGAGGGGCCGTACGGCGCCGTCTATCCGACGTCGATCAACCTGACGATCCTGCAGCTCGACAACGGCTTTTTACCCATCTACCAGCGGTAAAGAGTCTCACCA
The DNA here is from genome assembly GCA_963833105.1 of uncultured Planctomycetaceae bacterium. Taxonomy (GTDB): domain Bacteria; phylum Planctomycetota; class Planctomycetia; order Planctomycetales; family Planctomycetaceae; genus DASPSM01. The sequence continues at coordinate 222,098 of CAWHWU010000023.1, forward strand.
GCGCTCGACCGGGCCCGAAGGAACCGGCACGACAAGGTCCGGCAAAATGCCGGTACGGTCGCCCCCCTTGGGACCGCAGATATTAATGTCCCGTAACGTGGCGTCGAGCTCTTCGGCCGTCTTGGCGATCTGGAACCGATTCCGAAGGAAAGCGGGGACCCGCATCGCCTTCAAGTACCAGTGGGCGGTCTTGCGGAACATGACAATGGCCGAGCGCGTGCCGCGACTCTCCTCGAGATAGCCGAACTGCCGCTTCAACAGGGCCAGACGCTCCTCGAAATTCCCGGGCGGATCGTAGCGGCCCGTTTTTTCCCACAGCACGAGTTGGCGGAAGATCCAGGGGTTCGCGAGCGCCCCGCGGCCAACCGAGATGCCGGCACAACCGGTCTCCGCCAGCATGCGGGCCGCGTCGGCGATCGTGCGGATGTCTCCGTTGCCGATGATGGGAATCCGTTCGACCGCCTCGACCACGCGGCGAATGCCGTCCCGGTCGACGTGCCCTGTGAATCCCTGCTCGCGCGTGCGGCCGTGGATGGCGACGGCGGCGACGCCGACTTGTTCGAATTCCCGCGCGAACTTAGGTGCGGTGATCTGAGTGCTGTCCCAGCCCAGCCGCATTTTGACCGTGACCGGAATCGACACGGCCTCCACGACTTCCCGCACGAGTGAGAGCGTGGCATCGGCCCGACACATCATGCTCGCGCCGGCACCGTTCTTCGTGATGCGATCGACCGGGCAGCCCATATTGATGTCGACCGAGTCGACGCCCCGCTCTTGAAGAAACTGGGCCGCGTCGCGGAGGATCGCCGGCTCGCCCCCAAAAATCTGGACGGCAAACGGCCGTTCGGCCGGGCACGTCTCGATCATCGACAGCGTTTTGGGGCTGCCCGTCAGCAGACCGCGAGCGTTGACGAGATCGGTCGTCGTCAGTCCCACACCGCCCAGTTCGTGAACCACCCGGCGGAAGGAGAGGTTCGTAAATCCGGCCAGCGGCGACAGCAGATACCGTGACGGCAGCAGAAGCGAGCCGTATGTCACCGGACCCTTGAAGGCCGGACGAGAAGGATACGAAACGTCCATGACGGTCAAATCTAGCGGGAGTGGCGACGAGTGGCGAGAGGAGAGGCGCGGGCAGGGATATTCGGCAGAGACTGGCCCTTGAGCCGCGGCCGTCACGGCCTTTTTTTCAGGTGCTCGTCGAGAAATTTATAGGCAACTTCGCGGGCGGCGGGCGGGAAGGAATGCTCGGCGTCGGGGTAGTTCGCATGCAAGTTCTCCGGACGGCCGTAGAGTGCGTAAATCGGCCGAGCGGCCGCAATCACGTCCCGCACGCCCGAGACTTCAAAGTTGCTGTCATGCAGGGGCGAACTGGCCAGAAAGGCCCGCGGGGCGAAACACGCGACAATCTCCGTGAAATCGAATGGAACGCGGTCGGGATTATTTCCGTAACGGCTGGCGATCAGTGGCATGTAGCGCGGGCTCGTCCAGCCCTTCAGCTTGCCGCCGTAATACTTGTGAAACCGCGTGAAGCCGCAATTAGAGACGAGTGCCTTGATTCGCGGGTCGAACGCGGCGGTGAACATGGTGTTGTGTCCGCCTAAAGAATGGCCGATACAGCCGATCCGCTCCGGGTCGACCTGCGGCAACGATTGCAGCAGATCAATCGCCCGCGTGTTGTCGTAGATTGCCCGCATCGTGCCGCTGACGTATCCCTCTTTCGGATCGAATGTCTCCGCGTATTCGCCGAACGACGGATAATCGGGAGCCAGCGTGACGTAACCGCGCTCGGCCAGCTGCAACGCATATTGCAGATTGACGTCAGGACCGAGGCCGGCCGGCTCGTCCTTGCCGATTTTTGTCGTTTGATGCAGGCAGAGGATGGCCGGCACTTTCCCCGGCCGTCGGCTCGGAAGGAACAGCCAGGCCGAAACGCGCCGCATCGGCGAATCGGTGTGATAGGCAATCTTGCGACGGAGCAAGTGGTCCAGCTTTTTCTCGTTGAGAATCTCGACATCGAGCGGAACCGGATGGGCCGTCCGGGGGAGCGGGCCCATCACGGTCTGCATGTGAGCCAGAATGTGCGAACGGCGGATCTCCCAGTCGGCGATCGTCCGAATGGGATGCCGCCGGCCCTGCGAGTCGAGGTAGTAGCTGAGATCCTGGTGCTCGGAATACTGGGGGGGCCGGTCGGCGGCGACGACCGCAGTTTGAAGCAGGCCGAGCACGATGAGCAACGACCAGGACCGGAACATCATCGCATTCCCAACCGCTTGCCGTACGGGTCGATCAGCCACAGCCAGTCGTCGAACAGGAATTCGAGCCGGATTGCCAACAGGGCGATACGTCCCATTACCGTGTAACCGAAGCCTGCGCCAAAGGTAATCATCAGGACCCAGATTCCCACCTTGGAAATCCGCCCGACGGTCCCTTTGTGCTCGACGGAGAAAAAGAAATAAACGAGACAGACGAGCGTGCCGACCAGGAGCAGGCAATTCTCAATCGACTGCTGGATGCGGATCGATTTTGAGGGATCAACCGCGATCACGGACAAAATGCTGCTGCGAATCTGGCTGAGGAAGTCGGCCTGCACATAGGCGACCAGCCGCAGGCCGGCGAACGTCCCGATGATGAAGGCCAGCGGCCAGACCGCCAGCCAGCCGCCGCGCGGCGCGAGCCGCAACAAGAGCATCACGCCCAGGACCAGCGGGATCAGGTTGACCCACCACCATTGATCGCGCTCGGCGCAATTCCGGGCATGGCCCAGGCCTGGATCGCGGCGGGGCCGATCTTGGCGAACAAGTTGGGAACCAGCACGTCCCAGAACGCGACGACCATCCAATAGGCGGCCGAGACTCCCACAAAGATCGATTCCGCCAGCTTGTAGAAGGGGTTGTCGCGGTACAGGAACGAGAAGACGCACAACGTCAACAGGGCGGCGACCCACACGCCGATCGTCCGCGACAGGCTGAATTGGGCGGTGCCGGCGACGGTATCAGCGACGCCGGCCGCCATCGATTCGCCGTCGACTTGCACAACATATTGACTGCCGATGCCGTACCGGACCGCCTCCCAGGCGAGGTAAGCGCCGGCCAGGACAAAGATCGCAGTCCAAACGCGGGTTTCGGTCTTCATCGCGATCGCCCTTCACGCCGCTCGAGGAAATACAAGACATTTCCCACCACGATCAATGCGATCATCAGGAGATGGGCCACGAGCTGCGGGCTCATGCGGCGGTCCGCGCCGAGATACTTGGGAGCCGGCAACGGCCCGGAGTATTTGTCGTTCACCAACTTTTCGTATTCGGCCGCCCCCTTGATCGCCACCAGCAGGCCGGGAAGCTGGTTCGGGAATATAGGGAAAGAGCTGCGGCGCTTGGACGCCGGTGCAGCCGGAGACGATTTGCAACTTGTCCGAATAAGGCGTGACCGCGTACTGGATCCATTCCTTCGTGCCGGGATAGCCGGCACTGATGGAAACGAGCAGGTTCATGCCCTGGATGTTGGTCAAGCCGCGGCACATCGGGATTTGGTCCAGGCTCGTCCCGCGGGCGTCGGTCGTGTAAAGGCTGCGGAGATCCGTGATGACGACTTTGATCACCCCTTCATTGCCCGATTTGAATCCGAGATTGACGTAGTCCTGGCCGTAGACCATGTCGGGAAAGTCGGCCTGGATCACCTTGCGGATATCCTCTTCGATGAGGGCCGGCGCGACGGGCCAGAGCGCCATGAAGTAGATTTTGAGCTTTTTTTCACAGCACTGATGGACGAACGACATCGCCATCGGACCGAGTTCGGCCTCGCTGCCGGGGTCGTAATCGAACGAGACGAGGATCTTGTCTCCCGGTTTGAGCTTTTCGATTTCGTTGAACACGGCCTGGGACAGTTCGGTCGTCGTCTCGGGAACGTGCAGCTGCAGCAAGATGGGCAACGCCACCGCCAGGAACATCAGCAGGAAGATCCACCGCCGATCCAGGTTATTGAGCCACTTCAACATCGGTCAGTCTCCCGTCCCCAGATACGAGCGGTCGATGCCCAGAAGAATCTTGAGCGACGTCGAAGCGACTCCCAACGCGATGCCGATCATGATCGCACGGCTGCCGGCGGTCAAAAAGACGGCGACGTATTCCGTGAGGTTCTTGATCTTGAGCGGGGCCAGCGGGCTAGAATCCGGAATCCACGACGTGAGCCAGTAGCCGGCAAAGGTCTGGCCCAAGAGGATGATGAAGGCGGTTGCCAAGAGCAAAATCGCCTGCAGGTTTTTCGCGCGGAAGGCCCGGAAAGCGGCCGAAGCCACGTAAAACGCGAGGAGCGAAAACATCGTCGCCTGCAGCGGCTTGAAGACCGCCTCATACAACCAGCCAAAGGCGGAGCCCGGGGAATTGTACGGGCCCGACCAAGCGTATTTCGTCACGTGCGCCTGGGCAAACAGCTGCCCAACGACGTTTTGCCAATGCCGCTGGATCCGATAATTATCCACGAGGAAATCATATTGCTTTCGAGAAACAGGGCCCGTGCGCAAGAGAGTCACGGCCAGATCGAGTTTCTGCTCCGCGGCCGTCGGAATCTTGTCGAAAAAGTCCTCCAGAGCGCCGGCCTGGCGGTCGTTGAACGGACCGTCGGCTTTCAGCTTTTCTTCAAGCTCGCCCACCGTCATCGAGGGCGCGGCCGCGAAGTGATTGAGGTCGGCCCGCTGCTTGTCGTTGAGCACCTGGTCGGGACCACTCTTTTTGGGCTGGACCGGCGGCGGCGCCGGTTTTCCGCCGGCCGCCTGCCGTGCCTGTTCCAGCTCGCACTGCGTTTGCTCGATCACGACCGCCTTGCCCGCCTCGTCCAGGGCGACGCGCAGCTTGTCGACGACCCAGGACTTCGCCAGGACGTTATCGAATGCGGCGGCTTGTTCGGCGTTGAGCGGCGAGCCGAGCGCTTCCAGCTCGCTTCGGAACTTGCTCCGCGCCTCGGCACTCCTCGGATGGACCTGCGGAAAATTGGCACGGGCCAGGATATCGAGGACCGAGGGGGACATCGGACCGACGATCTCCAACTGGTGCGCGTTCTCGTTGTACGAGAGAAACTTCTGCATGGAGGCGGGGATTTTGTAGCCGGCCGGTAGTTGCGGGACCGGAACCGCTGTTTTGCGATGTGACGCCTGATAAAGCGATTGGACGGCGTCATTCCAGTGTTCGTCCCCTTTGAGGTTCAGTAAGGCATCGCGAACGTCGTCGGCCATCACACCGCGGACACTCAGGGCCGAGTGGTCGACGCGATACTCCACTTTCCCCTTGATCGGAGGTTTCGGCTGGCTCGCGGCGAACAGCTTTTCGACCGTGCACTGCCAGGCGAGCGAATCCTTGTACTCGGACAGTTCGCTTTCCTGACGGGGTGTCATCCACCCGCGAAATACGAGCTGACCGTTCTCTTCGCTCAACTGCCGCTTTACGCCGAGGGGAAGCTCCTCCCCGTCGGCTCGCGAAGGGATCGAACCGGGAACGCGGGCCACGGTGCTGGCTGGCAGATCGGCGACCGCCAGCGGAGCGAACGATTGTCCGTAGAACTCTTGCTGCGTGGCCGGCCGCGAGCCGACTTTCATCACTCCCACAAACAGCATCACCAAAAACGCGATCAGCGTGACGGCCGAATAGCCCCAGCCCGCCGTGCGGTCGCTGATCTTTTTGAGCTGCAGCTTGAACAGGCTGCCGCCGCCGAGCACAAATGCGACCGAGGCCAGGACGTCGAACCAGATCGTCGCGACTTCGCCCCAGCTCTGGGCGAACGGGATAAACCGCGAGGCGATCAGCACAATGCCGGCTAGCGCCGTCATCAAGAGCGGAACTGTTCGTCTCATGCCGCGGCCTTTCCCACTTCACTCTCCGGCGGTCATTGGCGGCCTCGCGCCGCCCTGTCGCATGTCCGTTCCAAGCGATCGCACCACTACTTCAGCACCGTATTCCGCAGGTAATCGACAATTCCCGGGAAGGGCCAGCCGATGAGGACGGCGAAAGTCGCGCACAGCGAACCCCAGATGACGAGCGACCCCACGACGACTTTGCCCACGTCTTGTCCCTGCAAACTGCCAAGTTGGTCGGGATCCCCGGAGAGGTAGGCCGAGGCCGCGAAAAACTCTTCGCCAATCAACGTGTAATCGCAGGCGGCGACGAAAAAGGGGAGTTGGGCCGGCTCAGCCGTGCCGGCGATCTGAATGGCGGAGATCGAATTCCCCGTTTCGGCCAGCATGAGCGACTCGGCATAAAACGCCCCCAGATAGAAGCAGGCGGCCGGCTTCTCGCGGACCATTTTCCCCGTCAGATAGGCGACGTATCCGAATTGCTCATCCGTGACGTAATAAATGAGGTCTTCCGTATACGAATCGGGGCGTCCCGCCGCCAAAAACGCCGCCTGGACCGTCTCGCGGGCGGCCGTCATCACGAGCGAGCGGGCCGTCGGTACCTCGACCTTCGCGTCGTACTCGGCCGCCACCTTGGCCACGCGCGACAAAATGTTGAGGCCGGCCATCGTCTGGATCTCGTTGAGATCCTGGATGCCAGGGATAAACAGGCATGAGCGGCCCATTTCCGTCGCACGGCCGACCGCCTCTTCAATTGCGTCGAGCCCTGCAATCCGGCGGATCTTCACCGGATGTCCGCGGCGAGCGCGGGCGATGAAGAAGATAATCGCACCGCACAAGGAGGCCAGAATGATCGCCAACCACGTCCGGTCGCCGTCGAACCATTGCCGCGTGGCCACGGCCGGGGCGGTCGTCTCGATGGGGGCGGACCGCGTCCCGTCGGGAGCCACCGCGTAGACGCGGAAATAATACGGCTCGCCCGGACGACATTTGTCGATTGTCGCTGTCAGCAATCGTTTGCGGTAAGCCGGCGTATCCGGGACGAGCGGTGACCCGACCGGCTCGAACCGGCCGTTCGGCTCCCCCGATCTCTCCACGACGTACCGCGCAACTTTGGGCGGATGCTCGTGCGAGCCGTCGTCCGGAGAGAGCGAAAACGCCACGTCGATTTTGGTCCCATCGTCCCACGGATGGTCGGTCGCGGTGATCGATTCCGGCGGTCGCGGCGGTATCGCCGCCGCGTGCGCCGGCACGGGAAGCAAGGCGAACATTGCGACGATCGCGGGAAGAAAGTTCAGCCATCGTTGCAGGGATCGGCCGTTTTCCATCGCCTAGCTCTCGATCAGCTCCACGTTGGCGCGTGGAACAACAATCCGTTCTTGAGAATCGATCGCCACTTCGAGCACGCGGGCCTTCGATTCCGAATCGAGCGTCCGCAATTCGTGGGGAAGAGCCGATACCTTGCCAATCCGACCGAAGTACGGATCGCGAATAATTCGCACCGTCGCGCCGACTTCCAATTTTGTGTCGATCTGCGACTCGTCGATCGAAGGTTCTTTGCCCGCCTGTTGGATCGGTACGATGATTTCCGGCCGCATCACTCCGGCGCGGATCTGCGTGGCGCCGTTGACGGCCGCCGCGTCGCCAGCCCGCGAGGCCAGCAGCCGAAAGGTCCGCTCGGCCATCGCGATATCGCCGAAGCCCTCCGTGACAATCAGCGTCAGTCCGATCTTTTCCGAGCCGGTGACCGCCACACCCAAATCGTAACCGAGGGCCTCTTTGAGGTCTTGATCGTCGATCCCTCCCGAGACAAGGGCCGACACCCCGACGGAGACGGCTTTGCGAATGGCCTCACCGTCCATGCGGCCTCCGCCGACGACGATCGCCCCCTTCATCTCAGGCTGAATCAGCGCAGCGGTCAGCTCTTGCGACGGATCGCTACAGGCCATTTTGATCGGCCCGTACGCTTCCCCACCGATGCCGAAGATTCCTTGAATCAGCGTGACGTCGGCTTCGATCACGACTCCCTCTTGGGGAAGGACTTCGATCACCGTTCCCGTGACATAAGCGCGGACCTGAACGGGAATCGGCTTTCCGCGGAGAATGACCTGCCCGGTGACGGCCGAAACCGATTCGAGCGTCCCGGCCGACTTCGAGCGGTATTCATTCTTGAACAGGCCGAAGATCCCCTTCGTCCGGGCCAGTAGCTCGCCGACTTCGACCTTTTCCCCCTCCGGCTTGAGCAGGCTGGCTTTGACGTCGCCGGGCGAGATCGAAAGGACGTTCGCCAGGTTGAGCGGCGTCACGTCTCCGGGCATAAACGTCTGGGCGACGATCTGCTCGGCGTCGACGCGGTCTCCCACCTTGACCAGCACGTCTCCCGCGATGGGCAACACGCGCCGCATACGGTGGCGAACCTGGCGGACGACCTTTAAACCGGGAGTGTAGGTGGCCATTACGGGTAGAGATCCAGGGCTCGAATCCATTCGGTCAACAACCGGCGACGGACGCGGTCGTCCTCCGGCAACACGAGCGGGCGGCCGCGGCCGTCGAGGATCAGGCCGACCGTCCCGCCGCGGATCTCTTTCTCGACGCGTTTCCCCGAGCCCGCACCGCAGTCGAAGCCGCGGGCCGGTTCGACCGTGATCGTGGCCAACTCACCCGGCCCGAGCGATAAGAGCCGCATCTCGCCAACGGCGATCTCGCCGGATTCGGAGGCCGCCGCTCCGCTGTTCCCTTTCCGCGCGAGCGTATAGCGGAAGCAGGCTTTGCCGAGCGAGCCGCTCCCCTTAGGGGAAACGCACGTCCCCAAGTAGATCAGGCAATCCCGCTCGAAGACTTCGATGGCGGCCTGCGGATGGACTTGGGCCAGCACACCCAAGTGCGGCATCATGAAGATGCTGTCTTTGGCGAGCGTCGTGATCCCTTCCGGCTCGAAGGCGTCGATCAGCATGGCGGCCGTCTGCTGCATCCGCGGCGCGTGCGAGAGGACGCCCCCCGAAGCAACCAGCAGGTCGAGGGCCATGTTGTCGACGATCGAACGGCCCCCTTTCTCCTGGCTGAAGACGTCTCCGACCGTCCGCTGTTGCTGCACGCCCTTAAGCGTTGTGGCGAATTCCTTGTGCTGCACGTAGGCCAGACGCAGCGCTTCCCGCGAAACGGCCTGCTCGAAAATCAGGGCGCCCAGCGTCTGCGGAATGGTCGTCGGCCGGATCATCTTGTTCTTGACCCGGTTGCGCAGGGCCCGCTCGTCCATGTCGACGTGGACCCAGCGGAGCACGTTGGCCATCCCCGCCTCGGCACAGACGTTGGAGATCGAATAGCTCATCCCCAGGTTGGCACTCACCGTGCGGTTGAAAGTGCCGGAAAACACGCTGAACACGTCGGTCGTGGCCCCGCCGATGTCGACGCCGACCGCGTTGATTCCCTCCCGCTTGGCGATCATCTGCAAGATGTCGCCGACGGCACCGGGCGTCGGCATGATTGGCGCGTCCGACCAGCGGATCAGCTTGTCGTAGCCGGGCGCGTGGGCCATCACGTGGTCGAGGAAGATATCGTGAATGCGGTCGCGGGCCGGCCCGAGATTTTCCCGCTCGAGCACCGGTCGCAGGTTCGGCACCACGAACAACTCGACGCTATCTCCCAGCGCCGTCCGCACGAGGTCGGCCGCGTCCTTATTGCCGGCGTAGATCAGCGGCATGCGATAGTTCTTGCCAAAGCGGGGCTGCGGACGGGCGGGAGCGATCCGCTCGGCAATTTCCACCACTTTGGCCGTGTTTCCGCCGTCCGTGCCGCCCGAGACCAAGATCATGTCGGGCCGCAGCTCGCGGATCCGCTGGATCTGTTCGTGCGGAAGCCGCTTGTCGTTGGCGGCGATCACGTCCATCACGATCGCCCCGGCTCCGAGAGCGGCCCGCTTGGCGCTGGCCGCCGTCATCTCGCGGACGATCCCCGCCACCATCATCTGCAATCCGCCGCCGGCGCTCGACGTGGAGATATAGATGTCGCAGCCTTCGCCGTCGCGGGCCGGGCGGATCAGTTCCCCTTTTTCGTCCACCAGCTTGCGGCCAGCCAGCTCGCCCACTTCCGTGGCCGCGTTGATCACGCCCACGGTGACGTCGGCGACCGGTTCCTCGACCGTGGTGGGAGCCTCGCCGCGGAAGGTCTGTCGGAAAACGCCGTCGACTTTCTCGATCAGGATGGCTTTGGTGGTCGTGCTGCCGCAGTCGGTCGCCAGAATGACGTGAATTTTGTCGAGATCCATCGGGTCACTCGGCTGCCGGGGGCTGGCGTTCCAATTCCTCGATCCGCCGGCAGAGGTGCTCGATCGAGCCGCGGCGCTCGAGGAATTCGGCGAACCTGCGGTGATCCTCGCCTGTCCCCAGAGCGGACAGGATCGGAGCAAAATAGTGCAGCGTGTTGGCCGCCAGGAAATTGAGCGGCCGCGACATCTCCAAAAAAGCGATCGCCGGCACCGTCAGACGGCGACGGACCACCTCCCGGCAGAGGCGGTCGACGATCGGCCGCTCGGCCTCGGTCGGCTCGGCCGGGCCGGGCGGATCCAGGGCAAAGGCGTGGCGAATCCAGTTCATGTTTTCGCAAAGAATAGCAACCGGCCGTTAGGTTTGCATCCACCGCAAGCTTCGCGGCACAAAATGGTTGTGCACCCTCGGCCGCTGCTCTAAACTGATTGATCCTCAATTTGCGGCGGAAAAAAAGGTTAGCCTGGCATGCGACATGTCCTCTCCGCGCTGGTGATGAACCAGCCCGGCGTTCTGGCCCACATCTCCGGGATGCTCGCCTCGCGGGCGTTCAACATCGACAGCCTGGCCGTCGGTGCCACGGAGAATCCGCGGTTCTCCCGCGTGACTTTCGTCGTGAATGGGAATGACCGGGTCCTCGACCAGGTCCGCAAACAGCTCGAAAAAATCGTCACGGTGGTCAAGGTCCTCGACTTCTCCAACAAGGATTACGTCGAACGCGACCTGATGCTGATGAAAGTCAGCACGCAGAATGGCAGCCGCTCGCAGATCAAGGAAATTTCCGAGATCTTCCGGGCCCGCATCGTCGATGTCAGCCCGCAGCACGTGATGGTCGAAATCTCCGGCCGCGAGAACAAAATCGAGGCCTTCATCGAGCAGATGCGCCCGTTCGGCATTCTGGAAATGGTCCGCACCGGGCGGATCGCCATGCTGCGGGACGACGCCTTCACCGTCGAAGGGACCGGCGAGTGCGCAGCCGCGCCAGAGCCGGAATCGTCCCCGAATCCGGAATCCGCCTGATTTTTTCGCGTCAAATCACCGCTAAAAAAGAGCCCAACGCACGGAACTGAAAGATGCCCGCCAAAATTTACTACGACAACGATGCCGACCTGTCCCTGCTCAAGAACAAGACGATCGCCATCCTGGGCTACGGCAGCCAGGGACACGCCCAGGCGCAAAACCTCCGCGACAGCGGCTGCAAGGTGATCATCGGCCAGCGAAAGGGGAGCGCGAATTACGACCTGGCCGTCAAGCACGGCTTTGAACCGCTCTCCGCGGCGGAAGCCACCAAGGCGGCCGACATCGTCAACATCCTGCTGCCCGACGAAGTGCAGGGGGACATCTTCCGGGCCGACATCCGACCGAACCTGCAAACAGGGAACATGCTGATGTGTTCGCACGGGTTCAACATCCACTTCGGCCAGGTCGATCCCGCCGGATGGCGTCGACTCGGCCCTCGTCGCACCGAAAGGCCCCGGCCACCTCGTCCGCAGCGAATACGTCAAAGGGGCCGGCGTCCCCTGCCTGATCGCCCTGGGCAAAGGGGCCTCGCGACCAGTCCCGCCGACTCGGCCCTGGCCTACGCCAAGGGCATCGGCGGCACCCGCGGCGGCGTGATCGAAACGACGTTCGCCGAGGAAACCGAAACCGACCTGTTCGGCGAGCAGTGCGTGCTCTGCGGCGGCGTGAGCGCCCTGGTCAAGGCGGCCTTCGAGACGCTGGTCGAGGCCGGCTACCAGCCCGAAATGGCCTACTTCGAGTGCATGCACGAGTTGAAGCTGATCGTCGACCTGTTCTATCAGGGCGGCCTCAACTACATGCGGTACAGCGTCTCGAACACGGCCGAGTACGGCGACTACACCCGCGGCCCGCGCATCGTCACCGAAGAGACCAAGCGGGAGATGAAAAAGATCCTCAACGAAATCCAAACCGGGCAGTTCGCCAAGGAATGGATCCTCGAAAACAAGGCCAACCAGCCGACATTCCAGGCCATGCGACGCCGCGATCGGGACCATTTGCTCGAAAAAGTGGGCAAAGACCTCCGCGGCATGATGACCTGGATCGACGCCAAGGTCGTCTAACGGCCGCGCCGACCACCCGGCAGGGATTTTTCTGGTTTTTCTGCGGTGTAAAAAAGGGCCGACGGCCACAGAAAAAGCGTCGCTGCGCTTGAGGCACCCACGAGGCGCGGGTACCCGGGGACGAGGGACGAGGGCCGAGCCCAACCGACCCCAACGAGCCGCCGGCTTTATGCCGGCGGTCCCGGGCACGGATCAGGGGCCAGGGATCAGGGGCCAGGGGTCAGGGATCAAGGGCCAGGGGTCAGGAAAGACCGCCGGCGTGAAGCCGGCGGCTCGTTAAAAAGTTTTTTGCCGATTTCAAGCTGCCCCTTGACCTCGACCTTCGTGCGTTAGAATTCCGTGACGGATTTGTGGGGCCTTCGCTGGAGGGAGCCTGGGCCCCCGCATCGAAGAGTCGGCCGATTGTTCAGGCCTTGGTGCAACGGCGTCTCGCCTTCGGAGAAGGGAGAATGTAGTGAGGGGAAAGGAGAGCATTGAAAGAGGCGACGTTTTCGTCCTGTCTCCTCTCTCCTTTCGACCTTCTACTCTCTGACTCGCCCACCCTACAAAACGCGGCGAAAACAGGACACCAGCAGACGCTTCCCCACCGCTGCAAACGCGAAAAATATTTCCGCCGCATTTTTCACAAGTCGCGCCACAGATGCAACTTGCGACCGAGTTATCAGCCCATTTTCCTTGGGCGAACCGCAATTTTCTGGCATAATCGCTTTGAGAGCGCGTTCCATCCCGGTGTTGGGGTCCCGCGGCGCAACGCGTCGGCGAAAATCCAGCTCTCGTCGCGTCACCTGAGAGCTCGCAGCACTGGCAGCTCGTATTTGATCCCGCCCCCCCCATTGACCCAACGCCGATCCAACGTTGATCCAACGCTGGCTGCCGACCGTTCCTCTCGAGGTCGAGTCTGCAGCTCGAGTCCCCGCACCTGCTCGTCCAGAAATCACCGTCCTGAAGTCACCGTCACTGAGTGATCGGGAATCTATGACCGGATTGCTCGTCCTGTGCCTTGTCGCGTCCGCAGGCTCTCAAACGGACGCGGCACAGAAAAATACGCCGCCACCACAGAAAAATGCCGCACGATCGCAGATAAATCGCCCGGCACAGATAAATCGCCCGGCGCAGATCAATCGCCCCGCCGCGGACCAGGGCGAAAAGATCCTCGTCGTCCGCGTCACGGCCGACGGCAAGCCGGTCGCCGGAGCGCAGGTCGGCGTCCGCCTCCTCGACGACTTCCAAACGGCGCTCACCAATGCCGACGGCCTCGCCCGCGTGCGGCTACCGGCCGGCGGAAAGGTCAACGGTGTCGTCGCCTTGCATCCCGCACTCGGAATCGGCGGCGGGTGGTTCGGCTTCCCGACCCCCGCGAAACCGCCCACCGCGGGCGGCCTGTTTCAAATCTCGCTGGCCCCGGCCCGGCCCCACACCGTCCGCGTCGTCGATGCCGAAGGCCGGCCCGTCCCCGACCTCAAATGTAGCGTACCGATCGTGCTCTGGTCGCCGGAGGATCTGGCCCAGACGTATGGCCTCGACGCCGCTCAATTCCAGACCGATCGCGAGGGGCAGGCGACGCTCGCCTGGATGCCCCGCGACCTGCGCGGCTTCACTGCCCTGTCGCTGGACGAGCATTGGCGAGCTGAGCACTGCATTACGACGGACGGTATTACGACGGACGGTACCACGGCCGACCGCTCGACCACGATCAAAGTTCGCCGGCTCGCGCTCTTCAACGGTCACGTCCACATGCCTGCCGGCGTCCCGGCCGAAGGTCTCACGATCACCGCCGTCGGCGCGGGGCTCGATTCCGCCTGGAGTCATGAAGCGACGGCCCGCGCCCGACGCGACGGCTCGTTCGCGCTGTACCTCGCTCCGGGAGACGCCTATTCCCTCGCCCTTATCGATTCCAAGTGGGCCAGCGACACCTGGACCGGCTTCCTTCCCCGGAACAAGGCGGCCGGTTCAAGCGATCGGGCAATCGATCTGGCCGCCTATCCGGCGACAGCCGTCTCGGTGCGTGTGACGCGCGGCCGGCGGCACGAACCGCTCGCCGACGCCTGGATCGACTTGCGCAGCGTTCACTCGGCGTCCCGGCCGGGCCACCAAGGACCAATGACGGTGTCACTGCACGGAAAACAAGCCATCCTCTACACGAACGCCACGGGCACGGCCCGCTTCTTTGTCGGCAAGGGAGACTACGAGCTCTACGTGGCCGGCGACACCTGGCGTGAATGCCGCACGCTCAGCGTCACGTCGAACAAGCCGGTCCTCATGGAACTGAACCGCCCCTCAAACGAAAAACAGCCTCACCCTCTTGGGCACGCGCCGTGAAGAGCACGGCCACCAGTTCCAAGAGCCGGTTCGACGTAGGGTGGGACCAGCCCGGTACCCGTGCTTCACGGGTGGCGGGCGCAGGCCCACCACGAGCGCGCGGGTGGTATTCCGAAAAGGTGGGCCTGCGCTCGCCGCGGCGAGCTGGTCCCACCCTACAAAACTTTCTCGTCCTGCCAAAGGCAGCCAGTGCGAAGCTTCCTTCGCGCAGTATGGTGTCGGTGCACGGCACGTTCCATGGCCTGGCCTTTCAAGCCACGCTCGAGCCTGACGGTCAGGGAGGGCACTGGCTCAAAGTGGACCGCGCGCTGCGCGAAGCGGCGGGCGCGGAGGCGGGCGATGTCGTCACGCTGGAAATTGCGCCGGTGGCCGAGGAGCGGGAACCCCGGGTGCCGAGCGATCTGCGGAAGGCCCTCGCGGCTGCCCCGCCGGGGCGCGGAAGGTGTGGTCGGACATCACGCCCCTCGCGCGGCGAGATTGGATTCACTGGATCGTCTCCGCCAGGCAAGCCGAGACGCGTGCGCGTCGGATCCGCACGGCCTGCGACATGCTCGCCAAAGGCAAGCGACGCCCGTGCTGCTTCGATCGCTCGGGGATGTATGCCAAGAGCCTCAGTTGCCCCCTCGCCGACGACACGTCAATGTGACACCAGACGCTCAGAGGGGGTCTGTCTCATGGCCTCGCAATCAGCAGTCGGCCGTGGTTAGCCTCCCTTGTCGCTCTAACCTATTGTTTTCCAGTGG
Source organism: uncultured Planctomycetaceae bacterium (assembly GCA_963833105.1). Taxonomy (GTDB): domain Bacteria; phylum Planctomycetota; class Planctomycetia; order Planctomycetales; family Planctomycetaceae; genus DASPSM01. Next base: position 237,344 of record CAWHWU010000023.1, read on the forward strand.
TTTGCGGTGGAAACAGGATCTCCACTGAGCTACGATCCTGCCAAGGGCGGTTCAACCAGATTCTGGAGTCACGTTATGGTTGGAAAAAAGCTTGGAAGGTCGCGGAAGGTCGCGAGGCAGATCAAGATCGACTCCAACGTGCGCTGCCTTCGAATCTATCCAGTTCAAGATACGGCAAAGGATGTTGGCAGCTTGCAGACAGTCGGTATTAAGTTATCACGCGATCAAGCAATTCACCTTGCTCGAGTTCTGCTTGCTGGCGCTCAAGACTGGAACGAAATCGAGGTAACCGGGTACCGATTCGAACAGCGAAAAAACGATGGCACGTACCGCCTAACCGTTACGAGCGCTATCCGAAACTGAGATCAATCGTAACCCGCAACTGCACTATGCGCAGTTACACAAAAAATCCGTCTTCCACTGAAGTTCCGAATCCGAGTTGACGAATGTCGCCCACGACTCAACAACGATGTCGGTACCTGGGAGGAACCGTAGTTTGGGCGCAACCGTCACATTTACCGACGACCTACTTCGCACGCGACTACGGGCCTACTGCCACAAGGACAGCAACCATTGGTCTTTCCGTGGAAACGCGGTGCGGCATCATGGCCACGCGTATTTTCAATATCCTGCAATGATGGTCCCACAGATGGTTGGCGACCTGCTAACCGCAGTTTCTAAGCGAAATCCCGACTTCAACCACGTGTACGATCCTTTTGCCGGCTCCGGTACGTCCTTAACCGAAGCAATGATGAGGGGATTGCATTTCACTGGACAGGACATCAATCCGCTTGCCGTGCTCCTGTGTAAGGCGAAGGCGATCCCTTTTTTTGACTCTGCGCTTGAAGACAAGCTCGCCGACGTGCTCGAAATCGCAAACTCGGACGAAGACCGAAAAATTGAAGCCGACTTTCCAAAAAGGACGAAGTGGTTTTCGGGGTCAGCAAGTCTCGGCCTCTCCCGGTTGCGGCGAGCTATCCGAGCGGAGTCAGCACTATGGGCGCGACGCTTCCTGTGGGTTGCGCTCGCTGAAACGGTGCGGCTCACGAGCAACTCTCGGACTTCAACGTTCAAGCTACATATTAGGCCACAATCAGAGCTCGATAAACGGCGCCCAACGCCCTTAAGCATTTTTGAGCAAATCGCGGAACGAAACATTGAACATCTGCGGCTTCAAAAAGCCGCGCTGACCGAGCGGTACTCTCTAACACGTGGCCATTACGGCGGACGCATCGCCATTAGAATTGCCGACTCTGCGGTCCCACTCTCGTCATCGACGAAGGAGCGGTTCGACATCTTGGTCACGTCGCCGCCATACGGAGACAACGTCACGACTGTGCCGTATGGGCAACACTCCTATCTGCCGCTTCAATGGATCGATCTTGCAGACATCAGCCCTGCCATTGACCCGGATTGTCTTAAATCGACACACGAAATTGACCGACGAAGCCTGGGCGGAACGCGCAAAGGAGTAAAGACGACAATCGATGGCCTACGAGCGAAATCCGAGACGCTATCAGCACTGATTGACAAATTACGGAATCAACCAGCCGACCGCGTCACTCGCATTGTTTCGTTTTGCCGCGATCTCGATAAATGCCTTGACCCAATCTTGCAAGCAATGCGAGCTGATGCCGTAATGATCTGGATCCTCGGAAACCGTCGTGTAGGCGGGGAGGTCGTACCATTGGATCGAATTCTTTCCGACTTTCTCATAGAGCGTGGATCGAGGTCCCTCACAATCATTCGCCGCCAAATCCCGTCGAAACGAATGGCCATTCGCAACAATGTGTCTGCGACAATGCGTTCTGAAAGCATCGTGGTTTTGCGAAAAGGACGTGATTGATGTCGAAGGCAGGCTCGCCAGGAAGCGCAGCGCATCTGCAGTTTGACGTCCATCCATCGGTTGTCTTTCAACTCGGCGCAGAGCTTATCAGCGATGACTTGCAGGCACTCATTGAACTCGTAAAGAACTGTTACGACGCCGACGCGACCTTTGCGTCTGTAAAGATAAGCACTCGTGATGACTCAACAGCCGCACTTGAAGAGACTTTTTTTCCAGGCGCTAAAGGATACCGTCATCATTACGGACGATGGAGTTGGAATGGACGTGGACACTATCAGCCAAGGGTGGCTGGTCGTATCCAATTCGATGAAACGACGGCTGAAAGCAGGCGGCACAATCCGACCTGGGAAACGCGTGCCTCTTGGAGACAAAGGCCTTGGCAGACTCGGTGCACAGCGCATCGCCGCAAACGTGGACGTCTTATCATATACGGCAGGGAGTGATGTCGGGCATCACATTGGCTTCACCTGGGCTGACTTTTCTAGATATGAGCGGCTCGGTGACGTGCCAATTCAGGGGCCGGCGATTCGGCAGAAACAAAGAGGCAAACCGAGGCACGGAACGATTGTCGTTCTTTCCGGACTGGTGGACCCAACTCGTTGGCAGGGGCCGACCGTCAAAGCGACGTTGGAAGATCGGTTCGCGGAACTGATCTCTCCCTTCGAGGGAATCGACCAATTCGATCTAGCGATTACGGTCGACGGCGTGACAATTGACCCAGCGAGGGTCGCTCGTAAGGTTAGAAACGAAGCGGATGCGACCTACTCGCTCTCGTTTGATCGAGATTCAATCCGCCTCTCTGGGAAAGTGAAACTTCGTGAGCTGGAGCCATCTGGAGACCGGCGGAGAGTATTCAGCGCATTATGTGAGCCCGACAACGGGAAAGAGCTTGCATCGCATTTGCAGCAAGCGGCTGAACGGTATCCGTTTCGTGTAAGCGAGCTGAGCGGATCTTGGTTTCTTCGTTTCGAGGAGAAGATCAGGTTCGACAGTTTCGACAAGCTGATGTTGCTGCCGAATGGGATCCCAGCGAATCCAGGACCATTCCGAGCGGAAGTCGACTCGTTCGATCTGGGACGGGAGCGCACGCCATCAGCATTTAGCAACGCTAAGGAATTTAAGAAGCTAATTAAGTCTCTTGCATCTGTTCGTGTCTACCGTGATGGCTTTGGAATTCGGGTCCCTAGTGACTTTCTCAGATTGGGAAAAGCATGGACCTCGGGAGGATCGTGGTACGGCTTAAAACCAGCGAACACAATCGGGTTTATCGCAATCTCTGCACGCGACAATCCGGAGTTGACTGAGGCAACCGATCGAGAGGGCTTTGTGCGCACCGCAGCCTACGAGAATTTCGAGTCAATTCTCGATCATTTTGTGCACTTCACACATAAAACCCTTGAATTTGGTCGGCGTGAAACGATTGCCTTCTGCGACGCCCATCTTCAGGAGGCTGCAGGTGTGCCGGCATCCATGCGGCCAGACGAGCTTGCCGATCAGATTCGCGCGCAGCTCGGCCGTGTCACGCAGGCACAGCACCGCGTAACGCAAATCAAAGAGCAAGTCACACAATGCGTTGACGAGATTGCGAATGCGTCAACGGCAGCTCAGGGCGCTTCCTTTGTGTCTCGCTCAGATGCGCGTGAATTCGAGGAGGCGATCCGCAAGGCAAAGAGGCTCGTCGACCAAGCACAGACGTCGATTGCGGGCGTCGCACAGATTCTGAATGAAGCTCCCGGGATTCAACGAAGCTATGCCGTACTGCAAGCTCAAGTTGAGCGATTTCACGAGCAACTCGCACATGCATATGAGGCGATGGGCTTAGGCTTGACCGCGGAAGCGCTGATTCACGAAATCAGCTATATTGCTGACAGACTCGGGGAGCGAGTAGGCGAAGTGCGCCGGGACGTTGCAAAACGAGGTCTGCCTGATGAGCGAATCGACGCATTTGTTCGCCATGTTGACGCCGCTGTCAGCGCGTTACGGAAACAACTGGCCCATCTTGATCCGGCACTGCGATATGTCCGCGAGAAGCGAGAACGCATAGCGCTACTTGGGTTCTTAGACGACCTCAAGGGCTACCATGAAGCGCGTGGCGCGAAGGTGATCTAAACATCACGATCGACCCACTTAGCAAGTCAGCTTTTGATCTCAGAATAAACCGCGGGAAGCTTACGCAGATCTTCGACAATCTTATTTTCAACAGTCAATATTGGCTACGCGAAGATATTCGACGCAAACGGATCGCGAAAGGTGAGATCTTGATTGAGACACGTCCGCCAGCGGTTTGGTTCAGCGACAATGGATACGGAATCGACCCCTCGGTGGAGGGAACATTATTTGAGCCGTTTGTCACCACCCGCAAAGGCGGACGCGGGCTCGGCTTGTTCGTTGTTCAGGAATTTCTTCGGGCCGAAGGAGCACGTTCGCCTTTATCCTGAGCGTAACGCCGCCGGCCGTTACTTCGGCTTTGAGCTGGACTTTACTGAGTTGATGAACGAGCGGGCTAATGAGTAGCGAATCGACGATCGTTTCTGAGTTATTCAATGCAATCGGCATTAGGCGAGTCGTTTACGTTGATGACCGATTCGGCATTACTCGTGATCGCATATCGACCTTGTGCCGGGACTTTAGTGCAGCCCAACTGGAAGCATCTCAGGCCTTTCCCGGACTCGATCTCACTGGAGATGAAGCGATCCGAGAACGTCGATTGACGGAAGCCATCGGAAATCTTCCAGAAGATGAGTTGCATCGTGCGTTCGACGCACTCGCAACGGTGTCGGGTATCGGCGTAGCTGAGCAGGATCGGCTGGCCGCAAGTGCGTTCGCGGAAATCCTTGGAGCGGCGGCGGACGTGAAACTGCTCAGTCTTGCTCAATGGCACGCTCAAGAAAGAGTGCTAATATCCGAAGCAAGCCAAACGCCGACCCTTTTTGTGTTTGACGACGATTTCCAGCTGGAGCATGGAGACGCACACGATGGTCGCCGACTGATAGTTGCACTCACGGCGAACTGCACGATTACAAATACGCGTACGCCTTGTTAACTCACAACGCTGGGAACGATGAAGCGGAAAGCGCACTTGAGGAGGCTATTGCTGCTGAGAATCCGGCAATCGAGGACTTTGTCGTGGTCATTGCGAAGTCACGACTCACAGGTGAGCACCGGGACCGTTTTGTTCATCGATTGAAAGCAACGCTTCTGTTTCGGCTATTTCGACGATTAAAAGGCAAATTACAAGAAGCGGGTCCGCGCGGCTCAGGAGAAGGCGATCGAAACGATAGAGTCTTTCAGTGTCGATGCGTTCGAGCGGATCATTCATCGCTCATCTGACTACGAGGGGGCATGGTCACCTGAAACTCTCGTGAGAGTGTTTGGCGTAACACAGGAGCGAGAGATGCGGGGCCGCTTGCGAAGCGACGAAAGTCTTCACCAAGCGATCATGGAGATTGACCCACTTAGCCGCATCGACACTGGGGGCGTTTCCGATGCGGTGTCGAGATTTGCTGAGGAATTACAGCACGCCGAAGTGTACGACACGGCGCCCGATCTCAATGCACTCCAGTTACCCATCGATTGTGGAGACATTTTTCGTTCCGATACGGGCGATCAATTCGTGGTGATCGCTCAAGTGTGCGACCTAGTCGTGCGAGGCGATGGACGGCGGAAGGACGACAATCGTGAAGAACGTCAAGTTGTCGCTCTGGCAAAGCTGAATTCGCGCCAACGAAGCAGCAGGAATCGCCGATTGCCCGAAAATGAGTTTGAGTTGGGCCATTTCACGGACGACAGCAAAATGCTCTGGGTAACTGAAGTGAATCAAATCTTTTTTGTTCCGGTGTGGTTGCTCGACATGGCGGTATTTAATCGTGACGGAGAATGCGCGGTCAGTCCTACCGATCCGCCATCCGGATTACTTACTCAGCCGTGGAGGAAGCGCCTTGAAATCCTGCAGCACCGTGCACGAGACGCTGTGGCTCTCGCTGATGCAGCTGCCATGTCCGCAGGCGAGCAGCGGAACGAACTTTTGCGCTCACTTCTTCGATTGCCCTTATCGACGACGTTTACGGTCACGCTTGACCCGCCGGAGCGGCAGGTTGGTGAGCCCTGGACACTAAGAATTGGGCTCCGACGTACGCTTCGCCTCCGCGAACGATATGCTTCTGCACTTCTTGCCCACTACGCAAATTACCTGTCGAGACCTGGTCAACCGCATGATCTTACCAAAACGGTCTGACAACGCTGACGCTTTGTTTCCGACGGTGCGGTAGTGGCAATAGGGGAGGGAAGCCAACTCTTTGTCGAAGCTCGCTGAAAACTGCGTCCCGTTTCCCAATCCTCGGCACGGACGCTGCCCCGGACGGTCTTGGTGATCCGGCAGCAAGACACTACTGAGCCGAATCCGCTCAGACAGCGGTACCCGGCGTCTTGCGAGGCTTGCGGCTTTCCGATTCCCTTTTTTCTTGGCGGCCGGAAAATGAGGCACCAGGGGTCGGGGACCCGGGGTCAGGGATCAGGAGCCGATTTTGGATTTTGGATTTTGGATTCCCCGCGACCTCACGAGCGGTTCAGCAGTCCCATGGCTTCCATAAACTTGTCCCAACGCGCTAAGTCGTCGGCCGGCAGGGTGTCTGACGAATCCGATGGAGTGGCTGTTCTTCCGACTGTGACCGTGCTCGGAGTCGACTGCGCAGCCGGGGTGACGCCGGCCGATGGAGGCGACGTCGTTTGGATGGGCGGTCCGAAGCTGGCGTGGGTTGTCCCAACTGTGACGGCGATCTTCGTCGAGACCGAAAGGCCGTTCTTGGCATCGGTGTATTTGATGCGGATCGTTCCCGAGCCGAGGAAGTTGGTTGTCGGCGTGAATTTCAGGCCGTTCAGCGATTCGTTGAGACTGGTCAACGTCCCGCTGATCGTCATCGACGCGAAACTGCTCCCACCGGAAACAAAGGTGATTCCGGTCGTCGACCCGAGTCTGAGGTTGCCGTGAGACGCTGTCAGCACGACCTGTTCGATGTCGGTGCTGGCGTTGACGTCGGCAATCTGGATCGCCTTTTTATAGAAGGTCAGCGTCCCGTTCAGGGGGACCGTGCCGGTCGCCGGAGCCGTCAGGGTCGGAGCGATCACGTTGACCCTGAGTGCCACGTTCGTCAAAGCGTAGCCGTTGGGATCCGAGAGCTTGATGGACAGCGAATCCGACCCTGAGAAATTCCTGGTCGGCGTATAGACCATTCCGCTCAGGGCCGCATTCAGATTCGCCACGGTCCCCGTCACGGTGAACGAATCCGAGCCGTTGATGCCCGCGGTGAAGCTCAAGCCGGTGGTGGACGCCAGCGTGATCGTCCCGTGCGCGACCGACAGCGTGAGAGAATTCGAGCCGCTGCCAGCGGTGCCGCCCTTGAAGCTGATGGCGTTGCCGTTGATTGTCGAGAAGGCGAGCGATCGGTTCTGGTCCAGCGTGCCCGAGGGGGGCGCAACAATCGCCGGCGCTGAGCGCGGTCGCCGTGTAAACCGCAGTCGTGGCGGCCGCAAGACTGTCACCCTGGTCCGAGTCCGCAAGGGACAAGGAATCGGACCCGACGGACGTGGCTCTGGGGTCGTCGGTCAGGCCGTTGAGAGCCGCGTTCCGATTGGCGGCAGAGACAGTGAACGATGCCGAGCCGTTGGTGCCCGCGGTGAAGCTCAAGCCATTGGCCCATCCCAACATCAGCATCCCGTGGGCGACCGACAAAGTGAGCGAATCGGTGCTGACGCCCGCGGCAGCATCGGTGAAACTAGCGGCGTGGTTGTTGCCCGTCGAAAAAACCAGCGATCGATTTTCGCTCGTCGAACCCGTTGCGGGAGCGGTCGTCACCTGAGCACTGGCCGCCTTGACCGTCAGTGCGACGCTGCTCGAATTCGAAAGTCTGTCGGTCGGGTCGGAGACCAAAACTCCGAGCGAGTCGGCGCCGGTCGAACCGGTGGTCGAAGCCGACGTCAGTCTGCTCAAGGCCGCGTTCAGATTGGCGATCGTGCCCGTCGCAATGGGCGAGGCGGAACCGTTGGTGCCGCTCGTGAGGCTCAACCCGATTGTGGAACCCAGAGTCAGCCTTCCGTTTGAAGCCGACAGCGAAAGCGAGTCAGAGTTGCTCCCCGCCGCGGCGTCGATCACGGAAATCGCGCTGCTGTTGCCGCTCGCGTAGACGAGCGAGATGTTCCCTGTCCCTGGCGCCGTGCCCGATGCCGTGATGGCCGGAGCTGCCAGAGCGTTGAGCGGTCAGCGACGCATTGGTCGAACTCGACGGCGCATCGACCGGGTAAGGGACCACGTTGAGGGGCGAGTTCACACTGGCCGCTGGGCTCGACGCGGTGAAGGCGCTCGAGCCGTTGGTGCCGGTGCTAAAGCTTCCGGTCGCAGATCCAACAGCCGGCGTTCCCTGCGAGACCGACTGCGAGAGCGAGTCGGAGTCGGAGTCTGTGCCGGCCGCGGAATCGGTGAAAGAAAGCGAGTTGCCGTCGCCACCCGAGACGGCGAGCGACTCGTTTTGGGCCAACGATGCCGAGCCGGGTGTGCTGATCGCCGGCGCGCTCAAAGCGGTGACCGTCAGCGCCACGCTGGTCGAAGCCGATAGCGTATCACCCGGATCCGTGACCGAAACGGATAACGAATCGGAACCAGAATAAAGCGAAGTCGGCTGATAGACCAATCCGTTCAAGGCCGCATTGAGATTGGTCACCGTGCCGCTCACGGTGAACGAAGACGAGCCGTTGGTGCCGCTGGTAAAGCTCAGGCCGTTGGAGGAGGCGAGCGCCAGGGTCCCATTCGACGCTGAAAGTGTCAGCGAGTCGGCGTTTGATCCTGGGTCGTTTGATGCAGCGTCGTTTGATACTGCGGCATTTGATACTGCGTCGTTTAATACTGCGTCGTTTAATACTGCGGCGGCATCCGTAATCGAAATCGCGTTGCTGTTTCCGCTTTCGAACGTCAACGAGCCATTCTCGCTGAGAGAGCCCCCTCCCGGAACAGAGATCGCCGGAGCAGAGATCGCCGGCGCGTTCAAAGCCGCGACCGTGATCGACACGCTGGTCGAAGCCGACAGGCTGTCGGTCGGATCGGAAACCGACGCGGCCAAGGAGTCGGCGCCGGAGTAAAGAGTTGTCGGCTGATAGACGAGGCCGTCCAGCGCGGAATCGATGTCGGTTACGGTCCCGCTCACCGTGAACGAAGAGGAACCATTGGCGCCGGCCGTGAAACTCAATCCTGTGGTCGACGCGAGAGTCAACGTGCCCTCTGAAACAGAGAGTGTCAGCGAGTCGGCATTTGTGCCGGCTGCGGCATCCGTGATCGAGATGGCGTTGCCGTTCGCGGTCGAGAAGCTCAGCGGGCTGTTCTCGTTCACGCTTCCGGTCGGAGGGCGCTCGCGGTTGGCGGCGAATTCACCCCGAAACCGGCCAGGCTGGGAACGTTCGGCGTCACGCCGGGGGTGACCGCAGGTGTGATGGGGCTGGTGACCTGTCCCTGGATCACGAAAGGGGGATTCGCCGGCGCGGAGTTGCCCAAGACCGTCGCGGACAGGAGTTGTCGAGACTCCAAAGTTTCGACGCCCAGACCGCCGCAGATCGCCTGTTGGACGGACCAGGCTCCGCGACGATTTCGCCGCCGCTTGGCTACGGACCTGCCGCTCGGTTTACGGGAGAACGACAGCCACTTACGAAAAAACATCCTTGTACGGATCAACATCCTTGTACGCCTGCGTTGCGCGAAATTCGATCGCGAAACAAGCAAAGGCGGCCCGCTGGTGCCCGTCTGAGGCACCGATTTGCTCGACGCCAAAGTTTAAGCATTGGCGACAGCTCCCGGCTAGTCCAGCGAGCGCCATTTGCGGCGCGCTTGCAGACCACTCACATCGTGACGATAATCGCGCTCTATCATCGAGTCGCACTTTTCTGGTGCGTTTCATCGAAGGTCGCGTCGTCGAATGCAGCGAAGGATCGTTGGACCGGCCGGGCCAAGGACGGGCGATGGATGTTGGCTAGGCACAGCGGCACCGGATTATTTGGGGTGACGTCGCTTTCCTCGATGCGGCTGCAGGAAGCGCTTGACCGACTCTCTTCCGTCGTCGATCACATGATCGACGGAATCGTCACCTTCGACGATGGCGGAAGTATCGAGTCGGCCAATCCCGCGGCGCAGGCAATGTTCGGCTATGCGGCCAACGAATTGGTCGGTCAAAGCGTCAAGATCTTGATGCCGGTTCTCAACAAAATGCCGCGCGAGTCTGTTGCGGCCCACCTGTTTGCGGACGGCGGACGACGTGAGATTGAGGGCCGCCGGAAGGACGACACGACCTTTCCGATCGAGCTCGCGGTGAGTGAATTTCGGCATGAAGGGGGGCGCTACTTCACGGCCATCGTGCGGGACATCACGGAACGCAAGCGCGGGGAAGAGAGGACTCGTTTCCTGGCGCCTCGGCGGCTCTGCTGTCGAGCATTGTCGACTCAGCCAGTCTCGTGGGGCGGATTGCACAGATTCCCGTGCCACTCTTTGCTGACTGGTGCGTGGTCGATCTCCTTGGCGAAAGCGGTGAACTCCAACAGATCGCAGCCGCTCACCGGGACGAGCAGCAAGCGAACATCCTGCGACGGCTCCAGAGGCCTCGCTCTTGCCCTCGACGATCGGGTGCGCTCATTGCAGAAGTTGTGCGGGAGCAGCGGTCCCAGTGGAGGGTGCGAGCCGTGAATCCCTTTGAAGTGATCGAGCCGGCCGATCTGCAGGAACGGCAGCTTGTGTCGCAGTTAAACGGGCAGTCGATGATTTCCGCTCCTCTCACGGTCCATAATCGTACGGTGGGGGCCGTCACGTTCATCCTCTCCGAGGGGTCGCGACGATACGACGCACTTGATGTCGCGCTGGCCGAGGATTTTGGACACCGAGCAGCAATCGCGATTGAAAATGCGCGTCTTTACGACCAAGCGCGGGAGGCGGATCGACGCAAGGACGAATTCGTGGCCATGCTGGCTCACGAGTTGCGGAATCCACTGGCACCGATTCGGAATGCCGTCGAGATCCTCAGGAGGGTTGAACTGGGATCTGGCCCAGCCAAGGCCGTCAATGCGATTGACCGGCAAGCGAGCAACATGGCCCGCCTCGTCGATGATCTGCTTGATATCTCGCGGCTGATGCGGGGAAAGATTCAATTGCGGTTTGAACGAATCCAGGTTCGCGAAGCGATCGAAAAAGCGGTCGAGTCGTACGGACCGATTATCGAATCCCGTCAGCATCAGCTTCTCGTCAGGATTCCAAAGAAACCCGTCTGGCTACGCGCGGATCCGGTGCGATTGGATCAAATCATCTCCAATCTTTTAAACAACGCCGCGAAGTTCACGGATCGAGGAGGATGCATCCGGTTGACGGCGCGTGTCCAAAAAGACGACGTCCTGATCAGTGTGCGAGATAACGGCGTCGGCATTGATGCGAAGATCCTGCCCAGTATCTTTGAACCATTCCGACAAGCCGAAGCGACGCTGGAACGCAGCCAAGGGGGGCTCGGAATCGGGCTCTCCCTTGTCCGCAAGCTGGTCGAAATGCATGGTGGGACGATCCTGGCCCACAGCGAGGGTCAGGGGACAGGTGCGGAGTTTATCGTCCGCCTTCCGATGCTCGACGACGATCCGTCCGTGGCCGCAGTTTCTCATACGGGCGATGTCCAACGACCTGGTTCCGCGCTGAGCATTCTCGTTGTGGATGACAATGTGGACGCGGCCGAGATGCTGTCCAGTCTCCTCGCGCTCGAGGGCCATCGCGTCGTGACAGTCCACGATGGACTCTCCGCATTGACTGCAGCCCAGGAACAGCGACCCGACGTCGTGCTTCTGGACATCGGTCTCCCACATCTCAATGGCTATGAAGTCGCAAGACGGTTGCGAGAGGAGCCTGGTCTTCAGGCGACCCGGATCATCGCCATGACGGGTTATGGGCACGAATCCGATCGGAAACGCGCTCTGGAAGCCGGATGCAACGAACACCTCTCGAAACCCGTGGCACCTTCGACGCTACGAGCGTGCCTGGCCGGAGTTCAACATTTGGATCGGCACTCGAGTCTCTGATCGCTGTCAGGGACCGCTCAAGTCGGGGTCACTCATGAGAATGACGAAAACTGCGCCTCCTCGTTGGCTTTGGAAACGCATATTTGCCATCAATCGTTCCTTTGCCGGTTCAGGGGTGTTACCGCCTTGAAGTCGATCAAGACTTCTGCTGGTGAATCCCGAAATCACATCTCATAAATCAAAACGCTGGAAATCCATGGCCGATTGGGTCGCTTGACACGATCCTTTCTTGGCTTTTTCGGTTAATCCTCGTGCCAATCGGCTGTTTGGTCCCGCGGATTCCGATGCGGGCGACGGCGGATTGGAGGGATCAGGGGCCAGGGATTTGGGGTCAGCGGTCAGGAGGCGGCTACGCAGAAGGTCGGCCTCAGTTCCGACAGGGCGCCCCGTGACCCCTTGTTCCGAGCAAAGTTCGGAGACGGACGATCACGTGGGAATTGCGCTTGACGCCGCAGCGGTCGCATGAGATGCTAATTTCTTAGCCAAAAGGCGTTTTGCCTTTAGGAATCGATCGCGGTCCGGGCCCCTCGACGATCGAATCGCCTCACACCATCGGGCAGATTGGGAGATGCGAATGCCTGGACCTTCTCTGCAGCGCCGCGCCGCGCCGTGACAACCGCAAAAAGTTCAACTGGGGACTGTTCGCTGCGACGGCGGCAACCGCTGTGGTCGTTTTCGGCTTTCTTGTATTCCTGATGAGTCGCTCGCCGGCTGCGACGGACTCGGCAAGCGGGGCGGTTCCCGGGACGACGATGTCGGCCGATAATCGGCTCGCTTCCGAGCCGGCAACAAATCGGGTCGCTTCCGAGCCGATGACGCCCGCTCGCACCGTCGCGACAGCGGCTGGCGCAACGACGATGGGCGCAACGCAGCAGCCAGCCGGCGCCGTGAAGCGCGAGACGCGGGCGGCGGTCCCCGCGACCGTGTATATCGCGGCGAAATCGACAGTCGCGACCGGGCCTGTCGCGGCGAAGTCGGCCGTCGATCCGACCGTCCCGCAAACGGCGGCGGACCGCGCGAAGCTGGTCCAGGTTCAAATCGCGAGCGGCGAGTTCGGTCCCGCGTTGCAGACGGCCCGGTCGGCGACCGACGCCGTCGAGCGGACAGATTTGCTCAAGACGATTGCCGACGCGCAGCTCCAGAACGGTGATCCGCAAGCCGCCGACCTGTCCATCAGCCGCATGCCGATTCCCGAATCGCGCGACCAGGCGTGGGCACGGGCCCAGAATTCCTCGCGTGCGTCGGCGGCGGGCGGCGCCGCTCAGGCCGCCCAACTCGTGAACTTGATCAAGCAGACCACCGGCGATGAGGACGAGTGGACTGAGGACGGCCAGCGGAAGCAACCGATCTATTGGCCCCCCGGCATCGAAGTCGACCCGAACGGCCTGTTGCGTGGCCTGACGCATCAGGAGCAGGGAACCGTGCTCAGTTCGCTGGGACACCGCGCGCGAGAGGCCGACCTCAACACCGATCTGCGGACGGCCAGCCCGCTGCGACTCGTATCGCTGACGCGGCTGGAAAAAGAGGTCTCGCAGCGATTGGCTCAGGGACGCGGCATTCCGGAAACGATGCAGCACCTGGCGGGGCTTTCGCACATTCGCTACGTCTTCGTTAATCCCGATCAGCACGACGTGGTGATCGGCGGGCCGGCCGAAGGCTGGCGCTACAACGAGCAGGGAATTGCCGTCGGCCGGGAGAGCGGCAAAGCGGCCCTGTTCCTCGACGACTTGGTGACCGTGCTACGGACCTTCGCCCCGCACGGCCCCGGTTATTTCAACTGCCAGATCGTTCCCCGCGAAGAGGGGCTCCGCCGCATCCAGCAGTTTGTGGAAGAATCGCACGCCAAGGGCCCGCTCGACGCGGCCGCCGTGGGCAACTGGACAAAACAGCTTCAGCAACAGCTCGGCCTGCAAGACGTCGAAATCAACGGCATCCCCGACGATTCGCGCGTGGCCGAGGTGATCTTCGAGGCCGACTACCGGCTGAAAATGATCGGCATCGGCGCGCTGCCGGGCGGCCCGGGCGTCCCCAGCGTGTTCGATCTCTTTCCCAAGACGGGCGAGGTCAAGTCGCGGCGGATGGACGCCCTGCGCTGGTGGCTGTCAATGAAATACGACGCCGTCCTGCACAGCCCCGATCGCAACCTCTTCGGGATCAAGGGATCGGCCGTCCTCTGCCAGTCCGAGAACGAAAAGATCTCGGCAGCCGGACAGCGGATTCATACCGGCAAATCGGCAGCGGCGAACAGGCTGTTTGCCGCCAACTTCACCGCTCATTACAGCGAGTTGGCCTCGCAGAATCCGGTGTTTGCCGACCTGCAGAATATCTTCGACCTGTCACTGGTCGCCGCCCTGCTGGCTGACAACCGGGTGGCCGACCGGATCGGCTGGGACAGGGGATCGTTCGCGGCGGACGGCGCCTACCGGACGGCCCATTACCCGTCGCCCAAGAACATCCTGTCGGTGGTCAACCACCGCATTTACGGTGGGAAAGACATCGTCGTGCAGGTGGCCGGCGGCGTCGATGGGCAGATCCGCAAGGTGCTCTACGATCCGCACGTCTTTCGTGAAACGGCAACGCTGGCCGGCCTCCGGACCAGGGTGCGCGCCTGAGCTGCCGGAGGGTCGGTGGTGGTGGGCCGCCAAGTCCCCTTGAGGCAAGCCAGCGGCCCGCGCGCCTTTGTGGTGCCCCGGTGTTTGCCGATCGAAGCCCAATGCGATCGGAAAACGGCCGGCAATCTGCCGGCCGTTTTCCATTCGCCCCAATGGCGATTCTCTCTTAAATCATTGCGCGAGCATCCGCGGTCGGCCGAGCGAGATGCCCCGGCCGAAGAAACACCGATGAGCAAGGTCGCCGGGTGCTACTGCGAAACCGCCGCCTGTGAGCAGCGCTTTTTCCGAAACGCGATTGGTCCCGGTTTGATGGTCAGTGCCCTGACGGCGGTTTGCGGGGCTTGCCGGCTTTCCCATGTCCGTTTTTCTTGGCGGTCTTGGCCTGTTTGGTCCCCCGGATGCCGGTGCGGGCGACTGCGGATTGGAGTTGGTCGGTGACCCAGGCGTTCAGGCTCTTGCCGGAAAGGCTCGCGGCCGCGTTCACCTGTCGGTGCAGCTCCGCCGGAATTCGCGTCACGAAGTGGCCCGAAAACGGCTTGTCGGGTTCCTCGCCGCGCTCGGCGCAGAACGCCAGATAATCCCGCACGGAGTCCCGGAAGGCCTGTTTGAGCTGGGCCACGCTTTGGCCCTGGAAGGTGATCACGTCGCGCGTATTGACGACTTCACCGTGAAAGATGCCGGCGACGTCATCAAATTCGACTTTTCCGATGTAACCTTTGTACTCCATCATGGCGTGACTCCCGCCTCGGTTAAAAATCGCCGCATCGAGTGGACCGCTCCCTTGTCCGTTTCCTTCAGGGGATGTGGGCGGTGAAAGACGGCCCGCACACCGTTGAGCGCAATGCGAACCCGGGAACCTTCGCCTTCGCTGATCTCCGCGCCCAGGGACTGTAACAGGGCTTCGATATCTCGCCAGGCAATATTCGACCTGACCGGATCGGCGAAGATCGCTTCCAGCGTCTTTTGGTGTTTCTTCGCCATTTCCGGTTACGCAGTATCATATTGTGATACCACGACGCATGATACCACCGGCAAGCCGTTGCGGGAAGAGCGGGCTGCGCAGAGAGTGGTGAGGAGAAAGTAGAAAGGAGACGGTTGCTTTGCAGACGGTCGAAGGTAGGGGCCCCGCGCGGCGCTATCCCAACTCTTTAATCGGCGTACCGGTGGTAATCGCAACCGGGCGACCTTTGTCGTCGGGAAAATGCGTGGTCAATTCGATGCCCAGATGGCGATAGAGCGTGGCCATCAGATCCTGTGGGTCGAGCGGGCGTTCGGTGGGATAGGCGGCCTGCGCGTCCGTCGCACCGATCACCTGGCCCATGGGGAATCCGCCGCCGGAAAGCAGAATCGACTGAGCGCCGGGCCAATGGTCTCGGCCCCATTGGAGTTTCTTGCTCACCGTGCCGGGCTGAAGAGTTCCCTTCGGAGTACGGCCGAATTCGCCCGCCGCAATCACGAGCACATTTTTGTCCAGGCCCCGCTCATACAGATCGTCGATCAAGGTGGTCACCACCTGGTCATACACGGGCAGCCGGTGACGCATGACGGTGGGCAGGTCGACGTTGATCGCGTGATCGTCCCAGCCTGTGGCTTGGATGCCTTTGACGCTCCCCGGCACACTGATCGTGACGAAGCTCACGCCGGCCTCGACCAACCGCCTGGCCACCAGGGCATTTTGTCCCCAGTCGGTCCCGTACCGGGCCACGAGTTTGGGATCTTCTTGTGAGAGGTCAAAGGCCCGACGCGCTTTGTCGGCCGTCAGGATATCGACCGCCGTGCGATTGAATTCATCCAGCGAGTCCATGACGCTGCGCTGATCAATTTCGTGTCGGATGCGATCGAACTGTCGCAGCAAGCCCACGCGGTCGTCGAAACGTCTGCCGTCCACGGTGAGCGTCGAATTCGGCAATCCCCTGTTTGTGACGATGGGAGGTCGCCAGGCGCTGCTCCAGTACCCTTCGCCAATCCCCGGAATATATTCGCCGAACGCGCTGTTGTAGATCACCAGCCCCATGCCGACGGCCGACGGCAAGCCGCGGACGCGGGATTTGAGCGCTCGGCCGATGATGGCCCCCATCTGCGGATGCGTCGATTCAAATGTCCCCGGTTTGAGTCCCGGATGTCCCGCCATGAAACGCCCGTGAGCCTCGAAGTGACCACCTTCTCCGTGAGTACACGAGCGGATCAAGGTGAAGCGATGCGCCGTTTTTTGCGTGCAGCGGCAGCAACTCGCACACATCGATGCCGGCGACGTTCGTGCGAATCGGCAAGCACGGACCGCGGACATCTCTCGAAGCGAGCGGCTTGAGGTCGTATGTTTCGAGTTGACTGGGCCCGCCATGCAGAAACAGGAAGATGGCCGAGGTTTTTTTCGAGGAATCGGCGCCGTTTTTGGAGGAACGGGCGGCCGACGCGCGCTGTCGCAGCAGTCCGGCCAGGCTCAATCCGCCAAAACCGAGCAATCCGGCACGCAGGACACCCCGCCGATTGACGCGGAAAGAAGTGTGAGCAGGACGCGGAGGGCCAGTCATGACGTGCGGATTCCTTGCGGCGGAGTTCATCGGAGTCTACCGGCGTGTAGAGGCAGCCTCAAGGAGAGGAGGGGCGAGGGAAGAGGGAAAGTGGGTCAGGGGGCAGGTACGCAGAAGGTTGGCCTCGCCTCCGACGGGGCGACGCGTCTGCTTTTTGGAAAGGAGTCGGATTTTTGTTGACATTACGAACATATTCGTTATTGTGGCGGGGGTGCGAATTTATTCGCCGATAACGGCGTCACGTAGAGACGCAACGAAAGACGTGCGATGAATCCAAAACACCCGCTCTCCGCCACCCGACATCTTTGGCTACACGGAGTACGGCGCTCGCTTCGAGCCGTGTTCGCCGGATTCTTGTTGCTGACACTGATTAACACGCAGGCCGCGATCGGCGGGCCGCCGCCAGTGGAAAAGTCCGCGGAGTCGAGCCCAACGCTCACGGTCCGCGTCACGTCGGACAACAAGCCGGTCGCCGGCGCGCAGGTTTCCGCCTTTCTGCTCCACGACGTCCATACCGCGCTCACCGAACGTGACGGCCTCGCCCGCGTGACGCTGCCGGCGGATGGCAAGGTCAATGGCCTCTCCACCGTCCATCCCCAGCTCGGGATGGGTGCCGTCTGGTTCGGCTTTCCCGCGAAACCGCCGACCGCTGGCGGTCCCTTCCCACTCGAACTCACTCCCCCCGGGCCGCATACCGTCCGCGTCGTCGATCCGGACGGCCAGCCAGTCCCCCACGTCCGTTGCGTCGTCGAGGACGTCGGGTGGCCCAAACAGCGGTCAATGTCGCCGCGCGGGCTCGAGGCGGCCCGTTTCGAGACCGACGGGGAGGGCGAAGCGCGGCTCGCTTGGATGCCGCGCAACGCGGACCGCCTGATCGTCCGCCCCATGGACGACGAGCGGTGGAAAATGGATGACTGCGAAACGGCGGACGGAATTTTCATCGTCCACGTGCGCCGGCTCGAGGCCGTTAACGGCCGGCTCCGCATGCCGGGCGGCGTCGCGGCCGAAGGTCTCACGATCTCGGCTGACGGCATGCACGAATCGGGCTGGCGGCACGAGCCGACGGCCCACGTCCAGCGCGACGGCTCGTTCACGATTTATCTCGCCGCCGGGGACGCCTATGCCGTCCAGTTGACCGATCCCAAGTGGGCCACCGACGCCTGGTCCGGCGTTCTCCCCCGCGACAGCGAGTCGGCCGCAATCGTCTTGGAGGGCTATCCGGCCACGCCCCTGTCGGTGCAGGTGACGCGCGGCCCGCGGCACGAACCGATCGCCGACGCCTGGGTCTCCTTGAGCAGCCCCCGCGAAGTCTTTTGGAACAGCGGTCGCGGACGATCGATGGTAATGCAGCCCGGCGTCCGCACGAGCCGGTATACGGACGCCACGGGCACGGCCCGCTTCTTTGTCGGCAAGGGGCAGCAATCCGTCTTCATCGCTCTCAAAGGGTGGCATGAAGAGCGCGCGGTCACCGTCACGTCGAGCCGGCCCGTTCTCGTCCAACTGAACCGCCCGTCAAGCAACGAATAGTGGCGCAGCCACCTTGGAATGCGATGCTCGTCGGGCTTTTTCAGCTAAATAAAAAGGGCAAGCTGGCAGCTTGCCCTACGTTTAAGACGGACAAGCTGGCAGCTTATCCCACGAGGGGTCGCCTGCCCGGCGGGACCGCAGAACGTGAAAATTGCCCATTTTCTGCGGTCTTGTCGACGTTTGGGCTTTGAAGTATCTTCCCGCCCCATTTCACAGTTCGGCAGACTTGGCCGCTCGGTTACGGCTCTGTCCCGAATGTCTAGTGTAGGGTCAACTTCGATTTTTGGGGTACAGATGCTTCAGTTTTGTTCGAGCATTTTTGGTGGTGAACTGCCAATCGATTGCTGCCTGACTGCAGTTTCGTTCGTTCTGCCAAGCAGCGGTTTCATTGGCGAGCGTTTGTTTGTCAGGGATCCTCCGGGCGAGACATTGCCGTGTCAGAACATTCAATTCGATTTCAGCCATGTTGAGCCAACTGCCGTGCTTGGGGGTGTGGACGACCTCCAAACGCCGAATCAGCCGGCGCGCCTCCTCGGGCGGAAAGGCTTCGTACAGCGAGCCGAGGCTGTGCGTGTTGAGGTTGTCCATCACCAGCGTGATCCGCTTCGCCTGCGGCCGATGGATATCGACCAACTGGCGAACGGCCTCGGCCCAATCGGACCTGGTGCGCTGGTCGGTGACCACAAGGTGCCGCCAGCCGATCAGCGGCTCCGTGAACGCGAACACGTTAGCCGTTCCATTGCGTTCGTACTCATAGTCGAAACACTGACGTCGCCCTCGCGTGGCGCGAAGCGGAGTCTGCGTTTCGATGGTCAGTTGTTTGCTCAGCTCATCCATGCAAATCAGCGGGTAGCGCGGATCGTACGGGCGTTGATAAGCTTCCAGCACGTTTTCCATGTGGTAGACAAACTCCGCGTTGTGCTTCGGAGGGATGCACCACATGCTTTTCTGCCAGGGCTTCAACTCATTTTTTTTAGGCAACGCCGCACCGTCTCGTGTGACACCGCTTCGACGATGTCCAATTCGACGACGCGTTGGGCTAACAGCCGCAACGTCCAACGCGCGTGGCCTGACGGCGCGGCGCCGCAGCACAGCGCGATGACCTTGGCTTCCTTTTCGCCATCGAGGATCTTGGCACGCGAGGGCTGCACTTGTTTCTTACGGTTCAAGGCCGCCTCCAAGCCGTCCAGCACCAGACGCTTGCGGATGTTTTCGACCGTTTGCACCCTCACTTGGCAGGCATTGGCAATGGCTTCATCCTTCCAGGCCGGCCCAAGATTTCCGGCATCCGCCAACAGCAACACCTGGGCGTGCGTGCGTTTCTTCGCCGCGATTCTCTCTTTCTTCACCAACTGCGAGAGTTCTTTGCGCTCATCCTTGTCGAGCTTGACAAGATACCGCTTGTTCATGACTCCCCTCCTTGGGTCCGAATGACTTCCGCAATTGGAGAGAAATCTTGCGACTCCGTGAACCCCAAAAATTAAAGTTGACCCTACACTAGCCAGATCTCCCTACAAGTACGCGGATCGAATTCCGATGCGTTTTCACGCCTCGATCAAAACGCAATTGAAGCGGCGGATCGCTGTCGTACTGGCGTTTTCCCTGGCGGTCCAGTCCGTTTCCTGCGGGACGCTGATTCATCCCGACCGGTGCGGACAGCCGAACTCGGGCATCCTGGATCCGTCCATTGTGATTCTCGACGGCCTGGGCGTGCTGGTGTTTGTCATTCCGGGCGTCGTGGCGTTTGTCGTCGACTTCGTGGACGGCGCGATCTATTTGCCTGGGCCGCGGGTCAATCCGTATTTTCCGCCGCCGGGAGCTTACCCGCTCCCACCGGGCGCGTATCCTCCTCCGCCGGGAGGGCTGCCACCGGCCGCGTACGCTCCGCCCCCTGCGCCCGGTCCGGGCGATCCGACGATTCGCGGCTGTTCGCGCGAGCTGACGCGGATCAACACCGATCACTCAAAACTGACGAAGGATCGTATCGCGGCGATCATCAGCGCTTATACCGGTCATCGCGTGCAGCTCGACACGCCTGAGGTCCGCGTGCTCCGCGCCAACAACCTTCAGGACGCGTCGGCCACGCTGCGGAACGTCGACGGGCCGTGATGGGGAAGGATGACCCTCAAGTCCGTGGGTTCCGAATTGCGGCCCATTTCGTCCTTCATCGAAAGTCTCTCGACTGCGAATCAAGCTCGGTGAGCATGTTCGACAAGTCGTCCAGGCGCGTGACGAGCACGTGAATCACATTTTCCTGGCGCTGCAGGCGGCCGTGGGCCAGCAGAGCCGTCGCGGTGCGGGCGGCCTGGTGGTAGCGCTCCCAGACTTCGGGCCGCACGATCAGGTTGGCGAAGCCCGTTTCGTCTTCGAGCGTGACGAAGGTGATGCCGCTGGCCGTGCCCGGCCGCTGGCGCATCAAGGTCAGGCCGGCGACTTTCACGCGGCGATCGACCGGCAGGATCGCCAGGTCGGAGGCTTTGGCCACGCGAAGCTTTTCCAGCGTGGGCCGCAGGAACTTCATCGGATGGTCCCGCAGCGAGAGGCCCGTCGCCCGGTAGTCGGCCACGACCTCTGACAGGGGCGAGGCGGCCGGCAGCACGACGGCCGGCTCTTCCCCCTCTCCCGCTGGGAGAGGGCCGGGGTGAGGGCAGTCGTCGAACAGGGGCATCACCTTTTGCACGGGCAGCGAATTCCACAGGGCATTGCGGCGATCGAGCGCCAGCGAGCCGAAGGCGTCCGCCTTCGACAGTCTCGACAAGACGGCGTTGCTCAATCGCGTGCGGCGGGCAAAGTCGCCAAATGAAACGAACGGACGATCGGCCCGCCGCGCGACAATCATTTCGGCCTGCGCCTTGGAAAGTCCGCTGATCATGCGGAAGCCAAGGCGGAGAGCGAGGGGGCGCTGAACCAAAGGACCCTCACCCTGGCCCTCTCCCGCAGGGAGAGGGAGAAGAGCTGCTTCCAGCGTGCAGTCCCACTCGCTGTGATTGACGTCGACCGGCCGCACTTCGACGCCGTGCTGCCGGGCGTTTGCGCACGAGCTGGGCCGGGGCATAAAAGCCCATCGGCTGGCTGTTGAGCAGGGCCGCCGCGAAGGCGGCCGGGTAATAACGCTTGAGCCAGGCCGACGCATACACCAACAGCGCGAAGCTGGCCGCGTGCGATTCGGGAAATCCGTATTCGCCGAAGCCGCGGATCTGCTTGAACAGGCGTTCGGCGAACTCGGCCGAGTAGCCGTTGGCCGCCATCCCGTCGAGCAGTTTCTGGCGAAAATGGTCCATCACGCCCGGACGGCGCCAGGCTCCCATCGCGCGGCGGAGTTGGTCGGCCTCGCCCGGCGTGAAGCCGGCGGCCACCACCGCCAGCCGCATCGCCTGCTCCTGGAACAGCGGCACGCCGAGCGTTTTCTTCAGCACGTCGCGAATCCGCTCGTCGGGATAGTCGACCCGCTCTTCGCCGGCGCGGCGCCGCAAATAGGGATGGACCATCTCTCCCTGGATCGGGCCGGGACGCACGATGGCCACTTCGATCACCAGGTCGTAAAAACATTCCGGCTTCAGCCGCGGCAGCATGGCCATCTGCGCCCGGCTTTCGATCTGGAAGACGCCCATCGTGTCGGCCTGCTGGATCATCTCGTAGACGCCCGGATCCTCCGCGGGGATCGTGGCCAGAGTCGGTGTCTGTCCCTCCTGCCATGCCGACGAGATCAAAACACTTGCGGATCGCGGTGAGCATGCCCAGCGACAGGCAATCGACCTTGAGGATGCCCAGCGCATCGAGATCGTCCTTGTCCCACTCGATGACCGTGCGGCCGGGCATCGAGGCGTTTTCGATCGGGACGATGTCGCACAAAGGTCTCTGCGTCATCACCAAGCCGCCGACGTGCTGCGACAGGTGCCGCGGAAAGCCGAGGATCTGGTCGACCAGGCCCCGCAACAGGCGGGCGGTCCGCGTGGTGGGGTCGAAGCCCGACTCGCGGAAGCGGCCGGCGAACTTTTCGTTCTCGTTGTAGTTCTCGAGCGACTTGGCCAGCGAGTCGACTTCTTCGAGCGAGAAGCCGAGCGCCTTGCCGACGTCGCGGACGGCCGAACGCGGCCGGTAGGTGATGACCTCGGCCGTCATGCCGGCCCGGTCGCGGCCGTATTTCTCGTAGACGTACTGGATCACTTCCTCGCGCCGCTCGTGCTCGAAATCGATGTCGATGTCGGGGGCCTCGTTGCGCTCCTTGCTGAAGAACCGCTCGAACAGGAGATCGATGCGGTCCGGATCGACCGATGTGACCCCCAGGCAATAACAGACCGCCGAGTTGGCCGCCGATCCGCGCCCCTGGCAGAGGATGTCCCGCCCGCGGGCAAACCGCACCAGGTCCCACACCGTGAGGAAGTAGGCCTCGTAATGCAATTCCTCGATCAGCCGCAGCTCATGCTCCAAGAGCTGGCGGACTTTCTCTGGAATGCCGCGCGGATAACGCCACTGCGTTCCCTCCCAGGTGAGCCGCGTGAGATGTTCCAGCGGAGTCATCCCGGGCGGACACAGCTCCTCGGGATACTCGTAGCGCAGCTCGTCGAGCGAGAACGTGCAGCGATCGGCAACCTCGACGCTGCGGGCAACGGCCTCGGGACATTCGGCAAAGATCCGTAGCATGTCGGCGGGCGACGCAGATGGCGCTCGGCATTCGGAAACCGCCGGTGGCCCAGCTCGGCCACCGTGCAGCCGTAACGGGTCGCCGTCAGCACGTCCTGCAGCGGCTGGCGTGAACGATCGTGATAGTGGACGTCGTTGGCCGCGACGAGCGGCACGCCCGCTTGTTGGGCCGCCTGCACCAATCGACCCAGGTGCAAACGGTCCTCGGGTCCGCAGTGAAGCTCGGCCAACAAGTAACAGCGGTCGCCGAAAAGTTCGCGAAAGCGGTCGAGCGACGGTTCAACCGGCTCGGGGCTGCCGTCACGGGCCACGACGCAGGCCAAGAGCCCGTCGGCATGCTCGGCCACGTCGTCGAATGTGAGGCGGCACGAGCCCTTCTCCGCATTGCGGCGGCCCCGCGTGATGAGCCGCGACAAGCGGCCGTAGGCGGACCGATCGGTGGCCAAGAGCACGATCGGCAACACGTCGAGCGGAGTGATCTCGGCCCCGATCAACAGCTTGAGGCCGACCTCTTTGGCCGCCACATGCGCCCGCACGACGCCGGCGAGACTGTTGCTATCGGTGATGGCCAGCGCCTGGTAACCCAATTCGGCGGCCCGCACGACCAGCTCGTCCGGGTGAGAAGCCCCTTCGAGAAACGAAAAATTCGTGCGGCAATGCAGCTCGGCATACGGGACTATTTTTGGCTTTTCCCCGTCGGGAGGGGCATCAGCCGGCGGTTTGACGGGAGGGGGAGGAGGCCGTCGCTTGGGAGGAGGCAGATCGGGCATCAGTGGCCGCGTCGAGGTGGCTTAATAGGGTACTAGTATACACTATAAGTCGCATCGCTGGAAGAATGAAGGAAAGGCCTTTTTTCATCCTTCATCCTTCCGCCTTCACCTCGACCGGTTCCGATTTGCTGCTGCGTTGCAGGAGCAACAGGGCGAAACCCGCCATGATGGCCATGTCGGCCACGTTGAAGATGCCCGTCCGCAGCGGGCCGATCCCCATGTTCAGGAAATCGATGACCAGGCCGTTGTGAAACACCCGGTCCAGCAGGTTGCCGAGGCCTCCCGCCAATAGGAGCGAGACGGCGATCATCTGTTGGCGACCGAAATCGCTGCGGGCGGCCAGGATGGCCGGAATGGCAACGAGGACAACGGCATTCACCACGACCAGGAGCCAAAACCGCTGCTGGGCGGGAAGACCACCGCCGGCACCCAGAAAGGCGCCGGGATTCTCGGCATATTGAATCCGCAGCGTGTCCCCGAGGTAC
Organism: uncultured Planctomycetaceae bacterium; assembly: GCA_963833105.1. Lineage (GTDB taxonomy): Bacteria > Planctomycetota > Planctomycetia > Planctomycetales > Planctomycetaceae > DASPSM01. The sequence goes on from CAWHWU010000023.1 coordinate 261,842, forward strand.
GGCGTGGGCGGGATCTGCCTCAAGTGCTCGGTGGCCAGTTTCTTGGTCCACTGATCGCAGCCCAGGCACGAGCAGAAGAGGAGCGCGGGGAAGATCCAGCGGGAGCGAATCAAGATCGTGGAGTGCCGTGTCAGGTGCAAGCCGTGCAATCCCCTTCAGGTTCTATCGTATCTCGTGTTTCACTTGGGACAAAGGCCGGTTTGGATTGGGTTGAGGGAAGGGGCAGAGGGCAGGGGGCAGAGGGTCAAGACGAAGACGAGGGCTTCGCCCTCGCACTCATTCTCTGCCCTCTCCCCGCTGCCCCCTGCCCTCTTCCCTCAACCCACGCCTTCCACTCGCCAACACGCGCGCAAACAAAAAGCAGCGGAGGGTCGGGCTCCGCTGCTTCGTTGGGAGGGGGTCAATCACTCAAACGTTGTCGGTCAGTTTGCTCTCGGGGCCGGCGGCAGGGCATTCAGCGGCGCCGGAGGTGGCGGCAGCGGACGCTGCGGAACAGGCTGCATACTTCCCGGTGGCGGAGAGGCGGAACCCAAATCGGGCGTCGCCCCCGGTTGATCGGACGGAGTCGGAATGCCTCCTTCCGGGGCCGCGGCACCCACGACGCCTCCGTACGCTCCCGCCTGTCCGGCCAGCACGACCCGACGATTCCATTCATCGGGACGCGGAGGCCGTGGATACATTCGGGGATTGGGCAGCCATTGAGGAACGCGAGCGTAGTAGACGCCGAGCTGCGTCGTGTCAGTCGGCATGTAGACCATGGGGAACGACGGAGCCAGACGGTAGCCCGGTTGTCCGTAGAACCGCTGCGGCCAATAACGGTAATAAATCACCGCATCGCGATCGATGTGGGCTACGTCCGGCTGGCGGTAGCCGCGCGCCGGATCGTAGGCCAGGAGTGCCCGCAGGCAACCGCACAGCCGGGCACGGCCGACGTCCCCTTCCACGATTCCCGAGCCCGAGTCGCAGGGGACGCCTTCAATTCCCACCGCCGGTGCGGGTCCGGCGTCGGCAGAAGGGGTCGGAGCGCCGCTGGCGGCCGCCGGTGCGGGGGGCGGGCTATCCGATATCCGCACGACTGCGCCATCGTCGGCTTGGGCTGCTCCCACGAAGAGACCCAACAGGGTCATGGCCATCCAGCCAGATTTTGTTAGACGGATCATCACGTGATTCCTGAACTCGTGCGGGTTGGGTCCGGTTATGGGTCAGCGAGAGACGGCGGCAGGTAGTTTCGCCTAGTAAGGGGCAACAGCGGCAGTCAGGGCTCCGGGCCGCGGGGCCACACGCGAAATCGGCGTCAACCGTCCCGAGGGGATGCCCCAGCCGTAGTTGTATTGGTTCGTCACCGTCGGCGCGAGCGGCACGGTCATCGGCGCTCCCCACCCGTAGGCCGAGTACACCCGGCCGTCCCGCGGATCGCAGTACCACGGGCTGACGGCGTAGGTCATGCAGTAGCAATGGGTATCCAGGAACCGCCATCCGCAGTGGCAGCACTGGAAGAGGCAGCACCTCCCCAGGAGGCCGGGGCGACAGTCATTACAGCCGTTGCAACCCCGCGCCCCGCCATACCCATAGGCCGCATTCGGATTGCACACGCCGCAGGTTGCATCCGGGGCGATCCCGGCGCGGGAACGACAGCCGGCGCCGGTGCCGGGGGCATGCCGGGGGCCGATGCCGGAGTCACCTGAGACGACGGCGGGGGCGCATCGCTCACGCGGACGACGCCCGGTGAGACGTCGCCGGCCAGGGCGGCGTTCCCCATCGCCAGCGACACCAGGAGGGCCGCAAGCATTCGCGCGGGCCGTTTCCCCGCATTTCGGTCCAGAACGCGCTGGGCGGACCGCGCGATTGTCGTCCGTGTGAGCATGTCAGACTTCCTGATCTGAGGGATGGGTCGTTGGGCCTAAGTCGGCAGCGGTATGCGGCACGCGCGGTGCTTCCGCTTCCGGCGGAAAATTTCTAGTCTCTTTTCGGGACACAGATGGGCGACTTCGATCCGAAGGCCGGATAGCAAATGCCGTCGCGCGGGTTCGAGTACCAGGGACTCATCGGAAAGATGACGTGGTACAGGCAAATGTCGAGGCACCGGCTCGGCGGTTTGCTTCCCGGTACGAGGCACGTTTTGCAGCAGCAACAGCAGTGGTGCTCGTCGCAATTCGTGCCGTCACAGTAGGCGTCGCGCCACCAGTTCATCCGGTGCACGTAGCCATTGGGTCCGTAATGCGACGGTCCATAGCAGCATTCGTAGTAGCGCTGCATGCGGTAGCGTTCGGCCATGCCGTCCGCCCCGCGGGCGACACCGGCAGCGCCGAGCGCCAGCAGAACAAGGACCGCGGACAGTCCGGATATTTTGCAAATGTGAGATGTCATGGGAGTTCTCTTGGGTCTCAAGCGTGTTCCCGCCGGCATTCGGCCTGCGGCGCCGCAGGGATTGGCTGCGGACGCGCGGCGCGAGGAATTGCCGAAGGCTGAGTGCAGACGGCTCACGCGATCAGTAACGTCCGGAGGCGTCCCAGTTATGCGGACGCACGACGTTTAGAGAATTCAGCGCCGGCGGCACATAGCCGCTAAACAGGCCGATGGACGAGCTGTATTTGACAGTCACGACCGTCCCGCGGAGCCGCCATTTTTCGCTTTGCACCACTCCCCAAGGGAAGAGCTTCCAACCACCGTGAACCTCGTAGTAGTACGGGGGATAAATCGAGCGGTACGTGTGGGGATAGAGCATCTCTTGAGGGTAAAAGGCCTGATTCGTGATCAGCGTGCCCCCCGTCTGGTACGGGACGTTCGGAACCGGACACGGATACATGGGGGCGTTCAAATACGGGTATTGGCAAGGGATGATTCCCGGCGCGTTCGGAGGCAGATACAGGGGCGCCGGAATCGGACCGGGATGATGCAGCTCCACGCCGGCATGGTAGCCGGCCTGATCCACCGAGGCCGGCGAACTGGCGGCCGTTTGCGGCGCGCTCGAGGCGGCTGGGGGGGCCTGGCTTGCGTTTGTTTGGGCGAACGCCGAATTCAGCGACCAGGCAGACAGAATGACCGTGCACGCGGCCGCCCGGAATGTGGTGCGAGCCATCGAGTTCCCTCCCTGGAACAGATTTGACCCCTCTCCCGACCTCCCGCACCCCACGGCCGACCAGCCGATCTGGAACGCGGGCTTTTCTCGAATGAGTAATAAAAGGTTTCGGGTGGATCGAATCACACGAATCAGTCATTCCGTGCGTAACGAGGAGTTGGGTCGTGCTTGAGGAATCGACCTCGCTCCAAATGATACAACCGGAATAGTCTGTAAATCCGCTACGGTCGTCGCTAAAATCCGGCCGAGTTTCACAACGCACTCCCGTCCATCGCAACCGAAGGAACGGTGCGGTGATTCGTCCAGGAGGACCCTTTGTCCAAAAAGGCAGCTAAGGCGGCGGTAAACGGGGGGCCGAGCGAGAACGGCAAAGACTCTAACGGCAGCGGCGCAAATGGAATCGACCGCGTCGAATTCGTCTCGCTCAGCCAGGAAACTCGCCGCAGATACCTCAATTATGCGCTCTCAGTCATCACCTCCCGGGCCCTCCCCGACGTACGAGACGGGCTGAAACCCGTCCAGCGACGCATCTTGTACGTGATGTTTCAAGAGCTGCGGCTGACGGCGGACGCGAAAACTCGAAAGAGCGCAAAGATTTGCGGCGACACGACGGGAAGTTATCACCCGCACGGGGACGCCGCGGTTTACGAGACCCTGGTGCGGTTGGCCCAGGATTTCAGTCTGCGGTACCCCCTCGTCAACGGGCAGGGGAATTTCGGCTCGATCATCGGCCTTCCCGCGGCGGCCGCCCGCTACACCGAGGTCAAATTGACCTCGATCGCCGAACACTTGATGAGCGAGCTGCGCTCCGAAACGGTCGACATGCGGCCGACCTACGACGCCGCCAAGGATGAGCCGGTCGTGCTGCCGGCACGGTTTCCCAACCTGCTCGTCAACGGGACGCAGGGAATCGCCGTGGGAATGGCCACAAACATTCCGCCACACAATCTGGGCGAAGTGGTGAAAGCTTGCGTCCATCTGATCCATGAACCGGATGCGACCGTCGCCCAATTGATGAAACATGTCCGGGGCCCGGACTTTCCGCTCGGCGGACGCATCGTCACCGACCGCAAGTCGATCCGCGAAGCGTATGAAGAGGGTCGCGGCTCGATCAAGGTCCGCGGCGAATGGAAGCTCGAAAAGGACCGCCGCTCGGAAACGGCAAATCGGATCGTCGTCAGTTCCCTGCCGTACGGCGTCGAAACGGGGCCGTTGCTTACGTCGATCGGCGACATCATCAATAGCCGCAAGCTGCCTCAGGTCATCGGCGTGGCGGACGAGTGCGACGAAAAGCATCGCCTGCGGATCGTGATGGAGATCAAGCCGGGCTCCGATCCCGAGGCGGTCATGGCTTACCTCTTCCGCCACACGGCGCTTGAGCAGAATTTCGCCATCAACACGACCTGTCTTGTCCCCGACGAGCACGGTGCGCTCGTGCCGGGCCGCCTGAGCTTGAAGGATCTCCTGCGGCACTTTGTCGACTTCCGCTTCAAGTGCGTGACGCGGCGGTTCGAGTTCCAGTTGCGCCAGCTCGAGCGGCGGATTCACATCCTGGAAGGCTTCGCGATCGTCTTCAAAGGGCTGGAGCAGGCCCTGAAGATCATCCGCGCCAGCCAAGGCAAAGCCGACGCGGCGGCCCGGTTAATGAAGGCCTTTCCGCTCGATGCCGAGCAGACCGATGCCGTGCTCGAGCTGGCCCTGTATCGCATTTCGTCGCTCGAGATCGACCGCATCGTCGAGGAACTCAAAGAGAAAAAGTCCGAGGCCGACGGCATCCGCAAGATCCTGGCCTCCAAGAGCCGGCTGTGGAAAGTCGTCGAGACCGAGTTGGACGAGCTTGCGAAGAACTTCGCCGACGATCGCCGCACGGCCCTCGGCTCGGAAGATGAAATCACCGAGTTCGATCCGCAGGCGTATATCGTTCGCGAAAATACGAACGTCGTGGTGACTCGCGACGGCTGGCTCAAGCGCGTCGGCCGCCTGCAAAAAGTGGAGAGTACACGTGTCCGCGAAGGGGACAGCGTCTTGTCTGTCGTGCCGGGGAGCACGCTCGAGCATGTCGTCGTCTTTTCCAGCGACGGCATGGCGTACACGCTACCCATCGAGCAGATCCCCGCGTCGTCCGGTTACGGCGATCCGCTTTCGAAATTTGTCCGCGTCGGCGATGGGGCGCGGACGATCTGGTCCGTCAGCACCGACCCGCGGTTCACGCCGGCCGACTCGACCGTGCGGAAGAACCTGCCGCCGGCCCCGTACCTGTTGATCGCGACTCGATCGGGACAGGTAATGCAGCTGTCGTTCAGCCCGTTCCGGCTCGCTTCGACGAAGGCCGGACGGCGCTATTGCCGTCTCCGCGAAGGGGACAGCGTGGTCTATGTCGAGCTGGTACGTGACAGCGAGACGGTTTTCCTCGCCACGCGCGATGCGCGGGTGATCCATTTCAAGATCGACGACGTGCCGATTTTGGGCGGCCCCGGCAAAGGGGTCCGCGGCATCAAGCTTGCGCCCAACGACGACGTGCTGGGGGCGATTCAGCTCGGCCGTCAGAGCGACGCGCTGCATGTCATCAATGCCAACGACAAGCCACTGAGCTTCGGCCAGATGAAGTACGGCGTTACCTCGCGCGGTGGAAAAGGGATCAAGACCAGCACGCGGACCGGGTTCAAAGAGATCGTCCCTCAGCCGATCGAGCTGGTCGATTGGGAACAATTCGAAAAGAAGTGACGCGGCACGGATAGCGAAGACACCATGGCGACTGCGGCGAAATCAAACCGGATCAAGCCAAGCGGCGAATACAGTGCCCGCGATATCGAGGTCCTCGAGGGCCTGGAAGCCGTGCGGCGGCGGCCTTCGATGTATATCGGCGGCGTCGACGGCCGCGGCCTGCACCACCTCCTCTGGGAAATCGTCGACAACTCCGTCGACGAATACCTGGCCGAGGCGGCCGACCACATCGTGATCACGCTCCACAAAGACGGCGCCTCGCTCACGGTGAGCGATAACGGCCGCGGCATTCCCGTCGACCGCCATCCGAAGATGAAAAAGTCGGCGCTCGAGGTGATCCTCACTACGCTGCACGCCGGCGGCAAATTCTCCGACAAGAATTACCTGCGGAGCGGCGGCCTCCACGGCGTCGGCGCCTCGGTCGTCAACGCCCTTTCGATCGAGCTGGAAGCGACCGTGCACCGCGACGGCTTCGAATGGACCCAGCGCTACAAACGAGGCCGGCCCACCACCGAAGTCAAAAAAGTCCGCCCTTTTCGTGGACACGGGACGACCATCTTCTTCCGTCCGGATGATGACATCTTCCGCCGCGTCCAGTTCAGCGTCGACATCATCCGCCAGCACCTCGAGGACATCTCGTACATCCACGGCGGACTCAAGATCAATTTCACCGACGAAGCCAAGCACGAAACGCTCGAACTCTTCCACCCGGAGGGGATCGCCGGCTTTCTCGAAAAAATGACGGCCGAAACGCAAAAGCGACCGGCCCATGAGCAGGTCTTCGCCGCCGAAAAGGACGAGGGGACGACCCGCGTCGAAGTCGTCCTTCGCTGGACCGAATCGACCGACGAAAATCTGCGGAGCTACGTGAACGGCATCCGCACGCATGCCGGCGGCACGCACGAGAACGGCCTGCGCAACGGCATCGTCAAGGCAGTCCGCAATTACCTCGACGTTCACGACATCAAGCACAAGGGAATCACTCTCACCGGAGAGGACATCCGCGAAGGGTGCATCGGTGTTCTGTCGGTCTTCCACTCTGACCCGATGTTTCAGGGACAGACCAAGGAACGGCTCAACAATCCCGAGCTGGCCGCCCTGGTCGAGGGGATCGTGCGACCCGGCCTCGAAACGTGGCTCAATAGCAATCCGTCGATTGCCGACGCGGTCATCGGAAGGATCGTGCTGGCCGCGCGGGCGCGCCTCGCCAGTCGCGACGCGGCCAGCGAAGTCCGCCGCAAATCGCCCGGTAACCACCGCACGAATCTCCCCGGCAAACTGCTCGATTGCCGCCAGGGCAATCCGGAAAAGTGCGAGCTGTTCGTGGTCGAGGGGGACTCCGCCGGCGGGACGGCGGCGATGGGCCGCGACAATCGCACGCAGGCCGTCCTGCCCTTGCGGGGCAAGATTCTCAATACCGAATCACTCGCTCTGTCGAAGATCCTGGAAAACCAGGAGGTCAAAGACCTGATCGAGGCGCTCGGCACGGGGATCGGACCGAATTTCGATATTCGCAAACTGCGCTACGGCCGCGTTGTCCTCTTGATGGATGCCGACAGCGACGGCTATCACATCTCGACGTTGCTCCTGACTTTTTTCTTCCGCCACATGCGGGAGTTGATCACTCAGGGGCGGCTCTTCATCGCGCAGCCGCCGCTTTATCGCATCGTCACGTCGAGCGAAGTCCTCTATGCGCAGGACGATGCCGCCAAGGAGGAGATCCTGGCCCGGTTGGGAGCGCATCGCAAAGTCGAGGTCTTTCGCTTCAAGGGGCTGGGCGAGATGGACGCCAAACAACTCAAGGAGACGACTCTCGATCCGACGGTCCGCGTCCTCTTGCGGGTCGAGATCGAAAGCCAGGTCGAGGCCGACCAGACGTTCGCACAGCTCTTGGGCAAGGACGCGTCGGAGCGCTATCGGCTGATCATGAACGAGGCCGCCTTCGCCGACGACCTCGACGTATAAGAGGGGTCACGGAATAAAAAAGGCACGCGGTGCGTGCCTTGTCTTTTCCCCCTAATCCCTCACTCATTTTTGCTCGGCCAGGGCGTCGATGGCGAGGTAAATCACAATTCCCGCGCCGACAATGAACAACACGTCCATCACGTAGCCGGCCATCGAATGCGTGGCGAAGACTCCGCCTCCCGTTACAAAGTCGAGGACGGCCGCCGCGGCGACAAGCCCCGCCACCCCCATCGAGCCGTAGAGCACATTTTTCGCGAGGGAATTCATGGTGCGGTGTTGCTCTTCAAAAAAACGGGCCAATCTTGCGCTTACTTCGAGTATATGGATCCAGTCCGACCGCGTGCCAGAGTCGATTCCGCGTTTTCCGCGGCTCCGGCGACACGCCAGGCGGCATCCCGCCATTCAGCAGGCGACGCCAGCCAGCAGTGGTTCGCCGATCGTCCAACGGGCCCCGTCGCGGATCACGCGGCGGTAAAGCGTGTCGCGCTCGACCGGATCGCGCCCCGCCTCGCGGATCAGGCGATGGATCTGGTCGACGGTCAATCCTTCGGGCGTCTTGGCGCCGGCGTCGTGATAGATCAACTCGTGCACGACCGTGCCGTCGATGTCGTCGGCCCCGAAGCTGAGAGCAACCTGGGCCGATCTTCTCGCCCAGCATGATCCAGTACGCCTTGATGTGGTCGAAGTTGTCGAGCATCAGCCGGCCCATCGCGATCGTCTTGAGATCCACCAGGCCGCTCGCCTTCGGAATGTGCGAGAGCCCGGTGTTCTCCGGATGAAACGCCAGCGGGATGAACGTCTGAAAGCCGCCCGTCTCGTCCTGCAGTTCGCGGAGCCGGCACAGGTGGTCGACGCGGTGTCGCGCTTTCTCGATGTGGCCGTAGAGCATGGTCGCGTTGGAACGCAGGCCCAGGGCGTGCGCCTCGCGGTGGATGTCGAACCATTGGCCGGCGTCGGCCTTGTGCTCGCAGATCTGATCGCGGACTTCCGGGATGGAAAATCTCCGCTCCGCCGCCGGGCAGGCTGCCCAGGCCGGCGTCGATCATTTGCTCGAGCACCCACCGCACGGGCCTCTTTGTGATGTAGCTGAACCAGTGGATCTCGACCGGCGTCCACGCCTTGATGTGCATGTCGGGATAGGTCTCGTGGATCACGCGGACGACGTTCAGGTACCAATCAAACGGCTTCTGATGGTGCAGCCCGCCGACGACATGGATTTCGGTCGCGCCGGCATTTTTCGCCTCGAGCACGCGGTCGCGAATCATCTCGTCGGTGAATTCGTAGGCCTTGGCCGCCTTCAGATCGGCCCGAAACGCGCAGAACGTGCAGCGGTAGACGCAGACGTTCGTCGGATTGAGATGGACGTTGGTGTTGTAGTAGGCGTATTTGCCGTTCTTGCGCTCGCGGACGACGTTAGCCAATTGCCCGACCGTGAGCACGTCGACCTTCTCGTCGAGGAAGACGCCCTCGTCAAACGAGAGCCGTTCGCCCGCGTGCACCTTGTCGGTGATCGTCCGCAGCATCTGGTCGCAATCCACGCCTGCTTTCTCCTGCAAGGAAATTCTCGGTCTGCCGTATTCTAGTCGCCGCGCAAATCGCGGGCCACCGACGAGAGCGATTCACGATCTCACCGGCTTGACACCACGAACATATTCGTTATGCTTGGTTTTCACGAACATATTCGTTCTCTCGCCTCGAAGGACATCATGCCGAGAAACCCCTCTAGCCAGCTGAACGACGTGGAACTGGCCATCCTCCGCGTAGTTTGGAATCGTAAAGCCTGCACCGTGCGCAATGTCCACGAGGCTTTGCAGCCCGAGCGCAAAACCGGGTACACGAGCACGCTCAAGATGATGCAGGTGATGTGCGAAAAGGGGCTGCTCAAGCGGGACGATTCCGAGCGGCCTCAGCTTTATCGGCCGGCCGTCCCCGAGAAACAAACGCAGAAGAAAATCGTCCGTGACCTCGTGCAAAAGGTGTTCGGCGGCTCGGCCCGCAAGCTGGTGATGCAGGCCGTGCAATCCCAGAAGATCAACCGGGAAGAGCTCGCCGAAATCCGCGACCTGCTCGATCAAATCGAAGGGCTGAAGAAATGAACACTCTCCAAGCGCTGGCCGACTCGCCGATGGTTTATCGACTGGGATGGATTTTGCTGCATTCGATCTGGCAGGCGCTGGCCGTGGCGATCGGCCTGGCCGTGCTCCTGCCGCCCCTGCGGCGGCGCGGCGCCCGTGTGGGATATGCGGCCTCGTGCGGCGGGCTGTTGTTAACGGTCCTCTTGCCGGCGCTGACCTTTTTGTTCGTCCCCGCCCCCGCGATGCCCCAGTCCGTTTTGGCGGATGTCGCGGCGTCAGGAATCCCAGACATCTCGGTCGGAACCGCGGTTGCGCCTCGCTCGATGCCCGTGATGGTGCGATGGATGCCCGACCACGCGCTGCTGAGGGCCCTTGACCGACCTGCTCTTCAGCCGGCAAGCAACGCCGTTCCGCAGACTGCGTCGACGGTCGAAGTCTCGTGGACAGAGCGGGTTCTCTCCCTGGGACGGCAGATCCAACAACAAATGCCCCGGTATTTTCCCTGGATCGTGGTCGCCTGGTCGCTAGGCGTCGCGATTGTCTCGCTGTGGAATATTGGCGGCTGGTTCGCCGTGCAGCAGCTGAAAACGCAGGGCACCGACCCAGTCACCGGCACGATCCAAGACGCGGCCGCACGCATTGCGCGGAAACTCGGTCTCAGGCGCCGCGTGCGGTTGCTGCGGTCGACGCTCGTGGATACGCCCCTCGTGATCGGCGCGCTCAAGCCGGTGATCCTGCTGCCGGCAGCCCTGATCACCGAACTTCCGGCCGATCAGCTCGAGGCCCTGTTGGCCCATGAGCTGGCGCATGTGCTGCGGCAGGATTATCTCATCAATCTGCTGCAAAGCGTCGTCGAGACGCTGCTGTTCTATCATCCGGCCGTCTGGTGGATTTCCTCCCAGGTTCGCAAGGAACGCGAAAACTGCTGCGATGATCTGGCGGTCAACGTGGCGTGCGACCGGACCGTCTACGTGCGAGCGCTGGCGACGGTGGCCGGGCGCGGGCGTCGAGCATGGCGCCGGCGGCAACGGGCGGCCTCCTGGTGGCACGTTTACGCCGCATTCTGGGAATCGCCGACCGGCAGGGTGCCCAGTCGTCACGCTGGCTGACGGGCGCCGCGATCCTGTCGCTGTGCGTTTTCGCGATCGCGTTTACCTCCCTCGGTTCGCGCTCGGCGACGGCCCAAACAAAAAGTCCCGAGCCCCCCGCGAAGAAAAACTCCCCGGCGAAGTCACAGGAACCGGCGAAGGCTGCGAAGCCGAAGGCGCCGGCCACCAAGCCGGGCCGCACGACGGATCATCCCGAATTCCCGACCAAGGGGAGCATGCGCATCCGCGTCACCGACACGGCCGGCCATCCCTTGCCCTACGCGGGAATTCTCGTCTCGGTGTGGACCGACCAAAAGAAATTCCGCGCGACCCAGCGCTACACTTGCGACGAGGAGGGACTGGTGACCGTCAACTTGCCGAAGAGCCTGTGGATTCTGCGGCTCTGGGCGGCAAAAAAAGGTTACTCCCAAGAGTTCTACAACTTCGAGACCAATGCCCGCGTCCACGAATTGAAGATCCCGGACGAATTCAAGTTCCGCATGGTGAAGGGGACGACCCTCGCCGGCACGGTCACGAATGAAGAGGACCGGCCGATCGCGGGTGCCACGGTCCACTGCTCGTACGAAGGCCAGGGAGTCGATCCCGACGACCCCGTCGTGACCGATGCTCAAGGTCGCTGGAAATTCGAGGATTTGCGGCCGGGGGCTGTGATGGATGTGCGGGCGACCCATCTCGACTACCTGGGCCAGGACCACGGCCGCCAGCCGGACACCTGGCACAAAGTCACCACGTTCCCCGGGCACACGCAAATGCCGCCCATTGTTTTGCGTCGAGGAATCCTGCGCCACGGTCAAAGTGACCGATCCTGCCGGAAAGCCGGTCAAAGGTGCCGTCGTCCTGTGGGGAGACAACCAGTATTTCCGGTCCACGCCCGATGTGGTGACCGATGCCAAGGGGTTGGGTCTGCTTCCCGCGCTTTCGGCGGGTCCGACGCGAGTCGCCGTCGTGGCCAAAGGTTGGATGCCCGACACCAGGAAAATCGAGATTGGCCCGAAGATGTCGCCCATCGCTTTTCAGTTGCGACCGGGTAAGAAGCTGCGGATTCGCTTCGTGGACGGCTCGGGCGCCCCGGTTCCCAAGGTCTATGTGCGGATTGACCGTTGGCGCGACGTGCTGCATCTCCAATACACGCCGCAAGGCGGCGTCGATCTCGACATCCCCGATACGGCAGACAAGAACGGCGTCCTCGAATGGGATTGGGCGCCCGACGATCCGATTGGGCTCCTCATTATGCGACAGGGCTATGAGCGGACGGGGCAGACCGTCACGGCCGATGGCCGCGAGCACATTGTCACCATCAAACCCGTGTTCCGCCTGACGGGGACCGTTCGGGACGCCGTCACGGGCCGAAACATCGACAAGTTCCTCGTGATTCCGATTCTGTTTTTCAGGCCCGACAATCCCTTCCTGCAACGCCGCACGGCCCAAAAGCAGACGATGGGCCGTTTTGGGATGCAATTCGAGCGGTCCGACGTGGAGCACGGCATCCAGCTCGAGGCCCCAGGCTATAAAACTTTCCGCACCGATAAGCGCTACCGGCTTGGGGACGCGGATGCGGTCCTCGACGTCGCGCATGCAGCCGGCGAAGCGCTTGGTGGGAACTGTCCTCAATCCCGATGGTCGCCCCGTCCAGGGAGCCCGCGTCTCCGTCGCATCGCTGTTGGAGCAACTGGCCGGCGATGGCCTGACAACGGGGGACGAGCGCCAAGACATTTCCGACGACCGCGTCAACACCGACCGAACGGGCGCCTTTGAAATCCCCTCTCAACTCGATCGCTACGCGCTGGTCGCCGTCTCTCCGGAGGGCTTTGCCGAAGTCGACCGCGAGGCGAATGAGCCACCCGGCGAGATCCGGCTGGCACGCTGGGCGAAGGTCACCGGGCGGCTGCTGCAGGCGGGCAAGCCGGTGCCGAACTGCAAAGTGTTCCTCAGGCCCATTCACCGCGCTTGCGGCGACGGACCTCGTAATTTCATCGACTGGACAGCCACGACGCGAAACGACGGTTCGTTTGAGTTCGAGCATGCCCCGCCGGTCGCGTGTAGCCTGAACGCTCAACTTCACTGGGGGATTCCGTCCCATCTGAGCTCGAGCGAACATCTTCCGCTGCGAATCGATCCAGGCGCGATGGTCAACGTCACGCTCGGCGGCCCCGGAATCGAAGTGATAGGCCGACTGGTCGCCGAGAATCAGCCGCCGGGATTCGATTATCACTTCGGCATTAATTACATCGTGGCCCGGCGTCCCGGCATCGAACCGCCGGCGTGGCTGGCCGCAAAGGGCTTCGACTGGAAGAAAGGCTGGAGCGACGCCTGGCGCAACACGCCCGAAGGCGGAGCCTATCTCAATACGCTCTACCACTGGTTCGTGAAGCCGGAGCCGGACGGACATTTCCGCATCTCGGGCCTCCAGCCGGGCGAGTACGACTTTGCCGTCAATCTCTACGGAACCGTGGAAGGCTGCCTGGTGCGTCCCCTCGCGGTCGGGGTCGTCCACTTCTCCGTGCGCGACCGCGATTCGCACCTCGACCTCGGTAAGCTCTCGATCCCGTCCCTCTCCGCGCCGAAAATCGGCGAAATGGCCGGCGATTTCGGTTTCGACACGCTCGCCGGCGGCAAGTCGAGCCTCGCGGCACTTCGCGGCAATTACGTACTGGTCGATTTTTGGGCGACCTGGTGCACGCCGTGCGTTGAGAAACTCGATCAAGTGGAACGGCTCCGTGAACAATTCACCGGCGACAAGCCCCTGGTCGTCCTCGGCGCAAATCTCGACGCGAACCCGCTGCGCGCCCGGGAGTTTCTCAAGTCCAAGCCTCTTCCCTGGCAGCACGCACTCTTGGGGGACTGGTCGAGCACCGACGTGCCGCGGCGATTTGCCGTCTCGGGAATTCCGGCCTACGTCCTGATTGATCCGAACGGCCGCATCCTGGCCCGCGTGAACTCTTTGGAAGAGATTGCCTCGAAACTGAAGAGCATCAACCAGCCCCGGCACGAGCCACTCAAAAAGCGAACTTAAAGCTGCCGGGGATGAGTTCGAGCGTCACGATTCGCGAAGCAACGGCGAACGATCGGCCCGCCTTGGAAGCATGCATGGCCGAGCTTCAGGCGTACGAGCGGACCTTCGAACACAACCGCGTCGAGCCGGAGGCAATCCGCGGTATCTACATCGATTATTTGCTTGCCGAGTGCCAGAAATCGGACGGCACGATCCTCGTCGCTGAAGCGAACGGCCAGGTCGTCGCCTTCGTCTGCGTCCTGTGCCGTGTCGTTTCTGAAGAGATCGTCGAAAAGGATCGCCAGCACGCGTACATCACCGATCTGGTGGTGCTCGAGCCGCACCGTAACACGGGCATCGGCAGCGAACTCATCCAGGCGGCCGAATCACGGGCCCAGGGCGCGGAGCGACGCGAATCGAGATTGGCGTCCTGGCCGCGAATTCGGCCGCGCATCGACTCTACCGTGAACTGGGGTATTCCGATCGCGAGGTCATTCTCGAAAAACGGATTGGACCTTCCCGGCGCGGCTGATTGTGGGATTAGGGCCGGGCGATCCACACGTCGAGCAGGCCCACCACAAACAGGCCGAGGCTGATGATCGCGTTGACGTTGAAGAACGCCACGTTTACCCGCGTCAAGTCATCCGGCCGCACCAGCCAGTGTTCATACGCCAGCAGCAGGGCCACGGCGATCACGCTCACCAGAAAGAGAGCTCCGAGGTGAGCGGTTGACCAGAGGCCGAGAAGACATGCCACCGTGAGCAGGTGGCTCAAAGAGGCGATCCGCAAGGCGCGGGGAACGCCGAAACTGGCTGGCACGCTCGACAGGCGCTGCAAGCGGTCGAAATCGACGTCCTGGCAGGCGTAAATAATGTCGAAGCCGCCCACCCAGAAAAAGACCGCCAATCCCAAAAAGACTGGCGGCCAGGCGATGTCGCCCGCAATCGCGATCCAGGCCGCGATCGGCGAGAGCATCAAGGCAGCGCCGAGCCAGTAATGCGCAAGGGGTGTCCAACGCTTGGCGTACGAATAGCCGCACAAAAAGGCCAACACGGGGACCGACAACATGAGCGGCAGTCGGTTGGGAAGAAACAGTAACGTCGATGCGATAAATCCCGCCGCGCAGGCGATTGTGAAGAGGACCACCGCGCGTAGGCTCAACAAGCCCGCCGGTAGATGCCGCCGCGCGGTTCGCGGGTTTTGAGCGTCGATCCGCCTGTCGGCAATCCGGTTAAACGCCATCGAAGCCGAGCGGGCGAAGACCATGCATAAGAGAATGCCGGCCAGATCGCGCCAGCGAAAGTCGACTGTCCGCCACGCCAGGACTGCCGACAAGAGAGCAAAGGGAAGAGCGAAGACCGTGTGGCTGAAGCGGATCAGCTCGAGGAAGCGGCGGAACTGCGCGAACCCGGCTGCGATCATTGTGGCAACAGGCCCTTGTACCGATCGATGTAGCGTTCCCAGTCTTTTTTGAGCCGCTTGCGATCCCCCGGGGGCATGGCCGCGCGATAGTGCAGCGTCTGCCCGGTCAGCCCGCGGATTTGATCGATGGCCAGCGACCGCACGGCCAGGACGTCGTGGTCGAGCCACTGAACAAGCTGGTCCGACGTCTTGCGATCGCGCACGTCGTCGCTGTTGTATCCCCACAACAGCCGCAAGACAATCGCGCGGTCGTCCAGGTCGCCGGTCAGGCTCTTGGGACCTGTGGGAAAGGCGGTCGCCAACTCTTTTTGCAGCAAGTCGGCATGGTTGGGCGCCTGCGGCAGCCAGGCCCGCAACCCGTTGGAGGCCGCATGCACCGCCTCCTCGTGCTTGACCTGGGCCAGAATCTCGACGAGGGCCGAATACTGATTCGTGAGAGCCAACGTCTTGGCGGCCAGTTCGGCGATTTTTGGATTGGGCTCATTCTTGGCGACCGTGCCGATCGAGGCGGAGACCGGCTGATCGGCGAGGAACTCGGCCTCGAAATCGTGTGCGACCTTGGCGAGAGGGGGCGGAACCCGGCGGCTTTCGGGGAGGAGCCAGCCAAGGACCGGGCTGCCCTTAGCGCGAAACGTGCCGCCGGCGAGATCGGTCGCCGCCGCACGGTCACCAGGTGCCAGCGAGATCCACCGGCCAGCCGCCAAGGTCCGCTGCCGGCCCGCCGGCTCAGTGAATTTCACATCTCCGGAGACGACATACAAGGCACCGTGATAGCCCGTGTCCCGTGCGTCTTCGTTAGGTTTCGTGGGAAAGCCAGGAATGGTCTCGAGGCCGCATTGCGTCTCTGGCTTGAGGAAGGTGAGCTGAAACACCTCATCCCCCGCCTTGAGCGCAACGACGAGCGGGTGGTACTCCGTCCCCGGCATTTTCGATCTGCCGCTGCGTAACACGATTTTCCCTTCTCGCAGCGCGATGCCGAACCGCGCGCCACCGGTTGGCGCCAAGAGCTGGACCGACGTGCCGCCCAGGACCCACATTCGGCACAGACCGTCACCCAATTCCAACATGCTGTCAAACGGCTCGGGAGCGACCAGCTGGTCGGCCCTCCGGTCGGCCGCGAGCGGCTGCGGCGGTTTGGGGGCCGGTGCCTTCACGCCCAGATCGAGGTTCACCGTGTCGGGATTGTCGCTGGGAACCGGGAGCGTGAGCCCCGGCCGCTCCAGCACGAACCAGTCGTCACGGGCCGAGTCGTAACCGAGCAGAATGCCGGACTTTGATGCAAAGCGAACTTCGGGCGCTGGCTCTGCGGGGGTCAACGGCGGCGACGCATCGGGAGCCGGAGGGGTGGGTTTCGTGGAGGAATTCGGCGTCGCGCTCGGCTTCACGTCGGTCGGGGATGAAGGCGCCAAAGGTGCGGGGTGCGGCGCAATGAGTGCCACGTCGGTCGACGGTGGGATGTTTCCCTTGGAGCTTTCCGCCTTGGGGGTCTTGGCCCCCGGTCCGTTGGCGCCAGTTGCCGACAGCGATTTTTTGTCGACCTGCGGGTTCTGCGGCGTCCCTGGCGCGTTCGGCTCCCCAGTCTGCGCGATGGACGGCACGGCCCCCGGTCCGCCGACGGCTTTACTGGTATCGTTTGGCGTCGTTGTCTCCGCGACGGAGATCGGTGCCGTCTCCTTTGACGCTGGGGTGGGCTTCGAGGCGTCGGCACCGGGAATTACTGGCTCGCTCGTCGCGTTTGGCGCCGAATTAGTGTCGGCACTTGGCCCGGCCGCCGGACTCGCTTCCTGACCCAGGCCGAGCAAGCGGCGGAGCGATCGGGTGTAACCCGGATCGAGGGCAATCAGCGCGACGACGACCAAAACCACGATCGCCAGCGGAATTGCCCGCCGCCAGGGGCGCGGCTTCAGGTAATCGGGGAGCGCGCTTCCAATCGTCTCGGTCGGCTCCTTTTCCTGTGGCAACATGGCCGCGTCGATCTCGTCGGAGTCTTTGTGTTCGATGTCGGGGGCCATTTCGGCGGCGACCGCGGCCTGGCCGTCCCCGCTGGCCTGCGAGACGAGGCCGTACATCCGCCGGCGGCTCTCCGGTGCAATCTCGATCGGCTCGCCCAAAACCAGGGTCAGAATCTGGTGGCAGGCGGCCGCCTCGGCCAGGTGAATATCGGATTCGAGGCACTTCTTTTCGACGTCGGTCACCTTTTCGGGGGGAGCGTATTGTCCAGATATTCGGACATCACATTGGCGTCGAGACTGTCCTCGCCCCCGTCGATGTTAGGGGCGGTCAAACGCCGCCGC
Source organism: uncultured Planctomycetaceae bacterium (assembly GCA_963833105.1). GTDB lineage: Bacteria > Planctomycetota > Planctomycetia > Planctomycetales > Planctomycetaceae > DASPSM01. The sequence goes on from CAWHWU010000023.1 coordinate 279,502, forward strand.
CGCATCACATCACGGAGGCGTTCGACCAGGTCCGAGGCGAATTTACTCTCGGAAAGCTTGGCGCCGATCTCTTTCGTCTGAGCCGGCTCGAGGATGTCATCCAGATAGGCCAACAGTGTCCGCAAAGTGAGTCGCATAATCCCGTTCTTTCTGACGTCTGATCGCTGCGCAAGCCCAGGGACGGCCGTCCCTGGGCTTCTCTGTCTAGTTTAGTAGTGGCGCCCAGCGGCGAAATCCGTGCAGAAATCGCGCGGAAACTCAACAAATCACCGGGAAACCGCGAGAAACTGGCGAAATTGTGAGGCTTGGGCAAGGGGTTCGAGATGGTTGTCGGAGGGCCGAGCCGCGAATATCATCGGGCCGGTCGTTTCGGAGTTCGCTGATGGCGACATTCGCAGTCATTCTCCCCGCCGCCGGAAAGAGCACGCGGTTCTCTTCCCAAAAACGAAAAAAGCCGTTCATCGATTTGAAAGGGCGCCCCGTTTGGGTGCGGGCTGCAGAGTGTTTCATCAACCGCGATAACGTCCGCCAGGTCTTTCTGGTCGTCTCTCGCGAAGACATGGAGTGGGTCAAGGAGAAGTTCCGTCCGAACCTCGCCTTCATGAACGTCGACATCGTCGAGGGGGGATCCGAGCGGTTTCAATCGGTGCAAAACGCGCTGGCTCGGGTCCAGAGCAACGTCGACTTCGTGGCCGTCCACGACGCGGCCCGCCCGTTGATCGTGAAGGAATGGGTCGATGCCGTTTTCGACGCGGCCGAGAAATCGGGCGCCGCCATTCCCGCCATTCCCACGTCCAGCACGCTCAAGCGCGTCGGCCCCGATCGGACGATCCAGGAGACAGTTTCTCGCGAAGGACTGTGGCAGGCACAAACGCCGCAGGTCTTCCGGCGGCAACTGCTGCTCGAAGCGTTCGCCAAGCGGGGCCACCTGGCCGCGACCGATGAGGCGCAGCTTGTCGAGAATATCGGCCATCCGGTGACGGTCGTGGAAGGCTGGCCGATGAATATCAAAATCACGACCTTCGCAGACTTCAAAATGGCCGAGGCCCTCACGGATGCGCTCCCCAAACCAAAGCTCTTGGGAGGGCTCCATCCCTTTGCCGACGAAGCACCCCGTGACCTCTTTTGAACCGACCACTCTTTGATTCGCCGGCAATTCGCACGATGTCACGCCCCCGCCCCAGCCTGCTTGTCAGCGTTCGCAATCTGGCCGAAGCCCGCGCGGCCATCGAAGGGGGCTGCGACCGGCTCGACGTGAAGGAACCGAGTCGCGGACCGCTCGGCAAAGCCGACGCCGACGTGATGGCCGAGATCGCCGCCTTCGCCCAAAACGGGGCCGCTCGCGGCAACCGCGTTCCCTGCAGCGTGGCCCTGGGCGAAATCGACGAGTCGCAAGACGCGACCGGACCGTTCCTCTTGCCGCCAGGAGTCAGCGACATCAAGCTCGGACCGGCCCGTCTCAGCACGCGCGAGAGTTGGGCACAAGGCTGGCGCCGCGCGACCGAACGCGTTCACAGCGAAGAACCGCGCTCGGTTCGCCGCGTGGCGGTCGCCTATGCCGACTGGCAAGCGGCCGGTGCTCTCGCGCCGAACAGATCTTGGGTGCGGCGATTGAGGCGGGAGCCGGCGCGTTTCTCGTCGATACGTACTCGAAAAACTCGGGGAACCTGCTGGCGGCCCTCACTCTCCAGGAGCTCAAGCGGTTTGCCGCGAGGGCCCGGGAAGCCGGCATGCTGTTGGCGCTCGCCGGGAGTCTGCGACTGGAGCACATACCGGAACTGGTCGACGTGCAGCCCGACGTGATCGCCGTGCGAGGGGCCGCCTGCGAAGCGGGACACCGCTCGGCCCGCGTTTCCTCCGCGTGCGTCGGACGGCTCAAGGCGGCGATCGACGAACTGTTTTGAGCCGGAGAGGAGCTTGCCCCGCCATGCGCGACCACGAAGCGGCCATGCTTGCCTACATCCGGCTGGCAGAGGTTTCCCTCCGCAAGCGGCAGCCCCTGGGGCGCGACAAACTCCTCGTGCTGGCAGCGGCGGCCGCGTGTCGAGCCGGCTGGCCCGAAGTCGCCCAGCGCTGCCGCGAACTCGTGTTGGAACACAACCCGGCCCATCTGATCGGCAAGTTTGCCACCGTCGCCGACGCGCTCCGCAGCGAAGAATTCGCACCGCTCCTCAAACAGCACGAACGCCTCTGCGGCTACGAACGGGCCGAGTTCCTCATCAACGAGCTCGGCCCCGAACCGGCCAGCCCCCCCGCAGCCACCGAGAAATCGGCGGGTCAGATTGCGATCGAATTGCTGTCGTCGGAGTCGTAATCGAAACGCTCGCGCGGCGGCTCGGAGAAGACATCGGCAAGTCCCCAAATTCAGCCGGCGCGGCGTCCATTACCGCACGACTGCGTCATCGCGGTCGCCGGCGATGCGGACCGATTCGGTCCCGGGGAAAATGTTTAAATGGGACATGTCGGGCGCGGGTGCCGCACTTTGACTCTTTTCTGCAGGCATCGCGGGATCCGCTTCTGTTTTGCTTCCCGGAACGAAGGGGGCTCTCCGCACGGGGACAAATCGGCTCGACGACTGCGGATTGAGGTTCATGCTGGCGTCGTCCCTGGGTGCCGCCGCGTCGTTCTCCGTACGGGAGGGCGTTTCGCGGACCCGCGCGACATTGTGGATCGACGCGCCGTGCGAGCGCGAAGTCTGCACGGCTGGCTGGTCGGTATGGCTGGAGTGCCGCTTGCGACGGACGACCGACTTTTTCGCCGCGTCGGGGCGTGCCGTCTCCGTGGGGATGTGGAGCGTCATACCGATTTTGAGGCGATCGTTCGGTGTCTGGAGTTGATCGCGATTGGCCTCGAAGATTTCCCGATAGCGACGGGCGTCCCCCAGGTAATGCAAGGCGATTTTGGTTAGCGTGTCGCCGCGGCGCACGCGATGAATCGGCATTTTTGCCCAACCGTCGCTGTTATTGACCTCCGGGCTGGTTTCCAACGGCTTAATGATCGTGGCATTCTCGTCGGCCGGCGTCTTCACGCTCAGTTTGTCGGCCACCGGCGGCTCGGGCGAGTGATCGTCACTGATCTCGCGAGTGCGCGTGCATTCTTCGTGTTTCCAATTGTTATGAGTCCACGGATCTTCCGGCGGGTTCTCGGTCGAGGAACCGGGCGCGGCGAATTATCCGCCAGCATGTCGTGCCGACGTTGGGCCTGCGTCGACTGCCACGCGACGTTCTGTGGCACGAGCGTCTCGCTCCGCTCGCCCGAGGCCGAACTGGGCCCCCTGTCTTTGTCCTTGGAGGCTGTTTGATTCTCGTTACTCGGAAGATCCGTCGCCGGTGGAGCGACCGAGGTCAACAGCTCGGACGAAGCGGCCGAACTCTTTGCGACGTCGGGCGTCGATGCGACGCCAGGAATGATGATGGGAGCCGCGGCCGTCTGCGGCGCGGCGGCGACCGGCAAAGCGGCGGTCAATTTCGAAGTGCTGATTTCGGGGACCGCCTGTTGTGTGTCGATCGAGGCACTCTCGCCGTCGGCCACCGTGGTGAGCGGGCCGAGCGCAGCGGGCTTCGGGTCGGCCTGGGATTCGGTGTCGACGGCCGGTTTCGACTCGGCAGGCAGGTCCGTTGAGACCGAATCGTCCTCGATTGCCGCAATTTGCTTGTCGGAGGACTTTTGGACGTGCGCCACGGAATTCGTCCGCACAGTCGGCGTAACCGGGAGCACGTCGGAGAAGGGATCGACCGACTCGACGCCCTGCAGCGTAACTGTTGGCAAAGTTGATTTGTGTCGCTCGCTCTTCGCCTCCGTCGTGTAGGGCTTGGGGCCCGGCGCTGTGCGATTGCTTCGTCGAGGATCTTCGTGCGGGCCAGTTTCAGGCCGCTTTCGACGATCTGGTCATTGCGAAAGCAAAAGGCCGCTGCAAAACCGATCAACAGGATTGCCAGCGAGAGACCAAGAACCTTGTCGCGACCCATGAACCACCTGCGTTTGTGCCTGTGCACGGGACTGTGATTTCGCATCGGAGCGAGTCCGTCGAGCCACCCCTCCTGCATCGTGATATCGGGCGGGACGCGCGGCGAGTTGGAGTCGACTTGAAGCCACGCGCGCGAACTTGAGAAATTATGCCCCACGGCGTCCAGATTGCTGGATCATGCCAGCAATTCGGCGCCCGGACCTGAATGATTTCAAGCAGCGAGAGGCTCGAACCGAGGGCGCAGTACGGGCAAGAAGGGGCGGGCGCCATCGCTTTGCATGTTGGGGAGAGCAGACTCATTTCGGCGGAGTTCGGGGAGTTCGCCTGCTGAGCTGGGCGTGACGCCGTGCCATTGGACGCGCCCGTCCGCACGATCGGAATGATCGGACGATGTGGAAACTCCGGTTTCATCCCCCCAACGGCAAATCCCGTGACATCCGCTAGGGCGGGAAGCGAGGCCGCACTTTTCCTCTCGCGTGTTTTCAGGGGCCGTCGCCCCGTCCGCGCGGGCGGGAAACGTGACAGATACTTCCTGCAGCCTGTGCCCCGCGCTTTTAGCCAATTGACGGGGCCAACGTTCGGTCGTGAAGGCCGGCTTGACGGAAAGCCGGCCGAGGCCGATTGCAGGCAGTCCATGTTCGGCATTCCCCCAGCGAGAACAGGAACTCCGCCATGCTTCAGAATCCTCCCCAGCTGCCGGATTTAAGCGTCGACTTCATGACGTGGCTCAATACGGAACTCCGCCGCCACATCGAAGATCCCAAGGACGCGGATACGCAAAACGCTTCCAAACGCGGACTCGTCAACCGCCTCAAGTCGTGTTTCACGCGCGACCGGGAATTTGCCGAGCTCTCGTAAACACGCGCCCCAACGGAGCGCCTCCAGGCGGAGCCGGCCGACCGAGGTCGGCTTGACTCTTTTGCGACGAAGTGACGGGTCGATTAGACTGAATCGGACGCACGCGCGTTCGAGTTTCTGACCCGCACTCCGTTGAATCCCGCCTCGAGAGGAGCCTTCCCGTGAACAACGACCGCCCAACTCCGGTCCGGCAAAACCGTCGCGATTTTTTGAAGACATCCGCCGTGGCTGCCGCGGCAGGGACCGTTCCCTTCTGGTTTGCGACCGGCACGGACCAGGCGGCCGCTTTCTCCAGCCCGAACGAACGGCCGCACGTGGGATGTATCGGCACGGGAAGCCAGTGGCAGGGATATGACGGTCCCCGGGCGATGGACTATTTCAACTGCGTCGCCGTCTGCGACGTCGACTCCGAGCACGCGGCGAAAGGTCGCGAACTTGTCAAAAAAAAGCAGGGCAAAAAAGGAAAAGATTTCAAACTCGACGTCACCGGCGATTATCGACGCATCCTTGACCGCAAAGACGTCGACGTGGTGACGATCGTCGTCCCCGACCACTGGCACACAAAAATCGCGATCGATGCCATGCGGGCCGGTAAGGACGTCTACTGCGAAAAACCCCTCACGCTGACGATCGAAGAGGGAAAGCAGATCATCAAAGTCCTCGAAGAGACCAAGCGCGTCTTTCAAGTCGGCACCCAGCAGCGCAGCGAAATGCACCTGAATTTCCTCAAGGCCATCGCCATGGTGCACGATGGTCGCATCGGGCAGGTGAAGCGGGCCATCTGCGATATCGGCGGGGCTCCGACGAGCGGCAAATTGCCGAAAAAGGCTCCGCCGTCGACTCTCAACTGGGAGATGTGGCTCGGTCAGGCCCCCCGCGTCGACTATCGGGAGCGCAGGGTGCCGCGGTGCGCATGGCAAGGAACAGATCGAAACGCGTTGCCATTACGAGTTTCGCTGGTGGTACGAATACTCGGGGGGAAAACTGACCGACTGGGGAGCCCACCATGTCGACATCGCACAGTGGGCGATCGGCATGGACCACTCGGGACCGACGCGGGTTGAGCCCCTGCATGCGAAGCATCCGGTCCCCTTCAAGAACGGCTATCCGACCGTCGACGACGAATACAACACGGCGACGGAATTCACCGTTCGGTGTCTCTTCCCGAACAATGTCGAGATTCTAATCGTCGATCATTCGCCTGACGGCAACGGCGTTTTGTTCGAGGGAATGGAAGGCAAATTCCACGTCGGCCGCAGCGAGAAGTCACTTTACGGCAAGCCGGTCGACGAGTTGAAAACCCGCCCGCTGCCGGAGGGGATCATTACGAAGCTCTATAAAGGCAAGAAGCCCGGACATCACATGGGGAACTTCGCGGAGTGCGTCAAAACGCGCGAACAACCGATCTCCGACGTCTACACGCACCATCGGGCCATCACGACGTGCCACTTGTCGAACATCGCCATGCGGCTGGGTCGATCGCTCTCGTGGGATCCCGAGTCGCAGCAGATCGTGGGGGACAAAGAAGCCCAGAAGTGGCAATCGCGCGAGCAGCGCAAAGGTTACGAAATCGACGCGTGATTGTTCGAACGACTAAGCCCACGGACAGCCGTCCGTGGGCTTTTTTTGCGCGAGTCTGTTGTTCATCTCATTGAAGGGCGTTCGCCCAGGATCCCACGCAGCCGTCGCAGCGCGCAAATGGCGCATGCCTGCCGCCGCCGGGGAAAGCCCCAAAGCTTGTGCCGTTTCCGAGTTGCTCAACTGCTCGTAGTGCCGCATGAGGATGATTTCCGCGTCCTCTGCGTCGAGTTGATCGATCGCGGCCAAAAAACGGGCCTCGAGCTCCTTGCGGATCGCGGCCGTCGCCGGCGTGAGCTCGTGGTCGCGGAGTTGAGCGGCCAGATCGAGCGAAGATCGGTCGGCAAATTCGGCGGCCAGCGGCCGCTCGCGATCGACACTTCGCCGCTGGGCCTTGCGGTGGCGGCGGTGCGCATCGATGAGATGATCTTTCGCCAACTCGCGGAGCCAGAGATGAAACGGCATCTTGGCATCGAGCAGGTAATCGCTCAGGCGGCGGCTGGCTTCCCATAAAACTTCTTGCACCACGTCGCTGGCATCGACCCGTGCTCCGAGGGCCCGGTCGAGCCGCAATTGCACCATTCGCCGCAGCGCCTCCCGGTGCCGTTCCATCAGCCGGTTGACAGCCTCGCCATCCCCGGCACCGGCGTCCCGCAGAAGTTCCTGCGTCGGCTGCGATTCGGGAAAATGGCTCGCGGAGTTCGACGCCACAGTCGCTCAAAACTCCTCAACGCGATCCGGTTCGGGCCCGGTTTTTCGCCACGATCTCGGGCAGCGGATATTCGCTGACAGAAATTCCCAGCTCTTTGACCTTTTGCAAGCGCCGCCAGCCCCGCGTGACCAGCTCTTCCCGTCGGCGGACGTCTTCCTGGTCAAGATTGGCCTTTGCGAACGGTCCGTCAACAACAATCGGCTCGAACCCTTCAGCGACAATGAACTGTGCCTGCACGGGGTTGCAGCGGATGTGTCGCTCTGGAGCCGACAACAGTGCACGGGCGTCGATCTCGCCGATGATATACCGCAGGTACAGATCGCTGTCGGCAATCTCTTCGACTTCGTCGCCGCAGACTTCACAGAGATAACCTTGCTCGCAACGCGCCATGGCAACCTGTCAAACTGTTATGCCCAGGGTAAAAGGGCCGCCCGGTGGATGGCACCGGCGTCCTGCTCGCGAAATGCCTCGTCGATGGCCGAAAGTGGGAATTGATGCGACAAGAGCTTGTCGAACGGATATCGATCGGCCCGCGTGCTTAACAGCTGCAGAGCCTGCCGCAAGCTCTCGGGCCGGTACCACATCAGTCCTAGGATACTCTTGCCGCCATGGACGATGGCCGCCGGATTGAATTCACACGTCAGCCGCTGGTTGATGTTGCCAATCTCGAGATACGTGCCGCCGTTGCACAACATCTCGATTCCCTCGGCAACAACGGCCGGCGAGCCGACGACTTCCATAACGACGTCGGCTCCCTGCCCCTGCGTCAGCTCTCGCACGCGTTTGACGCGGGCATCGGGCGACTTGAACTCCTTCATGTCGATTGTCACGTCGGCGCCAAAATTATCCGCCAGTTCCAGGCGTGAGTCGATCCCGTCGATCACGATCACTTGCGAGACGCCCCGCTCTTTGGCGACGGCGACTGCATTGATCCCCAAACCGCCGGCCCCTTGGATGACGAGCGCATCCCCCGGACCGACCGCCGCGCGTTCCAAGCCGTCGATCACCTGCGACAGGGCACAGTTGGCCGGCCCCGCCAACACGTCCGGAACATTGTCGGGGACCTTAAAGACGGCCTGCGGCTTGCGGAGATAATAATATTGGCCGTACGCCGCGTTGAAATGCGGATACTCCGTCGGCGGCGAGCGATAGCGGTGCCCCTCTTTGCAGCGTGGTGTCCGCCCCGTGCGACAACTTCGACATTTACCGCACGGACAAAAATACTGGTACGCCACTCGATCGCCGACCGCCAGTGGCTCACCGGCCCAATCGCGCGTGACGCCGTCGCCCAAGGCGGCGATCCGCCCCACCATCTCATGGCCGATCGAGAGGCAATACGGTTCCGACTGCCCGCCGTAGACGTCGTACTCGCCGCGCCAGATGTGCAGGTCGCTTCCGCAGACGTTGGCCATCCGGACTTCGACCAGGATGGCGCCCGGCTCCGGTCGCGGAACGGGGAACTCACGCAACGCAAACGGCTTGCGGATGCCCGTAAAGACAGCGACCAAGCCGGTGTCGTTCATAATGCCACAGCGACACGAGATCCCGCAGCCCCCGGCCGCCCAGATGATTAGCAACAGGAAGCGAGTACGTCGGAAACGGCGTTGAAGATTTTGCCCGAACCTGCCAAAATACCGACGAAAATGTGTCCAGGCGGCCTGTCGGTCGACAGGCCGATTTCATTGCCTTTATCGAAATCTATCGCAAAGAGAATGATCGCACATGTCGCTGCATCAAGCCACCCTTAAGCGTCAGCTCGGCCGCGCAAACGAAGACCTGGCAGTCTGGGTCAAAGCACTTGACGCGAAGGGCGTCGCACCGACCGCACGCCGCAAAGACGCCCGTTGGCGCCAACTGAACGCGGCCTGCAATTCGATCAAAACGCGCCTGAAAGCAGTGGCCGCCGTGCATGCCCGCGAGGAAGCGGTTACCCAGCATAAAGCCGAAAAGCTTTCGGCCGCGGCCGCGGTCGCGGAGAAGGAACCGAAGAAAGCCGGCAAAGAACCGAAAGCGACGAAAGAAAAAGCCCCCGCCAAGAAAGAAAAGGGTGAGGCCAAAAAGCCCTCCGAAGCCAAGGAGAAAAAGAAGAAAGAAAAAGAGTAACGCGCCAACCGGGGCCGGCTCTTGCCGCCTAATGAGTGCAGAGCAAGGAAAGGCGGCAACGGACTTTGCACGGACAAGGGATGAACTCGACTTCGCGATCCCTGAGCCTCAGCCCCTGACGCTGATTTCGGAGAGATGACAGAGTGGCCGATTGTGCGGCACTGGAAATGCCGTGTCCTGAGAAATCGGGACCGGGGGTTCGAATCCCCCTCTCTCCGCTTTTAGCTTGTTTTTAAGTGTTTTCCGCACATTTCTTACGTTTCCGCCTTCTCGCCGCCTGTAAACCCATCTTCCCTGTTTTCTTCCTTACGGTTAACAAAATGGTTAACAAATCCATTGTGTTACCGGTTCCGCCTGCGTACAATAGCTGTACGGCATTCTGGGTTAACATGGTTAACGCACAAGGCGGAAAGCATGGCTCGCAAGCTCCACATGACATGGCAGGCGTCCACGCGACGCTGGTTCAAGAAATATCACGGCAGGATATACGCTGTTTCCTGCCGCCAGCTTGGGACTGAGCCAAGCAAGGACGCCAGCCTCGCGGCCGCGAATGCATGGTGGGAAGCCAAGCAAAAGGAAATCGTTACGGCTCCGCCCACCGAAGAGGAGCTGAAGGCCAATGCGATCCGCGTATGGACGATGGTGCAAGATTGGAAAGTCCTCGACGAAGAGAGCCGCGAGCGGCTCGTCGATTCTCTCGTGGGCGAAGGACAGTACCGGAAGATCAAGGCCCAGGCCGACGCGATGGTCGCATCAGCGACGCAGGCCGCGCCTCCTGATCGCGCCGTCGAGGCCCAGGTCGGGGCATGGCGGACACTCCTCCGCGGTGTTTGCGAATCCGGGCAGATGTCTGAGGGCCGCTACGACGCCTACCGCCGCAATATAAAAATCTTCGTGGACTGGATCGGCGAGCAAACCGCGATCGACGTCATCGACGAGGCCAAGCTGGAAGCCTTTTTCAATCACCTTTCGCTGCAAGTCGGCGCGGGCAAATACGCCCCGACCTACGCGCACACGCTTTTGATGACCGCGAAGCAATTCATCTCCCGCCTCGCGGAATTGAAGCTGATCCCGCTGCCGGGCAACATCCGGTCCCGACGCTTCCGCTTCAACCACTCCGCTCCAGCGAAAATCGAAACCTTTTCGATCGAGGAAATTCAGACGATCCTGAAGACCGCCGGCAAGCTGAGCGAACGGACGGAGCTTTACCTTCTACTGTGCCTTAACTGCGGCATGTACCAGAACGACCTGGCTGAGCTTCGCAACGACGAAGTGGATTGGAAGGCCGGAACGATCACCCGCCACCGCAGCAAAACGCGGGAGAGAAATGGGCAGGTCGTGACCTACAGGCTTTGGCCGGAGACGTTCAAGCTGCTCAAGAAGTTTCGGGGCACGGGCGAACTCGCCCTGACCAACGAGGAGGGGAATCCGCTCGTCCGCTATTGGCTGGATGACGGCAAGCTGAAGCGGTACGACTGCGTTCACGCCGCTTGGACGCGCGTCGCCGCGAAGATGGGTCTCACGAAAATGCGGCTTGGCTTGAAGCACTTGCGGAAGACGTCCTCGACCGTGCTCGGGCAGCATCCGCAGTTCAAATATTACGCGGCGTACTTCCTGGCCGACTCACCGAAGGGAATGGATCAGCGGCATTACGTCAAACCGAGCGAAGAAGAGTTCTTCTCGGCGTTGGCTTGGCTGGGAGCGCAATTGCTCGGCGCATGAAAGAGGCCCGCTCATGGTCCCGGTTGGAACGCCCTTTTTGGGCCGGGTCAAGCAGCCGGCTTTACAGGCAACTGATCGGAATGCGGGAGGAGAGTGTGCAACTGCTGCTGAGCGCCTTCCTGCATGAGAAGAAGCAGCACAATCTGGGCGATTTCCTCCGGCCTCAGCCCGAAATAGGCTTCGAGCTCCTCAGCGGGCGGCTCGCAACGACGCATGAGCATGACGCGCCCCAATCATTCCCAGATCACGTTGACCACGAAAGGTTGAGCCTGGGTTCCATCGGACCCTTCACTCTTTAAGACGCTCGACGTGCAGGCCGCCCATCAGTGCCACTTTCGTTTTGACACTTTGGCAATCTGTCCACACGATCACGCCAAAGGCCGCTCCCTCACGCCGCGTCGAACAGGGCATTCTCCGCCGCTTCGCCCCTCGACGAGCTGTCGAGATTGGCAAAGATCACGATCGCGCTTGGAAACGGCGCGTGTTGCGCGCGTGTCCGAACTTCAACCGGCCGCGCACGAACTTGATCAGTCCCTTGACGCAGTAATCATTCCACCACGCCGTATCCGTGCGCGCCGGAAGGAGGCACACGACCGGCGTGCCCTTCAGGCTTTCTTCGTAGGCTTTCTTGACCCATTTGCCGATTTCGCGGCCATAAGGAGGATTCATAAATACCGCACCCTCCGTCGCCCAGGACTTTGTCAGCCCGTCATCGGCCGCGTCGAAGAACGTCCGGCACTTCGCGTTTCCGGCTGTGGCACACGGATCGAGCGTGAAATTGAACAACCTGCTCAGACGCTCGAAGTATTCATCCGGCGTCGGCCAGTCATCCGTCGCGCTCGAAAAATGTACGCTGACGTTCACCATGAGATCCAACCGCCGTATGCTCGCTTCCGGCCATTCTCGCGAGGAGTTTCAAATCTTGATGTGACGCAGGTCTCCCGATTCTGTCGGAGCCTGTACTCTTTAAGACGCTCGGCGCGTAGGCGGCCCCGTCATTTTGACGCCTTCGCAATCTGTCAGAGGATCAGAGAGAAGCGCACCGCACGGAGGCTGTCAGAATTGGACTCGAAGACTCCACAACGTCAGTCCAATGTGACTGCCCGGTCTGATGAGCCATGACGTGCGTCGGTGAGTCGCTCGCTGGTCTTAAGCGATTTGCGAGCGTCATGCTGTGCCCTACCTCTTAATGCTTTTCTCTTGGGCCTTCTCGTCGGCCGGAGCTTTCGTCTTCGCGTCGAGAATTCTCTTGAAGGCTTCCATCCCGTACCAATGCGCGTCCTCACGCTTCGCGGCCGCTTCATCCTCCCGGATTTCTTTGAAGAGCGCGGCCAGCTCCTCGGCAGTGTAAAACTCCTTCATTATCTCTGTTCCTGTTGAGGGCGGTTCAAAACGGCGGCGCGGGGGAAGTGTCGCGGCGGTTTAATTTGGCAGCGCACATGAGTGCAGTCCTGTGAGAAGGGAAGATTGGGGTTCAACCCCGATCTGACCTCTCTGCGCAGGAAGGCACCGGAGTGCGATCCGACATGGAGTTTTGGACAGAGGTTCGTCGTCAGGTCCTGACGAACGAGCTGAGCCGGCGTGAGGCGTGCCGTAAGTACGGTTTAGGTTGGCATACGCTCGAAGAAGATCTTGGCCCACGCGGAGCCGCCGGGTTACCGGCAGAGCGAGCCACGGCCGAAGCGGAAGCTGGAACCGTTTCTGCCGATCATTCACCAGATTCTCAAAGACGATCGCCAAGCCCCGAAGAAGCAGCGACACACGGCCCAGCGGATCTTCGAGCGGCTGCGCGACGAACAGGGTTACCTGGGCGGCCAGACCGTGGTGAAGGACGCCGTGCGGGCCTGGAAGCAGTCGCACCAGGAAGTCTTTCTGCCGCTGTCGCATCCGCCCGGCGAGGCCCAGGTCGATTTCGGCGAGGCGACGATCCGGCTGGCCGGCCAGGAGACCAAGGTCGCCCTGTTCGTGATGACGCTGCCGTACTCGGGAGCGATCTTCATCCAAGTCTTTCCCCGGGAGTGCACGGAGACGTTCCTGGAAGGGCATCGCCGGGCCTTCGAGTTCTTTGGAGGAGTGCCGAGGCGGATCAGCTACGACAACTCGGCCATCGCCGTGATCGAGGTCTTAAGGGGCGCGAGCGGAAGCTGACCAGGGAGTTCCTGCGGCTGCAGAGCCATTACCTGTTCCGGGAACACTTCTGCCTGGTGCGTCGCGCCAACGAGAAGGGACACGTCGAGCGGCTCTTGGGCTTTGCCGGCGGAGCTTCCTGGTGCCCGTGCCGCAGGTCGATTCCCTGGAGTCGCTGAACGCGCAATTGCGCGAGCGTTGTCTGGCCGACCTGACAGAGCGGACCCGCGGGAAGCCCGCTCCCAAGGGCGAGCTGCTCTTGGAAGACCAGGCCGCCTTCCTGCCACTGCCCAAGCAACCCTTCGAGGCCCGACGCGTCGACGACGGAACGGCCAATTCGGAGTCCCTGGTGCGGTTCGACACGAACGACTACTCCGTGCCCGTGCGGTACGCCCACCGGAAGCTGATCGTGGTGGCCACGGTCGAGGAAGTCCGGCTGGTCTACGAAGACCGACTGGTGGCCCGGCATCGACGGTGCTGGGAACGCGAGCGAACCTTCTTCGAGCCGATCCACTACCTGGCGCTGTTGGAACGCAAGCCGGGCGGGTTCGATTACGCCCGGCCCCTGGAGAACTGGCAACTGCCGGAGTGCTTTCCCCTGTTGCGCCGCCGGCTGGAAGCGGCCGATGAGCGCTCCGGCACACGCTCGTACATCCGCGTGCTGCGGCTGCTGGAGAAGTTCTCCCTGCCGCAACTGACCGGGGCGGTCGAGTACGCCCTGGACATCGACGTGATCGATCCCGACAGCATCCGCACGATCGTGGAACACCGCGCGGAGCGGCCCGTCGAGCTCTTCTCGCTCGACGGCCGGCCCTGGCTGCAAGCGGTCCGCGTCGAGACGACCGACGTCTCCTCTTATCAGGCCCTGCTTGGAGGAGGTGTCGCCATGAACAAGACCGAGACCAAGAGCACGGTGCTCCTGAAGCACCACCTCAAGGCGCTCAAGCTCCCCACGATGCACGCCGAGTGCGAGAAGATCGCGGCCCGCGCCGCGCAGGACAATGCCGATCATCTGGCGTTCCTGCTGCAGCTCTGCGAGTTGGAACTGATCGAACGAGAACGCAAAGCCGCCGAACGGCGACTGAAGGCCGCCCGCTTTCCCGCCCACAAGTTGCTCGACGAGTTCGACTTCGCAGCCCGGCCCAGCGTCAACAAGCCGCTGATGCTGGAACTCGTCAAGGGCGAGTATCTCGACAAGCGGGAGAACATTCTGCTCGTCGGTCCCAGCGGGACGGGCAAGTCGCACCTGGCCACGGCGCTGGGCATGGCCGCCTGCGCCCAGGGCCGCAAGGTTCGCTTCTTCCGCGTCACCGAGCTGATCACACTGCTGTTGGAAGCCAAAGAGGAACGGCAACTCTTGCGGCTGCGGCAGCAACTGGGCAAGCTGGACTTGTTGATCCTCGACGAACTGGGCTACGTTCCGGCCAGCAAGGCCGGGGCGGAACTGCTGTTCGACGTGATCGCCACGGCCTACGAACGCAACAGCCTGATCGTGACCACCAACCTGCCGTTCGAGAACTGGACCGAGGTGTTGGGCAGCGAACGGCTGACAGGAGCGGCCTTGGATCGGCTCACGCACCGCTGCCACATCCTGGAGACCAAGGGCGAGAGCTACCGCCTGCAGGACGCCAAACGCCGCCGACGACGGACGGATTAAACCCTCGGTCAGACCGACTCAGACTTCTCCCGCGACACACCATTCCCGACGTTCGGAGAACTTCACCAACCCAGCGCCACCAAATTCGGCCGCCCCGCGCCGCCATTTTGAACCGCCGTCAACAATTACAAGCGGCTCTGTGGGTTGGAGGGACTGATCTGATGAGCGTACTCGAAGTCGTCCGTGCCGGCGCTGGGTCGGGCAAGACAACCGATCTTTGTGACACCGTAGCCGCCGCTGTCGGTCAAGGCTTAGACCCCGCGCGAATACTCGCCACAACCTTCACGCGCAAGGCAGCCGCCGAATTAAAAGGTCGGATTCAGGCCAAGTTGCTCGAGAGCCGCGACGTCGATGCCATGATCGCGCACAGCAGAGCGGACCGACTCGAACTAGCGGCGATTGGAACGGTGCACAGCGTAGCCCACCAGCTGCTTGTCCGGTATGCGATCCAGCTCGGTCTCTCTCCGCACTGAAAGTTCTCGATGAGGCCGGTTGTGATCGAACGCTTAAGCAATTGTTGGGAACGATGCCAGCGGACGTGTGGGACGCGTTGATGGCGATTATGGATCGCTTGTCCATCACGGATTTGCATTCGCAAATGCTCAAGCTCTTATCCGCGAAGCGAGGAAATCGGATCTCGGGGCACGATTTTCTAACGCAAATGCTTGCGAGCGCCGACCGCGTATCGGAGCTTCTCGCTCCCGCTGGAGCAGCGCCGGCGATGGGTTCTCCAACCCAACTCTATGAGTTGGTCGATGAAGCCCTGCAACGGATCGAAACGCTCAGCAAAGATACCACTCAAGTTACGCAACAAGCTCGGCAACAGCTGCGTCGTATGAAGACCCAGCGCAGTCCTGCGTGGAGTAATTTTGTCCTGTGCAGAAAGATCAAAGCGGGCAAGACATCAGGAGCTGACGCCGTCCTGAACGAACTTCGCGCTTTCGGTGGCGGCGTTCGTGGATATTCCCTGCTTCATACGGACATACGCACATTCGCGGACGGCATCGCCCAAGAAACCACAAAGCTGGAAGAGCATTACCAGCTCTACAAAATGGAGCGAGGGCTGGTGGATTTCACCGATCTGGAGATTCTTCTGCTTCAGTTGCTTGAGCGTTCTGATTTATCCAAGAGCGTTCGCGCCGACTTCGACTTGATCCTGGTCGATGAATTCCAAGACACGAATCCGCTTCAACTGGCCATCTTCCAGCGTTTGCGGAATCTCGCGCCGAGAAGTCGGTGGGTCGGCGACCCCAAACAAGCGATCTACGGTTTCCGTGACACAGACCCCGACTTGGTGAATGACGTTTGGAAGAATGCCAAAAGCGCGAGTCGGACTGAGCTTCCCGACAATTACAGAAGCCAGGCCGGACTTGTGCAGCTTGTTGGAAAGCTATTTGAACCAGTGTTAGGCGGGGAAGCGGTGCAACGACCGAAACGCACGTCGATCACGCGCGGCATCGAACGCTGGATTTGCGACGCGAAGAACCAAACAGACGACGGCATCGCTCTCGGCTGCGGTATCGCCAAGCTTTTCTCTGAGGGCATTCGACTGGGCGACATAGCGGTATTGGAACGTACGAATCGCCAGCTAAAGGTGATTGCCCAAGCCTTGGACGATTTGAGGATTCCCTACCTGCTCGAAAGCGCCGGGCTTTTGACGACAAGGGAGGGCGCGTTATCGCTCGCCGCCTTGCGATTGGTCCTCGATCGGAATGACTCGCTGGCTGCGGCAATGGTGCATCACATTCTCGGCGACCCAGAATCGGACACTCCGGACTGGATTATCGAACGGTTGACGGCACTGCGTACGGCGGAACCGGTCCCCAATGGTGCGGACCCGCCTTCGACGAACTTCGTGATCCCGTGGGATGGCGACCCCCGGTTCTCCGCGCTTGAGAAAATCGACTATCGGTCGCTTGCTCCGTCAATCGTCGTTCAACAGGTGATTGAGGCAGTCAACCTTCCAGTCCTGGTGAGCCAATGGGGCGACGCGGCGCGACGCAGCTCGAACCTCGACTCGTTGTTGCGGCACGCCATCGAATATGAGGAGATGGCCCTTGAGGCCGGAAGCGCCGCGACGCTTACGGGATTGATTTTACGCTTGGAGGAATTGGCTCGCGACAAAAAGGACGTCCGTTTTCCGCCCCTCGGTCACAACGCGGTTACCCTCACGACGTACCACTCGGCAAAAGGACTTGAATGGCCAGTCGTGATCTTGAGCGGCTTAGATTGGGATCGTGACGCCGACATGTGGTCGCCCGTGGTAAGAGGTGGTGCGCCCAGTGAAGCCAATTCGCTAGCGGGCCGCGTGGTTCGATCGTGGATTTGGCCTTTCGGAAAAACCGATGGGCCATTTCCCGCGCCTGTTGCGGGGAGCGGACTTGAGACGGATGCCATTACTTCGCCGGAGGGGCAGGAGCAGGCGCAGCGTGACCAAGAGGAAAGCGTGCGCCTGTTGTACGTCGGTTGCACTCGCGCCAAGGCCAACCTCGTTCTGGTTCATCGCGCCGACAAGTACGGCTGGCTCAATCGTCTGCCGTCAGTGGATACGATTCTCAATCCAGCCGTCGGCGAGGGCGAACACCAGCTCACCGACATTGAGACCAGTTATGTCGTTCGCCATCTGAGCGCGACGATCGTAGACGCCTGCCGCCAGCCCGTCCACGATCACGAAACATGGTTCGGCGCGATGGTCGCAATGCAGCGGACCCCAACGATTGACCGTTACCACCTGCCCAGCGAAACGCCAGCCCCGATTTCGACGGTCTCCTTCCGTCTTGAGAATCTCCCAGGTCAATCGTACTTCCCGTCCGGAGCCAAAGAGGAGCAGTACGGCGCGATCGGCGAAGCAGTCCACTCCTACTTCGCGGCGTTACCGTCGATGCGGACGCTGGACGCAACGCGAAAAGAGGCTATTGCCGCGCGATGTCTTGCGGCGTTTTCCGCCAGTGGCCTGGTCGCCCCAGGCGCGCTCGTCGTGGCGGCTGATCGATTTCGGGATTGGGTCGATGCAAAATTTCCTGGCGCGGTCTGGCATACTGAGTCGAATGTCACCGCGCCGCGGGCCAGCGGCGGCCAATGGCGCGGGACGGCCGACCTGCTGCTTCAACTTCCTAACGGCGAGGTCGTCCTCGTCGATCACAAGAGCGCACCGATCCGACGTGAACAATGCGCCGCGAAGGCGACCACATTCGGCGGACAGCTATTGTCGTACCGAGAAATCCTGCAAACCCTGAAAGTGGACGTCCGGTCCACATGGATTCATTTCCCGCTTGCGGGAGTAATGACAGAACTGATCGCGGGCGCTTAAGCGACCTTGCATTCGGCGGCTCCTTGCTCATCACGCAGCAACGAACGATAAGTTAAAACGTCCAGAGCCCCAACTTGCCGTTGCATGCGACAGGTTTGCACGGCTCGGCGTTCGCGATTGACCAGCAAATCGGCTCTGACACGTATTTCAACGTGTCCTTGTCCAATTTGCGGAGTGAGGTTCGGCGAGGCGTTTAAGGCTCTTGACCGTGCGGCCATACGACGTCTGAAGCAATCGGGCTGCCGGATTTTGTCTTTTTTCCAAGCATGGCAAGGACTTACGGTTTGACCGCGCAGCGTCCACATAAAATGTATAAAATCTGTTGACTTAGTGGCCGATAACAGTATAATAAATGTCGAGAGGAGGTCGAAATGAGCGGAAAAAAGGGCATGACGTTGAACCTGACCGACGCGGAAATGGAAGCGCTGGAGGAGCTCTCAGCGAAGAAGGATCTGACCAAGACAGCGGTGATCCGGCAGGCCATTCGGCTTTACCAACTTGTCGATGTGCGACTCGCCGCTGGCGAAAAGCTGGTGTTCGAGGACGAGCTGAATAAGAAGAAAGCCGAGTTGATGGTCCTATGAGCACGCAAGCGATTCAAATCTTCGACAACGAAGGCGGCCAGCTCGTGCCAGCCACATTCGACGACGAGATGAAACCGGACCAGTTCGTAAATGCCGAAGCAACTTGGGGGCCAGAAAGGGCCGCGGCGGTCCAGCGGTTGCTGAACGCCCGCGTCCCATCAAACCTTATCCCGCAGCATTGGCATTGGAACTGGAGCCGGAAAGCGCAGCGTCTCAATCTTCTGGCGTACCGCGGTTTCGGAATCGAATCCGGCGGGCAGTGGCAGGGCTTGATGCTCACGACATTGGCCGGACATGCGGCAAGGTTGCCGCCCGACGACAATAAGCCATTGATTTATGTCGATTTCCTTGAAGTCGCTCCATGGAACGTGACGCCTTTCGCTGCCACGCCAAAATACAAAGGCGTCGGCATTCAACTCTTTGAAGCTGCAGTTCGACAGAGCATCCTCGAGGGATTTAAGGGACGAGTTGGATTACATGCCCTTCGTGACGCCGAGAGTTTTTACCAGCATCGAGGCATGACCAATCTCGGCCCCGATGCGCAGCACCAAGATTTACCATACTTTGAACTAACCGCGACTGCGGCAACAAACTTTCTGTCTAGGAGGGGGACATGACCACGCGAAAAGTGAAACTTAACACCGACAAGGACTGGCTGCTCCTTAATGCAGCCGAGGACAACAACGGACCGGTGTCGGTCGGAGGGCTGGCCCATACGCTTGGATTACGCGAGTCGTCGCACGATGTCGATTGGGTCACTCAGGCGGCATTCGCGAGGTTGGTCGAATTGCGGCGACGGCAGCAAGGGCTCACTGTCGAGGCGCTAGCCGCGAAGGCTGATTTGGAACTCGCCGATTTGATGGGCATCGAAGATGGCACCGCAGTCACGCCCGAGCCAAGAACAGTCTTCAAACTCGCCCAGGCGCTTGAGCTCCCGCCACAGCGGCTGATGCAACTCTCGGGACTTACGGAATCTCGCGATGACGGATTCGCCAAGGCCGCGCTGCGTTTCGCTGCTCGATCTAAGCCAGTAGATCAACTGTCGAAGGAGGAGCACGACGCTCTAGCCGAATTGGTGAAGATAATGTGCGACGACTGATGCATTTCGCGGATTGGAGGCCGGGCCATCGATGAAGAACACATTCCTTTCGGACAAAACTGCCGCCGACATCGACAAGCAGGTCGCGAAGATTCTTCGCGACCTCGATAACCCCGAGCCGCCTCTCCGCCTCGAAGTAGTGCGGGAGCTACTCAAGCTCGACCGAGAATACTACTCCGCCACCAACGAAGGCATGATGCGCGAGCTGGTTCACCGGCTGACAGTCGCAGGCAAACAGATCGTCAAACGACCGGCATTGCTTTGGGACGTTATCACAAAGTTCGACTTGAAGGCTCTCTACGTTCCCGACCGGAAGCGCATCCTGCTCAACAGCGACCTGCCGTCAGCTAAACAACGATGGAACGAGGCTCACGAAACGCTCCACAGCATCATCCCTTGGCACGAGTACCTCATGTTCGGCGATGACGATCACTCGCTGAGCCCGGTCTGCCACTCCCAAATTGAGGCCGAAGCGAACTACGGAGCCGGCAGGCTGTTATTCCTGCAGGACCGTTTCGCGCACCAACTTTGCGGCTCCGCAGTCGACCTCGAAGCCGTGCGCAATCTCGCCAAAGCATTTGGAAACACCATCACTTCAACGCTTTGGCGAACGGTCGAGCACATGCCGATTCCGGCCGCAGCCGCTATCAGCGGGCATCCGCGTCAACTCAACGGAACGGCAGCCGCGGGCAATCCATGCCGATATTTTATCCGTTCAAAAGCCTTTGAGCGTCAATTCGGTCAGGTCACTGAACTCGATTTTTTCCGAACCATGAGCGGCTATTGCAGCGCGCGAACCCGGGGACCCCTGGGCGAGTCGGAGGAATTGCTGCGTGATGACAACGGCAACCACCATGTCTTTCGCTTCGAATCTTTTAGCAACACCTACGAGGTTTTGACCCTCGCAATTCACAGCCACCAGCGAAAGACCGCATTGGCCACAGCTTGAACAACAAATTGATGGAGCGATTAGGAATGACAAACGACGAAAAACAGGAAATGGCTGAAGTCGAAATCGACATCTACGAATGCGCCGAACGGGGTGAGGAGGTCCCTCATGCCAAGGCATACCGCGTCCGTATTGATGGCGAGAAATTCAGAATCGATACGCCTGAGCCGAACGGTGAACTGCTCCTCGCCAAGGTCGACAAGCGACCGTGCGCTTATGAACTCATCGCCGAGCACTTCCACCACGACAACGACGTGATCGAGCCGAACGAGACCGTCGACCTGCGTAAGCGCGGCCTGAAGGGTTTCATCACCGCCCACAAGGAGATCGTCACCATCTCCATCAACGGCCAGCCGTATTTGATCGAACGAGGAGAGCGCACGGTCGCGCAAATCCTGTCCAAAGTCGGGCAGACTCCAGACGGATACATTCTCCTCGAAGAAAAGGGTGGCCCGCCCATACCCCTGCCGCCCAATCTTCCCGTCAAAATCCACGGCTGCGAGGTCTTTCACACCCAGGTGCAGTCCGGCGGCTCATCCTGAAAGGCCGCCGTCATGGAATATCCCAAAGAACAGATTGACGAACTCAAGCAATACTGCGCCAAGCTGAGCAAGCTGGAGGAAGGCGGCATCGCGTACTTTTATTTGGAGGGGCTTCGTCTTCCACCGGGATGCGAACCAGCAGTGTGCGACGGACTTTTGTGTCCGGTCAGCAGGGACAACTACCCCTCGCGATTGTTCCTCTCCGTCAGGGTCAAATCCCCCTATGAAAGAAACTGGAATGTCACGAACGCGCGCATCGGCGAAAAGAATTGGTTCGCGTTCTCCTGGAAGGACGAAAAGCCTGGCGCTACTCTGGCCCAAATCCTGCTTACGCATTTGAACGGCTTCGCGAAGGAAAAATGACGATTCACATCAAGCTCAACGGCGCCCTCTACGCGGAGATCTTGCGAGATCTCAGCCGCCGGCACCCGTTCGCCGCGGAGCGCATTGGATTCGTCATGGGCCGCATTGGATCGCTCTCAGGCGACGCCAAGCTGATTCTGCTCAATCGTTATCATCCGATCCCCGATTCTCAGTACGTCCGCGATCGGAACGTCGGCGCCCGGATCGGCCCGCAAGCTATGACGGCCGCCATGCAGCTCGTTTACCACGTCCGCCCCGCGCGAGAGGGCATCTTCCACATCCATCTCCACCCGCATCTGGGCGAAACCCGGATGAGTCAAGTTGACGCGCGGGAACTTCCCCCTTTGATTCCTGGGTTCCAATCGGTTGGCCCTGATTCGGCCCACGGCATCATCATCCTCAGTCACAATCACGGCTCAGGTTGGGTGTGGCTTCCCGGAACGCAAGCGCCGATCGCCGCAAGTTCGGTCAGCGTCGTTGGAGTCCCCATACGGGTCTTCGAGCGGAGCCTCATGTCGTGAGCCGCGATCGCCATTCCCGTCAGTCGTTTCTCGGACCGGACGCCCAGGAAGCGATCTCCCGTTGCGCCATTGCCGTCGTCGGCTTGGGTGGGGGCGGTTCGCACATCGTTCAGCAACTTGCGCACATCGGCTTTCAACGATATGTCGTTTACGATGCGGACGCCGTCGAAGATTCAAATCTGAATCGCCTTGTCGGTGCCAAGACCGTTGACGCCCTGGCGGCTACTCCGAAAATCCACATCGCGAAGATGCTGATTTACGGCCTCCAACCCAAGGCGAACGTCACGGCCTTTCCGTGCAATTGGCAGGAACGCCCGGAACCGCTGCGCGAGTGCCAGATCGTCTTTGGTTGCGTCGACAGTTACAAAGGACGGCAAGAACTGGAAGTCAACTGCCGCCGCTATTTGATGCACTACATCGATATCGGCATGGACATACACGGCAAGGACAAACCGGTCATCGGCGGCCAGGTCATTTTGTCGTCGCCCAACAATCCGTGTTTGACTTGCATGGGCTTTCTAACTCAGGAAAAACTCGGCCAGGAGGCAGCGCGCTACGGAGCCGCCGGAGCGCGCCCTCAAGTCGTCTGGCCAAATGGGGTATTGGCCTCGACGGCCGTTGGCATTTCCGTTGACCTGGTTACCGGATGGACCCGGCGTCAACGCCCCTTCGTCTATCTGGTTTACGACGGCAATGCGGAAACTCTAAGCGAAAGCCTCACGGTTCGGGGTCTCAAGTCCACGTGCGATCACTTCCCGGCGACCGATGTCGGCGATCCAATTTTTGTCGAATTGTAGGCAGCGAAACTCAATCCGCGCGAGTGCGCGGGCACCATGACGCGAGGTGCGGAACTGTGGGAAATCACGACAGACAGAAGGCTTCGGATGTATTTGCGAATACGAACTTCCTCTTTGCAACGAAAGGATCGTTTTCCAAAGCCTTCCCCACAATTGAGGAA
Source organism: uncultured Planctomycetaceae bacterium (assembly GCA_963833105.1). Lineage (GTDB taxonomy): Bacteria > Planctomycetota > Planctomycetia > Planctomycetales > Planctomycetaceae > DASPSM01. The sequence goes on from CAWHWU010000023.1 coordinate 302,552, forward strand.
GCCAGGGTCGAAGTGGAAGAGACCGACTTCGGCCACCCTTTGAGGACGCATCACGGTAACAGCAAGCACGGAAGCATTAGCGAATTCGTCAACTGCAGTAATTCCCTGTGTTACAACGGCGGCGTCAGCATCGGCGACGTGCTGCGCCATATGGTCCGGGAGCAATTAACCGAGTACGAATACGCAGCTCATGTCGCGGCTACGAAGGATCGCCCAAGGGGCGCAAAAAATATCGGGATTGCCTGCATGGTTTCAGAGTGCGAGCATGGATCAAATACAAGACTCCGCCGCCCCCAAGCGAACCTCACCAGAAGACCGCTGAACAGCAGACTTAACCACCCTCAGACCTCCTCCCTCCGACGATGACTGGTCTCAAGCCGCGCCTCTGGCCGGTATCTTTCGGGCAGCACGGCTTGGGTGACCGCCCGAAAGATACCGACCGACGGCGATGACATCAAACCCAGCGGAGGAAGATCGTTGCACACATTGCCACGGGCTGTGGAGTTTTTTCGAGATCATGAGGGTCGAGAGCGGCGAAGCGTAGCTCGTGACGGTAAAGTTATTCCTGAACCCGTTCCGAGTACCACTTGTGGTGCGATTTGAACGCTTCCGGCCCGAGGCAGCCCATCTCCTGTCTCGGTGACCGGGAGCGTCCCCGCCGATGACCTACGTAGTCCGCGGCGTCTTTTAGAAATCCTACGATGATTGATCCGATTCGACACGTAATCGTGCTCATGTTTGAAAACCATTCATTCGACCAAATGCTCGGCTGCTTCAAAACCGAACCGGGTTTCAGCGACGTAGAGGGCGTGGACCCCAATCGCCCTTGCTCCAATCGGGATTCCCAGGGCAACGAATACCGTCAAATTCCATCGACCGACGCGGTCGTCAGTCCAGACCCAAAGCACGAGCTCGAGCACGTTCGCGTTCAACTCGAAAACGGCAACAGCGGATTCGTACTGGATTACGAGCGGTCGTATAGTCGCGTTGCCCGAGCAGCGCCAAAGGATCATGAGCTTTCATCCGCTCGATTTCTTGCCCGCGCTGCACACGCTGGCCAGGCATTTCACGATTTGCGACCACTGGTATTCTTCGGTCCCAGGTCCGACGTGGGTGAATCGCTTTTTCGTTCACAGTGGCACGTCTGTCGGCCGAGTGAAAATGCCGGAAGGATGGGATCAATCTCCGTCTCTCTATCTCGGTTACAACCAGGACACCATTTACGACCGACTCAGCGAGGCGGGCATTCCGTGGAAGATTTATCACGGCGACGTTCCGCAGTCATTGGTGCTTAGCCACCAGCAATCAGACGAAAATGCGGCCTGCTACGAGTGGATGGATCAGTTTTTTGAGGACGCCAAAGGCCCGGAGCCGGAGTTTCCGCGTTACTCGTTTATCGAGCCGCGTTACTTCCACATTCCCACCGAGCGTCCGCAGGATGATGATCACCCACCGCATTCGACGTTTCCCGCTCAAGCGCTATTGGCCGACGTTTACAATGCCCTCATCAATAATGGAGCTGCTCTGGGAATCCAGCCTTCTGGTTGTCGTCTACGACGAGCACGGAGGCTTCTTCGATCATGTCGTCCCGCCTCCGGCGATTCCGCCTGACCAATTCGTGCCTGAATACGATTTTCGGCAGTACGGACTTCGAGTGCCGGCGGTGCTCGTCTCACCGTGGACGGAAGAGAGGGTGCTTTCGACCCCTTTTGACCACACGAGCATCCTCAAATACGCGATCGACAAATGGGATCTCAGGCCATTGACCGACAGAGTCCGGAGACGCCAACAGCATCGCTGAAGCGATACGCGTTACGTCAAACCCTCGTCGCGACACGCCCGGTCCAATTCAGATGTCGCACGCCATGATGCAGGCGGCGCCAGCCGCTCCGGGAGCCGCTGAGCCGGCCCAGGAACTCAATGAGAACCAAAAGGCCCTGCTCGGTTTTTCCAAATATCTCGAATCCCAAACCCTTGTGGCGGTTCGCCCCACGTTCGCTGCCGCCGCGTCGCCCAATCCGGCGTACGCTGCCCGAGAACGCATCGCAGCATACCTGGATCACAAGAAATTGAGTCGGCCACGCTAGGGGCCGCGATCTCGCGGCGATTAAACTCCAGATACCTCCTACCGCTGGTCGCGCGATAGAATTGGGCCATGTGTGGCCGCTTTCAAGCTTTGCCGAGCGCGTCGATGCCGGAAAAGGTGACCAGCAGTTAACACAATGCCGCACTGCCAACTTGCTTGTAGTTAACAGCGAAGTTAACGAAACGCGAAAGCCATCGGGGTTAACAGAAAACGGTCTTCGCAAGACGCTTGTCCGTAAGCGTTTACACGTTCGGAGCATCGAGCGGATAATCAATTGCTACAGCACTGGAAATGCCGCAGACAGCCGCTGAAAAAGAGAAGCCCGTCAACAATCGCCGGCAGCATGGCCAAAGCGGGTCATGATTCTTCGAGTAGCGCGGATTAATTGACCGCCCTCATACGCCTTCCTACGATGACGTCCACAATGGACCATACTGATTTCATGAAACTCGCCATCACCATGGCTGCCAATTGCAAGCCGAAGGACCCCACAACGCCCAGAGTCGGCGCGGTGATCGTCGTAGACGGCGCCGTCGTCGCGCTGGCGAGCCGCGGGGAAAACGATCACGCGGAAAAAATCGCGATGGACGTAGCGATCGAGCGCGGCGCCGATTTGAAAAAGGCCATCGTCTACACCACGCTCGAACCGTGCGTGGCGAGCGTTCGCAGAAAAAAACTCGATTCATGCGCCGATCGGCTCGTCGCGAGTCACGTGAGGAAAGTCGTCGTCGGCATGCACGACCCGAACATCAGCGTCTGCGGCAAGGGCTTTTTGCGCCTCCAGGAGGGCGGCATCGAAACCGAACTCTTCCCCTTTGAATTCGCCCAACAGGTGAGTCAGATCAACCGTGACTTCATCCTATCCCACCAGAGAGTCGAGGCGAAAATCACGCATCCAAAAACCGGCGATCGATTGCCCACGGAACCGGGGAGTACGTGACGCTGCGAGGAACATGGAACAACGCTCCTCGTGAGGGCGAACATGTCTGGGCGATCGTCCAGCGCGGGGATACTTGGTGGCCGCAAGGCGAGATCTCATGCGACCCAGCAAGCGAAAAGGAATGGTCGGCTCGGATTAACATCGGCGGCACCGGCAAGCACACCGTGTTGGTGGGCCGTATCAATCCGCTCGGAAAGGTCCTCTTCGATTATTACCGCCACATCATCGACGTTCACAAAGAGTGGGAAGCCAAACTTCAACAGGATGACCACCCGAGAAAACTGCCCGGAACTCAGTGGATCGGAATCAAGGTGCAGGGCGCTGAACCGCCGAAAGGAATCGACACCGAAGATGCGGTTACCTTCGACATTACCGCATTGACGCCGCTCCCTGCCGCCGCGCCATCTGGAGGCCAAGCGCAAGCAGCGGCCGGCAACCAAGTACAAGTGGCGCCGGTCAACCCCGTTGCCTCGTCCGCAGGATCAGGGAATTCCGCCGGCGCCGCCAATCAATGAATCTGCGATTGGCGTTTCGATGGGGCAATATCACCGCAACGCCACCCGTGGAATGTTACCAAATCGTTACCAACTCAGCTCAGCATCTTCACTACACCGAAAACGACAGTAGCCGCAAGTCCTTCGACTGCGGCTACTTCTGTTAAGCGAGGCCGACGGGATTCGAACCCGCAACCCCCGGATCGACAGTCCAGCGGCTTTGACGTTGTGCCCCACCGTTCGCCAGCCGTTGGGTGACGGGGCGAGTACATTGAGCGGCCGGTACCCGTAATCGACCATTCGTGCTCGAAGATTCGCACCCAACGTTGTGCCCCAGCCCGATCGGTCGTTCAAGATGCAGAACTGGAACTGCCGGTCAGGTCGGAGATCCGAATCGTCTTGCGGCAAACATTGCTCCTTCCATTGGAAGCCGACCACGCTCAACGCAGCGATTAGCGCTGGACCCTCAAATCGTGACCCGCTCGCCGGGTCGCGGCTTCGGCCGCCTGCCGAACCCGCCGGCTTTCGGCGAGGTAGCGATCGCGCTCGGCCTGGTCCTCGCGGGAAAGATGGCCGCGGCTGCGAGCCGTCACTCGCTCGGCCAGGCCATCAAAATCTTCGGCTGTGCGGGCCAGTTGCTCGGGATTGTCGGGCCAGAGCTTGGTTCGCTCCAAAATCGAATCGGCTGCTCCGCGGAGGTCGCCTCCACGTGAGCCATAAAAAACCAACCGATCGTAACACCTGCTGAGCCACGCGCGGTACACGTGATTGGACGGTTCTCTCTCGAAGACCCGCTTTTCGATTGCGGTAGATTCCCGGAACGCGACCAAAGCCTGATCACGCTCGCCCAAGCTCCAACGCGCTTTGGCGATCCGCGTCCACACGTCGCAGAGCGCATCTTCGTGCCGAAAACCATCGGGCCCCGTGCGGATCCATTCTTCGATGATGCGTCGGCCCAACTCCGCTTGCTGCAGGGCCAAAGCCGGCTCTCCGAGCTGGTTGGCAAGCGCGGAGCATACCGTCAGCGCACAACCCAGTTCGCAAAGGAATCCCAAGTCGTGTGAGGGGTAGACAGCCAATTGTGAGGAAAAAGCAGCAGCCTCACGGGCCAGTCGCAGGGCAGCGGCGGGCTGCTTGGCCTCTCGAAGCAGTTGGCCGAGCGCAAGCAGCGTCGTCGCATGCTGCAGCGCGAACACGGGTTCGATTTCTTCCGCGCCAAGCGGTGTCGCGAGGACGCACACGCGGTCATTAGACGTCTGTTCTGCCTTCGCCGTTTGGCCCGCTTTGACGTGGCACAACGCCAAGCAGCAATAATCTTCCAGGAGCAGTTCCCGGAGCCAGTCGCTTTGTGGCTGCTGCTTGAGGAGCGCGTCGAGACGGCGGCCGGCTTGTTCAAGGAGCGGGACGGCCTGGACGTAGTAGGGATCGGTGGGCTGTCCCTGGATGAGCCGGGAACAAGAAATCGCCAGCAAAATGTTGCCCAGGAGGTCGTCGCGACCTCCTTCCGCCAGAATGTTGTAGTGCTCGAAAGATTCGCGCCAGTAGGACGACGCCTTGCCCGCCGACGGATCCCGGGCCCAGATTTCTCCGAGAAGAAAGCATGTCAGGCCCAGTCGCTTTCGTAAGGCCCTGTCGGCAGGGTTTTGGCGAACGAGTCGGTCCAGCTCGGTTCGGCTCTGCTCGAGCAAGCGCAAGCAACCGTCTCTGCCGACCTCGCTGGTAATGTGGCCCGTCATCTGCAAGCGGCATTCCCAGATCTTGTGCATCAAGTCCAAATTACCGGGTTGCTCGTCGGCGAGCTTCTGCCAGATTGCATCGGCCCGTTGAAGTAATTGGAGGTGTTGAAGCAATACGAAGTATCGTGGGAATGGGATATCGTGGTCACTTTGCGCCGCTTGCCAGGAGTAAGTAGTGGCAAGCCAAGCCCGGCAATCCGGGTTGCCTGAGGCTTCGCTCGTCAGCGCTTCCCAAAGGCCTTGTGCTCGCCGGAAACTGGCATCGGCCATCGCCGCCTGTCCTCGTTGCCCATAGAGGGTCCCCAAGCGGCCGTAGACCTCTGTCAGCGCAATTCGCAGGGTGATTTCACCGGGATTTTTCTGTAACAAGTTCTTGCAATGAGCCTCTGCCTTCAGCAGCGAGTCAATGCTGCTCGCAACGGGATGATATCCACGCATGGGAACCAGATTCGACTGAATCAGCTCCCTTAACAGTTCCTGGGCTTCCACGTCGCTGGCAACGGCGATTTTGCGCGCCGCTTCGGCCCTGCGCCATTGATCAACAATGCCGGCAATTCCCCCCAGCAACGCTAACATGCCGACGGCTACCAGGCTGGCTGTTCCGGGTTTGCGGCGACACCAAAGCCAAGCGCGACCAGGTAGGCCAAGAGGGCGGGCCTTGACGGGCTCGCCCTTCAGAAATCGCCGCAGGTCATCGGCGAGCACCGCGGCCGAAGCGTAACGGTCCTTTGGAGACTTGTGCAGACACTTCAGGCAGATCGTTTCCAGGTCGCGGGGAACGCTGGGGATCAGGTTCCGCGGAGGCACCGGATCGCGATGGCAGACCTGGTCGTGCGTCTCGGCGACTGTCGCGGCCAAGAACGGGGGCCGGCCCGTTAGCAAGTGGTAAAGGGTCGCGCCCAACGCGTACACATCGGCCAGCGGGCCGATCGCGGCGCGATCCGCTGTGATTTGCTCCGGCGCCATGTACGACGGCGTCCCGAACACGCCGAACGCGCCATTGTGCGTCGCGACGGGATCGTCTTGCAGCCGCGCGATGCCGAAGTCCCCAATCATCGGGGTCATCTGCTCCCACGAACCATCGGGGGGACTGTCGAGCAGGATGTTCGAAGGCTTGAGATCGAGGTGTAAGAGACCGGCTTTGTGGATCTCTTCCACGGCGCACGCCATCGTCTCGGCGAATCGGGCGGCAATCTGGGGCGGCAGCGGTTTCGTCAAACGGTCCTTGAGGCTGCCTCCGTGAATCAACTCGAGCACCAGATACAACCATCCCTTCGCCTCTCCGATCTGAAAGATCTGGACGATGCCGCGGTCGCGGACGCGTGAGAGCGATTGAGCTTCCCGCAGCCAGCGTTCTCGTTCTTCGAGGCTGGCCTCGGTGCCTCTCCTCAGAAACTTGATCGCGACATGCGCGCGCCAAGTTCGGCTGCCACGCCCGATAAACGACGCCCATGCTCCCGCGGCCCAGTTCGTGCTCCACCACGAATCCGGGTAGCGCGGGTGCCTGCTGCGGTTCTGATAGCCGAATAAATGAGCCGGCTTCGCCCTGCGAACCATCCCTGGCCAGACGCTCCAAGGCGGCCTGGCAGTCACCGCACTCCTGGATGTGTTTCTCCAGCGAAACAAAGTCCGTTTCGCTCATGGAAACCATGCCGAGGCGCTGCAGCGATTCGTCGGAAGGGCAGGAAGACACGGCCCGGAGTCTCCCGATCAGGATACGGGTGAAAGCCCGTCGTCTTTGCCGACGTCAAACTCGGAATTCATTCGTTCCAGGAGCACACGAGTACCTTCGGAGCGGAGCCGCGACACGACGCGCTTGTGCGCCGCGAACGCTGCCGCGTATGACATTTTCAGGACGTCCGCGGTTTCCCGAATCGTACGCCCATCGATGGCGATCGACCAGAAAGCATGCCAAGTCTGGGGCTCGACCTGGCATTTCACCGAGTCGTGGACTTGCTTGCCCAATCGAAGCAACGCCGGGCAGCGCGACACGGCCTCGTTCTCCTCGTCCGCATCGACTGCGTCGGCAAACTGTCGGGACGCACCGGGCAGCTCGTCCGCCAGGAAACACACAGGATGCGCCTGCCGCTCACGTAAGAGGTCGACAGCCCGTGAATGGCAGAGTCGCCGCAGCCAACCGCGGAACTTTCTGGACGGGTCGTACTGGAAGCTGGACATGCGGTGGGCCAGATTGATCCAGATCCTCTGGCAGAGTTCTTCGGTCGTATCCGCGTCGAGCCGCATGCGGCGGCACCAGACCTGGATCAGCGGACGATACCGCTCGACGAACTCGCGCCATGCCGCGTCGTCACGCCAATCGACAAGCCGATTCAAGAGCGCCGGACTCGTTGTACCGCCGTCCCTCATGCCCATGGCGCGGTCCTCAAACTTGAACGAACGCTTCCGGTCGTCGGCGATCAGCCAGCGAACGCGTGCCCGGTGTTAATAGCCCACGTAATACTCATAGAGGTCTGCAGTTTTTGCCCCGGGGACAGCACCATCATAACCCGAGGGGTGATGCCGAACCAGAGGCGACTCCACGCAGATCCCTGAGTGGTGCATCGTTCTCTAGCTCACAACAACGGGGAGGCTAATTCATGACGAAATGCGTGTCCGGTTTATGCTTTGCGTCAATCGTGGGATTTATGCTGGTTGGCGGATCAACAGGCTTCGGTGCGCACGGTCGCCCGTCGCACGGATCGACGGAGCCGGCCGCCTCGCATCCTCCAAAGAAGAAGGCCCCGAAACATTCGGGCGGCAAACCGGTTCATAACGACGCCGCCAAGTCTGGGTCCAAGCCCAAATCGGACGAAGCCCACAAACACGGAGCCGCCAAGCACGGCGATTCCAAGCAGGCGGCCGGCAAATCGAAAGAAACGCCCCACGAGGAACACAAACCGGACGGGCTGGCTTCAGGGTCGAAAGCACACGAGGATTCGCACGACCATCACAAGGACATGCATCACGACGACATTCATCACCATGGACCCGGGGAACACGAAACGGTCGAAAACGTAACTGTCAACAAGACGATTGGTGGATCCGTTAGCGGCGGGACACCTGGGGTCGTCACGGCGGGAGGTGTCGGCGCGGGGACCACGGTCGTGCCGAACGCGGCCGGAACGAGTCTGTCAGGCCGGCAGATCCTATTCAGCGTTGCTCCGTCGGAGCGGGACGCTTATGACGCGGCCGCAAGGGCGGCAGGAATCAGCCGCGACGAATGGATCCGCAGAACCCTCAACACCGCTGCCGGACGTTAGTTGAAATAGCCACGATAGGCAGGCAAGAGCCAGAAAAAGTAGCCAAAGCAAGAAGCGCGGCGACAGCAAAAAGGGCGGCAAAGGCCAGAGTGGAGGAAAAGACCAGGAGGGAAGTCAAGCCCGCGGAGACGGTCTGTGAGCGACCAGTCAATTTACTTGGGCAAGACGGCGATCGTAATCGACATCAAGGACCCAGGCGTGGAAGTCGCCGTGAAGGGGACAACTCTGACCGTCACGAGGCCGGATAGGGAGTCGGTCAAGGTCGAGCCTGGCGACGAGGAACTCAAGATCACGTCTGCGGGCCTCGAGACCACCACCAAAGGCTTCTCGCTCAAGAAAGGCGAAACAAAGACCGTCACCGTTTCGATCGTCGACAAGCAGATTGTGGCACGGCTCGGAAATCAGGTTTTGCCGTTGACTCCTTCCCAGGAGGAGAAGGCCTCGAATCCAGCCACGAACTGCAAAAAAAGGAAGGTGCCAAGATTCCATCGGCGAAGGGAAAGCTGCGGCCGCGGTGACCGGCCCGTCCGATGTTGCAGCGCCGCCAGACAAGCCGTCCACACCTCTCAGGACGACTTCCTTGGACAGCGCTCAAACCCACTTTGCCCCGCATTTTGGAAACGACGAAAGACTTTCACCGCGCGAACGCCGGGCTTTCTTGCTGAGCCATGCCTTGAGTGGGAAAATACATTTCTTTGAAAATCGGACGGGTTTTTCCACAATCTCACGCTTCTTTACCGCTAAACGGTGCTTCTATTGGCGGCGAGATTGATGCGCGTGACTCGCGTCCTGTACGGCCCCGAGCGGCGGGAGAGCCCTGGTGGACGATCGTTCCAAGCCTGCCGAAATCAAAGACTCTCGCGTTGAAGCCGCGATCCGCGACTATCTTGAGCGGGTCGATCGCGGCGAGCCGGTGAACCGCGAGGAATTCATCTCACGGCATGCCGAGATCGCCGACGCCTTGCGGTCATTCATCACCGCCGAAGAAAAGTTGAGAAAATTAGGCGCCGGTGCAGCTCCGCGCGAAACCGCCGGAGTCTCCACGCGGTCGTTCGCCGCGCATGGTCAGGAGACAGTCACGCCGAGTCCGCAGCCCGATCGCCATCCTGGACCCGCCGGACTGGGAGGGGCCCATCCTGAAGTTCTGATCAGCTACTCAAAGAAAGATAAAAAATGGGCCGACGCCGCGTGCTCCATCCTGGAGGCCCGCGGAATTCGCTGCTGGATCGCCCCGCGCGACATTCCGCCGGGCACGGAATGGGGCGCGGCCGTCATCGCTGGAATCGACGCCTCCAAGGTCATGCTGCTCGTGTTTTCCGCCTCCGCGAACGAGTCACCTCGAGTGCGACGCGAGCTCAAACGAGCGATCGGCAAACAGTTGCCCGTCGTCCCCTGCCGGATCGCGGACGTTAAGCCGGCGGGCGCCATGAAAGATGCGCTCAGTAATGCGCGTTGGCTCGACATCTTCGAGCCCCCGGTTGAAGTCCAGCTGAAACGCCTTGCGGATTCCGTGCAGGCGTTGCTCCGGCCTCGTGTTCCCAAAAGCATCGGTCGTCCTCCCACCCCGGATGTCGCGGCCGTTCAAAGGAACGATGCCGGCGAAGGCGCGGTTCGCGCGGCGAAATGGCGGGGGAAACAAGGCCTAGTCGCCGCGGCTGGGTGCGCGTTGCTTCTTTTGCTGGCGGCGAGCCTGACGTTCGTGTTCTGGCCCCGCCCACGGGCGGCCTCGGCGCCAAAGGAACTTGAGATTGCATCGAACGGCCAAAGAGCGTCGCCCGCCGCTGCGGCGAGCGAGTCGCAGGTTCCTGAGAAGCCACCCGGATCCCAGCGCATCGAGATCAAGGACGTCGAGCCGCATGACGCGTCGACGGCGTCCCCGAACAGTGAGTCAGGGCGCCGCGCCGACAGGCCCGCCCATCGCGATGACGGAGGGACGCCGCGACCGGATGACCAGAGGACGGCCGCTGACCGCCCGGCGGAAAATGGCAACGGCGGCGCCCGGTTGCCGGTAACGGCGGCGGTCAAGGTCGACTGACTGGCGAAGATCTTGCCTTATTGAAGGCGGCGAGCAACTGGTATTACGACAACCAGGAGCGGATCGTCTCCGATCCGTGGTTCGACCAATCTCTTGATTTCCTCGTCAAGGAAGCGCAGAGCCCGCAACCCCGGTCAACTCTTGCCCGCGTGATGCTCGTTCGGCGACTGTTGATGGAGAACATGTCCGAGTTGCCGAAAGAACGGGCGGACATGATCAGGCACCTTCCGAAGCCAATCCTGGAACTTGCGGTTACGCAAGCCATGGAGGAACTCACTACGTTTCCTGGCGACCTCGATTATCACGGGCTTTTGGAAAACGCCGTCTTCTTCGGGGTCGAGAAATTGATGGGCATGATGCAGCGGAATCAAACCAACAAGTACAAGTTCGCGATTGTGATCAATCAGGCCACGTCCAATATTGCCAAGAATGTCGAGCGATTATATGGGCCCAAACTGTCAACAACGGCTCTCGACCGCCAGACCTTTCGAGGTCGTTTAGAGTCCCGTGATGAAGTCGATTTCGAGAACAAGAGCAAAGCGAATGGCGGAAAATACCCTGGTGGTTCGCTGGGGATTCTCGCGAAATACATTGCTCTGGAATACCGGGGAGACACCGAGCTGACCAATGTCCTCTTGATCGGCCGCTTTAAAACGACCGGCATCGTCCGCGAATTGGAGCCTGAGCAAAGGAACTCGCTCCAAATGGACTATGCAGCCGGTGTTGTATCCGACGATGTCGTGGCGCTGAAGCTGGCCATGAACATCTTTGAGTCCATGCCAGCGGCTGTCTTCAACTACATTCCCAAGTTGGCGCCCGGGACCACCATCCGGATACTGGTGAGCGGTATCAATAATGAACGGTATGTGGCGGGGGGAAGCGCGACCCTCTATTGCGATCAGGGATATCTGCCGGAAATGGAGGTCAACAAGTTTGGGTTCACGGCCAAGAAGGCGGACGGCGCGGACCCGCTTGCAAAAGGGAGCGTTTGGGAGGGAGAGCTGTTTCACGCGGATGGATTCTTTACGAGTCGCACGCCCCAGTGGCGAAATCCGGACAAGTGTCGCCTGATCATCACTGATCGAGACGGCGACAGGTTCAAGGGAAAAATCCTGGGTGTCTTCAAGCGAGCAGAAATCGCGGGGCGGATCGTCTCCCACGAAATCAAGTGGAAGGATCCGGGTGACCGCAAGATCAAGGGCGATTCGCCGGTGTCGTTTGCCGGCAAGATTACGGGCGACCGCATGGAGGTCGTGGGGAAAAGGTTGCAGAAGAACCCGCGCAACTGGCCCCAATATAAACTCGTCCTGCAATACACCGGAGCGCAACCGTAACTCGGGCTGTTAGAGCCTGTGTCTTCGACGACGAATCATCGTGCCGACTCTCTTAGCGGTCCGATGAGTTCCTCTGACAGGTCCGGTATCGATCAATTTGCGTAGACCGAACACGGCACGAAAAAAGTAGAGCGGTAACGATTCAGTCCTCTTTCGCGATGCTCTTGGCACTCACAATCTTCATGAGACCGAAAGGCACGCGCCTGGGCGTCGATCTACCGCTAGACGGTGCTTCTGCTGGTAGCGAGGATGATTTGGCATGACCCGAGGTCTCGTAGGCGCGGAGCGTCGGGAGTCGGCTGGTGAACGATCAATCGAAGTTTGCCGAACCCAAAGACCCGCGGGTTGAAGCGGCGCTACACGAGTACCTGGAGCGGGTCGATCGCGGCGAGCCGGTCGATCGGGAGGAATTCCTCGCACGGCACGCACCGATCGCCGAGCAGCTGCGATCGTTCATCGCCGCCGAAGAGGACGTGCGAAAGCTGGCCGCGGCTCAGACTGAGACTCCGCATGACCAAGCGCACGACTCCACCAAGTCATTTGTGGGGCAGGGCCAGGAAACCGTCGTGCCACAATTGATGGCGAAGCGGAACGTGGTGCGCGGGCTCGAGGGCCGGTTCGGCCGTTACCGAATTATCCGGGCGCTCGGCAAAGGTGCGATGGGGACGGTCTACCTGGCCGAGGACACTCAGATCGAGCGGCAGGTCGCCCTCAAAACGCCCCACTTCACCGAAGACCCGACGGGCGAGCAGATGGAGCGCTTTTTTCGCGAGGCGCGCGCGGCCGGCAACCTGCGGCATCCCAATATCTGTCCGATCTACGACTTCGGCCAGATCGACGGCAAGCACTATATCTCGATGGCCTACATCGAGGGGCGGCCCCTCTCGGCCTATATTCAGCCCGATAAGCCGCAGAGCGAGCGGCAGATCCTGATCGTGATCCGCAAGCTGGCCCTGGCCCTGCAGGAGGCGCACGACCACGGGATCGTGCACCGCGACCTCAAGCCGGCCAACATCATGGTCGACAAGAAGGGCGAACCGACCATCATGGATTTCGGCCTCGCGCGGCAAACCCGCCGTGAGGACGACATCCGCTTGACGCAGACTGGCGACATCATCGGCACGCCGGCCTACATGTCGCCCGAGCAGGTCGAAGGCGAGCCGGAGAAAATCGGTTCGCCGACGGACCAATACAGTCTGGGCGTGATTCTTTACGAGCTGCTCACCCGTCAGTTGCCGTTCCGTGGGTCGGTGATGGCCGTGATGGGGCAGATCCTGACCAAGGAAGTGACGCCTCCCAGCCAATCGCGGCCAGACCTCGATCCGCGCATCGAGGCGGTCTGCCTCAAGATGATGGCCAAGCCGGCGCTGCAACGTTTTGCGTCCCTGAAGGCCGTTGCCGACGAGTTGGCGGGCATTCTGAAGAACCCGGCCGCGAAGCCGAAGCAAGAAGACACGGGCGGACAAACCGCCCGTGCCACCGAGTCGCCGGCCGGCCAGTCGTCGGCCGATCGACTGAGGGCGGACGCCAGCGCGTCCCAGGCTCTGAAATCGTTCAAGCCGAAGTCGCTGACGGAGAGCGACCTGGCGTCGCTCGAGGAATTGGCGCGAAAGTGTCTGGCCCGCCGCGACTATGAGCAGACGATCCAGATCGTCGAGCGAATTCCCGAGGAGCAGCGGAATGCGAGGCTCGTAGCGCTCTTCGAGAATGCCCGCGCCAAGGCTGACGAAATCACGTTCCTGATCGTCGACATCGACGAAGCCGAGCGACTCAACGATGCACAGACCGCGCTCAAGAAAGCGGAAGCGCTGCTGAAGGTCAAGCCGGGCCATCATCGGGCACTCGAGGTGCGGGAGAAGTATTCCAGGCCCGGCGAAGGGGGAGCGGCGCGGATCGGCGTCTTGGATCAATTTCGCCGACCACTCAACGACAGAGGCTGGATTCCCTGGAGCGTGCTGGCCTTCGGCCTGGCGGTCTTCGGGGTGATGACGGGCGTGATCGTGATTTATCTGGGAAGAACCGCAGTCGTGATCGACATCCAAGATCTGGGCGTAGAAGTTGCCGTGAAGGGGACCACGCTGACCGTCACGGGGCCGGATAAGCAGTCGGTCAAGGTCGAGCCTGGAGACCAGGAACTAAAGATCACTTCCGCCGGCCTAGAGACCATCACCAAAAGCTTCACGCTAAAAAAAGGCGAAAAGCGGACGGTCACGGTTTCGATCCTCGACAAAAAGCTCGTGGCATGGCTCGACAATGAGATCGCGCCGCCGACACGCGGCCATGAAGAGCAGTCGTCGAGTCCAACCGCCGGCGGCAAGTCTGCGTCGTCTCCACCGACACCTGCTCACAAGGAGCAGACAACAGCCGCGCTGCCACCGACGTTCAAGAACAGTATCGGCATGGAGTTCGTGCTGGTGCCGAAAGGCAAGTCGTGGCTGGGCGGTGGCGGCGGCCAAACCGGCGACAAGGAAGTGGTGATTGACCAAGACTTCTACCTCGGAAAGTACGAGGTGACGCAAGCGGAATGGGCTGCGGTCACCGGTCGCAATCGGGGCTTCTTCCGACGCGGCAAGAACGAGGTGCTCAATGTGTCCGACGCGGATCTGACCCGCTTTCCGGTGGAGCACGTGTCGTGGCTCGATGCGCAGGACTTCCTCGAACGTCTCAACATGGAGGCGAAGGAAGCAGGCTGGGTCTATCGCTTGCCGAAGGAAGTGGAATGGGAGTACGCCTGCCGCGGAGGACCGCTGTCGGACAAGGTTGAAAGCGCGTCTTACTTCTACTTTGACAAACCGACGAACCAATTGTTGCCCGAGCAAGCGAATTTCAAGTCCGGCAAGGGACCGAATCGGACGTGCAAGGTCGGCTCGTACCCGCCGAATCGCCTGGGTTTGTACGACATGCACGGCAATGTCTGCGAGTGGTGTGACGATGCCGACACGAGGATGGAAAATGGGGCCCACTGTCGGGTGAACCGGGGGGGCGGCTGGTACAGTCCCTCCAAAAACTGCGAGGCGGCATCCCGCGACGCGAGAGCGCCTTGGGTCCCAAGGCATTTCAGGAACGACCACGGCATCGGCTTCCGCGTGGCCCGAGTTCCCGTCGGCAAAGAGAAAGAAATTGTCAAGATTCCGGCCGAGGAGAAGCAGCCAGCGGTTGCCGTGGTGGTCACGAGTCCCGTCGGGCCGAAGCCAAACGTCGCAACTGCGGCCCCCAAGATTTCCAGCCGGCCGTTTCTGGTCAGGGGCGAATGGAGGATCGAGAACGACGAATTGGTCCAACCCACGTTGGCCACGGGCGAATTCGGCCCAGTCCTCGCCTTCGGGGAGGCAACGTTGTCGAATTACGATCTGAACCTGGAGGCGAAAAAGACAGGCGGACGCGGTCCACTGGGGATTTGCTTCCACTGGCTGGGACCCGGGCATTACCGCTCGTTTTTGCTCGCATGGAATGGATGGCTCAATTCTGAGCATGCGTATAACGGGAAATGGGGTCGGGATAATGCGATTTCGCTGAAATACTCATCGAACCGGTGGTATTCGCTGAAGGTCGAAGTTCGCGGCGACACTTTTCGAGCTTATCTGGACGGCGTATTACAGTTTGAACAGACCGACGCGCGGTTCACGAACGGCCGGATGTGCCTCTTCACAGACATCGCGGCGGCCCGGTTTCGTCGGATCAAGGTCAGCGATCCGCAGGGAAACGTGTTGTTCGAGGGTCTGCCGGACCTGCTGCCCGCCAGCAACAAGACGATTCCGAAAGCCAACATCGGCCATAGCTCCCGCTCGCTGACCGCAGAAGAAACCGCTGCGAAGAGTGCCCAAAAACAGTGGGCGGAGCGCTTAAAGGCAGCGGTGATTTCGACGAATTCGCTTGGGATCAAACTTGCGCTGATTCCGCCGGGGGAGTTTCAGATGGGGTCGCCCATTTCCGAAAGCCAGCGGAACGGCAATGAGCAGCAACACCGTGTCCGCATTACGAAGCCCTTCTCTCTCGGCGTCTATGAGATCACTCAAAGCGAGTTCGAACAGGTGATGGGGCGCAACCCGAGCTGGTTTTCGAACACCGGAGGTCCGGCCGAGGCCGCGACAGGCGTCGACACCAGCCGGAATCCCGTGGAGCAAGTCTCCTGGTACGATGCAATCGAATTCTGCAACAAGCTGAGCGAGAAGGAGGGGCGGCGGCCCTACTACCGGATCGCCGACATCGAACGCGAGACGGACGGATCGATAAAAGACGCAGAGGTGAGCGTCGAGGGCGGCGGCGGCTATTGTTTGCCGACGGAAGCACAATGTGAATACGCCTGTCGGGCAGGAACGACAACCCCCTTCAACTTTGGCATTGCCAACAATGGCGCCGAGTGCAATTGCAATGGCAAACTGCCATATGGGACCGAGGAACAAAGTCCGGCGCCGGGCAGGACTGTCCCAGTCGGCAGTTATCGACCGAATGCATTCGGACTTTACGACATGCACGGCAACGTGAACGAATGGTGCTGGGACATGTTCGATCCGGCCTATTACACGCACTCTCCGGAGTCCGACCCAGCAGCATCCTCCGGCGGCTCGATGCGAGGTACTTCGGGGCGGAGCCTGGCGAGGGGGCGGCGCGAGCTGCCGCGCGGCGCAGCGTGCTGGCGGCTCGCCGGGAGACCAGTTTCCCGGCCTCGGCTTCCGCGTGGCCCGCAGTTCCGGGGAGTAAACTCGCCGGAGGCGCAATTGGAAGACCGTAGCCCGA
Source organism: uncultured Planctomycetaceae bacterium (assembly GCA_963833105.1). Taxonomy (GTDB): domain Bacteria; phylum Planctomycetota; class Planctomycetia; order Planctomycetales; family Planctomycetaceae; genus DASPSM01. Next base: position 319,174 of record CAWHWU010000023.1, read on the forward strand.
TCCGGCGTGTCCCTCATTTGAAATGACACTGGCCGACGGATCGTGTTGCTGCGTAAGACGCCGCGGCGTTGTCTGGCACAGCCGCGGGATCGCGTGTCGGCCGAGGACCCGATAAACGACACCGCACGGGCGTCAGCCAGCGTAGCAACTGTCTTTTCCGATTCGACGTGTGCCATGCGACGAATGACACCGTCAGCTGAGGCGTCCGTCGCGGAGGACCGAATGAGAGTGAGTCCCGTAGCGCGGCGACCCCCGATCAGTGAGGCGGCAAATGACAAATACATATTTCGCTCAATCGGTTGCCTGAAATCGAAATCTTTTCCCAATCCAGGTGACCTGATTGCGTCTCCCTTCATAGAGCCGGGAGGTCCTGGAATCAGCTGCCCCCTGGGCGAGGTACTGCACGTCTTCGAGTGCGCCGCCCTGCAGAAATCTTGCAGCGACTGCCCGAGCTAGAACTGTCGCCCACGAAGGGTCTTCGCGCTCGTTCGGCCAGATTTGGCATTTGCAACAAACGCCCGCAATCACCAGAATACCGGCAGCCAAGGCATCCCTCGGCCGGGAGAATGTGTCGTGGAGATCGTGCGGGGAACGAACCGCATCTCATTTCGATCGGGCCGGGGCTATAGAGTTCGTCGGCGAAACCGCTGACCGCAGTTATCAACAGGCCGCACGGATTCCGCACGGAAAGCATTGAAAACCGCACGGATTTACACTAAAATATGGACGTTTTGAGGTTCGGAAATGGCTCGGTCAAATGTCGATTATGTGCTGTAAAATAAGGTTTTTTTGACACATTTGCGCCCGTAGCTCAGATGGATAGAGCAACGGATTTCTAATTGTTCCTGGACCTGTTCCCAAACAACGCTGAATTTCGCGGAAATCTGCATCTCACAGCGATTTATCGCGAGTTCCTCTGAAAGCGCGAAAGCCTCAGAAAACCTCATTTGACAGTGCTTTCGGTTGTCAGTGACAACCGCGTTCCGGAACGTCGAGGCGCGAATCCTTTCGGTCGAGTTTCTAACTCCCGCCATCGGCGTCACTGCGTAGCGAAGCCCCTGTCGTCGTTTTCGCTCGTTTCGGGTGAACGGTTCCGTAAGGCAGTCACCTCGTCGGGGGGCGGGCGAAGGGCGAGGCAGAACGAGTCCAGCCATTTCATCACGTTCACGTTGAAGGCATTCCGGCACGGGTAGGCGTTCACCGTGTGCAGCAGGGTGACGCGGGTGTTGGCCTTCTCGTCGTGCAGGACCTGCATGGCCGCGCCGATTTCAAACTCCGTCGACATGCCGGTCGACAAAATCAGCGAGACCCCGGTGTGACACACCTTGCGGAGCAAGGCATGATTCGTCAGGTGGGCCGAGGGAAGGGCCGGTTGTAGTGAACTAGAAAATCCACCGACGGCTCGTCCCAGACCGAGGCCGAACCAGTCGATTTTGAGCTGGCGGCAGTACGCGTCGATCTGGTCATAGTCGTGGTGGCCGAACTGGAGGGCGTCGGTAATCGAGGTACGTTAGGCGACCCCAGGGCGTTTCGCGGAGCTGGTGCTGCGGAAAACGAGGTCAGGAAACATCCGAGTCGCTCGTCCCCGAACAGGACCACGAGCTTAAAAGACAGCCAGTTTTCGGCAGATTGAAATAAGGGAACGGTAACAGACATTGCCGATCTCCAAGCCCACGGTTCTCGTGTGAGGGCCCTGGGCTTTCTGTTTTGCGTGCCTTCTCGTCCTTCGGGTCTCCTCCGACTACCCCGGACGTGAGAGGCAAACCCGGCACGCGTGACAGCATGCCAGCCGTGCGCCGCATTTTGACTCACGCTCCTTTGACCCGTTGATCGGCCATACCCGGCCAGTCAGCGGGTCGGTTCGTTCTATTTGAGCGGCTCGATCCGCATCGTGCCGCATCTTGACCTGACCGTGTTCTCGATCTGAGCCCCGGTGCGTGCCGGGGCGGTTTTGTTCCTACGAACAAGACCGCCCCGGACGAGGGCGGTCCCTTCGCTCAAAGGATCGCCCT
>CAWHWU010000024.1:0-30000 GCA_963833105.1 uncultured Planctomycetaceae bacterium
CCGGCTTTGCCTCAAAAGGGTGTGCTTGCCCCAAAAGTCGGCGGCCTGCCCCAAAAGGCAAAATGCACGACGGGCGGGTGCCATTCGGTTAGGGCATCAACCGTGAATAACGCCGCAACCTCTTTTCGGCCCTACTTATTGTGGCCACGTTCCGCTAGGCTGGCGGGATGGAACCGACATGGAAATCGTCTCTTGCGTCGTATGTATCGGCGTCTGGCTGGCTCGGTGTCGCCATGACAATCGCATTCTTAACCGGCATCGGCGGATTGATCGCCGATGCGGCCTTTGGTGTTGGCTCGCTACATATGCCGTGGTGGTGCTGGACGATGCTTCTAGTGTAGTGTCACAGAAATACGGGAATTTTATTTCGCTCGCTGGCGTCTAATTCTCCGAACACGGAGGATCAATGCCATGCGTATTGCGAGAGCCATCGTCTTGACCGCGAACGAACGAGTCACGTTGACCAAGTGGTCGCGCGGACGCAGCACACCCGCTCGATTGGTGCAGAGAGCGAAGATCATTCTCGCTACGGCCGACGGGAAGCGGAACGACGAGATCGCCAGCGAGTTCGGCTGCACGCGGCGAACGGTCGGCACCTGGCGGAATCGCTTTGCTGAACAGCGGCTGGCCGGGATCGAGAAAGATGCTCCCCGCGGCGGACGAACCGCGTCGGTTCCGCCGCCAAGGAGGGCGCGATTATCGCCAAGACAACACAGGAAACGCCGGAGGGCGCCACGCACTGGAGCGTGCGAACGATGGCGGCTGCGGTGAACGTGAGCCGTTCGACCGTCAACCGTGTCTGGCGGGCAACGGCCTCAAGCCGCATTTGGGCAAGACATTCAAGGTCTCGAACGATCCGCAGTTCGCCGAAAAGCTGGGCGACGTCGTCGGTCTGTACCTGGATCCGCCCGAACATGCGCTGGTGCTCTGTCGTGCGACGAGAAGAGCCAGATCCAGGCCTTGGATCGCACGCAGAAGGGCCTGCCGTTGTTCCCGGCCGTTGCGGCACGATGACCCACGACTACAAGCGCAACGGCACGACGACGTTGTTCGCCGCCGTGAACGTGGCCGAGGGCAGGGTCATCGGCGAGTGCATGCCCCGGCACCGCCACCAGGAATGGATCAAGTTCCTCAAGCTGATCGACGCGGAGACGCCGGCCGAGTTGGACCTGCATCTGATCGTGGACAATTACGCCACGCACAAGCACCCCAAGGTGCAAGCGTGGCTGCGGCGGCATCCGCGGTTTCACATGCACTTCATCCCGACCAGCAGTTCGTGGCTGAACCTGGTCGAACGCTGGTTCCGGGAGATCACCGACAAACGCATTCGCCGCGGCGTGTTCCAGAGTGTTGAATGAATTGATCGCGGCGATCCAGGAATACATCGACCATCAAAACGCAGGTCCCAAGCCGTTCGTTTGGACCGCCAAAGCCGAAGACATCCTGGAAAAAGTCCGCCGGGCCAGCGCCGCCCTCGATAAGATCCCATCTGCGTGAGACACTACACTAGTGGCGATTGCCTTGATAGCGCCATTCCAAGCATTCCACACAATGTGTCCTGCCTCAGATGGAAATGGACTTCGGCTCCGGTTGGGTTAGCATAACCTGAACCGGAGGTCTTGTTCATGTCTCGTCCTCGCAGGAACTTCACCGCGGAGCAAAAGGCGGAGATCGTCCGCAGGCATGTCGCAGGCAAAGAGCCTGTCTCCAAGCTGGCTGAGGAATTCGAGCTGCTCCCAACCCAGATCCACACCTGGGTCAACCAGGTGCTGGCGCAAGCCGCTCGGGCATTTGAGCGGTCGGCGGGCAACGGCCGCGTCGAGAGCGCCAAGGAGGCCCGCATCGAGCACCTGGAAGCCAAACTGGCACAGAAGAACGAAGTCATCGCCGAGCTGTTGGAGGCCAACGTCCGCGAAAAAAAACGCAATGGGGTGCTCTGAACGGGCGTTGGGTTCCCCACGACACGCGCGACCAGATCGTCGATTACATCGGCCACTGGACCGACGCGCCCAACTGCCAGCCAAGAGGCTCTTGAGCTGGCTCGGCCTGGGCAAGAGCAAGTTCCACGCCTGGAAGGAGCGCTACGGCCATGCCAACGAGCACAACGGGAAGATTCCCCGCGACTTCTGGCTGGAAGACTGGGAGAAGCAGTCCATCCTCGACTTCCACGACCGTCATCCGCTAGAGGGCTATCGGAGACTCACCTTCATGATGCTCGATGACGACGTGGTGGCCGTCAGCCCAGCCAGCCTACCGCGTGCTCAAATCGGCCGGACGGCTGGACCGCAGGTGGCAAAAGCCCTCGAAGAAGGGGACCGGCTTCGTTCAACCGCTTCGGCCGCACGAGCACTGGCATATCGATATCTCCTATCTCAACCTGGAGGGAACGTTCTACTTCCTGATCAGCCTGCTCGATGGATCGAGCCGCTACCTGGTGCATTGGGAGCTGCGCGAAACCATGAAGGAATTCGATGTGCAGGTGATCGTGCAAAAGGCGCTGGAGAAATATCCGGGTGCCCGACCGCGACATCATCTCCGACAATGGACCGCAGTTCGTCGCGCGGGACTTCAAGGAGTTCATCCGCCTGGTGGGGCTGACGCACGTGCGCACCAGCCCCTATTACCCTCAGTCGAACGGCAAGAAAGAACGCTGGTACGGGTCACTGAAGCGCGAGTGTCTTCGGCCGGCTTGTCCCGCGACGGTCGAGGAAGCTCGTCGTCGTGTGTCTTCCTACGTGGACCACTACAACCACGCTCGCTTGCACTCGGCGTTGGGTTACATCACGCCGGCGGACAAACTCAATGGCCTGGAGGAGGTGATCTTCGCCGAACGCGATCGCAAGCTGGAACAAGCCCGCGAACGCCGGCGACGCGCACGTCAGGCGGCACGAGGAATTGCCTGATGGTTCCCACGGCGGCACAATCAAACGCGGCCTGGACGGAGGATAGGGCAACGCAGAGGTGCGACCCGAGCGCCGTTCCAGGGGCTGAGACCGAAGGCCGGGCGGCTTCACTGCCGCCCGCCTTCACTCCCCTTCGGGATCAGCATCCAAGCGAAAAACCTTCGCGGCACGAGGCCGCGACATCTTCCACAGGATGTGCTTCTCAACTCGCTAACGTCAACCGGCCCAAAGTCCAATTCCCGCTGAACCAGGACAAATGAACGTCAAACTTTTCAAACTCGACTCCAGGGTTGCCGAGCTTACGAGCGAAACTCTTGAAATTGATCCGGAACCCGTGTTCGATCCAGCAACAAATTACTGGAGGATCGCGGTCAAAAACACTTCATACAGAACTCTCAAAGTTTCTGTTCGAGTTAAGGGATTCGTGTCGGGCCTCGCGTATGGCATGCAGTTTCCATTGCCGTTACAAGCAACGCATCAGGCAGGCACGTTCAAGGTCGGGGTCGGCCCGTCAAATCAGCAGCTCTTTGACTTATGTATTATTGATGACAATGCGCTCATTTTCGTGGGGCCACCGTCGCAGCAGGTTTCGCTTCAATGGGAAAGTGTGCTCATCAGCGCATATTCCGACGACAGAGCCTTTGATGAACGCAGGTTCAACATCGCAAGGCATGCGCGTGGGTTCTGGGAGTTGCGTGCAACTCACTGAACGAGAGTGCCGAGGGGTAAGCCTGCCCCGCGATCAAAGAACCGTCTCAAGTCATCCAGCCGCGAGTCGAACCGGCTGTCGCAAGCGGCGACTGCTGGAGAGGAAATCATGGCAACAGTGACACGCATGGGACGACGGCCGTTGTCGGACGAAGATCGCCGAGATAAGCCGTTCCGCATCCGCATGACAGACGAAGAGCGTCAGCAAGTCGATTCGGCCGCCGAATCGGCCGGCGACAAGTCCTCGTCACAGTGGGCACGTCGCGTGCTGCTGAAGGCGGCAAGTCGACAATGTGCCGATACCCAACGGCGCAATAGGTAATCCTTGCGGTTTCCCGCATCCACAGTGTACGCGCGTGATTCTTTTTCGCGTTTCCATCGTTGTCATTGAATCAACGTTTTCAAGGAAACGCCGATCGCGCTGGCGAATCGACGCAACATACCGATTTGCGGATCGCCGCTCTGGAGGAACTGGGACACGGACTGTCGGGCCGAGCCGGGCGCGTACCCCATACGCTCACCGAGTTCCTGTTGCGTTAGGCCCGACTTGGCGAACCGTTCTCGAACGGCCGCCATCACGGGGTCCTCAATCTTTTGTTTTCCCACGGGGGAAGTTTAGGCTTTTTCCAAAATTCTGTCAAGATGTCATTGACACGACTTCGGTCTGGCAGTATGATATTGACAGACACGAGGGGAAAGCCATGACGAACTGGAAACTGCTCGACCGGGAACAACGGGGAATGATCTTGGCCGCGATGGCGAAGATCGTGCAACGCGGGGGCAAGTGGGTTGTTCCGAGCCAGACCGGGGACGGGAAGAAATATACTGTCAATCCAGACGATCAGTCGCCGTGCTGCACGTGCCCCGATTTCGAGATGCACGGGCACACGTGCAAGCATATTTACGCGGTGCGGATCGTGCGGCAGCGCGAGCTATTCGACGACGGGAGCGAGCGAATCACCGAATCGGTGACGTTCTCACAGACCGTCGAGCGCAAAACCTATTCGCAGCAATGGCCTGCTTACAATCGCGCCCAAGTCGCTGAAAAGGATTTGTTTCAGCAGTTGCTCGCCGCATTGTGTAAAGGCATCGAAGAGCCTCCGCGGGCAACGGGACGTCCACGCGCTCCACTCGCGGACGTGGTGTTCAGCGCGTGCTTCAAAGTGTTCTCGACTCTCTCCGGCCGGCGATTCATGTGCGATCTTCAGGACGCGCACACGAAGGGACACGTCGGCAGCGTCCCGCACTACAACTCGATTTTTCGCCACCTGGAAAACGAGAAACTGACGCCGATTCTCACTCAGTTGATTGAACGGAGCAGCCTGCCCCTCACGGCCATCGAGCAAGACTTCGCGGCCGATTCAACCGGCTTTACGACCAGCCGGTTTCACCGCTGGTTTGACCACAAATACGGAGCCGAGAGGAAGGAACACGATTGGGTGAAGGTTCACCTGATGGTCGGGGTGGTCACACACGTTGTTACCGCTGCCGAGATTTACGACCGCAACACGAACGACAGCCCGATTCTCCCGTCGTTGCTCGACACGACCGCCAAGAATTTCAAAGTCTCGGAAGTGTCGGCGGATAACCAGTATTCGAGCGAGCGGAACCTACAGGCGATCGCCATGCACGGGGCCAAGGCGTACATCCCGTTCCGTTCAAATGCGACGGGCGGCGTCGGCGGACTCTACGCCAAGGCGCTGCATTTCTTCAGCCTCTACCGGGAGGAATTCATGGCCAGCTACCACAAGCGGTCGAACATTGAATCCGCGAACAGCATGATCAAGGCCAAGTTTGGCGACAGCGTGCGGAGCAAAACGACCGTGGCCATGAAGAACGAGGCGCTGTGCAAAATCCTTTGCCACAACATCTGCTGCTTGATTCAGGCGATGCACGAATTCGGCGTGCGGCCCGATTTCGCGGCGGTTCCCGTGATGCTCGCGGCGAACTGATCTGGAACGACTGAATCAAAGACGGATAAACTAAAAGAGCCAGCAGCTTGCAACTGCTGGCTCTTAGTCATTTGCGTGTCCGCGAACGGACCATGTATCCGTGGTAAATGCATGGTACTCGCTCCCGGTTCGCACTGTCAACGTGTCTCTGGAGCGGGAATGCAGTTTACGAAACAAGGCGTTATTGCCGCAATTATCCTCATTATTTCGACTGTGGCATCAATCATCGGAATTCTTCTCGGCGCGCCAGAACTTGTCGCGAAATATAGCCACAAACTGCCCGAGGTCATGAAGGACCCGACTTTGTGGTGGTGCGTCACCATCATGGGAATTGGCATAGCCCTGGCACTGCTGGTGCTAGCACCGTGGAAGAGACGCCCAACCGAGAAGCGCAACTTCAATCCAGAATTCATTGAATCTTGGCTGCTCCAGCAGATTGATTCTGCCGTAACCGCAATCGGACTAATTGCGGCAGCAAGCACTCCAGCCGAAACAGACCGAACGATGCTGAAAATCGTCGAACATGACTTTCCGGCATTTCTTCAGTCTGCGATGTCCAAGGCCGAACGAGCGAAATACGAAACCGTACTGGACGAAGCCCGAGAAAGCGGTGCCCAACCGATAGAACTGTTTCGTGTCGCTACCCAATATTTCATCGGAATTATGGCCAGAGAAACGCTACGCAGGGTCAAACGAGAACAGCAGAGTTCGCTTTCAGGGTCATGAGCACGCGATTTTTGGAACCCAATTATCGATCTTGCCCCAAAACTCCTTCGCTTGCCCCAAAAGTACCTGCCAAAACGGCGTTTTGAGGCAAGGCCGGTGGAGCCCTCTTTTTTTTACGCCGCAGAAAAACCAGAAAAATCGACGGGCCGCGGCTCGGCCGGCGGGAATAAACCGCGTCGTCACAAGGTATTGCCGCGGCGGGGACGCGGATCTTTTCCTGTGGTCGCTATCGGGGGCTTCCCGCGATTTGGTATTTTTCTGTGGTCACTTGGCGTTTGAAATGGGCAAATCATGTCGATTCGCGTCGTTTTGGTGGTCTTTTGTTGTCTGGTTTTGACGGGGCATATGGCCCCCGTGCCGCTCGAGGCCGCCTCCGGACGGCCGCCGAAACCGGGACGGCCGCCGAATATCGTGCTGATCGTTTCTGACGACCAGGCGTGGACCGATTTCGGATTCATGAAACACACGGCGGTCCACACGCCGCACCTCGATCGGCTGGCGGCGCGGAGTGCCGTTTTTCGACGGGGCTATGTCCCGTCGAGCCTGTGCCGGCCGAGCCTGGCGACACTCATCACGGGGCTTTATCCGCATCAGCACGGGATCACGGGGAACGATCCGCCGCCGGGCACCGACCGCTCGCTCATGCTCAAACACATTCGGCGAGCGACGACATTGCCGGAGCTGCTCGCCTCCCGAGGGTATCGATCCTTCCAGTCGGGCAAATGGTGGGAGGGAAATTTCGCGGAGGCGGGATTCACCGCCGGCATGACGCACGGCGACCCCAAGCACGGCGGCCGCCACGGCGACGAGGGCCTGCGGATTGGACGCGAGGGACTCAAGCCGGTCTTCGATTTCATCAATTCGTGCGGCGAGACGCCGTACTTCCTGTGGTACGCCCCGATGATGCCGCACCTGCCGCACGATCCGCCCAAGCGGCTGCTGCTGAAATATCTGTCGCCCCGCCGTACCGTAGCCGTCTCCAAGTATTACGCGATGTGCGAATGGTTCGACGAGACGTGCGGCGAGCTGCTCGATTTCTTGAAGCACAAGGGGCAGACCGAAAAGACGCTCGTCGTTTTCGTGGTGGATAACGGCTGGATTGCGCCGAGCGAGGAGGCCCGACACAGTCACCCGCCGGCCCAGTTCGCGCTGCGCTCCAAGAATTCGCCCTACGACGGCGGCGTGCGGACGCCGATCTTGGTTTCCCTGCCGGGAACCATTGCACCGGCCGATTATCCGACCCTCATCAGCTCGATCGACATCGCCCCGACGATCCTGGCCGCTGCGGGGATCTCAAAACCGCCGTCGATGCCGGGGGTGAACCTGTTCCAGGTGCTGGCCGATCGCGGACATCTAACGCGGACGACGGTCTTCGGCGAAATCTTCGCGCACAATGTGGCCGACATCGACGATCCGGCAGCCAGCCTGGAGTACCGCTGGAGCGTTGATCGCAATTGGAAGCTGATCCTGCCGGCCAATCGATCTCAAGGGGCCGAACTGTATGACGTGCTCGCCGACCCCTTTGAGCGCCACAACCAGGCCCGGTCGCAGCCGCAGGTTTTGCGGGCGCTGAGCGAAGAAATCGACGCGTGGTGGCCGGTCCGCGCGTCAGGTCGTGACGCCGCCGGACGCCGGTGACGATTCCTTTTTTTGTGCCGCGTTTGGCAAAAAAAATCGAAGTTGCGATTCGAGTTCCTCGCGGCCGGCGGTGATCTCGGCCCGGATCGCCAGCGCCCAGAGCGGCACCCCCCCCAAATCGGTGCGTGGAATCTTGACTAGATCCTTGTGAGTGGTGATCAACGCGGAGGCTCCGGCGCTTTGGGCCCAGTCGGCGAGCGCCGCCAGGTCGGACGGCGCGTAATGATGATGGTCCTCGAACACCCGCGGACCGAGCAGTCGCCCTTGAAATCCGGCCGTTTCCAGGCTTCGGCGAAACGCCTCGGGGTTGCCGATCCCGCAAAACGCTGCGACGGGGCCCGCGATTGAGCCGATCGAATTGGTCTTGCCCGGCGCGTTGATCAGTCCGACCGGACGAAACACGACCTCGACGGGGAGCCGCCCGTTCCAGGCGGCACGGATTTCGTTCAGCAGTCGTTTTTTGTGCTCGTCCGAGCACTGATCGGCCCGCGTGAGGAGGACGAGGTCGGATCGTTTCAGGGCCGTTCGCGGTTCGCGCAACAGGCCCCGCGGCAAGAGATGACCCCGTCCCCACGGATCGAGCGCGTCGATCAACACGATGTCCAAGTCGCGGGCCAGGCGGCGGTGTTGAAATCCATCATCGAGGAGGAGGACTTCCGCATCGTGCGCTCTGTACGCCTGAGCGGCCGACGCGACGCGGTCGGGAGACTGCAGGTGCACGACGTTCGGGCAGAGTTGATCGAGGACGAGTTTCTCATCATTGGCGGCATCGCTCAATGAGCGATAACCGCGGCTGAGGATGACGGGACGCGCCCGCGCGACGTGAACCACTCGGCCAGGGCGGCGACCATCGGCGTTTTGCCGGTGCCTCCGGCGGTGAGATTTCCGATGCTCACGACCGGAACTGCCGCGCGATGCGACCGCAAGAGTCGCAGGTCGAAAGCCCGATTTCGGAGGCGGACGGCCGCTCCGTAGAAAAAAGAGGCGACCGACAGTCCCCACAGGGCGGCCTGGGCCAGCGGGCCCTTTTTTTTGCCGGAAATCAGGTCGCGGTGGGTCGAGTGCTTCACACGTCCGCCGGCAGCCGCTGCGTCCATTCGACAGTCCTGCCGGCCGCCTGCCCGGCCTACGCCTTGCGGACCTGCTTGCAAATGGCCTCGGCCATCTGCTGCGTACCGACGGCCGTCGGATCGTTGCGGTTGGCCTTCATGTCGTAGGTTACGTCCTTGCCCTCAGCGATGACGGCAGCCACTCCGCGTTCCAAACGATCGGCCGCCTCGGCCTCGCCCATGTGTTCCAGCATCAATTTGGCGGAGAGGATCAGGGCCGTCGGATTGACCTTGTTCTGCCCCTTGTATTTGGGGGCACTGCCGTGGGTCGCCTCGAAGATTGCACCATCGGAGCCGATGTTTGCGCCCGGAGCCACGCCGAGGCCGCCCACCAGGCCCGCGCACAAATCGCTCAAGATGTCGCCGTACAAGTTCGACGTGACGATCACGTCATAGTCTTCCGGCTTTTGCACGAGCTGCATGCACATGTTGTCAATGAGCCGCTCGACGTAGGCGACCTTGCCGTTGGTCGACTTCGCCTTCCCTGCCAGTTCCGGATCGGGTTTGACGTCGTGGGCCAGATCGGGCCATTCGAATTTCGCCCCGTACGCCAGGGCGACGGCCCGTGTCTCGTCGTACCACAAGCCGTCGGTGAACTTCATGATGTTCGCTTTGCAGACCGACGTGACCGATTTGCGCCCGTGCTTCACTGCGTACTCGAACGCGTAATCGCTGATCTTGCGAGTCCCTTCGTAGGAGATCGGCTTGATGCTGACGCCGGTGGTTTTGACGCCTGTCGAGATTTTTTTGCCGGTCGCGAGGCGATTAATGTCGCCGATGAGCTGCTCTGTCGCCGGCTCGCCCGCCTTGAACTCGACACCGGCGTACAGGTCTTCGGTGTTCTCCCGAACCAGGACCAGGTCGACCTTCGACCCGCTGAAATAGGTCCGCACGCCCTTGTACAGTTTGCACGGACGCACACAGGCAAAAAGGTTCAGCTCCTGCCGCAAATAGACGTTGACGCTGCGGAATCCCTTGCCGATCGGCGTGGTGATTGGCGCCTTGAGCGCCACCTTGTTGGCCTTGATCGATTTCAGCACCCGCTCAGGAACCTTGCCCTCCGCCTGGATCACTTCGATCCCACAATCCTGCACGTCCCAGTCGATTTTGACACCGGTGGCCTCGACGCATTTGCGGGTGGCTTCGGCGATTTCCGGGCCCACACCGTCACCGGGAATCAAAGTGACTTTATACATCTTGACCGGCTCTCCCAGGCTGTGAAAACGGGGGCGACCGTATCAGATGGATCCGCGGTTTGCAAGGATTCTGCGAAAGCCTGACGTTTACTCCGCCGATACTAGCTCTAACGGTCCTGACGGACGTCCGGATTGTACGGCTGCGCCGCCGGAATGCGGTGCCGTTGTTTGCCGGCGCTAGACCGCCCGAATCTGGTTGCGCACATCGATAACGCGGGAACACGGTCCTCCGCTTCGATGTCCGACCGGAGACTGACGAGGGGGAGAGCTTCATGGGCTTTCAGAGCTTAAAGCGGCTAAACGTCGGCGTCCTGTTGCTCCTTGCCGCCGCAATTCCGCTTGCCGCGGGTTGCCATCGCAAGGATGCGAGTGATCTGCACGCCATCGGACCCGACGGACCCGACTACTACAAGGACATTGCGACCTCGATCGAGTACTCCACGACCGAGCAGGATCGTCCCGAGGTCGTGACCGCCTCGGTCGCGCCGCACACAATTGCCGAACGAAAGAAAGACCAGATCTGGGATCTTACCCTGGGCCAGGCGATTCAAATCTCGCTGGCGAACAACAAGATCATTCGCTCCGCCGGTGCCTTTACAACTCCGGGTAACGGGCTGATGTCCAACCCGAACGCCCAGCCGTCAGTCTACGACTCGGCCATTCAGGAAACGGGCGTTCTCTTGGGAGCCCGCGGTGTCGAGGCAGCCTTGAGCGACTTCGACGCCACCTGGACCACGACCTTCAACATCGGGCAGAACGAAGCCATCCAGAATAACGCCGCACTCGCCGGCGGTCTGCCCGCCGGCCAAGTGCTGGACCAATACACGGGAACCTACAACTCGACCTTGTCCAAGACGTTCGCCAACGGTGGTACGCTGTCGTTGAGCAACATCTGGAACTACGTGGCGACGAACCAGCCTGTGCTGTTTCCAACCTCGTATAACGGTTACGTGCAGGCGGGGTACACGCAGCCGTTGTGGGCCGGCTCCGGAACCGAGTTCACTCGGATCGCGACGCCGTTGGGAAATGGGGTAGCCGGCGTCAGCGGCGTGAGCCAGGGCGTTGTGATCGCCCGTATCAATGAAGACGTCGCGTTGGGGCAATTCGAGCTTTCGGCGTTAACCCTGCTCCGCGATACCGAGAACACGTACTGGAACCTCTATCTTCAGTACCGGCTCTATCACACGGCGGTCGTGGCGCATAACAGTGCGCTGCGGTCGTGGCGCGAGGCGTACGCCAAGCTGAAGGCGGGCGGCGTTACCGGGTTTACTCCCGTGGACGAAGCCACGGCCCTCGACCAGCTTTACAACACGCGAGCCACGGCCGAGCAGACGCTGAGCAACCTCTACACCAACGAGACCGATCTCCGTCGCTTGCTGGGCTTGCCGGTCAACGACGGCCGTATTATTCGGCCGATCGACGAGCCTCTGACGGCTCGTTTCGTTCCGGACTGGTACAACTGCCTCACCGAAGGCTTGAGCCGCCGCGTCGAGCTGCGGATGCAGAAGTGGCAAATCAAAAGCCTGGAACTGCAGTTGAAAGCGGCCAAGAGCTTGACCAATCCGACGTTGAACTTAAACGGTGCCTATCGCGTCAACGCCTTCGGCAACGACCTGATCAGCCAACAGTCGCAACTGGCACAGCCGTACTCGAGCGCCTTTGCCTCGCTGGCCGAGGATCAGCAAACGGGCTGGAACGTCGGCTTCACCTTCTTTGTGCCGATCGGCTTCCGTTCGGCACGGGCGCAAGTCCGCAACTACGAGTGGAAAGTCGCCAAGGCCCGCCAGGCCCTCGCCGAACAAGAAATGGAAGTTGCGCAGGAACTGGCCGTCGCGTTTCAAAATGTGGCCGCCGCGTACCAGACGGCCCAATCGTATTTCAATCGCCGTGTCGCCACCGAGCGCGAGTTGGCCCTTTACCAGTATCAATACGAGGCGGGCACAACGACTTTGGCCTTCGTGCTCCAGGCACAATCGAGTCTCGCCAACGCCGAACAGAACTACTACACGAGCCTCTCGACTTACGCGCAGGCGATCATGGATCTGAACTACCGCAAGGGAACACTGCTCGACTATCACAACGTCACCCTGGCGGAATCCGACTGGACGCCGGAAGCCTATCGCGACGCCGTCCGCGACGCGTGGGCACGGGCCCACGCCCTCCCGGCAGACCATTTCCAGAGGTCCGAACCGGCGGAAATCGCGATCCCGGGACCGCTTCCGGGCGCGGGTCGACCGATGGGAGAAGCGGCTCCGGTTGGAGTTCCGCCGGCACCGGCGGTGGCTCCGGCGCCCCTGCCGCGCCGGCTCCGATGCCGGCACCGGCGGCAGCCCCGACCGCAACGCCCTATGAGCCTGCTCCGCAAACGCAGCAAGCGCCGCCGGGAGCAGGAGCACCGGGTCCGGCCCTGACCCCGGGCGCACCACCCCAATAGGCGGGTCACCCGTCATTGGCCGTCGCCCATCCGAAAGCCCTGCGAATTCGGCAATTTTCTGGGATTTCGGTGGCGAGGCGGCTTTCGGGCAAATCGGCTCTAACCTCTTGGGACGTTGGATGTTCTCTCCACGATCCGAGAGGTTTCTCCGATTTTTCTGTGGCGCTCCCAGGCTTTTCGAAGACCGCTGTTAATTCAGAAGGTCATCGCGTGCAGCCACTTAGAACTGAAAGTCCAACAGCCAATGATCACAGAAAAATCGAACATGTGTTATTGTAAGTTATTACTGATAAACAACTTGTGAATAATCTTGGTCCGCTTTTTTGTGGCAATTCGCGTGCGTTTTTTGCAGTTTCGGGCCAGTTTCGAGGGGTTACCCGCCCGGGGCCATCGCCCACTAGGTTGATATATCGTAAGTTGTTTATAAAAAACACGTTATGATAATTCTGCCTCCTGTGGAACGGATTGACCCCCCTGGTCTCCGCCGATATACTCCGGACCCAAATTCCTCCCGGCCGTCAAGGATGACGCGAAATGGGTTCCGCCGCCGAGCGCGCTATTATCCCGTACGGGCAGTTCGAGTTGCTTCGCGAGGCTCGAACCGTGCTCGAGGACGAGGCGGCCGGCCTCGCCAAAGTCGCTAACCGGCTCGATGACGACTTCTGTAAAGCGGTCGACCTGTTGTGCCAGTGCCGCGGCAGTGTCGTCGTCACGGGCATGGGCAAAGCGGGTTTGATCGGCCGCAAGGTCGCGGCCACCCTCTCGTCGACCGGCACGCGCGCTCACTTCCTGCACCCGGCCGAAGCGGCCCATGGCGATTTGGGATGCCTGGCGGCCGCGGATGTGCTCCTCGTCCTTTCCAACAGCGGAGAGACGGAAGAGGTCTGCCGCATCCTCCCGTCGATCGGCCGTTTCGGGATCCCGATTATCGCCGTCACGGCCGACCGCTCGAGCACCCTCGGTTCGGCGGCGGCCGCCACGATTGAGTTGGGCCCTCTGCGGGAGGCGGGACCGCACGCGCTGGCTCCCTCGACCAGCACGACGGCCATGCTCGCCATCGGCGATGCGCTGGCCCTTGTCGTGGGCCGACGGCGCGGTTTCACGCCGGAGCAGTTCGCCCTCTTCCACGCGGGCGGAAGCCTGGGGGCCCGGTTCAAAACCGTCGGACAACTGATGCGACAAGGCGACGCGCTGCGGATCGCGGCCGACTCCAAGACGATCCGCGAGGTCTTCACCGACTTGTGCCGTCCCGGGCGACGAACCGGCGCGGTGATGCTGGTCGACGGCGCCGGGCGGCTGTCCGGCCTGTTTACCGACAGCGATCTGGCCAAGCTGCTGGAACGCCGTGCCGACGACCAGCTCGACCGGCCGATCGCCGAGTCGATGGCGTGCCGCCCGATGACGATCGGCCCGTCGGCCGTACTGGCTGACGCTATCGAGATTCTCTCCCGCAACCGGATCAGTGAGCTGCCCGTCGTCGACGAGGCCGAAAGGCCCATCGGGATCATCGACATCACCGACGTTGTGGGGATCGTCCCCGTCGCCGTGCTGAAACCGTCTGCCCCAGCGTCTCATCGGCCCGCGAACTGAGAGGCCGCGGCATGCCTCAAAAAAAACCGGTTGCGCGGTCCAAGCCGGCGGCTGTGGGCCGACCCGCGAGTTCGTTCCTGCCGCGACTGGGCATCACCGTGCTGACCGCCCTGAGCCTGAGCGTGTTGTTCGCAGGCTATTGCGTGGCGACGCGCTCGCTACGGGCCCAGCCGGCGCGTCCCCGCGTCCACGAGCAGGCGCAGCAGCCCGCTGTGCTCACCGCCGGCGACCGCCCGGCGCAGATCGCCCGGCTCTTCCTCAAAGAGCGTCCCTGGGCCGAGTCGGCCACGAACCAGGGATGCACGGTCGACAAGACAAGCTTCTATTACTTCCAGGACTGGAAGCAGGAGAGCGAAACGGTGGTCCGGCTGGAGCCGTTCGCCCTCGTGTCGAAGCGCAAAGACGCGAAACCGGGCGACCGGCCCTATAGCGTCTGTGCGGACAAGGCGGTGATCACCTTCGCGCATAAAGTCAGCCTGCTCGGCGGCAATCCGGGGGCCATCGTGCGGGCGGAACTCGAAGGAGCCGTGCTGATCGAGGGCCCCAACAACCTCCGCGTCGACGGGCGCAATTTTTATTTCCAGAAAGGGGACCCGAACGTCGTCTATTCGGACGACCGGCTCCGTTTCCGCGCCGATCGTCATTTCGGCAGGGCAAAGGGCATGTCGCTCGAGCTCCTGCGGGACGAAAAAGCCAAGCCGGACGATCCGATTTCGATTGGCGGAATCAGCAGCATCAAGCTGCTGCAGGACGTCGACATGACGCTCGTAAGCGATTCGTTCGAGCAGTCGTTGACCCCGGGCAAATCCGCCAATCCGGCCCCCTCGCGGGATCGCGCGGCGAAATCGGCCCCGGGCCGCGCAGCCCGTCCACTGCCAAAGCGTCGGCAGCTTCACCTTCGTCTTGGCGTCGCGCGACGCGACCTTCGAGCGCAACGTGCGGATCCGCCGCGAGACCGAGCCGGCCCGGTTCGACCGCGGCGGCCGGCGGATCGCGGCGGCCAAGTCGGATTTCCTCGCCGCCGACGACAGCGTGCGGATCCTCTTCGACGCGAAGAAACCGGCGAATCGGCCCGGAGAAAAGCCGCCCGCCGCGGCGAAGGCGTCCTCGAGCAGTTCGGAGGCTTTCGGTTCCAATCTCACCTTCAAGGAGGTGCACGCCCACGGAAAGGCCGTCACGCTCATTTCCGAGACCAACGGGCTCAAAGCGTTGATGCGCGATCTCGATTACGATCGGACGGCCCGGCAGGCGCGGCTCTCCGCCGCTCCCAACCGCGTGCAGATCCTGCACCACGGCGACCGGTTGACCGCTCCGTATATCCAGCTCGACCACGACGAATCGGGGCAGGAGATCACCCAGGTCTGGTGCCGTGGCGAAGGGGACATGCGGCACACCGACGAAAAGACCCACGAAGTCGACATGACGGCGGATTGGAAAAAGGAGATGCGGAAGCATTTCGATCCGCAGTCGGGCTTCGACCTGGTCGACCTGGAAGAGGCCATGATCGAGCAGCCGAAAGAGAGCTCGGGGATTGCCGCCGATCACATTACGCTGTTTCTTGAACGGCAGGACCCCGCGCAACGCGCGGCCCGTTCCAACATGCCGCCGGCCGCCCGCGGCGCTCAGAACGGTCCGCAACTACACCACATGATCGCCGTGCAGAAGACCGAAAAAGTGGCCATGGTCAGCCGCCAGATCGAAGCCGAGTCGAAGCGGCTCGAGATCTGGTTCGACGAAGGGCCCACGGGCTCCCCGAAATCGGGAG
The DNA here is from genome assembly GCA_963833105.1 of uncultured Planctomycetaceae bacterium. Lineage (GTDB taxonomy): Bacteria > Planctomycetota > Planctomycetia > Planctomycetales > Planctomycetaceae > DASPSM01. The sequence continues at coordinate 16,022 of CAWHWU010000024.1, forward strand.
ACAGACAACCCCGCTTGCGCGCCAATCTCGTCCCCACCGCGCAGTGGGTTGCCAATGCCGACGTGCAGCCGGAGCCGGCAGCCGCCCAGAGTGCCAGCCCCGCCTACGGCGGCGTCCGGCCAGCCGCCGTGGCGCCGAAACCGTCGACCGCTCCTCCGTCGCTGCTCGGCCTTCCGCAAACCGGCGAATCGACGGAACCGTACGTGATGAAGGCGGACGAGATCACGGTGCACGTGATCCGCGGAGCGCCGAATGCCCCGGCTCAAGTGTCGACGGTGGTTTCCAAAGGGAGCGTGCACCTCACGCAGGCTCAAAAAGACGGGGCCGAGCCGCTGGCGATCGATGGCGACATGCTCGAGGTGTTAAACCGCGGACCGAACGATCAGTTGATGACGGTCCACGGCCAGCCGGGGCACGTCAGCAACCGCGGGTCAAATATCCAAGGAAGTTGCATCGTCTTCGACCGGGCGAAGAATACGTCCGACGTCGACGGCGCCGGACGCCTCCGGCTCCCCGTCAAACAGTCGACCGAGCCGGGACAGCCCGAGCGGACGACCCCCTTTGACGTCAATTGGACGAGCAAGATGCACTTCGACGGTCAGACGGCCCTGTTTAACGGGGACGTCCGCTCGACGATCAACGACGGCGAAGAGAACACCGAGGTCCGCTGCCGCCAGATGGGAGTCACGCTCAGTCGACCGTTCTCCTTCTCCCAGGACCGCAAGGACCAGGAGCAGCCGGAAGTCGAGACGATCGACTGCTGGGGCGGCGTCCATTTCGACAGCAAAACGACGGAAGACGACAAGTTGATGGAAAAGCGCGTCGGTTTCTTCGCCCAACTGCACGTCCACAAGCCGACGGGCAAGACCGATGCGGAGGGACCAGGCTTTTTGCGCGTCTGGCGGTACAACCAGAACGGGCAATCCGGCCTCTCGCAGTTTACGAACGTGCAGTCAAACGCCCCCCCGAAAGAGCGAAAGAAGAGCGCATGGGAATTCATGCAGGTCCAGTTCCGCGGGCACATGGAGGGTGATTTCCGGCAGATGCTGTCGCCGCCGCCGCGTTCACCCCGCTCGTCCACGTCGTCCGAGGTGGTGCAATCGTCCTACACCCGGCGGCGCGGACGCGGCCGATCGGGCGGGCCGGGCAACTCGATCCTCGGAGCCAACGGCGCGTGGACGACGATCTTCCACGACCACGTCGAGGTGCTCTACGGCCCGGTCGAGGACTACAACGTGATGGTGAGCCGCGATTACCTGCAAGACCGGGCGGGCTACCTCTCGTGCGATACGCTCCGCGTGGACCAGCATCCGGTCAGCGCGACGACCGACCAGTACCTCACGATGCGGGCCACGGGAAACAGCCGCATTGAAGGCAAAGATTTCTTCGGCGAATCCGAGACAATCAGCTACGACGGCTCAAAGACGCAATACGTTCTCCGCGGCGACGGCAACCGGCTCGCCCGCATGTGGCGGCAACAGCAAGTCGGCGGGGAACCGAGCAGCGCCGACTCGAACCAGATCTTCTTCGACCCGGAACACAACACGATGCGCCAAGACGCCATGTCGAAACTCGATTGGGTGCGGTAGGTAGGTCCCGCCTGCCGGGCGGGACACTTATGCAACTGTGCTCGGAAACGCCGAAGACCGTTGTACGCGAACCGGCACGCTGCCCGTCGATTTCGTCCGGACCCGAATTTGCGCCGGCGACGCACACAGTCACGTGCGCAAGCGGTATTTCACTGCGTCTGACGTCCAACGACGAAAAAGTGTCCCGCCCGGCAGGCGGGACCTACGGCGCCGTGATCTCGCTTTTGGCGCCGGTGCCCCATTCGTGGGCCGACATCTCGGTGTTCACTTGAGTGGCCGGCTTGAACGCCGTTGATCGGGCGGCCGTGCTGTCTTTGCGCTCGATCGTGGTCTTCGTGGTCCACTTGGCGAGTGCGAACGGAATGGCCTCCGGTCCGCAGCGCCAGAACTCGGCTTCGCACGTCGTGCGGACCGTGGGGCTTTCGATCACGCGGCGAGCCTTGAACTTTTTGGCCTTGATCGCGCCGCCGGGAACCTGGACCTGCTCGTCCCCGCCGGCCGGCTCGATCGTGTCAAAGTGCATCAGGGGACCGACGAGCGGGTAAGCCTGAAAGGCTCCCTCGCCGCCGCCCGCCAGCGGAATCGGCGTCACGTTCCCGGCGATCTTGCGATAACCCTTCACGATGTCGAGAAACGAAAAGGGGATCTTCTCGGCATCGGCGACCGCGCCCACAACGCGCACCTCGGGGACCAGGATCTTGTAAATCCGCTCGCCCACCGGGCCGGTCTCGACACCCGACTCGCTCGGCTTGCCGGTCAGCACCTTGATCTCGACCCAACGGCAGGGGACTTTCTTTCCGTTGTAGACGGCCTCTTCCCGCCCGACCGATTTCAGCGTCAGGTGCTGGATCCACTCCATCGAGATGTCGCCTTCCGGAGCTTCCGGCCGGAACTCGACCTGCTTCACCGTCCCCTCGAAGCGCACCCACGCCCCGTCCTTGGGCAAATTCAGGATCAGCCCCTGAGCGCGGGCCGCCGAACTCAGCCCGCCGGCAACGAGAGCGGCACAGAGTAAAATGAGAGAGTGGCGAGTGAGAAAAACAGACGGCGATCGAGAGAGATCCATGCGAGCCGTGCCCCTTGTGCGTCGAAGAGGCCCCATTCCAGTCTGTCACACCGCACAAGCCGTGACAAGAGGGTGAGTGGGGAGTTGGTCCAGCGCCGTATCGCGCCGTTCCTACGAGCCGCCGGCTTTACGCCGGCGGTTTTCGAGCAGCGCTCGACGCGCGGTTCAAGACCGCCGGCGTAAAGCCGGCGGCTCGTTACCAAACGGAGCGCTGTCCATTTGGGAGATTCGGGTAACGCTTCGCGTGCCCGTTTTTCCCTCTGCCCTCTTCCCTCGCCTCCCCTCTTCTTGACCGTCCTGGCAGCGCTGCCTATCCTGAACGGTGATCGCTGTTAACGGCGTTGCGTGGGAATTTGCCGGTGGCTGGGAGGCTGCCTCTCCTGCGAGCGTCTGGTTTCGGTTCGCTTTCCTGCCGGGGAGGTTTTGTTCATGCGCGCCACATGGTCCGTCGCTCTCGCAGTCTCTGCGTTCGTCGTCTGCTCCCCCGCGTCGAATGCGGCCACCCGCAGCGAGAGATCTCCCAAGTTGAGCGGCGAAGCGATCCGCTTCGCTCACATCGAGCTCAAGGGTGCCTATCCGGAAGGGGCTGAACCGCTCACCCTCTTTGGAAACCCGGCCGAAACGCTCTCCGAGATCGTGGCGCGGCTCGACAAGGCGGCCGACGACGAGAAAGTGAGCGGCGTCATCCTGCGGATCAACGACCCGACGCTCGGCTGGGCCAAAGTCAACGAACTGCAGCACGCGATCCAGCACATTCGTCACAAGGGAAAGAAGGTCATCGCCTATCTCGACTCGGCCGGGACGCACGATTACCTGGTGGCGGCCGCCTGCGATCAGATCGTGATGCCCGAATCGGGCGAAGTGGCGATCGTCGGCCTGCGGGCCGAGGTGACCTTCTTCAAGAACCTCTTCGACTGGCTGCACCTCAAGGCCGACATGCTCCGGGTGGGCGAATACAAGTCGGCGGCCGAGCCATTCTCGCGGACCGAGATGAGCAAGGAGTTCCGCCACGAGATGGAAGAGATCCTCGACGACTACCTCCGCCAGATCGTCGACGGCATCAGCAAGTCGCGGAAGCTCGACGCGGCCAAAGTCCGCGCGGCCATCGACAACGGCCCGTACACGGCGGATCGCGCCTGCAAACTGGGCCTGATCGACAAGGTCGCCTACGAAGATGAAATCGAGGGGATGCTCAAGCAGTCGGAACCGAAGCGCGAGGTCGAGATCACCAAGAGCTACGCCAAAAAGAAGACCGACAACGATTTCAGCGGCTTCGGCGGCATGATGAAGATGATGAGCCTGCTCATGGGGGGCGAGCAGACGAAACGCCTCAACTCGAAACCCAAGATCGCCGTGGTGCACGCCGTCGGCGCGATCATGTCGGGCAAGAGCTCGACCAGTTTCTTCGGCGGCGAGACGCTCGGTTCCGAGACGTTCATCAAAGCCGTGCGCCAGGCAGCCGCGGAAAAGACCGTCAAGGCGATCGTGCTCCGCGTCGACAGCCCCGGCGGAAGCGCGCTCGCCAGCGACCTGATGTGGCGGGCGCTGCAGAAAGCGGGCAAGCCGGTGATCGTCAGCATGGGCGACGTGGCTGCCAGCGGCGGATACTACATCTCGATGGGGGCCAGCCGCATCTTCGCGGAGCCGGGAACGCTGACCGGTTCGATCGGCGTCGTCGGGGGAAAGGTGGCGATCGGCGGCCTGTTGGACAAGGTCGGCATCACGACCAGCGTGATCAGCCGCGGCAAGAACAGCGGCGTCAACAGCATGCTCTCGACGTTCACCGACAGTGAGCGGAAGGCCATGCAGCAGACGCTGTACGATATTTACAGCCAGTTCACACGCAAGGCGGCCCAGGGCCGCAAGATGGATTACGACAAACTCGAAAAACTCGCCCGCGGCCGCGTGTACACCGGCGCGATGGCGACCAAGCTGGGCCTCGTGGATGAATTGGGGACGCTCGACGACGCGGTGAAATACGCGGCGAAGGTCGCCGGGATGTCGCGCGATGAAAAGATCGAGCGGTGGATTCTGCCTCCCGCCACGAGCCCGCTCGAATCGATTTTTGGTTCCAACGATTCCGACGCGGAGTCGTCGGTCCGGCTCACGAAAGCGCTCGCCCAGACGCTGGGACAGCTTTCGCCCGAGCTGGCCGAAAAGCTTCGCGCCGCGTCGATTTTCGAGCTGCTGGCCCGCGAGCCGCGGCTGACCGTGATGCCGTTCCAGCTCCGGGTACGTTAGTTAATTGTTTTTTCACGCCTTTAAAGTGGAATTTGTGACGCGATTTTTGATTTTCTACGAGCCGCCGGCTTTACGCCGGCGGTCTTGGAACGGCGCTCGACGCGCGGTTGAAAAACCGCCGGCGTAAAGCCGGCGGCACGTAAGAAAACAGAGACACCATCCGGACGAAGCGCTCTCGTCCAAACTGCACGCCAAGTGACTTCGCCGGTCCGCACCAAGCGGCGGGCCGGCCCCAACCCTGAAATCCTGAAGCTGACCCACCACTCATGACGGTATTAGAACGGGCAGGCGCAGCGCCGGCCGAGCGACCTCGCCGTGAAATCACGACGAACCGCCCGGCGGAACTCCGGTTCGCCCGGTCCTCACGCGCTTTTGGGGGTCACGAAACCGCCTCGAGTCAACGAGCCGCGAGCAAACCCCTTGATCGAAAGGATTGTGCACCCGTGTTGACGGTCGTTCGCCCTGCCTGCGGATTGGTTGTTTCTATCGTCCTGTTTGCCGCGTGTGCGCTGCCGGCAACGGGGAGCGATTGGCCGAGTTTTCGTGGTCCCGACCGGAGCGGCGTCTCGAAAGAAACGGGACTCTTAACCAAGTGGCCGACCGAAGGCCCGCCGCTCGTCTGGCACACGCGCGGCGCCGGACGCGGCTACGCGAGCCTGGCGATTGCCGGCGATCGCATCTTCACCTTGGGCGACGGTCCTTCGACCGCCTCGGACCGCGACGAATACATCGTCTGCTTCAATCGCCAGACGGGCAAACGGCTCTGGAGCACGAAGACCGGAAAGCCGTGGACCTCGGGCCAGCCAAATTGGCAAAGCTCCCGCAGCACGCCCACGGTCGACGGGGAAACCGTCTACGTGGTGACTCCGTACGGCGAGTTGGTCGCTCTCGACACGGCCAACGGCCACGAGCGGTGGAAGAAAAGCCTGCCGAAGGATCTCGGCGGCAAGAAGGGGGACGGTTGGGGGTACAGCGAGTCGGTCCTGATCGACGGCGATCGCCTGATCTGCACGCCGGGCGGCCCGAAGGCCACGATGGTGGCGCTCGATAAGAAGACGGGGGACCTCATCTGGAAAGCGGCCGTTTCGGGTAACAAAGGCGCGGGCCATTCGTCGATCATGATTTCGGAAATCGACGGAACGCGGGTCTATGTGCAAGACACCTCGAGCGGTCCGATCGGCGTGCGGGCCAAGGACGGCAAGGTGCTGTGGTCGTTTCTCGCCGGCCAGGGAGCGGCGGCCGTGATTCCCACGCCGATCGTCCGCGGCGATCTGGTCTTCTTCTCGATCGGCTACAAGCGCGGCGGCATGCTCTTCAAGCAGGTGCCGGGCAAAGACGGCAAGGTGAAACTCAAGCAGATCTATCCGCTCAATCCGAAGATGGCCAACAAGCACGGCGGCGTCGTGCTGATCGGCGATTACCTCTACGGCGACACCGACGATTCGGGGGTCCCCTGGTGTGCCGACCTGATGACGGGGCATATCAAGTGGAAGCACCGCGGCTCGGGCCGCGGATCAGGCGCCATGGCAGCCGCCGACGGACACCTGTATATCCATTACGCCGACGGCACGATGGTCCTCGTCCCCGCGACGCCGAAGGGGTACACGGAGACGGGCTCGTTCAAGGTTCCCGGCAGCGGCGAGCGGCCGAGCTGGTCGCATCCGGTGATCCTCGACGGCAAGCTCTACCTACGGGAGCAGGACCATGTCCTGTGCTATGACATTCACGCGAAGCAACCGGGTTCGCCCGTCGCCGGGCGGTGAGGTGCTGCCGCTGAGAGACTGCTCTTGTGAGTCCGTCGATCCAAATCCGGCGAGCCGAACTCGATGATCTGGATGCGATCACGGAGATCTACAACGAAGCGATCCTGACGACGACGGCGACGTTCGACATGGAGCCGAAGTCAAAGGCCGATCGTCTCGAGTGGCTCTGCGCTCACGGCGAGCGGTACCCGGTTTTGGTGGCGGTCGTCGGCGGGCGGGTTGTCGGCCGGGCGTCTTTGAGTCCCTATTCCGACCGCCGCGCCTACGACGGCACGGCCGAGACGTCGTTCTACGTCAAATCGGAATCTCGCGGACAGGGTGCCGGGCGTCAGCTCAAAGGGGCGATCATCGACGAGGCCCGCCGGCTGCGGTTTCACACGCTGATCGCACGCGTCGCGGAAGGGAGCGAAGAGAGTCTGCACGTCAACGCGAGCTTCGGCTTCGTGCACGTGGGAACGCTCAAAGAGGTGGGCCGAAAGTTCGGGCGGCTGCTGGACGTGCACTTCCTGCAATTGATACTGCGAGAGTAATCGCGGCTGGCTGACAAGGAGGCCGCAGGCCTGGCACGACGAGGGCTGGCGTGAGAGTCGAGTTCCCCCACGCCCGCCCGATCGCGCACGACGATCACCACCAGGGTGCTGTAATGCAGGATGCCCGTGTACCTCTTGCCGTCCCGCTCGCCGGACACTTTTTCGACCTCTTTGCTGCGAAACGTGTAAATTCCGGGTTGTGTCGCGTCGACGGAGAAGTCACCGGAGCCGTCCGTGCGTCCTTCGATCCGTTTGCCGCCGGCAAGGTCGGCCGTGATCTCGGCGGCCACCTGCACCTCACCCTGCCAGAGGACGCGCACGGTCAGTCTCGTCTCGCGCGTTGAGGGGCAAAGCTCGAGCGGCAATCGCTCGTCGATCGGAGGAATGACCCACCAGTTGTTCGGATTCGCCGGATACATCCTCGCGTGATGCACGATCAGCACCGACTCGCCGCCGCGGACCTCGACCCCGTCGGTATGGGTGAGGCAATAAGAACGAAGCGGCTCAATCGCCCCGGGGATGGCCGCGAGCACCTCTTCCCGGCCCAACGGCAGGCAGCGCCAAGAACAAGATCAGCACCCGGGACCGCATCAAGACGTTCCCCGCTCCGCGTTAGACCGCGTTGTGGCGTGACAGACGTCGATTTGTTCCGGTCGAGCAATGTGTGCGAATTGCGTGCCTGAATGCGGTCTTTCGAAGGGCCGATCGATTCTGAACGGCCAAGTGGGACGGTCGTAGAGGACGGTTCCCGTCCAGGCGAGCGGCACCCACGCGGCCCGTTGAGCGATTTGACGGCCTGATTTAATAGCCCGAAAACCGTCGTGCCGTTGTGACTCAAAGGTCTCCGGGCTTACCATGCAGACCCACTACGCACACAATCACGGAGAGCGTCAGCATGGCGATGGAATTCCGACAACTCGGGCGTTCCGGGTTCAAAGTCCCCGCACTGAGTTTCGGGACGGGGACATTCGGCGGGTCAAACGAATTCTTCAAAGCCTGGGGGTCGAGCGATGTCGCCGAGGCCACGCGGATTGTCGATATCTGCCTCGAGGCGGGCCTCTCGATGTTCGATTCGGCCGACGTCTACTCGGACGGTAAGGCGGAGGAGATTCTGGGCGCCGCCATCAAGGGCCGCCGCGACCGGGTGATCATTTCCACGAAAGGGACATTCCGAGCCGGCGATGGGCCCAACGACGTCGGTTCGTCGCGGTATCACTTGATCCGCTCCGTCGAAGGCAGCCTGCGGCGGCTCGGCACCGACTACATCGACCTGTATCAGCTCCACGGCTTCGACGCCGTGACGCCGGTCGAAGAAGCGGTCGGCACGCTCGACGACCTGGTCCGTGCGGGCAAGATCCGCTACGTCGGCTGCTCGAATTTTTCCGGCTGGCATTTGATGAAGTCGCTGGCCGTTTCCGAGAGGTACGGCCTCGCACGGTACGTCGCCCACCAGGCGTACTACTCACTCATCGGCCGCGACTATGAATGGGAACTGATGCCGCTGGCTCTCGATCAGGGGGTCGGCGCGGTCGTGTGGAGTCCGCTGGGCTGGGGACGGCTGACGGGCAAAGTCCGCCGCGGCCATCCGCTCCCGCCGACGAGCCGCCTGCAGAGCAAGCTCGTCGCCGACAACGGGCCGCCGGTCTCCGACGAGTATCTCTATCGAGTCGTCGACGCCGTCGACGAAGTCGCACGAGAAACCGGAAAAACCGTTCCGCAGATCGCGCTCAATTGGTTGTTGCAGCGTCCGACGGTTTCGACCGTGATTATCGGCGCCCGCAACGAAGAGCAGCTTCGCCAGAACCTGGGTGCCGTCGGTTGGAATCTGACGCCCGAGCAGGTCGCCAAACTCGACGCCGCGAGCGCCACCACGATCGCTTATCCCTACTGGCACCAGCGGGAATTCGTCGAGCGGGATCCGGCTCCGAGTTTAATGCAGTGCAATGCAAAGATCTCGCCGCGTCTCGACTTGCGCTCGGGAATCCGAAATATTGATCTTGCGGGTGGCGATTGTCGTTTGTTGCAATTGGCAAATTTCATCCGCAAGCCCCCAGAGGGAACACAAGTGGCTCACCCGAACTTGAAGCGGCGATCTCCACGTCCTTGCGGGCCGAAGAAACAGCCGCGTTGCCTGCCGAGCACTCGGCGAGGCTGGCCGCTTTGGTGCTGGGGGCGCTCGGCGTCGTCTTCGGCGACATCGGCACCAGCCCGTTGTACACGCTGAAAGAGTGCTTGATCGCCGCGGGGGGCAAGGAATTCCAGCGTTGCCGATCTGTACGGAATCCTCTCGCTCATGCTGTGGGCACTCGTGATGGTGGTGACGGTGAAGTACCTGTGCTTCGTCATGCGGGCCGACCACCACGGCGAAGGGGGTATCTTCGCACTTGTTGGCCATGTTCCCGATCGCTTCCGCACGCATACGTCGCACAAAGGTCGGATCACCGGCATGGCTCTACTGGCCGTGATCGGGGCTTCGCTCTTGTACGGCGACGGCGTGATCACGCCGGCGATCTCGGTGTTAAGCGCCGTCGAAGGGCTGACGATCGCCAGTCCGCGGCTGAGCCACCTCGTCTGCCGCTCACGTGCGGCATTTTGATCGCACTCTTCGCGATTCAACGCCGCGGGACCGGGGAGCGTCGGTAAAGTTTCGGCCCGGTGATGACGGTCTGGTTCATGACGCTGGCCATTCTGGGAATCCATCACATCGTGCAGCGGCCCGAGATTCTGTGGGCACTCTCGCCGCACCACGGCGTGGCCTTTTTCTTTCGCCACGGTCTGCACGGCATGCTGATATTGGGATCGGTCGTTCTGGCGGTCACGGGGGGCGAAGCCCTGTACGCGGACATGGGGCATTTCGGCGTGCGGCCCATTCGCCTGGCGTGGTCGTTTTTCGTGTTGCCGGCGCTGGCGTTGTGCTACCTGGGACAAGGGGCGCTCGTCCTTCGCGATCCGCGGGCGATCGAGAATCCGTTTTATTCGCTCGTCCCTACGGGATGGCCCACGTACCTGTTGATCATGCTGTCGAGCGCCGCCACGGTGATTGCCTCGCAGGCACTGATCTCCGGCGCGTTTTCACTCACGCGGCAGGCGATGATGCTGGGTTACCTGCCGCGGATGACGATCAAGCACACGGCCTATCACACCGAAGGGCAGATTTACATTCCCGAGGTCAACACGATGCTGGCCGTGGCTGCCTCGCGCTGGTGCTGACCTTCCGCGAGTCGGTCAAGCTGGCCGCCGCTTACGGCATCGCCGTCACCGGCACGATGGCCATCACCTCGATCCTGTACTACATCGTGACGCGGTACACGTGGGGTTGGAGCAACTGGAAGGCCGGCGCGCTCTGTCGGCTTTTCCTGAGCTTCGATATTCCCTTTCTGCTGGCCAACCTGTTCAAGTTCTTGGACGGCGGCTACGTGCCGATGCTGATCGGCGCGGCGCTGATCGCGGGGATGCTGATCTGGAGCCGCGGGCGGACGGCCCTGATGGAAAGTTATGCCCGCCGCTTCCCGACATTCGATAAGGCCCGGCAGATCCTCGATCGGTGTTTGACAACGCGCGTTCCCGGAACAGCCGTGTTCCTTTCCTCGAGCCCCGACCACGTTCCGCCGATCCTGGTGCACCATGTCGAGCGGAGCCGCTCGCTGCACGAAAACGTGATCCTGCTCACCGTCGAGCACGCCGACGTGTCCCGTCGTCCCGGAAGCGTCACGTTCGCGGTTCACCGAGCTGGGGGACGGATTTTACCGGCTCATCGTTTCGTTCGGTTACATGGAGGAGCCGCTCCTGCGTCCCGGCGCTGCACGGCGGCGACGCACACACTGGGCATCCCGTTCGACCCGGCCAACACCACTTATTATGTCGGGCACGAGACGATCGTGGTGAAGGACGAGACGGCCCTCAGCCGCATCCCCGAGGCGATCTTCTCATACCTCAATCGCAACGCCGTCCACGAAGACAAACGCTACGGAATGCCCTGGCGCAGGTCGTCGAGATCGGAACGCAAATCGACATCTGAACTGGCCGGCGGTTGACTTCGCCTCTTTGGGCAAGAGCTCGATCACGAGAACCGACGACGCCGAGTTCACGGTCGTCATACCGACGATCGTCGGCCGTCCGGCGACCAGGCCTGAGCAGGTAGTGTTCAAGCTACAGATTGGCCGTGTGCTAGTTTCACCGTCCCGTCGCGGTGAATTGCAGGTTAAGTCGCCTCGACCCCATGATAAGACGTGCGTCCACCGGGTACTGTGCAACGCGAAGCTAAACGCCTCAGGAGGAGCCAATTCGTGATGGTTGCGATCCGATGAGAATCGTCACTTTGATTCCGTCGGCGTCTGTTTCTCTGTTGGCAGGTACGGTCGCCTTGAGTGCGGACGATTTCGATCAATCGATCGCGTCTCGCCCGTCGATCACCGTCGTCAAAAACGGAGAATCCGCGGTACCTCCGGAAAAGTGCCAAGCGACGCTGTCGGGCCGGGAGTCAATCAACCCGATCCATTCCCCGGCTACGGCGGCTTTGTCGGCTGGAACTCCCCGGTCCGTCTGAAGAATGGCGATTGGCTGATTGGATTCAGCGCCGGTTATTGGCATGCGTCGCCGCCGACGCCGCTGCGCTACTCGCCTAAGACGGTGGAACGGTACCGTCAGATCGGTTTGCCGACGCACGTCGTCGCACCGACCGGCGGGCGGGCGATGATCATCCGCTCGACCGATGCGGGCAAAACCTGGAGCAAGCCCGCGACGTTGATCGACACGCCCGTCGACGACCGACATCCCGCGTTCGTGGAATTGAAGGACGGCACGCTGCTCTGCTCGCTGTTCACTTACACGGGCACGGAAGAAGCGGAATTCGCCCGGCATCCCGACGAGGCTAACCACACGGTGATCGTCCGCTCGTTCGACCACGGCAAGACTTGGGATGAAGGTCATTCATTAAACCCGAGTCGCCGCTGCTCGACGACGAAAGCGACGGGCCGATGGTCTTGCGGAAGGACGGCTCGGTCTTGATGACCATCGACGGGCGTCCGAAAGGTGGAGGAAAGAGCCAGGTCGCGCTGTTGACCAGCCGTGATCGCGGCGCAACGTGGCAGCTGCTGTCGACCATCAAGTCCGACCACGACATGTACGAGGCGACGACCGCGGAATTGCCGGACGGTCGACTGGTGATGATGGCACGGCCGGAAGGGGACATCAGTTGGTCGACCGACGGGGCCGCACATGGACCGCGCCGGTCACGTTCGGCATTGCGTCTGTTCGCGCCCAGCCTGTATGTGTTGCGAGACGGAACGCTCGTCTGCTTGCACGGATCCTATGCGCCCGGCCACGGGGGCTTGAGGCTGATTTTCAGCACGGATGGCGGCCACACGTGGATTGCGCCGGCGAAGGATCACGGTTTTCTCGTCGACGGCTGCTACGGTTACGGGAAGGCGATGGAGTTACCGGATGGTTCGCTCTTCGTCACGTATCAGGACGCCGGCGGCCACAGCACCCGTGACGCGATGAACATGTCCTTGCGATGCCTCCGGGTCCGCATTCGCCCGGACCATTCCGGCATTGATTTGCTTCCGGCCCCGAACCGGTGAGCCGTTCTTGGCCATTTTAGAATTCGAGACGCCGCGCATGATCGACATCGCTTGCGGCACCGGTTCAATCGGGCTCGATGGGAGTGGGACAGCGGACGCATGCTGACTCGAGAAACGTGGGTACGACCAGATATGCCACGTCCAGCGTTGACCGTGCGTCACCTTACGGCGCTTCACGAATGAGTGGGAAAACGTACGCGTTGCCACGCCGAGCGTTTTTCCGTCGGTCGACATGTGCAGGCCATGGACTTGCGTGCTATCGCCTGTAAATTCGATCAGCGATCGGGTTTGCCCAGTTTCCAGATCCAAGCGATAGACGCATCCGGAGTCTCCGGCGAAGACCACTCCCCGACCATCGTGCTCTTCGGACACGGAATAGATCCGACACATGCCGAAGAGAATCGCGTGCTGCGTCACGGGTATCAAGGGTCTGCACCGGCGTCGAACACCCAGGTCGGCGCGGGCATTTCCGCGTCGGACTCTCGCGGAACATGCTTCCAATCGTACACGTGAAAGCCGCGATGCGTCCCGCACCACAACCAGCGGCCATCTCTGCTGAAACTCGCGGTGCTGACGATTTCGTTGCCGCGCGGCGGCTCCGCGTCGATTTGTGCCTCTGTGTAGCCGATTTCAAGTCGGTCCACGCCTCTTCCGCTGAATGCACATATTTTCCGCCGACGAACAGCTTTCGCGGCCGTGGATTTGGTTGGACTGGCACCAACTGGAGTGTAATACCGGGCGAGACCATCCATTCTCCGGAGGGATGAAACTCGACGACGGCGTGTGGATTCGCGAACGCATGTTCCTTAAACCCACAAAGAGTGCGGCCGTCGGACACGCGCGTGACGACGACGTCGTTCCGATGCGACGAGCCGTGGGCCACGAATTTTCCGTCCGACGAGAGCCACGGAGATGCCGTGGTGCTCTTCTGGAATGTCGGCGACGAGTTGCCAATCGTCCGAAGCGACATCCCACACGCGTATGCAGGTCCCGGCCGCGATCGCGACCCGCTTTCCGGAGGCATCCGCCACGATCCGGCCGACGTGGTGAGGCGTGTCGACAACGATCGGTTCCGGTTTGTCCCATGGCTCGCGGTAGGCGGAGAAGGAAACCTTATGCCACGCGTAACTGGGCCAGGCAACGATAAATCCGCTCTGGATCGCACAGCCGCAGGCATTGTCCTCGATGCGAGGGTCGTGGAGGAGCAG
>CAWHWU010000024.1:32500-157500 GCA_963833105.1 uncultured Planctomycetaceae bacterium
GGATCAAACCCTTCATAATATATGCCTCTCCGCGGCCAACGAACGACCAGTTTCCTTCGGACAGTGTCCTAAAGTCTCTGGCAGTCCGGCAATACCGCGGGGATGAACATGAACAAAACAGGTTTGATGCGTCGACGTCCGTCAGAAAATATCCCGCGAAGGAAATTCCCTAGCTTACGCCGACAGCCGCATCCCAAAACTCAAACGATTTGTCGGATCTCACCAACCAAATTGTCAAAGAACAAAACGAACGCGTCTGCCCACGCCATTTGGTGGACAACGCGTCCGATTGGCAAAGGGTCATGTTAGCATCGGCGGAGAGACTGTCAACTCTCGCACACAAAAAAAATTTCGATTGCGACTCGCGCGTGCGCGGCGATCGGTAACTCGTTGAATTTGCACAATTTCGGTAATGCCGCTTGCGACCGTTGTCTACGCTTGCGCTCGGCAAAAACTGCATCCCTGCGAGACTCTATTTGTCGAACAATGTGGAACCGCGCACGACGCCCGCGGAGACGGCGTTTGCGGCTCCCGTGCGGACTCGACTAGAATGCCCGCGACCCACGCGGTCCAGGAGCAGGAATGAGCGAATCGAAAATCCTTGTCACGGCAGCACTTCCCTACGCCAACGGGCCGATCCACCTGGGCCATCTGGTCGAATATATCCAGACCGACATCTGGGTGCGGTTTCAGAAACTGCGCGGGCGCCGCTGCGTCTACATTTGTGCCGACGACACGCACGGCACGGCCATCATGATCCGGGCCCGGCAGGAAGAGCGGAGCGAAGACAGCGCTGATCGCCGACATGCGCGAGCAGCACATCCGCGACTTCGCCGGCTTCGACATCGATTTCGACAATTACGGCAGCACGCACAGCCCGGCCAACCGTGAGCTGTGCGGCGAGTTCTGGGCCGCGCTGCGCAAGGCCGACTTGGTCATCGAGCGCGACGTGAGCCAGCTCTACGATCCCGAGGCCAAGACGTTTCTGGCCGACCGGTTCGTCAAAGGGACCTGTCCCGTCTGCAAGACTCCCGGATCAGTACGGCGACAGTTGCGAAAAGTGCGGCTCGACCTACAGCCCGACCGACTTGATCGATCCGAACAGCACGCTTTCGGGGGCGACGCCCGAAATCCGGAGCGCGACGCATCTGTTCGTCAACATCGAGAAACTGCACGGATTTCTCGAAGAGTGGACGCAAACCGGCAAGCACCTGCAGCCCGAAGTGGCCAACTATCTGCAAGGGCCATTTTCTCGGCGAAGCCACTTCGCGATTGGGACGTCTCGCGCCCGGCTCCGTATTTCGGCTTCGAGATTCCCGACAGTCCCGGGCAACTACTGGTACGTCTGGTTCGACGCGCCGATCGGCTATATGGCCTCGACCAAGGAATGGTGCGACGCGAAGGGCGAAGCGTTCGAGAGTTGGTGGAAGAGTACCGAGACCGAGGTCCATCACTTCATCGGCAAAGACATCACCTATTTCCACACGCTGTTCTGGCCGGCCATGCTCAAGACGGCCGGTTTCAGCCTGCCGACGCAAGGTGCACATCCACGGCTTTCTGACCGTCGGCGGCGAGAAGATGTCGAAGTCGAAGGGGACGTTCGTCAAAGCGGCGACGTACCTCAAGCATCTCGATCCGGCTTATCTGCGGTATTACTACGCCTCGAAACTCGGGTCCGGCCTCGACGATCTCGATCTGAATCCCGACGAATTCGTCACGAAGGTGAATTCCGACCTGGTCGGCAAGGTCGTCAACCTGGCCAGCCGCACGGCAAAGTTCCTGCAGAACGAGTCGCTCTCGGCCACTTATCCCGACGACGGCGGGCTGTTCGCGAAGGCGGCCGAGGCGGGGGACCAGATCGCGGCGGCGTACGAGGCGTGCGATTACAACCTGGCGATGCGGCTCGTCATGGGGTGTGCCGACCGGGCCAACAAGTTCGTCGACGACCGCCAGCCGTGGAATTTGCGAAAAGACCCGTCGCGCGCGGCCGAGCTCTGCGACGTGTGTACGATTTCGCTCAATTTGTTTCGCCAGTTGGCGATTTACCTGGCGCCGGTGTTGCCGCGCCTGGCTCGTCAGACGGAGGAATTGCTCAACGCCTCGATCGGGGCAGGCGACTGGAAGGAGGCGGGCCGGCCGCAACTCGGCACGAAGGTCGGCACTTTCCAGCACATGATGAAACGGGTCGAACAACAGCAGGTGGATGCCATGATTGAAGACAGTAAAGAGAGTGTTCCCGAAGCGGCCGGTGCGGCCCCGGCCGACGGGCCCGAGGCACTCGCCAAAGAGCCGTTGACCGCTGAACTCTGCACGTTCGACGACTTCGTGAAGGTCGACATGCGCGTCGCCCGCGTCGTAGAGGCCGAAGAAGTCAAGGAATCGGACAAACTGTTGCGGTTGACGCTCAGTCTGGGCGGCGACGTGCGCCGCAATGTCTTTGCCGGGATCAAAGGGGTTTACAAGCCGGAGGATCTCCTCGGAAAACTCGTGATTTGTTGCGCGAACCTCGCGCCGCGAAAAATGCGGTTCGGAGTGAGCGAAGGCATGGTGTTGGCGGCCGGCGCCGGCGGCAAGGAGATCTTCGTCCTGCGTCCGGACGAGGGGGCCGTGCCGGGTCAACGGGTCCACTGAGGGCTCGGCCGTCGACCCCGGCGCGCTGCGGTCAAACGTCCAGCGACTCGTACAGCCGCGGAATCGTCGGATCTTCGTCGCACAAATCGTGGAGCAGTTTGGCCATCGCACGGGAGGCCGGCGTTTCGCCGTGCACGATGAAAGCCCGGCCGATGTGCGAATCGGCTGACATGTGCGAGAAAAACCATTTGAAATCCTCCACGTCGGCATGCGCGGAGAGGCCGCTCAGCGATTCGACGCGGGCCCGCAGCTCCATCGAGCGATCGAAGATGCGGATTCGCGGCTGGCGTTCGGCGATGGCGCGGCCCAACGTGTACTCCGCCTGAAAGCCGATCAGGGCGATCGTGTTGCGTTCGTCTTCCACCGCGTGTTTCAGGTGATGCCGCACGCGGCCGTTCTCGCACATGCCGCTGCCCGCGATCACCACGAACGGCCCTTCGCGCCGATTGAGTTCCATGCTTTGTTGCGGCGACTCGATGTACGTCAGCATGGGAAAATGGAACAGGTCCCGGTCCTGCCCCAAGGCTCGCGCGGCGGCCGCGTCGAACAGTTCCGAGTGCTGACGGAAGACGTCGGTCACGCGGTTGGCCAGGGGACTGTCGACGAAGATCGGCAGCTTGGGGAGTGCGCCGGTCTGCGTCAGCTCGCGCAAGAAATACAAAACTTGCTGCGTGCGGCCCAGGCTGAACGCGGGGATCACGACTTTCCCACCTTCCGTGTCGGCCCGCTGGATGATTTTCAACAGCCGGGCCTTGAGGTCCTCCGGGGGCGGATGAATCGCGTCGGCGTAGGTCGACTCGGTAATCAAGACGTCGCAGCCTTCCACGAGCTGCGGATCGCAAAGCAGCGGCAAACCGCGGCGGCCCAAGTCGCCGGTGAAAACGATTCGCCGCATTTCGCCGTCATCCTCGATGTCGAGCTGAACGACGGCCGAGCCGAGGATGTGGCCGGCATTGGTGAAGCACAGCCGGAGTGCGGGAGAAAGCTCGTGCCAGTTGGACCCTTCCAGAGGGTCGAGTAGCTTGATGACGCCGCGGACGTCGTCCTCCCCATAGAGCGGATCGACCGGTGGCCGATCGGGCGCGTCGCCGCTGTGGCGCTCGAGGTAGCGCGCATCCTCTTGCTGAATATGCAGGCTGTCACGGAGCATGACGGCGGTCAGGTCGGCCGTCGCCGGCGTACAGTAAATCGGGCCTCGAAAACCGGCCCGAAACAAACCGGGCAAATTGCCGCAATGGTCGATGTGGGCATGAGATAGGATCACCGCATCGAGTTCGCGCGGCCGACAGCGAAACTGGCGATTCTTGGCGTAGGTTTCGGCCCGATGTCCCTGGAAAAGCCCGCAGTCGAAAAGGAGCCGCAGCGTTTCCGTCTCGAGCAGATGCTGACTGCCGGTGACTTCGCCCGCACCGCCGAGAAAGGTGAGTTTCATCGCGTCGGTGGGGACGGCACCGAGGCCACAACGGGGGCCGAGGTCGAGGCCGCCTGAGCCGTTTTGGCGGGAGCAGCAACGTCCGCCGCCTGTGTCTGGGCTGTCTCGGATCGGACGGGAAAAATCGAGTGAATCACGAGCATCGAGGCGCCGCTCACGAGAAACACGTCGGCAAAATTGAACACGGGCCAATGGAAGTCGCCGAACGTGAAGAGCAGGAAATCACGAACCGCCGCAATGTGGGCGCCCTGACTGTCGCGACAACCGTGCAGACCCATCCGGTCGTAAAGATTGCCCAGCGTGCCTCCGAGGATCAGAGCCAATGCGATCGTAAGCCACAGGCTCCGCGCGGCGGAGAAGGCGAAGAGCCACACCGGAATGCCGATGACGGCGGCCAGACTTAATCCGGCGAAGAGCCAGGTGTATTCCTGACCCAAGCCCCAAAGCGCGCCTCGATTGAAACTTGTCAGCAGCCGAAACTTCATCCAGCCATTGATGTAGGGAACGCTTTCGCCTTCCCGGCTCGCTGGATAAGCAAAGCGGTGGTGCTGACCGAGTGCCGACGGAGTTGGCTCGGCTCCCGCGTAACCGAGATCGTTGAAGACGATCGATTTGGTGTAGAGGTCGACCGTGAGGGCGACGGAGGCCAGAAGGACGAAAATGAACAGTCTGTTCGCGGGGATCCGGCTCATGCTTAGGGCGAGAGGCTTTCGCGCTTCCGTTCGCACTCGACGCAGTTTTTGGCGTAGGGAATGGCCTTCAACCGGGCTTTCGGAATCAGCGACTTGGCGGGCGTTTTGCCCTCTTCCAAGCAGGCGATACACGCGCCGAACGTGCCGGCGTCGATCCGTTTGAGGGCGGCCTCAATCTCGGAGAGGACATCCTGATCGCTTTCGGCGACGCGGAGCGAAAAGTCCTGCTCGAACGTCTGCGTTCCCAGTTCGGCGATGTGGGTCGGACTTTTGGAATCGCCACCGCCGTCATTGCGATCGAGAGCTTCCCGCGTCAACTGCTGAACGTCGCCGCGAATTCGCGACGCCAATCCGAGTAAAGCGGCCTTAAACTCAGTCAATTCCGTCTTTTTCAGCATGACAAGGGGTTCCGATTGCCGCACAAAGCTTCGCTGCGCGAAGCAAATCATTATGAAACTCCTTCCCTGAGTGGTCAAGGTTGTCGCCGTGCCTCAATTTGTTTTCAGGGGCCGAAACGTGGTCGAAGGTGTGTCGAAGCGAGGACAGGATCTCCCGTTTTGCGAGTCGCGGATATGCGACGCAAGTATTTGTCACATAATGGCTTGGCGAGGACGGGATGGCCGGAGATGTGAAGTAGGCTTGCGGGCAAAAAATGCGCGCTCTCACGTTCGCCAAGAGTTGGCCGCGCGTGGGCGACTTCCACCGTGTCACACCGAACTGTAATCTGAAGCGACGCCCCGGCGGTCCGAGTCTCTCTTATTTGTGAGGGCTTCCTCATGCGACGCGACACGTGCTGTCATTGGCTGGCTGCAGTTCTTTGCGGCGCTTTCGGTTGCACGATTTTTCTAGCGCACGTGGAGAGCGCGACAGCCGCCGACTGGCGGCAGTTTCGCGGGCCCGGCGGACTCGGGACGAGCGCCGAAACCGATCTCCCCGCCGAATGGTCCTCGCACAAGAACATCGTCTGGTCGACAAAGCTGCCGGGGCCGGGGACTTCGAGCCCGGTGATCGTCGGCGATCGGGTTTTCGTGACGTGTTACACCGGATACGCCGTCGACGCCGACGCACCGGGGAACATGGCCGATCTGAAGCGGCACCTGGTCTGCGTCGATCGAACGACGGGCAAAATCCGCTGGACCAAGCACTTTGATCCAGTGCTGCCCGAACACAAGTACGTGGGCGAAGGCTCGTACCACGGTTACAGCTCGAGCACGCCAACCTCGGATGGCGAACGCCTGTACGTTTTCTTCGGCAAGTCGGGCGTGTTCTGCTTTGACCTCGACGGGAACGAGCAATGGCACACGAGCGTCGGCACGAAGACGCACCGCTGGGGCTCGGCAACGTCACCGGTGCTGTACAAGAACCTGCTGATCGTGAATGCCAGCGTCGAAAGCAATTCGATCGTCGCTCTCGACAAGATGACCGGAAAAGAGGTTTGGCGGGCGACGGGGATTGATCGGGCCTGGAACACGCCTCTGTTGACGACGGTCCCCTCGAAAGAGCGGGAACTGATCGTCAACGTGCAGGACCGCATGCTGGCCTTCAATCCCGACACGGGCAAAGAGCTGTGGAACGCCGAGGGGATTCACCGTTACGTCTGCCCGAGCGCCGTGGCACATGACGGCGTGATCTACGCGATCGGCGGCGGGCACACGGCCCTTGCCGTTCGCGCCGGCGGCCGCGGCGACGTTACCAAGGTCGATACCGTCTGGCGGGTCAAGAAAGGCTCGAACGTCTCCTCGCCGATTTACGACGACGGCCGAATCTATTGGGCCAGCGAAAAAGGGGGACTCGTTCACTGCCAGGACGCCAAAACGGGCGAGTTCCTCTACACAAAGCGGCTCAATCCCTCGTCCGACCTGATTTACGCCTCACCCCTGCTTGCCGACGGCAAGCTGTACTACGTCTCGCAGCATCACGGTACATACGTCGCTACGGCCGGTCCCAAATTCAAGCTGCTGGCGCACAACGTCTTTGAGGACGACTCCAGCCGGGCGAACGCCTCCATCGCCGTCGCCGATGGCCGGTTGTTCATGCGGACCGACGAGCGGCTGTATTGCATCGGGAAACAGTGAACGACTTGGCACCAATGCCTGTCTCGTTGTAACTGGCTGCTCGCCATCGGGTTCTGAGCATTCGACGGGCTGTCCTTAAGCGTGTGGTCGGTTCGATCGGTCTGCGCGGCTCGCTCCTTCCACAGTTATCTAAAGCAAACCTTAAATTCCGTCGCCAATTGTTCTTACAATCAGACGACGCTGTTGACAGCAACCCGCCGCTATTCGAAAATCCGCCCCCTCTCCCTGTCCCTTTCGGGCCAACCCAAAACTCACTCGATCAGCAAGTCTCCACGACGGCCGCGACCGTCACCGTGTTCCGATTGCGTGCAGGTCAAACTGCGACTCCGCAACTCCTGAAAGTTCACACTTAACATTTTGAGGCAGGCCGGATTGGAGATGAAACTCCTTTCCACCGACTGGATCCGCACCAGGCCAGCCCCGGGTTGGCGCGTCTGCCGGTGCGCGCTGGCGGTCCTACTCTTGGCACTCCTCACGCCGTCGCTCGCGTTTGCGGATCTGCCGCCGTGGTTGCCGCGCTACGATTTGGACATCCGGCTCGACGTGGCGCAGCATCGCGCCGTCGTGAGCGAGCGGGTCACGTGGACCAATCACGACGCGCGGCCGGCGGCCAATCTCGTCTTCAACGCGCATGCTCATTACTGCGTTCCCAGCGACCAGATCGGCCTCAATGCGAAAACGCTGGAGCTCCTCCGCCTGGCCCCCAGCGAGGCGATCGATACCAACGGCCCGCCGCTTGACGTGCAAAGCGTTTGCTTGTTGGAAGCACCTCGCCCCGGTGCTCTGGTCTCGCGCGTCTCGCTCCCCTTCACCTACCGTACTGACAACACGACCGCCTTGGAGATCCACCTTCCGCGCGCGGTCCATCAGAACGAGCAAGTGACGGTCGAGCTGACTTTCACGATGCGGCTGCCGCAGCGGCAGGGACGCTGGGGACAGTGGGAAGGGGTCACGTTCCTCGTGCAGTGGCTCCCCGTCCTGGCCTTTTACGACGATCAAGGCTGGCAACCGACGCCGTTCATTCCCTGGCACTTGCCGTTTTTCAACGAGGCCGGGATCTACACGGCCCACATCACGCTGCCGCTCAGCGAGAAACTCGCCGTCAGCGGCACCGTCGTGGGCGAGAGGGACGTCGGCGGCGGTTGGAAGACGATCGATGTCGAGGCCCGGGGCGTGCGCGATTTCGCCGTCTTGTCGAGCGCCCGCTTTAAGGAATTCACCACGCAGGTCGGCCATGTCCGCGTGCACTCGTTCGCGTTTCCCGAGGACGAATTTTACGCCCGGCAGATGATCCGCATCGTCGCCGAGGCACTTCCCGTCTACGAGCGGTGGTTCGGTCCGTATCCCTATTCCGATTTCACGATTGCCGAGTCGTATTTTGGCTGGAACGGCAACCAGTGCGGTGGGCTCGTGATGATCGATGCCCGCATCTACAGCATGCCGCACCGCGCGTGCCAGTTCGTGGACGAACTCGTTTCGCACGAATTCTGCCACCAGTGGTGGTACAACGTCGTCGGTGTCGACGGCTATGCGGAAACGTGGATGGATGAGGGGCTGGCGGTCTACTTTGCCCACCACTTGATGGACCTCAAGTACGGCAAGAACAACACGCTGATCTCTTTGCCGTCCGGACTCGAGTGGCTCCCCAATATCCACCGCGACGACTACCGCTATACGACCATGATCGGTTCGCTGGCCCGCGGAGAGGCGACGCCTACCGTGCAGCCGATGCCTGGATTCAAAAATCTCGTGCGCCTCATGGCGGCAACCTACGACCGCGGCGGCAAGATCGTCGGCATGATCGAAGACCGCCTGGGCGAAGACGGATTCTTCGACTTCATGCGGCACGTGTATGAGAAATATCAATACCGCATCCTGCGGGTTGCCGACTTCCGTCGCGAACTCGAATGGTACACGGGCCGCTCGTGGCAGACCTTCTTCGACGAATGGCTCTACGGCAAGGGGATGAGCGACTGGAGCCTCGAAAAGGTCCACATCGACGAATGGTCCAAGTCGAAGGGCCGCTGGCAGTCGCAAAACTTTGTCGCCGACCTGGAGCGAGACTTTTCCGCGTCGGTGGAAGGCGAGCCGCCCCTGCGTCCCAAACGCTATCGCGTCACCGTCCTGCTGCGACAAAAGGCCGAATACACCGAGCAGACGGTCCTCGGCTTTTCGCTCGACAACAGCGCCAACTACCAGGTGCGAATTCCCATCATGCCGCAAGTCCCCGTGCTCGAGCTGCACGAGCCTCGCGCGCGGGTCGAGATGCTGCCCGACAACTGCGTCCGCGTGGAGGTCGAACTCCCCTGCGAGCCGACGCAGATCGCCGTCGATCCCGACCAGGTCCTGCTCGACCGCAACCCGACAAACAACTATTGGAAGACGCGGATCCATTGGCGGCCGACGCCGCTGTATACGCAGTTGGACGAGGTCGACCTCACGAACGCCTACGACCGCTGGAACATCATCTTCGGCCCGTGGGTGTACGATGCCACGTACGACAACCCATGGTACACGCGGCCCGCGATGGCCGGCCTGCGCATCGGGGCGTATCGAACGCAGCAATTCAGCGGCGGGGCCTACGTCGCCTACCGCAGCGACGATCGCAACGTGATCGCCGGGGTCGACGCGTTGTGGGACCACATCTTTTTGCCCAACGTGCAGGTTGGCCTCAACATCGAACGCAGCCTCACGACCTGGGACGACGACGCCCACGAACATGCCAGCCGCGGCGTGCTGTTTGAACGCTACGTGATGCTTCCAGGCAGCAGCTTTTATCTCCCGCCGTTCGAGTATGTCGAGGCGTTCGAGGCCGTGCAGAGCAATCCGCTGCCCGTACCGAGCGAGCCGTCACCCGGAGCGATGCCCTTTCACCAGCAAACACTCACCGGCCTGCATTATCACATCAACCTCGAAACGCCCTACTGGAACCCGGAAGGGGGTTTCATGCTCGACACGACGTTTGCGGAGGGTTTGCCGCTGTTGGGCGAGCACCGGTCCTTCCAGGAGTTCTACTCGCAGTTGTCGTTCGCCAAGACGTTCCGCGACTTGTTGGGACTCAGCGAAGACTCCCCCTTCCTCCGCTGGCTGGGCGATTCGCGATTGGCCGCGCGGGCCTACGGCGCCGACGCGATCCAGGATGACGCGCAGATCTTCACGCTGGGCGGCGGCGACATGTTCCGCGGCTACAGCTTGAGCCAGCGGCAAGGAAGCCTCGTCTGGCTCGGCAGCCTCGAATGGCGGATCCCCCTCATCCAGAAGATGAACTGGGACATCCTCGACCACGTGGTCGGTTTGCGAAACGTGTACGGCGCGCCGTTCTACGACGTGGGAGACGCGTATATCGGCGCCAAAGAGACGGGGCCGGTCGCCCACGCGCTCGGTTTTGGTCTGCGGATCGACGTCGCCTGGTTCAGTCTGATCGAGCGGACCATCCTCCGCTTCGACGTGGCCAAGACGATCAACGACGATACGCCGTTGCAGTTCTGGTTTGGGCTCGACCATCCGTTTTAAGGAGAAACCGAGCACGCCGTCCCTCACACGGCGTTCGCGTGCTCCGCCAGGCTCGCCACCGTTTCGATCAGCTCGGCCGGCTCGATCGGCTTGGCGAGGTGGATCTGATAGCCCGCCTGCAGGGACCGCAAACGATCGTCCGAGCGGGCATAGGCCGTGAGCGCGATGGCCGGCGTCTTCACCCCTTTGCGGCGGATCTCGCGCATGAATTCGTACCCGTCCTCAACCGGCATGCCGATATCGCTCAGAATCAAATCAGGTTTGAACGACTCGAGGAGTTGCTTGGCCTCCTCCGCCGAGGCGGCCAGCTGCGGAACGGCCTGGCATTCCACGAGCAACCGCTTTACGAATTCGCGGGCGTCCTTCTCGTCATCGACGACCAGCACCTTCAGGCCGCGGAGCTGCGGCGAGTCGACGCGAAAAGCCGCCGCCGCCTGCGGAGCGCTCGCCGCGCCCTTGCAGCATTGACCGTCGGCGGCCCGCGCGGGCAGTGTGAAGATGAACGTGGCTCCCTCCCCCTCCCCGCGCTTTCCGCGCGGATGGTGCCCCCGTGCATTTCCACGATGTTTCTCACGATCGACAGCCCCAGGCCGAGCCCTCCGTGCTTGCGCCGCATCGAACCGTCAGCCTGGCTGAACCGCTCGAACAGATGCGGTAAAAACTCGGGGTTGATCCCGTCCCCCGTATCGGTGACGCTGACTTGCATCTGCGACCCGATGCGCTCGACCCGGACGGCGATCCGTCCCCCCTTGGGTGTGAACTTGATTGCGTTGTTCAACAGGTTCCAGATCACCTGCTGCAGGCGACCGGGGTCGGCGTTCACGGGCTCGGCCGACGGATCGATCGCCTGGTCGAGCCGCACCCCCTTCGCCTGGGCCGTCGGGCGGACCGATTCGATGGCCGCGTTGACGGCTCCGGCAAGCTCGACGGGCTGAACGTCGAGTCGAATCTTTCCGGAAATGATGCGGCTCATGTCGAGCAGATCCTCGATGAGCTGGGCCTGCAGGCGAACGTTGCGGTCGATGACGTCGATCCCCTCGGCGACGGCGTGCGGATCCTTGGCGCTGTTGATTTTCAAAAGCTGGGTCCAGCCGAAGATGGCGTTGAGGGGCGTTCTCAACTCGTGGCTCAAAGTCGCTAGGAATTCGTCCTTCAGCCGGCTGACGCGTTCGGCTTCCTGGCGCAGCGCGCTCGATCTCCAAGAGCTGGCGCCGCTCCTCCGCTCCGCGTTGCTGCTCAGTAATGTCGGTGTTCGTCCCGAACCAGAAGAGGATGTTGCCGGAGGCGTCGCGAAACGGCATCGCCCGCGAGAGGTGCCAGCGGAACTCGCCGTCGTGCCGCCTGAGCGGAAACGTGTCTTCCCACGGCTCTCCGCTGGCGAGCGACGCCTTCCACTTTTGGGTCACGCGAGGCAGCTCTGCCGGATCGTGCACGCTCTCCCAGCGCCAGCCCTGCATCTCCTCTTCGGTCGTGCCGCAGTATTCGTGCCAGCGGCGGTTGTACCAGAAGATCCAACCATCGGGTTTCGCCATCCACGCCAGTTGCGGGATCGAGTTCGCCATGGCCTCGAACCGCTCCTGCAGGCTGCGCGCTCGGCCTTCGGCCAGACGAATCGACTCCATCTGGTCGCGATTCTGGTACTGCCGTTCCCGCCCGCGAGTCGCCGCTTGCACGGCGCTGACGACCGAGCGCGTCGGGGCGGGACGTTCCAAGAGCGTCACATTTCCCAAGAGCCGCAGCACGCGCTCGGTGGCCGCCGACTCAATGCCCCCGCGCATCAAGAGGACGATCGGCAAATCGGACCATGAGGGTTGCCGCTCCAACACGTCGAGGAGCGCGCCGATTTCGGCCGTTTGAATCGCCTCCTCGGTCAACACGATGGCGGCGGCCCCCGTGTTGAGCTCGCTCACCAATTGGCGCAGGCTCTGACACACGACGCAATTCAGTCCCGCGTTCGATAAGAGCGAACGGGTGACTTCGCCGTCTTTACTGGTTGGTGGGAGGAGCAGAACGCGTCTCTCCGCCCCGCCGTCTCCCTGGGCAACCATGCGTCCGTTTCTTCAGTCGTCTAACCGGGATGGTCTTTGTCCTTCAACTCGACGGGAACACCGGTCAGAATGCCTCGGAATTGAGCGAGGGGCTCGCTCAGATGAATTCCCTTCTCGTCGAACTTCAGCTCGCGGATGCTTTCCTCGTGAGCGCCGCTCCGCTTTTTCACAACCGAGATCGCCTTCTTGACCTTGCCGCCGTACTCAAAGTACCGCAGCAGGATGACCGAGTCGGCAAGGTAACTTGTATCGACGGGCGCCTGCATCTGTGTCCCGATTAAGCCGTGCTGCGCAACGAGCATCAGCGTCGTGACTCCCTGCCGCCCCAGGTAGCTCAAAAGCTCGTGGAGCTGGGCGGTCAGGAACTGCTCCTCCGGCATCGCGTTCATGTAGCCGTTGAGGCTGTCGATGACCACGACGCGGGCCTTGTCTTGTTCAACCACCGCACACACCCGGCACGCAAATTCGCCCGGTGAGAGTTCCGCCGGGTCGATCTGTTGGAGGTCGATCTGCCCGGCCTCTCTCCCCCGCCGTAATTGGATTCCCAGCGATTGCGTTCGGGCCTCGAGCGTTTCAATGCTCTCATCGAAGCCGAAGATGACCGCGTGGTCTCCGCGTTCGGCGGCCGCCACGGCGTACTGCACGGCGATGGTCGATTTCCCCGAACCGGCCGGACCCATCAGCAGGGTACTCGTACCGCGGTCCGGTCCGCCCCCCAAAAGCGTATCCAGTGCCGTGACGCCGCTCTTGATCCGCTCTCGGGGAAACTCCTGACGATGTTCGGACGCCACCAGCCGGGGAAAGGCGACGAGTCCCCCCTTGCGGATCGCGAAATCATGGTATCCGCCGCGATAATCCGTTCCCCGAAACTTCATCACGCGCAAACGGCGTCTTTCGGCGCCATAAACAGGCGCCAGTTGCTCCAGGGTGATCACCCCGTGGGCAATGCTTTGGAGTTGGAGATCCGAGCCTTCGGATGTGCGGTCGTCGAGCAGAATCACGGTACAATGCCGGCCGATGAAGAATTGTTTCAGCGCCAGAATCTGCCGGCGATAGCGAAGCGAATTCTGGGCCAGAAGCCGCATTTCGGAGAGCGAATCGAATACGACTCGCGACGGATTCAATTTCTCGACGGCGTCCAGGATTTTTTTGGTCGTCTCGTTGAGCTCGATCTCCGAAGGAGAATACATCGTGACCTGGGTGTCACCGTCGAGATCTTTCTCCTCGGCGATCAATTCAACGATTTCGATGCCGTCCAGCGACCAATCGTGTGACGCGGCCCCCGCCAGGAGTTCCTCCCGGGTTTCCGACAGGGTGATGTACAAACATTTCTCACTTGAGGCGATGCCTGCCAAGAGGTATTGCAGGCCGAGCGTGGTCTTGCCCGATCCTGGGTTGCCGTCGACCAGGTACAGCCGATGCGGAATAAATCCGCCGTTCAGGATGTCGTCGAATCCCGGAATATTGGTTCGCGATCGCTTCGTCGGGAGGTCGGCACCGGCACTTTTCACGAGGCCCTCGCTGGCGAGGAATCTTGGGGCACGAGCCATTCTTGGCAGATCGCCCGCTTTCAGCAAGCGGCATGCTCCGGCTCAGCCGCTTCGGCCGAGCCCACCTCGAAAGATCGTGGGGCGAGCTGCTAGCTTGCCCGTCTTTCTCAATCCGTCGCCGCTCCGATTTCCAGCGAGAATGATTTTCGCCAATTCGTGCGTCTGCGTTCCAATTCTTTCTCAACAATCCCAGGCAATCACGGGCAAGCCAGCAGCTCGCCGCACGAAAGAACGCCATCCCGCCATTCCCTATCTGCCAAATTTTCAATTTCCGCACACTTGCCCCATCGGTTATGCTAAAAATGTCTCTTCTGCACAGGTCATCCGTTTGCACTTCAATCCTGCGGGCCGGCGGGTGGTGCGGTGAGTGGCAAGTTTTGTACGGCATGCTGTGCAGGCCGGCTTTTCGTGGCTCGACTGCGGGCGCTTTAAAGCTCTTCGAAACGCGCCGTAAAGTGACGCAGCGCGGGAGGCTCCGAGAGAATTCGCAAACCGCGCAATTTGTCGCGATCTTGGTACACCTCGATCGTCGCTTCCACCACGTAATCCATGTGCGACTGCGTGTAGACGCGCCGCGGAAATGCCAGACGAACCAGCTCCAGCGCCGGCGCCGCATGGCCCCCTCCGCCGAACATCACCGAGCCGATTTCCACCGCCCGAATTCCCGCGTGCCGGTAGAGCGCCACGACCAGCGCCTGTCCCGGAAATTGCGACGGCGGAATGTGGGGACAAAATGCGGCGGCATCGATGTAGATGGCGTGCCCGCCGGGAGGCTCAATGATCTCGATGCCTGCCGCCAAGAGTTTTTCGCCCACGTATTCGGCGCTGCGAATCCGGTAACAGAGGTAGTCTTCGTCCAAAACCTCTTGAAATCCTTGAGCCATCGCTTCCAGGTCGCGCCCGGCCAGGCCGCCGTAAGTCACATATCCTTCCGTCAGGATCAGCAGGTTGCTGGCGTTCCGGAAGAGCGCCTCGTCGCGCACCAACAGCACGCCCCCGATGTTGACCAGGCCGTCCTTCTTGGCACTAATCGTCGCCCCGTCGGCCAGGTCGAACATCTCCCGCACGATCGCGCGGACGGACCGCTCGTGCTGGCCGCTTTCACGCTGCTTGATGAACCAGGCGTTTTCCGCGAACCGGCAGGCGTCGAGGAACAGCGGCACGCGAAACCGGTCGCAGACCCCGCGAATCGCGCGGAGGTTTTCCAGGCTCACCGGCTGGCCGCCGAAATTGTTGCTGGTGACGGTGCACATCACCACCGGCACATTCGCGGGACCGACGCGATCGATCAGCGATTCCAGCGCGGCCACATCGAGATTGCCCTTGAACGGATGCCGCAGCCGCGGATGCCGGGCTTCCGAAATCGGCAGGTCGACCGCCTCGGCCCCGGAATGCTCGATGTTGGCACGGGTCGTATCAAAATGCGCGTTGCTCGGCACAACCTTGTGGGGCCCGCCTAACAGCTCAAACAGGATCCGCTCGCTGGCCCGTCCCTGATGCGTGGGCAGAATGTGCCGAAACCCGGTGACCTCGCGCAGCGTGCTCTCAAAGCGAAAAAAACTCGGCGAACCGGCGTAGCTTTCATCGGCCTCCATCACGCCGGCCCATTGCAGGCTGCTCATGGCGCCGGTGCCGCTGTCGGTCAACAGGTCGATCAGCACGTCGGCCGCGGGAATCAAGAACATGTTGAAGCCGGCCTGCCGGACTCTCTCTTCGCGCTCTTCGCGCGTGCGAAACTGCAGGGGCTCGACGACCTTGATCCGGAACGGCTCGATGATCGTTTTCATGGGATTTTGTGGGCCCGCGTTTCGGCGATCAATTGGGCCAGCCATTGCATGTACGGCGTGCCGCCGGTGCCCCGCGGATCCGACACCCGCTGGTTGATGTACTCGTCGGCCCAGCCGTAGTGAACTTCCCGAAACGTCGCCATGGCCTCGAGAACTTCGTTATACACGTCCTTCTCAGCGAGCGCTCGCAAGTCGCCCAGACGTTGCACGTCGGCGATCAGCCGCCGGTGCTCTTGCGGCATGAAATTCTGCATCTCGGCCAGATGATTGGTCAACAGCGACGGCCGGTGCGGAATTTTCATGAGCGCCACCAGCGTCGGCATGATGCTGCTCTGCGCTCCGGTCTCGCCCCGGAAATCCATCGGCGTGGCATCCACCCCCTCGAAGACGACATGTTCGAAGAAGCGGATGTACGGCCGAAACGTTTTGTAGTACAGGGCCGGGTCCATCTTTTCGGGGATGCGGCGGAGGACGGCAATCTGTCGTCGCACGCTGTTTGCGACCTGGTCCAGCCCTTGAGTGACCGCCGCCCCGTCCGCCGTGGCGAGACCTCGCGCCGCCAGCTCGACGCCTGCCAAGAGCTGCGCCGCGATCTGTTCGATCTCGACGTGCACCAGGATGAACCAGTGCTCGTCGTACAGATGCACGAAGTTTTGAATCGTGTCAATATTCCCCAAGGCAATGGGTTTCGACCTGTCGAACCGCTTCCAGTTGTACAAGGCGTAACCGTCGTAGCTGAGGATCGGCGGACGCGAGAGCCGCCGGCAGACGTCGCACAGCGGCACCGCAAGATTCCGCGGCAGCAGGCTCACCGGCGGCTCACCGACCTGGTTGATGTACGCCGACGCGAGAAAGCCAAGCCGCACATAGCGCAGGCGCAGCCGCGGGATCGTGGTGGCGGGATCGTCCGGTTCCGTCCAGGGGGGAATCTCGAATTTCCGCGCCCGCTCGCGAAATCCGGAGTCCTGCAACAGACTCGGCAGGTCGCGGCCAATCTCGTCCAGGACAGCCAGCGGACTCTCGTGCGGAAACGCTTGGAGCGGGTCCGTTTCCGGTAGAAAGCCATGCTCTGTGAATGAGCGGTCCATAACGCGTCAGCCATGCCGGCACTCCGCCGCCGCCGCGGGCGTCAGCGCGGCAGGTGTCAGCGCTAAAGTATACGCCGCTGCGGTCCATGGCGGCGGTCTTTCGTCCGTGTCTTTGCGGCCGAGAGGCTGGTGGCGGCCGAAGATCGTGGCGCTCTTTCGTCAGGCGGCGAACCGCCGTGCCCGCAAGGGAGCGACGGGCCGGCGACCCAGGACACAGCGCAGCTTGAATCTCGTCCGATGATGTCGGCTCCGCCAGATCGAACCGTTCCACGGTATTTGCCTGCCCTCTGCAGCACGGCAAGCTTCACCAGGTTGTCGCCGAATAAGGTAAATGGGTCGATGCCGATATCCGAGCATGTGATAATGAGGACGCGAGTCTCGCCGCGACCCTCGCCAGCGAAGATGTCCTTCGAAGACTCAGTCAGGTGGGCCGCATCGAACCTGTGGATTCCACGGTCAAGGCTGTGCATGAATGTGCCAATTGCGAGAAACAACGAATCAGATTTCCGGACCTTTTTGAAACCGAACGCAATCGGTCGCACGACGTCAATTCGTGATTGCTGTCAATCGGTCGTGGATCGTGGCTCGTGAGGAACAGGAGAACGCATAATGCGGAAGCTGCTCAGAGGAATCGTCGACTTTCGGGAACGGTTGCTGCCCCAGTATGCCGAACGGTTTCACGAACTCGCGAAAGGCCAGGCGCCCGATGCGCTGTTTGTAACATGCTCAGATAGCCGCGTCGTTCCTGACTTGCTGGCATCGACGGATCCGGGAGACTTGTTCGTGATGCGGAATGTGGGCAATCTCATTCCGCCGGCGACCGCGGAAGGGGCCTCCACGGGCGACCTCTCCGAAGCCAGTGCAATTGAATACTCGGTGCTCCTGTTGAACGTGAGTGCCATTGTCGTGTGTGGGCATTCTGAGTGCGGCGCAATGAGAGCGGCGGTTGCTGGTGCCCCGATGGCCGATACGCCAAATCTCGCCAAGTGGCTGCATCATTGCGCTTCGGCGCTGTTTCGGCTCGACCAGGAAGGTCCGCTCAATCCGAATTTAAGCCGGCACGATCAACTCTCGCAACTCAACGTTTTAGTGCAGCTGGAGCACCTCGCCACGTACCCGATTGTGCGCCAACGGCTGGCCGCAGGAACTTTGCTGCTGAACGGTTGGTGGTTTGACATCGCCAAGGGTGACATGTGGGCGTTCAATCGGGAAAACCGGGCTTTTGAAATCATTGACCGCCAGGCCGCAGAACGGATCCTGAGTCGTCTCGAGTCGTGACGGAATGCAGAGCGGAAGACTTTTTTTAACCGGAGTCTGAGTTTGCGCCGATCCGAACATCGTTGATTCAGCGCGAATCTGGCTGAAGCGACCCACGATTTAAGGCAAAAGTTGAAGCGCGGATGCCGTGTGTCCAGTGGTTCAATTGCGCATTGCGATCCTTGATCAGACGTTCCGCGGCGGAAAAGCGACCTGCCACTTCCGGCTGTGGATACAGACCGCCGCCCAGTAGCAAAACCGAAAGAACCAGAACGGCGATGCGTTCGGCGCGCGTACCTGCAGGTCGATCGATGCCACATGGCGGCAGCCGGTAAAGATGCGGAAGTACGCATGCAGCACCGCCAAGCCATTGAGCGCCGCGACCACGACAATCGCGATTCCGGCAAACGGCGAAACTTGGACGGCCCCCTCGACGAGTAACTCAGCGCCGACGAAACCGGCGGTGCCCGGAAATCCAACACTCGCCAATCCCGTTAAGAGAAACAGGCCAGCCAGGCTGGGAATGTGGCCGTAGAGTCCGTGGAATTGATCCAGAGAAAGTCGGCCGGCTCGCGCCTCGATCGAGCGCAGCGTCAGACCAAATCCCGCCAGCGAGAGCCCGACCGACAGCCAGACGCACAAGGCCCCGGTCAACCCAATCGGCGACGCCGTCTCCAGCCCGACGAAAACCAGCGAGGACTCGCTCAAGAACAGATAGCAGAAGAAGCGCCGGGCGTCCCGTTGCACGAGTGCCATGCCGGCTGCGTAGAGCGCCGTCACCAGCGAAAGATAGGCGATTGCGTGCAAGACCCATTCCGGTGCGATCGGAAGCACGAGCCGCACAGCCGCATAGGCGCCGACCATCGGCGTGAAAAACAACAGCGACGTTCCCAAAGACGCGTGATCGAAAAGATTCGTCATCCAGCAATGCGCAGGGACGATTCCGCTCCGCGTCAAAACGCCCATCATCAAGAGGATGCTGGCGACGACCGACAACCGGCCTCCTCCGGCGCTGAACGACGTTAATGCCTGGCCGGCAACCATCAGAACGATAAACAACGCCATGTGCGCCACATAAACGCGGGTCGGCATGCGGCGAGTATGAAGCTCAACCCAGGGAGGAATGGTTCCGGCCGCGAGCAGCCCGATCAAAATCCACGGCTGCTGACAGCTCAGGGCCGCCAAGACCAGCGTTTCCGAGACCAAGAGATTGGGAAATGAGAACGAACTCCCTTTGGTACGCAGCGTGCCCAAGACCGTCAGCAGGTACAGCAGCGATGCGAGCGCTAATAACGGAGCGTTCAAGAGGTCGACGCGGGCCGGTGATCGATCCAGGATATCGGCAACGGCTTGCCATCTTCCGATGTCCGCAATTCGCCACTGGCTTTTGAAATCGACGATCGCGGCCAAGGTACATGCGAGGGCCAGCACGCAAAAGACGAGACTGTGCCGCCGCGCCTCATGGGCGTCGCGTATCATTCGCACCCAGATCGATCCCAGAACGGGCAGCAGGATGGCCAGCTCAAGCCACGGAAAAGCAACCAAGGGCGCCTCCGAGGAAGTCGGACGGATGGAGACCGAAAGACGACTCAGGCCGGCTGGCGACGCTCGTTTGAGCGGATTCCGCTTTCATTGTTGCTCATTCCCGTCACCTGAGAGCAGGTCCGTCCATCGACGTTCCATCGTGTCGCACCACTGAAAGACGCGAACAAACGGTCGCACGATGAATTCGTCGATCGCTGCGTCGAGGTAACCACGCTCCAGCGCCAACCGATAGAGGTCGCGACGCATCCGACGGGGAACCCAATGCACGGCAAAATCCGAGCTGCGGGGCAGGCTGGCGCCCATGGCATTTTCCAATGTGCGGCAATCATGCAGGAACGTCGGCGCACGGAGAAGTTGCAGCGTTCGCAAGCACGCATGCCCAATGATGTGCACGAGCGCGATGTACCGCAGGCCGGCACCGATCTCCACGGTGATAATTCCGACCTGCGTCAGCGATGCGAAGGCGAGGACGCTTTTCACGTCGGTCTGAACCCGCGTGCAGAGTGCCGCGTAGAACGCGGTCGTGAGACCGAGCACGACCACGGCGGCACACAGCCACCCCGATGCGTCCAGAATCGGGCTGACGCGGAGCAGCAGGAATACGCCCAGATGGACGGAGAGTGCTCCGTAAAAGACGGCACTCGACGGCGTCGGTCCTTCCATGGCGCGCGGCAGCCAACCCGAAAAGGGCACGAGGGCGGATTTGCCCGCCGCGGCAACCAACAGCAACAGGCCGACAAAGAGCGCCTCGTTCGACGTCAACGTCGCGAGTCCTTCAGGCCAGGCGCCTTGCCCGGTCAGAGAGGCGAAGTTCCCCTCGCCCGTCAAATGATGGAGGGCGACCGCGGCGATCAGAAAGCACGCATCGGCGACTCGGTAAACGGACCAAATCCGCTGTCCATTGATGACCGGCGAGGGCCGCTCCTGGAAATACGCCACCAACAGGGCCGACGAGAGGCCGACGAGTTCCCATCCGAGAAAGAGCGTCTCGATCGTGCCCGCCAGCGAGGCGACCGTCATGCCCAGCAGAAACACCGCGTAGAGCTCAAAGAACCGGTTGTAACCGGGCTCGCGATGCAGGTACCGGTCGGCGAATGCCCCGATCGTGCCGATCAGCACGAAAGAAAGAATGACAAACGGCACCGAGAGTCGATCAAACACGAACCGCAGATGGAGGTGAAAATGCGCTTGGGGAATCGCCACCCAGTTACCCAGCTCGACCGGAACATTGCGAGTTCCCCAGAGCAGCATCAACGCGAGAATGGCGATCGAGCTCGTGAGTCCCGCAATCACCGCGGCCTGGACCCAGGCGGCCGTCACGCGCTCGCTGAGCGACCGTCCCAGAAGCGCAGGCACTCCCACCACAAGCAATAAGACAGCCGGCGACACGACCGTGCTCATGCCAAACAGCGTGAAGAACAGCTCGACATTCATCGCGTGTCCCGCACTCTGACAGATTCAGGCTCGGCATCCCCCACAACCGACGCGAAGCCCAAGTGATCGCGCCAGCCGCGATACCAGTCGACCGACGTTTTGACAACTGGAATTGCCGGCGATTCGGGTCGGTAGTGTTGGAACTGACCATTTCGGAAAATGTGAATCCGGGCCGAATCGGGATCGACGACGGCGAGCTGAATCCAGTTGTTCGAGACAAGTCGTTTCATGGCGATGCTTTGTTCGAGAACGTCGAGCATGGCTTGCGGTGTCGCCTCGACGATCATGAGCAGCCGGACCGGCTCATGGATCTCGACCATCTGCCACGGCAGGCCCGGACGCAAATCGCTCGCCGCGCCGTCCATCACGCCCACCAGGGACGTGATGTTGTGAGGCAATTTCGTTCCGCAGCCGTAACCGGTCGGATCCGTGTAGGAAAAAAAGTATTCCAGATTGATGCCGGCGCAGACGGGGATCACGGCATGCAGAATCCGTGTCAAGAGCCGATGCTGGGAGTCGTCCTGAGCCGGATCGAATGACGCCAGGAACGCGCGCCGATCGAGAAAGAGCCCTCGGGTCCGTGTCCGCCGTCCCACGATGCAAACGGCGTTGCTCGCATGACCGCATTCCGAGCGGACTTGAGACAGGTCTTCGGCGCGCCCCTCCGCATGGCGCAGGGCTGCTTCGGGCGTCAGCGACAATTCGGCGGACTCGAAGCGACGGCATCGCTCGTGAGCATTCCGCTCTCTGGTCTTGTCGAGTGCCAATTGAGCGGCCTCGAAATCGTCGTGATGGGACGACGGCAGATCGTGCAGGTCGAAATACGTGATGCTGTCATCGCAGGTGTTGTGCCAGGCTCCCAGAAAGACCGTCTCTCGTGGAATCGTCAATCCCCTCTGGGCCAGCCGTTCGCGCACCCGCGGATCGTTCAAGATTCCGGCAAAGGCCCGAGCATTGGGGCCTCCGCGCCCGCCGCCGCAGGCCCCACAATCATAGGCGGAGGCATGGGGATTATTGAGGCTCGAGGAACCATGACCTAACGCGATCACCAGGCGGGCAAAGCGAACGGTCAATCCGATTTCGCGGAGCACTTTTTCGGCAATGTCCGTCATCTCGTCGACGCTGTAGCCCAAATGGCCGGGCTCCGGTCCGGGAGCCTCCTCGATTCGCTCGATGAGCAATCGTGTCATCGGCGGCGGCTCGACGAATCGGGCGAAACCACGGCGAATGCGGGACGTCAACCGCGGGAAGAGCACGCGAGCTAAAAGAGGAATCGAAATGAGTGCGCCCAGCACCGCGGTGAACCAGCCTCCCAGCACCGTGACACTGCCCGAACGAAGTCGATGCATCACCCGTCCCAGTGCACGACGCGTCCAGGAGCGCCGACGGTGCGATGCTTCAAACGAGTACACGACCTCTTCGCGCACGTAGTGTTGGGGTTTGACAATGACCGGACAAAGCGGGACGTCGTGAACGTCAAAGATCCCCCGATAGAACATGGCGACGCCGAAAAAACCGGCCGTTCCGAAGGTCTCGCAATCGGGACAGACCTCTTCGAGGTGTCGTCGAAGCGATTCCTCGCGCTCGTCGAGACAGCAGACCACTTGGAACGTCGGCCTGGCGATCTGTCCGCGGGCGACAAGAGAATGAGCCGCGATCGCGTCGAGCAGTTGGTTTCGCAGCTTCCGCTCAAAGGCCAGGTGATAGATGCGGCGCCGCTCCAGGCCGCCGAAGGCTTCCACTTCTTCGACGAGTCTCGACCAGACGCCGGGCGAGAGTTGGTAAAGATCGGCCGGACTCCAACCCAGGTTCTCCGCGAGTTGGAACACCAAAAAAGCCCGCGGGTCAACTTTGGGCTGCGAACGGGAGGTCCCATTCCTTTCCGGCAAGGAATGCAGGGCGCAAAGATCGGCCCCTTTGTAGAGCGACTCGTCGGCAACATGCCTCACTGCCAGGCGTTCCAAGAGCAGCCGCACGGCAACGTACTCGACGAGCGATCCGGGAGGCGCGGGGCGAGAGACCCAGTCCGCGTTGGTCTCCAATTGCCAAATCATTCCTGCCCAACCGCGCATCGCCAGTAATGTCTGGGACAGAAAGTTGGCTTCCACCGATTCGTCAATCCCCAGCAGCTGCAGCGATTCGTCGACAATCTCCGATGGCGTCAATCGCAGTTCATCGATGCGCCTCAATTCGCACGGCAACCGTCGTAACCAACGGGGAATGGGGTGGCTCTGGCGATACAGCGACAGAAAGGAACGAAGGAAACCTTGCTCCCGGTCCGGCAATGACCAGTCGGCGATGCCCTGATCGACAAACGCCCCGCAGAAAGGAATCAGAACGTCGTTGACGAGACGGTCGGTGTCGATTCCCGTGGCGCGCAACAGAAAGTCGCGCGGACGCAGGGAGGGTGACGTCGAGGTGGCCCGCGGCTCCACGCGGCGGACTTCGTGTCGGCAGATCGCCCAGAGCAGATGCAGCGTGAACGACTCCCAAGTCGCTTCACTCCACTGCTCGATTTTCGAGCCGCCGAATTGCTCGAAAAGCTCGTCAATCATCGATTTCAAATGGGGTGCCACGTCTGGCCCGAGATGTCGCAAATCGCGCATGACCCAGCGGCGCGTCCGGTCGACCATCTCATTCCGCGTGTTGGCCGGCGTCTCGGCGGGAAACCGCTGCAACGCTCCACCCTCGGAGAGTAGCCAGACAAGTTCGGCATCCGCACCCACGTGCAGGGGATACTGGAGCATGGCCAACCGCAGGTGATACCGCGTTGCCAGAAAGCTGACGAGCCGATCGGCCTCATCGCCCAGATCATCGATCAGGACGGCCGACAGGTCGTCGACGCGAATTCGCCCCCGCGCCAGTTTCGCCCGGTATCGCCCCTCGGGGAGATACGGTTGGCAGCCATAAAACGCCGCTCCTTCAAGAACCGCCTCCTGGAACGTGAGGTCTTCGAGGGCGTGCAACGTGTTGTGATGAACGAAAACTTGAATCGGCGCCTGCGCGGGAAGCAGGTGCGCGGCATCTTGAATTTCTTTTGTCAGCCGGCCCAACCGATCCAGCTTATTTTCGAGGGGCGCCGTGAAGAGCGCGAAGGGGCACATTTCTCAAAAGAAACCATCAACACAAAGGCAGCGTTCAAGAGGGTCGACGAATGGATCGATTTGTAACAATTCTCAACGGAATGCGGAAGCAGATGACGAACGCCATCCCCGCTTCAGGAAGACAACTTCGACAACGCTCGGTCGAGTTGTCCGATTCGGCGGGTCAAACTGGCGTGCTTCCGGTTGCCTGCACTGACGGTACGACTCGAGCGAGACTCATCTGAGGGAGACGGGATCCGACACAGGATCTGGCGAGGATGTGATTGTGCTCAAAGGGACGAATCCCACAGAAACCGAGGGTGGCTCGGACAGGCAGGATGTTGCCGTCATGACCGTATTCATCGACGACGAAACGGGTGAAGCCAGTCCGTCCTTCGAGCTGTGAGCCGGCTCGGCGGCCGCGGGCCGCGATTGCCGGGTTCAGTCATCGCATGGTGTTTCGAGAAAGTGACTTCGACTCGGCGCATCCGGCGCGGGCAGAGGCCTCGAAATCCGATCGAAGCGACGGCGATCTCTCTGAGCAGCCGACTGGCGCTGGTTGAATGACCGCGTGATGATAGGCGGGCAGAGATCAAGGGAAGCGGGCTGCGAGCGGCCGGCTGGAGGGCAAGAGAATTCGGCGTGCCGTCTCTGGCACTAGCTTGATTCTAACAAAAGATGTCGACTCGTTCAAGATAAAAAGTGCCAAAAAAGTGGCAAGTCGGTGGGGCGACTCGGTTTGCGGTCGGGGATCTCGCGCCGTTCTGCGTTGAAAATCCGGCAGGCGTTTGTCGAAACCGATCCCATTTTGATTTTTCTGTGGTCATCCGAATTTTCTGTGGTGACGGGGGCCCTTTTTTACGCCGCAGAAAAACCAGAAAAATCGACGACGCGTGTGGAAATCGGCCGCGATGTTGAGGGTCGTCTTTCAACAACCAGGCGCTCGGGCCGCCGGCGAACCTGTTTGGCGTCAGTTTTTTGAAAGATTCTTCAAAAAACCAGCCAGGGACCGGGGTTCTCGATCGCCTGACGCAAGGCGGCCAGGAAGCGGGCGGCCGGCGCCCCGTCGACGATGCGGTGATCGAAGGTCAGGCTCAGGGTGATCGCCTCGCGCGGGACGATCTGGTCGCTCACCACCATCGGCCGACGTTCGATCCGACCCAGGCCGAGGATCGCACATTGCGGCAGATTGATGATCGGCGTGAAGGCGTCGATGCCGAAGGCGCCGAGGTTGCTGATGGTGAACGTCCCCCCTTTCAGCTCCTGCGGCTTGAGCTCGGAGGTGTGGGCCCGCTGTTTGAGATCGTGCGTCCGCGCGGCAATTTCCCGCAAGCCCAGGCTGGGAACATCGCTGATCACGGGAGCCAGCAAGCCGGCCGGCGTGTCGACGGCGATCGCAATGTGGACGCCGTCAGGCGTCACGATTCGGTCGTCGATCCACTGCTGATTCAGGGCGGGGTGCTCCTGCAGGGCGCGGGCGACGAGTTTCACCATGATGTCGGTGTAACCCGGGACCCGCTCGCCGGGCGACGGAGCGGTCGCCTTGAACTGGGCCCGCAAACTGGCAAGGTTGGTCGCGTCCGCCGTGGTGGTCAGCGTCACGGGGGCCGTCTGCTGTGATCCCTCGAGCATGCGAGCGGCGATCGTGCGGCGATAGGTTTGCTGCGGAGAGCTGCCGGCGGGAACCTCCCGCGGTGCGGGCGCGGTGCGCCCGCGGCGGCCGGGACGTTGGCGGGCCACCGCGTTCAGCACGTCCCGTTCGCGGATCCGACCGGTGCGGCCCGTTCCCTGAAGTGTCTTCCAATCGACGCCCAGCTCGGCCGCCACGCGGGCGGCACGGGGCGAGATCCGCGGCCTGTTGCCCCGACCGGGACTGGTCGCCACGGCCGGTTCGGACGGGACGATCTCGGTTTCGAAATCCGCGTTCTCTTTGGAAAGGGCGGGCCACTCGGCCGTTGTTGCGACCGTCGTGACATCGCCGGCACTGAACGTTTCGGCCTCTTCCGGAGCGAGCAGGTAGGCGAGCGTGGTGCCGACTTTGACCGTCTCGCCGATTTCGGGCGCCTGCGGAGCCAGCCGCAAAATGCCCGACCCGATCGCCTCGACCTCTTGAACGGCCTTATCGCCTTCGATGGCAAACAGGGGTTCGCCGGCCTGGACGGTTTGGCCCTCGCGTTTGAGCCATTCGACGAGGGTCCCCTCCTCCATACTCCAGCCGAGCCGCGGGACTTTGATTTCAATCGCCATGCGGTCCCTTCACTCGTCAACGAGATCGCGAATGGCCCGGGCGATCTGCTCAGCGTCAGGGACGACGGCGGCCTCCAGCGACGGGCTGTAGGGGGTTGGGGTGTGGACGCCGTTGAGTCGGCGGATCGGCGCGTCCAGATCGTCGAATCCGCGGTCGGCGATTTGAGCGGCGATCTCGGCCCCGATGCCGAATGGGCCAAATGCTTCGTCGACGATCAGGAGCCGGCCCGTTTTGGCCACCGATTGGCGGATCGTGTCGACGTCGAGCGGGGCAACCGTCCGCGGGTCGATCAGCTCGACGGAGATTCCGCTGGCGGCCAGCTCCTGGGCGACTTTGAGGGTTCGCTGTGCCATCGAGGCCAGGGCGACGACGGTGACGTCGTTTCCGGCTCGCACGACGGACGCCTTGCCGAACTCAATCTCGTAAGGTTCCTCGGGGACGTCGCTTTTTGTCGTCAATAATTCACGATGCTCGAGGAACAGGACCGGATCATTCGAGCGCAGGGCCCGATGGAGCAGGCCCTTCGCATCGTAGGCGGTCGAAGGGACCACGACCCGCAATCCGGGGAAATGGGCAAACAGGGGATAATAATTCCCGGAATGGTGGGTCGCCGCCGAATGTCCGATACCGATGCAACCGCGGAGCAGGATCGGCATTTTGAGTCGGCCGCTGCTCATGTACTGCATCTTGGCGATCTGGTTCAGGATTTCGCCGAGCGCGTCGAGGATGAAGTCGGCAAACATGAAGTCGATCACCGGTCGGGCGCCGACCATAGCCGCTCCGCCGCCAAGTCCGACGAAACCGCGTTCGCAGATGGGCGTGTCGCAGAGCCGATCGGCACCGAAGCGGTCAAACAGTCCGAAAGTCGTGCGGAAGTTGCCTCCCCGTTTGCCGATCCCCTCCCCCATTACGAAGATCGCCGGGTTCTGTTCCATCTCGAAGGCGAGCGCTTCGAGGGTCGCCTGCATCCAAGTCGCTTCGCGGCCCGACTTTTCCGCCGCCGATCGCTGTTGCGGCTCGTTGCGAGGGGCAGAGAGTGGTGCGTGACGAGCAGCATGACTCGCCGGCTCCTCATAATAGACATGGGCGGCGGCCGAACTCGCGTTTGGCCAGGGGCTCGAATCGGCAAACGCGATCGCTTCGCGGACGATGTCGGCCACTTCGCTGTCAATGGCATCCAATTCGGCAGCCGTGGCCAGGGCCTCGTTGACGAGTGTCGAGCGAAACTGGGCGATGGGGCAACGGGCCTTCCAGCCGTCGACTTCGTCCCGCGTCCGGTAACCGAAGTCCCCCATTCCCTCGGCGTGAGGCCGGGTCCGATAGGTCTTGCACTCGATCAGGGTCGGTCCGAAGCCCGAGCGGGCCCGTTCGACCGCCTCGCGGGCCGTCTCGAAGACCGCCATGACGTCGTTACCGTCGACCTCGACCCCGGTCAGGCCGTAGTTGGCGGCACGGCCGGCCACGCTGGGGCTGCCGCTCGAATAACTGAAAGGAACCTCGGTGGCGTACTGGTTGTTTTCGCATATAAAGAGGACGGGCAGGTTCCAGATGGCGGCCATGTTGAGGCCTTCGTGGAAGGCCCCGTTGTTGACGGCCCCGTCCCCGAAAAAAGCGACCGACACGCGATCGGTTTTGAGGATTTTGAAGCCGTAACCTCCGCCGGCGGCCTGCAGGATCGAGGGACCGACGATTCCGCTCGTCCCCATCATGCCGATCTCGGGGGCGAACACGTGCATGCTCCCTCCCCGTCCGCGGGAGCAACCGGTCGCCCGGCCAAAGAGCTCGGCGGCAAGCTCGCGCGGGGGCAGACCCTTGGCGAGGGCATGCCCGTGACCGCGATGCGTGCTGAAGACGACATCGTCGGCATGCAGATGAGCGCAAACCCCGGTGGCGATGGCCTCTTGGCCCACGTAGGTGTGGCAGGCTCCGTGAATCAGGCCCCGCTGGTGGCAGCGGGCCAACTCTTCCTCGGTCTGTCGAATGGTCTGCATCGTGCGATACAGGCCGAGCAGGGTCTCTTTGGAAGTACCGATTTTGATCGTGCTGGACATGGGCCTGTCTATCGAGGCAAAGGCGAACCACCGGGAGGCCGACAATCCCTCGCCGGAAGTGGTTTCCTTGCAGAATACTCCTCTCGGCGAGGCTGCGCAAGGGTCCAATTCAAGAATCTGAGCCACCCCAGCGGTTTATCAGGACCGGGAGCGTGCTTCGGGAACTTAGCCGTTCCGCAGCAGGCGTCGGCGGCGGCCCCGTTCCGAGCGGTAGAGGACGCGTTCGCCGTCCTCGGACTCGACAAAGAACGTGCCGGCCAGGAGGCGGTAGAAGAAGAGGATGATGAACGATCCAAACGTTCCCGCGGCAAAGCCGGCGGTGCTGATCGGCATAACCCGATAGCCGTGACAGAAGAAGGCGATGCAGCCGCAGCCCATGACGGAACCGACGATCCCCATGAGCATGGTTCCCAAGGCTCCGCCCGGATCGCGTCCGGGCATGATCGCCTTGGCCGCTAAACCGACGAGCGTGCCGAAGCCGACCCACATCAGAACCTCATGGGCGGCGTCTTGAAGAATGACGGTGATCTGTGGATCGGCCGGCATCGAGCACCCGGAGAACGCATCGAGAGCGTGAGAGAATCGCCTATTCGTTATCGTCCAAGCGACCGCGGCCCGTAAAAACTGTTTTGTCGCTCGGCTCGGTCAGTGAGTCCCGTTGAAAAATGGGAAGATTGCGCAGAATTTGGTGACCATAAAAAGCCGATGGCGAGCACGTCCGGATAAGACGTGCCCGCCATCGGAGGTTAGGGCCAAGTCGGGGTTGCTGCTAGCAGTCGGTTATTGGTAACCGTGCTGTTGGCAGTACGGGCAGTAGTTCGCGGGAGGCATTTGTGGGGCTGCCGGGGCGGCGTTCACAAATGAGGTGAGGATC
The DNA here is from genome assembly GCA_963833105.1 of uncultured Planctomycetaceae bacterium. GTDB lineage: Bacteria > Planctomycetota > Planctomycetia > Planctomycetales > Planctomycetaceae > DASPSM01. The sequence goes on from CAWHWU010000024.1 coordinate 61,809, forward strand.
TGGTCCCACACTTGACCGTACAACGCGGCACTGGTTTGGTAGACCTGGGTCGCCTGCTGGTTGTCAATGACGCTCACCATGGGAAGCTGGGGGGACCCGAAAAGAGCGTACACTTTCTGCCCGTGCGGAGTCGTCGTGTCGATGACGGCGACGACGTAATTCTGAAGCAGATTCCGTCGCTCGCTTGTCTTCTCCACGTCGGACATCGCGATCAACGATGTTTTGGAGTTCTTTCCGGGGTTGAGGATGACGAGCATGGGACGATGCGTCGTCTGGGCGGCGTGATAAGCCTGGGTGTAACTGTGATACGTTGCCGGAGCAGTCTGCGCCTCCGTGGGCGCGGCGTTCGTCGTCGCAGCCATATTCTCATTCACAGCAGCGGCAGCGAAAAACAAGAGGGTGAATCCAACGGACATGACTCTTCCTTTCTTCATCCGTTTAAAAGCTGGGTCACCGGAGAACTACCAAGTTTCGACCTGGCCCTATTCGGCGACCCTCTTCGCAAGGTTCCCATGGTCTGGGATCCGCAAGCGACGACACAAGCGCCAAAAGCGATAAATTTCTCGAATTTTATCCGCAACTCCCATGTTATCTAATTTTCCATTTTTCAGTTTTTTCGAGACCCCCTCGCGATGCCTGTTGACAGGGTGAGTGATTGCTGACCCTGGTTGCGGCGGCAAAGCTGAGTATCATGGCGCGATCTTGCAGCGCTGACGAAGATCCGAACGACGCTGATCGAGCGACGAAGGGGGCGACGTGATGAGTCGACTGCAGCGAGCCACACTGCTGGTAGTTGGCGTGCTTTGGGTCACCGGCGGAACATTTGCCGCGGACACCATGCACTTAAAAGGCCTCGGACAGGCGGTCGAAGTCTACTTCGACGATCATGGCATCCCGCACATCTACGCGAACTGCTGGCCCGATGCGGCTCGAGCCCTCGGGTATCTGCACGCACGTGATCGCTTGTGGCAGATGGATCTCTTCCGCCGCCAAGCCGAGGGACGCCTGGCCGAAGTCATGGGCCCGGGACAGGTCGAGTCGGATATTTTGATGCGGCAGCTCGGAATTCGCGCCGGTTGTGAGCAGCTTTGGAACTCAAAGGATGTTCCGGACGCGATGCGCGCCGAACTCGTGGCGTATGCCGACGGGGTCAATGCCTACATGGCTGAGGTCGGCGACAAAGGTTCGCCTGTCTTTTTCAAATTACTGAGTTACAAGCCGGAGCCTTGGTCGCCTGTCGACACGCTCTCCTTCTCCAAGTACATGGGGTGGGACCAGTCCGGCACGATGGACGATCTCTGGTTCGGCGCGATGGTCGAGAAACTGGGCGTCGCGGCCGTCGAAGAGTTGTGGCCGCTCGAACGGCCGTACGAAGTCCCGACCGTGAAACGGCAGTTTGCCCGCGGCAAGCTGCCGCTGGCGCGAGCCATTGTTCCCCGTCCGGGAGAGGCGGACATCTATCTGAATGCCCTCGCCCGGTTGAACGGGGCAGGATGGATGGGCCGGGGAATCAGTTTTGGGAGCAATAACTGGGCGGTCGATGGTACGAAGACCGTCTCGGGCAAGCCGATTCTGTGCAGTGATCCCCATCTCGGCTTCCATTTGCCCTCGATCTGGTACACGTGCCACGTGTCGGTGAAAGGGGAGAACCTCGCCGGCGTGACCTTTCCCATCGGCCCGGGAATCGTGATTGGGCACAACGACCGCATTGCCTGGGGCATCACCAACATGCAGGCCGACGCGGTCGACTTCTATATTGAGACGGTCGATCCTCACGATCAGGAGAAATACCTACATCGGGGGAAATCGGTCCCATTCGTGCACACGACCGAAAAGATTCCGGTGCGCGGTGAACCTCGCCCGCGCGAGGTCCGCATCGACCGGACGATTCACGGACCGATCGTGAATCGTGATGGTCACTTGATCTCGCTCGCCTGGACCGGCTTGGGCCCGACGACTGATTCGGTCGCCCTGTGGCGGATTTCGCATGCCCGGAATCTCAAAGAGTTCCTAACGGCCTGCGACCTGCTGATTTGCCCCAGTTTGAATCTGGCGTATGCCGACGTCGACGGCAATATCGCGATTCATCCCTGTGGTTCGCTGCCGTTGCGGCTGGGCGGACAGGGGCGAATCCCGATGGACGGCGCCTCGGGCGAGAACGACTGGGCCGGCATGATTCCTCGCCGCGAGCTGCCGCTGGCGGTCAATCCGGCCGAGCACTATGTCGCCTCGGCCAATGGCCGGCCGTCCCCCTTGGGTTACCCACATTACCTGGGTTGGATGTGGGACGTCAGCTATCGCACCCGCCGGATCAACGAACTCCTCGCCCGAGCGGATCACCTGACACCCGAATCGATGAAGCTGTTTCAGAACGATACGTACGACAAGTCGGCGGAGGCCTTCCTGCCCGTCTTTCTCAAGGCCGTTGACGGCGACCGGGTTGACGACCCCGTCGCGAAACAGGCTCTGAAGGAATTGGGCGACTGGAAATACGTGGCCGGCATCACGTCGCCGGCTCCGATTCTGTGGATGCGCTGGCTAAAGCACTATCGCGACGGCGTCTGGCAGGACGAATGGACCAGCCGCGGCATCAAGCAGCCGGAGGGCAACTGGGGCTTTTCAGACACGAACGGTCGCGAGCCGATGCTCGAGGTGCTGGAGTACCTGACGAGGGAGTTTCCGAACTCGGAATGGTTCGACGACCGCACGACGCCGCAGAGGGAGAATCGGGACGATATCATCCGGCGTTCGTTCCACCAGATGGTGGCTTCGGTCAAAAAGGATTTCGGCGACAAGCCGGCCGGTTGGCAATGGGGCAAGATCAACCGGCTCAAGATCGATTCGCTGAGCGGCATCGGGGCGTTCGGTCGATTGGGAACGCCGGTCCCGGGAACGCCGTACACACTGGATCCCGGCAGTGACGGCGGCGCGGTCAGCGGCGGCGCCTCGTGGCGGATGATCGTCGACCTGGCCGACCCGCAGCACAGCCTGGGCGTCTATCCGGGGGGTCAATCGGGCGATCCACAAAATGCCCATTACGCGGACCAAATCGCCCTGTGGGCAACCGGGCATTACCTGCCTTTGACCTCCGTTTCAAACGCAGCCGAACTCCCTGCTCCGACGCGCAACATAAACTCACTTTCATTGGGCCTTAAGAAATGGGTTCCGTGTCCTGTCTCACGGTCGCTTTCTGCGGCCACTCTAAAGACCAATCCAGGGAGGATTGGCATTCTCAAGTCCATTTGTGTCAACGACTTCTGCCTTTGACACAAAGATGACACTTCTGTGACGGATCGCTGACGCGTTGCCGTTGCTCTTCCGATAAAGTTCGGCGTAGAAGGGCCGCCCTGCCGGCCGATATACGCAAGCAACCTGGGAGAGCCAGATGGCAACTACTGAATTGATCGCCCCTGCGAAACGCCGCCAAGGTAAAAAACGCCGATCTCGAAAGAATCGGGTGGCGGAAGAGCGGCCCGTTCCTGCTCGTGCGGTGGAGTCGCAGGAGATTTACGACTGGTTCAACCCCAGTCAGCTCAATTGGAAGAACGTCGACTGGGTCGTCGTCGGCTGGATGGCCGCAATGCATGTGGGCTGCCTAGTTGCCCCGTTCTTCTTCACGTGGTCGGCCTTCGGGCTGGCCGCCGTCATTTATTGGCTCACCTCGAGCGTCGGTGTCTGTCTCGGCTATCACCGTTACCTGACGCACCGGTCGTTCAAACTCGCCAAGCCGGCCGAGTTCGGCGTGCTGCTTTGTTCGGTTGGCTCCGGCGAGGGTTCGCCTTTGATGTGGGCCGCCACCCATCGGCTGCACCACCAGCGATCCGACCAGGAGGGCGATCCGCACTCGCCGCTCGAGGGGAAGTGGTGGTCGCACATGGCGTGGCTCTTCGTCAATCACTCGAAAGAGCAGCGCGACATCCTTTATCGCCGCTATGTCCCCGATCTGGTCGATCAGCCGGTCATGAAGTTTTTCGAGCGGACGTACGGTCTGTGGCTGGTCGCTTTTGGTGTGGCACTCCTGGCGATCGGCGGCATCCCGGCCCTGTTGTGGGGGATGTGCGTGCGGATGGTGATCTCGTATCACAGTACGTGGTTCGTCAACTCGGCGACGCACTTGTGGGGCTACCGTAACTACGACACGCGCGACGAATCGCGAATCTGTGGTGGGTCGCCCTGTTGGCCTTTGGCGAAGGCTGGCACAACAACCACCATGCTCATCCGAGCACGGCCCGCGCGGGCCATCAGTGGTGGGAAATCGATATGACCTTCTGGGTCATCCGTGCCCTGCAATTGGTCGGACTGGCCTCCGAAGTCAATGACCATATTCCGCTGGGCGAAAAACACGAAGCGCCCGCGAGCGTCTGAAAAATTGAATTCTGAATCTTAGAGCGGGTCAGCTCGCGACAGCGAGCGCAGGCCCGCTTTTTTTGCGCTCGGCGCCGAGAGTTGGCAAGCCGACGTTCGCTCTGGAGCTCGTCGCCCCGACCGTCAACGGCTTTCGCGTTCACCGGTTTCGGAACGCGATGTACTCGTGTTTGCGGCCTCGTCCGGGGGAACGTGCAGATGGCCGAGCGTCTGTCGCAGGATTGCCGCGGCAGCGGGAGCGGCGACCGTGCCACCGTAATGGCTGCCGTTCGTCGCCGGTTCATCGACCACGACCAGAACGAGCACCCGCGGATTGGCTGCCGGTGCTCCGCACAGGAACGAGCCGACATATTTCGTCTGCGAATAGCTGCCAGTCTCGGGATCGAGTTTTTGAGCGGTCCCCGTTTTGCCGAAGACCCTGTAGCCGGCTAACTGCGCGAGTTCCGGTCCCACGGCGAACGACCTCTGTCATCGGGCCCTCGACGAGCCATTTCGCCGCCGAGTGATCGGCCGCCTTGCTGACGACCGCAGCCAGAAGCTGCATGTTGCGAGCGCCCGCAGTCCGGCCGCCGCTGTCGAACGACCCTTTGCTGGCCGAGAGCACGAGTTTGGGTGAGATCCAGGTTCCGCCACTCGCCAGAGCCGAATGCGCGCAGATCATTTGCAGCGGCGTCACTCCCAGCTCCTGGCCCATCGACAACGAAGCGTTGGAATACGACGACCATTCCTTGACGGGGCGGAGCATACCGCCGATCTCGCCGGAGAGGCCCGACCCGGTCGGCCGTCCGAAACCAAAAGAGAGGATCGTCGTATAGAGCTGCTCATTCGAAAGGCGGGCGCCGATCTGGGACATGCCGATATTGCTCGATTTCACGAGCACGTCGGTCACGTTCATCCGGCCATAAGCGTGCGTATCGTGGAGCAGCCGGCCGCCCAGGCGCATTTCACCATCGCCGCAATCGACTTCGTCGTCGCGTCCGATCAGGCCCCGCTCGAGTGCGCCCGCCACGACGAACGGCTTAAAGGTCGAGCCCGGCTCGTACATCCACGCCACGGCCCGGTTTTTCCACACCGCCGGCGAGAGTGTCTCCGGATTGTTCGGATCGAAGGTCGGCCGCGAGGCCATCGCCAGGATTTCGCCCGTGACGGGGTCCTCGACGATCGCGCAGGCCCCTTGCGGTTTCCACTCCGCGACAAGCCGGTCCAGTTCGCGCTCGACATACGTCTGAACGACGACATCGAGAGTCGTGCGGACATCGGCCCCGCGCTCGGGCGGGAGGTCGCCGTCGTCTGCCAGATCGATGACCCGACCCCGCGCGTCGCGGATCAGCGTGCGGCGACCCTCCTGACCGCGCAATACCTGATCGAGCGACTCTTCCAGCCCGCCGCGCCCTTTTCCATCGATGTCTCGTAGCCCCAGCACGTGGGCTGCGATTGATCCCTGCGGGTAGCGGCGGAGATATTCGTCGCGAAATCCCCAGATGCCGGCTGGGAGCTTGAGTCGGCCGACCGCCTCGGCCTCCGACGGGGTCAATCTCCGCTTAATCCACAGGAACCGCTTCTCGCGCTCTTTCGCGATCCGTTCGTAGAGGCGATCGGCGTCGAGTTTGAGGGCGGCGGCCAGCTTGCGTGAAAGGGGCCACGGCTCGGAAATGTCCTGCGGAATCAGAAACAGGCTGGGCGCTTTGACGGTGGTCGCCAAGACACGACCGTCACGGTCGAGCAGATCGCCCGGCGAGGCGGGCAACACGTCGACGTACGACCGCTGTCGATTGGCTCGCTCCGCGAGGCGCCCCGCTTCGAAGACCTGCAGCTGCACGAGCCGACCGGTCAACGCCAGACCGAGCGCGCCGAGGACGAGCATCACAATCCGTTGCCGGCGGCTGCGAAGCGGCCAGTCGCCCCGCCTGGCCAGTCCATTGACGGCTTCCGCCGCGTCGGCCTTCGGACCTGGAAGAGAAATCCGCACGCTTATCGGTCCGCGTTGTGGGCCGACTGAAAGGCCGCCGATTGCTGACGCACGACGCTGGAATTTGCCGAATCTTCCGTCGGCGCCCGCTCACGGCGGTCTGCCTCCAACGCCTGGAAGAGCCGGACCGGCGCGCCGAGCTGCTGAGTCTGCAGTCGCAGCCGCGCGTATTCGTCCTGCAGCACCTCGCGTCGGTACTGCTGCCGCATGACGGACCGTCGCAGCGCGAGGCATTGCTTTTCAATGGCAACGCCTGCGACCGACATCAGGATCAATAGCACCAGCGCACTGCCGAAACGAAAGTACATCCCTTCGTTTATCGGCGGTCGTCGTTCTCGTTCGACAGGGCGACGTTGCTGGCATCGGCAGGGAGGACAAGCTCGGTCCCGACTTTCACCTGGTTCGGGCTGGTCAGCTTATCGCGGTTCATCTCGAAAACCTGAATCCACCGCGAGGCACGGCCCAAATGTTTGGCGGCAATGTCGGACAGGGTGTCTTTTTCGCCCGTGCGGTACATGGGTTTTCCGTCGGCGCTCGTGAAGAATCCGGGAGGACCCGATTTTCCGGCCGGCCGTTCGCCCGAAGTGACCTCGACCGCCGAACCCTTCGGAAGGAATTGAGAATACTGCGTCTCCAGAATTTCCGTTGGGGGCGTGCTGACTTTGACGCCGGGCCGCATCCGCGTGGGGTCCGGGACGTGGGCCTTGTTTAACTCGGCGAGCGCCCGGAAATAGCGAGCCGTGCCGTACTTCTTGTGTGAGATGGTCCAGAACGTGTCCGTCGGCTGCACGACGTACGAGTCGCCCGCTTCGTTGAGTGTCGCATCGGAGGCGACGTTTCCAGAGAGCGCCGTGGAGGCAGTCGCCTGGCTTTGCGGAATCGGCGAAATCCTGTTCCTTGGCGTGGCGTCCGCAGACTTGGCGGCGAAGAGGTCTTCGTTGTCAGACGCCGGAACCGGGGGCCTGGCCGACGAGACGTGCACGGTTGTCGCACTGGAAGACTGAGCGGTTTGCGCGGGCGAGCCCGGTGTGATGAGCGGATTTCCGGCCGACGGATTCATGCCCGTCGGGGCGGGATCGCGGTGCGTCGTCGCCGGAGCCGGCTCTTCCTGATCGAGCAGGCTGCCCGGTGCGACAGCCGGGCGGGCGGGTCCCGTATCGTGTGCAAGTGGTTGCGGCTCGGTTTGCAGTGGCACGGCCTGTTTCGCCAGCACTTGACCGCTCGCTGCGTTCGGCTCGGACTGAGCGGTCTGGACCGGTTGCAATTGCGTGCCTGCGGGCCGCGACGTGCTTGCGACATCGCGCGGCTTGGAAAGATCGTTCCAGCCTGCTTCGTTTGGAGCGTTTGCCGACGATTGAGTCGGCACCCCGTTTCGGCCCGAGGCAACGATCCGTTCTCCCTGTTTTGGTGGCGCGTTCGTCGCCCCTTTCTCGGCACCTTCGTTAAAGAGCGGTTCCGACTGGTCGTTCCGTGCCTCTTGCGAGCCAAGCGGCTTTGGACCGGCCGACGGATTCGGCTTGATTCCAGGCTGGCCGGCATTTTCACCCGCGGCGTTTGCGGAGGGCGAGTTGTTGGCCACGTCGCTAAACGGATTGACCTCGGGCTCGCGCGGCGAGTGTTGCGCGGTTTTGATTGATTGGCCGCCGTTCGCTCTGTCGAGCGGCTGTTCGGCGGTTGTTCCGCCGTGAGTGGGATGGAACGCGGCGTTCGGATTGTTCGACTCGTCGGGTTGCGAAAATGCCGAGGCGTTTCCCGGCGCTCCACTGGAGCCAAGTCCGTTGGACGCCAATTGATTCGCTCCGTCCGCACCGGATCCTTTTGCCGGCTCGTTTTCACTGCCATTAAAACCGGCCGTGCCGTGCTCGGTTCCGCGACGTCGGCCGTGTTTGCGGCACCCGCTGCGAAGGGATCCGATTTATCAGTCCCGCCATGGACAGGCTCGATCCCGTCGGCGGCCGTTTCCGTGGAGGGATGAAGTTTCGCTTCGTTATATTTCCGGTACGCGACGAAACTGAAGACGCCGACGAGCACGACGACAAGAATCAGGCCGAGAATGCGGCTTATCGACGATTCGTCGTGTGCGTCGGCAACTCCCCAGTCGGCTGCTGCGGGGCCATCGGCTCCCCCGTCCTCACCGCGGCGCGAAGTTTCGCCGTTCGGCAACGCGGATTCATCCGCTGCTCCGCTGCTCGGGCCGTGACCGGTTTGCGAGTTAGGTTTTGCCATAGTGTTTGGTCCCGAAAGGCGTCCTTGACCAATCGATCTTCGAGGGAATGAAACGTGATGAGGACCGCCCGCCCGCCGGCGGTCAGTCGTTGGGGAAGGGAAGTGGAAAGGGCAGTCTGGAGGTGATCGAGTTCGTGATTGACGGCAATCCGCAAGGCCTGAAACACGCGGGTTGCCGGATGGCTCTCGGTCCGCCGGCGGGTGCCGTGCGCAAGTCCGGCGGCGATGGCGTCGACCAGATCGGCGCTCGTCCGCAGTGGGCGACTCGCGCGGCGTTCGACAATCGCGTGCGCGATCGATCGGGCCGCGGGTTCTTCGCCGTAGCGGGAGAAAATGTCGGCGAGGTCGGCTTCTCCGATGGAAGCGAGAAGCTCGGCTGCCGACTGGCCCTGTGAGGTATCGAAACGCATGTCCAGAGGCGCGGCCCCTTGGAAGCTGAATCCGCGTTCCAAGTCGGCCAATTGGTCGGAAGAAAGTCCCAGGTCGAGCAGAACTCGATCGACGCGGTCGATTCCAAGCTCGTCGAGGACTTCCGGCAATTGGGCATAATTGGCCTGCTTCAGGATGCAGCGAGGATCGGCCAAGACAGGGGCTGCCCGCGCGAGCATCAGCGGATCGCGATCAAGACCGATCAGTTTTCCGTGGGGACCGAGTTGTTCGAGGATGAGACGGCTATGACCGCCGGCTCCGAGCGTTCCGTCGACCACGATCAGCCCCGGCGCAAGGTCGAGGAACTGAACGACTTCCCGCACGAGGACGGGACGGTGGACGGGCGAGCCCCCGTCTGGCGTGGGCCGCGTCGGATCCGACATTTCAATCGATGGTGAAGGTGAAGCTGAACGGAGGCGTGATGTTGATGAGTGTCTGACATCCACCCGGTGAGAACGGGTTGGGATGGGCAACGGGAGTCGACCCGTTGCCGCGGATTTTATATCGGGATCGCCGTCAGGTGAATATCAAAATGGTAAACCCGGGCCATTCGCCTCCGAGGAAAATCCCTTTTCCCCAAACGGAGGCGAATGGTCCTTGACGGACGGATCAGCCCCTGCGTCAACCGTCCGTAGGTTTACCGAGCGAGCTTCCTTTCTCGCCGTATCCGCAAAGCCCGGTAAGCCAGCGGATCGATCTTTCCTGTAAAGCCCTTACGACGTGCGAAGAATTGGCAAAGAGGTGAATCTCCGGAAACGGAATCGCCCTGTTCAATCGAAAGCGTGCGACGCCATTTCGTCAAATTGACTTGTATGGTCAGCCACGAACGTCTCCCACAATTCCTTGTCCCAGATCTCCGCGTGGTCGTGCACGCCGACGAGAACGACGTCGTGCTTGAGTCCCGCGTGAGCCACCAGGCGTTCGGGGATGCGAATCCGGCTTTGAACATCCAGCGTCACCTCGTCGGCATTTGCATAGAAGAGTCGACGGTAGTTTCTTGAATCCGCCCGGTTCGTGGCATGCTGCGCTAAACGATCGCCGAGGTCGCGGAAGCTCTCCCGAGAGAAGAGGGAGATGGAGCGTTCCGTCCCTGGAGCCACGAACAGGGTGAGTTCCTCCTCCTGAGAAAGCTGCCTGCGAAGGGGTTTTGGAATGGCGATTCGGAGCTTTTCGTCGATGACCCGTTGGTACTGGCCCGTCAGGGTCCGATTCACCATTTCTCACCACAATTCCACACCGCGATGGGTCCCTTTTTACCAACTGGTATTCGGCGGTCAAGCTTTCCAAAAAGAAATGTGATCGGCTCGGATTTCGATTTCTGCGCAGCCTCTTCGCAGATCAGAGGTTACGACTTCAAAACATTTTTTGATGGGTTCGCCGAGCGGGCGGGGAGAGCCGTGGGGCTAAATTTTTAGCCCCACGGAATTGAGGAGAACCGTGTAGAGCTGCTCATATTGGGCGATGACGTGATCCCATGTAAACCGTTCGCGCACAAAGTGTTGCGCTGTGTCCCATGTGGCGAGCGTGCTCCGCGTCCGCCAGCAGGCGATCGATCGCCTCCACCAGGTCACCGGCCGAGTTTGGCGGGACAATCAAACCGGTTCGATCGTCGACGAGAAGGTCGGAAATCCCTTCGACGCGGCTGGCGACAATCGGCGTTCCGGCCGCCATCGCCTCAAGCACGACGTTGGGAAGACCCTCCCAGAGCGAGGGGAGCACGAACAAATCGGCCGCGCGCAGAGCGACGGCACGTCGTTTCGCCGCCCCGCAAAATGGACTCGCGAGGCGAGGTTTTCCTTGGCCACCCACGCACGCAGTGTGTCGCGAAGCGGCCCGTCCCCCACGAGCAGCACGTGCAAGTCGGCGTGCCGCGGACAGAGTTCTCTCACCGCTGCCATCAATACGAAGGGACCTTTTTGCGGATCGAGTCGGCCGACAAACAGCAGCGTGTGGCTGCCGGCGGGAATTCCGAATTGCGTCAGGTCGGCGGGGGTCGCCTCGGCCACTTTTGCCGCGTCGATGCCGTTGGGAATGACATAGATCTTCGAGACGGGCAGCCTGCCGCGGGCCGCGGAAAACGCGGCCACATCCTCGCTCACGCACACGTGCCTTGCCACCATCCAGCCAGTGGCCCGATCGAGCCACAATCGAAAACCGCTGCGCTTCTCAGCCACGCGGATGCCTGAGACAATCATAGGGATCCGGGCGGCCTTTCCCGCCACCCGGCCGACGATGTTTGCGTGATAGAGAAACGTCTGCAGAAGGGCCGGCTTGAGTTTCGACAGTCGCCGTGACAATTGCCAAACGACACGCAGACCGTGCCGTTTCTGGGCCCCGAGGCAGACCACCGCGACGCCGGCGTTGCGGAGAACGCCGCTCAATTCGCCTTCGCCGGAGAGACAAAACACAAAGGGCTCGAAACGCCTGCGGTCCAATCGCGTGACGATTTGGACCAGGGCGCGCTCCGCTCCTCCGGCGTCAAGGTCGGTGATGCAAAATGCGATTCGGGTTGGCCGCGCTTCAGTGGGCAAGTGAGAACTTTCGACGGGCAATGGTGTCGCGAGTCTAACAGATGGATGAGCTTGCCTCCTATGACTATGAGTTGCCCCCCGAATTGATCGCCAACGAGCCGCTTCCCGAGCGCGACCGGTCGCGGATGTTAGTGGTCGATCGGAGCACGGGGACGTTGCAACACCGTTCGGTGCGGGAATTACCCGAAATTCTGCGGGCCGGCGACCGCCTCGTGCTCAACGATACACAGGTCGTCCCGGCGCGGCTCTTCGGCTCGCGAACCGCGTCGGGGGGCAAATGGGAGGGCCTGTTTCTCGAATCGCTCGCCTCGGGTCAATGGCGGCTGATCGGCCAGTCGGGCGGTCGCCTGCGGCCGGGTGAGACAATTGCCGTCGTTCCGGCCCATTCGCCGGCCAGCGAGGAACGGCTGACGCTAACTCTCATCGAACGGGATGCCGACGGGGTTTGGACAGCCAACCCGTCGAGCCGCGAGCCCGCAGTCGATCTCCTCCGGCGGTTCGGGACGGTGCCGCTGCCTCCTTATATCCGGCGGAAGCGGGGGACCGAATCGGACTGGCGAGCGATATCAAACGACCTACGCGCGACGACCGGGCGCGGTCGCGGCACCGACGGCCGGACTCCATTTCACGCCCGAACTTCTGGCCGCATGCACGACTCGCGGCATTGAGCAGTCGTTCGTGACGCTGCACGTCGGCATTGGAACGTTTCGCCCCATCGCGGTCGAGCGGCTGAGCGAGCATGTCATGCACCATGAGTGGTGCGAAATCTCCGAAGCGACGTGCCGGGAACTGTCGGAGACGCGGCGTCGGGGCGGCCGCGTCGTTGCCGTGGGAACGACGAGCGTCCGCACCTTGGAAACGTCCAGCCGAGACGGAAGCTTCCAGCCGTGGAGCGGTGGTACGAATCTTTTCATCCGGCCGCCGTACGAGTTCCACGGCGTCGATTGCCTGTTGACCAACTTCCACCTCCCCCGTTCGACGCTGCTGGTGCTGGTGAGCGCGCTTGCCGGCCTCGATCTGATCCGACTGGCCTATGAGACTGCCGTGCGGGAGCGGTATCGCTTCTATAGCTATGGCGATTCGATGCTGATTTTGTGAGAAGCGGCTACGCCTTAGCTGGTCCCGCGGCCGCGAGACGGCACCTTCTGCCGTCGCGATTCGCGTTAACGATTTACGACGCGAGTTGATTATGCTGGAAATGATGACTCGGAAACTCGTCCTGAACGTGCTCCTGGCGACACTGGTGGTGGCCTATGTCGCGCTCTTGCACAGTCCGCTGCGGCTGGCGGGTGATTCGCCTGTTTATTTGTGCGACGCGTCGGATCTCGCGGATGGCAGAGGTTTTCACGACGACCACCTGCCCCGTGGGTATCCGCACGCTCTCGCGGCTCTGGACTTGATTCACTTCGGGACGAGCGCGGGAATTGTGGCTTTAAATCTGCTCACACTGGCGGCAGGCCTCGTGTGCATCGCGACCGTCTTGCGACGCGAGTTCGAGTTCTCACGCACGGAATCCAATACGATCTGCCTGCTCGTGGGCTGTTCGTGGATGTGGATCCAGCTCACCACGTTCCCTCTCTCTGAGCCCCTCTTTTTCGCCTTCTCGAGCATGGTCCTGGCGATGCTGTCGCTGGCAAAGGATCGCCCGCCCTGGCAAGCCGCCCTTTACCTGGCGGTTGCCGGACTCCTTGCCGTCGCGGCGTTTCTTGTGCGGACGATTGGAGCGGCGTTGTTTCTCGCAGTGGGGCTTGCCGTTCTGCAGCTTCCGTTCGTGCAGCGGTTTCTCGGACGGCGGGGCGCGCTGCTGCTGTTTTCCGTGGGATTGGTGTTGGCCGCGGGACTCGGATATGCGCTCCGCGATCGAATCGCTTCCGCCTGGTATGTCAACGCGATCGCCTATCTGAAGTCCCCGCAGATCACGTTACACATGGCGGAGGATGTCGTGAATTGGCGAATCGGCGAAATGGGCGAGCTGGTGCAGAATGCCTCGTCCACGGCTGTGGTGCCGACGACCCCGAATCTTCCCATCGAAACCACAGCCCCCGGTGTCCTGATCATGCTTCAATTGCGGGCCGTCCGCATGGTGATGGGCGTCGCGGCGTTAGTCCTAGTCCTGGCCGGCCTTTGGGCACGGCGGCGTCAATTCGGACCGGTGGAGGCCTATTTCTTTGGATTTGTCGGCATTTTGCTGATCTGGCCTTTTGATGACACGCGGTTTCTTGCTCCCGTGCTGCCGCTGATCCTGGCATACGCCTGGCGCGGCTTGCGCTCGTGGCCAATCCGGCCGCAGAATTTGCAGCGGTTCGTCGTCGCCTATGCGGCCGTCTTTTGTCTTTTCGGCGCGCTCGCTTTGGGAGATTCGCTGCGGGTGACTTATTTTGACCGCGGGCAACCGTGGCGCGAATGCGGAACCTATGTCGCCGACCTTCCCCTCTGGCTGACAGCGTTTGACCGATATGGCGGAGTCCGGCCGGAGAAGATCCACCGCTCGCCCCGACCGCCGCGAGTTGCACCGTGACAAAATCGGCTCCCCGATCCTCCGATCGCGGTCGCATGGTGCCGGCCGGAGAGGAGCCGATTCGTGCTTCCGTCGAAAAAGCGACGCCCAATGCTTGGACAGAGCGGACACCGGGACTGCTGCTCCTTTTCGCCGGCTGGCTGTTGCCACAGATTGTCCTGTTGGGGCCGGCGCTGGTCGGGCGGACGGTGAATTTGCCGCTCGATCTCTTGGCCACGCCCCATCTTTACCTGCCGACGACTCCCGAATACGGGCATGTCGTGCCGTTCCATCGGCGCAGTCTGCTGGATCTGCTGCTCGGCTTTTCCGACAGCCGTGAGTTTTCTGCGAAAGAAATTCGGGCCGGACGGCTTCCGCTCTGGCAGCCGTCGAATTTTGCGGGCGCCCCCTTTGCCAACTGGCAAAAGTATTCGCCGTTCGAGTTTCCGTTTTACGTCTTTCCCAATCCGGTCACGCTCAGCTGGATCTCGCTTTTGCAGGCCGTGACGTGCGGGCTGGGAATGTGGTTGTTTCTCCGTCACGCGCTCGGGCTTTCGTACTGGCCGGCGGCGTTCGCCGCCTGGTGTGCGCCGCTTGCCGGTTATATGTCGACATGGCAGGGATATCCGCTTCGTTCCCCCGCATGCTTGTTGCCCTGGCTTCTCTTGTTGGTGCACGGTTCCGTCAAAAACCCGTGGGGGTGGAGCAGCGTGGGACTGGCGGCCGCAACGGGCATTTTGGTCTATTCCGGCGCTCCGGACATCGGTGGCCTGGTCCTTCTCTCGGTCGGTTTCTATGGCCTGTGGCTGGTGGCCACCGACGAGGGGCGGCGACGGGAATGGCGAAAAGCCGCGTCCGCCTGTCTGGCTTTGAGCGCGGCCTGGCTCTTGGGGTTCGCTCTGGCGGCCCCCTTTGTGTTGCCGATGTACGAATACAACGGCACGGGAGCCCGGATGGCGGCGCGGGCGGCCGGATCCGAAGAACGTCCGCCGATCGGGAGGTCGTCTTTGCCGGCCGTCGTGCTGCCGGACGTCTCCGGAACCGATCGAGCCGACTCGGTTCCCATCGCCGCCGACAACATTGTCGAAAGCTCGTCGGGCGCGTGTGCGGGCTTCTTGACCCTCTTTTGGCTGGCTCCTTTGGCCTGGTTTCACGGACGGCTGCGGCGGGAGACGATCTTCTTTGCGATCCTGGCGATCGCCGGCATGGCTTGGACGCTCGGGCTGCCCGGCTTCGTGGACTTCGTCCGTACGAAGCCGCTCAATATGCTCTCGTACAATCGGTGGGTTTTTGCGACGGCCGATGCGTTGCTGGTGCTGGGCGCAATCGGTCTGGAATCTTTGAACGTCCACACTTTCTCAATGCGACGCTTCGCGGTTGTTCCGATCGTGTTAACTGCGGTCGTGGGCCTGTGGTGCTTGTCTTGCGCGTTCGAGGCTCCTGAACTGTTACGCAGCCATCTCGACGAGGCGATCCGTCGGGGACGTGCCGTCAGCTTTTCACCGGTCCAACTTCGCATCGCGGAAGAAATGCTGTCGATCTGCTACGCAGTCGGTGCGGGGTTGGCGCTGGCGGCTGAATTGGGCTGGTTGACCACGCTGTGGCAGACGCGCCGACGTGGATGGTGCCGGGCCTTGCTTGTTGGCCTCGTCCCGCTCCAACTGTTTTGGTTTGCGTGGCAGGAGCGACGACAGGCCGATCGGTCCCTTTATTTTCCTCCTGTCTCGGCCCTGCAGAAGCTGGACGCGCTGCCGCCGGGACGTATTTGGGGCGTCGATTGCCTGCCGCCGAACCTCGGTCAGTTCCACGGCCGCGAAGACGTCCGCGGCTACGACGCAGTCGACCCTGTCAGCTACGTCAACCTGTTCAAATTAGCGTGCGATCCAAAGTCCCCGCGATCGCCCTACGCGGCGACGCAGGAGGCGCTGCCGCTGCTGATGTCATCCGGGGGGCGCGTCAAACTGCATCCAGTCGCGGATCTGCTGAACGTGCGCTATCTCGTGCTGCGAACGCCTCCGCCGCCGATCAATTTTCCCGTGGTCATCCATCAGGATGATTACTGGGTCCTGGAGAATCGCGACGCGCTCCCCCGCGCCTTCGTTCCCCGTTCGGTAAAGGTTGTGAGTAGCGATCAGGAGGCGCTGGCCGTTCTCCAAAATCCGCGTTTCGATCCTCGCGAAACCGTGGTGATGACAACCGATCCGCACGTGAGTCGAGTCGCGCAAGGGACGGCCGCCATCCATTACGATTCGCCGACGCGCGCCTCTCTCGACGTGAATCTCGCGGCCGATGTCGTCGTCGTCGTCTCCGACATGTGGGATCCCGGCTGGCGGGCCGAATTGGACGGGGCCGGTTGTTCGATCCTGCGTGCCGACGCGGCCCTCACCGGCCTGCGGGTCCCCGCGGGCAAACATTCGATTCAACTCATTTACGATCCGCGGAGCCTGCGCCTGGGAGCGGCGATCGCGGCGACCGCGGCATTCGTTTTGCTCCTGTGGCCGGCGGCACTTCTCGTAACAAGTGCCCGCGCTCGTCGCAAAGGTTGATCGCCATGTCGACCACCGTGCAATGGTACGAAATCGCGTTTCGGCTCGTCCTGACCGTCATCGGAGGCGCTTTGATCGGCTTTAACCGGACGGAGCACGGTCGCCCGGCCGGTTTGCGAACGACGATGCTCGTCTGCCTGGCGGCCTCGATCTCGATGATTCAGGCGAACCTGCTGATGAACACCGTGGGTAAGGCGGGCAATTCGTTTATCGTGCTCGACCTGATGCGGCTTCCGCTGGGTATTTTGACGGGCGTCGGTTTTATCGGCGCGGGGGCCATCTTGCGGAAGGAGAATCGGGTGCTGGGCGTGACGACGGCGGCCACGCTCTGGTTTGTCACCGTGATGGGCCTCTGCTTCGGCGGCGGACAACTCGGGCTCGGCGTTACGGCCCTCGTGATCGGACTCATCGTGCTGGGCGGGCTCAAACAGTTTGAAGCCGGGTTGCCACAGGATCGCCAGGGAACCCTGATCCTGACGGTCGGTCCCGGCGGGATTGCCGACGATCTTGCCTGTAAGCGAGTTTTGCTCGCCGGCTTTGAAATCGTTTCGCTGGGCGTGACGCACGATAACGTCGAACAGACACGGGAATTGTCGTGCGAGGTGCGCTGGCAGGCGCGGGCCGACAAGTCCGAAAAGACGCGAGAATCGGAACTGCTCGACGAGTTGGCCGGGCTCCCGGGCGTCACCCGGCTGAAATGGATTCCGATGGGCGCCGCGATCGGCCACGCCTAGTTGGGCCGCGGGCTCACGGCGGTGCGGGTGTCCGAAAGCGCTCGCAGGCGAAAAATCCAGATGACGAGCGCAGCGACCAGGATGCAGAATGCCGCGGCGATCAGTAAGAATTTGATCGAGGCACAATAAAACGCGATCGCGGGCCAGGGGTCGGCGACCGTGCCACGGAGCTCGACCCACAGGGCGATGTTTTCGACATAGTCGAAAAGTGCGGCCGGCCACTGCAGCCAGGCGATCGATGCCGCCAGCCATCCGGTTTTCCGGTAACCGCGGTCGCGAAAGAGGGTCGCCGCCCAGAAACAAACGACCGTCAGCGCCGTCGAATAGCAGACCGGAAACAGAAAATCGAGAAGCAGTCCGCTTTGCGCGTTATCGCGGGCCGACTTGTCCCACGCGGCCAGAATCTCCTGACTCCGTTCCGGCGTGCGGGCCAACTGCAGCGAGACGATGCCCCATTGAGACTGCGGTCGCACGAGCGGCGCATCGAGACTCCGCAAGGCGTACCACAGCACGAAGCCGAAGACGAGCGCGGCGACGAAGAGCAAGGCACGCTTCGTTGGCGTCAGGCCCAGAACCGGATGGCGGATCACTCTCATGGCGTCCAATCCTGGTGGAAAGGCTCGTCCAGGTCAACTATTGCCGGGCTCGCGCTTTGCCTCGGGTCAGCGCGGCGAGTCTTCACGAGGACGCCGTGCGGCAGACGATGACCACGGTCAGGTCGTCCGTCACCGGTGCGCTTCCGCAAAACGACCGGAAAGACTGGTTCAAGGCGTCCATCATTTCCGCCGTCGAGCGGCCGAGATGCTCTCGGAGGACGCTGACAACTCGATCCTGGCCGAACTGTTCGCCGGCCGGCGATTTCGCTTCGATAATCCCGTCCGTCACCGCCACGTAGACATCCCCTTTCTCAAGTGCCGCGGGGGGCCCACAGCGGGGGGGATGATCGGCGAAAACGCCCAGCGGCGTCGACGTGCTCTTGAGAATCGTGACGGTCCCGTCGCGGCGCAGCACGAACGCCTGTTGCGCGGCTCCGGCGTATTCGATGGCTCCTGTCTGGGGGCGGAGAGCTGCAAAGAACATCGTGACGAACCACTTGTCCTGCGTGTCCTCCAGCAAGAACTCGTGGAGCCGGCCGAGAATCGTCTGTACGTCGGAGTCGCTCTTAGCCAGGGCGCGGAGATAGGCCCGGGTCTTGGCCATCAACAGGGACGCGCCGATTTCATGTCCGCTCACGTCGGCCACGACGATGCCCCATCGACCGTCTGCCATGCGGACATAATCATAATAGTCGCCTCCGACCATGTCGGCGGGGAGGTAGTGGCCGGCGATGTCGTAGCCCGCGATTTCGGGGGAGCATTTCGGCAACAGGCCCTGCTGGACGTTGCGGGCCACGCGGAGCTTTTCGTGCGTGACCTGCAGGGCGACATCCGCGTCGTAGGCGCGGCGGTAATCGAGTAACAGGCCCAGAAACGGGACCAGATAGGCGATGATCTTCTCGAAGCACGCGATGTTGAAATTGTTGTCATACAGGGTGACCGATCCGAAGGCCGCATACAGCTCCGCCGCGATGTTGGGGATCACGCTGACGAAAAGTGCGTGCGAAAAGAGGCTCGGCTGCGCCCGGTAAAACCGAGGGAAAACGATCGAGCCGGCAAACAGGTAAAGAAAGAGCGGAATCAGGTCCCAGGGACGATGGACAACGTGCCAGTTCGGATAGAGCGATTGCGGCAGATGCGACCACGCGCAGAGAAACACGATCAGATACGACATGCCCGCGAACAGGACGCCCGTGAGGATCAAGAAGGGCAGATCCCTTTCGCGTCCCCGGGCGGCGGGACGCGCCGGATGCCAGACAAACGGGAGCGTGCCGGCGATGAGGAAGCAGACATTGACCAGCCGCGACACAAACCAGGTGAACGGGAGAAACCGGTTAATGTCCTCGACCGGAAAGGGAAGCAAGTGCACGCCCGCGAGCGCTTCGAACGCATCGATCGTCCCGGAGAAAAACAGGGCCGTACTGATGATCGGAGTCGTCACATCGTGCGTGATGAAGTAGTGCGTGACGGCGAGCACCACCGTGGCCAGCGCGATCATGAACGCCGTCCATTCCAAGAGGACGTAAATGATGGCACCGCGCGTAATGGGTTGGACGACGGGCGGGGCCTCAAGTGAGGACTCGGGCGGCTCCGGCTCCTGGACCACCACGGTCACCGGCGCGGCGGAGAAGCGGATCCCCAGTCCGTTGAGGATGATGGGGAGGAAGGCCAGCCCGATCACGACCGCGACCAGTCTCTTGGGAAGCATGGTACGGCTGAGATCGCCGGGCGACCCGCTCGGGATCCAATCGCTATCGGGTTGAGCCATGTTGGATCAAGTCGGAAGAATCATGTCCGCCCGCCAATAGCGGGCGAGGTCCCGGATGAGCTTGAGAAACTTGTCGATGTCGACAGGCTTCGTCATGTAGCTTTCCACCTGCAAGAGCTGGGTCTGCGCGACGTCTTCTTCGTCTGTGGAGCTGGTGAGCACGACCACCGGGATCGTTTTCAGGTCTTCGTCCGACTTAATTTCCGCCAACAGCTCGCGTCCGTCCTTTTTGGGCAATGTCAGGTCGAGCAAAATCAGGTCCGGCCGCGGGGCGCGGGTGAAGCGTCCGCGGCGGTACACGAATTCGGCGGCCTCGTCGCCGTCCGTCAGCCAGGTGAGACGGTGCGGCACGGGGGCCTTTTTGAGAGCGCCGATCGCCAGGCGGGCCGCCGTCAGGCTATCTTCCACCAGCAGGATCTCCATCGGTCGTCCGACGGTTTCTCCGCTCATGATTTCTCCTTCGCCGACCCGTCTTCTTTAGCCCGCGGTTTGGGGATTCCGAACACGGTCCGCTCCACCTTTTCTCCCTGCAGGCGTGCCCGCGCGTATTTGACCTGCTGTTGAAGTTCTTCGTTGCTGCCATACAGAGTGATGACTCCGTTCCAGATGTTTTGCGCGTCCAACCGTTGTCCTTTTGAGTCGAGTTCGTCGGCCCGCTTGAGATTGTCGTTAACGAGTGACACAACGTCACCCTGCTGGCCGCCCGACGCCTCGATCTCGCTGATTTTCTTCCGCGCGAGGTTGAGGTAGGAGCGGTCCGCGTCGCGGTCTTTGAGGAGTTCCGCCATGCCGCGGTATTTGAGCAGCGCCGTAATGCGGTCCTTGAACTGCTCGAAGCGGTAGGCCTCGATGTACAGTCGCTCGGCCTCGGAGCGCGTGCGATTGAGCTTCATGTCGAACATCGCCTGCCGATCCGCCAGGTCCATGTCGATCTGGTCGATGTATTCGCGGGCCTGGTCGGCGTGCGGTCCCTTGAGCAGCTTGTCCAGATATTTTTCGCGAGCCGTGGCCCAGTCGATCGGGTCGCTCGACTTCATGAGTTTCTCGGCCCGCGCGAAAACCTGCTCGTCATTCAGCGGCCACGAGAACCACGCGATGACGCCGATCACCACGGCCAGACAACCGACGAGAAACGAGGCCCGCTCGTAAAACGGACCCTTTTTCTTTTTTTTCTTCTTCTTTTTGCCGGTGAGGGCCTGGCGGAGCGAGGCATCATCCTTGACGGTGGCGCCGTTGCCCCCGCCCGCGACGGTTTGCTGGGCGACGCTCTTGGAGGCGGCGACTTTCTCGACCACCTCGTCGAGCGCCACCTGCAATGCCAGCGCGTCGTAATAGCGTTCTTCGGGGTCCTTCTTCGAGCAGCTTCAAGACGAGGTTTTCCAGCCAGATCGGACAGTCGAGCGCCTGCCCTGTGATCCGCGGCGGCTCCTGCTCCAGGTGGGCAAAGAGCATTTCCGCCGGCGTCGGCGCGACGAAAGGGGGCTTGCCCGTCAACATCTCGAACATCACGCAGCCCAACGCGTACAAGTCGGTCTTCCGCGAAACGGGGGGCTTGCCCGAGATCTGTTCGGGAGCCATGTAGGCGTAGGTGCCGACGGTCCGGCCGGCCGCCGTTAACGCGGTCGCCTGTGTGTCGCGAGCAATTCCAAAGTCGCCGAGTTTAAGCCGGCCGTCTTTTCCCAAAAACAGGTTGGCTGGCTTGAGGTCGCGATGAATAATGCCGTGGTTGTGGGCGTATTCGAGCGCCAGGGCGATCTGGCGCGATTGTTCGATTGTCTCTTCCCAGGAGTATCGCCCCTTCTTCTTCAGCACCTGTTCGACGCTGCCCCCGTCCATGTATTCCATGGCGTAGAAGTGCTGCGTCTTGTCCTTGCCCCCGCCGTAATAGCGGACGATGTTGTCGTGGCGGAGCTTGCTGAGAATGGCCATTTCACGCAGGAAGCGGCGGACGAGCTTCTGATCGGTCGTCAGCTCCGGCGGCAGCACCTTCACGGCCATCAACTTGCCGTTTTTCAGGTACGTCGCCAGATACACGACGCCCATTCCGCCGACGCCGAGCTTGCGTTCCAGCTCAAACGGGCCGACGCGGCGCTTGGGCTCGCTCTTCGGTTCGATGTTCTCGCTCCGCTTCTCGTTCAAGCGGCCCCCCGTTGGATCGCGCAACGTTGATCCCAATCACTCGCCTGCAATCACACTGTGTTTAATGACACTGTGTGTAACAACACTGTGCCGCGCGGTCCGTTCGTCTGCTTGCGTGGGCGGTCGGCCCTGCCACCGGACACCCCAGCCGTGGCTTTGAACTGTCCCACCGTCAATTCTGTTCGATCGCCCGACCCAGATCAACATCGGTCAATTGAGGCACTTCCCGTTGTCGGCGTCTTCCTCTAGGATGGGCAGATCGCCGGCGGCGATCGGTCAACGGCGAGGGTAAAGGACTGGAAAGCCGTGGCAATCTTCATCTTCTGTCCGTCTTGCAAGGGCTCCTTCAAAGTCCGTGACGAATACGCGGGCAAACAAGGGGTCTGCCCCAAGTGCGGGCACGTGATTCGTATTGCCAGTTCTACGTCGGAAACCCAGCGCGGCGTCCCCCGCCCGGCCACCCGGCGCAAAAAGAGGAGGCCCGCCGCCTCGGCATCGAATTCGATGAGCGGATTACCTACGTCGATCTCAAGAAGAAGATCGAAGCGGCCCAAGCCGCCAAGCCGACCGACGACGGGCCCGACTCGCTTGCTTGAGCGACCGCGCGCGAATCTCAAACGTATCAACGAAGTTGGGATTGGCTTTCCTGTCGCGCGCGAATCGTAGACCGGATCGCGAGTTAATTCTCATACATCCGAGACCGCTGCGGAGGCTTGCTCAATTTACCGCTCGTTAGCGAAACCGTAGCAGTCCGGCAATCTTTGACGACGCCCATCGGTCGGAGCGTCCGCAAACTTCATGCGGAAATTGCTACGAATTCTTCCTAATTGTTTCGTTAAGTCGGCTCCATTCGAATTTACGACCCACGCCGCAATTTCCGAAAGGTCGGCATTGGCGGAACTACCGATATTACCTGCCGAGCATCCGATCGGTTGTAACGATCGCACCGACGATGCGGGCTCAGCACTTTTCCATCTCTTACCGACCCAGATCATCGGAGACGGAACTCATGAATTCGATCTTCCGGTTTCACAGAGAATTGAAACGGCCCCGATCCATTTGGACCGCGGCTGCCGCGCCTCTGGCGGCATTCGCTCTGGCGACCGGCTTGACTGTCGTTTCGGTTTCACAGGCCCGTGCCGCGGCAGCTGTCATCGCCCAGACCGATGACAGTCAGCAACCGGTTTTCACTTCCGAGTCCGCTGATCTTTGCGTTCCGCAGCAGCCGCTCGTCATGCAACATGACAGCTCCGCCCCAATCGGCGATGCGCAGATTTCGCTCGCTTTTCAATCTCAGCCGAGCGACGCGCACTCAAATATCCTTTTGGCCTCGGCAAGCGACGCGACCGTCCAAGTGCAACCCGCAAACGTTCCTTCCATGATCTGCGAAACGACATCGTCTCATTCCTGGTCCTGGCTCGAAACGCTCGAATTATTCGGCGGCTTGGAAGGTTCCAAACAGCCGCAGGATTTCGGAACGAACGCCGAATTTGGCGGCCGTCTCCACGTAAACTGGGGCGCTCCGTTGCTTCCGGCGTGGGGCATCGGCGTGCAGGTCGGAACCGCGGTCGACCTGACGGACAACGCGGTTCAAGTCTTCGAGCGGATTGAAGGGAATTCCGACCGGCTACAGGAATTTACGACGGTCGGTATTTTTCAGCGGATCGGCGCTCTGAATTGGGCGGTCGTCTACGACTACCTGGTCGAGAGCTATTACGACCACTTCAATCTGGGGCAGGTTCGGGCCAAAGTCGGTTACCACATTACCGAGTGCGACGAAATCGGTGCGTGGGGCACGATCGCCACGGAAAAGGACAACGGAACGTTTGGCGCCATCCCGCTCACGCTGCGTCCGATCGACCAGGCGTCGGCCTTCTGGCGTCACACCTGGGAAAACTGCGCTCAAACCACGGTTTGGGTCGGTGGTTGCCCCGGACACGGACAGGTGAACGTGGCTCTTGGCGACTTGCCCCCCGTCGGCCCGCGCGTCGTTTTCGGGGCTGATCTGCATATCCCGCTGAGCGATCATTGGGCCCTCTTCGGCGAGGCCAACTTCCTCACGCCCGCCAACTCCGGTACGGTCGATGCGTATCTCGGATTCTGCTTCTACATCGGCGGCTCGGCGCATGGCTTCCGTGAACGCCAGTTCTCTCCAGTTTTACCAGTTGCAGAGGATACATCGATGGCCATCGATCTCAGCCGACGGTGACCTGGCCGTCTAGGCTGGTATCCGATCGGCGGCGTGCTCCTCCGCCGGCATAGGCTGCAGAACCGTTCGTTCCCGCAAAGTGAACCGTCCTGCGACTGGTTGCGTGGCTCCCATCTGTGAGCCAAACTTCCACGGTCGTACAATTACCAGGGCGCACCGCATGCGCCCGGCGGCCGGAGACGGTCTCACAGCGAAGCGGTGCCTCGATGGTTCAACTGGCGGGTGTCCCGGAGGTCTTGTCGCAATCGAGCTCCCCTGAGACCCGCCGTCGCATGGCGGACGATTTCAGCCGGCCCGCGGGGGTCGGCGCGGAGCCTCAGCAGCACGTGAATTTGCAAATCCAGGAGCAATGCGGAGTCGGTCCCGACGCCGTCGCGTATCGGGCCGTCCGGCTGACGGAGGGAGACGTCGTCGAAGTCCGCATTTTGAACCCGTCGATCAAGGAGGGGGATCGCTGGAATGCCTTGTTAAAACGCCTGCGGCTGGTCCAACTGGCCGACAGTCCCGCGATCACGCGCGTTCTGGCGACGCAACTCGACGCGCAACCGCCGCGGTTGGTGATGGAAAAGCGGGGTGAGACTCCGCTGTCGAGCACTCTCGAAACATTGGGGGCCGACCACGACATCGCGCGGTTGACGATCGCCGGACAGGTCGCCGCTGCGATGACGGCAGCACACACGGTCGGGCTGGTTCACGGCGACTTTTGTCTACGGGCCGTTCGAGTTCGCCCGGACCAGACGGTGGTGATCGACTTTTCCGGCGTCGACGCAACGTCGGGCGCCGAAGCGAAAGAGGCGCGTCTCGCGAACAGCGACCGGGCGCCGGAACTTCGGCCAGGAACCGCGGCCGACATGCCGGCGGACGTCTACTCCCTCGCGTCGGTCCTCATCTCGATCATTGCTCACACCGACGAGCCGAAGCCGACGGCCGATTCGGTGTCCTCTCGAGCCGCGCTGTTTGACGAAGCGCTCTCTCGAATTGCGGCGTCGAATCGACAAGCCGAGCCAGCGACGCGTGCCGTAGTCGAAATCATTCGCGAGGCCCTCGAACGCGAGCCGGCCGACCGGCCCTCGGCGCAGAGATCGCTCGCCGTTTGAAGGATCTCCTGGCGGTCCTTCAACGCCAAGAGGCAGACCGGGTCAATGCGTCGACACAAATGGCGCAGACGTCCGTGATGCCGGGTGCCGATCCGGAAGGTCTCGATAGCACGAACTGCCTCCAAGTCAATGTCGTCGGGGGATTCCTGGCGGCGAACCCGGCCGCGATGGGGCGGACCGATCGTCTCGGTCGCTACCGGATTCTGGAAAAGATCGGCCAAGGAGGTATGGGCGCGGTCTTCAAAGCGGAAGATAAGGCCGACGGCACGATCGTCGCGCTCAAGAGGCTCAACCCCGGCATTTCGGCGGACCGTCAGTCTCTGCACAGATTTCAAAAAGAGGCGCGGCTGCTGGCCGAAGCCCGGCACCCCAATATCGCGAATTTGCTCGAGATCAACGAAGACCAGGGGATGCACTACCTGGTCATGGAATACGTTTCGGGGACCGATCTCAAGCACGCGTTGTTAGAGCGCTCGCCGCTTGATGAGCGGCTGGCCTTCGAGATCGTGGCCGACGTTACCCGCGCGTTGATCGGCGCCCATGAACGTTCGATCGTTCACCGGGACGTGAAGCCCGCGAACATCATGCTGGCCGGCGGCCTTGATCAGAGCCAGACAGTGGCGAGTTCCGGCATTCGCGATGCGTCCCGCGTGAAACCACAGGTCAAACTGCTCGATTTCGGACTTGCACGGCACGTCGATCAGACAGAGTCGCTCAAGCTCACGCAGACGGGCGCATTTCTGGGAACACCCTGTTACATGTCGCCCGAACAATGCACGGGCAACGGCGACATTACGCCCAGCACCGACGTCTACGCGATCGGCGCGACATTGTTCGAGATGCTCAGCGGGCGGCCGCCCTTCATGGGCGACGATCCGATGAAGGTCGCCACCATGCATTGCTTCGAGGAGCTGCCGGCGCTCAAGAAGCTCAATCCGCTCGTCAGTGACGGGGCGGTCCGCATCGTCGAGAAATGCCTGGCGAAGCGGCCGGAGCAGCGGTATGTCGACGCCGCCCATTTGCTGACCGCGCTCGAGCTCTTTCTGCGGGGGGAAGCCACCGAAATCCAGTTGCATCCGTCGACTCCGCAACACGACGCGAACCGCGTGTTTGCCGCCGACTTCGAGTGGGAACTCGAAGCCAGTCCCGAATTGCTTTGGCCCTATGTCTCCAACACCGAACGGCTGAATTGCGCCGTCGGCGTGCCCTCCGTCGAATACCAGACCGTCCGCGACGCGGAGCAGGGATTGCGGAAGATCGGCAACTTCCGGATGGCGGGCCTCAATATCTCCTGGGAGGAACATCCCTTCGAATGGATCGAGGGCCAACGTTCCGGCGTGCTGCGAGAATTCACTCAGGGACCGTTCCAATGGTTTTTGAGCGTGATCGAACTTGAGCGCCGCCCGAAGGGGGGTACGCTGCTCAAGCATTCCGTGCGGATCGAGCCCCGCGGTTGGGTTGGCCGCTGCGTGGCGGCGATGGAAGTCGGGCTCAAGGGGCGTCGGAATCTGGATCGCGTCTACCGACGCATCGACGCGACCCTGACCGGCAAGCTCGGCAAAGACCGTCTGACCGATCCCTTTCAAGAGGCTGTGCCACTCAAACCGGCCCGTCAACGGCGGTTGGAGGAACGGCTCGGTGAGCTGGCCGGGCGCGGAATCGACGCTGAGGTCGTGACGAAACTGGGCGAATTCCTCCGAGACGCACCGTCTCAGGAACTGGGCCGAATCCGACCCCTGGCACTCGCACGGCGACTGAACACGGATCCGGAGCGAACCGTCGAGGCGTGCCTGCACGCTGCAAAGTGCGGCCTGTTGTCCCTGCACTGGGATATCCTGTGTCCGACGTGCCGGGTCTCCTCGGACGTCAAGGACACGTTGCAGGCCATTCAGAGCCACGCGCGGTGCGAGGTGTGCGATCTTGATTTCGAAGTCGATTTCGGCAACTCGCTCGAATTGATCTTTCGGGCTCATCCCGAATTACGAGATGTCGATCTCAAGACATATTGCATCGGCGGGCCCGAGCACTTGCCGCATGTGATCGCGCAGGTGCGCATCGCACCGGGCGAGCGCCTCGATTTGAATCTGCAACTGGCCGAGGGGATTTACCGATTGCGCGGTCCGCAGTTGCCGTACGCGGTCACCCTCGACGTCCAGTCAGTCCGTGGCGCGACTCGTGGTCAGGTGTTGTTTGCCGCCGAGACCGATTCGTCGGTCCCGACCCTGCTGCGTGGGGGACGCCAGGCGTTGACCTTGGAAAATGGCTACCAGCGAGAATTACTGGTCCGCCTCGAACGCACGATTCCGTTGAAAGACGTGCTCACGGCGGCGTCCGCGTCGTCGATGTCGTTGTTTCGGGAGATCTTCCCAGGCGAGATCCTTCGCCGCGGGCAATTGATCAACGTCGCCACGGTGACGCTGGTGACTGCCGCACTCGACGACCCGGCCCGGCTGTGTGACGACCTCGGGGACGCCCAGGCGTTTGAGGTTCTGCAGGAATTTTATCGCATCGCTCAGGACCTGATAAAGTCCCACAAGGGGGCCGTCGTCAAGCAGGTCGACGATCGACTCCTGGCCGTATTCGACGATTGCGAAGAGGCCGTGCGTGCCGCCGTTGCGTTGGCTGAAACAAACGTTAAGTGCGGCGACGATCCTGCACTCGTCCCGCGGATCGGTGTGCATCGAGGAGCGGCTCTCGCGACAACGCTCAACGACCATCTCGATTATTTCGGCAATTCGGTGAACCGCGCCTTCCGATTGTTGAAATCGGCCGGCCCCGGCGATGTGGTTCTCAGCCAAGAAGTCTCCGCGGACCTGCCGGTCCACGAACTGCTCCAATCGCTCGGGCGGCCCACGGAAACGATCTGCGCCGCCCATCCCAAATTGGGCGACGAGATCGTGCAACGGGTCCATTCACGAACGACTCCGGCCGCAGGATCTGACGATGTTGGCCCGGGACGAACACAGAAATAAGGTGCCCGCGCCATGATCGCCGAAGTCAGCCACGCGACTCCGTCCGTGACCACTCCGATCGACACGTTTTGGTGTCTTGAGGGTCTCGTCGATCAGGGTGGCGTGAAACGCCGCATTCCGGTCAACTCGAATCCATTTCACGTCGGCAGGCACGCCAAGTGCGACCTCGTCCTGCATTCTCGAAACGTCTCCAAATCGCACGCGGACTTGATTAGTGCGGGCGAGCTGTTGGCGGTGCGGGACCTGCAAAGCACCAACGGAACGTACGTCAACGGCAAGCGGATTGCCGGCGACGCGCTCCTCAACGAAGGGGACTTCGTGCAGTTCGCCGACATGGAATTTCGCGCCGCCAAAGAAGTCTCGCAGAACTTCGAGCGGACTGTCGAGAAATCGAACGTCGGCGGGCCGGGCGTTCTGAGCCAGTTCGACCGGCTCATCAATCAGCAGTGCATCGTGCCATTCTTTCAACCGGTCGTTGCCCTCGGTCCCGAAGAGACGATCGGCTACGAGGTTCTGGCCCGCAGCACGCTCAAGGGCCTGGAAAATCCCCATGAAATGTTCTCGACCGCGGCGCGGCTGAACCTCGAAGAAAAGCTCAGCGCCTGTGCCGGACGGTCGGCGTCCTGGCAGGACGCGAATTAGAGGGACAGCCCAACATCTTCGTGAACACGCATCCGGCCGAGTGCCTGATGACCGGAGTGCTGAATTCCCTGCGGGAACTGCGGGCCCTTGTTCCCGAGCAACCAATTACGCTGGAGCTGCACGAGGCGACCGTCACCGATCCCCGGTCGATGAAAGAGCTGCGGACTCGGCTCACCGAAATGAACGTCATGCTCGCCTACGACGATTTCGGCGCCGGACAGTCCCGTTTGATCGACCTGGTGCAAGTGCCGCCCGACTACTTGAAGTTCGATATCCACATGATTCGCGACCTGCATCAGGCGAGCGCCGCCAAGCGGCAGCTTGTCAAAACACTGGTGGCAATGGTCCGCGATTTCAACATCGCCCCATTGGCCGAAGGGATCGAGTGCCGCGAGGAAAAGGAAGTCTGCGAGGATCTCGGCTTCCAATTCGCACAGGGCTACTACTTTGGCCGGCCCACACCGTTGAACGCCGTATGTCCGCTGATTCGACCGTCAAAGCTGCCAGACTCGGAGATCAAGGACGTCTTCGACGAGAGCGAAGCGCCCGATCTGACTTAACGAGGCGGAGCGGCCGTGGGGCCGCCACCGGTCACGACTCGCTCGGTTCTGACTCGCCGCCGTCAGACTGCCCGCTCCCTTTCTGCAGCCGCTCCAAGCGTTCGCGCGCGTCTTTGAAGCTGTAATCGACGCTCAAAACGTCGCTGAAGTGCTTTTCGGCCTTGTCCTTGTCCTCTTCGTCCTCGCAGAGCCGGCCCAGGATGTAGTGCGCCTCGCAATAGAGTTCGGGATCATCGTGCGCGTTGATCTTTTCGACCGATTTTTCGAACTGATAGAGTGCGAGCTTGATCTGTTTTTCGGCGATGAAGCACTTACCGAGAGCCACGCGCACTTTGGCTTCGCGGCGCTGGTCGACGGTCGCCTGCTGCAGCAGGGGGATCGCCTTCTTGTACTCTTTCGACTTCATCAGCCGCGTGGCCAGATCGTATTTCAAGCCCGCATCCATCGGATAGCGCTCGACCCGCGTCGTGAGGATCTCGATTTCGCGCTGGTGCAACTCCCGCTTGAGCGCGTCGATGTTTCGCTTGCCGGCCTCGTCCTTGGCGATCGCCCGGCCCAGCTCGATCTCGTGTCGGCGCCGCTCGAGTTCGACGTCTTCGATGATCTGCCGAATGTTGAGGTCGGCACTCCCCGTCGCCTCGAAGGCCTTTTGCAGTACCTCTTCCGCCTTGTCGAATTCTTTTTGTTTCCGGTAAATCTCGGAGAGCTTGAGGTAGGTTCCCTTGTCGGCCGGATTCTTGCGGATGGCCCGTAGCAGATCGCCCTCGACGGAAGCGCCCGGCCCGGCAACCGCGTCCGGAACGTGCTTATCCGTCGCCGGGCGATAGTCGTCGTAGGCCGTCTTCTTCACTTCTTGCGTCGTCTTGGCCCC
This sequence comes from uncultured Planctomycetaceae bacterium, assembly GCA_963833105.1. GTDB lineage: Bacteria > Planctomycetota > Planctomycetia > Planctomycetales > Planctomycetaceae > DASPSM01. The sequence continues at coordinate 91,960 of CAWHWU010000024.1, forward strand.
CTCGTAACCGCCGTGGTCCATCACGCGCGACGCTTCAAGTCCCGTGATCTTGCGCGGACCTGGCCGTCGTTCGGGAAGAGCTTCGAGATTTTCTTCCAACAATCGATGGCCGCGCTGTAATTGCCGCGAAGCTCGTAGACATCCCCGAGTTTCTCCAGGAACCTGCGGTTTTCCGGGTCGTTTTCGACGGCGATCTTGTAGCCAAACTCTGCCAGCTCGTTGTAGCCGAGGTTGAAGCAGGCGTCCCCCATGTCGGCATTGAGCTGCGCGTGCCAGGGATTGAGCGTCAGGCCCGCCTCGGCCGCCTGATCCAGAGCCGCCCAGTTCGATTTCGAGCGGGCTTTGCGAATCTTGCCGCGAATCCCTTTCAGCCGCAGCCGCAGCCGCGCGAGCGTGGCCCCCTTCTTGTTGTTGGCGTAGAGATAACGCTCGCAGCCGCGAAGCGTCTGCCGGAACATCAGGTTGTCGGGAATGAGCTGGACGGCCGAGCTGTGCATTTTGACGGCGTAGTCGAAATTCCGCTTTTCCATCGCGTCGTTGCCCTTGCGGAAGCAATCGGCGGCGATTTTCTTTTTATTGTCCGAACCGTCGTTGGACACTAAACACTCCCGTCAAACACTCCTGCTGCACATCTGCTCGCAATTCAATTTACCAGCATCGAGGCGTAAGAATGAAGGATGAAACCACGACCGAAGGGGGTTTTGCCCCTCGTTTCTCGGTGATCGTACATCCATACTACCGCAGCTTCGCCCCGAGCTTGGTGGTACAAGCGGCGATCACGGCCTGTTGGCACGTTTCGACTTCGTCGGCCGTCAACGTGCGGTCGGGCGCGCGGTAGCTGAGCGTGACGACGTAGGACTTTTTGTCGGCGTCGATCTGCTTGCCCCGGTATTGGCCGCCAAAACCAACCCGGTCCAAAAGGGAACCGGCGGCCGTCGAGACGACGGACTCCAAGACTTGCCACGTCACCTCTTCGCCGAGCACAAAGTTCAAGTCCCGATCGATCGCCGGGAACTGGGCCAACGGCTTGAAGGTCGTGACAAGCTGGGCGTTGCGTTCCAAGAGCCCGGCATCGAGCTCGGCCGCGGTCACGGCGTCTTTCAGGTCGACCGCATCCGTGACGGACCGATCGAGTTCGCCCAACCAGCCCCAGAGCGTGCCGTTCAAATAAACCTCGGCGCCGCGGCCCGGTGCGAAGGCGGTCACGGACGACGGCTTCACCATCACGGTCGCTCCCGGACAGACGCTCTGGGCCAGCGCATCGACAATTCCCTTGGCCTCGATAAACGGACGGCCCGTCACGAAGCTGAGCATCAAGGGTTCTCCCTCCCCCTCCGACTGCTGATGACCGGCGTGGAGGTAAGCCCGGGCGATCTCGAAGAGTTCCGCGTTGAAATTCCCCTGCCGCTGGTTGAGTTGCCGCGAGTGAAGCAGGCTGGGGACGAGGCTCTGCCGCAGCACATTTTCGAGTTTGCGCGAGGAGTGATCGACCCCCAACCGGGGGAGCGGCCCGCGCGGCTGAAACAGATTGGCCATCTCTTCGCTGACGAACGACAGCGTGACCGCTTCGAAGAAGCCGGCCGCGGTGAGCACCGAACGGATTGATTCTCCCACCCGGTCGCGGACCGTCTTGGCACTGACGGTGAGCGGAACGGTCACGTCTTGCGGTATTTTGTCGTAGCCGTGAATCCGCGCGACCTCTTCGATCAGATCGATCTCGCGGCTGACGTCGCGGCGCCAGGTCGGGGGCACGAATTCGCATTTACCATCCGACGGCGTTCCTTGCGGCTCGATCCCCAGCGACGCGAGGATGCGGACCGCTTCGTCCTGCGGCACGTCGATCCCCAGCATCTTGGGGATGCGGGCAAACCGCAGCGCGATTCGCGAGCACTGGCGCTCGATGGGAACGCCGGCGAAGACCGCCGTTTCCAAAAGCTCGCCCCCTGCCACCTCGAGGATCAACTGGCAGCAGCGACGGCTGGCCCAATCGAGCTGTGCCGTGTCGATGCCGCGCTCGAAGCGATACGACGAGTCGCTGTGCAGGGCCAGTTTGCGGGCCGTGTTGCGGATCGACAGCGGCTTGAAATTGGCCGCTTCGATCAGGATGTTCTTCGCGGTCGGCCCGATTTCGGTTTCCAGTCCCCCCATCACGCCGCCGAGTGCCACGGGGCGGTCCGCGTCGGCGATCACGCACATGCCGGGCTGCAAGTCGTAAGTTCGCTGATTGATGGCGATGAGCTTCTCCCCCGGCCGTGCCGTTCGCACGATGATCCGGCGGCCGTGCAGCCGGTCGAAGTCGAAGGCGTGCAAGGGCTGGCCGCACTCCATCAGGACGTAGTTGGTCACGTCCACGACGTTATTGATCGAGGCAATTCCGACCGTTTCCAGCCGTTTGCGGAGCCAGGCCGGACTCGGCCCGATCTTCACGCGGCGGATCAGCCGCGCGAAGTACTGGGGGCACAAATCGGGACATTCCACGACGACCGACGTCACCTCGGCCGTTTTGCCCCCCGCCGATTTGGGATTCGGGTCGGGCACCTTGAGCGGGCGGTCGAACAGGACCCCCGCCTCGCGGGCCACGCCGATATGGCCCAGACAGTCCGGACGGTTGCTCGTCACCTCGACGTCGACGGCCCAGTCATCGCCCACCTGGTGTTTGGACTCGACATTAAGTCCGGCCATGGTCAGCCGGCCGAGAAAGTCCTCCAGCGGTACATCCAGCGCGACGTATTCGCGGAGCCATTCCCAACTGACGATCATGCGTGAAGTCTTTTAGCGGAGTCCGTTTGCGATCCAGGACGTGGCAGAATCCTCGTAATCTAGGAAGCGGTCGACCAATCCGCAACCGGCAGGAATGCCCGAGTTCCGATCGCTCAACGTGCCGCGAAATCGCACGCCTTGACGACCCTCTCGGCACCACTAGACTTGGGTAAAGACCCTCGCAGAACGGAATCGCCCCGTTTCGCGGTGCCCACCGCTCCGGAAATCGCCCATGTCCCACGACGAATTTGATGCCGACCGCTCACTTACCACGGATCCCGGCGATCCCGGTCTGCCCCCGGTCCAACCGCCGTCCGCCGGTTTTCTGGTGCAACTCTTCATCGTGCCGGCGTTGATCGTGCTGGCCGTGGTGGGAGTCTGGGCACTCTTCGGAAAAATCGCGTCGAGCGACGAAGACTGGCGCGAGCTGGTGGAAGACATCCGCAACACCAATGAGCACCGCCGTTGGCGCGGGGCAAACGGCTTGGCGACCCTCCTGGTGCACGATCAGAAATTGGGCGACGACGGGCAGCACCTCGCCAAGAATCCGGAAATCGCCCGCGTGCTGGTGGGGCTGTTCGAGGAGGGCCTCAACCGCCACTCAAACCGCGAGGACGACCTGAAGCAAGAGCAATTTCTCGCGCTCACTCTCGGTCTGTTGGATTCGCAACCGACCGTGTTGCCCGCCCTGCAGCACGGGATGAAGGCGGAGCAGGACCGCGAGGTGCGCAAAAACAGCATCGCCTCGATCGCGGGCATGGCCGGCCGGGCAGACGAACATCACGAGACGATCAAGTCGCCGAACCTGGTCGAGGACCTCGTCGCGGCCACGTCCGATTCCGACTCGTTGATCCGCGACTCGGCCACGTACGCCCTGGGCCTGGTCGCGACGCCCGCCTCGCGCGAGCGATTGACCGTCCTGGTCAACTCGGGCGATACGAACACCCGCGTGAACGCGGCCATCGGCCTGGCGCGGCAGCAATCGACCGCCGGCCTGCCGGTCTTCGAGGAAATCCTCAAAAAGGGGGATGGCCCGGTCGCCGATCCGGCGGCGCCGCCCCAGATGGAAGAACTCTTGTCGCTCAAAAACGTGCTGCACGCCGTCCGCATCCTGGACGGTCAATGGACGCCGGCCCAGCGGACCGAATTGGCCGCGCTCATCGACCCCATCTCGCGAAACCATGCCGAACCGCGAATCCGCACCGACGCGATCGACGCGCTCGTCTCGCTGCAGAAGAAGTGATCTCGCCCTGCAACGGACGGCACAAAAAGGACCCATTTTTGACCCAAAATGGGCTTAACCGGCGACTTCCCGCCGGTTTTTTTACGTTTTGCCCCATTTTTTCACACCAAAGCCCTTCCCAAAAAAGAGCCTGTCCCGCCGGAAAAATGGCCCGTTTTTCCCGATGAAAATGGTCATTTTTCACCTCGCACCACGGAGTATTTTTCTGGTTTTTCTGTGCCAAAAAGGGGGGGCTGGACCCACCACAGAGAATTCGCCCGCCCGGCCGCGTGCAGGCTCGCTTAAAATAACATAAGTGTATGTAATATAACAACTTACGAATTATGTGGCCACCGCAGAAAAATACATTTAGTTGTCAACGCGAAGTCCGGACATCATGACGTCAGCATGTCGACGGCACGAGCGAGCGGTTCTCTTGCCATTTCCCTCTACCATTCCGACCGTCTCAAATTGACGGTCTCGGGTGGCATTGGCGGGGGGCCTTGGCCCGCGGCTCAAAGCTGCCATCGGTGCCATGCGACGGCTAAACTCGCTTAGCTTCAACCAGAGCAGTTCGGATTGGAACAACTCCGGATCGTGATAGGATCGGTTTGGGATGCCGACGATCAGCCAATTCTACGGCGTCGATATCGTCATGTACTTCAGCGACCATTCACCACCGCACTTTCATGCTTTCCACGGCGACGATGAGGCACTGATCGAATGGGCCCCCACGCCCCAAGTCTACAAGGGATCTCTCCCGTGCGCCGCCCTCAATCGCGTGCTTGATCGGGCCGCGTTGCGCACGGCTGAATTGGACGCGGATTGGAACCGGGCGCGGGCCGGACAGCAGTTGGCTCAGACCGCTCCGTTACCGTAGAATTGCAGGGAGGCTCTCTTTATGCTCCGAATCCAGCAGGCGATCCCGCTCTCCGGCTATCAACTGCGGCTGACGCTCACCGACGGATCGGTACTTGAGCGTGACGTCGGACCGTTGTTGCGAGGTCCGGTATTCGAGCCGATTCGCCGCGACCCCGAGCTTTTTCGCAAGGTGAAGGTCGAGCGAGGCACACTCTGCTGGCCGGGCGACGTGGATTTGTGTCCCGACACGGTCCTCTGGAACGGCCCGCTGCCGAATGGCGAGCCCGACTCCCAAGATCACCGCCACGAACGAACCGCCACTCGTTAAACAGCTGCCTGCCTCGATGGAACAGTCGGGATCTCGTGACGGACTCATTGATGTGCCGCTGTGAACGATCTACGCTCGCGGGGTCGATGATGGGCCAACCGCAATGCCCGCAGTCCCGTTTGAGCTTTTAGTCGTTGCCTTGAGTCTGGCAGACGCAGTCGGCGTGGCGGCCGGGCTGTTCGCCACTCGTGGCAAAATCAGCGGGAGTAAGCCTCCAGCGATCAAGATGATTGCCGGGGTTGGCGTCGGCGCAGTCATCGCGCCCGTCGCGTTGTTTTTGGCGATCGCGTCCGGTGGGGCCGGCCACGGGCATTACGAGTTTGCGCGGCTCTTTTTTCCGTACACCCTGCTGCTGACCCGACTGACGGGTAACTCGATCACGTTGCCCCTGATTCTGCTGGCTCTCGCCCAGTTCCCGCTTTACGGAGGCCTCATCGGCCTCTGCCGCGATGCCAAGCGGGCAACCTTTGCGGCCCTGCTGATTTTCGTGGCTCATGCAGCGGCCGCCGCTGTCTGCTTTTCGGGTGCGATTCCGAACTTTTCGTAGCCCGAAGGTCGAGCGAGGGACTCTCTGCTGGCCCGGCGACGTGGATTTGTGTCCTGACACGGTCCTGTGGAACGGACAGCCGCCGAAGGGCGCGCCCGACTCTCCAGATCACCGCCACTAACGAACCGCCACAATCGCCCTGAGCCGGCGGGTTAATCCCGCCGGACGTGTTCAGGGTCGCCCATCTAAACGGCCGTCACCAACGGCGATCCGAAATTCATCGAAAAGAACGAAACAGGCGTCCGCGGGGATCAACCCCGCGGCTCGGGGAGGCAGCGACCGCACGCCGAATCGACGACGTGACTCTTGTCCCGACAAGTAAGCCCTTCGACGGGACACCCTCCGGGCTGCCGACAGGCTCGTTTGGAAACACTGTCGGGAGCCGAACGCAGGTTATTGCTTGAGTTTCTCGGCGATGGCCTGGAACTGTTCGAGGGCCGTTTGCAGGTCGTCGGCGATCTCCTGGGCGAGCACGTCGGGGGCGGGGAGATCGTCGGAGTCTTCGAGGCTCGTGTCCTTGAGCCAGAAGATGTCGAGATTCACCTTGTCGCGTTTGACCAGCTCGTCGTAGTCGAACGATCGCCAGCGGCCTTCGGGGGTTTTTCTCGGCATTCCAGCTCGGCTTGCGGAGGTGCCGCTTGCCGGGGCGGTAACAGTCCACGAATTCATCGAGGTCTTCGCGTTTGAGCGGATTTGTCTTGAGCGTGAAGTGCATGTTCGTCCGCAGGTCGTAGACCCACAGCTTCGACGTCCAGGCCTTTTCCTGCGCCGGTTTTGCGTCAAAGAACAGGACGTTCGCCTTCACGCCTTGGGCGTAAAAGATGCCGGTCGGCAAACGTAAGAGCGTGTGCACGTCGCATTGCTTGAGCAAGTTGCCGCGGACGGTTTCGCCGGCGCCGCCTTCGAACAGCACATTGTCCGGCACGACGATCGCGCAGCGGCCGTTGATCTTGAGCAGCGTTTTGACGTGCTGGACGAAGTTGAGTTGCTTGTTCTTCGTTGCCGTCCAGAAATCCTGCCGCTCGTAAACGTTGTCTTCCTTCTCCAGGTCGCCGGCCTCGTTCACGACGGCGATGCTGCTCTTCTTGCCGAACGGCGGATTGGTTACCACGACGCTGAACCGCTCGCCCGGGTCTCCCGCCAGGCTGTCGACGCCCGATTTGATCGGACACGGTTCGGCATCGATGCCGTGCAGGTAGAGGTTCATGATGCAGAGCCGGGCCGTGTTGGGAACGATGTCGCTGCCTTTGACGAACTTGGTCCGCAAGTGCCGCTTCTGGTCCCTGTCTAGCTCCTTGCCGTTGTGACGCAGCACGAAGTCATAGGCCCCGAGCAGAAAGCCCCCCGTGCCGCAGGCCGGATCGCAAACGGTGTCGTCCGGCCCCGGCTGGACGCAATCGACAATGGCCTTGATGAGTTCGCGGGGCGTGAAGTACTGCCCGGCTCCCTTCGGCGATTCCTCGGCACTCTTGGCGAGCAGCCCTTCGTAGATGTCCCCCTTCACGTCGGCTTCCATGCTCGACCACTTCACCGGCTCGATGAGATCGACGATCAGCCGCCGCAACGTGGCCGGGTTCTGAATGTCGGCTCGGGCCTTCTTGAAGATCTCTCCGAGCATTCCCGGTTGCTTGCCAAGTTCTTCCAGGCAATGCCGGTACTGGACTTCGAGTTCGTCCCCCTCGAACTTGAGCAAGCGTTCCCACCCGTACTTGGCCGGCACGATGGCCGCCCGGTTGTACGGCGGCTTCGTCATCTCGTCGGCCATTTTGAGGAAGAGCAGGAACGTGATCTGCTCCGTGTACGCCATGTACGAGAGCCCGTCGTCCCGCAACACGTGGGCGAAGTTCCAGGCTTTGGAGACGATCTGTTGGCTGAGGTTGCTCATGAGCCCGATTTAGCCCGCGACGCCCGTCGGCACGTCTCGGCGATCGAAAAGCGGTTCGTTCGGCGACAGACAGCGTAGCACAGTCTGCAGTTCCCGCTCGATCCTGTCAGGAGCGACCTGCGATTCGATGATAATGGGAACTTCGGCGGGAATTAACGCCGCCACTCGGTGGAAGGCGAGAGCAGCCGCAGAACTGATCGCGACGTGGCGACACTCCCAGTTCACCTCGCTGATGTGCACTTCGGCAAGACGCTCGCGATATTCCGTTAGGAATTCGACTGCCACGCTCATCGTCGAATCGACCTGTCGAGCATGGCCGATGTCGAAACAAAATCTCGCCTCCGGCAGGGCGTCAAAAAACGGCCGCATCTCCTGCGCCGTGCGGCAAGTCGGTTTACGTTGATCCATGTTCTCGAGTAACAGGCGATTGCCCAGGGCGCGCCACGGTTCGATGTCATCGACGATGTCGGGATGGACGACAATGGGCATCCCCAGAACCGCTGGGGACTGAAGCGATTCGACCAGCTGCGTGTTCGACATGGACCGCAATGAGCTGGGAGCATGCAACGACCGGTACGCGAATTGTCCCAACTCAAGGGACGGGAGTTCTTGCACGAGCGGCTCCAATTCACTTTCACGGAGGGCCGACAGTTCGATCGCCCGCAAACTGGGAATTCGCTGGAGCCTAATGCCCAAATGAAAGTCGCCCTTTGCGAGGGCGCCGGTCGAAAATCCAATGCATCGCATCAAAAGAGTCCGTATTTTCTGGTCAGTTTGCCTAGTTGCGGGTCGTCGAAGAAAAGTTCGTCGATCGCTTGTCCAAATCGGCCACTGATCCTTCTGGTCTCGACGAAAATGGCATCCGCAAATGCGTTCTCGAACGAGACATTCTTTTCGAGGTGCTGCCGTTTATCGGGATCGTCGACCAGGGCCAGAAAATCATCATACGCGGAAAAGATCGCCGTTGCCGAATCTCGGCGGTCTAAAACGAGTAAAACGCGTGCCAGCAGGTCGAGCGGCGAGAGCCTCGTCAATTCGTAACAGCCGATTCCCAGCTGTTGTGGAGTCAGGTTCGTAGCCAAGGACTCCGCAACTTTTGGGTCCGTTGCCCAAGGCGGCTGATTTGCGAGAAGTTCACAGTCGAAACAGAGCAACAGTCCTTTGCTGAAAGTCAATTTTCGCGGGATTCGCAGCTTAGCGTTTCGCAGACCCCAGCCGACATCCGACCGCTGCCATTTCTTGGCCGCGTAGTCGACTGCGAATGTCCGCCACAAGCGCACGACGTCGTTCAGCAAAAAGCGAGGCACGCGCAAACGAGGTTTTTCCGGATCGGGCACTCCCATTCCGCACACGATGTAACGGTTGAGAACTGCGCGGACAACGCGCTGTCTGACCAACGGGCCTTTGACGGCTGCGGACTCCAAAAGCAGCAGGAGACGGCGTGTCATGTTGCGGTTTGTGTCGTGGTCTCCGCCGATGTGATGGACAAGCTCATGGCTGCTGCCAATCGTTCCGAACATTTCCGATCGTCCAGGACTCTTGAACCCTGCCTGCTCCATTCGGCGGGCAACCTCCGCGACAAGGGGGAAATGTTCGGGGTCAGATGGGCCGTCAATCAACAGGGTCCAGTCAATGTCGCTGCCGCTGGTCCATTCTCCTCTCGCAAGCGAACCAAAGACGACAAGAGATGTCACTTCAGGGAAGTGGAGTCCCTTTAGGCAATCGTCGATCCTCGCGCGAGTTGCGACCGCCTGGGATCGTGCTTTTGCGATGTGTGGAAATTCGCAGCCGAATTTCTGCAGCAGCCGCTCGAAAGGTCGTGGTTGCTTGTCCGGTTGTGGAGCCGTCATTTTTCAATCAGTGCGTTTGCTCACCCGCCGATCCGTTTGACGTGCGACAGCATACCACCAAGTCGTCCGTGAAGTGAGTTTGTGACCAATCGTTCCCCAGGACGCTGACAGGGCCAAAACGCGGTGGCGCGCGATCGCCGCGACGAAATTAGCAACCGACTCGTCCTCTCTGACGGCCGCCACGTGTGCCGGATCGATCATGTGGCGTAGATCAGTCGAATCAGCTCAAGGATGACATTCGGAGTTTCGCCGAAGAACACTTCCTTGCCGAAACGCTGATTCGGGCCAATCAGAGCGGCGTAGTGCAGATTGCCCTCCGCATCGACACTCACCGATAAAGTTCGGTCGTCCGATCGGTGCCACTCGAGCGTGAGATGTCCATCCGGCTCAGCCCCAATGCCGGGAGACGGAATCCCCAGGGGCAGTGATTCCAACAGAACGCAGGCATTTCGCAGCGTGTTTGGTTGGACCGGCAATGCTTGAAAGCCGTCCCAGTCCGGTACGCGGCACTCTTCGTAAACGGTCAAAAGGCTATTGTTCATCCGTTGACTCGGCCTTTCGGATTTGGTCCAGAGGCTCGCCGCCTTCGTTCTTCCAGTCGACCCATCCATTCGATGTTCGCCCCAAAACAGCCGCTGCCGCTCCGCTTGGAGTGCGGAATAGATGATCTTGAGTGAAGCGAATCCGACTATCCTCCTTGACAATGACGCCCGCTTCATAGAGCGGCTGTCGAAGGGAGGGCACGACATCCATCGCGGAGGGGACAATCTCCGCCCTTCCCAACGCTCCACGGTGAACAACGAAGCCGTCTTCGACAAGCTCGCCGGACGCCTCGGCGTCTTTTCCATGGATGTAGTACCGCTCCGACGCTTTGCTCGGTTTAACAATCGGATCGAAGAGCGGGTAGCCGAACGGCAACGGCAGGCGGTAATTGGGCATGTTAGCCGGCAGCCCGTCGAGGTATTTGCCCGATTGCGTCTCGACGCCGGTGAGCGAGTGGCCTTCGGGTTTGGCTTCGACGACGCCGACGGCCTTGGCGTCGAGGTACAGCAGGTAATCGGCTTCGCCTGTCGAGAGGGGGAATTCACGAATCGCCACGCCGGGACCGGCCGAGATGTTCATCCGGCGGTAGTCCTGCACGATCCAGCCGCAGCGGCTGAGCTGGGCGTCGATCTCTCGGCGTGCGGTTTCTTCCGGCGTCATGGATGCGGAGGGCCCTGGAGATGGACCCTCTAAGATACGGGAAGCGCGGAGCGGCACGCAATTCGTTTGTTTTGCGCGGGACTCTCTCGAAATTCCCTGACGCCAACCACGTTAACGGGGTTTAATGGAAGTGAAGAGTTTTCGCCCTTTTGGCGGAGGCGTGGGAGCCGGTCGCGCGCGTCAAGTGCTCGCCGCGGCTTCGATGACCAGCGCCCCGGCTGCTGCTGCGCCAGGCTGCTTCGAGTGCGGCGCACGCGTGCCTTCATTCCCCTCCGACGTGCGCGCCCTTCTCGGCCACCGAGCGTTTCATGAGCAGCACCAGAATGACGAGTCCCACCCCCAGGGCGGCGCACAGCCAGAAGACGTCGAAGTAGGCCAGCGATGCGGCCTGCTGCTGGCGGAGGTCGGCAAGTACCTGCACCGTCATCTCCCGCGACCGGGGGGGATCGCCCGTCCGCTGGATGAAAAATGCCTGCCCCCGCTGCAGGAACGCGTGGACGTGAGGGTTCAACGGGCTGAGGACATCGTCCAGGCGCGACAGGTGGAACTGCTCCCGCCGCTCCTGCATGGTCTGGGCCATTGATGTGCCGACGCTGCCCCCCTCGTTGCGGAGCAGGGCCATCAGGCCGACCGCCGCCCCGCGCAGATGTGCTGGCGTATATTTGAAGGCGGCGACGTTGAGCGGGGCGAAAATCATCGACAGGCCGGCGATCATCACGTTTCGCGGCCAGATCACCTGCCACGGGCTAATGTACAGGTTCATCAGCGCCATCCAGTAGCAGCCGGCCGCCATCACCAGCAGGCCCGCGGCAATCAGCCAGCGGGCGTCAACGCCCCGACCGATGAGCGCGCCGGCGACGATCATGACCAGCACGGCGCCAATGCCGGAGGGGGACTGCACCAGTCCCGAGACATAGGCGTCGTAGCCGAACAGAGATTGAAGCAGCCCCGGCAGAGACGTGCTGGCGCCGTAAAGCACCGCATACGCGCAGAAGATAATGATGCAGCAGGCCGCAAAGTTGCGCTCGCCGAACACACGGAAGTTGACGATCGGGTTGCCAATCCGCATCTCGCGGAAGATCAGACAGCCCAACCCCAACACGAGCAGGATCAGCAGCGTCTGGATCCGCCAGAAGGGGTCGCCCACCCAGTCCCACTCCTGCCCCTTGCTGAGCATGATTTCCCAGCTGGACATGACCAGCGCCAAAAGCCCCAGGCCGATGTAGTCGAAGTTCAGGGGCTTGCGCCGCAGTTCGGCCCGCTGTTGCTTCAGGTAATCCGGGTCATCGACGACGAAGTAACACACCAGCAAGGCGATCGCGCCGACGGGAAGGTTGATGTAGAAGATCCAGCGCCAGTCGTACTGGACCGTCAGGTAGCCGCCCAGCGTCGGGCCGACGACGGGCGCCAGCAAAGCCGCGACGCCGAACATCGTCTGGGCGGTGCCCTGCTTCTCGGGCGGGAAAGCGTCGAGCAGCACGCCCTGGCTGGAAGGCTGCAAGCCACCGCCGGCGAGCCCCTGAATCACCCGGAACAGGATGATCTGCCCCAGGCTGGTGGCCATGCCGCACAGCCCCGAGGCGATGGTGAAGACAGCGATCGACAAAAGGAAGTAGTTGCGGCGGCCGAGGCGCGCCGAGATCCAGCCGGAGATCGGCAGGATGGTCGCGTTGGCGGCCAGGTAGCTGGTGAGGACCCACTCGCTGTCGATGACCGCCGCCGACAGGCCGCCCGCAATGTAGCGCAGCGCGACGTTGGCGATGGTGGTATCCAGCACCTCCATGAAGGTGGGGATGACCACGGCGACGGCGACGACCCAGGGGTTGATCGCCCGTGGCCGGACTAGTGCGGTAGAAAGTGCCGCGCTCGTCATGATCCCTCCTCGTGCTGCGACCACCCTGGAATGCGATGTTCGAACTTAGGCGAATTTGGATGTTCGATTTTGGATTTCGGATTGAGAACGAGATGGCGTCAAATCCCCAATCCAAAATCGGCAATCCAAAATCCAAAATGCCCCCGCCCTTTTTGGCGGTTTTTGCGGTCGAAATCGCACATCGGGCCCCTCAATTCAGGTTGGGCGATCCACTCGGGCGCGTCAGGGTTTCGGGTCCGTGGGCGCTTGCGGCAGGGTGTAGAGCGGTTGCAAGACGTCCCCGGCGTGCGGACCCGTGGGCTGCTCCTTGTAGTACACGTATGGCGTGACCGACAGGCCGACGAACAGAGGAAGCTTATCGGGGTTGTAATCCGTCAGCTCGATGCGGACCGGCAGCCTTTGCACGATCTTGACGAAGTTTCCGGTCGCGTTCTGCGGCGGCAAGAGGGCGAGGGTCTGGCCGGTGCCCATCGTGAAGCCGGTGATGCGGGCCTCGAACTCCTTGCGGCTGCCGTACATGTCCACCTCGCAGCGCACCCGCTGGCCGATGCGGAGGTACGCCAACTGGGTCTCCTTGAAGTTGCCGTTGATCCAGATTTCGGTGAGAGAGCGGACGGCCATCAGGCTTTGCCCCACCGTGACGTTGTTGCCGGGGTTGACGGTGCGGCTGGTGACGACCCCGTCGATCTCGCTGACGATGTCGCAATAGCGGAGATTCAGCAGGGCCTGGTCCAGATCGGCTTGCGCCTCCAGGAGCCTGGTTTGGGCCTGCTTGACGACCGGGGACTTGCCAACGAGGTTGGCAAAGATGAAATCCAAATTCCCATGCTCCTGCTTATAGAAGTCCGCCCTGGCCTGGTTGGGTGTCGAGTTCCACGAGGTCGGGAAGTAGCCGAGCAGCGCGCCGCTCTCGAGCGTATCGGCCAGGGCCTGGCGGACACGGGAGAAGTTCTGGGCGAGATTGGGTGGCACGTCCGTGAGTGGGCGGCCGTCTGCCGGCCGCTCAGTCAGGCCCAGGCCGACGCGGATCGCGTAGACCTGCTGGAGGGCCTGCTCCACGCCCGCCCGGCTGGACTTGACCGTCCGCTGGAGCACATCGACGTCTTGCTTGCTGATGGCGTTTTGGGGCAATTCCTCCTTGCCGCGTTTCAAATTGGCCTCCGCCAGCTCGAGGTCCGCCTTCCTGCTGTCAAGGGTCGCCACGGTGGCCCGGAGGTTGGCGATCTGATTGTTGACGTCCTCGATGGCGTGTTCCATCTTGAAGACGTTGGATCGGGTTTGGGCCACGTCGCCGCGCGCCTGGGCCAGGGCGGCGTCCAAGTTCGCTTGGGCCGCCTCTACGGCGGCCTTCTTGATGGCGACTTGCACCTGGTACGGTTCCCGATCGAGTCGCACCAGTACGTCGCCTTTCTTCACGCGGTAGTTGTCATCGACGAGGACCTGGGTCACCTGGCCGTACACACGGGGGGCCACCAGGGTCACGTGGCCGTCGACGTAGGCATCGTCGGTGCTCACCGTGTTGAATGCCGTAATCAGCCACGGGACCAGGAAATAGGCCACAAAGACAACGCCAACTGCGACCCCCGCGAAGATCAGCCGTTTTCGCCAGCGATGCGTGGGCGACCGGTTTTCAGGGGCTGAAGGCGGTGTGCCGGAAGAACCACGGGTCGTCGGGGCGACTGCCGGGTCGGAAGGAGCAGTCTGCTCGGCCCTCGCGCCAGGCGGACCGTGCATCGCTTGCGGCGGTGTCGCGCCGGACTGGATTGGATTGGCTTGGGTCAACGGTTCCGAGTGCGGCTGGTTCATGTCCGCCATGCGGGTTTTCCCCTTGCATTTGACCGCCTAGGCCTGCGACTCCCGGACGATCGCCTTCCTCACAGGCCGGCCAGCAGCACTATCCTGCCTTGTGCCTCGTTCCTTATCCAGCGTCTTCCGCGGAGAGCCCCGCGTTGCGAACATCTGCCGGCCCGCTTCGGTTTCCGTGTCGAACCACGTGAAGGGGACAAAGTTCTTGTAAAGAGATTCGCGAACCGTGTTGTATCGCGGCAGCGTCGGGGGCCAAGCCTCACGCCGGGATGATATGCTCTCGCCGCAATCGGGCAAACAGGTCCAGGAACGAAGCCAGTGTCGGCTGATATTCGTGGAAGCCGGCCAGGCGGCTCTTCGTCATGTCGGTCACGACTTCGATCTCCCGCCCGAGATCCGCGTCCGTATGCCAGGCTGACTGGAGCTTGCTCAAGTCGCGTTCGACAAGCCGATGCTTCGCCGCGATGTCTGCCCAGATTGGGCCCTTGTCTGCCAGTTCTGGCTCAAGTGGCCTCCGCTTCGACGGGTACCCCGGGGCGGCTGGTCGCGTTGGGCCACATCTGGTAACGCGCGGACGACATCCCGCTTGAGCCGGTCGACAGACACGGCGCAAAGGACGATGTCCTTCACCCGGAAGAGAACGTTGCCCGTCAGTATGAGAAATCCGCGTGGCCGCAGAGAAGCAGACACGCCATCAAACGACCGATTTCTGGGAACCCCCGGCCTGAACGCGCGTCTTCCCACCCGCAGGGGGCGGTCGCGGCGGCGGAGGGTGAGACGGAATGCCGCTCGCGCACGTCAATTGTGCGCTGCGGCTTCGAGGGGCCTCACGGGAGGGGCAGACGCCCCTTGGCCGAGATTCTTGCACCATTGCAGAAGGGTCGAATCGTGGCGGACGCCGAGGCCCATCTCCTGGTGTTGCCGGTCAACCGACTCGGCTAACGGTTCGAGACGAAAAGCCGGCCATTTCTGCTCCAATTTTGCGAGCAGCTCGAAGCCGTGATCGTCCAGGCTGAACTGATCGGGAAGGAGAGCCGACAGCGCGGACGCAGCGACGGGCGAGCGGCCCAGCCTGGGGTCGGTCAAGATCTGCAAACCACCATGGTGGTACAGAATGCAGCACACGAGCTCTCCCGGCAGCCCCCAAGCGTGTGCCAGGCAGGCGCCCGCTAAGGCATGGTCCCAGCCGAAACGGTCCTCTTCGAATTTGCTGAGCAGGACGAGAGGCGTCTGGCGCGACTGCGAGGAATTCGCGATAGTCGTCGGTCAGGGAATTGGTGAGGAAGGGTAACAGGAAGTCCTGCAACAGGGCACCGACGAAGGCGACGTCGGGATCGGTCCGGAGCAGGAGGGCAATTTCGCGGGCGAAGATCGCCTTTTGCAGCGTGTCGCTCCAGAACGCCGTCTGATCGATGAGCTTCGAGCATTGAGACCGCACGGCCGCTCCCATGCCGGTGGCGATCACGAAGAGCCGGCAGCGGGCGCAGCCCAGCAGAGTGATGGCTTGCAGGACCGTTTTGGCCTTGTTTCGCAAGCCCGTTGAGGAGGAATTCACGTACTTGAGGAGTTCGATCGTCAATGTCGAATCGGTCTCGAGAATCTGAGCCAGTTCTTGCAAAGGGACCGACTCGTCGCGGGAGCGTCGCACGAATAAGGTGACGGCGTGCGGCAAGGCAGGCAGTTCCACGGTCGGCGGTAGCGACGACATCTCGAACCCGGCGAGTGCCTCGTCAGCAAGTTTTGCCCAGTTCATGGCCCGTTCTCGAGCACTCAGTTTTGTAGGGCATGCTGTGCATGCCGATTCAACAACGAAGGACTTGATGCGGAAAACCGGCAGGCACAGCCTGCCCTAGGGAACTGACGACGTCGTTAATTCCGAGCGGATAGGACTTTGCGAGCGCAAGTGCGTATTGGCCCATGTTCAGTCTAGTTCATAGAACTGTGAGCTAGACTTGAATCTCACGTCCGGAAACTCGGCGGCATTTCTGCCTGCGGGCAAAGTTCACAGCGCGGATTTTGGGGGTTCGGAGGGACTCAAAGGGGACCGGAGTCGTTCAAACGATGCCCGTCCGCTCTAATTCGTCCAAGCCTATTGGTCCGACTATTCGAAAATGGTGCAATTGGGTGCCACTGGCGGGGGCTCTGGCCCGCCAGTGTCTTCCTTCGCGGACCAAGCGGCATCGGCACTGGCGGCCCAAAGCTGCCGCCAGTGGCACCCTACGCCGTTAACCCTTTTTTGGGTGGGAGAAAACAAGTCTCGATGCGATTTGGAGTTTCGATCATGCTTTTAGTCGCCAAACAAAAAGAAGGATCGGACTCCAACCCGAAAGGAATCGGGAATGTCGCATCGAGACTGTGTGTGCCTGAATTCGTCGTCGTTGCGTGCGGCCCTGAATTGGTTGGCGGCCGGCATCGACTGGTCGTCGATTCGGTTGCGGGCGGATTGTACGTGGACGCCACGCTTGCTGGCTACCACGGCTTTGCTGTGGGCTTGGTCCGACGAAGGGACTTTGGCCGATCGATTCTGGGCCGTTCGTCGGATCGTGCAGCACCTGTTCACGCCGGCGACGGAGTCGGCCCGCACCTACCAGGCCTTCACCAAGCTTTTGCGTCGATGGACGGCGGAATTGGTCGGGTTGCTGCAAGGAGCGCTACGGGAACGGATGCGGAAGGAACTGGCCGGCTCTTGGCAGGTCAGCGGGTTTGTGACGTTCGCCGTCGATGGGAGCCGGGCCGAACTACCCCGGACGCGGTCTCACGAAGAGGCGTATTCGTGCGTGCGTCGAACACGTCGTTCCCGCAAGGGACGCCGCGTCCAAAAGAGCGGGGGAAGGCACGCCAAGAAATCGAACTCCCCGCAGTTGTGGCTCACGACGATGTGGCATGTCGGCACGGGGTTGCCCTGGGATTGGCGGATCGGTCCTGCCGACAGCAGCGAACGCGCGCACTGGCTGGAAATGCTGCCGGCCCTTCCGCCCGGGTCCGTGATGGCCGTCGATGCCGGGTTTGTGGGGTACGAGTACACCCGCGCCGTCCTGGACAGCCAGCGTCACGTGCTGTTGCGGGTCGGCTCGAATGTCCGCCTGCTGAAAAAGCTGGGGTTTGCCCGCGAGCGGGCCAATACGGTTTATCTCTGGCCGGATCGGGAGGCCAAGCGGCGAGAACCCCCGCTCGTGTTGCGGCTGGTGGTGGCTCACACCGGCCGACATCCGGTGTTTCTGGTGACCAGCGTGCTCTCGACGAGAGACCTGACAGACCAACAGGTCGTCGAACTGTATGCACGCCGTTGGGGAATCGAACTCTTCTATCGCCATCTGAAGCAGACGTTTCAGCGTCGCAAGCTCCGCAGTGCCCGTGCCGAGAATGCGCTCTTCGAGTTGGAGTGGTCGCTGGCCGGACTCTGGGCCATGGCGCTTTATGCGCTCATCGCGAACCGCGCTCGGGACCTTCCCCCGCCGCGGCTGAGCATTGCCGGCACGTTGCGTGCGTTCCGCCGGGTGCTGCGCGACTACTTGCATCCGCGCGAACGGGGTCGCGGCTTATGCGACGCCCTGAGAAAAGCAGTGGTCGACGACTACCCCCGAGGACCAAAAACCAGCCGCGACTATCCTCGCAAAAAACAAGAACGTCCTCCCGGAGCACCCGAATCCTCAACGCTTCGCCAGCGCAACTTCGTTGGGCAAAACTACTTCTCAACCGAACGATCCAAAAGGGTTAACGGCGTAGAGTGGCACCCCGTGGCCTCCACCAGGGTGCTTACCGTTGCACGCGGCCTGAGCCGGAGCCGTGCATCAAGGCTTCGATCTCGCGCGTGTGGCGTAATTGAAGTCGCCGAGAATACTGTGTTTCAAACAGCTGGCCGCGACGGCGTAACGCAAGGCCGTTTTGGAGGAATTCAGGCCTGCCGTGCCCAGCGCAAAAATCAGGGCTCCGGCAAACGAGTCGCCGGCCCCGACCCGATCGACGATATTCCGGATTTCGTACGGCTGGTAGTTCCCCTCGGCATCGCAGGGGGCGACGACGGTTCGGCCCGATTCCGCATCGAAGAGGAGCGCACCCCAGTTGTTGTGGCTGGCCGAGATGCTTTCGCGCAGCGTGATCGCCACCCGGCGGATGTTCGGAAATCGCCCCACGATCTGCCGCGCGACGTCGGTATAGGCCGCCACGTCCAGCGTCCCGGTTTCGACGTCGGTCGCCGCCGCGCGGATGCCGAGGGCCAAATCGGCGTCCTCTTCATTGGCGATCACGAGGTCAACGTGCGACAAGAGCTGAGGCATCGTTTCACGGGCCAGCGACTCGGCCGCGACGCCTGGCTTCCACTTCCAGAGCTTCTTGCGGAAGTTCAAATCGCACGAAACGGTGAGCCCCTGCCGCCTGGCGGATTGCACCGATGCGATGGCGGCCTCCGCTGCTTGCGCACTGAGGGCCGGCGTAATCCCCGTGATGTGAAACCAATTGGCATCACGAAACGCCGCTTCCCAATCGAAATCACGCGCCGTGCAGCCGGCAATCGAGCTCCCCTCTCGATCGTACGTGACGGTGCCGCTGCGCTGGTTCGCGCCGTTCTCGACGAAATAAATTCCGAACCGCCCGTGCGGCCGGCGGAGAACGAGATCGGTCTCGACGCCGACCTTCCGCATGTCCTGAATCAACGCATCGGTGACCACGTTATCCGGCACGGCCGTCAGAAACGCGGACCGTTCCCCTTGCACGGCGATCGAGACGGCAACGTTCAGCTCCCCGCCGCCAAAGGTCGCCTCCAATCGCCCCGGGACGGCCTGCCGCACGCGCAAGAACCCTTCCGGTGCCAAGCGCAACATGACTTCGCCAAACGTAACGACTCGCATTCAGACCCCTCACGGCAGCGTCTTTTGGCACTGAAGATAGCCCGTATGCAGTGGAACGAAAGCCAAGGACCGGTAACGGGGCTTTGAAAATTCACCTGATTGGCTGGGCCGGTTTCAGTCGGGGACCGGTTCCGATTTTTTCCGATATTCCTTGGTCGGCTTGTAGCGGGAACCGGGGAGCTTCTCCCAGTCCACGACGCCGACGCGACCGGCCCAGCGGGTCCATTCGTCCTTCAGTTTCTCGACCTCGGCCGGATGGGAGGCCGCGACGTTGTGCGTTTCGCTGCGATCGCTTTTCAAATCAAACAGCTCCCAGGGGCCGCGAAAACTCGCCACGAGTTTCCAGTCTCCCGAGCGAATGGCCCGGTTCCCTTCATGCTCCCAGGCCAGGTTCCGCGGTCCAAGCTCTCGGCCCTGGAGAATGGGGACGAGGCTGTGCCCTTCGAGCGGAATCAATTTGCGTCCTTGAAGTTCCTGCGGATACGCGACTCCCGCCAGCTCCAGGCACGTCGGCATCAGGTCGATGATGTGGCCGACCTGGTTGGTGAACGTGCCCGTGGAGGCAATCCGGCCGGGCCACGAGACGATGAACGGCGTGGAAATTCCCCCCTCGTGCACCCACATTTTGTGCTCGCGAAAGGGGGTATTGGCGGCGTTGGCCCAGCCGACCTCGAGACAGCGGTGGGACTCGCGGGTTCCGGTCACGCTGCCGGGCTTGTGGCCGCGAGCCGGATTGGGCCACGTATCGAGGGCTTCGGCGCTGGCACCATTGTCGGAGAGGAACAGGACCACGGTGTTCTCTGTCGCGCCGATGCGATGAATGGAATCGAGGACCCGGCCGACGCCGCGGTCCATGCAGTCGATCATCGCGCTGTAGACCGACATCCGCAGGTCCCATTCGTCGCGGTCCGCCTCTGAGACGTCAGACCAGGCCCGGGCGACGGGGTCGCGCGGCGAAAGGGGGCACGACGCGGAGATCACGCCCAGCTCTTTCTGGCGGGCATACCGGCTCGCGCAGAGCGCATCCCAGCCGTCCCGATAGTTGCCGCGGTGGTGTGCGATGTCCTGCGGCCGGGCGTGCAACGGAAAATGCGGGGCCGTATAGCAGAGATGCAGGAAGAAGGGCTGGCCGGCGTGGTTCCGGCCATGCTCCTCGATCCGTTGGACCGCCCAATCGGTGAAGGCGTCGGTGGCGTAGAAATCGGGGCCGGGCTCGATCGGTTGGCGGTCGTCATAGAGGGGTTTGAGGGCGAAATAATTCCCGCCTCCCCCTGTGCCGTGGGCATGATCGAAGCCGCGGTTCATGGGATGATTTCGCTCGGTCCCTTTGGCGACCGAGCCGACATGCCACTTGCCGATGTGATACGTGCGGTAACCCGCCTGACGCAGGAGTTCGGCAATCGTAGCGCAATGTTCGTTGAGGCCCGACGTGTAGCCCGGTGGGTGCCAGCGTTCGAGCATGTGCCCGACGCCGGCCTCGTGCGGATAGAGCCCGGTCAAGAGCGACGCCCGCGTGGGGCAGCAGCGGGCCGCGTTGTAGAACTGCCGGAAGCGGAGACCGTTTTTCGCCAGCCGGTCGAGGTTCGGCGTGGCAATCTCGCTGCCGTAGCAGCCGATGTCGGAAAATCCCAGATCGTCGGCCAGAATCAAGACGATATTCGGCTTTTCGCCGCGTGGCCGCGGATTCCGCACATCTTTTTCGACGACCGTCCGATCGGCCGCGAAGCCGATCGCGCAACACAGGCAACTCGCAATGACACAGACGGCAGCGAAGGAAAAGAATTTCATGTCGGCCTTTTCTCAGAGGATGCGTCCATCTTAGATCCTCAGGCCCTTTTTGGCACCAATGTCCGCGCGCAATCTTTTGTTCGCTGCTGGAGCGAGCGCGCAAAAAAACCGCCGGCGTGAAGCCGGCGGCTCGTTTGTTCGATTGCGAACGGGCGTTTAAGCGGCCGCCGAGTCATCTCGAGGGAAAAGCTTCACCGTGCCGCGGACCACCTCGGGCGTGACCACGAACTTCCGTCCTGGCTCTTCGTCGGGGAGGGCGTACATCACCTCGAAGAGGAGATCGTCGACCACGCTCCGCAGGCCGCGGGCGCCCGTGTTCTTGGTCTTGGCGATGCGGGCAATCTCGATCAGCGACTCGGGCGTGAACTCGAGCTCGGCCGATTCCATCTCGAAGAACTTCTTGTACTGCTTGACGAGCGAGTTCTTCGGATCGGTGAGGATGTGGGTCAGGTCCTCGAGCTCAAGCGGCTGCAGCGGGCTGATCACGGGCAAGCGGCCGACCAGCTCGGGGATCATGCCGAACTCGAGGATGTCGTCGACGGCCACCTGATTGAACAGGCTCGCCTGCCGCTGCTCGGCCGAGGAGATGCCGGCTTCCTGGCCGAAGCCGATCATCTTGCGGCCCAGCCGCTTGCCGATGATCTCTTCGAGGCCGACGAACGTGCCGCCGCAGATGAACAGGATGTTGGTCGTGTCCATCTGGATGTATTGCTGCTCGGGATGCTTGCGGCCGCCCTTGCGGCGGCACGTTGGCCACCGTGCCTTCGAGCATCTTGAGCAGGGCTTGCTGCACGCCTTCGCCCGACACGTCGCGGGTGATCGAGACGTTCTGGCTCGTCTTGCCGATCTTGTCGATCTCGTCGATGAAGACCATGCCCCGCTGGGCCGCTTCGATGTCGAAATCGGCCGCGTGCAGCAGCTTGAGCAGCAGGTTTTCGACGTCTTCGCCGACGTAGCCGGCCTCGGTCAAGCGTCGTCGCGTCGCCGATGGCGAAGGGCACGTGCAGGTACTTGGCCAGGGTGCGGGCCAGCAGCGTTTTGCCGCAGCCGGTCGGGCCGATCAGCAGGATGTTCGATTTCTCGATCTCGACGTCGTTTTCGACGTCCTCGTGGAGCATCAGCCGCTTGTAGTGATTGTGCACGGCGACGGCCAGAATCTTCTTGGCATGGTCCTGGCCGATCACGTATTGATCGAGATGATTCGACGATCTCCCGCGGCGACGGGACGTGCGTGAACAGCTTTTTGGGCGTGCCGCGCCGGCGCCGTTCCTGGTCGAGGATCGACTGGCACAGCTCGATGCATTCGCCGCAGATGTAGACGTCGCCAGGTCCTTCGACGAGCGGCCCGACGTCGCGATAGCTTTTGCGGCAGAACGAGCAGTTCGCGTTCTTTTTTGCCGGGGTGCTGCGCTTGCCGGACGTAAAATCTTTCCCAGAGGGCATTCGTCATCCTTCAGCGTTGCCGATTTCAGCGCTCGGGGTCGCCGCCGCGCATGGACTGGTCGACGGGTCCGCTCAATTTGCTCTTGATGGATCGGTATTCTTGGTCAGACAGCCCACCTTGGCGATGCAATTCTCCCATTTGCATCAGCATTTGGTGGCCCCCTTCCGTAGGATCCTCACGATCGCGAAACCGTGCTCGTATCCGAAGAACCAACCAGGCGGCAACGGCCAGAAGCGCGAATAGGCCAAACCAAGTCATCCAGCTGACCTGCATGAGCCTGGCCAGCTCTTCGCGGTTTCCCTGCCCCACCTGGAGCACTCCCCGGCCCGCGACTCACCAGAGCCGTTTCACAATCCCCCGAGGAATATTATCCATAGGGCCGCCGTCTTCGGCAAGGGGCGCTGCGATCCACCGGCCTGCCGCCATCTGCAAAAGGCGAGCCACACCTCCCCGAATGGTCCTGGCTTCCGCGGTGCCCACATCGTCCGGCCGGTTGTTGCCGTAATTCTCGGCAGAGTCGGGCGTCTAACTGCGGCTTTTGCGGACAATTCCGACAACGACGGCGGGCGGCACGGGCCTCGGTCCGTTTTGCCTTCCCGTCGAGCCGCTGCCGAAGAATGCTTGGCGCGCGACGTGTTTTGCAGGGATTGATTGCAATCGTTGCAACGGGCGACAATAAACGGTGGCCTCTTCCCGATCGCCGTGGGCCGCGTCGACGTCGAAACCGGCCCTGTCGAAATTTGAGCCATACGACTTTAGAATGAACTGAGAACCAGCAGCACGACGGGTCACACGATGGACTTCGAAAAACGGTTGGAGCGGGCCATCTCGCGCGGAGAGTCCGCACGCACGACGCAGCAACGCGCAAACAGATCGCGCGCTAACCGACGAACAGTTCCACAGCGAGCACACCCGTTGCCGTCTGGAACTGTCGGAACAGATCGAAACCGGGCTGCGGAAGCTGGCCGATTATTATCCCGGATTTCGGTTCGACACGATCGTGACCGAAGAGGGCTGGGGCGCACGGGTCAGTCGCGACGACATCGCGTTGGGGCACGGCCGGTCATCGGGAACCGAATACAGCCGTCTCGAAATCCTCGTGCGCCCCTTCAGTGCCTCGCACATTATCGAGCTGGTGGGGAAGGGAACCATCCGCAACAAGGAACTCTTCCACCGCAATCACTTTCAGTTCTTGAACCAGGTCGATTTGCAATCGCTCCGCGATATTGTCGATCTCTGGGTGCTCGAATACGCGGAGACCTACGCGGCCCGCTCGTAAGGCGGCTCAAGCGGGGGAGAACTTGGCGATTGGCCGTTCGTGAACGACGGGATGCGCCCGGTTCTGCAGGTCGACGATTCGTTTCTGCACGGCGGCCACGTCTTCCTTCGTCGAGTGGACGGACAGATCGATCCGCACGCGATGCGAGGCGCCGGGCGACAACGTGATCACGCGCCCCTGCGTCCGCTCGAACGTTTTGAGATTGGGAAGATTGATCCCCGGCTCGAGCCCCGTGACGTAGCCATCCGCTTCGGCTTGCGTGCATTTCCAGACGGTGAAACAGGGGAGATCACGGATGTTGTATTCGAGGCTGACGCCGCGGTCGCCCGCCGCGTTGTGCAAGAGGACGACTGTTTTCTCGTCTCCATCGCCGATCAGGTGCGCGAAATAGCACTGTTCTGTGTAGCCATGCGTGGGGCCTAAATACTTCTGCCAGGTCTTGATGTCTTCGGCGGCCCGCGGATCGCGCGGAGCCACTTCGCGGATCGGCAGAACCAATTGCGAGCCGGCTTCCAGGAACGGTTTTCCGAAATTCGTGTGATAGAGCAGCTCCATCTCCATCGGCCGACCGGAGACGTTTTGGACTTCGTCGCGGATCGTCAGCCGATTCGAATCGGGAACCGTTTCGTAAGTCGTCTTCAACCGCAAGCCCGGGCCAAACATCATCGCCTCGTCGACGACGCCGCTCACCGACAAGAGCCCCTTGCCGTCGGTGCTGACCGTGACTTCGACCTGATGGGCCGGGATGTTGGCGATTTTGCCGTGAAGAGTGAGGGGAGCCTCGACCTTTTTCCCGAAGTTGTCGACGACGACGTCCATTCCGGGCACGCCGTTTGACGACAGGCCGCAGCGGCACATCAATTCATTGAACCCCGTGAGCCAACCCAGGCCATTGCGGTCCATCTGATGGACATAGCTCGGGTGGACTGGTTGCTTGACCGGTGAATTCCAGCCGAGATCGAGGCCCCGATAACTTCCTCGCCACAGGCCCATGCCCCGCGTCGGCAGGATGGAAACGCTGAGCGCTCCGTTATTCAGGTCGACGACGTCTACTCCGTCCGAGACCCCGCCATGCAGCGTCCGTTTGCGAATCGACCAATGGCTCCCCCCGGCCAGGCGCAGGCCGGCCGTTTCGCGCAGCTCGACGGTCTCGCTCCAGACGCCCTCGGCCACGTCGGTGAGCATGATGGTTTTGGTCGGCATCGAAGTTTGCCTCGATCTCGGTTGGATTGAACGGGGTCGATTCACGAAGGATTGGGACAACGCTAATCTACAGCATCGGTTCCTTGAAATCCCGTGCAGCGAGGCCACTGCTGCACGTCGAAAGGACAAATCGGGCTAGAACCGCAATTCTCAGAGAGCCAACATCATGTTAGGCAGCCAGGCGATCGCTGAAATCCTGAAACGCGAGGGGGTCGAGCAGGTCTTTTGTTTTCCGTTTACGCCGATCCTCGACTCGCTCTCCGAGGCGGGCATTCGGCCCATCGTCGCCCGCCAGGAGCGCGTGGCCGAGAATATGGCGGACGGATTCTCGCGGGCCACGCTGGGACGCAAGATCGGCGTCGTGACCGTGCAGCAGGGAGCGGGGGCCGAGAACGCCTTTGCCGGCATCGCGCACGCCTACACCGATTCGAGCCCGATCCTGTTTCTTCCCGGACATCCGGGACGCGATTCGGTCCGCGTGCCCGGCACGTTCGACGCCGTTCCGAATTTTGCCGCCACGACCAAGTGGGCCGACATGATCCCCTCGTCTCGCACGATCTCGAATCGCATGCGCCGCGCCTTCACCCTGCTGCGGTCCGGTCGTCCCGGCCCCGTGATGCTGGAAGTCCCCGTCGACGTCGCCAAGGAAACGCTCGCCGAGCCGCTGGAATACCGTCCCGTTACCGCGGTCCGCGTCGCTCCCGATCCGGCCGCCATTCGCGACGCGGCCAGGCTGTTGCTGAAGGCGGAACGGCCCATGATCTGGGCCGGCCAGGGCGTGCTCTACGCGCAGGCATCGAGCGAACTGGCGGCCGTCGCCGAATATCTTGGAGCGCCGGTGATGACGACGCTCTTGGGGAAGAGCGCTTTCGATGAAACACATCCGCTTTCGCTGGGTGCCGGCGGACTGAGCGTCACCGACCTGGCCCGCAAGGCCCTCGAAAAAAGCGATCTCTTGTTCGGCATCGGCGCGAGCCTGACGCGAACCGTGTTCGCTCCGGCCATTCCGCCCGGTAAGAAAATCGTGCACGCGACGGTCGATCCGCGCGACCTCAACAAGGACTACGTGGCCGACGTGCCGATTCTGGGCGATGCGTCGCTGGTGCTGACCGCCCTGCTGGAGGAACTTCGCTCGCAACACGGCAAAATCGGCCGGCCGGAGCGGGCCGTCGTCGAAAAGGAGTTGCAAGCCGCGCGCGAGCAATGGAAGAGTCGCTGGGCGGCCAAGCTGGTTTCCGACGAGGTGCCTATCAATCCATATCGTGTGATCGGCGAATTCATCAAGGCCGTCGACCGGCGAGAAACGATGGTCACGCACGATTCGGGCAACCCGCGCGACCAACTTTTGCCGTTGTACGAATCGCCCGTTCCCCGCGGTTACATCGGCTGGGGCCATTCGACGCAGCTCGGTTTTTCGCTCGGCTGCGCGATGGGGGCGAAGCTGGCCTGTCCCGGGAAGCTCGTCGTGAATTTCATGGGTGACACGGCCTTCGGCATGGTCGGCATGGACGTGGAGACGGCCGTCCGCGAGCGAATTCCCATTCTCACGGTGCTGCTCAACAACTCGGCCATGGGAAATTACGAGCGGTCGATTCCCATTTCGAGCGCCAAGTATCGAACGAAGTTCACCTCGGGCCGTTATGCGGACGTGGCGAAAGGACTGGGCGCGTTTTCGGAACGGATCGAGCAACCCGGCGAGGTTGCCGCCGCCCTCAAACGGGGAATCGAGGCGACCCGCAACGGCCAACCCGCCCTGCTGGAATTCATCACCCGCGAAGAACCCGACATGGCGATCCGGCGTTGAACTGCCGTCACCAGGTTCGTGACGGGCTCGCACGTTCAGAGCGGAAATCCCGGGCTTCTGTCCTGGTGATCGATCGCAAGCGGACGCTGTTCGTAATGCGGTGTGTTCGGCTCCGAAGACGTGGTCTCTGCTGGACGTTGGTCCTGCCGCTCGTCCTGGTCAACTCGGTATTGGTTGCCGCGGAACCGGCCACAAGAATCGCCGCCGAGGCGACCCCTGCGCAAAAACTTCTCGCGGCGGCGCGGCAAATGGTTGGCGACTTCAAGGTGACCCGCTACAGCCACAAGACGTTGATCGACCGTACGCGTGGCATCTGCGAGGTTGATTGTTCCGGTTTCATCGTCGCCCTGCTCAAACAGACGTCGCGCGGGCACCTCCGCCAAATCGCGACCACGCACAAGCGGCCTTTGGCGGAAGATTTTTATCAGGCCTTCGCACCGGTCGGCGGAGAAACGCCTCGCGGGTGGGCGCCGATCAAGCGGCTGTCCGACGTCGAACCGGGCGACCTGATTGCCTGGATCAAACGCGACCACGAGCCGGGTGACAACACGGGCCACGTCGTGCTGGTGGAACACAAGCCGACCGCCGCGTCGCCGACCCAGTTCCGCGTCCGCGTGCTCGATTCGACCGCGCACGGCCACGGCGACGACTCGCGACCGGAGGGCAAATCGGGCATCGGCCGCGGTACGATCTGGCTGGATGGGGACGCGGGCGGTCGGCCGATCGGTTTTCGTTGGAAATCGAGAAAGGGACGGCTCCACGAAGTTCCAATCGCGATCGGGCGGGCGGTGGAACTCGGAAGATAAACGGTGGTGGTTCTGTTTGCCGTTGCCACCAGGGCCTGGGCCGCCGTCTCCTCCACCTCTCGGGCCGCGAGCGTTGACCCCGTCGCGGCTTTGCGGCATGAATAGTTCCGATCCGGCCGACCGAAATCGTCGAATTCCCTGTCGGATCGGTCGACGCGCCCTGTCAAGAATTGGAGAATGACGCCTGCGGCTCAAGACTTGTCGATGACCGATCCAATAAACGTGGTGCCCATGGAGACGATGTTGACCGAACTGCGCCCGTATTCGGCCGAATGGTATGAAGTCCATCGCCGCACGCTGGGCGAGGCAGGATGCCGGCAGCTTGGGTTTTACGCGCTTCCGCCTGAGCTTCTGCTGTCGGTGGTGATTCCCGTCTATAACGAGGAGCGGACGCTGCGGAACCTGGTCGAACGCGTGTGCGCGGTCCCCATCCGCAAGGAGCTGATCCTCGTCGACGACTGCAGCCGCGACGGCACCCGCGAGGTCTTAAAGCAGCTGGCCGCCAACCCGAACCACGACCCGCTCAACACCCTCTCGATTCACTACCACGACGTCAACAAGGGGAAAGGGGGCGCGCTCAGAACGGGTTTCGAGCACGCCCGCGGCGACTTCGTGATTATTCAGGACGCGGACCTCGAGTACGACCCGTCGGAATACCCGCGGCTCCTGCAGCCGATCGTGGAAGGCAAGGCCGACGTCGTCTTCGGCAGCCGGTTCCTCGGTGATCAGCCGCACCGCGTCCTTTATTTCTGGCATTACCTGGGGAACAAGCTCCTCACGACGGCTTCCAATTGCTTCACGAACCTGAACCTGACCGACATGGAGACGTGCTATAAAGTCTTCCGGCGGGAGGTGATCCAGGAGATTGCCCCGAAACTGAAACAGAACCGCTTCGGGTTTGAGCCGGAAATCACGGCCCGGCTCTCCCGCCGCGGGTGTCGCGTCTACGAGATGTCGATCAGTTATTCCGGCCGCACGTACGAAGAGGGCAAGAAAATCGGTCTGAAGGACGCCTTTCAGGCCCTGTGGTGCATCGTGCGGTATGGGATAGCGGATTAGTTGATTAGCGGGCCGGCAATGTATACCCTTCCTAATTCCGCGGCATGTTGTTCGACGATCGCTGTTTAGGGCGATGGACGGCTGCCGGCCTTGTGATGCCCTTGAGATCGCGCATGGACTCGCCGAAACCGGTGAATCAACCCAATTCGAATCCGCCTCGACGCCCTGTTCCCCGACGCGATCGCCGCTTCGATGAATCGCCTCGACCGATGTCGAATGCTCCCTGGCTGCTGCTGCTAGGGTTCGTGACGCTGCTGGTGCTCTATTTTTCGCTCAAGAGCCCCGGCAATACGGGAACTCGGGTGAGCTATTCATTTTTCCGCCAGGAAGTCGACGCGAACAACGTCAAGAGCGTAAAGGTCTACGGTGAAATCCTTAGCGGCAAATGGATCAAGATCCCGCCCAACCCGCCAGCCGACGTCGGCAAGCTCACGGAAGAGTTCAACCTCGTGCTGCCCCCCAACATCTCGGCCGAGCCGAATTTCTGGGACGATCTGCGGAAAAAGGGGGTGGAAGTCGACGCCGAGGCGCGTGAGCCCAGCTACGCCCAGCAGACGATCTTCTGGCTGGTCGGGTCGGCCGCCCTGATCTTCTTTTTGCTTTATATGATGCGGCGGAATGTCGATCCGCTGGGCGGCGGGATGATGGGAAACTTCATCCGCAGCCAGGCGAAGCGGTTCCAACCGTCCGACCAGCGAACGACCTTCCAGGACGTGGCCGCCCTCGAACAGGCCAAGCTCGAACTGCAAGAAATTGTCGAATTCCTCAAAACCCCCGGGAAATTCGAGCGGCTCGGGGCGCAGATTCCCAAAGGCGTTCTGCTCATGGGGCCTCCGGGAACGGGCAAGACGCTTCTTGCGCGGGCCGTCGCCGGCGAGGCGGGTGTTCCCTTCTTCTCGATTAACGGCTCGGAATTCATTCAGATGTTCGTCGGCGTGGGGGCCTCCCGCGTTCGCGACCTGTTTCGCACGGCCAAGGAGAGCTCGCCCTGCATCCTGTTCATCGACGAAATTGATGCCGTCGGCCGCGAGCGCGGCGCCGGCTTTGGCGGCGGTCACGACGAGCGGGAACAGACGCTCAACCAGATCTTGAGCGAGATGGACGGCTTTCTGCAGACCGAGGCGGTGATCGTGCTGGCCGCAACCAACCGGCCCGATGTGTTGGACCCGGCCCTCCTGCGTCCCGGCCGCTTCGACCGGCACGTGACGATCGACCGGCCGACGAAAGAGGGGCGCGTCGCCATCCTGAAAGTCCATTGCCGCAAGGTGCCGCTGTCCGACGACGTGGAACTGGATTCGCTCGGCTCGGGGACGATCGGTTTTTCGGGGGCCGACTTGCGAAATCTCGTCAACGAAGCGGCCCTGCTGGCGGCCCGCGCGTCGAAAAACGCCGTCGAAATGGAGGACTTCGAGCACGCCCGCGACAAGATCCTGCTGGGCCCGCTGCGGGAAGACATCCTCAACGAGCAGGAAAAAGAGATCACCGCCTATCACGAGTCGGGCCATGCGCTCCTCGCCTGGCTCTTGCCCGAAGTCGATCTGATCCACAAAGTGACGATCATCCCCCGCGGCCGGTCACTCGGCGTCACGCAGTTGATGCCCGACGAAGAACGCTACAACGCCGGCGAGAAGCGGCTGCACGCCCAATTGGCGTTTATTCTCGGAGGCCGAGCCGCCGAGCGATTGATGTTCGAGGAGTACTCGGCGGGAGCGGAGGACGATTTGCGCCAGGCGACGCAGCTCGCCCGGCGAATGGTGGCCCACTGGGGCATGAGCGAGGTGATCGGCCCCGTCGCCTTCCGCCAGGGGGAAGAACATCCCTTCCTCGGGAAGGAGATCCACGAGCAGCGGAAGTTCAGCGAGGAGACCGCGCACATCATCGATCAGGAAGTGCAGCGGTTCTTGACCATCGCCCAGGAGCGGGCCGTCAATCTTCTCTCGGAACACCGCGACGACTTGGACCGTCTGGCCCACGCGCTGTTGGAGCAGGAGAGCTTGGGCCAGACCGAACTCAAGGCACTTTTAGGCGCACGCGCGGGAAAAAGCGATCAGGCACCGGCCGATCTCAAGCTTCCGTATCCCTCCTCCGTTACACCATAAAAGCAGTTCTCAAAAAGGCTTAGAGAGTCCGTGCGGTTCATGCTGCGTTGGGTCAGGGAATTATCCAGGTTGACCCAGGCCGGCTCTTGGACTATTGTTAAACCGAAAATCTGAAACGCTTTGCGTGAGCGGCTCTCCCGTTTGGAACGGTCGAGGGCGAAATCTGTAACTCGTGGGCGTCCGAAAAAAAACGCCAGGACGCCGAAGGAATGAGACGTTGTCGAAAGTGTCTGATGAACCCCAGGTCAGCTTTAGCGACCTGGGTTTGAGTGAAAAAAGTCTGCAACGAATTCAAACGATCGGTTTTCAAGCCCCCAGTCCCATCCAGGCCGCCTTCATCCCCATTGCTATCCGCGGTGACGATTGCACAGGCCAGGCCCGCACGGGAACGGGAAAAACAGCCGCCTTTGTGCTCCCGATTCTCGATCGGATCGACCCGAACGAGTCGCGGACGCAGGCCCTGGTCCTGTGTCCCACGCGCGAGCTGGGCGAGCAGGTGGCCAACGAGTGTCATCGCCTCGCGGCCAATCATGAATTCCGCACGGCGGTGTTTGTCGGCGGCCGGCCTCTCAAGCCGCAGCTCAACGAGTTGCACAAGGGAGTCGATATTGCCATCGGCACGCCGGGCCGCGTGATCGATCTCATCGATCGCAAGGCGCTCGATCTGCAAGCGGTCAAAATCGTCGTCCTCGACGAGGCCGACCGCATGCTCGACATCGGATTCCGGCCTGATATCGAGAAGATTCTGCGGCGCTGTCCGACCGAGCGGCAGACGCTGCTGCTCTCCGCAACGATGCCCGCACCGGTCGAACGGCTCGCCAAGCGGTACATGCGCGATCCGAAGCGGGTCAATCTGTCCGAAGACAACGTCGTCGTCGACACGGTCGACCAGTACTACACGACGGTCGACGAGGACCGGAAATTCGGCATGCTGGTCCGCATTCTCGCCTGCGAGCGGCCGCGGCAGGCGGTCGTCTTCACGCGCACGAAGCGGGGCGCGGAACGGCTCTATCGCAAGTTCTCCGGCAAGCTGCCCGGCGTCGCCATGATGAGCGGCGACCTTCCGCAGGCGAAGCGCGACCAGGTCATGACCAGGTTTCGGGCCGGCAAAATCCGCCTGCTCGTGGCGACCGACGTCGTGGGACGCGGCATCGATGTCCAAGGGATCTCCCACATCTTCAATTACGATATCCCCGAGTACTGCGACGACTACGTGCACCGCGTCGGCCGCACGGGGCGGCTCTGCTCCAGTGACCGCGGTTGGGCGATTACCTTCGTCACCCGCGATCAGGGAGAACAGCTCACCGGAATCGAGAAGCGGATCAACACCATGCTTCCCGAGTACCGGGTCGAGGATTTCGAGGCCTTCCGGCCCCGCGAACGACGGCCCACGGTCGACGAGCTTGCCGCCAAGCGCGCCGCCGTGGAAAGCGAGCCGCAGCTCGACTTCAGCGTGGCCTGAGGCCGTCGCCGCCGTTTTACTCCTGAAGAGAACTGCCCGCCGCGGCATTCTTGCGCCCTTGTCCGGGCCGCGTAAACGGTTTTGGCGGTCCCTTTGGGGCGTCCGGCTGTACCGCTTGTAGCGACGGAGCGAATTCCGATCGAGCGGTCTGTAGCATTCTTCTGCGGGTTGTCGCAGTTCCTCACTAAAGCGACGACTCCACTTTGCTTTGAAAGCTATGTTCTCGTGAGGTCACGAAACGGCCGGTCGGAATCCGCGAAAGTTCGGTTGGAGCCTTTTTCGGAAATACTCGGATGCTCGCAATTCAGAACTCACCGTTTGTCGAGTTTCTCAAAGCGCATTTGTCGCTTACCGAGGAAGAGCTGCCGGAACCGGGCGAATGGGCAGACGCCGGCAATACCATCGGTATGCTCTCGCTCCGCATGGGTCTCTTGACCGTCGAGCAGATCGATCACATCCTCGAGCTGCAAGAGCAGGAGGCAAGTGGCCGGCGATTTGGAGAGCTGGCGGAGTCCCTGGGACTTTTAAGTCACGTCCAGGTGACGCGGCTCTTGGCCGTCCAGTCGCTCAACCGCGAATTGGAACTGGGCGAGCGTCTTGTGCTTTCCGGACGGATCGAGGCACGGGAGCTGATTCAGCGCCTCAACGACTTCGTGCAGAGCGGCGGAAGCGACATCGCCTGATCGCGGTTCCGTTTTTGCCAGGCCGACGGCTCGACGCGGGCTCCCTTCCGGTGCGAATCAAGTCGTCGCGCCGACGTGAGCTGCAATCCATTTTGCTGTTTCTGCCCCGGGTGCCGAAAGCGGGCCGCGCGCCGTTGCCGGCCGGAGGGCTCGCCATCTTGAGTCCGTCCCATTCGCGCTCGTCGAGCGTCCAATCGATTTGCAGGGCGCGAATCCAATTCGCCTCGATTAGTCGGGCCAGTTTGCGTTCCGTCTGTTTCTGCTTCCGCGCGTGGTTCAGGCGTTTTTCCGGTGCGATGGCGGCCGTCCCGTGCGCGATGTGATACACGCATTTTGCCATCTCGCGGACAGGGAACAGAGGGGTCGAGAAACCCGCGTTCCAAAGTTGCCGGGCGATCGAAATGCCGCCCCCCGTCTTGCCGCAGAACGTCAGACCGTGGTCCACCAGGACCTGGCGGCGATAGAGGGCGCAGTAATCGCGGGGGTAGTTTTGTTGTTGCCACTCGACCCGCTTGCCGATTCCGATCGCTGATTTCAGCTTCGCGATGCCATAACCGATCGTGCGCTTTTGCCACGCGTAGAGCGGATGCTCGATCTCGAGCTTCCACGATCCCGTCCCGCCAACGGCCGGCCCAACCGCGATTTCCCGCAGGAAGGGATCGAGCCAGTCGTCGCTTCTCACGAAGACGTCGGAGTGCATCGAAAGGAAGTAGTCCCCCGTCGCTACCGTGAGCCCGAGGTCCCAAGCCGTAAAGACGTTGGTGGGCCAATTCGTCGGCCTCTCCTCGGACCGCTCCAACAAACGGATCCACGGGACGCGGCGCAAGTACGAGAGGCTTTCGTCGCGCGAGCCGTTGTCGACGACGATCACTTCCAGGTCGTACTTGGCGGAGTGCTTGCGGATCGAGCGCAGGCAGAGCGTCATGTACAGCTCGGCCTGCCAGTGCGGAATGCAGACCGAAATCCGCGGTCGTGAAACCGTCATCGCACCACGCCCGATTGCTGCTTCTCGGCGAACTTTGCCCGATTCTCGTTGACGTACTGCTCGAAGTTGCGGGCAAACGTGTGCACGTGGACGTCGCCGCGAACGTGTCCGAAGATCGGCTGCACGGCGAGCGAATCCTCGGCAGTCTTGTGCCGATAGATCACGTCATAGGCCGTCAGGAACATCGATGTGCGCGTGACGCCGTGCTGGCAGTGCACGAGCATCGGATAGTTGTCCGGATTGGCCATGATGTCGAGATGCGGCTTCCACGACTGCGGATCGACATTGACTGTGTTGGGAAGCGGAACGGCAAACAGCGTGGCTCCGGCGCCGGCGACCGCTTTTCGCTCGCCCTCCCACTGCTCTGGCGTCATTTCATCGGGATTGCACAGGTTCACCACCGAGCGGATCTGGTACGTCTCGATGATCTGCGACAAGGCGTCTGGCGCAAGCCACGCCGAGCGGTAGACCATTCCCGGTTCATGCACGGCGAAGTGCTTGAACCGGTGCTGTTGGTAATAAATCCAACCCCCTGTGCCGGCGACAACCGCCAGAAACAGGACGACGATCGAGAGCTGCAGTTTTCGTGACATCGTGCCACACCGCTTGAAGGAAAAAAGGCGGCAGACTCTAGTTCAATCGCCGGGGAGGGTCAATCGGGCTTTCGGGAGGCGTATTGTACGCGTGTACCGAGCGATCACGCCGCGCGGTTCGGCCGGCTCGCATTGTCGGGTGCCGATTCTGCCTTCAGCCGGCTGGCCCGTCTCGACTCGGCGGCCGATCCGAAGGCGCCTTTCCCTTCGATGATCGAATCACCGTCAAACCGCTCGCCGAAGTAGTCGCGCATGGCATTGCGGTCGTGAAGGACGGTTTCGGCGTCGCCGCTCACGATCACTTTTCCGTGGCTGATGATGTAATTGCGGTGCGTGATCGCCAGCGTCTCGCGTTCGCGATGGTCGGTGAGGAGGATGGAGATGCCGCTATCGCACAAATCGGCAATGATGTCCTGGATGCTGTGAATCGTGACGGGGTCGATGCCGGTAAACGGCTCGTCGAGCAGAATGAGCGCCGGCTTGCTCGCCAGGCAGCGGGCGATTTCGAGCCGCCGCCGCTCTCCGCCGGAAAGCGTCGAAGCGATTTGCCGCCGCTTTGTGTCGAGTCCGAACTGGCTCAGCAGTCGGTCGATCTGATGCTTGCGCTCTTTGCGGCCGACGTTGAGGTATTCGAGGATGGCCGAGACATTCTGCTCGACGGTGAGCTTGCGGAAGATGCTGTTATCCTGCGGCAAGTAGCCCATTCCCGCGCGGGCCCGCTTGTACATGGGCCAGTTGGTCACGTCCTTGCCGCCCAAGCGCACGCGGCCCTTTGTCGGAACAATCAGTCCGCAGGCCATGCGAAACGAAGTCGTCTTGCCGGCGCCGTTAGGCCCCAAGAGGCCCACAATCTCGCCCCGGTCAACATGGAAGTCGACATTGTCGACGGCCCGTTTACCCGGATAGTCCTTGACAAGTCCGCTACATTCCAGAAGCGCCATAACCGGTCCTCCATGACCGAGCGTGCGATCGCAGACGCACTTCCTGTCTTTGTCTTTTCCCTGACCCCTGATCCCTGCCCCCTCTTCCTACCTGATCCGGTGCATGCGGGCGAAATTGGGATAGAACGGGACGCGCAGCTTGGGATAGCTGGTGTCGAGCACGGCCTGGCCCATTTCGTCGTCGTAGTTGTAGAACAAGGGGGCCGTCAGCTTGTTGTTCCAGATCGAGTTCGGCCCGTCCGGCTAGCCGCGGCCGTCGTTGCCGAACGGAACTCCGTGCGGCCAATAAATGAAGAAGGCCTTGCCCACAAGGGCGAGCCGCGGCACCGCGTAACGGTGGAGCGCATGACGCGCGTTGGACCACAGCCGGCTGTCTTTGCTCCGCGGGCTGTTATCGCCCATCATGAAGAATTCGTTCTCGCCCATCTTGAACTGGAAGGGGACGTTCTCGAAACGGCCACCGGGCCCCGTCTGACGCGAGGCAAGACCCCGTTCGTACTCGCGAAACCATTCCGACGGGTTGTCGACCTTCGCCTCGAGCACACTCGATTCGCCTTCGTATTCGTGGATCTCCGTAAAACTCGCATCGTCGCCCCGCCACTGCTGGTTTTCGACCTGACGGGGCGAGGCATAGACGAAGTCGTCGCGGTAATAGATGTCCCGCTGCACGAAGAGATGGGAGACCGTCACGTCGGCCCCGCGGGCCGCGACACCGACGGGAATCAAATCCTCATCCCACGGACGCTGAATCAGGACGCCTCCATAAGGGGTGTACGATCCCTTGTCCCCAAAATCGACCAGACGCCCGTCAATCCACAGGCACAGGCGGTCGTCCACATTGGCGAACGAGACACTGTGCGACCCCGGCCCGACGAACGGCGTGTCGACCGTCGCCAGTTTGTGTTCTTCTCCCGTGTCGCTGCTGTCGCGCGGCTCGGCATAGGCCAACGTCGCGTGGCCGCTGGCGAGCTCCAGGTGACAGCGGTAAGACACGCGCTCCTTGGTTTAATTCGAGGACCACTTCGCCGCTGGGTTGGTGCTCTTTGACGTCGATCCGGCAATTGATCGTGAGTTCGCCGACCCAGTACAGCCCCGGATCCTCAGGGGGAATATGCGGGCTGGAGAAGGCGTTGTAACCGCAAAAATCGGTGATCAATTCGGGCCGCGGCATATTCGGCTTTTGTCCGGCGGCCAGCGTTTCCCAGTCGGATGTCTTGGGAACAAAGTTGCGGTAGCGGATCCAGCGGAGCGAAGTGCCGCCCGCGTGCTCCTGCGTCAGGTGGAATGACCGCGCCTGGTTGTCGGCTGTCCAACCTTCGGTGTCGGGCGACCAGCCGGCGATCGCATTGAGTGCCGGGGCTTTCTTCACGGCCGCCCAGCGCTCGGGCCATCCGGCATCGATCAGCGAACGCTCGGGATGGTCGTTGTCGTAGACGGGTAGTTGCAGCACGCGCTGCTTGTTCGGATCGTCCTTGCGGAGGATCTCCTTGCCATTCTCTGTCACGCGATACGGATTGCCCTGCAGGATTGCGATCGTCTCGTTCGGGAGGCCGACGCAGCGTTTGATGTAGTTGATTTTCGGCTCTTCCGGATATTTGAAGACGACCACGTCAAACCGGTGGGGGTCCTTCACTTCGAACGAGAATTTCGTGACCAGGATGCGGTCCCCCTTGAACACAGGGACGTTATAGACCTCGTCTTCGCCCATGCGGTAGCGGCAATTCGGGCAGACGGCCGAAGTGATCCGCGCACCGGGAATCACGTAATCGGTTTCGCTCTCGACCTCGTCGCTCGCACCGATCGTGAAATGCGTTCCGCACTTGGGGCAGAGGAAATCCTTATTGCGGCCCAGTAGCGTGGGAGCCATCGAGCCAGTCGGAATCACGAAGGCTTCGGCCTCGAACGTCTTGAACAGAAACGCCAGGACGAACGCCACGACAATCGACTCGATCGTTTCCCGCGTCGCCGACGGCCGCCGGCCGCCGGAAGCGGGCGAGGGTTTGGCCTTGGCGGCCGCCTCGTGGGGCTTCGAAGATTCGGACGGGAGCCCCTTCGCTTTTGTCGTTGTTGCCATAGTCTTCCCAGATTATCGAATGTATCGCATTCGCTTGAAATCAGGAATGCGAATATAGCGTGTGTGGCCGCCGATGGTGAACTCACCCGGACGCGACGGCAGATGCACCACGAGCGGCTTGCCGATCAGCTGTGACTCAGGCACGGCCCCTTCGGCCCAGTTCCGCCCGTCGTTGGAAACCGGGCTGTTATCGCCGAGCACGAAATACTCGTCCGCGCCGAGCTGGATCGGACGGTCGACGCCGTTGCGCCCCTGGCCGCGGGTGTAATGGATATCGCGAAAGACCTTGAGTGCCCACAGGCGCGCCGACGTGCCGCGTGCTCCGATCCGCAGCGGATTGCGGGGCGGCTCGGCATGTCCCGGCTCGCACTCCCAAGCCGGAAAAATCGGTACGCCGTCGAGTGCTGCGATCACCTGACGATCGAAGATCGACACCTCGAGCTTCGCCGACTGGCCTTTGGCCAGGCTCGGCAGCGCGGTCCGTCGTAACACGTCGCCGCGATCGCCCGCGGTGAGCCTGGCCTCGTTCAGTGATCGGTCGATCGTCAGCCGCCAGGTTTGGAGGCCGTCGCCGATCTCGAACGAGCAGCTGTCCGCCGTCGGAATCAAAGGCGACGTTACATTCCAGCATGATGTCGCGAACGCGGAGCGGCACGAGTCCCGCGTCGGCTCGGTTGTAGCCGTATTCGTCGGTAATCGGCCCTTCGTGCGAGCGCTCGAAGAGCTCGCCGATGGCGGTTCGCACGTTCGAGTCGGTATTCATCACCAGCAGCCGATCCCGTTCCGAGCGGTCCAGCGCACCGATCAAAAGCAATCGTCCTCCGGCGGGGTCGAACCGCATTTGGGGGAAAGCCGCATGTCCCAAGTGCACATTTTGCGCCGGCGCCTCGAGCGGCAACTCGGTCCGGTACGTGCCGCCGCGGCGGACCCACCGCCGGAACGACAGCCACGAAATCTCGTCTTTGCCGGAATTCTTCGAGTGATTCGCCGGCGGAGTTGTCATCGTGAACATGTGACCCTGAGCGCGCCACGGCAACCGAGACGGCTCGATCACCCAATCGCCGCGGCCTTCGGGCGGATCGTTGGGCAGGTAATCGTTGTCAAAGACGAGGATCCGCATGGCCCGTTGCTGGTCGAGATCCTTGCGGCAGATCCTTCCGTCAGCGTAAATATCACCGTCGATGATCTGCACCGACTCGTTCGGCAGTCCGACGATTCGCTTGACGTACGGGGGCGTCGGATGGAGCGGACCGTTGAGCACGACGACCTCCCAGCGGCGGGGCCGCCGGAATTCGTAGGCGTTTTTCTGCACCAGCAATTGATCGCCGTAGTTGGGGGGGAGGTTCCCGATATCGATCGCGTCCTGGCCGCAGTTGGGACAGCGGACTTCGCCGCGATGGGAACGCGCGTCGCGGGCGAGTTCATTCCCCATCGTGTCGGCCGCCGCACCCGAAGCGTTGACCGCGATGCCGACCTCGAAGGGATAGCCGCATGAGGGACAGACGACACGCTTGTGAAAGCCCAAGAGCGACGGAGCCATCGAGCCGGTCGAGATGATGTAACCCTCGAGCTCGAATGTGCGGAAGATGATGACGGCGATATACAGGCACAAAATCGCGTCGACGAGCGCCCGCAGGCCGCTTCCCTTGCGCAGGATCCCGGAGGGTCCGCCGGCCTTGGATTGTGTGACGCCCGTCATGTTGCGAACGACCAGGTTGGCCGGCCACGCGCTGGGTGTCGCGAGCACTCCGACGCGTCGTGCCGCGGGCCGCTCCATCTGAAGGAAACGCGATCTCGTACACCGTCCAACGGTAATTGGCAGCCGCAACAGCGAGTTCCGCAGCCCAACAGCCCCCGACTTGCCTGCCAGTTCAAAGTGGTCACACCACTAGTCGTCGCTGCCCGCTTCGAGCACCGACAGGAACGCCTTTTGAGGGATTTCGACCTCGCCGAATTGCTTCATCCGCTTCTTGCCCTCACGCTGCTTCTGCAACAGTTTTCGCTTGCGCGTAATGTCGCCGCCGTAGCACTTGGCCGTGACGTTCTTCCGAAAAGCGGAGATCGTCTCTCGGGCGATCACGCGGGAACCGATGGCTGCCTGCAGCGGAATCTCGAACTGGTGCTTCGAGATTTCTCCCTTGAGCCGCTTCACGAGGGCCCGCCCGCGCTTGTCGGCATTCGATCGGTGCACGATCGTCGAGAGGGCGTCGACCCGGTTCCCTTTAACCAGCACGTCGAGCTTGATCAGGTCGGCCGGACGGAAACCGATCACCTCGTAGTCCATCGTGCCGTAGCCGCGGGTCACGCTCTTGAGCTTGTCGTACATGTCGAAAATGATCTCGGCCAGAGGCAGCTCGTAGACAAGCTGGGTCCGCTTGGGACCGAGATATTCTGTGCTCTTGTAGATGCCGCGGCGTTCTTCGCACAGCTTCATGATCGCGCCGATCCCGTCGGACGGCACGATGAAGTTGATTTTCGCGATCGGCTCGCGGAACTCCTCGATCTGGCCCGCGTCGGGCACCATCTGCGGATTGTCGATCGTCAGGAGCTCTTTCGTTGACGTCAGGATCTGATACGTGACGTTCGGGGCCGTCTGGATCAGGTCGATGTTCTGCTCGATCTCCAGCCGCTGCTGCACCACTTCCATGTGCAACAGGCCCAGGAACCCGCAGCGGAAGCCGAAGCCGAGCGCGTCGCTCGTTTCCGGCACATACGAGAAGCTGGCGTCGTTGAGGCTCAACTTCTGCAATTCTTCCCGCAGGTTCTCAAAATCGGTGGCGTCGATCGGGTACATGCCGCAGAAGACCATTTGCTGCGGCTGCTGATAACCCGGCAGCGGCTCCGTGGCGGGATTTTGCGGATCGGTCACCGTATCGCCGACGTGCACCGTCCCCAGCACTTTTTCCCCGGTAATGATGTAACCGACCTGGCCGGGGCCCAGCGACTGGCACGCGACCATGTTCGGACAGAATTGTCCCAGCTCGAGAATTTCGTGCGACGTCCCCGTGCGCATGAAGCGCATTTTCTTGCCCGTGTACAGGGTCCCCTCCTTGACTCGCACATAGGTGACGACGCCGCGATAGGTGTCGTACTTGCTGTCGAAGACCAGGGCCCGCAGCGGTGCGGTCGGGCTGCCCTGCGGCGCGGGTACTTTTTCGATGATCGCCCGAAAGACCTCGTCGATGCCGATCCCCTGCTTGGCGCTCACCATCAGGGCTTCGGTCGCGTCGAGGCCGACCACCGTCTCGATCTCCTCCAGCACTTCGTCGATGCGGGTGACCGGAAGGTCGATCTTGTTGACGACCGGAATGATGGCCAGATTGCCATTGATCGCCGCGAAGGCGTTGGCGACGGTCTGTGCCTGGACACCCTGGAAGGCGTCGACGAGCAATAAGGCCCCCTCGCACGCCGCCAGGCTCCGCGAGACTTCGTAGTGGAAATCGACGTGGCCGGGCGTATCGATCAGGTTGATTTCGTAGTCCTGGCCGTCGAGCGTGTAGTGAATGGCGACGGCCCGTGCCTTGACCGTGATCCCCCGATCCCGTTCGATCTCCAAATCGTCGAGAATCTGCTCTCGAAATTCGCGCGACGAAATCGCGCCGCTTTTGAGCAGGAGCTGGTCGGCCAGCGTACTCTTCCCGTGGTCGATATGGGCCACAATGGAAAAGTTGCGGATAAATCGGGGGTCCATGTTCGGCAATCGTTGTGAGTCGCGAGGAAGGCCCGTCTTCTCACCGAAAGCCGTTCAGGCATGGGCCTTGTCAATCGGAGCCGGGCGGCCACGGCAGCCGGCTGGAAGACCGACGATTTGGAAGCTGATTGTGCGTCCTAACCGCTGGGCCGGTCACGGGCTGCGGAATGATATCGCCTCAATCGGACGCGGTCGAGCCGGAAAATCAACCGACTCGTCCTCGTCACACCTGCACCAAATCGCTCCAACTATTGTACCGCTTGGGGCTTCGGTTGGGCAGGGGGACGGGAACCGGGGCGAGGGGCGAGGAGTGCGGGGCGAGGCAGAAGAATGACGAAATGCTGTGCGTATATCGTGCGTGGGTGGAGTGTTATACTCGGCCCGGAGCGACGGGATCGGCCAACCGGCCGGTCGTTTGCCGCCTGCCGTCGTCTATTCGCCCTCCTTTTTGCACTTCGAGATTTCCCATGCCCTTTATCGATATCACCAAGATCCAACCGATCGAAGCTGTGCCCGGATGCCGGATGCGGACTCCCTACGGCAAGAACTTGATGCTGTCGTACCTCGAAATGGACGAGGGGGCGGTGGTCCCTCTCCACAGCCATCCCCACGAACAAGGCGGGATGCTTCTCAAGGGAAAAATTGAGCTGACGATCGGGGATGAGAAACGGCTGTGCGAAGCCGGCTCGATGTTCATGATTCCGCCCAATACGCCGCACAAAGCGGTCGCCGTCGGCGGCCCGGCGGTTGTCCTCGACGTCTTCAGTCCCGTCCGCGAGGACTACGCGGCACTCTTCAACAAGTACATCCCAACGAGCGACGCTGCGACTTGACCGGACGGGCGTGAGCCCGACAACGACTCGCCGCACGTTAGCGCTCCTCAGACCGTGCTCGCCGTGTTACTGGCTCGAACGCGGTATCCGTCCGCGCTTCGCGCGAAGTGCCATCGAAGCTTTCGACAAGCGGCACGCGAACTGCGGCGACGACGCGTCATTCCATCAGGATGAACAGAATGCGTTGTGTTTGCGGGAAAACTTGGATTGCATAGTGTTAATGTGGGTTGTTTGTATTGAATAGTTAATTTTTTTTCGTTGTGATGTGGACACTTTTGAATTCCCCTTACGGTCGGAGGTCGGTCAATGAAGCTTTTCATCGGGTGCGCTCTGGTTCTGGGCCTGTCGGCGGTTGCGGCGATGGCCGGGGACGGACGGCTGTCCCAGCAGTCGCTGGCCAAGGTTGGGCTTGGCGGGATGGCCCTGCTCTCGGATCCACAAGGCCTTGAAATCCGCGGATTGGGCGTCTCCGAAGGCACGTACGGCGACCAGGGCGACCATGGGGAGAAAGACCATCACCAAAAGGGTGAGAAATACAAGCACCACGAGAACAAGCAGCACGAACACAAACATCCCGAGTGCCACGACCACCAGCACGAGAAATGCGGACAATCCGTCTGCCACGTTTCCAGCCTCTGTCACGTGGAGTGCACAGCACATACTCGCTGAGCGGCCACACCTTGTACGGCTCTGCCGCCCGAGGGGGGCAGAGCCTTTTTTATTTCAGCCATGCCGTGGCAAAGGCAGAGAGGCCCGGCGATCGTTTGCCGCTCAGCCGGACCGCAGTTCGCCCATCGTGCGGAAACGGATTACCGTGCAACTCGACCTGGGGGCTTCACGATCAAAGCGGCCGGAAGAGGGGTCGCGACGGGCCCGAAGCGACTGCGGGGCCACTTACTTCTCCAGCGTGCGACTGTCGACCAGGCGGATGTCCTTCACCATGCGGATCCAGCGGGCCTGCTTCTTTTCGCCCGGCACGATGACCCGAAAAGGGCCCGAGAATTTTTCGAACGGCTTTCCGTCGCGCGTGTCGGCCAGCAGAATCACGCGGTCTGTAAAACTCGGATCGAGCTCCGGAAGCGCGAAAATCACGCGGTACTCGTCGGTCGCCTCCACGACGAGAAAGGCCCGCATCCATTCGCCCCGAAACGCCTCGCCGCGAGGCACGTTGAGCTTGTCCAACAGGACGCGGAGCGCCACTCCGGAATAGTGATTCTTGTGTCCCCGGTGATCGGTCGCTTCCAATTCCGTGCGGGGGAGCTTCATCAAGTCGCTTCGCGTCAGTCGCAGTGTCTTCCCACCCAGACCGTGCAACACGACGGCTGCCTCGGCGCCAGCCTCTTCGGCCGCTCGCCCAACGGCGACGGGCATGAGGCACAGGGCCACGATCGCGAGCAGCACGTTCAGGCAGGAAATTGATTGACGAGATTCCATAGGAAACCCGGAAAGAAAAAGAGGCCCAA
Source organism: uncultured Planctomycetaceae bacterium (assembly GCA_963833105.1). Taxonomy (GTDB): domain Bacteria; phylum Planctomycetota; class Planctomycetia; order Planctomycetales; family Planctomycetaceae; genus DASPSM01. Next base: position 135,349 of record CAWHWU010000024.1, read on the forward strand.
GCTGACCGCGACACAGAGTGCCACACCGATCACAGCCGGAAGTTGAGCGGACGTCTCGACATCCTGCACCGGCGGACGCAAATACATGACGGCTACGATCCGCAGATAATACGTCGCCGCGATTGCCGCGTTGATTGCCAGGAGGAACACCAGGATTTCCGCCGACGGCGTCCCCTGCGACCAGCCGGCCATGAGCAGGTTGAATTTACCCAGAAAACCTCCGGTCGGAGGCAAGCCGGTGAGGCTGAAGAGCAAAATGGCCATGGCTCCGGCCGCCGCGGGATGCGTCTGGCTCAAGCCGGCCAGGTCGTCGATGTTTTCGACGGGCCGGTCGACACGCCGCAGCAAAATGAGCAGACCGAAAATGCCGGCAATCGTGAAGCCATACGCGATCAAGTAGAACAACAGGGCCGGCACTCCTCCCACCGTGCTCGGACGCTGCCCGACGGCCAATCCCACCAACATGTATCCGGCGTGAGCGATGCTGGAATAAGCCAGCAACCGCTTCAAGTTGCGCTGCAAGAGGGCCAGTACATTTCCCAGAAACATGCTCGCCACGGACATCAGCCAGAAAATCGTCGCGCACCAGAGCCACAGGCTGTCGGCACTCGTCGCGGTCTCTCCCGATTTCAGAATCCGCAAGATCGCCACGAATCCCGCGATCTTCGGCACGAACGCCAACAGGGCGCAGGCCCCCGCGTGCGAGCCCTGGAACACGTCGGGAGCGTAGAAATGAAACGGCACCGCCGTGATCCGAAAACTCAACCCGGCCATCACGCAGGCGGCGGCAATCAACAGGATAGCAGGCGTCTTCTCGGACGAGGCGCCCAAGAGCGCTTTATGAATGGTCGATAAATTCGTGCTGCCGACGCTGCCGTAAAGAAAGCTGAATCCATACAGCACGATGGCCGAGGAAAACACGCTCAGCAAGAAGTATTTCGTCGTGGCCTCGGGACCGCCCGGCTCGCGACGCGGCAGGTAGAGAAAGACGTAGGTCGGAATGCTCACCAGCTCAAGTGCGAGGAACAGGACGACCAGATCGTTGGCGGCGGCCGTCAGGCTGACACCGGCGATGATCAACAGCAGCAGACCGTGAAACTCGGCGGAGACGTGGTCCGCAATGTGGCCCCAATTGATCAGGACGAGGACGATCCCCGCCAGAATCGCGACGCCGCGAAAGAATGCGGCCAGCGCGTCGCTGCGGAAGGGGACTGCCAGGACCGAGGTCGATCCCTGGGCCGGGTATTGAAACCAGAGCCAAAGCGCCCCGACCAAGGCTGCGACGGAAATCGCCGCCCACGTGCGCCCGACTCTGGGCGACGCCGCCTTGCCCTCCATCACCAGGAACGGCCCCACGAGGAACTGGAGACAGGCGACCGCCACGAGGAAGCACTCGGGCAGGATTGCATGCACGCTTTGAACGAACGGCGACATCAGCGACGGGACTCCAAGCTGCTGACGGAAGCTCGCGCGACCGGCTCGACGTGAAGATTACTGTACATGCCGGCGAGGGCCTCGAGATCCGGCTTGACCGTATCGATGAGGGGCTTCGGATAGACTCCGATCGCCAGGCACAGAATCAGCAAGGGGACCACCGACCAGGCCTCGCGCCCGCGCATGTCGGGGACCGGATGCGTTTGGGGGAGAACGCCCACCGGTCCGAAGAAGGCTCGTTGCAGCATGGTCAGCAGGTAGATGGCAGCCAGGATCACGCCGAGCGTGCCGACGCACGCCAGCGCGCCACTGACGCGGTACATGCCGATCAGCGACAAAAACTCGCCCACAAACCCGTTGAGACCGGGAAGGCCGATGCTCGCCAGGCACGTGAAGACCATCGCCGTTCCGATCAGGGGAAGCCGCGAGGCAAGCCCGCCGAACTCGCCGATTTCGCGGGTGTGATAACGTTCGTAAACCATGCCGACCAGCAGGAAGAGCGCTCCCGTCGACAGGCCGTGGTTGATCATCTGCAAAAAGCTGCCCGTCAAACCCTCGAAGTTGAGGGCGAACATTCCCAGCATGCAGAAACCGAGATGGCTGATGCTGCTGTAGGCGACCAGTTTCTTGAGGTCAGTCTGCGCATAAGCGCACAGCGCCCCATATAAAATGCCGATCACCGCCAGGATGCCGATCAGCGGCACGCCCACCGAAATGCAGGCACTCGGCAGAAACGGGAGGCAGAACCGCAGGAATCCATAGGCACCGAGCTTCAACAGGACGCCTGCCAGGAGCACGCTGCCCGCCGTCGGCGCTTCCACGTGCGCCAGGGGGAGCCAGGTATGGAACGGGAAAAGCGGTACCTTGATGGCAAACCCCAGCGACATCGCCAGGAAGATGCCCACTTGCAGCCCGGGAGGGAGCGGCTCGGCCACGAGGGCCTTGGCGATGGCGGGAATCGAGAACGGGTATTCGAGATTATTGCGGGCCAGCAAGTGGACCACGAGCAGGACCACTCCCGTGAGCGTGATCACACTCCCCGCGAACGTATACAGGAAGAATTTGACGGCGGCCTCGCGCCGCTTCGGCCCGCCCCACACGCCGACCAGAAAGAAGAGCGGCAGCAGTGTGAACTCGAAAAACACATAAAACAGCACGAGATCGAACGCGCAGAACGCCCCGTTGAGGCCGGCCTCGAGGATCAACAGGCTGGCGAAGTATTCACGCAGGCGATCGTTGACCGCGCGCCACGAAATCAAAACCGACGAAAAGGTCAAGAGCGACGTTAACACGACCAGCGACAGGCTGATCCCGTCCAGACCGAGAAAGAATTGCAGATGCACGGTGCGCAACGCGTGCATGTCGAACTTTTCTCGCGACGAGGGCCGCTGGTAGGTCATCCACTCCCAGGACTGCCCGACGCGCGCCTGAATCGGGGCCTTGGCGTCGGGCGTGGGGACGGGAAGATCGTGAAACTGATAGGCCAGTACGATCGACAGCAGGAGCGTGACCGTCGTCACCCCGAGCGCGATCTGCCGCACGATGGAGGTCGGCCAGCGGACGACGAGCAGCAGGATGCCCGCCACCAGAGGCAAAAGAATCGTCGCGAGCAGATTGTTTATCACTACGTCGGCCGCTTAGGGAAAAGGAACCAGCTGCAAAATCGTGGTGAGGAAAATGGCCAGGCCAAACAACATCACCAGGGCATACGACTGAATCAGGCCGTTCTGGACCGGGCGGAGGAATCGGCCCAAGACGCGGGGGACGACGCCCACCTCGTCGACCAGCCGATCGACAAATCCCTGATCGAAGAGGAGCGAGATAAACGCCAATACCTTGACTGGAAAGACCACCACCGCATTGGCGATCTCGTCCAGATAGAACTTGTTGAGCGAGAGAGTGTACAGCGGGCCGAATGCCGCTCGCACGAGCTGCGGCCGGTTCGACGGGCGCGCGTACATCCAGGCGGCCACGCCGATCCCCGCCAGCACCGCCAGAATGCTGCCCCCGGCCAGGAGCCAATTGAACGCCTCAGGCTCGGCCTTGGTGAGCGTCGGCACCTGTGCGATCCAACGGGAAAAAAGGCCGGTCGGCCCCACGACCAGGCCGACGCCAACGGCAAAGACCGCCAGGACGACGAGCGGCCACTTCATCACGGACGGTCCTTCGTGAATGTCGGCGGGATTGCCGAATGTCTCTTCCGCGTGGGCCGCCGCGACCGGAGCCGGCAGGTGGCCGTCGTGCGCGTGGGCCGCTGCGGCCTCGCCGTGCACATCGCTCGCGCCCTGGTGGGCGTGCTCAAAGGCTTCGCGCGGGATCCGCGTGGGGCCGAAGAACGTCATGTAGTAGGCACGGAACGTGTAGAACGCAGTCAGGACCGCCGTGGCAATCGCCACCCAAAACAGCGTCAGGAACAAGGCGCGGTAGTCGCCGTGGTGCGTGCCGTTCCTGAGCAGGCCAAAGATTTCGTCCTTGCTCCAGAAACCGGAAAGGAACGGAAATCCCGACAGCGCCCCGGCCCCGCAGAGGAAGGTGATGTGCGTGACGGGCAGCACTTTGCGTAGCCCGCCAAAGTACCGCATGTCGATCACGTTCCCCATCGAGTGCATCACATTGCCGGCCGCGAGGAAGAGAAGTGCCTTGAAAAAGGCGTGCGTGAACAGGTGGAAGATGGCGGCCGTAACGGCCGCAGTGGCGAACGCCGGACCCGCCGCCGCGCTCCCCAGCGCCAGAAACATGTAGCCGAGCTGGCTCACGGTCGAATAGGCGAGCACCCGCTTGAGATCGTTCTGCGTGAGCGCGATCAGCGCGGCCAGCAGGGCCGTAATTCCGCCGATGATCGCCACGGTCAACTGGGCTTCGGGGGCCAGAATGAACAGCGGCGTGCAGCGGGCCACCAGGTAGACGCCGGCCGTCACCATCGTGGCCGCGTGGATCAGCGCGCTCACCGGCGTGGGGCCTTCCATCGCGTCGGGGAGCCACAAGTGGAGCGGGAACTGGGCCGACTTGCCGCAGGCGCCGGTAAACAGGCACATGCAAATCAAGAGGACGTGCTGCGAGAAACCGGGCGAGAAGGATCGACCCGCGCTTCCGCTCACCTGGGAAAAGACGTCCTGAAAATCGAGGCTGCCGAACGTCGTCCAGATCAAGTACAGGCCGATCAAGAACGCCGCATCGCCGATACGGTTCACCACGAACGCCTTGACGGCGGCCGCCGCAGCCGACGGGCGCTCGAACCAGAAACCGATCAAGAGGTAGCTGCACAGCCCGACCGCTTCCCAGAAGACGAACAGCACGAGGAAATTGCGGGCCATGACCAGCATGCACATCGAGAACACGAACAGGGCCAGCTCGGCGAAGAACCGCGCGTAACCCGGATCGCCGTGCATGTAGCCGCTGGCGTAGATCGCGACGAGCGTGCTCACCAACGTGACCATGGCCAGCATCACCGCCGAGAGGGCGTCCACCTGCAGGTCGGCGCGAATGTTGAGCCGGCCGACCGGAATCCACTCAAAGCCGGATGCGATCGGACCGGTACGGACCGCGTGCGGGGCCGGCTCTCCCGCAGTCGGCGCCGCCTTTTCCCGCGGCGCGGACCCGAAGGCGACCGCTCCCCACTGCCACAAAGACAAGACGCACGAAACGATGAGCGCGCCGACGACCACCCGGTGCGAGCCCGAGCGAAACACGGCCTTGCCGAACAGCGCGACCAGGATCGCCGCGGCCAGCGGGCATCCCGGAATCAGCCAGAGCGAGAGGGCATGCATCGCGTCAGACATGCGTGGGCGTCTCCGGCCAGGCAGTTTCGGGAATCCGTCCCGCCGGCGTGAGCCGCGGATACTGCGGTTCTTTCTGGGGGCGGCCGGGTGCGGACTCGGGCTTTTCGCCGGGCAGCTCGACATCGGGCTCGCCCAGGTCATTCCAGACCGACATGTCGAGCGTTTTTCGCAGGCGGTACAGGGCCGAGAGGAGGGCCAGCGCGAGGCCGGCCTCACACGCGGCGACGGTCAGCACGATCGCCGTGAAGACCTGCCCCTCGTACGTGGCGTGTTCGAAGGAAAAGGCGATGAGGTTCAGCGTCACTGCCAGGAGCATCATCTCGGCCGACAGGATGGCGACAATCAAGTTCCGCCGTGTCAGAAAGCCGAGCGCGCCCAACGCGAAGAGGACCGCTCCGACGATCAGATAATTGGTCAGTTCCGACGGCATCTTAAAGCTTTCCCGTCGGTCGGCGCGGAGCGATAGCCACGGCGCCGACCCCTGCCACCAAGAGCAGCGTTCCCGCCAGTTCGACGGCAATCAGATAATCGCTAAAGAGTGAACGCCCCAGCCCGCGGAGCCGGTCCTTTTCACCCGCCACGAAATTGCTGTGCGAGCTGAGTTCGGCCCCCTTCGGCAACGGGACGAAGCCGGCGAGGCTCCTCCCTCCCATGCCGGCTGTCTCCGCCAGCGCCAAACGTCCCGCCGGAACGAGGGCCGGCGGGTTGCCGGCTCGTTGGGTCACCCAGGTGTTGATCGTGAAGAGCAGCCCGCCCAGGAGCAAGAAGGCAGCCAACGTCGCCAGGAACGGCTCGCGCGCCCGCCGATCGTATGACGCGTTGCCCGATTGGCGTGCCAGCATGATGATAAACAGGAAGGTCACCACGATCGCGCCCGCGTAAATGATGACGGTGGCCGCGGCCAGGAATTGCGCCCGCGCAAGAGGAACAGGCCGCAGACGCTCAGCGTCACCACCGCGAACGACAGGGCCGAATAAATCGGATTGTGATGCGTGATCGTGGAGACCGCGGCCGCGATCGCCACGCCCGAAAAGAGATAGAACAGCACGCCGTGCAGCGTCAGGCCGGGGGGCAGCAGCGTGAATCCCAAACCGCCGAGTCCGACCAGGCCGATCAGCGTTCCCAACCAGCGCAGCACGGGTCGTTCCCGCGGCAAGAGCAGGTACAACGCAACAAAACCGAAGACCAGAGGCACGAGCAGTGCCCGGTGTTCATTAGTCCAAGCGAAGAAGGCGTGCATACAGGTCAGGCGTACGGGTCAGAGGTCAGCATCAAAGTCGGCGGCCGCGGTCACTCTTGGCGGGCGGCTGGTCAATTCGACGGCCCCACCGGGCCGCGAATCAGGGGGGCGCATTGTGTTGCGACGCGTCGCTGGTGCCCGGCGGCGACGAGGGACCCGCGCAATGCGCGGACGACGCGTTGCCGCCGGCCGGGAACAGGGTGGTGACGATCTGGGCCGCCGCGCCGAGCGGAGCGGAGTGCGTGCGGATCGGGTCGCGGCCCGAGTTGACCGTCTGATCGTAAACGGCCAGGAGTTTCTCGCGGTCGAAGAGCATCTCCTGCCGGCTGCGGCCGGTGAGATCGTACAGGCTCGTCAGCTCGATCGCATCGACCGGGCACGCCTCTTCGCACATGCCGCAGTAGATGCACTTGAGCTCGTCGATCACGAATTTTGTGGGATATTTATCGCGGTCGGGCCAGGGGGCTTTGTCACCCACGATCTCGATGCAGCGGGCGGGACAGGCCGTCGCGCACAGAAAGCAGGCCACGCACTTCACCCGTCCCTGATCGTCGCGGTTCAGCCGGTGCAGGCCGCGGTAATTGAGCGGCAGCGTCGGCTTGACCTCGGGGTATTCCTCCGTGGTCGTTTGGGGACGGAAGAGGTGCTTGAGCGTGGTTTTGACCCCTTCCGCGATCGCCGGTAGGTACATCGCCTCCAGCAACCCGAACTCGGGTTCTTCGACCCACGTCACATCGTCGGATTTAATCGGCACCTGTTTAATTTCTCTCGTTCAAGAACAGCGGCCGGCGGCCGTTCGTCGTCGAAAGTCAGGCGTGCACATTTGCCCGGGCGACCGACGGCCCGAAGCGCGCAAAAAGAGCGAAGTTCCCGTCGCCACCACGACCAACACGATCGAGAACAGCAGCATCCACCAACGGGACAGATCGTACTGTTTTACGATCATCATTCCCAGCAGGTTGCACAGAGACAGGGGAATGAAGACTTTCCAGCTCAGGTTCATCAACTGATCGAAGCGGAACCGCGGTAACGTCCAGCGGATCAGCATGATGAACGAAATAATCACGCCCACCTTCGTCAACAGGACAAGCACCTTGACCACGACCGCGACCGCTCCGACGCTCCGCGCCTCGGCGATCCACGGGAAGTGCCAGCCGCCGAAGAACAGGATCGCGGTCAGAAAGCTCACCGTGATCACGTGCGTGTATTCCGCCAGGAAGAACATGGCGAACTTGAGCGCGCTATACTCGGTGTGGTAGCCCCCGACCAGTTCCTGCTCGCATTCGGGCAAGTCGAACGGCAGGCGGTTTGATTCAGCCAGGGCGCTCGAGAAAAAAATCAGGCCGGCCAGCGGTTGGCACCAGATGTACCAATCGAACAGGCCGCGAATGCCCGAGTCGACCGTCTGCGAGCGAATCACCGTGTCGAGATTGAACGACCCGGCCAACAGGCCCACGCCGAGCACCGACAAGCCGAGCGGCACCTCGTAGCTGACGACTTGGGCACTCGACCGCAGGCTTCCCAAGGCACTGTATTTATTGTTGGAGGACCAGCCCCCCAGAATGATTCCGTAAACGGCAAGACTCGTCACGGCGAACACGAAAATGATCCCGATATCGACGTAAGGGGCGATCCCGAAGGGGAAACCGGTCCCGTTCGCCGGCGAGGGGCCGAACGGTACGACCGAGAAGGCCAGGAGGGTCGTGAAAACGGAAATCATGGGGGCGACCACGAACAGCACCTTGTCGCACCCGGCCGGAATCACGTCCTCTTTGAAGACGAACTTCAGGCCGTCGGCGATCGGCTGCAACAGGCCGATCGGGCCGACGCGGTTGGGACCGATGCGGTCCTGCACGCGGGCGGCCAGCTTGCGCTCGACCCAGATGAGGTAAGCGCACGCCCCCAGGACGCCTCCCAGGACGATAATGATGGCGATAATCGCGTAGATCCAGATCCAGTTCATGCGCGGCCCGCCACCTCCTGGCCGGGCGCGGCGGCCTTTGGCGAAATCTCAGACGCGGCACCTTCCGAGAGCAGACGTCCCGTCGGTCCCAGCGTCGGTGAGCGAAAAGCAGCGAGCGACGCGATCTCCGAGCCGATCTCCGCCCGGACGGTCGCGGCGTGGAACAATCCCCTCCGACCGGCAAGATCCCACAAGATGCGGCCGTCGGGCCGGGACTCGCCCGGCCCGCGGACCGATCGCTCAATCGTCTGGGCCAGCCCGGCGTGATTGATGAACGTGCCGTCTTTTTCCACGAACGATCCGGCTGGAAGCAGGTAATGCGCCAGCTCGCTGGCCGTCGAGGGAAGAATGTCTTGCACGATCAATAGCTTGAGCTTCGCGAGCCACGTGCGGTCGGCATCGGTGACCCACGGCTCCCGGTCGCCCCCCACGGCGTAGAGGCTGTCGATTTCGCCGGCGGCGACTTGCGATTTCAATTCGTCAAACGCGACGACTTTTCCCTCGAAGTGTTTCAGGATCTCGGCGACGCCTGCCCGGTTGGGACATTTTTCGGCGCGGATCGTGAACGTGACCGGATCGGCCGGCTGGCCGTTGATCCGCTTCGGATATTGGTCGTCTTGGCCGACAACTCGAACCGGGCCCATCGCCAGCCGCACCGCGGGGGCCAGCGACTTCATGTATTTGGCGAGCAGAAACGCATCTTCGCACGTCATCCAGGGAGACAGGACCGCGGCGAGCGCGGCGGGCCGGGCTTGGGCCGCCTCGTGGAGGGCGGTTTGCACGGCCGGCAGCAGGGCGTTCCAGTCGTTGGCCGGGCGACCGTTGTTGGACCGGGCGATCGGCAGCACCAGGCGGTCCGGATTGTGGACGTACTTGAAACCGAACCGCCCCTCATCGCACATGAAGTGCCCCTGCGCCTTGGGGTTATACCGGGGACGCAGGCGGTAAACATGCTCGTCGTTCTGGTCGACCGAAATGCTGCAGCCGGTGCTGCAGTTGGGACAAACGCTCGACTTTGACTTGAGCCACCAGACACGCTGCTTGTAGAGGAAATCTTTGCTGCACAGGGCGCCGACCGGGCAGATGTCGACCACGTTCCCCGCCAGCTTGTTGTTGCACGGTTGCCCGGGAAAAATGTCGATCTCCGCGTGGCTTCCCCGGTTGATGATCTGCATTTCGCCCGTGCCGCTGATCTCCCGCGTGAAGCGGACGCAGCGCGAGCACATCACGCAGCGGTCGGTAAACAGCGTGATCTCGTCGCCGATATAGTCTTTATCTTTGCGGCGAATCTTGGGCTCGTGCACCCGCGAATGCGCGTGGCCGAAGCGGTAGCTGTAGTCCTGCAGAAAACACTCGCCCGCCTGATCGCACGTCGGGCAGTCGAGCGGATGATTGAGCAGCAGGTACTCGAGCACCTGGGCCTGCGAGTCCTTCACTTTCTGGCTGTCGCTGACGATGACGAGCCCGTCCTTGGCCGGCGTCTGGCAGGCGGGGACGAGTTTCGGCCCCATCGCGATCGAGCCGTCGGGTTTCCGCTCGCCCGTTTCGACCAGGCACATGCGGCAGCTTGCCACCACGGTAAGGGCCGGGTGCCAGCAGTAGCGCGGAATATCGACGCCGCCGCGCTCCGCGGCCTGGATCGCATTTAAGCGTTCGCCGTCGGCGATTTCGACCGGCTTCCCGTTTACGAGGACAGTCCCCATCGTTTCCTCAGTCCAATCGGTGACACCCGGGCATAACCCTTCCGATCATGCCAGGGCGGCGGCCGGCGTTTTCTGACCGCGCTGGATGCATTGCACGAAATCGTCGCGGAACTTGGCGATCGCGTTCTTGATGGGCCACGCCGCTCCGTCGGCCAGGCCGCAGATCGTCGTGCCCGGAATTGTTCCCATCGTTTTGGAAATCTCGGTCAGCACGTCGAGATCCTGCATGGTCCCGTGGCCGGCACGCATGCGTTCGAGGATCTTCCGCGACCAATCGGTCCCCTCCCGGCACGGCGTGCACTGGCCGCACGACTCGTGGGCCATGAACCGGCACGAGTTGTACAACACGTCGACCATGCTCGTCTGATCGTCGACCACGATCACGGCCGCTGTTCCGAGACCCAGACAGCCGACGCGACCCGGCCCGTTGAAATCGAGCGGAGTGTCCATTTCGCTCGCCGAAAGGAAGCCCATGCTGATCCCGCCGGGAACGCAGGCCTTCACCTTCCGCCCTTTCCACACGCCGCCGCCGTAGACGTCGACCAATTCGCGGGCCGGAACGCCCAAGGGGAGCTCGACGCAACACGGTTTATTCACATGGCCGCTGATGCAGTAGAGTTTTGGCCCGAGACTTCCCGCGTCGCGCGGATTGTTCGGATCGGGCGGGACGCCGATCGAGCGGAACCACTCGACCCCGCGCGAGGATGTGCGGCACGCAGGCGAGCGTCTCGACGTTGTTGACGATCGTCGGCTTGCGGAAGAGTCCCTCGACGGCAGGGAACGGCGGCTTGATCCGCGGCCAAGCGCGCTTCCCTTCGAGACTTTCGAGTAGGCCCGTCTCTTCGCCGCAAATGTAGGCCCCCGCCCCGCGATGCAGATAGATATCGAGCGAGAAATCGGTCCCCAGAATGTTCTTGCCCAAAATGTTGTTCGCGTAGCACTCGCGGATCGCCCGATCGAGCGTCCGGTACGAACGGCCGAACTCGTACCGCAAGTAGATGTACGCGGTCGGCGAGCGGATCGCGTGGGCCGCGATCATGATCCCTTCCAAGAGCTGGTGCGGGTCGTGCTCCATCAGGATGCGGTTGTTGAACGTCCCCGGCTCGCTCTCGTCGGCGTTCACGCAGAGGTAGACCGGGCCCGGATTGTTCTTGGGGAGAAAAGTCCATTTGACGCCGGTCGGAAAACCGGCGCCGCCACGGCCGCGGAGGCCCGAGTCCTTGACGACCTTCGTCACGTCGTCGGGAGGCATTCCCAAGGCTTTTTTGAGCGCCTGGTAGCCGCCGTCGCCGCGGTAGCCAGCCAGGGACTGGCCGCTCTCCTTGCCGACGCGCCGCAGCAGGACGGGTTCAAAAGTCGCCACCATTACCTCATCTCTTGACGTGATTTTTGTCTTTGTCTTTACGAGCCGGCGGCTTCACGCCGCCGGTCTCCGCCGGGATCAACCCGGCCGTTCGTTACTTCAGTTCCTGAATCAGTTTGGTCGTCGAGTCGGCCGTCATGTTCATGTGACATTCGTCATTCACCAGGAGACACGGTGCCCCCTCGCAGGCTCCCAGGCACTCGGCGAATTCGAGTGTGACCTTGCCGTCGGTCGTCGTCGCGCCCGGCGCGACCTTTAATCGCTTGCTCATCTCCGCCAACAACTCCTCGCCGCCGCGAAGCGAGCAGGAGAGGCTGCGGCAAATCCAGACGCGATGCTTCCCCAGCGGATCGGACTCGTTGCGGAAGAATCCGTAGAAGCTCAGCGTGTCGTTGACTTCGGCCGGGTGCAGCTCGAGCAACTCGGCGATCTCGCGCAGCGCCTCGGTCGAGACCTGTCGGTGCTCGTCCTGCACGATGTGCAAAGCCGGCAGCGTGGCGGCCCGCTTGTTCGGGTACTTGGCGAACTCGGCCCGAATCCGCTCCCGCGTCTGTTCCGAAAGGGCGCTCATCGGTCCAACTCCGCGGCGATGATATTGAGACTTCCCAGCACGGCCACAATGTCGCTCAGCGTGTGCCCCTTGATCAGATGCGGAAAGACGGCGAAGTGAATGAACGAGGGGGGCCGCGTGCGGGCGCGGTACGCTTTGATCGTGCCGTCGCCGACGATGTAAAACCCCAGCTCGCCGTTGGCCGTCTCGTTGGCCGCGTAGATCTCCTCGTGGGGAGCGATGAATCCGCGGTTGGGAATGATCACCTCGAAGTGGCGAATCAATCCTTCGATGCTCTGGTAGACCTCTTCTTTGCCGGGCATGATGGCCCGCCCTTCGGCGTCGACGTTGACCGGGCCGGAGGGAAGGTTCTCGACGGCCTGCTCGATCAGCTTGATGCTCTCGAGCATCTCCTGCATCCGGACCTGATACCGGGAGAAGCAGTCGCCGCCGTTGGAGCAGACGACCTTGAAATCGAGGTCCGGATACGCCAGATAGGGCTCGTCCTTCCGCAAATCGCGGACGACGCCGCTGGCGCGGGCGACGGGGCCCGTGCAACTGTAATTGATCGCGTCCTCGCGGCTCAGCACGCCGATCCCCTTCAGCCGCGAGACGAAGATTCGGTTTTTCGTCAACAGGCCGGAAATCTCCGCGTGCGCGGCCGGGAAGCCGGCGACAAACTCCCGCACGCGGTTGATCCAGGCGTCGTCGACGTCGTACATCACGCCGCCCACCCGCGTGTAGCTGGCGTGGAACCGCTGGCCGGAAGCGTACTCGGACAGGTCGCTGATCTTTTCGCGCTGCTTGAACGCATATAAAAACGGCGTGAAGGCGCCCAGGTCGAGGGCCGCGGCGGCGATGCACAGCAAATGGTCGTGGATCCGCATCAATTCGGCGAGGATCGTGCGGAGATACGTGCAACGCGGCGTGAGCGTCACGCCGAGCAGCTTCTCGACGGCGTGGTGCCAGGCGATCTCATTGGCGATCGGCGAGATGTAATTCATCCGGTCGACGATCGTCACGTACTGATTGAAATCGAGGTCCTCGCCCAGCTTCTCGAAACCGCTGTGCAGGTAGCCGATGTCGGGGACCGAATTGACGATCGTTTCGCCGTCGAGCGTCAGCACGAGCCGCAACGTCGTGTGCGTCGCCGGATGCTGCGGACCGAAATTGAGGGTCCACAGATATTCCTTTTCCGGCGACTCGGCGTCACTCAGATCGGAAAGCTGCAGCGGCATGTTTGTCTCGAAACCTCTTCACGAATGACGACGGTCGGCGTCATTCGATCTTCAACTCTCGGCTCGCGTGATCACGGGGAAGTTATGTCGTTCACCGCGCCCTCGCAAGGGATAGTCCTTGCGCAACGGAAACGAGGCGAACTCCTCCGGCATGAGGATGCGTTTCAGGTTCGGATGGCCGGCGAAGCGGATGCCGAACATGTCGAACACTTCCCGCTCCAGCCAATTGGCCCCTTGCCAGAGCGGAACCGCCGACGGGAGAGTCGGATCGGGGTCGTTGACGTGCGTGCGGACATTGATCCGCTCACCGCTCGCCGTGTTGACGAGCACGTACAGCACGCGGAAGCGGTCCCGCGCGTCGGGGTATTCGAGCAGGTCGGCCGCCGTCAGTTCGGCGAGCAGATCGAAACCGCATTCGCCCTTGAGGAAGGTGAGCGCCTCGAAAACCGTTGCGGGGGCAATGTTGAAGCGAACGTTATCACGGAAGCGGCTCGCCTCGACGTTGGCCGCTCCGAAACGTTCTTTCAATCGCTCTTCTGTGGTGCTCATTGACTTGGTGTGGTTGGTCGAAATCCCTGGAATCGGACGTTTATTGTGGCGCCTGCTATTAGGGAGACTGTTATTAGGGAGACTGTGCCGCTCGTTCCTTTGCCTGATCGAGCAGGAAATCGCGGCTGCTGCGGAGCTCCTCGAGCGAGAGAGGCGCGGGTCCCATCGCCGTCCGCCGTTCGGCGAATTCCTTACCCGTCAGCGTGCCTTGCTTCATGATCGCGTTTTGCAGGTCGATGATCGAGGCGAGCAACTGCTCCGGCCGCGGCGGGCAGCCGGGAACATAAATATCGACCGGAATGAACCGGTCGACCCCCAGCACGACGGCATACGTGTCAAACACGCCGCCGGTGCAGGCGCAGGCCCCCATCGAGATGCACCATTTCGGCTCGGGCATCTGCAGCCAGATCCGCTGCAGCACGGGGAGCATCTTCATCACCACGCGGCCGGCGACGATCAGCAAATCGCATTGCCGCGGGCTGAACCGCATCACCTCGGCCCCGAATCGCGCAATGTCGTACCGCGACGAGGCTGTCGCCATCAGCTCGATACCGCAGCAGGCCGTCGCAAACGGCATCGGCCACAGACTGTTGGAGCGGGCCCAGTTGGCCGCCGCGTCGAGCCGCGTGAGGAAAATATTCTCAGGTACAGCTACCGCCATCGGAAGACCCCCTTCCGCCACGCATAGACGTAGGGAATCACGAGCGTGACAATGAACACAATCATCACCCAAAAGACGTCGCCCCGATACGATTTGGGCACTCCGTCCGGTTCCGAAAATGCGCTCACCGCCCAGGGATAGAGGAACAGCAACTCGACGTCGAAGATTAAAAACAGGATCGCGACGAGCGAGTATTTCACGTCGAACGGCTGCCGCGCATCGGCAATCGGGTCCATGCCCGATTCGTAGGGCATGTCCTTGACGGCGGTGCGGCGATGTGGGCCGATCGTCTGCGCCAAGATCAGGTTCGTAATCACGAACCCCAACAAGACCAAGGCGAACAGAAGGATTGGCTCAAAGGCGTGAAAACTGTCCGTCACGCGAAACGTCTTTCCCGTCTCTCGGCAAAAAGCTTCGTCTCAAAGCGCTGGGAATCATCCGTCGCGCATTCGCGCACTTCGCCCGAGCAGCCCCCGCAAGCCGACTGCGGGCGCGATTCTAACGAGCACCTTCTGCTGGAGCAAGCGGACCAAAACGCTTCTGCGCAGCGTCTCCCGCCGGTCGCCAAAATGGCCCGTTGGCCCTCGCGCGTGCGACTTTGCCGCCGACAGTTATACTGAGAGACACCTCACTTCAAACCGGAGCCGCAGCATGAACCCGCTTGTCTCGCGCCGACATTTTCTGGCTTCCTCTGCCGCCATCGGGACGGCGGCCGTCGCGTTCCCGTCGACCCGTGCGCTCGCCGATCCCGCCGGCCGCCAGGCGGGCATTCCGGTCGTCGACACGCATCAGCACTTGTGGGATTTGAGCAAACTCCGGCTTCCCTGGCTCAACGACCCGAAGGCGGCTCACCTGCGGCGGAGCTTCGTGACTAAAGATTACGACGAGGCGACGGCCGGCATCAACGTCGTCAAAACAGTCTACATGGAGGTGAACGTCAGTCCCGACCAGCAGGAGTTGGAAGCCGACTACGTGATCAAACTCTGCCAGTCCCCGACCGGACGCATGCGAGGGGCCGTGATTGGCGGCTCGGTTCCGAGCCCCCACTTCAGCACGTACATCAGGAAGTTCGCCACCAATCCGTTCGTGAAGGGAGTGCGGATCGTGCTCAACGATCCCGATCGGTCCCGAGGACTGTGCCTCGAAAAGACGTTCGTCAAAAACATTCAGCTCCTGGGCGAATTGGGGCTCAGCTTCGATTTCTGCATCCGGCCGGGCGAGCTGATGGACGCCGTCCGCCTCATGGATCAGTCTCCGCGGACGCGGTTTATCATCGATCATTGCGGCAACCGGGATGTCCAGGCGACCGACGAGAAGTCGCGACGCGTCTGGGAAGAGGGGATGAAGGCGTGTGCCGCGCACGACAACGTGATGTGCAAGATCTCCGGCATCGTCGCCACCGCCCCGCCCAAAACGTGGCAGCCGTCCGACCTCGAGCCGGCGATCAACTTCTGTCTCGAAACATTCGGTCCCGACCGTGTCTTTTTCGGCGGCGACTGGCCCGTCTGCACCAAGACGGCCACCTTCAAGCAGTGGTTCGAGGCCCTGACCTGGATCCTGCGGGACCGCTCCGTCGAGTTCCGCAAAAAACTCCTGCACGACAACGCGGTCAAGTTCTACCGCTTGACCTGACACTCACCAGAATGCGAGCCGGGAATCCGCGATGAATTGGATCGCCTGCCTGATTCCAGTCGGAGCGGCACTGGCGGGCTTCGTCGACGCGCCGCCGCAAACTGCAGCCGAATGTATCGACCGCGGCATGCAGGCGTTCCAAGCGAACAAGATCGCCGAATCGCTCCGAGACTTCGATCGAGCGGCCGAGCTCGACCCGGCCGGCGCGCCCTTTTTATGGCAGCGGGGAATCAGCGATTATTACGCCGGCAAGTTTGCGGAGGGACGCCGGCAATTTGAATCGCACAAGACGGTCAACCCCGACGACGTCGAGAACGCGGCCTGGCATTTCCTCTGCGTGGCGCGAACGGACGGTCTCGACGCGGCCCGCAAGGCCCTCATCAAGATCGACCTCGCCCGCGATTCGCGCGTGCCGATGGCCGAAATCTACGAGTTTTATGCGGGGCGCGGTTCTACGAAGGCCGTCCTGGCGGCGGCGAAGAAGGAAAATACCGAGCGGGCCCGAATGTACGCCCACCTTTATCTCGGGCTGTATACCGAGGCGGCCGGCGACCTGTCCCAAGCGCGCGACCATCTCCGCCAGGCCGCTGCCGCGCGGCTGGAGAAGGATTACATGCACAGCGTCGCCAAAATCCACCTGCTGCAGCGGAAGTGGGATCGTTAGTGCTGCGAGCACTCAGGTGACGCGATGAAAGCCTCGTTTTCACCGACGCTTTGTGCGGCAGGACCGCCACGCTTGGATGGAACGCTCGAGTCCGCACCCGTGCCGATGGCCAGCCGGTCCGGTGATTTTCTGATGTCGAGATCGATCACCGATCGCTTGCCCCAGAGCCGCACGCGGTGCTGTTCGTAGTCGTAGCTGAACTGCAGGATGCGGTCGGCGAACTTGTTGTTCTCCAAAGCCAGCGTTTCTCCGGTGCGAGCGTCGACGGCCTCAATCAGCATCGAGCGGTGATTGCCGTTGAGCCGATCGCCGACCGAGGCCAGCATCACCAGGATCGGCAACTGCAGGGAGGGAGTCCGCACGACGGTCCGCTGCAGGAACGACCGCGACCAGGCGAGGCGGCCGGTTTGCCGGTCGATCGCCAGCACGTCTCCCCGCATATCGACGCGGGGAAGAACCGTGTCGGTCCCGAAAAAGTAGTTGTAGAACCGGGGTTCCGGCGGCGATTGCATCGGCTGCAGATTGACATAGTAGCGGTCCGCGTCGCGAAAGATCGCGAGCTGGCAGGCGTTCTGGACAATCCGCGGGGGCAGATCGACCGAGATCCGCACGCTCCCGGTACGGCCGTCGACGATTTGCAGCGTCGAGTCGGTTCCCACGGCGGCAATCTCGTCATCACCCGTCTCTTTCCAGAGGAGACGATCGGAAATCGGGCGATCGTAAACGAGCCGATCGGCAAGCGGGTCCCAGATTCTCAGGCGGTGGTTCGTCTCTTCGGCGGTCACGTAGGCGAGGCAGCGTCCGCAAATGCAGCGATCCTGCGTCTGCCGAGACTCGATGTCCAGCCGGCCTTGCCGTAACTCTTCGCCGGTTGCCGTGCGGTACGCGGTGTATTCGAGGTGGTCGGCTCCCAGGACGACGATCACCTCGGCGTCCCCGAAGATGCCGCGCGTCGAATCGCTGACCAGCCCGGACTGCGGATCGAGATCGGTCCGCTGCCACATGATCTTGCCGGTCCCCGGCTCCACGACGAACAAGTGGCCGTGCGATTGGAAGACAGAAAACGTCGGGCCGCTCGGACCGACCAGCGCCGCCTCCTGATCGAGGGCGATTTCGGCGGGGCGCGTCGTCCAGAGCGGCACTTGCCGGCTGCGGTCTAACAGAGTGATGCCATGCAGCGCCCCGCGGCTCCCCACGGGCAGGAAATGGCCGACTTGGGCCACGGTCGCCTGGCTCGAGGCCCGGTACGGCGTGGGAACATGCAGCGTATCGACGATCGTTCCCGACAGGCGGTCGACGACGCTGATTTCAGCCAGCCCCGTGGCGCCCCGATCGATCAACTGGAAGGGAGACATGGGCCGCGTCACAAACGGGCGGGCGGCGTTGGCGTACGTCTCGTCCAACTCGCGGTCGCAGTGTTCCCACAGCGACTGCGTGATGCGCACGCGACCGGCCGGCCGCGCCGCTTCCTGAAGTCGCTGACATGCCAGACGGACGAGCGAATTGGCCGGAAACTCGTCGAGCCGCGGTTGGCCCTCTTGTAGCAACAGTTCGGCCGCCTCTTCGGCCATACCGGCCTGGGCCCAGAGATGGGCCAATTGGTGCCGGGCCGACTCTCGCGACTTCAAGCCCCCCGCGCGCTCGGTTTCGATCAGCAGCAGCTCGGCCCGCTGGAATTCGCCGGCACGCGCCAAAACCTCGGCCAGGTGCAGGCGGATCGCATCCGCTTCGGGCCAGCTCGAATAGACGGCCAGACAGCGTTCCAGTGCTTTGCGATCCGACGACTTGAGCAGGGATCGCGTCTCGGCGGCGAGGCGTGTCGTCGCCTGTTCCAGGGCTGGCCGGTCGAGTTTGCGGCGGATCTGTTCATCCGTCGAGGCCAGCCAACTCAACGACGAAATCCGGTGGGCCGAGTCAGCCGGCGACGGCATGAGTTCCGCCAGTCCGAGCGCCGCGAACGCGCGCGCCGATTCGAGGGCGCCGTTCAAATCACGGCGGCGGAGATCGGCGGCAAGCTTGGCCTGCAGGAATTCGCCGCGCTCAACCGGCGTGTGCGCAAGTGTGTTCAACTCGCCGAGAATCGTCGCGGCGTCATCGGGACGCGTGGCCAACTCTTGGTAAAGCACGGCACGCAGGAAGCGGGCTTTTCTTTCGAGCGTCGCATCGGGCAGGCCCGTTTTCGGAAGCTGAGCGAGGTACGATTTCGCCGCCGGACCGCCTCCCAGCGTCAGTTCGAGCTCGGCCGCCATGAGGAAGTCGTCCGGATTCGGTTCCGCGCCTGCCAACCGGTCTTTCACGTCGTTCAGCAGGACCTCGGCACGCGGAAAGGCGACAACCTCGCGCGGGCCGACGGAAACAATAAATCGCCCGCTTCCGACCAGGTTACCGGGCCGATCGGCGAAGACGACATTGGTCGCAGGGCCGTCCGCACCGCGTTCCTCCGCCGGGCTGTTCTCGGCGGCCGTCCGCGACGGGTCGACCGTCTCGGCCGAGTGATTGGCGAGGGACGAGCCGGCTTCCTCGGGAGCCGAGACGCCGGTCCGGATGCCCGTCCGCATGTCGATCGCGACGATGCGGTTTTCGACCAGCGGCAAAAGATACTGCGTGCCGGCTCGCAGCCCACAGCCGGAGACGGCCCCTGTCTTGGTCGACCAGCGAAGGCGGCCGCTGGCGAGCGACAAACCGCAGCTCCTGCGCTCGCCGACGACCATCAGCACGCCGTCGGCCGCTCCGGCGATGAACTCGGCGTCGTTCCGCGGCTGTTTCCACAGTTTGCGGCCGCTCGCCAGGTCGAGGCAATGAATCGACTCGGATTGCCGCGGCAGGATCACGACGCGATTGCCGTCGATCAGCGGTGGATTGAGAAACCCCGCATTCCCGTACGGCCGATGGCTCACGAACGACCACGCGCTCTCCGAGGCCGTGACGTCGTCGTCGCCGTAGTAATAGGTCCACAAGAGCGCACCGTCGAGCGCGTCGACGGCGACCAGCACGCCCATCTGCGTCGGGCAGACGATGACGCCTGCGGAATAGCATGGCGTGCAAGCCAGCGCGTTGCGGAGACTATCCTCGTCGACCGGCCGATCGACGTAGCCGATTCCCTGAATCCACAGGACGGCTCCCGTTTCGGCCTTGAGCGCCACGAGATTGAGCTGCGACTCGCATTCCGTCACGGCGTAGAGCCGTCCGTCGAGGACGAGCGGGGGCCCTAAGAAAAAGTGACCGTGGAGGGGATGCCGCTGGAGCTTGACCTCGGGGTTTTCGGATTCCGAACGGTCGATCGCGCCGTCGCCGTTGCGGTCGAGCTTGCGGAATTCCTCGAGACTTCCCAGGAATTCCGCCTGCGTGACGCGGCCGTCGTCGTTGGTGTCCATCCGGTAGAACCAGTTGGTGGACCCCATCGATCCGCCGACGGCCCAGGCCGGCTTGACGGCCCCCTCCTCGTCGGTCGCGGGCGAAAACAAATCGAGTGCAACGAGACGATTGGCGGCGCGGGAGAATTTCGGGCCCCCTTCGTGCGTTTCGGGCTCTTCAGGAGACGGGACTCTGGCATGCAGGTTGAGGTCGAGCGAATCGACCGCAAAGACGCGCCGGCCGTCGGTCGACAACGTTCCCAGGACGGAGTTGCCGGCGTAGCCCATCATCAGGGTATTCAAGTTCGTTTCGTTGACATTCCCGCTGTCACCGGCCAATTGCGAGACGTCGGCCCAGGCTCGCAAAAACGACGTCCCGGAGGTGTAATGCCAGAGCGACTTACCGCTGGCTGCGTCGACCGCACAAATCCCCTCGTACGTGCGCAGCGCGATTGTCGAGCCGGCCACTACGGCCGAGTGGACGGTGACCGCCTGCCGGTCGTCTCGCTTCAAGTCGATTTCCCAATGGTGGATCGCCGTGTCGATCACGGGGCCCTTGCCACCGGCCAGCGGTAGCCGCCAGGCCGGCTTCATGTAAGGAAGAGCCGCCCGGGCGGGGCTTTCCGGCTGGGCCGACTCAAACGCCGCGGGCGTGATCTTCGAGGGCGGGCTCGCCTCTTCATCGGTCCTGCGGTCCTCGGCCGCGCTCACTTCCGCCGTGCGGACGTCGGCCGAACGCGGGAAGTACGAGGGAGACGGGCTCGAATTCTGCGCCAAGAGCTGTCGCGCGACGTCGAGTTTCCGGCGAATCGTGTCGTTGATCCGCGCCGTGCTCGGCATCGGTCGCCAGGAGGGACCACGCCCGAATCGCCAGGGCGTACTCCCCCCGGTCGAGCCAGTGAGTGGCCAGCCAATCGGTCGCCTCGAACCCCGAGGCGGTGTGAAAGAATCGCCGGGCGACGTCTGCGATCAAGAGGGGATCGCCGGCCGCCTTGGCCGCGTCGAGCAGACGCTGCGCCTCGCGGGCGTAGGCCCACTTGTACAGAGAGCGTGTCTTCGCATCGGCCGTGCTCAGGAGACTCAAGGCCCGGTGGCGGGCGCTCGCCAAACGCTGCTCCCGCTCGAGCCAAACGAAATGGTCGCCGCGCTGGTCGAGGATTTGTTGCAAGAACTCGACGGTGCGCGGCGCGTCACCGGCGCGGAAGGCCGCTTCCGCCTGATCGACCGCCGATTGCGTCTGGCGGTCGCGAAAGATGACTTGGCGGAGGACGCGTTGCTCGCGTCCGCGGGCCTCATCGCTCTCCGCCGGGACCGGCGGTTCGCCTTGAGGCGGGATGGCCGACTCGGCCTGTTGGGCCGCCGTCTTGGGCTCATCAGGTCTGGCAGAACCCGGGTTCGAGAGGTTGGCCGCGGTCGCGGCGGCCAACAGCAGGTAGAGCCTGACGTTCCCCGGCAGCCCCCCGGCGCGGAGCAAGTTGGATCGAGCGCATGCCAGAGTCCTTTCGTCATGCGCGGAATCAATTCGCGGGCGGCATCTTGCCGGAAGCCGAATCCGGGCCCTCCCTTTCTCAGCAGATTGCAGTCTCAAGTCGCAGGCGCGGGTTCGACCGGCCGGCCGCCTCCTTCCTTTGAGCGCCTGCCGTCGCATAAAAGCGGCGGATGCTACCGAAAGTCAAAAATCATGCCCAGACCGATTGCCGACCAGGCGGCGACAGGTCTCAAAGACGGCGGCGGGGGGAGAGCGAATCGAGCGAGGGGACAGAAGTGGGGAACAGGCCGGGTGCACGCAAGGTGGGCGCAAAAAAAAGAGACGGCTCACAACCAAGTGGCTGTGAGCCGTCTCAAATGGTCCCGGCGATAACCTACTTTCGCACCTTTCGGCACTATCATCGGCCCGAGAAGCTTAACGATCGTGTTCGGAATGGGAACGTGTGTTTCCTTCTCGGAAAAGTCACCGGAGAGAGGGCGGAGCGCTGGAGACCAGCGCATCCGTCCTGGTTCGAACGGCCTTTATGGAAAAGGC
>CAWHWU010000024.1:160000-219837 GCA_963833105.1 uncultured Planctomycetaceae bacterium
GGGTCATTATGCAAAAGGCACGCCGTCACTCGATCCCGAAGGACCAGAGCTCCGACCGCTTGTAAGCGTGTGGTTTCAGGTTCTTTTGACTCCCCTAGCAGGGGTTCTTTTCATCGTTCGCTCGCGCTACTTGATTCACTATCGGTCGCCAGTAAGTACTTAGCCTTAGGAGATGGGCCTCCCAGATTCAATCCGGTTTTCACGTGACCGGACCTACTCGGGTACTCATCGGAAGATTACACCACTTTCGAATACGGGACTGTCACCCTCTTTGGTTCCGCTTTCCTGCGGCATTCTTCTAGCGGGTAATTTTGTAACTTCACTGTGATGAGCCCCACGACCCCGCATGGCCGAAGCCATACGGTTTAGGCTGATTCCCGTTCGCTCGCCGCTACTGAGGAAGTCACTTTTGTTTTCTTTTCCTGCGGTTACTAAGATGTTTCAGTTCACCGCGTTTGCCTCGTACGCTTATGGATTGGGCGTACGACATTCGGGTACCCCGGGATCAACGCTTGTTTGACAGCTTCCCCGGGCTTTTCGCAGCCTTCCACGCCCTTCATCGCCTTCTGGCGCCAAGACATCCCCCACACGCCCTTAGTAACTTGACCACCATGATCCTCGTCTCGATCGAGTCAGATCAAACCGTTGCCAGTTGCCCAGTTCCGGTCTGCCTCACTCTCTCAAGCCGCATTTCACCGCAATCTTTTGCCGTCCGATCTGCCGCGAAACATGCTGCGGGTCGCCCCGCAACACCTAACGACACTCGGACCGCCAAGCCCCTAAGAGTGCACTGACACAATACGCTCGGAGACCGACTCTCGTGGACCTTAAACTTGACGGCTTAAAATCCGAAAGGCGCCAAGCCCGCTCTCTTTCGATCGCGAAGCCTGTCACCTCGAAAGCCGATCACCCATTCGCATTGCAATTGCAGATGCCACTTGTACCGCTACCTAATTGTCAAAGAACAGACCCGGAGGACCGTTATTAGGTCCACCCGCATTTAACGGGTGGGTTCCCCCGGGTTTCGCCACAGTGGGCTGAAGCGGAGCCAGTCGAGTCGCTGATCCCGCTTCAAACCACTCTGGAAGGCGTCAAGCTAGTCGTACCAAAGGACTTAGGAACAACAAGACGCCGCAGCGAGGTTTAATCTTAGATATCGGCCCTTCGGCCGTCAAGCATCATCAACCGATTTTTTTCAAATCTCAACAAAGATTGGAGACGACCGGGATCGAACCGGCAACCTCCGCCGTGCAAGGGCGGCGCTCTCCCAATTGAGCTACGTCCCCGGATTAGAACAGGTGAACAGCTGGGAGGTGAACAGAGGAAAAAAGAAAGCAGGTGAAACGGGAGCCGCTTGTCACCTGCTTCCGCTTCCGGCGGACTCCCCTCTCACCTGTTCCAAATGGGCGCACGTGGATTCGAACCACGGACCTCAGCTTTATCAGAGCTGCGCTCTAACCAACTGAGCTATGCGCCCTTGCGTGACCGCTCAGCCCGGCCCATCGGACCGGATCGCCGATTGTGCCGATGATCGCTCAACCTGTCCAGCGACAATCGTGCCGATTGCCGCCGCCACGTCAAAGCCGTCCGACTTTAGCGGGTACGCAAATCTCGCGGAGCCGTCCCCGCAGGACATTGAGCCGATGCACCGATGCCTTCCAGCGGACGGCTACGTCCGGATTCATGCGGCGGCCGTCGATGCGAAAATTCCCGCGTTCCCGCAGCATTTCCCGCATCTCGCGGAGCGTGGCATTGAAATCGGAAAACGCCATGCCCGGCTCGCGCGTGAGCGTCCGCACGAGTCCCGAGCCGATATTTCCCAAGCGGTCCAAATCCTTGAGCCACGACTCGCGTCCGCCGTCCCACGAGTTGAGCGACCAGGCGGCTTCGGCCTTGAGATACAGGACGACCGAGCCGGAGACGTCTCCCTCGCGATGCTTTTTTGCCGCCACCTCTGCAAAGTGCTGGCAGCGCCGGCTGCGCCGCAGCGAACGCAGGCCGCGGACCGCCAGGTACACGCAATACAGGAGAAAAGCGCCCGCCGCCACGAGCAGGACGGCGCCGACGTAAAACCAGGGCCCGTGCATGGTTGAACGAAAGCTTAGAAACGTTGACGCGACCGAACGGTTGAATGATTGATCTCTCGATCATAATCGAGAGAGGGGGGGCCGGGCGAGCGAATCCGGACGCGGACATCGGGAGTTCCGTGTCGGCCGCCGGCGGAGGCTCTATCTTCCTTCCGTTTCCCCGTTCGCCCCGCCTCGTGGCTTCAAATGTGAGGTTTCTTACAACTCCCGGCCCTGATTGGACATGGAATCGAAAGAAAACCTTGAATGCAAAGCAGGTGTCCGTCATATTGGAGGAAAGGACGCTCTGCGCATGGATTGCGGGCCCAGATGCGATGCCGGACGCCTGATGCCACCACGCGCACAGGCTTTGTTAAGGAATTTTGTAGCCGCATCGTTCCCACCTGGGGGCCTTGAGAGGCCAGGCGTAGCAGAATGGCTCCGACCGACATGCTGACTTTGGAACGCGATGACAGCGCGCTTTTGCCGGGCATGTTTCGCCTGGCGATCACCGCGCCCGACGAGCCGCAACCGACGATTCAAGTCGTCGAAGCGCCCTTTGCGCTCATCGGCCGGACAGCGGGATGCACGTGTCGCTTCGATCACCCCGACGTCGAGCGCCGCCATGCGTATCTGCAGTCGATTTATGGCCGGCTGTATTGCATCGACCTGGACAGCGCCAGTGGAACTTTCTGGGGCAACACGCGGCGGCGCGGCGGATGGTTCGATCCAGAAGACGTGATTCGCATTGGCCCGTACCAAATCCGCCTGGTCGACACATTGGGGCTGGGCACCGGCAGCGAAGCCCTTTCGAGCAACTTCAATCCTCTTGACCGCTACGCCGGCGACGTGGGACCGCTTCCCAAAATCGTCTTGACCGTTCGCGGCGCCGGCCGGCACGCGCATTACACAATTAGCCGCCCGATCACGCTCGTGGGCACCGCCACGGCCTGCAAGTTGCGCCTCACGGATAACAGCGTCTCGTCGATCCATTGCAGCTTGCTGTGGCTCCGCGACGGGCTGTGGATCATCGACCTGGCGGGCAAGGGGGGAACAACCGTTCAAGGCAAACCGGTCCGCTGTGCGAAGCTCGTCGAAGGAGATCGGCTGCGGATCGGCAAGTTTTCGCTGCGGATTCACTACCCGGGCGAGTCGCACACTCCGGCGCCCAGCCGCGAACGCCAAATCGGCCCGATCGAAGTCAGCGAGGCGATCGACATCCAGGTCGCACGTGCCGGCCTCGACTCCGAGCGGAACGTGATGCATGCGGACCGGGCCGAGTTGCAGGCGATGCGCGAAAGTCTCGCCGCGCAACGGCAGGCCCTGGACGAGCGCCAGCAGATGCTCGAGGGCGCGAGGCCAAGCTGGCCGAGGCACAACTCCGCCTTGCCGCTGAATGGGAGCGCTTGCACGCCGATCGGGCGGCCTTCACGGCGATCGCCGAAGACCTGCAGCGTCGACAGGAGGAATTCGCCAACGAGGTGCGCCACCGGGCCGAAGAGGTCGAATCGCTCGAGCGGCAGCGGCGCGAAATGGCCTCACGCGCGAACGAACTGGCGGAGGCGCGCAAGAACCTCAAGGCCGAGTGGACGAAAATCGAGGCCGCGCGGGCCAAGGCTTCGGAGGTCAAGCAGCGGCTGACCGCCGAGCGGTCCGATCTGAGGCAGTTGAAAGAAGAACTGCGCCGGATGCGGTTCGAGATTGCCACCTCGGAACAGACGCCGCAATTGGAAATCGATATGGTTGCCGACCCCCTTTCGGACGATGCAATCGAGATACCCGCCGAACTCCACGCCGCCACGCCCGGCGATTTCGACGTCTTGGAATCGACGCGGCACAACAAGGTGTTTGCCACCGAGCGGAGCGGCGACGCACTCGTCGTGATTCCGTTGGGGGACGCGTCGGAATTCCATTACGGCGACGTGCATACCGAGTCGAACAAGGTCCGCCGCTTGCTCGAAGGGGGGGATTTCCAAAACCTGGTGATCGACTTCGGCAGCGCGCCGGTGTTTAGCGCGGTCACGATCAACGTCGTGGTCGCCTTGTCCCGCATCGCTTCGAATCGGGGAGGACAAGCCGTGCTGTGCAACGCGTCGGAGCGGACGCGCGGCGTCCTGCAGTCGATGAAGCTCTTGGAGCTGTGGCCGCTGTTCGCCAACCGGGACGAGGCACTCCGCTCGTTGGCCGACGACGCTTTGTGAGCGAGCCGCCGGCAACCGGCCGGAGGCGAGCGAGATCCTCCGACAAAGCGGTCGTCAGTGCTGCGCCGCCTGATCTCGCGGCAGCACGCGATCCTCGGAGGCGGGCTTGACGCCTTCGCGGTTCTTCTTCTCCGTCGCCCAGAAACGCCGCCAGTTGTCGGCGTTGTAGCCGTAACCGGGATGCTGCCGATCGGTGATTTTGACCAGGGCGTCGAGCACGGTCGGATTTTCCGTCATGACGGGCGCCCGCGAGTATTTGGCCGGAATCCGGCCGAAAACGGGCACAGCATACGTGTCGGCGACCGCGGGAGTGATGTAATAGACGCCCGGACCTCGATCCATCGGACGATTTTGCGGCAGGGCGGCCAACTTCAACGATTGGGGTGTCGCCGGTTTTAGATTGGCGACGGCGGCGTTGATCTGGGCCTGCGACATGCCGGGCGGCCCGAGGTAAATGGGCATCGTGCTCGAGCCGGACGTCTGTCCCATCCAAATCTCACCCAACGCGTTCGGGTTGTAACCGGGCGTCGTGTAGTACGTCATGAAATCGTTCACCACAATTTGGTCCGGCGAGACCATGTGCTTCATCCGCGAAACGCAGACGAGCGTATCGATCAGATACGGGACCGATTCTCCCCGCGGATCGCCGATTTCCAACAGCGCCAACGCGGCCCGGCTGGCGATTTCGGCCTCGCGCAGGCGGAGCGAGTGGACGTACAGCGGGCGGGCCATGTCGGCCCGATCGGGGCCGATCGCCTTGCGGGCGTCCTCGCGAACTTGCGGCGAGGGATCGAACAGCGACTCGTCGACAAGGTAATAGATCACCCGCGGGCTGCGGATATTCTTGAGGATCGCCACGTACAATCGCCGCATGTCCTCGTGGCGACTGTTGCGGAGGATCTCCGTCAGGGCGGGAATCGCGTCGGGATCGTCAATGTTGAGCAGGTCGACTCGCGCCTTGCGGGCCACGTTGCGATCGCTGCTGGCGAGCCGATTGAGGAGTCCGTGGATCTTCGGGAACCAGGCTTTCTCGGCAGTCGTGAGCTGCTTTTTCGATTTCGCCTTGGCGGCCGCCTTCTGTGCGGGATCAACCCCGCGCTTGACCTGCTTGACTTCGTCCTTGTCGAAGACGACGAGCGTGCCGTTCGACGTCACGACAGCGACCGCTTTGACGTTGCTTCCCGTGGCTGGCGTGAGCAGATTGCCATGAACGCTCCCCCCGCTGTTGAGCGTCACGACGTCGGCGCGGAGCGCCGGTGCGAGAAGAGCCACCACGCTCCCGAAAGCGAGGGAGGTGCGGAAGGTTTTCAGGGAGCACATGGACGTCTCCGTTTCGATTGGAGGGGCAGTCGGAACTCCACTCTCGACGGACGCGTCGCGGAGGCGAGCCGCCGCCAGGGCAGCGTCTCCTCTCCTTTATCGTATCCGACAAGGGTTTAAACGCAAGAAGAGTCTCGGGCCCCGCAGAGTCGAATGATGCCGCGTCGAACGATCCCGTACCTTCGACTGGCGGGTCGTCCCGGTGACCCCTATAATTCCGCGCTGGCCAGTCCGCTTTCTGGCCGCTTTCTGGAGCCCGCCCTTCATGAATCACGAATATAAACAGGCCTACCAAGAGATCAGCCGACGGATCGTGCATCTCCGGGACTCTCTTTGACTACGATCAAAAACTGAAACAAGCCGACGCAATCAACCAGAAAATGGCCGCCTCTGGCTTCTGGGATGATTCGGACAGCGCTCAAAAGCTCGTGGTCGAGCTGCGCCAGCTCACCGCCTCGATCAAGCCCATGAAGGAAGTGATCTCTCAGGGCGAGGATCTGGGCGTCCTGCTCGAATTCGCGGAAGCGGACGAATCCGAGACGAACGAGGCGGAACTCAAGCAGGCCCTCGACGCGATCGGTCCCAAGCTGGACGCGGTCGAGCTGCAGGCGACGATGTCCGATCCGAGCGACGCCTTCGGAGCGTACGTCGCCATTCAAGCGGGCGAAGGGGGGACCGACTCGGCCGACTGGGCCGAGACCCTGCTGCGGATGTACCAGCGGTGGGCCGAGACCAAGGGTTACGAAACCGAGCTCTTGGAAGAGTCGCCGGCCGAAGAGGCGGGCATCCGCAATGCCACGCTGGCCGTGCGGGCCGACTACGCCTTCGGCATGCTCAAGGGAGAAACGGGCAATCACCGGCTGATCCGCATCAGCCCGTTCGACTCGGCCGGCCGTCGCCACACGTCGTTTGCCGCGGTCGACGTAACTCCCGCCATCGACGACGAAACGGTGATCGACGTCGACTTTGCCAACGATGTCCGCGAAGACACCTTTCGAGCCGGAGGGGCCGGCGGCCAGCACGTCAACAAGACGAGCTCGGCCATCCGCCTCACGCATTTGCCGACGAATGTTGTCGTGCAGTGCCAGAACGAACGCAGCCAGCACAAGAACCGGGCGATGGCCCGCAAGATGCTCATCGCCAAGCTCTACCAGTTGGACCGTGAGAAAAAGGCTGCCGAGACAGCGGCCCGCCGCGGCCAGAAGTCAAAAATCGGTTTCGGCGGCGAGACGATCCGCAACTACGTCCTGCACCCCGACCAGTTCGCCAAGGACACGCGGACGGGCTACAAGACGGGCAACCCGCTGGCCGTCCTCAACGGCGACCTCGATCCGTTCATCGAGGAATACCTGCGGTGGAGTATCGCGAAAGACTAAATCGTCTTTCGGTGCTCCACCTGGAGTCGCATCCACTTGCCGGTGTATCTGCCGTTCGGCAATGCGAACCGGTCAAGCAAATGATGGATGCGATCGGCTTTTTTGTCCGGATCGAGATAGTGGCGACACGCCACAATGCCCTCGTGCCAGGGCATTGATTGATGCAGCTTGCGAAAGTCGGAGACGTTGTCCGTCAGGAGGGGAATTCGCAACGAGAGGGCGTACTCAAGCAGGGCCTGGTCCGACATGCGGTTTCGGTGCTTTTGACCCCGAAATAACCGCGCCTCAACAATCCGGTATCCCAACGTCCGTAGCCTCTTGCAAACGCGCACGTCGAAGTGCACATCCGCTAAAAGGCGCGGCTTCATGGATCAGGCCTTTTCATTCTCCTGAATGTCGCGATCCACCTCTGCCGCGTGGCGTTTGACCCATTTCCAAGCTGCGGCCAAGTCGGCCTTAGCGATGCCGGGATACATTGCCAGAATTTCCGCATCCGATTTTCCTGCGCGTCGGGCGACCTCAAACCCCCAGACGGGCATGCGCGTGCCAGCAATGACGGCGCGGCCGCCACAGACGCCCGTGATCTTCACAATCCTCAGCCGTCGCACACCACGCAAATTGACAGAGTTTACTGCTCGCATGGAATTTCCAGCGTTGGCAAGGGAACAACAGCCGATCGACGGTTCAATTCTACGTCGAAAACCCGGTGAATGACTATCCGAAAAGATTTGCCTTGATCGCGGCTCCGCACGTCCTCTCGAGCGTCGCGAAGGATTAATCCGACGACAGCCAAAGGCGCGTCAACCGACGGCCGAGCCATGTTGAGGCAGTCATGACTGCCAGCGATCAAGACCGACATTTCCGCGGCGGGCCAGGCGACTCAGAACCGGCGGCGAGCTTCGCGGCACGTGTCACCGTTATAATCGCGAACTGTCGCCGCCTGAGCTCACGCGACAGGTTTGGCAACGAGTTAATCGCCCACAGACGCCTTTCACGGACGGAGACGGATCGTGGCCATTCGGCGGCTTGAAAATGTGATGCGGTTGATCGCCGCTCTTGGGTTCATCGTCTCCGCTCACAACCTGCAGGCTGATGACGCGTACTTCGACGTGCGGCTTGATCAGCTCCAATTCAGCTCGAAGGTGGTGCCTCGATTCCATATCGGGGCGTTAGGCGTATTCACGGATGTCGCGGATCGGCAAGAGGTGGTCCCGTATGCCGTGCTCGATGGAGACGGCGTAGCCTTTCTGCATTTACTCCCCAATACGCGTACGGAGTACGGCGACCTTTGCATA
This sequence comes from uncultured Planctomycetaceae bacterium, assembly GCA_963833105.1. Taxonomy (GTDB): domain Bacteria; phylum Planctomycetota; class Planctomycetia; order Planctomycetales; family Planctomycetaceae; genus DASPSM01. The sequence goes on from CAWHWU010000024.1 coordinate 168,259, forward strand.
CGGGTGCCCGCGCGCCGCGAGCTGACCGGCACACTCTATTTTCCCGGGCCGGCAGGCAAAGAGATGTCGAAAGCCCGGTTTGCCGTCCTCGCGAGTGCGGCGAATCCGGCTCACCGCAAGACATTCTTCGAGGCCCAAAGGGACTACTACCGGAAGCTGGCCGAACGCCGGATACCGGGCGGCGCCTGGTTTCGGCTGCGCGAACAGCAAGCCGAGTCGGAACTCGCCGCGGCGAGTCATTCGTCAGCCAAGGGAACAATCGCCGGACCAGCCGCTCCTTCTGATCGCTTCCAGGACGGATCTCCTGCAACCGCGGCCGAGACCGGTTGGGAGGACACGTTTGCCGTCTTCTCCGGCGGCCGGGCAGTGGCCGAAAACCTGCAACTCGACCGACTGTTGCGGATCCGCTCACAGGCTGAACCGACGGTCGACCTGACGTCGATTGAGGGGATCACCATCCAGCCGATGGATTGGGCTCCGCTCGTCAAGCAGATTCACCCGCAGATCGATCCGTCGGCGCTTGTGATTCCCGCGGACCAGCACGCGATCTTTTGTCCGAGTCTCGAATCGATGCTGCGGCTGATGGCCGAAGCGGACGATGTCGGGACGCCGGTGCTGCGTCTCGCAAGTGCGCGGGCGGAAAATGCCCGCACGCGCGAACGTTACGAGCGGCAACTGTGCCTGACTCTTGACCCGCTGTCGCGAGCGATCGGCAACGCGGCCGTCAGCGGGATCGCGGTGACCAGTTCCGATCCGTATTTACCGACGGGCACCGATCTCGCCGTGATTTTCGAGGCGCCGAATCCGGGACTTCTCCAAGCGCATTTCGCAGCGCAGCACGCGGCCGCTCGACAGAAGAACGCGGAGTGCAAGATCGTCGCAGGCACGCTTGGCGGAATCAAATACACGGGAGTCGTCACTCCCGATCGAGGCATCTGTTCCTACGTCGCCGAGATCGACAAGTTGGTCGTCGTCACGAATTCGCTATTGCAGCTCAAGCGGATTGCCGACACCTCCGCCGGCCGGTCGCCCGCGGTCGGGTCGTTGCCGGAATACCGCTTCTTTCGCCATCGCTATCCAGTGGGAAGCGGCGAGGCGGGCCTGCTGGTCGTGCCCGATCAGGCCATTCGGCGTTGGTGCAGCCCCAAGTGGCGGATTGCCTCCTCGCGCCGCACACGGGCCGCGGCCGTTCTGGCCCACGTTCAGGCCGAATTCCTCAAAGAGTTGATGGCGGGCACCGTCAAGACCCAAGACATTCATTCGACGTCCTCCGTCCCCGACGTAGGCACCCTGCGTGTGACCAAAGACGGAGTCGAGTCGTCGACCTACGGGACGCTCGACTTTTTAACGCCGATCGCCGAGCTGAATTTCAACAAGGTCTCGACGGCGGAACGTGACGGTTACCAGGCCTGGCGGAACAGTTACCAATACAATTGGAGGTATTATTTCGACCCAATCGCGGTTCGCTTTGGCGTCCAAGACAATCGCCTGGCCGCCGATTTGACGGTGATGCCCCTGATCGAGGGAAGCGAATATCGCGATTACATCGAGATCGCCTCGGGAGTGCAGTTGAAGCCGACGGCCGGCGATCTCCATCAGGGGACGCTGGCCCATTTCGCGATGGCCGTGAATCCGAATTCGGCGATGGTGAAATCGACCGCCGGCTTTTTGCAAGGTTCGCTCCAAGTCAGCCCGTTTAGTTGGCTGGGTGACTCGATTTCTGTCTATCTCGACGCGGACCCCTTCTGGAACGAGCTTGCGGAATTTGAGAAGAAGGCCGTCGCGAATGGGGCCGAGGCCGATCCGGGCATCGTATTTTTGCTCGGCAATCTGCAACGACTGCCGGTCGCCGTGACGGCCGAGGTTCAGGATCCCTTGAAGCTGGCCCTTTTTCTGACGGGGCTGCGAAACATGATTGAGCAAACGGCGCCCAACCTGGTCAAGTGGACGACGCACAAGTACCACGATCAGCCGTATGTAAAGATTTCGGCCTCTCTCGAAGGAATGGTCCCTGGTCCGGGCAAGCTCGAAATCAACTACGCGACGACTCCGGGGCGTCTGATCGTGACGCCCAACGAGGGCGTCCTGAAACGGGCCCTCGATCGAGCGGCGGCCGCGAAGGAGAAAGCGAGCGGCGGTCCAAAGCCCGAAATCCAGGCCACAGGGAAAGCCGGCTCGGGAACCGGTTCCCCTCACCCTTGGCTGGGCACGAGCCTGGGCCTGCACATCGATCGCCAGGCCATCGACCTTTTGCAGCGCTGCTTCATCGGTCATGAATACCAGTCGATGATGCAGGCCTGCGCCTGGTCGAACTTGCCGATCCTCAACGAATGGAAGCGGCTTTATCCGGACCGCGACCCCGTTGCCGTGCATCAACAGATCTGGAAGACGCAACTGGCCTGTCCCGGCGGCGGAAAATACGTCTGGAACAAGGAATTTCAGACGATGGAATCGACCGTCTACGGCCATCCCGGCCAACCGCGGCTTGGCCGACCGCTTCCGCGCCCCTGGAGGCCGTTGAGCGGATGGATTTCGGCCTCAGCTTTGAGAATCACGGTCTGCGCGCAGAGCCGAGATTCGACGAGCCATCGGCAAGTGATCGGCGAGTTTACGGATCGTATCTCGAATATCCGCCGCTTTATAATTCGGAAGGCCAGTCGACGGATCCATTCTGCGTTGTAAAAACGCGCGGTTGAAGCGCCCGAAGATTGAGGCATCGAACATGTTGCCGGTGAAGCTCGGTGCGATGATTGGCGCTGCCATACCTGCCGGAATAGGCGCATTCGAGATTGTTCGCGACCGGTTGCAACCGGAACTGCCGAACATAAGTCCTTGCGGAATGCCGGTTCTCGGCGCGTGGATTCTGGTTCTCTTCGGTACGCCGATCGGTACTGCCGTCGGCGCGGTAGTTGGTGCGATCTGGTCGCTGGTTCGCGACACGTTCCAGGGTTCCAACCGCTGACGCCCACGTTGCCAAGTGCATATTTCCGATCGATTGAGCGGACGGGAAACAGCACGACCTATCGATTTCCGCACTTCATTATGGCCGCTCCTGCGCCGATCTGCCAAAATGGCTAGGGGCAGGGCAGCAAAAGCTCAATCGCTGTCCTGTTGTACCGATCTAATCGAAAAGGCAATCCTGATGGGGTTGACGTTCATCGAAGGCGTGGTGCGGAACGGCAAGAAAAAGAAGGCGACGCTCGAATTTCTTGTCGACAGTGGTGCTGTCTACACGCTTCTTCCTGAAAAGGCCTGGAAAGCGCTCGGCCTGAAGCCAAAGCGAAAGATGACGTTTACGCTGGCAGACGGCAGACACGTCGACCGCGGCATTTCCGAATGTCACATTACCTTACCTCAGGGCGAGGGCCACACTCCTGTCATTCTGGGAGAGCCGGGCGACGAACCCCTGCTCGGGGCCGTCACGCTGGAGATTCTCGGACTCGTGCTCAATCCCTTCAAACGGTCACTGGAACCGATGCGGGCAATGCTTGCCGTCACTCGTGATACGGCTGCAGCTCGAGAAAGTTGAAGATCTGCTCCTGGCCGAAGGTTCGCTGCGGCTCGTTTTTTGAGGGCCAGTCGGAAACGGTGAGTTTCGCCGTCGGGCCTTTCGCTCGGAAGATCGTCCAGTGGTAGGTGATCCAGATCGGCGTCGGCATGCGATACTCGGGCCCGGTGGGATACATCTCTTGGAACGATCGCTTCGGATCGATCTCGACGCCGTCGAGCGTCACGGTTCCGACAAATTTGTTCGCCTGCTCCAGCGTCTTCCGTTTGGGGTGCAGCAGGTCCTGATAGTCGCAGGAAAGCATCTCGAACGAATAGAGCCGGCCCGGCTCGAGATTCTTAATCGTTTGCGAAAACGTGTTCGGGCCGTTCGGGCTGCGTTTCATCCACAAGAATTTGTCGCCGATGTGTTCGGGATCGGGCGGCCGGTTCTGGCCCATGAACCTCATTTGGATGTGGCCGTAGCGGGGAAAACTCTTGGGCTGGATGCTTCCCGCTTCCGCCGCGTGCACGTCCCAGCCGGCCGTTCCCTGCTCGAAATCGGCATTGTCGAGATGCGTGAGGAACAGAGGATCGTGGGTCAAGAGGTCCGTTTTCCCCTCGATGGCGTAGTGCCGATAGAGCTTGCCGACGAAGCGCACGGTTTCTTCGTCGGCGAGGGCCGTCGTCCACCATGCCAGGCCGCCCATGCCGGCCATCACCGGATCGGTCGCCACGACATGCATTTGCTGATCCATCCACACGTGGTAGTCGACGTTCGGCAGCTTGTTGAGGCCGAACGGGGGCATCGAAAACAGCCCGAACGCGATCACCATATCGCGATTGGCCCCCGGCTCCTTCCGGTTCCAGTCGGCGATGCCGTCGACGAACTCTCGCAGCGCGTCGCGTGACCGCTGTTCGCTCGAGCGCTCGAAAATGTAGCGTTCGAGCGTGAGCCGATCGTGGCATTCGCGGATGGTATGGACGATCGTCGGGCCGATGATTTCCTGGTTGAGCGTGGTGCCGCTGCCGCCGAAATAGAAATAGAGTGTTTTGTCCTTGAGGCGGCGATCGGACCGGAGCAATTTGATGGCCTGCTCATAGATCGGATACTGGTCGTGCTCCTTTTGTCGTTCGGAATCGAGACGCGGCGTCGCTCGCGGTTTCGAGCGGCGCGACCGTCTCTCGGAAGCAATCGGCCGGTTGATGATGAATTCGTCGATGATGAACCCGTCGGCAAACGGCGACTTTTCCAGAAGATTCGTCCAAGAGGCGGCGTGCTCTTTGGCCGTCTTGGCGTTCGCATCGATGCCGAACTCGACGATGAACCGCTTGCCCTGCCGATGCCAGTCGTCGACCACCGACTGCGGCAGCTTGAGGGAGGCCGGCACAAACAACGTCGTGGCGTTGGGCAGGACGTCCTTTTTGAAAAAGTCCATGTCGTAATGGCCGAACGCCTTGATGGCCGGATCGAAGCCCAAGCCGCTGTGGATGAGGTCGGGGATGGCCTTCACGACGAGCCGCTCGACCCGAGTCGCCCCCTCGCAGGCGACGTGAACGTGGTGTTCCCCTTGTTTGACGTAACGGACACCCTCGGCCGGTTTGGCGTCCGTTGCTCGATGATTGATGATTGCCTCGGCCGTTGCCGCATCGTCGAGAACGACGGTGACCGTGCCGCTCCCCTGGCACTCCGCCGAGAGGAAAACCCAGCCGTCACGGGGCCGACTGAATGAATACGAGGTGTGCGGGCCTGAGATTGACGCCACTTCGAGCAGCTTGGAGACGAGATTGTTTTCTTTTCGTTCCCCGGAAAAGACAACGGTTCCGTCTGCGCCGACAGCGGCGGCACTGCTCAGCACAGCGATCATAAAAGCAAGAGAAGCGATCGTTTTCATCGAGGAGCCTCGTTCATCCCAGTGCGCGGACGTGAGCTTCACGCAGGAATGCGAGCTCGCCGCAGCGACCGTTTGCCAGCCCAACCGTACAGGGACAGGATGGGCAAATCAACGACCGGCGAAAGTCGCGAAAAGAGGGATCGAGCGCCGGCAATCGAGTCGGTGAGAATCAGTCAGACTCAACCGCAAACGCAATCCCGGCCCGTTTGAGGGAGTGCATCTGGGCAATCACCGCCTCCGCGTCGGCGCGGCTCCGGAAAATTGCGGCATCCCGCTTGTCGACGATCGTCCGCACGCCGTGCTCTCCCGGAGGCGAGAGCCAACCGGCGCCACCGGTCGCCCCAGATACTTTAATGACGAAGCTCATGGCGAGTGCCGTCATCAGTAATGAGGAAGAGCGGCCCCGATGAAAGTGAGATGGCGTTTCCACCGGGGCGTCAGCAAGAGAAAGGGAATCTCCAAAGGCTAACGCTCTGACCCGGCGACGGAAATTGGGAGTTTCACCAATTCGCGGGGGCACGGTCGCGCTGCCCAATAAACTGCATTGATGGCAATGCGTACGAAGCAGACGCACACCGCAAGAAGCAACGGATCCTTCGTTGCGCCGTGGCTGGCGCGGTCGTCTTTCGAGGGGGATTCGGGAATGGACTGCCGAACTTGGTAAAAATTTCGCCAAGAAAAATTGAACTTGGCGAAGAGTTCGCCAAGTTTGAGCGAACCTGGTGAGAATTTCGCCAGGTTTCGCGGAACCTGGCTTGGGCGTTCTTGCACCCCTTGCCGCAAGTGCCTGAGGCGCGGAGAGTTCTGTTGAAATTCTATCGGGCGAACGCCGTGGTTCAAGAGGGCTCTTGTCGATTTTTTTGGCGCGTTTTGCGCGATCGTCAAGCCTCTGCGTCGTCGGCTTGCCGCATCTCGCGGACGAAACGGGAGACCAGCGAAGGCCGCGCTTGCCCCACTTCATCCGTGAGTCGGCCCAACTGATGGTGAGATCGTTCATTGCCCGCGTGACGCCGACGTACGCCAGGCGACGCTCTTCGGCGATCGTGTTTTCCTCGTCCTCGAGCGAGCGGCGGTGCGGCAGCAATCCTTCTTCGAGCCCGACGAGATAGACGCGAGGGAATTCGAGCCCTTTGGCGCTGTGCAGCGTCATCAGCTTGACCGCGTTGGACGAGGCGACCTCTTCGTTGTCCGGCTCCTCGTCGCGGCCCAAGAGGGCCGAGTCGTCGAGGAAGCCGGCGAGCGACGGCGACTCGGCCCGCTCGGCGTACATCTTGATCGCCTCGCGCAGCTGATCGAGCGCCCCCATGCGGGCCAGTTGCTGCTCCGGTTCGTCGTGCATCCGCTCGATTTCGGAGCGGTAATCGATCTCGGCAAGCAGGCGATCGAACAGGTCGGGGAGGGGGGCGGTGCCTTCTTCCGCATCGCGCCCGAAACGAGTGAGCATGGCACGCAATTCTTCGAGGCCGGCAAGCGCCCGGGGCGGAAGCTCGCCCGCGGCCTGCGCGTCGGGAATGGCGTCCCAAATGCTCTGGCCCGCGCGGACGGCACGTGTCGTGAGCTTTTCCAAGGTCGCGTCGCCGATCCCGCGCGGCGGCGTGTTGATAATCCGCAACAGCGACATTTCGTCGGCGGGCCGCGCCAGGACTTTGAGATACGCCAGCATGTCGCGGATCTCGCGGCGGTCGTAGAACGATTGTCCGCCGATGAGAATGTAGCGGACGCGCCGGCGGCGGAGTTCCGACTCGAACAATCGGGGCTGCTCGTTCGTGCGAAAGAGGATGGCGAAATCGCCGGCCGCGACACCGCGGGTCTCGATCAGGGCGGCGATCTCCTGCACGATCGACTCAGCCTCGGTCTGTTCGTCCTCAAACGGGAGGAAGCGGACTTCGCCGGAGACGGGCCGGCAGGCTTGCAGCCGTTTTTCGTGACGGCCCGGGTTGTGGACGACGAGGCGATTGGCCAATTCGAGGATGGCGGGGTCGGAGCGGTAATTCATTTCGAGGCGGATGACTTTGGCGCCGGGGAAAATCCGATCGAATTCCAGGATGTGCCGCACTTCCGCGCCGCGCCAGCCGTAAATCGACTGGTCGTCGTCGCCGACGACGCAGAGCGAGCGATGCCGCCGCACGAGCGACTCGGCCAGCTCGAACTGGATGCCGTTGGTGTCCTGGTACTCGTCGATTTGCAGGTGGTCGAAGCGGGACTGATGGCGGGCAAGGACTTCGGGAAAGTCGCGGAAGAGCCGATGCGTGAGCAGCAAGAGATCGTCGAAATCGACGGCGCCGCGGCTCTTGAGGGCCTGCTGATAGCGGCGATAAGCGGCCGCCGCCAGGAAATCGAGATCGTTTTCGACGAACTCCGTCGCTTGTTGGGGGAGGACGCCCTCGGTTTTCCAGCGGCTGATCCGATTGACGAGGTCGCCGGGCTTCATCGTTTTATCGGTGATGCGAATCTCGCGGAGCGCCGCGCGGGCGGCCGACTCTTGATCGTTGCGGTCGAAAATCGAGAAGTTGGCCGGATAACCCAAGAGCGGCGCTTCGTGCCGCAGGATCCGCACGCAAAGGGAGTGGAAGGTGGCGACGACGGGCTTTTGCGGACCGCGACGGCCCAACAGGGCGCTTGTCCGCTGCTGCATCTCGCGGGCCGCCTTGTTGGTGAAGGTCACCGACAAGATGCGTTCGGGAGCGGAGCCGCGGCGAATCAGTTCGGCGATCCGGTGGGTGATCACGCGGGTCTTGCCGGTGCCGGCGCCGGCAAGGACCAACAGCGGGCCCGAAACCGTCAACACGGCTTCCCGCTGGCGTTCGTTCAGTCCGTGGAGTCGATCGACGGGTGCCGGCGGACGCATCACTCGGTTTTGAATTGCCATTTTCCGGCAAAGTCGTCACGCCGCTTGGGGCGTTTTTTGGAGGCCGCTTCGGCGGCCTGTTTTTTCGCGGAGGGCGTGAGCCGTTCGTACGCGGACTTTAGCTCGCTCACCATTTCGGTCATCGTCTGCCAGCGCTCGCGCGGATCGAGCTCGAGGCCCTTCATGATGGTCGTGCCGATCTGCGGATCGAGTTGGACGACGTCCTGGATCTCCGTCGGCCTTTGATTGATCCGCTTGAGCACGGCCTCCAGACTTGCCGTGGTTATGGCGGGCCAGGGAAGCTGGCGGCAATACATTTCATAGCAGGTGACAGCGAAGGAAAAGATGTCGATCCGCTGGTCGGTCCGCTGCCGCTTGATCAGCTCCGGCGCCATGTAGTTGGCGGTGCCCGTGCGGTTGCCCGGTTCTTGAAAGGCGGCCGTGTTGGGGACGACCAGGCCAAAGTCGATCAAGCGGGTCGAATGTTCCTTGGTGACGAGCACGTTCCGCGGGCAGATATCGCGATGGATCCAGTTTGCCTTATGGAGGTACTCGACCGCTTCGCCCAACTCGATCATGAGCCTCAGCCGGTGGGCCTGCATCACGTCGTTTTGCACATCGACGAGGTAGGCCAGCCCGATTCCGTCGATCAGTTCCATCACCAGGTATTGTTCATTGCGGGTGGTGCGGCCGTGCTCCAAGGTATGAACGATATAGGGGTGGAGCAATTGGCAGGCGATTTCCCCCTCGGTCGGCTTCACCCGGTCGCTGAAGCGGGATTCGTAGCGGAGCGTCTTCTCCATGTCGAGGATTTTGAGGGCGACGACGCGGCCGATGCTCTTATCGAGGGCCCGCCAGACCTTCGACATGCTTCCATTGCCGAGCCGGCCGATCAGATCGAACCGCTGCGAAATGTCAGTCCTGCTGGCGTGATCGCGTCGGCGGAAGAACGACCGGAGAAACTTCATGACGGCTCACATCGCGCAATAGTCGATCAATCGCGCGATCTCGATGCCCAAATCCTTCCTCGCCACGATGCGATCGACAAAGCCGTGCTCCAACAGGAATTCGCTCGTCTGAAAGCCTTTCGGCAGCGAGATTTTCACGGTTGAAGCGACCACGCGTGGTCCGGCAAAACCGATCAGCGCCCGCGGTTCGGCCAATACGACGTCTCCCAGTGAGGCGAAGCTGGCAGCCACTCCTCCCATTGTCGGATTCGTGAGGACAGAAATAAAGAGTCCTCCGCCGTGGTGGTAACGGGCCAGGGCGCCCGACACCTTGGCCATTTGCATCAGCGAGAGTATCCCCTCGTGCATCCGGGCGCCGCCGCCCGATGCACTGACGACCACCAGGGGTAAATGCAACTCGGTCGCCGCCTCGATCGCACGCGTCAGCTTTTCGCCGACCACCGAGCCCATGCTTCCCATAATGAAGGCCGAATCGGTGACGCCGAAGACGAGCGGCCGACCGCGGAGATAACCGCGACCGACGATACAGGCTTCACGCATGCCGGTGCGGGCCTGTTCCTCCTTCAGTCGTTCCGCATAAGGCCGCTTGTCGACAAAGCCGAGCGGATCTTTGGGGGCGAGATTGTCGAACCACTCTTCGAAGCTGTCGGTATCGAGCAGCAGGCGGATGCGCTTCTGGGCTGAAATGTAGAAGTGGTGCCCGCACTCGGGACAGCATTCACCGTTTTCTTCGACCCGCTGGCGATAGACCGTCTGCTTGCAGCCTTCGCAGCCGATCCACAACCCCTCGGGCACGCCCCGTTTTCGACGCGGCTGCATCGCGGGAGCCACTTCGGATTCGATTTCGGATTTTTCGACGGAGCTCATTCCGGTGCCCTCCGTGGCGCGGTCAGGGGCAATTCGGCCGAATCGCCCGGCGCCGCCGGGAGCCTGCGCTGCATTGCGTCGGTTGGCGAGCCCATTGTTGCCGGGGCCGCCCTCTTCGCGAATTGCCTTTGTCTCGCTGACAGAAGAACCATTGTTTGGTTTGTGGCCGTTCCCATTCTTGACGGGGGCCGATTGATCGGCGGCCGGACGGTCCGAGTCGACTCCAATGGCGGAAGCCGAGGCGATCACCGATCTTCCTCCCGCCACGTCATCCTCCGAGAGATGTAAGAACTCGATCCGTCGTTCGGGCTGGCAATACGCGGTGGCGTTCGGCAATTCGGGCCGGCAGCCGCGCAGAACGCAGCCGATCAACGTGGCCAGCGGTTCGGAAGCGACGATACCGACGTTCCGCTTTCGTTTCAAGCACTTGCGGAGGCCTCGCTCGATTCGCTCGAGCACTTCGGCGACCGTTTCACCCTCCGGCAGACAAACGGTTTCGGGCGATTCCTGCCACTGCTTGAAAACCTTGGGGTATTTCCGTCGCGCGTCATCGAGCTGCAGCCCTTGCCACAGCCCGTGGTTCACATTGCAAAAATCGGCCAGTTCCTTGAACGCGGCTCCGTACTCGTTGCAAATGGCGATCGCGGTCGATCGCGCCGGTTCACAGGGGGCCGAATAAACGACGTCGAGCCGCACGCCGCGGAGCTGGCTGACGACAAGCTCCACCTGCTCCTGTCCGCGGCGGCTGAGCGGCAGGTCGAGTGAACCCTGGATGCGGTGTTGCTCGTCGAAGTCGGTACATCCGGGGCGGATCAAGACCACGTCTGACATACGTTTCTTTGCGATTGAATCAAAGCCGCGCGGAATGGGTCCGCGCCTGCTCTGTTAATTCCTGAATGGCCTGGCCGTAATCGCCTCTGTCGACGCTCGACCGATCGAAAATGGCGCTTCCGACCACAAATACGGTGGCCCCCGCTTCGGCCGTTGAGGCGACCGTTTCGTGTTCGACTCCACCGTCCACGGACAGCAACGTCGCACGCGGCACCCGCGAACGCAGCCAGCGGAGTTTGTCCAAAGCCGACGGGATGAACTTCTGCCCGCCGAAGCCCGGCTCCACGCTCATCACCAAAAACAGGTCAGCCGCGTCCAACAAGGGTTCGAGCTGCTCGACGGGCGTCTTGGGATTGATCGCCAGGCCTGCGCAGGCTCCCTTGTTGTGGATGTGCTCGATCAAAGGCCGCGGTTTGGGGACGGCCTCGAAATGAAACGTGAGCAGGTTGCAGCCCGCTTTCAAATAGTCATCCGCATAGCGGGTCGGGTCCGAAATCATCAGATGGGCCTCGAACGGCAGATCCGTCAACTCACGCAGCCGCTCGATGACCATGGGCCCGTAGCTGAGATTGGGGACGAAATGCCCGTCCATCACGTCGAGGTGAAGCATCGGGGCCTGTGCCGACTCCAAAAGCTCGATCTCCCGCTGGAGATTGCCGAAGTCGCATTTAAGCATCGACGGGGCAATCAGGGGGATCGAGTGCGCGAGTCGGTCGAGAACCGCCTGTCGGCTCGTCAAAATGGCAGTCGTCCTCGCTCGGCGTTCAACCCTTGGCCGTCACCGCCCGGAAGGAGCTTTCCAGATGCGACCCTGCACCTGGAGGGCGTTCGGCGGGGAATTCCGACGGCAAAAACCGGTCCGAGCAACCGGCGAATGCGGCGGTGGGCCGCACGGATGCCGATTCCAACCATTGAGTCCCCTATTTTGACCGACCCCTCGGAGCGCGTCCAGTCGAAACCCGGCTGCCTTAACACAAGCTTAGAAACGAACAGAAGATCCGTTCAGTATGGCGGAGCGGGTTTTCAAGGGGTTTCCGAGAGGACGTTCACTGGGACGGTCCGCGACTTGCTTTGGCTTCCTCGTAAGGGCATCGTGTCGTGCTTCAGGAGTTTTTAACGCCAAACGACAGGAACCAAGAGATGGCTGCCAAACCGATCCCGGACGGCTTTCACACGGTAACTCCGTATTTGGTCGTGCAAGAAGTCGACAAAGTGATCGACTTTGTCAATCGGGCTTTCGCCGCCAAAGAACGCTTCCGTCATTTGCGGCCCGATGGAAAGACGGGGCATGCCGAGGTCACGATCGGCAATTCGATCATCATGATGGGCGAAACGCCGGAACCCTCGAAAACAATGCCCGGCATGCTGTACCTCTACGTGAACGACGCGGACGCCACGTACAAGCAGGCCATCATCGCCGGCGGCAAATCGATCATGGAGCCGACGACGATGTTTTATGGCGATCGCAGCGGCGCGGTCGCCGATCCTTGCGGCAATCAGTGGTGGATCGCGACCCACGTCGAAGACGTGACGCCGGACGAGGTCAACCGCCGCGCGCAAGCCCAAGGGCGTTGAGCAATCTGTCCACTCCTTTGGACGGGTCGCTCCCTTTGATACTCGCCACGCCCGCAAAATGTCGTAGAATAAAAGAAAGTTGATGCGAGATTTGACGGCAGCCTGAGGCTGCCCTTCGGGCGAGAATAAGGAACGATCGTGAAGGCCGTCCCCGTTGCGCTTTGGATTGCACTGGCCGGGGCAACCGTTGCCGCCGCCAAGGGGCCGCAACCTCCCGATTTCACGCGCGACGTCCGTCCGATTATGAGCGAGCACTGTTTTAAGTGCCATGGACCGGACGACGCGGCCCGGCAGGCAAAGCTGCGGCTCGATCTGCGCGAGGCGGCCCTCGCCAAGACCGGTTCGGGCAACTTGCCGATCGTTCCGGGAAAGCCCGACGCGAGCGAAGTCGTGCGACGGATCCTCTCGCACGATGCCGATGAGATGATGCCCCCTCCGGCGGCCAACAAACCCCTTAGCGACGAGAAGAAGCGTATTCTGCGCGACTGGATTGCCGCCGGGGCGCCGTATCAGGCCCATTGGGCCTTTGTGCCGCCGAAGCAGGCGGTTCCTCCTTCAGTGCATAACGCGCAGTGGCCTCGAAATCCGATCGACCGGTTCATTCTCCCCCGGTTGGAGTCAGCCGGACTCAAGCCGGCGCCGGAAGCCGACCGGTACACGCTCGTCCGCCGCGTCTCACTCGATCTCACCGGTCTCCCTCCGACACCCGAAGAGGCCGATGCGTTCGTCAACGACCGGTCGCCCGACGCCTACGAGCGGCTCGTCGATCGGTTGCTGGCATCGCCGCACTACGGCGAACGGTGGGCCAGACACTGGCTGGATCTGGCCCGCTATGCCGATACGAACGGATACGAAAAAGACCGCGTGCGGTCGATCTGGCCGTATCGCGACTGGGTGATTGCGGCGATCAACGCAGGAATGCCCTTCGACCAGTTCACGGTGAAGCAACTGGCCGGCGACATGTTGCCGGGTGCCACCGTTGCCGATCGGATCGCCACGGGCTTTCACCGCAACACGATGCTCAATGAAGAGGGCGGGATCGACCCGCTCGAATTCCGGTTTTACGCGATGGTCGACCGCGTCGCCACGACGGGCGTCGTCTGGCTTGGCCTGACGGTCCGCTGCGCCCAGTGCCACACGCACAAATTCGATCCCATCCCGCATCGCGACTACTACCGCATGATGGGACTGTTGAATAACGCAGATGAGACCGAAGTCGACGTCCCCGATCTCCACCTGCTGGCCCGGCGCTCCGCCTGGAAGCCCGCATCGCCGCCGCCCAGGCCGCCCTTCCCGATCGTTATCCACCCGGCGGCAACGCGGGCCGCGCGAAGTTTGAAACGAAATTCGCCGAGTGGGACCGGACGGAATCGGCCCGCGCCATTCGCTGGACCCGGTTACACCCCGCGAGCGTCAAAGCGACGTTGCCCCACTTGCACGTCCTCCCCGACGACTCGGTTCTGGTCAGCGGCGACGAGAGCAAAAGCGATCGCTACTTTGTCACCTTCGACAACGTGCCGAGCGAGATCACGGCCCTGCGGCTGGAGGCACTTCCCGACGCCTCGCTTCCCAAACACGGGCCGGGACGCATCTTTTATGAAGGTCCGTTCGGCGACTTCCAGTTGAGCGAATTCACGGCGACCGTCGACGGCGTTCCCGTCCATTTCAAGGCGGCGGCCCAGTCGTTCGCGTCCAATCCGGGTGGGGCGGCGGCGGCGATCGACGGAAGTCCGCTCACCTCCTGGAATGTCAACGGGGGCCAGGGCAAATCACACGCGGCGGTCTTCATTCCCGACAAGCCGCTGCGGAACGTCAAACACCTCTCGGTCGCGATGTTGTTCGAGTACTACTACGCCGCCGGCTTGGGACATTTTCGGATTTCCGCGGCCAGGACCCCCGTCGTTGCCGATCGGCAGGTTCTCCCGCCCCAGATCGATGATCTGTTGACCATCCCGGCAGAGCGCCGGAACGCGGCTCAAAAAACAGCCTTGTCCTGCTACTTTGCCTCGATCGTGCCCGAATTGGCTGCGGCCCGCAAAAAGATTCACTCTCTCCGCGATGCGGAGCCGATGCTGCCAACAAGCCTGGTGATGTCGGAGCGACCGGCCGACAATCCACGCCCCACATTTGTCCACAAGCGCGGCGAATTCCTCCAACCCACCGAACGCGTCGAGCCCGGGCTGCTCACGTTGTTCGCAGGGGCGTCGAAAAATGGACCGCATGACCGACTGACGTTTGCCCGTTGGCTCGTCAGCTCGCAGAATCCGCTCGTCGGCCGGGTGACAATGAACCGCCAATGGCAGTCATTTTTCGGCCGGGGAATCGTGCGGACGACCGAAGATTTCGGTTATCAGGGAACGCCCCCGACGCACCCCGAACTGCTCGATTGGTTGGCGGTTGAATTCCTGAAGCACGACTGGTCGATGAAGGCCATGCACCGCTTGATCGTGACGAGTGCTACCTACCGGCAATCGTCGCAAGTCACGGCCGAAGCACTGGCGAAGGATTCGGAGAACAAGCTCCTCAGCCACGCTCCACGGGTCCGGCTCGAGGCGGAACTCGTCCGCGATGCCGAGTTGAAGGCGGCCGGTCTGCTGTCCGAGAAAATCGGCGGCCCCAGCGTCTTTCCGCCCCAACCTCCCAGCGTGACAACCGAGGGAGCCTACGGCGGCCTGTCGTGGAATGACAGTACGGGACTCGACCGCTACCGGCGCGGACTTTACACGTTCACCAAGCGGACGGCCCCGTTCGCCATGCTTTCGACGTTCGACGCGCCCAGCGGTGAAGAATGCGTCGCTCGCCGTGAAGTGTCGAACACGCCGCTGCAGGCCCTCACGCTGCTCAACGACGCCATGTTTGTGGAATTCGCGCAGGGTCTGGCCCGCGACGTCGTAGCGCGGACGAAGGGAACGCCGGAAGAGATTGCCCGCACGCTCTTTCGCCGCTGCCTTACGCGTCAGCCGTCCCCTGATGAGTTGGCAGCCCTGGTCGCCTTCCAGCACAAAGCATGTGAGCGATTCGAACGCGATCCCAAAGCGGCCCAAGCCCTCGTCAAGACAGACGATAAGCTGCCGCACGAGCGGGCGGTACTGGCCGCGTGGACGGCCGTCGCCCGGGGCCTGTTGAATCTCGACGAGACGATCACCAAGGAATAGTCCATGAACTGCCAGCACTACTTATATCGCGGATGCGATCCCAAAGAGGTCACGCGGCGCTGGTTCTTCGAGCAGTGCGGCGTCGGCCTCGGCCGAATCGCGCTGGCCGGCCTGTTCGCCGGTGCCTTCGGCCGCCGGGCGACAAGCGCCCTGACCACCAGCCCGGCCATGTTCCCCAAACGGCCCCATTCCGCCGGCCGTGCCAAGGCCGTGATTCACCTCTTCATGGCGGGTGCGCCGAGTCACCTCGACCTGTTCGATCACAAGCCGAAGCTGGCCGAGTTCGAGGGGAAGCCGATTCCTCCCTCCGTGATCGGCGGGCAGCGATACGCCTTCATTCGATCCGACGCCGCCGTGCTCGGTCCGCGGTTTAAATTTACTCGGCACGGCCAGAATGGGACGGAAATCGCCGAAATTCTTCCTCACTTTGGCAAGATCGTCGACGACGTGTGCCTCATCCACTCGATGCACACCGATCAGTTCAACCACGCTCCGGCCCAACTGTTTATCAACACGGGAGCGGCGCGGCCGGGGCGGCCCAGCTTGGGATCGTGGGTCGTTTACGGGCTGGGGTCGCAAGCGAGCGATCTGCCGGCATTTGTGGTGATGTCGACCGGGTCCGGCATCAGCGGCGGTGCGGCCAACTGGTCGAGCGGATTTCTTCCGACGGTCTATAGCGGAGTGCGTTTCCGCAATCACGGGGATCCGATCCTCAATGTCTCTCGGCCACCGGGAGTGAGCGCGGGTCTGCAGCGCGATACGCTCGATCTCGTGCGGTCGCTCAATCGCCGCCGGCTCGACGTCGTCGGCGATCCCGAAATTGCCACGCGGATCGCGTCGTACGAAATGGCCGACCGGCTGGAGACGTCGGCTCCCGAGCTGATGAACCTCCGCAGTGAGAGCCGCGCGACCCTCGAAATGTACGGTGCCGATCCCGACAAGCCGTCGTTCGCGCGGGCCTGCCTGCTGGCACGGCGGATGGTCGAGCGGGGCGTGCGGTTTATCAATATTTATCACGAAGGCTGGGACGCCCACAGCGACTTGAACGGCAACCACCGCCAGAACGCCGCGACCACCGATCAAGGGTCGGCCGCCTTGGTTCAGGATCTCAAGCAGCGCGGCCTGCTCGACGAGACGCTCGTGATCTGGGGCGGCGAGTTCGGCCGTACGCCGATGGTCGAAAGCCATCCCGTCCTCAAGCGAAGCCTCGGCCGCGATCACCATCCGCAGGCGTTCACGATGTGGATGGCCGGCGGCGGCATCAAGCCGGGCGTTGTACACGGCGCGACCGACGACCTCGGGTTTCACGTCGTCGAAAACCCGGTCCATGTCCACGACCTGCAGGCAACGATCCTGTATCTTTTGGGCTTCGATCACGAACGGCTCACGTTCCGGTACTCCGGCCGCGATTTCCGCCTCACCGACGTCAGCGGCCAGGTCGTCCACCCGATTTTGGCCTAATGACTCGCCAATTTTGGCCTAGTTGCCCGCCAAAAAACGGGTAATGTCTGGGCATGAGCAATACCTCATTCGACGTGATTGCGTTGGGGGTCGGCGGCGTGGGCAGCGCGGCCCTCGATCAGCTGGCCGGACGCGGGCTCCGCGTTCTGGGAATTGACCGCTTTCCGCCGGGCCACGACCGGGGCAGTTCGCACGGCCGCACTCGCCTTATCCGCCAGGCTTATTTCGAGCATCCCGACTACGTGCCCCTGCTCCGGCGGACGTACGAATTGTGGGCTGACCTCTCGGAACGTTCGGGCAAGACGCTCTACCACCAGGTCGGCATTCTGCAGGCGGGGCGTGCCGACGGAACCGTCGTTCCCGGCGTCCTGGCGAGTGCCCGGCAGCACAAGCTCGATGTCGAAGAACTCTCGGAAGGCGAGGTGACCGCCCGCTTCCCCGGTGTGCGAATTCCTCGACCGCTCGTGACCCTGTTTGAAAAGCGGGCCGGGTATCTCGACGTCGAAAATTGCGTTCGCGCGGCCGCCGATCAAGCCGTCCAGCGCGGAGCCTCGCTGCGAATTGGCGAAAGCGTCCACCGTTGGAAGGCGGACGGGACCGGCGTCTCCGTCGAAACCGACCGCGGCACGTACCGCGCCGCGAACTTGATCATCACCGCCGGCGCCTGGGCCGGAACGCTCTTGGCCGATTTGGGAATCCGCTTTCAAGTGATTCGCAAATCGCTCTACTGGTATGCCGCTCCGGAACGACTTTATTCGCCGATCCACGGCTTTCCGGGTTTTCTCATCGAGACGGACGACGGCAGCTTTTACGGTTTTCCCCGCATCGACGCGCACGGGTTAAAGGCCGCCGAGCATACGGGTGGCCTGCCAGTGGCCGATCCGCTCGCAGTGGATCGCCATCCCGACCCGAACGAGACAATCCGCGTCGAGCGGTTCCTCGCCGAGTACCTCCCCGCAGTGAGCCGCGAGCCGCTCGAATTTGCCACGTGCCTCTACACGCTGAGTCCCGACAGCCATTTCGTCGTCGATCGCCATCCCGCACACCCACAAATTTCCTTTGCCGCCGGCCTGTCGGGCCACGGATTCAAATTCGCGACCGTCCTGGGCGAAGCACTTGCCGATCTGGCCCAGCACGGCCAAACGCTGTTGCCGATCGGTTTTCTCTCCTGCCGCCGCCCGGCGCTTTTGGCGACACAGACAGCGTGAGCCGAGCCACCCCGCCGGCGCCCGCTTACGGGGGTTTCGGTCCGACATTGACGGCTATCGCAGGCGCCCGAGAGGAGAATCAGTGCCAGGTTCCGTACTTGGTGAGCTGGAACTTCACCGGTGGCCCGCCTTCCCAGGGAGCGTTTCCGGCTGATTCGTTCATCCCGAATGAATAGCCGGCTGAATTACCGGAATAGTACGTCGGCAAACCCGGCGCGAACCGGCTGATGTGAGCTTTGGTGTACGGCCGATAGCCGTACCAGTACCAGTTGTGCGAATCGAGCCAGTAAGAGTCGAGGTCGTCTTGCTGGACCGTAGCACCGAGAGCCCCGACCGAATCTTGTTGTGCCGAGCCTCCGGAAACCCAGAGGAGCGTGACAGCGCCGAGCAGCAGGAGAATGATCGTATTGGAGCGGGTCATGATGATTGTCTCTTTCTGAAACGGGATTTTGGCGTGACTTTACTTTTGGAGGGCGGCGACCTGTTTACGAAGTTCGCGGACCTCTTTGAGGACGTCGCTGAGCGATCTCTCCAGTCGCTCATGCTGCTCGAAGAGTCGGCGAACAAGTTCGGCCGACATGTCCGCTTCGCTGACTCCGTGATGCATGCCGTACTTTGCGTTGCGCGGATCACGCCGCATCATTTCGCTGATGTAGTCCCGTTTAAAGTCGGCGAGACGCTCGGGAATGACTTTGAGCTGAAGGTTCTTGCCGCCACGCAGGACCGTCAGCGACGCCGGCTTTTCGGGAACGAGCTGCTCGATGGCCGCTTCGGCCTTTTGGGTCGAAGCAAGATCCGCGCCTGCGACCCGCAGCAGCGTGTCGCCGACTCGAACTCCGGCCATGGCCGCCGGACCAGCGGGGAAGACGCCCGCGACGCGGACGCCGTGCCCCTGATTCTCTTCGATCATGACGCCGATCCAACCGACATTCGACAACGGCACACGAGGCGAATGATCGGCGGAGGTGGACGCAGATTCTTGCATTGCAAGCACGAGCGGAAACGAAGGCCTCACAGCCGGACGTTCGCCCCCCTGGACCCAGAAGCAGGCGCCGATGACCAAGAGCGCGGTCATGGCGGGACAGATGATCCTGAACGGTTTCAACATCGAAAATCTCCAGAAAAAGAGGGAGAGGAGACGCTCGGACGCGGCCGGCGACTTTCTCTATTTCGTCGAACTCAAGGAACCATTGCCGGATTGTGCGGGGATTGCTTCCTGCGAACGAGCAGTTCCTGCCGCGTCTGTTTGGCTCCGGTAGGAACGAGAATGGAAGACACGTTACTTTGTGAGGTGATACAGGCCCGTATCGTAGACCGTACTACGATCGTTCCCGACCGTCCAGCATACGCGCTGCGCTCTTCTTCTGGATCACTCCATGAATGGGGAGGACGTTGTCACGTTCAACTCCCTTTCGCCTGACATCCTGACCCGACCGCATGGTCGCTCAGCGACGAAGCGGCCGAATTGCCGTTTTGCGGACGGGAGCCAGGTCATCGCCGGTCAGGATGGCCCCCGCTCGTGCGAGCAACGTTTTCTGAATCGCAGCGCTTGATAGGTCAGGATTAAGCTCGGCGAGGACATTGAGGAGTCCCCGATTCAAATCGTCAATCCGCCGCCGCAGTTCGCCGAGGCCCGTCGTGGCAGCGAACGGCCGTTGCCCGATCAACTTCCAGTGATCAAAGTCGGCCTGCTCGACGGAGCGGGCCGCCTCAATTTGGGCCGCGAAAAAGGTCCGTACGAACTTCGCGTCGAGTCCTTTGGCGCGCCCCTGCCGTGCGACGCTGTCCAGCAACTCCTTCTCGCGCTGGGCGCAGCAATGGGCTGGTTGGCGTTCCATTTCCAGCGCGCCACGTCGTGCATCAAGGTCAGACGTTGCTTCATGAGTTGTAGCAACCGATCCAGCGCCGCGAGATTCTCTCGCGGCGATTGGAGCGCATTCCCAGCGGGGTAGAGGCTCGTTGCAGACAAAGCGAGCACGAAGGCCGTGAGAGCAGCGACACGCCGCGCCGAAATCGTGATGTTTTGCGCGGGATCTCTCGTAATCGAACACTTTCTCATACGCACCGCCGTTCTCTCGCAACTGCCGTCGGCCAGGAATCGAATCTCAGACCCTTTTTATCAACTTGGGGCCATGGATTTGGAGAGATCGGCCGAGGAGACGATCGACCATTTGCCATGAAGACCGACGCAAAGTGCGGCCCAGCGCCGTTCGATCCAAAGCTTGTTGATCCGGCGATCGGGCCGGTGTAGGCTTGCTTAAGGCGGCGTCGAGCAAATCCTGGTCGTTCTCCAACGGGAAAAAAGCCGCTCGGCGGGTCTCGACGATTTATCGAGCAGGCGAAACTGAGTGTCAATCGACGGGCGACGTCACGCGGCCAATTGTAGGGGCGAACCGATGCGAATAGACCGTCTCGCGACCATTTGTAGCGCCCTCCTCTTGGGCGGTTTTCTTGTTCTCTCCGCAGTGGCAGACGCACGCGGGGATGAGGCCTCGGCCAAGGCCGCGCTTTCCGGCAAAGGGATCAAGGTCAGCCGCTCAGGCTTCACCGTGCTGGGTGAAACCGAATTCCCGAAATCGGTCACCGCGGCCTACAAGCTCAAGCGCAAGCTCGGCGCAGCGGCCAGCGAGGAGCAATCGGCCGGCGTCGGCGACGAAGAGGCGAACGCCCAGATCGAGGAACTCAAGCAAGCGAACGTCGCTCTCAATCAGCGGTTGCAGGAAGTCACCAAGGTCGCTTTCGCGTTTCGCGGCCAGGTGGTCCAGCAGATCAATCAACAGATCGCCGCCAACAACCAGCAGATCGCTCGCCTCCAGCAGGGAGAGAAGAAATCGACCAAGTCGGCCGAGGACTCGCACAAGGACGAGAAAGCGACCCGCCAGGCCTACCTGAAGCAGGTGTCGGAGGCCCGCACGCTCGCCGATCGGCTGATTGCCGAGTATTCCGAGTTGAACCACGATAAAGAGATCACCGCCGCCATCAAGGAGTGGAACGAGGGCGCCCACACGTCCCATAAGCTCACGCCGTCCCACTCTTTTGAGTCGTCCCTCAGGCGGCTGGAGACCCTCGAACTAAAAATCGTCTCTGGCAAAGTTCCTCTTCGGGAGAAAAAACAGAGCTACTTCGCGACAGTGACGATCAACGACGTCGAACCGTGCGAAATGCTGGTGGACGCCAAAGTTGCCACGCTCTTGTTGCCGCACCAAGTCGCCGTCGATGCCGGTATCCACGTCGACACGGCCCCCGAGACGACAACGGTTGTGCTCGCCGACGGCACAAAAGTCGAGGCCAAGCACGTGAATCTCAAGTCCGTCTGCGTGGGGAGTTTCACGGTGAAAAACGTCGCGTGCGACATCCTTCCGGCTACGAAAACGACCGCGCAGGCGACGCTCGGCCTGAGTTTCCTGAGGCATTTCAAGTACGACATCAACGCGGCCACTTCCGAGCTTTCCCTCACGCGTGCCGACGCCCACACGGCTGGCACGCACAAGAGGAAGAGATCGTCGAAACACACGCTCAAGAAGTCGTCGACAACCACGCCGTCCGATGAGCCGACACAATAAAGCGAGAACCCCAAAGGGGCACAGGCACATCTGTTGGCGGCTGTCACCGAGTTCCGAAAGATTCCTGACACGAATGGCCCGACGAAGACGGTCTCGCGACTTTGACAGCGGGCTTTGACTTGGTAGGATTCGCGATCGTCACGGGCGTTCGATTTACGGGGAAGGCTTGTGATTGACAACCGCGGTCGCCGCCTCGGTCGACTTTTCAATCCGTTCGGGGTTTCGGATGTTCGTTTGGTCGTCAACGCTCAAGAAAAAAAACAAGAAATTTCGCCCAGATCACTTCAAGACAAGCATTTTTGCCGCTGTAGCTCAGTTGGTAGAGCGACGCATTCGTAATGCGTAGGTCGAGGGTTCAAGTCCCCCCGGCGGCTCTTGTAACATCCTTAAATATCACGACTTACGCCATTACCTCGGATGGCGTTTGTTGCTTTGCGGGGCCGGTGTTAGCGAAAGTGTTAGCAATCGCAGCCCACACAGCGTCTGCCATCTCTTCGGCGTTGAGATCGACGTAGTACGTCATCGTCGTAGAGATGTCGTCGTGCCGCATGTCTTCAGCACAGACTTGAGCGACGCTCGCTGAATTCATCGACCTCAACGAGCAGGATGTCGAGTGCACTTGACGGGGTCGCGGCCCAGTGATTCAACTGTCAGGCGATCCGTGCTTCACGTGCCGCGATGCTGCGGAAGTGACGTACACGCTGGCCGCAGCTCGTGAACTGGGAACTCCCTTGCACCCGAATTGCTTGTGCCAGTGGGGCATTAAGCCCGGCGAACAGAAATCCGCCTTACGCCTCCGACGCGCCGGATGAACCGATTGGTGGTGTCGGTTCCTGCCTAAAATGCAGCAGCACATCGAGCGGGACTTCGAATTCAAACGGACCAGACTGCATTTCCTCTGCTCGGGGAGTGGTTTCCCCGCCGGCAGTCGATGTCAATTCGATGGCAATTCCGCTCATAGGCTCGCTCGACGCCACGAAGCGATGCGGATTCCCGGAGACAGCGACGTGTTCAATCACAAACCGGCTGGCCATTTTGACACCTGAAAAGCGTTGATTTCCCCCAACTATTCCAGTCTACGTCTTCGTTTAGGGTACCGCAACCTGCTGCCAGCCTCGGCTTGTTTCGCAAAGAAATGCCTTGATTTCAAGAGGCGGGAGCGCGTCGCGAGAATCTTCCCTTCTTGTACGTATCGGCTCGCAGATCGACAGCTCTCCAGCACCGCAGAGACGAACTTGAAGTCACACGACTCGATTGTTCTCAGCGTAAGTGGATTGGCCTGAAAGAATTGCGTAAGGATTTGCTGATAAGCCTGAGGGGGCAAGCCAGACGGTAGTTCCAAATGTGGAACGGACCCGAGAAGGGTGCTTGTCGAAGTCCTCAGCGCGAGTTCGTGGATTGGATGGAAGGGCCTGCGAATCTTAAGCTCGTCTTCGATTTCCTGCCAGACCTTCCAGATCAATGACTCGAGTTTTTCGTCCGGCGGCGCAACCTTAAGGTTGATGTCCTTCGCCTCCGAGCGACTGACTGGATAGCCGTGATCGAAAAACTTCTGATTAAGAGCCAGTGCGATTTCCTTGGCATTTTTTTCGTCGTCCGGCTCCTTCATGTGCATGCGAAGCAGTTTTTCGCCCATTGATGTCGTGAGCAGAGAACCACGCGCGGCCAATCCCACGGGAATCGCGCCGACTTCCTGACAGAATTGCAGAAACAAGTCTTTGATGTCGCCAGATTCCTTGATACCGGCCTTCTCGCGGAGGAACTCAATAAACCCGACCATATCCTCGTACCCAAAGGTGATCGAGTCGACTTGGTCGCTGTCCTTTCTTCGCCTGTTCACGATCACCTGAGGATCGACCGGACCAAGATTCGCGTTTGGATGCATTACAATCTCGTCCGCCCCAAGTGCAAGGAGCGTGGCCGCACTGAAGGCGACCTGCGGAATTAAAACCGAGATGTGTTTGCACCGTTCGCGCAGCAATGACATTGCCCGCCACGCGACCTTCGGATCACCCCCCTCACTGACTATCAGGAAGTCAATGGCTTGCGTTTCGGGCGGCAGCTCTGTTAGTTGATCAAGCAGCTCAGGTATCACGTCCCCTGCCATGCGCCAGGAGCACCCTCGCGAGTGCTCGTGACATAGACGATGAGCGGACGTTTGCGGAGAGCCTCAAGTTCCCTGTACAGCGGAATTCGCGCACCGGTTGTCATTGCCCGTCAAGCCTCCCGGCCGAACACGATAGCACAAGAGACGGAGAGTTTCACCCCGATTGTCACTGGCAACCGCACGCGGCATTCTACCGACGTGCTTCTGCGTGTGCTCACTTACTTCTGTGAACGCCTGGAAGGCCAGCCAGCAGGCCCGCTTGACGCCGGCGCTTTTGATTCCGCCTCTTCCTTCACGCGCGGACCACTCGCGGAAGTGCATGCAAACGCATCCCACACGGCATCCGCCGTCGCTTCAGCGTTTCGGCCGACGTAGTATGTCAACGTGGTCGAGATGTCCTCGTGCCGCATGAGTTGCTGTAGAACCGGCGGCATGACGCGGGCGGACCAGCGGAATCCGAACGCCCGTCGGAGATCGTGGGCGGAAGCGTATTTGAGCTTCGGACCGCGCTCGGCTACCTTCACACCGGCCTTTTTGCCGATCTCGACGATGATGCTGGAAATGGTGTCGCAACGCCGTGGCTTGCCGTGGTCACGTTGCATCCGCGGATTGAATACAAACCCCTGCCGCTGGTCTTTCGGCATCGCCTTGAGCATTTCGGCGAATTCTGGCGCCATCGGGAAGGTCCGGTCTTTGTATCCCTTCTCAGCATGAGCCCGCACGCGAAACATCGGCCGCTTGCCGGAAAGGTCAACGCATAGGCTCCGATCGTCGGTCCAGTCGAGTGCTAACGCCTCGCCGAGTCGGAGGCCGCCCCACCAAAGCCCGCGCAACAGCAACCGCCACGATTCGACGCGGGCCGCGTCATCGGCCCGTCTGTAAGCGCTCTTTTCCGTCCCCTCTCTCGGTTGCTTGTTCACGACGTCGGGAACTGCGGACAGCATCCGCTCGAATTCTTCCGCCACGATTGCGCCCCTTCATCCCTGCCGTTCGCGTTGGCATGGCGATTTCGGGGACCGCAACCAGCAGGCCAATCAGCCTTGCCCATTCGAGGGCTGAGTGAAGGTAAGCCAGGTGTCCCTTGATGCTCGGCTCGGCGAGCTTGTCCGTCTCGCGCAATGCCTTTTGGAATCGGCTGATTTGATCCGCGTCGAGCGACGTCAAGAGTTTCGGGTTGACGTGTCTTTCGACTGCGTTGAACATCGCCTGAAACTTGTCGGCCGTCTTGGGTGCCTTAGAGGGGATCGACTCTCCCTCGAATCGCTCCCGAAACTCTGTCCAGGTTGTGCGCGATGGATCGCGAAACGTGCCGGCGCGCAATTCCTTTTCGAGAGCGCCTGCTTCTCGTTCGGCGTCGCGCCGGATATTCGTCCCAAGGCTGCGAGTCTTTTTCTTTCCGGTGACAGAATCGGTCCACTGAGCGTGAAAGAATGGCCGGTCGGTCGGTTTGAACACGATCACGCTGATTCGCTTTGTGCCCGTCATCGCTTCTGCCCCTTCCCGTTTTTTGTTCTCGCAGCTTGCAATAAAAAGTGACGCGCCCAGGTCGACGTCCCGAGCTTGCCCGCTGCACGGTCCAACTCCGCACGCTCGGAATCCGTTAGCCGGATGCGTAGCGGTCGATTCGTTTTCGGTTCATCCGATAGCGGCTTGCGTCCCATCGCGTCCGTCCCCCCCCCCGATATTGTAGCTACGATATGCGGTGTGTCAATAACGTAGCTACCCAATCTTGAGGCGCTCGCCAAAAGACGGACGCCGCAGAGTGCCGCTTGCGGTCGTCAGTGACAACCGAGTCGGCAGACCGCCGAGTGATAATCGCAAAAATGAACGATCCCGGCTTGTCTCAGCTCGCCGGCATCTATGAAGTCATCTTCAATCGGCTCGATCTGACTTTGAGGAATTACAGGGACTTATGATCTGCACGCCTAGTCGTGACCGTGATCTCTGGGAATCTGCCAGATCATTTTCGTCGCGTCAAATTCCGGCCTCGGCCCCGCCCATGCGGAATTTGTGTCCCGTGCTGGCGTGGTCGTCGTTGATTGCCTCTGAACCTCGTCGCAGACCTCGGCTCGTTTCGGAGTTGATGCATCGCATTCGGCGTGCTCCGGGTGATGGCTCGACGTGATTGGCGGTTCTTCCGGCTTGTGAAGGACGGGGACGAACATAGAACCAGCAAGAACGATTCTTGCGGTTGGAATTCGTGAAATCCCGTCGAGGAAATGCGGTCGCGGTTTTCCGTTTCCGTCTGTCATCGTTGCTCCTTATTGCGAATGCGATTGGAGTTCTCCGTCGCGGTTGTGCTCGGCCGCATCAACTACCGGGTTGATTGCCCGTCATCGTGGAGCAGTTACTGCCGTGGCCGTCGTCGAGATTGCCGTCCGGGCAACCGAAATTCGTCGATTCGACGGCCGGGTTGCGCGGCTCGATCATCGACATGTCGTCAACCGTAGGGTGTTTCATTTTCGATAATCGACGCGGCGCGAACGGGCAAGGCTAAATCGACCCGTTTAGTTGCAATTGGGGTTGTAATTGGGCAGGGCTAAAATGGTTGCATGACTGACGACCAGGCGACGGCTGACGATCCAGCGCGGTCGACGCAATCCCTTCAGAATCACCCGCTCGTTGAACGAGTCGAGACGGACTCGCCCGAAGGGTTTCTCGACGCTCTGAGAAAAGCTACTTCCGAGGTCCTCAGTGGGCCATTCCCTGGAGCAGAAACCGTCTACTGCCTTCGAGGCGTCAGCGATGCGGAGAAGCATGAACTTGTTCTGCGCTCGCTACGTCATCCGACGGGACGCGCGGAACTGCTCCGATTTGCCGTCCCTGCTGCAATTGACAAGAAAATCCGCCTTAAATCCAGTGGCAAGACCCGGAACGTCGGGAGAGCGTCACGCAGTTCGCCTTGGAATTCGGTGTTCTGGTGGGCTTCTGCCGACACGTTCATCAGAGCGGTTTGCCACTGCCGCGGCTCGACTCCGCGTTTTATGATCTCCTTCGGGATCCCAACGGGATGGAGTCGTACATGCGACACCACCGTCTGAGGGGCGGCTCGTTTCTTGCCTCCTGGCCGTCAAATGAACTGTTGCCGTTGCTCGCGCTCGCACAGCACTACGGCCTTCCGACACGACTTCTTGACTGGACACGTGATGTCAATATTGCCGCTTATTTCGCAGCGTCGAAGGTGGTCGAAGAAATGGTGGACCCGGATTTCAAGACGATCCCTGAGCGGCCTGCGGGAAATCTCGCCGTTTGGGTGTTCGCCGAGAGCGCGGCTGCGGTAATCAATTCAGGGCAACTTTCAATCGATGGCCCACTGGTTATGCCGATGCCTCCGTACGACCAGAATCCAAATCTCCAGGCGCAACGGGGAGTGTTCACGCTCTGGCGCAATTATGACGATTTAAGGCTCTGCGATCGGCGCGCATTGCCCGAATTGATCCACGAATGGTGCCAACTTCACAAAATCGACGTCGCCGGAAGTCTGAAATTCGTGCGAGTCGAGCTACCGCAGCGGGAGGCTCCCCGCTTGCTCGACTTGCTTGTTCGTTCCGGTTGCGACGCGTCCCGAGTTTTCCCCGGATACACCGGTGCAGCACTCGCGGTCAAAGAGAGGGCACGGCTCGATCTGCTCTTGAAGCGGTCGGCCGAACGGTTCGCCGATAGTTGAAGACGGCACTTGCGACTCGATTGACCGCGTGATACAAACTGGTCGCGAGATACAGCCTGTGAGCCTTGGCTTGCCCACCAGCAAGTCAAGGCTTCCTTCTTTGTCGCCCCTGGATCTTTTTCCTGAATCTGCTATCGTTCGCGTCGCACGATGTGGAGTCAGTGCGACAGGATGCGCAACAGGCTGTGTCTCGCAAACCCGCCTTTGCCGCCTTCAGCGGACTCCCCCTTACAATTTCGGTCGCGAGGACATTATGTCCGGCGACGCATTCCGAACTGGGGAGATTCTATGTCTTTGCTTACGCAACGGTACGGTTTCAATCGACTCGTCATCGCGTTTTCTGCGCCAGACCAACACGGCGTCTACGGACTGTATGACGCAGCCGACACCTGCATCTATTACGGACGCGCCGCCGGCACAGATGTGACGATTAAGTCGCGACTGCTAGATCACTTGAACGGTGACGACGGTCCGTGCACGCAAGGCGCGGCGTTTTTCAGATTTGAAGTTACTTTGTTCGCGGCAAATCGAGAGAGACAGCTTTTGAATGGGCACCAGCAGACCTACGGTGAACTGCCGCGGTGCAATTCGCGGATAGGCTAATCGTCGATCGCGGTGAGCCAACTGGGGCGACAGAGACCAGAGAGGACAGTACCCGATCCGGCCTCTGCTCCGTTCCGATCAAAGATGAATTCCCGGTTTCCGAACGGGAGATCCCCAAAGATGCGAAAACGAGTTGATCCTTGAGGCGTCACTTCGAATTGAAAAGTGAGGCCTGTCGCAAGATCCTCGATGATCTGCTCTTTGATCGTCCAGTCTTTGGCGTCTGGTTTCACTGCCATTCCGCGCCTCCCTGCGGGTTAAAGTAGGCAAATCCTATGCCGGGAGGCGTATCGCGCCCATATCAGAACTGTTCGCCCCGCCGACCGTCGAATCAAAATTTGAAAAGTGTTGTGCCCGGAGAATCCCTGATGTTCAAAGGCACGGCGCTCCTGTTGCCGATAGCAGTCACCCTTTCTGGTTCCCTACTTGCGGCCGACAAACCCCACTACACGCTCAACGGCAAAGTCGTCGCGATCGCCGATGGTGACACGTTAACGATTCTCGACGGCGCGAACGCGCAGCACAAAATCCGCCTCGCCGGAATCGATGCGCCGGAGAAAAAACAGGCGTTCGGCACTAAGTCGCGGGAAGCACTCGCAGCCAAGGTTTTCGGCAAGGCCGTGCGCATCGACGTGATCGACGTCGACCGTTACCGCCGAGAGGTTGGCCGGATTTACGTTGGCGATCGGTTCATCAATCTGGAAATGGTCCGCGACGGTTTCGCGTGGCGATACGTGCGCTACGACAAGCCCGGTGAGTTCACGGCCGCCGAGTCGGAAGCCCGCAAGCATCGACGTGGGTTGTGGGCCGATCCGCATCCGGTGGCCCCGTGGGAATTCCGCCGGCAGAAACGACAACCGACTGGAAAAACGCCGTCAGTTGATTGACGCGCTCGCCTAACTCGGATCGGACTCGTTGAGCGGCGCGAGGGTACGCCAAGCGGCATTCAGGGCTGTCTTTACGTTGTCGAGGGTTGGCATCAAGTGAGCACTCGAAATCTTTTCGGCATAAAGCAGGCGTCTCGCGGAATGTGCCTCACTTTTCGGAAGCAAAATCTTCACTCAGCGCATTCGGCAGTACAAGAGCCTCCAGCTGAGGCCACATGCCTGTGTTCAAGTAAAAAGTGTCCGCATCAGTGATAAACGTGAACAATCCATCTTGGGCATGAAGAAAACCAATATCGCATCGATCAACCTTAAAGAGGCGTACTTCGTTCGCCCGTCCTCTGACGCTCATCAAATTGGGATCGAGGGCCCAAACGACGACATCGCCAGACTCTCCATCCGCGACCGATCGCACTGCGAAGAATGCGGCAACGAGCGGATTCGAGGTCCAGTCGAGCGCAAGCGTCGGAATTCCATGATGCTGGGCAAGGGCGACTGCTGGATGAGGAGTCTGGGATACCGCGGGACCTAGTTGCGGACGTAGGAAAGAATCGACTTCGATGTATGGTTGCGCGAGCCCTCCAGGCACTCGAATCCCAAGCTGATCGACAAGATCCGTGAATCTATACACGACATCGTGTTGGAAGAATCTTTGGACAATTACGCGTTTCAGCCAATCATCAGGGATATTGCCCTGCTTGTCGTTGTGATGATTTCTTGCGGCATTCAACAAATTGTTTTCGTCAAAAAATGATTCCCAATGTTTGAAGCGAAAATCGCTCACGATTTCCGGTCGCCATGAGCTTGGAGTCAGCGGTTTTGATGGGTCGCGTTGACCGCGGAATATCCATCTGCTTGAAAGGTCGCGCTCTCCCAGCCAACGTTCGTTTGACCGGCGAAGAATGCGTAGGAAATCGGCAGCGCGCTGACATCTGATTTCGGGAATCAATGTCTGGTCGCTCATTTTCACGGGCCGTTGTCAACTTTCGGATCGTGGAGGAATGCCCGCTCTCCGCGCGTCAGGTCACGACCAACGATCAGCCTGAAAAAACTATCGTCAATGGACGTCCATCGCCGCGTCGGTTCTCCCCTGCGTTTTTCGCTCGCGCTCAATTTCTCGCGATCATAGCCGAGCTTGCACTTGCCGCTCGCATCGCGGATGAACCAAAGACCCCTGCCGCGACCCCTGTCCGTCCCTTGCTCGGAATCTGGCGGAAGGAATTCAACGCTGAAGTCATGGACGAAAACTTGGTCGCCGGCCTCCAGCTTGCGGCCAATCGAGGCTCTCGCGAAATTCTGATCAAAGCGTATTGAGCCGTCGCCGTCCGACGAATCGAATGCGTGCGCGAGCGAGAACACGATGCGCTCATCACTCTTGCTTGCGCTGCGACTGAGCCAAAATCCGTTAGCACTTTTCTCTGTGTGCTGAGTCGGTTGTTGCTGGATCAGCGCAACCGGCAGTGGAGCTTGCCCTTGTATGATTTCCGTGCAGACAAAGCCGTATTGGCCAATGACGCGGCGCCCTCCCAGCTCGGATGGTCGCAATGCCACAATCTCGCCCTTGAGCGCAACAGGTTTACCGGCCTTCAGGCCGAGCAATGTTTCGCCAAATTTGTCCTTTTTCGCGAACGCGAATTCAAATATCTCGCCATCGCTGTCCTTCACGGTTAAGCCACACCACTGCCTGTAATCCCACGTGTCGTAGGCGACCCGATGACCGCTGTCAGTGCCGATATAGGGAAACGGCGATGAATCGGCCGAATAATTCCCAGCCACATACGACTGCATCCCTACACTTGGCAGTGCGTGTATCCACGAGTCGCTGACCTCGACGAAACGACAGCCGGTCATCTGCACGGCTCGTTGTTTCTCGCCAACCAGTGCTGCGTATTTCTCACCAAACAGCTTCAACGTCTGCGCAGTCACGTTCGGAACAGAACTATCGAAACCGTTTGCGCTGGCGTTGCTCTCGGCCGTTCTCGCCGGCTTTGCACTCACCGACGTTCGCGACGCCGATGGATTCGAGGGCGCCCCGCTCGGCGTCGGTTTCAGGGCGTTGCATTCCGTTTCTTTGGCCCGTGGGTCCGTCGATGCCTTTACCGGCTCGGTCGCTTCGGCTCCTTGGTGCCGATGCGACACCAGGCTCCACAAGCCAGCCAGGGCCAAGAGCAAGACGGATGCTACACAAATCGCCAGAGCGCGGGGAAAGCCACGGGAATCGGTGCTGTCGTCCGGTTCGTCGAATGGGAATTGCATCGATATTTACCCTTTGGCTTGCGGCAGGCGTTGACTCCCTTGTTTCGACTTGAGCAATGCGGCGTTACGTGGTCGGAGCATTCGGCGCCGAAGAGGCGTCGCTAACGTTCGATTGCGAGACTTCCTCGACGTCCAAATCGAACCCGAACCATGAAAGGTTTAACGTCGTGGCTTCGGCGAGCCGTATGATCAGCAAGTCACCTTTGATTTTGTAGAACGGTTCTTGCTGCGCGATGCTGCTGCCTTCGTTGTCTCCAATCTTACGACGTCGCGCATCGCGCAAAATGAACCTGTCCGGGATTCCACTGTCGTCGAAAATCACGTCATCGAGGATCCCGTAGTAAAGAAACGGGGTGCCCCCGAGTGGAACAACCGCAGCTAAGAATTGAACGGTGCTCATCCCGGCCGGCGGACTTAAATGTGCCCGCCACTCTTCCCATTTTCGCAAGCTGGGACCTTCATCTTCAAGCGAATGCAGCCAGCGAATGAATTTGGCATAGGGCGCT
The DNA here is from genome assembly GCA_963833105.1 of uncultured Planctomycetaceae bacterium. Classification (GTDB taxonomy): domain Bacteria; phylum Planctomycetota; class Planctomycetia; order Planctomycetales; family Planctomycetaceae; genus DASPSM01. The sequence continues at coordinate 200,139 of CAWHWU010000024.1, forward strand.
TGGCTCGCGGTGGTTTGCGTCCACTCGCGGCATTTCTGGCCGGCGAATGCTGAGACGAGGTAAAGGGTGACGAAGTAACAAAGGACGAAAGTCGGCACCGGAGGCACGGTTACACTTCGGATTGCGAAGTCAAAATTCCGGTCGTCTTTACCAAATTGGCCCATCGCGAACATCAGGGCCGCCGGAAGTGAGATGCGTGCGTCAAAGAATATCGCGATCTGCTGAAAAAGGGTTATCCAGACCCAATGCAGCATTGCCGCCGCAACAAACCCTCCAACCAGTTCGTCAGTGATTGGACGTTTTTCGCGAAACTGCCCGGCCCGCGAGTAGCATCGGCGGAAGATGATTCCAGGCATTGCGATTGCAAGCAGCACAACGGCCTGGAAGGCTACGCTCATTTAGCGGCTGGCTTGGCTGGGACCTCGACAAGGTTTGTCCCGACTCGTCTCAGCGGGACAGCCTTGGTCACGTAGGTCCTCCCGTCGAGGGTCTCGATCGTGACCGTTGTGCGCGTTCCCGCCTGGACCTCAAGCAATTGCTTGACCAGTTCATCGGACTGCGTTCGATTCGCAAGTATGTCTTTGAAACGCTCTTGCTTTTCTTTTTCGGTCATCGGAACCCCGCACTCAGAACCGCCGGCACCACAGGTCAGACGATTCGTTCTGCAGTATCGATCCCACAATACTCACCGCATGAATTTTACGGCGCCCAACGCTGTACAGTAGCAATACGCGATCCGTCCTCGCAAATCTGGGGTTTTTTTCCCAGGTCAAGCGAATTCCAGTTAAAATAGGCGAGATGTACCCACTGGACTGTTGTGTTTCTTTAAGGCCATAAGGAATAATAACTTATGGCGACTGCATGGCATCCGGACGAGGTTGTCAAGGGTATCGGACGGAAGACGGACGAAAGTCCTCTTGAGATGTCATCATTCGGCCTTTCTCGCAGACGATCCTCTCAGATAGCTCAGCACCAAAATCGTTTGGGGATTGTCCTTATTTCGAGGTAAGACAAAGTTTTCCGTCGTCAGCGATCCTTTCAATCGGCCAGCAAATTGAAACACAAAAATCGGTGGCGGAGCCCGCAGGCATGCATCCCGTCGATGGGGGGCCGGCCGCGCCAGAACGCGAACCCACACCCCCGGGGGGTCGTCGTCGACGCCATCGAGCCGACGCCAATTAGCCTTGGCTCTCCGCCATGCGCCACAAGCGAAGCGCCGCTGTTGCACTCCACGGCTTTCCTGATCGCGTCGCGTGACCGTTGGCATTGAGCCTATCGGCAATCTGTTGAAACGTCTGGCCGTTCGTCCGCGATTCACGAATCGTAGGCATCAGAAACGCATAGGTGTCGAGTGCGGCCTTCTGGCGTGCCACAGCGGCGGCCTGAGAAGCCTTGCGAGGGTCCCGCTTGCTCTCACGGCCTTTCCAGTGTCCGGGCCGTGCATGCCGAGCTTGACCCCGCGGCGCTTGGCAGCCGCAAGAGCGGTTTTTGTCCGTTCGCTGATGGCCTTGGCTTCCGCTTCCGCCACGGCTGCCAGAATGTGAATCGTCAAGCGGTTCGCGTGTTCGTTGTCGATGGCCACGAAATCCGCCCCCGACTCCATCAAGGCCGAAAGAAACGCGACATTGCGGGCCAGCCGGTCGAGCTTGGCGACGACGAGCGTAGCCTTGGCCAATCGTGCATGGCCAAGCACTGCGCAACACGGGCCGATCGGATCGCTTGCCGCTTTCGATTTCAACGTAGCTCGCGACGATCGTTGCATCCTGTCGCTTGGCGAATGCTGCCACGGCGGCCTGTTGCCCTTCCAAGCCTAGTCCCGATTCCCCCTGCCGTTTCGTGCTCACGCGATAATAGGCGACGATTTTCGTGATCCGCTTCATAATCCGGTCCCCCGTTTGATGGCCTTGGCTCAGTATTACATCACCGTTGACGTTCGTCAATGGTAACGTAATTTCCTATCGACCGGATTCCTGAGAATTCATGGCGTTCCGATAAGCCTTGATTCTCGCCTCGGCGACGGCCCGATCTCTTGCCGCAAGCCGTCGATTGCGTAGCGGCCCAGCCATCGCGTCGAGGATCGCCTGTTGAGTCGCGCTGTCGAGTTGCTTGAACCGCTCCAGCTCCGCAGGGGAGACATTCGACAGCCGTTTAATCTCGTCATCCTTCATGGGTCATCTCTCATGTCGAGGCGGGCCGCGTCGAGGTGTCAGGCCGCCATTTTTCGGCCTAGTCGCTTAAACCGATCGTAAGTCCTTTCTACGAATGGTCATAGGAATGAGATCGCGGCGCTTGCGCCGCACGACGTGGTCCGTTCGTTGAAAGTCGCGACACACCTAAATCGATGCGTACACAGCGTTTGCATTGCGTTGTATGCATTCAAGCTCACAATCGGCCTTGCGGCGTCAGGGTTTACGTCGGGGCCTTCACGCATCAAAATGCCGAACCGTTTCGACGTCCGCTTTTCGCTTCAAGTGTCGATTCTACGTGTTTTTGGCCGTTTTCCGCACGTTCCCCATCGTTTGATGGCAATTCGGCCAGCCGGAGACCGATTCCGCGCGTGCGTCCCGTTGATGGTTTTAACGCGATTCAACATGTTGACAGTGAAAACGCTCGCTAATGCCCCTAACCGACGCCCCGTAGGTCGGTCAGATCGCTTTGAAGACCTGCCGTCCATCGAACGCCCGATCCCCCTTTCGCGATGTCGCGCTCCAATGAGTCGTAGAAGCGTTCTGAATCGATGACACGGCATCCCGGCCGAAGCACGAACGGTGCACGCGGCAGAACGTCTCGGACGGCCTGGAACCACGCGATTAGCGCGGGCAGGTCAAGGCGGCCCTCACGGGATTCCGACCGCACGTCAGAGGCGCCGCGACGTACTTCGTTTACTTCGTTTCTTTCGTGGTCTTCGGTTCTCTCGCGTGCTTCCGGTTTTCTTGCTTCGTTACGAGTCCTTATTTCGTTTATTTCGTGCGCTTTGGGTACTGGACTGCGGTTCTTGAGAGCGGCTTTGGCTAGGTCGAGGTATTTCATGCTCTTTACCAGCTAGAGTACGAAACAAACGAATTAAACGAACGAGGCCGCACTACATCGGAAACCATATCTCCCGCGGCACCCTCCCGTGTCAGCGCCGGATTCCATTCTGGCCATTCCCGATTCCGCCAGCGTCCTTAACGCCAGACTGATTTCGCGCGACGAACGATTGCGGCTGAAGTGGTCACTCAGATCGGTGCGCGAAATGCCATTCGGTCGCGACTTCAGGACGGCCCGGATTTCGTCCGCTACGGGGTCGCCAAGTCGCGAACCGAAGATGTACCGGGCCGATGCCTCGCAATAGTCCCACAGGGCAAGTGCTGCCTCCAGATGACCGGCTCCGATGACCGCGGCCCGGTCGAGCAATGCGAAGATGAGGGCGAGTCGCATAACCTGTGCTTCGGCCCTCGACGTGACGGCCCCTAGCAGTCCCGGTTTACCTTCGGACAGGGTTGGGTAAACCGCCCTCCAGATTTCACGGGCTTCGTCGTCTCGCCGGAGTTCTCCCGCTCTCTTTGCGAAATCGGCAGCGTTAACAAGTCGTGAGACGAAAGGATCGAATTGTGAGTCGTCAAGCATGACGGGATCGGGCAGACACTTTGACCGCCTTGCACATACCCAAAGAAATCGATTGCAGAACCCGTTGGCGATGTCGGTTTCCGTAACCGTGCGTCGCAGCTCGTCGCGCGTGATGTGCCCAAATACCGAGACGTGGCAGCCGGTCGACTTCGCGGGCGAGTTCTTCGTCATCGTGCGAAGGGTGTCACCGTCCCACGCCTGGCGGATGATCGCCGAAATGGTGTTCTTTTCGCGCTGAGCGACCTTCAGAACTGACACGAACTCGGGCTCAAAAACAAAGTACCGCGTGTCACCAACGCCACACTCTCCCTCCACTTCGCCCTTACGGACCGGATCGCGGACGGCCCAGATCAAACCTTCTCCACTCGACAGCCCCGAAAGAACGTGACCCGTCAACCACTCCGCATCGACTCTGCCCAGAACCCGTTTCACTTGTCCCCAGCTAACGCCCTTCCGTCCCTTTGCCGATACGCCGACAAGAACCGCATTGAGCTTGGCCGCGTGACAATCTGCCTCGCGCGGGAAGTGAGCACTCTTCCCGATTAAGTTTCCGAACGCCCCAAGAAACTGAACTAAAAACGCAACGCGATCCGCTTCGGTGAAAGGGTCAATCAAGTCGACCAATTCGCCAGCAATCCCGTGGAACGCCTCACGTGCGGGAGGATCGGGCCACGGATCAATTCCTAGTCCAGCGAACACCTCACCCGCATTGCCGGTTGAGTTATTTGGCTGTAGCATCCCCGTAGCTTTCGATTTTTGCCCGGTGCGAGACTAGAGCCGCTTCGCGCCGGGCTTTTCGTTGCTGTCACTGCCTTGCCGCCGCTCCAAAAGACGAAGCAACTGCAATTTGAGCCGCCGTTCTTCGTCGTTGCGGATGTGCTTCCGCTCTGCCCGGAGCCGTTCGATTCGATCATCGAGCGCCTGGCGTGCGTCGTTCACGATTCATGCGCCTTGGCATCGGCCCCATTCGCGGAGTCGAGATAGGCGAAAAAATCGGCGCCATTGATAAACGCACGATTGCCGCTGTAGTGAACCTTCAGCCCGCGACGTCGAGCTTGTCGCATCGCATGGCGGCCAAAGTGAGTGATCCGCGCGAATTCGGCGAGCGGATAGAGCTTGTCTCGTTCAATCGTAAGCGGGGGCGCCTGATTGGTCGCGGACGCGGCCATAATGATTCTCCGGTGAACGCGGCTGAATGAAGGCCAATTCGGATTGGCCACAGTTCACGGAGACTCTACGCTTAGCGACGCGGGGAAACCAAGTTCCACTTTTTCACTACTTTTTCCCTATTTGTTCCCCGTCATCATCCAATGGGGGGCGATCCGGCCGATAGTAGCCGACGCCACGCTTGAGCTTCACCTTGCCGGCCGATTTGAGTTCCTTTAGCCCATTCGGCTTGTAGAAGCGTGATGTTTGCACCTTGCAGGCTTCCGCCAGCTTCTCAACCTTCAGCGATTTTCCGTCCAGTGCCTTGAGAATCGCCCGCTGCAGGGCAATCAAGGGATCGACAGTCCCATTTTGATTCCCCTTCCCGCCGGCCTCGTCAGGTTGCGATTTCTGGCGGCCTTCCAGCTCGTCAACCTTCTCCTCTGCGCGTGCGCGAACCGCCTCAATGCACTTGATCCGATACGGGAAAGTCAGCTCGTCGGGCAACTCTGGTAGGGTGAGCCCCTCCCATCTGTACCGATTCCACAGTGCCTCCGCCTCCCGGTACAGATCCGTGACGGCTTTCCCGTCTGTGAATCCGCCGGATTGCTGCAACTCACACTTTGCGATCAGCACGTCCAATCGGGCGATCTGATGCGCCTTGGTCCGTCCCCTTTCAGCGGCGAGTGAAGCCGTCCGCTCGGTGTCGATGCCCTTGCGGCCGAACACGCTGAGCAATTGCGGGATGGAATGAGGGGTCAGGTCGCACAGAAAGGCATGGCGTAGCGCCCTGTCGTCGGAAAGGTTGTTGGACATGGCTCTACCCATTCGATCGGGCCGGCCGGCAAGCGCCGCGGAGGGTAGAAACTCGCGTCGCCTGGCGCCCGTTTCAGCCGCGCCCTTTGCAACCAAACGCGACAACCCGATGGATTACTAGATCGCAGGGGTGTTAGCGAAAGTGTTAGCGAAATCGGCATCCGAACGCCAGACGAACGCGCTCCGCACTATAGGCGAACCTTACGAATTCCCGATGAAAACCACATTTCAGACGCGAGCCGAACGCCAAGCTGAGCGCTTGGCGGCATTCGTAATGCGTAGGTCGAGGGTTCAAGTCCCCCCGGCGGCTCTTTAAAAGCATGTGAAATCGGTCCCCGCGCCGCCCTTTTGGGCGGCGTTTTTTTATTGGCGGCCGCTTTTTCTCATTTGACCAAGTGTCCAGTCCGAATTCTCTGCACAATTTTTGCACAGAAACCCCGATTTTTCTGGTTTTTCTGCGGCGCAAAAAAAGGGATTCCACCACAGAAAAATCGCGCGGGCAAATCCGCCCCCTTGACCCTTGCCGTAGAATTGAGAGTCGAAGTGTTGCGCCTGTCCTCCACGAATGGCGCACGACAAATGGCGGCGCGGCTTATCGGGTGCTTTGCCGCCTTGATGTAACACGCACTCGCTCTAAACCAGCTCGCGGATCGCCTGGCCGAAGGGCAAGATCGGCAGCGGGCGTCCCTGCGCGTCGGGGACGGAGACCTGCGGATCGATCCCCAGGTGCCGATAGACCGCCGCCCACAGGTCGTTGGGCGAGAGATGCCGGTCTTTCGGATGCTCCCCCTTCGCGTCGGTCGCGCCGATCACTTGGCCCGTGCGCATGCCGCCGCCGGCGACCAGCATCGACATCGCCTGCGGCCAGTGGTTGCGGCCCGGCTGGCGGACGTGCGTCTGCGTTCCGATTTGCGACTCCAACCGCGGCGTGCGGCCGAACTCGCCCGTCACGACGAGCATCACCCGCTTATCGAGCCCGCGGGCGTACAGGTCCTCGACGAGGGCCGTCACCGCCTGGTCGTAGATCGGCAACCGCATCTTGAGGTCGTTGAAGATGTGGCAGTTGACCGCGTGCGAGTCCCAGTTGTACGTCCCGTCGGAAAGCCACGGGATGCCCGACTGATACGGATTCTCCAGCACCATCGTGACGAAGCTGCATCCTGCCTCGACCAGCCGCCGAGCCAACAGGGCCCGCTGTCCCCAGCAGTGCCGCCCATACCGATCGCGAAGGGCCGCCGGCTCCCGCGTCAGGTCGAAAGCCGTGCGCGCGGCCGGGCTCGAAATCAGCTCGATCGCCTGCCGGCACGACCGATCGTGCGAGTCGATCTTCTGCCGATCGACATCCCGTTCGAGCCGGTCCAGCGCCGCGAGCAGCCGCGTGCGATCGTCGAACCGTCCGGCGACCTCGGCCAGCGGGGCGAGATTGGGGACTTTGAAGCTCGGCGTGCTCGGATCGCCGACGACGCTAAACGGCGTGTACGACGGCCCGAGGTAAGCCGCCCCGAAACTGAACACATCCGGATCGTTGCGACCGGGATCGGTCCCCGAAATGTAATTCGGCAATCCGACGTGCTTTTGTTCCCGCATCTTGGCCACGATCGAACCGACGGCCGGATAATCGTTGACGAAGCCGGTCGGCTGTTTCGGCAAGCGGCCCGTCAAAAACCGTTTATGCCCGCCCCCATGATCGGCAAACTCGTGCGACACCGAGCGGATCACGCAGAACCGGTCGGCCGTTTTCGCATGCCACGGCATCAGCTCGCACAGCTCGAGCCCCGGCACGACCGTCGGAATGGGCCGAAACTCGCCGCGGTACTCGCGCGGGGCGGCCGGCTTCATGTCGTACATATCGAGATGCGGCGGCCCGCCGGGGAGCCAGATCAAAATCACCGCCGTATCCGCAGCACCGCGATCCGCCCGCGCGGCCATCGCCCGCAGCGGAGCGACGTCGTGCAGATACACGCCTCCCAACATCACGGAGAGTGTTTTGGCGAATTCCCGGCGGCTCAGAGGACCTGAGCAAAATCGAGGCAGGCTCATGGGGCGGGCGTCTCGACGACTAAGTCACGAGTCCGAGCCGTTAGTTTAGCCGGTTCGACGCATGGACGAGAAGTGACCGGAGGCTCAGTGCGCCCGCCGGGTCGTGGGACGGATAAAATGATGGCATGACCCCGGTTCGCAAATCGTTGTGGATCGCAATCGCCATCATGATCGGCGGTTTCGTCGGCTTCTGGACCGCCTTCGCCCTGTTCTTCACTTATCCCGAGCCGCTTGGTGTCTCGGCGCATCCGTTCGTGTGGGCAGCGGGAGGCGCCGCGATCGGAGTTTTGCTCGTTCTGTGGCTCGATCGTCGCGCATCCTGAGAGCCCGGAACCTATCGGGTGATTGAACGCCGAGCCCTTTGGATGTTGCCGGAAATGCCGGTTGTTACTCGGACACAAGGGCACCAATTGAGATCAACGATTGACGGTGTTCCGATTCCTCATGGAGACTGAGACGATGCAGACGCGCAACCCAGTGGCGAAGGCGTTCTGGATCATTGTGCTGGCGCTGCTTTGCACGGGCTCTGGGCCGTGCTCACGCACAAACGGTGCTCAGGGCACCGATCGGGAGCCGCCGCGGCGAGGGTCCGTCTTCGGCGTGGTGTTCCAACCACAAGAGATTTACGAAGGGGGCAAGTACCGGCTCGATCCGAAACGGGGCACCTGGGCCTTTGCCGATGGGACGATCGTGCCTGCCGATGGTTGCGGCGGGTCAAACCCGAACAAGCCCAACTCCTTCGAACCGATCCGATTCAAGACAGACGCGCAGGGCCGTTTCCGCGTCGATCATGTGCCGGTGGGAAGGGTTGCCGTCAATTTTGAACGCGGTGGCGGCGACATTATTTTCACGTATTCCCGCATTGCTTATGTGCTTGATCGACAAAGCACCGAAGTGCGGTTTTTTGAACCGTCCGACGGTTGGAATGTCACCGGCCAATTCGTCATCGGCGACGGCTCACAGGCGCAGTTTTTGTCCGGTACTGGAATGGGCGCCGAGCGCAAAGTCGTCAACGTGACCGCAAACGAGCCGATGTTTCGAATCGACCTCGAACCGAAGGAGGACAAGCCTGTCTCGTTCTGCGAACCGGATTGGTACGAGTTGCATGGTCAGCCGCGGATCCTGTTGCGAGACGTGCATCCGGGCAAGTACCACGCCGTCATCGGCGACTTTCTGGGGAGTATCGGGTTCCGTGGTACCCTCACTGAGCAAGAGATGGACGTGCAACCGGGTCATGCCACATTCACCGTCCGATTGGGTGCCGGCTGTATCACGGGAGCCCTTCGATGGTCGAAACAATTTCGATATATGGTTCACGTCCTGGCGATTGGCAAAAAATCCCACGCGATCCGCCACGCACGGTGCGACAACGGCGGCAATTTCTGCGTACGCTACCTGGATCCGGACGAGTACGTCCTCTTTGCCCACGACTACGATGCCGGTTGGTGCCGAATCGGTGAAGTTGCTGTCGCCAACAACATCTCAGACGTGGGAACTCACAAACTCGTGCCCGGCGGAGGCATTACCGTTCGTTTGCCGTTCAGTGTCGTGCGCGACCGCTCAGTGACCGCCGTGGCGACCGATTCGCAGGGGTTCGCGATCAACTGGCCCGCCGGTTCCAAAGATTCCGTGTCGACAAGGTTCACGATTTCCGGCCTGTGGCCCGGCAAGTGGACTGTCACGGTACGGAACTGCGACAAGCAACTCGCGATCAAAACCGCTGTCTTGCGGGGCACCGAGATGGTCTCATGTGACTTTGACGGAAACTAAAAGGGGGACCGAAAAGCGTGTGAGCAACCAATTGCGGAAGGGCCAACGGCCTGATACCGACTCCGCGGAAGACGGCAGACTCCGGCTCGCCCGGAATTTTGAATTAACGCGCGCCGGCCGGTCGCTAGAATGCCGGCATGAGGGATGTGGCGATCATCACGCTGGCTTCGATCGTCTTCTTCTTGGCAATCACATGGATCGCGGCCGCCCTGCTCGCCCTTCGAGATCGCCACTTTCCGCGCAAGCCGCGACCCGCGAAAGCGGGTCCGTGGTGCCCTCCCAAATGGGCCAGAGGCCGCTGGAGCTCGCGGCTTGTTCGTCTGGTTTTGACACCGGTCTATTTGCTGGCGTTGACGATGTTCGTGATTGTCATGGTACCGGTTTACGCCTGGAATTTCGCGAAAACGCTGGTTCGCGATTTCCCGATGCGCAGCCACTGCATTCACGAATAACAACACCGAAAGAGAGCCCGCTATCCTCGGGGACGAACGATGCACAAAAAAGTCATCAGGTACTTTACTCGGTCGTGATTTAATCGAAACCGGCTTCGAACCCACAACGAAACAGGGTTCCTATCTGACGCCGTGGTACCGGAACCAATACTCAAAGAAACTTCGAGGCATCCAATTGTCCGGCAATTGGTCCTCAGGGGCTGGCATTTCTCCCCAATTGCCACTGCGAATCAGTCGCTCCACGGTGGCTGAGTACCTCTGCGCGATCTGCTGGCGGTCCGGGTCACATTTGGTTCCACGAAAGTCCATCGCGAGTGTTCCCAGCCGTCGCATGTCGTCGGGCGCTTGGCTTGAATTTGGCGACATCAATTACGCCTCAAATGCATCTTGCCGTTAGAGGGGCTTGCCCGGATCGGTCAGTCGTCGCCCGGAGCGGTGGTCCAGAGGCAGATTTCGCCGCGTCCATCGGCCGTGCCGCCGCTACTGGCAAGGAGACTTCCGTCGGGCGAGAAGGCGACAAATCGGACTCCGCCCGAGTGGGCGTCCAGCGAGATCAGCTCCTGGCAGGTGGCGACGTCCCAGAGTTTCAACGCTCCGTCCTCGCTGCCGCTGGCGAGGATTCGGCCGTCGGGTGAAAACGCCACGGCTTGCACCTGGCCGGTGTGCCCTTGCAGCGTGGCCAGTTCAGAGCCGGTCGCCGTGCTCCAGATCTTCACGGTCCGGTCCTTGCTGGCGGTCGCCAGGCAGGTTCCGTCGGGTGAGAACGCGATGGATAGCGACGGTCCCGGATGGCCCGCAAACGTGGCACGTGCCGCGCCGCTCTCCACGTCCCACAGCCTGACGGGTCCGTCTCGGGTGGCCGACGCCACGAGCTGGCCGTCGGGACTGAACCGGAGAGCGCAGACTTCGCTGCTGTTTTCGGGGTTCATCGTTGTCTGTTCGCGGCCGGTGCTCAGGGCCCAAATCTTGACCTTCCCGTGCAAATGGCCGGTCGCCAGCAGCCGGCCGTCCGGGGAGACTGCCAGGGACATCATCACCAGCGGCCGACTCGCCGGCAGCGGATCGAGCAGGAAGGGCGTGTCGACCCAGCGGCCGTCATTCGCGGAAATCAGCCGGATCCCCAGCCCGTCCCCGCGAACGGTTGTTGCCTGGCGCACGATGTTCTTTTCGTTCGAGCACATCATGCACTGCAGGCGGTCGTCGAGATGAAGATCACTGCCGCGCTCGGCGCCCGTGCCGACGTCCCACGCCCGGAAACTGGCCCCCTGGCCGGCCGGACCGGGCATCGCGGCGGCCACCTGCTTGCTGTCCGCCGAGAAGGCCAGGACCGGAGGGGAAGCCAGCCCGGAAATCGTCTTGTGCGTTTGATCGAGCTTCGCATCCCACACTTTGACGGTCCCGTCGCCACTTGCCGTCGCCAATGTCCGGCCGTCGGGCGAGAATTGGACATTCCACACGCGCTTCGTGTGTCCCACGAGGACGTGCAGTGGCTTTCCGGTCGCCAGATCCCATCGCCAGACGCCGCCGTCCTTGGCTGCCGCGGCCAGCGTCCGATCGTCGGCGCAAACGAAACCGACTGCACCACCTCGAATGGTCCGGACAGTATGGATTTTTCAGCCCCTGTGGCGGTGTCCCAAATTCGGATCTTCCGATCCTCGCCGCCGGAGGCGAGGCTCCGGCCGTCGCGGGAGAAGCTGACGCACAGGGCGCGTCTGCCCTGATCGCCGTGCAATTCGATTCGGATCCGGCCGGTGCGCAGGTCCCAGAGCTGGCACGTTCTGTCGGTCGCGGCCGTCGCCAGGCGGCTTCCATCGGGCGAAAAAGCCAAAGCCTTGATGGTGCCGTTGCGCCCTTCCAGGCGCGCCGCTCCCGCGCGCTCGACGTGTCCCACAGGTTCACGACATGGTCGTGGCCGGCGCTGGCGAGCGTCTTTCCGTCGGGCGAAAAGGCCACGCAATATACGCAGCCGGAGTGTCCCTGGCACACGGCCCGCAATCCCGGAGGCGAGACATTCCACAGCCGCACGGTGTGATCGTCCCCCGCGGTGGCCAGCAACCGCCCGTCGGGCGAGAACCTGGCCATGTTGACGTCGCCCGTGTGCTCGCGGAAAATCGCCAGCTCCCGCCCTGTTTCCGCATCCCAAAGCCGGGCGGTCCCGTCCTGGCTCGCCGTCGCCAGTTTTTTGCCGTCGGGAGAATAGGCCACGCAATATACGGGGGCGCCGTGTCCGTGAATCGTGAGCCGCTCGGCATGGCACAGCCGCCAGAGGTAATGCCAGACGAAGCTCCGCAAGATCCTCCTCGCCCGGTTTCGGGCGGTGGCGCGCGAGCAGCTCGAGGGCTTGCGGGAGGTGGGCCGTCTTCCAGGCGGCCAGGGCCGACGCCATGTCCCGCGCATAGTGATATTGCCGCACACGCCGGCCGTCATCCAACGCGGCCCGCTGCTGGTCTTGAGCCTGGACGCGAATGCTGGCGTTGATGGCCCGCATTTTTCGCAGGCTTGCGGCCTGCCATAGATGGCCGGCCGACCCCAACAGGCCGGTCAGCACGATGATCCCCAATAACGCGGTGACCGCAGGTCGGCGCCGGCCCCACCGCAGCGAGCGGCGAAATGGTCCCAGCGGCCGCGCTTGCGTGGGTCGTGCCGCGAGAAACCGCGCCAAGTCGTCCGCCAGGGCGAGGGCGGTGGGATAGCGCCAGAGCGGCTGCTTCTCGAGGCACTTGAGGCAGATCGCCTCCAGATCGCGGGATGCCGGCACGCAGCCGCCGGAGGGGCGTCGGTTCATCCAGGGCGACGCGCTTCAACGTCTCCACGTCGGTCGCCCCGGAAAATGGGGGACGGCCGGTCAGCATCTCGTACAGGATCGCGCCCAAGGCGTGGACATCCGTCGGGCGGCCGACCTCTGCCAGCCGGCCTTCCGCCTGCTCGGGTGCCATGTAAGCGGGCGTTCCGAGGATTGCGCCGCTGCGGGTTTCGTCCGGACCGCTCTCGAGCAGTTTGGCCAGTCCGAAATCGGTGATCTTCGGAACGAATTCGAGCCCCTCGTTCTCGCCGGAGGCGGGGAGAGAATCGCCGCCGCGTTTCGGGACGAGCATGACATTGCTCGGCTTGAGATCGCGGTGGATGATCCCCTGATTGTGGGCGTAATCGAGCGCCGCGGCCAAAGTGGCCACCAACCTGGCGGCCGCCGCCAGAGGGACGGGTTCGGCCCGAAGGTGAAGCCATGCCGCCAGCGTCGGCCCGGCGCAATACTCTGTCGCGATGTAGCAGACCGGCCCCCACTGGCCGCATTCGAACACGCTGACGAGGTTCGGATGGCTCAGCGCGGCGGCCGCCTGGGCCTCGCGAAAAAAGCGGCGGGACAGTCGCGACGTGCCGATGGCCTCCGGCCTGGGGAGTTTCAGCGCCACCTCTCGGCCGAGTACCAGGTCGAAGGCCAAAAACACGATTCCGAACGCTCCGCGTCCCAACTCGCGCACAATCTCATAGCGGCCGACGCACGTCGCAGGTTCGCCCGGTTGAAACGAACTCTGCGGGAGCGCGCGTTCTCGGGCAGAGGACTGTCGAGAGCGGCCGTCCGACTTGTCATCCGCCCAAGCGGAGTGCAGGAGCTGAACGCACTCTTGCACGCGTTTGAGCCGGGCCGACAAGTCCGGGTCCGCATCCGCCGGCAATTCGGGGTGCGAGCCGTCAGCGGGGTCCGCCAAGAGAGACTCGTGATACCGCCAGAGCAACGAGGGAAACTCGTTGTCGGCAGCGCGCCCTTCATCGACACCCATGTGTCTCATCCAGTTCGTCGGCGAGCAGTTCGGCGGCGCGCGCCCATAATCGGCGGGCGGCGTCGATGGAACGGTTCATCGCCCGGGCGGCCTCGGCCAACGAAAGATGCTCGCGATGCACCAAAACGATGATGCGGCCGCAATCGAGCGGCAGGCGGGCGACGGCCTGTTCGAGCGCCTGGGCCTCCTCGCGCACGACGGCGTACCCGCTCGGCGACAGCGTCGCGGCGGTGACTGGCACTTCCCCGTGGCTCGGTCGGAGCAACGATTCCAAAGGTCTTTCGCAAGCGACCTTCCTCTTGGCCGTTCGCCGATAACGCCGGTCGAAGATGGCCAGATTGTTGAGGAGGATGCCTCGCAACCATGCCAAAAGCTCCGCTTCGGTGTCTCCCTGGAAGCGGCCGAAGTTGCGGTAGCCGTCGAGGAAAGTTTCCTGAACGAGGTCCGATGCTCCGCCTTTGCGCGCAAATCGGCCGGCAGTTCGCGATTCGCCACGAGTTGCAGGTAGGCGCGGCAGGCCTCCAGCAGGTTTCCCACCGCCTCCCGCGATCCGTGCGCGCGGCTTGAAGCCGGTCCCCGATCGGTTTGTCGGGCAAAGCCGCGAGACTGTTGGAGGAGGCAGGCATTGGCGCCGCACTCATGTCTTGCCGCTAGGAAGGACCGCGCACCAGTGTTGTTCCGGCGGCAATGGCCCAAACTGAGAGTGGCTAGCCCCAGCATCATGAACAAATCGTTAAGGCGACGCAAGCACCGACTTTCGACAGTGAACCTTTTTTTGAAACTTTTTGGATTTCACAAGTTTCTCGCGCCACGATTGGGTCCGTTTTGCTGATAGGGAACTAGCAGCCTGTCGAGGAAGAGGCAGGCGAGTCTGGGGGATGTTGTGATCTCTTTCGGGGAGGGCCGTCGCGAAATGAAAACGTGCGCAATCAAAACTCGGAAAGCCTTCACGCTGATTGAGCTGCTGCTGGTGATCGCGATCATCGCCGTGCTGGTCTCCTTGTTGCTCCCGGCGGTGCAGGCGGCGCGGGAAGCCGCCCGGCGCACGCAATGCCGCAACAACATGAAGCAGCTCGCGCTGGCCGAGCACAATTACATCGATGTCCACAAACAGTTCACGCCGGCCTTCATCCTCTTGAAGGGCTCGACATGTCCCAAACCGGACGGCGTTCCCGCGTGCTATAGCGATTTCAACTTGCACGTTTGGAGTGAGTACCTGCTGCCCTACCTGGAAGCGACGACCGTCTACAACCGAATCGATTTCAACGCGCCCAACTACTCCCCGATCGTGTGCTCCAAGCTGCCCGGGGGCGGCTACACGTCGCTCAACTCGGGTGGTCCATGCTGCTGCGGCGCAGCCTCCACTCCGACGGCCGCGGTGCTTCCGGTGTATGTGTGCCCCTCGTCCGTCCGGGCCTCCAACCCCTTCGTCGACTTCGAGGGGGAGTGGTCCAATTGCGGCGTGAGCTCCCCGCCTTTCCTCGCCTCCGGCGACCAGCCGTTGCGACTGCGCGGCGCCAGCGACTACCTGAGCGTCGCCGGCTACAAGTGCATCCTGACGTGTTATTACGACTCAGTCGTTCCCCCTCAGGCCCGGAACCGCCAGAGGTACGGACTGTTTACCTGCGCCTGTGTCAGTAACTTTTACGGCGTCAGCATCGAGAAGGTCACCGACGGAACCTCGACGACGATCCTGTTTGCCGAGACCGCCGGTCGCCCGGACCTCTGGCAGCGCGGGATCAAGGTGGCGACGGCCGGCTGC
Organism: uncultured Planctomycetaceae bacterium; assembly: GCA_963833105.1. Taxonomy (GTDB): domain Bacteria; phylum Planctomycetota; class Planctomycetia; order Planctomycetales; family Planctomycetaceae; genus DASPSM01. The sequence continues at coordinate 215,513 of CAWHWU010000024.1, forward strand.
ATCAGTTGCAAATACGCGGTCAACGGGGGCACCTATAAGAGACCGACCAAAGGGCACGGTTACAACGGCGGCGGCTGCTGGGCTTGCGGCAACGAGGCGTCGAACTGGATCAACGGTTCCACGTTCGCCGGGAATGCGAAAGGGACGCTCACCAATGTCTGCATGATCAACTGCACCAACGAGCAGCTCGAAAACCTCGCCTACAGCTTCCACCCGGGTACCGCGGGCTTGACGATGTCCGATGGCTCGGTCCACTTCGTGAGCGAGAACACGAGCATCATCGTACTCTGCAACATGATCACGTATAACGGCGGGGAGCCGGTAACGGATACTTTCTAAGCGAGCCTTTGCCGCCAACGGCATATGGATCGCCGTTGATACCGAATCCCCCCAAGAGCCGGTCGGCTCCCCGGGGGATCTTTCATTGACCGGGGGCTTTTGTCCCGTCTTCCTGCACCAAAAGAGGGATCCTGCCCATGTGTTCGAGGTGTAAATCGGCTTTCCAGGTTTTGGGCCTGTTGACGTTGTTCGCGGCCCTTGGGGCCGCCGGCTGCGCACCGCGCAAACCGCCGAGCAGGCGCTCAACGTTCAGCTCAAGCAGGCCGGAAAGCAAAAGGAGGCGGTATTCCCCCTGGCCGGCACGGTCATGATCGACGGCAGCGCCGCGCCGACCAGCGATAGCAGCGAGGACACCCTGGTGATGCTCGTCGACAGAGACAAGCTCGACCGTCCGCCGCGCCAAAATCCGCTAGCCGTGTGCAAGGAGGGGGGGAAGTTCGCTTTCCACACGTACACGGCCGACGACGGGGTCAAGCCGGGCACGTACGTCGTGATCTTTGTAAAGCTCGCGGACACAAGGCACCGCGGCTATGTCGGCCCCGACGGACTGCATAACCTCTACAACGATCCCGACGTAAACGTGAAGGAGTTCACGATCGAGCACCAGCCGCCGGGAAAGCGCGATTACGTGTTCAACTTGAAGGTCGACGGGGTCCCGCCGGTCGAGCATCCCGGGCCCCACGCCCTGACGGCCATGCCGGACGTCCAGTAGTCGTAGCACGCACGAAGAGTCGGGCGCGTGTGGTGTGACGCGGTCTTCCGCCCGCGCTGGAAAAAGAAAACGGGGCAGGTCCGATATTGATGAAGTGGGCGGACTTGATCCCGGCAGCGGATTGCTAGGGACTGTCAGCGACTGGGCGTTGCGCGAGATTTCGTGGGCACCCTACGGCGTGACACGCCGAGTCGAGTCCGAGCCATTTGGCGATTTTTTTCTGCCATTGGGCACCGCCAAACGGACGGCCCCGATGCACGCTCTTGCGGCGCGATGACATTCGGACGGAATTGCGGCGGCTTGCTCTGCACCTACGTGCGGCCACGAGCCTTTCAGAGGTCTCGAAAGGAACGGGGACTCAGGACTGAGATGTCGCCGTGACAGCCGTTAGAATGCCGCTATGGAGAAGTGGAAGCTTCGCACGATTTGGCGGATGAGAGGCGTGGTCCTGCTCGGCTGGGGCCTGATCATCGTGGCGATCCCCATCGAAATCGTCACTCGATTTCGGTTTCCGTCGAAAATGCTCGATATCGGTTGCGTGGCCCGCTTCGCCTTGCAAGTGATTGCCTACCGCCGGTTCGACATCGGGAAGCCGAAGCCCGAATTCAAATTCTGGCAGGCCGTGATGATTGCAGTGGCGATCCTGGTCGTGCGAACGTTGTGCACGCACCGCTGGGACATCCTCTGAGTTCTCGTGCGAATGGCGTTCATTCGGTGGGCAGACAGGCCTGCCCAGCGTGATTGCCAAATCGGGAGCCGCGACGATTGGAATGCGGCCGTCATCGGGCGCCGTTCAAAATGGAAGCAAGAACGGCGAGGACGGTCCGAGTCCGATATGATGACCAGTCCGGTCATCGTGCGGGCTGGACTGCCTGATCATCAAGCGGGATTTTTGAGAGTTGCATCATGATTCTTCGCAAAGAGCTGGTCGCGATCTTGCTGTTGGGAACAATCTGCTCGAGCGCGAGCCGTGTCGCTCAGGGCGCCGAGTCGGCTGATGGCACTCGGACCGGCAAAAAGGTCTATGGTGAATGGCGGATTCTCATCAAGCCGGACAAAGGACAGGAATATAACGCCCTCATCAAGAGTCGGGGCCTGCCCTTGTTTCGCCAGGCCGGCGGTCGCATGGTCGGTTGGTGGACCACGCTTGTCGGCAATCTTTACGAGCAGGTGACGATTTGGGAGTACGACGACATGGCCGCCTTCGAGCGGGCCATCGGATTTCTGGGGCACAACAAAGGGTTCGCCGAATTTGTCGCACTCCGCGACCCACTCTTGTCCGGTGAACAGAATCGATTCCTGTCGCTCGGCGATGGGGCCGAGCCGCCGGTCCTTGCAGACCCGTCGAAATTCATCGTGCATGAGGTCCATCGGGTCCCTCGAAACAAAATGCATGAGTATCTCGAATTCATGTCGACCCGCGGGCTCAAGCTGCTCAAACGCCATGGATTTCGTCCGGTAGGGCCCTGGACGGTTGATGTCGGAACGTGGAGCGAAGTCACTTATTTATTCCGTTTCGACAGCTTGGACGAACGCAGCCGGCTGATTGCCCGCTTTTCGGCGGAGGCCGACGCAAAGGTTTACGGCGACGCGGTCAATCAATTCGCGGAGGACATCACGACGCGGCTGTTGATCCCCGCGCCGTTTGCCAGTCCGTCGCAAACAAATCCAGCCGGCAGGGACGTTTCTTCGTCACTGTTGCCGCACGTTGAAGCGCTGGGCGGCGGGGTCTTTGCCGCGGGCTTTTCGGCCCGCTACGGATCGGCCAATTGCGGCTGGGTCCGTTTACGGGAGAGCACATTACTCGTCGATCTTCCCCGCGGCTCGGGCGTGCCGGAGTTTTTGGCGGAGGTGGAGCGAATTGCCGGCAAACCGGTCCGCAAATTGGCGCTGACCAACGTGCGGGCCGGAGACGAACGTGTGATTGAAGCGCTGCTCGAGCATGGGGTCAACGAGATCGTGACGTCCCCGGCGGTTCGCGACAGTCTGTCGGCAGCGTGGAAGGAGACCAGGCCGGTCGCGATCAAGGCCTTCTCGGCGGCCGCCTCGATCGGCGATGACGAGGTCCCCGTGCAGCTTATTCCGCTGGACGGTATCGCAGAGCATGCTGGAGCCGCCGTCCACGTCGCGCGTCAGCGAGTGCTGTTTGCCGGTCCCCTCGTCGTCAATGGTCCGCGGACCCCGTTGCCCGGAAGCGATACGGAACTCTGGCTGTCGAGTCTGGCGAAGCTGGAAGTGCTTGATCCGGAGTGGGTGGTGCCCGGATGCGGATCGTGGGGCCCAGCGGAGATTGTCGGACGCGAGCGACGGTTCCTGACGGAACTGCGGCGACAAATCGCGTACCTGATCGCTCAAGGGCATCCCGAATCATCTTTGAACAAGGAGGTTCGCATCTCCGCCCGCGACCTCGTCTGGATGCCTTATGACACGCCGACGTTGGAAGATCTGGAACACGTCTACCACGAGCTGACCGTACCCATCGCTCCGTTCGACGGCCGTGCTCCCGATGTGGGTGACGCAAAGCCGCACGCGCTGGTTTTGGTCGGCGATCAGCCACACGAGCCGGGCCACATCATCGAAGGCCTGCAACCTGTGTTCGAAGCCGTCGGCGTCGTCCCGCACTTCACGGTGGACGTGCGGGCGCTGACGGCGGAGAACCTGTCGAAGGTTAAACTGCTGGTCATTTTGCGGGACGGTCTGCAACGGCCGTCCGCTGATCCGGCCTCGAACTACCAGTGGATGACGCTGCCGCAGCAGGAAGCGGTGGCACATTTCGTGACGGGCGGCGGGGGCTTTTTGAATCTGCACAATTCGATGGGGCTTTATCCGGACGATGGGCCGTATCTCAAGCTGGTCGGCGGGCGCTACATTGGCCACGGTCCGCTCGAGCGGTTCCGCGTCGAAGTGGTCGATGCCGATCACCCCATCACGCGCGGGGTCGCCGGATTTTCGGTCGCCGACGAGCAGCACACTCCTCCGTACGATGCCAGGAAGGTCCACTTGCTGCTTCGCAATCGATCGGACGACGGCAAAGTCGTCGCCGCCGCCGGTTGGGCGTACGAGCCGGGTCGGGGTCGCCTCTGCCATCTGGCCAACGGGCACACGCGTGAATCACTGCGGCATCCGATGTTTCGGCGGCTCTTGCAAAACGCGATCAACTGGTGTCTGCGGCGCGATACGAATTGAATGCACTTGGAGACGGGACTTCTCCAATCAGGAACCCGATCAAAGAGGTTCCAGGCTGGCGGCGCGACAGGCCCTGAATGAGCCGCGC
>CAWHWU010000025.1:0-26574 GCA_963833105.1 uncultured Planctomycetaceae bacterium
GCGGCCAGGATCTTCCCTTGGTCCCCAGGAACCGCACTCAAGCAAACCCGCCCCGAGAACCAAAGCTGCCTGCGATCCGGGGATCTTTGAGTGACTCGCCTAAGGTCGGCCAATTCGGTTTTGCGGTTGGACGCCTAATGTCACGGTCGCCGAGGTCCTGGTTAAGTCCATCCCGTGTGACTCGCCGAACTGGATTAACGAGTCGGCCGTGGTGATTCGTTTTCCTCGATTATTAGAGATTGATCGTCACGATCCCGGCTGATTGCACCACGAACATGCCAGGCAAAAAGCACGTCCAGCGGAAGCCGGCGAAAACTCCGAGCGGTTGGCCTCGCCGTTGGTTATGGGCTTTAGCGGTGGCGCTTGCGTGCGGAGCCGTGGTTCCTTTCGCTCGAAGCTGGCTGGCCTCGCCCGAAATCCGGCTGTTGGTTCCGGAACACGGCGCGAGCTGGATTCACGAGAACCGACCGTTCGATCTGCGGGCTTTTGGTCCCACTGCGGAAGTTGTTTTCTTTCGCAAGCAAGTCAAAGTGCCGCCCGGAATCGAATCGGCCGTCCTGACGATTCACGCGTTTCGCGGCTGCATTGTCTATTGGGACAAACAGCAGCGATTTGTGGCCGATAGACAAGGCGACTGGAAATCGCCCCGTGTCGTGACGCTCGATGGCTTGACCGCCGGGGAACACACCCTCGAAGTGTTTGTCGCCAACAGCTTCGGTCCAGCGGCCCTCCTCGCTTACTGCGACGCGCTCGACGTTCGCACCGGGCCTGGATGGGAGGAAAGCGTTTCTGGAGGGGCGTGGTTGCCCGCACTGTCTGTCGACGACGTGCAGCCGCCGGTTTCGAAGCAAACGCTGGACTCGCCGGCGACGGCTTTGAAAAAAAACCTTTGGTGGCTTGTTCGGCTTTGCACAAAAATGGCCCCTTGCACAAGAATTGTAGCGGCTGCACAAAAATTCCCGGCCGCCAGCGTCGTTACCACCAGCGACCGGGCACGTTCAGGGAACGACCGGATTTTACCATTGTTTGCCGCCGAGCAGCCATCGGACAAGCCGGTAAACCTCTGTGGCCGAATTGCAAACGCTCATGTGCTTCTTACGGCCGTGGTCCTTCTCCCTCACGTCCATCGCGTGCCGAAGCGCGGTCGGGCGGCGCGTCATCAGCCGAGAGCAGTGGTGCAAGCACGCCTTGTGATAGTCGCACTCAAAATGCTTTTTCCAATGACCATTTAGATGCGCGACAACCGCATCCCCATTGTTGAACACCGCACTCGTTCTCTCAAAGTGCGAATTAAACCATATTTCAAACGAGGGGTTGGACAGACAGGCAATTATCTCGTGGCGTCTCAATAGCGTGAGTGCCGTCCCGAGCGAGTCGGATTGCGAAGCACTTTCCACGTCCATGACGCAAAAGGCGAAGTCGAAATCATCCGTAGCCTCGCGCTTGCGCTCGATCGCATATTGAGCGATTTGCTCACGCGATCCGCCCTTTCCCTTCTTCACCGTGATTGCGAATCGATCGCGAACAGCGTTTTCGCGCCGAGAGAGTCAAAATAATTGAATTCTGTTTGCGCCCTTCACCGACAATGAGAAGCCTGACGAGCGGTTTTCTTCGCGGCCCTCGTCGCCTCCTTGTGAACGGGTCCGAGTGGCTCACGGCTTTTCTTGATCCTCAAATACTGGACCGAATTGAGGCACTCCGCCATATTGCCCCGAAAGGTAATTCTTCTGAAATGCCTCATTCTTGCGAGGCTTGTCTTGTCCCTCGAAATCAAAAAGGGAGTACAGCTCCGTATCGCCGTTCTGTCGTTTTTGGGCAATCCACATCTGATCGCGACGAAGAAGTGCTGGATTCATCAACGAGCTATCGTGGGTAGAAAAAATCAATTGTCCACCACGAGGGTTTGCCTCCGGACTTGAAAACAAGGAGACCAATTTCTGTGAAAGCAAAGAATGCATGCTGCATTCCAATTCGTCGATGACGACAGTGGCTCCATGATCTAGCGCATTGATGATTGGTCCGGCAATTGCGAAGAATCGTTGCGTGCCCTGCGATTCGTCTTCCTGCAAAGAAAACACCACCGGGGTCTGATCAGACGCCAAATGCGTGATACGCACGTCAACCGTTTGCATCGGAGCGAAGGGCGACATGTCAGAAATCATCCGTTTCAGGGGATCCGGCGTTTCTTTCGGGAGCACAAGCGGCTTGCTTTCAGCCTGGATTTCAGTAATTCCGAAGTCCGCGTCCTTCAATAGATTCAGCACTCGCGCCTTTATCGTCGGATCGGCCATCAGCATGCCGGCAGTTTGTTGCGTGAGCAGCAACGTGGGCTGCGAAAGGTCGAAAATCCACAATGATTTTGTGAACCAGAGATACAGTTCACCTGCCAGATGAAAGTTCAATTCCGCCGCCCTGGACAACAACAGGCCATTGTCGCGAGTGCGCCCGGTTAACAGCTTTTCTTTCTTTTCGGCCGACACCTGGAATCTCCCATTTGGTGTGCTTGCTGGTGGGGTTAAATTCGCGCGAAAACCTCTTGGCCCGACGTCCGCCTGGTTTCGTGACGAACAACGACTCCGATTGCACGTACTTCGATGTCAAGCTCACCGAGTATTCATATCGCGATCCATGAAGCACAACACAAATCTCGAAACGGCACGGTTGTTTCGCCCACTTGCTGTCTAAACGAAACGGCACAACCCAAGGAAGGGGGTCGCCCAGATTAGTCTGTGTCGCGGAAGTTGCCACGAAATTGCGAAGGAACCCAAGCGCCTTCAGTAAATTGCTCTTTCCAGACGCATTCGCACCGTAGATCGCGGCTGCCGGCAGTAGCCGCAATTTGTCTCGCTTGATGAGGACCTCGGACCTTGAATCATCGTGGCTGGCCACCATGCTCAACCCCTGCATGGAGGCTATCGAACGAAAATTCTCCACTCGAAAATCAACCAGCATGAAAGTGCACGCCCCTGGATCCCGCGATAACGGAAAAACTGTCTAAGGGAGACTATATCGGCTATTTTTTGAATTAACAGTCGATTTTTGCATTTTTTCTTCCAAAATCGCATTTCATTTTGTAAAATGAACCTGTTAAGCCGAAAAACAAAGACCCGCCGTAGCTGTAACTACGACGGGCCGAAGCACTCAGGCGTGTACGGCCCGAATGCCCCTTGCAGGACATTTTACGGCAGACGCGCCGCGTCCCACAAAGGATACGGCCATGACGGACTGGAAACGTCTGGACCGAGAACAACGGGGAATGCTCTTGGCTGCGATGGCGAAGATCGTGCAACGCGGCGGAAAGTGGGTTGTCCCGAGCCAGTCGGGAGACGGGAAGAAATACACCGTCAATCCCGACGAGCAAGCGCCCTGCTGCACATGCCCCGATTTCGAGATGCACGGGCACACGTGCAAGCACATTTTTGCGGTGCGAATCGTGCGTCAGCGAGAATTGTTCGACGACGGCAGCGAGATAATCACCCAAAGCGTGACAGTCTCACAGACCGTCGAGCGCAAGAGCTATTCGCAACAGTGGCCCGCGTACAATCGCGCCCAAGTCTCGGAAAAGGACCTCTTCCAAGAATTGCTCGCGGCTCTCTGTCGTGGGATTCAGGACCCACCTCGCACGACTGCGGGGCGTCCCCGCATTCCGAACGACGATGCTGTGTTCGCGGCTTGCTTCAAGGTCTACAGCACGTTGTCGGCCAGAAGATTCATGTCCGACCTACGCGACGCGCACGCCAAGGGGCATATCGGTTGCGTGCCGCACTTCAACTCGATTCTCAATCGTTTGGAAAACGAGAATCTGACGCCCATTCTCACTCAGTTGATCGAACAGAGCAGTCTGCCGCTTGCCGCCATCGAGCAAGACTTCGCGGCCGATTCGACGGGGTTCACGACCAGCCGGTTTCACCGATGGTTTGACCACAAGTACGGGGCCGAGCGGAAGGAACACGATTGGGTGAAAGTCCACCTGATGGTGGGCGTCGTCACGCACGTCGTGACCGCCGCGGAGATTCACGAACGCAACACGAACGATAGCCCGATCCTGCCGTCGTTGCTCGACACGACCGCCAAGAATTTCAAAGTCTCGGAAGTCTCGGCCGACAATCAGTATTCGAGCGAGCGGAACCTACAGGCGATCGCGGGCCACGGGGCGACGGCGTTCATCCCCTTCCGTTCAAACGCGACGGGCGGAGTCGGCGGACTCTATGCCAAGGCACTCAGCTTCTTTCACCTGCATCGAGAGCAATTCATGGCGAGTTATCACAAGCGGTCAAACATCGAGAGTGCGAACAGCATGATTAAGGGAAAGTTTTCCGATGCCGTCCGCAGCAAAACGACCGTGGCGATGAAGAATGAGGCGCTGTGTAAGATTCTCTGCCACAACATTTGCTGCCTGATTCAGGCGATGCACGAGTTTGGCGTGCGGCCGGATTTCGCTTCGACGCCGGTGATGATTGCGTGACAGACTCCAAAAAACCTGTATTGACGGGAAGTGATAGGTGTTCGAAAATCCAGAGGCCACCAAAGCAGAAAAAGCCAAGCCACCTTTTTGGTGACCGGCTTTTCCGCGTGTTTCGATAGGATGCCGATTGGACGGTAGCACGGCCAATCGACGACAATCAGGACGTAAAAAAGACCCTTAAAAGTGTCAGCGGACACGTTGTTTTTACAGGGGGGAGATCCCTCCGTCAAGATCGGTTTACGGACTTCGCAGCCCGAGTGGCGCCATGCGCGCCATTCGGGCTTTTTCGTTTAGCGTTAAAAGCCGTGCCGCAGCAAAGTTTGTCGACCACGCTGCGACCCGGCTCGTGTAGGGCCAGCGGAAGCCGCCAGCTCTTCCGTCGAGATTAACCATCTGGCCATTGACCCTGCAAGTAGCTGGTGGCTGCGACGGGCCTGAATCGTCGCGAGGTACAATTGCAGTGGTTAGTGCTACGTTTCTTCATCATGCGGAATACCTCTCCCCTGGAGATGCGTTCCGCGTCCATCTTAGACATTCGTCCTGCCGGACAATGTTGATGGACGAGCCCAACTTCAGTGCGTATCAGAGCGGTCGATCGTTCCGATACCTCGGTGGTTGGGCAAAAGTGTCGCCTGTCGACCTGGTCGCTCCTCACGGCGGCCGCTGGCACGTCGTGCTAGACCTCGGTGGCGCAAGTGGATCAATTCAGCATTCGCTGGAGGTGATCCGCAACAACTAGCTTAGCACGCTAAACGGAAAACCCCGCCCCTTGAAGGCGGGGTTTTCTATGCGCTCGTCACCCTGCACAAAAATTCCTTCGCTTGCACAAATATTGCCTGCCAAAGTGGCATTTCTGTGCAAAGCCGGCTTGTTCCCCTGTTTCTCGGATTTTGCGGGGCGCTCTATTTTGCGACGGGACAGACAGGCGAGCGCGGATGGCCGAACTGGTGGTCTGCCTCGCGTTGCCGCTGGGTTCTGATCGTCGCCTGGCTCATTTTGGCCGCCAACAATTTTCTGAAAGTGCCTGGCAACGTCGGATACGATGTGCAGGTGCATATCGATTACGTCAGTTTTCTCCTCGATCGGCACGAACTGCCTGATGCCTCACACGGCTGGCAGATGTTTCAGGCGCCGCTCTTCTACGTGTTGACGGCCGCAGTGGATTACGGGCTTACCAAGTTCATTTCGGCAACCGCGGCACTTTTGTGGCTGCGGTGGCTGACGCTCGCCTGCGGCATCGCGCAGGTGGAAATCTGCTTTCGGGCGGGGCGCTCGGTGTTTCCGAAACGGGAGGACCTGCAAGCGCTGACCGTGCTGTTAGGCGGCCTGCTCCCCATGAACGTTTATATGACGCAGACGCTGGGCAATGAACCCTTATGCGGAGTGTTGACCGCATTGATCCTGCTGTGGGGCTGGCATGCGCTGAGCGAGCCCCAGACCGCTTCGCGAACGCTGCCGCAGTGGCGTTTGGGACTGATTTTCGGCCTGGATTTGTTGACCAAAATGTCGGCCCTGATGATGGCCCCGATCGTTTCCGTGGTACTCGCTGTGGTGAATCGTCGCCGCGGATGGGCCGCGACGGCGACCGCGTTTGCGCGGTGTTTCGCGACGGCGGCCGTGGTGAGCGGTTGGTATTACGTCCGCAACTATTTGCGATTCGGAAAGATGCTTGTCGGCGGCTGGGACCGCGTGAGGGGGATCCATTGGTGGCAGGATCCTGGTTTTCGTACGCCTTGGCAATTGATCTCATTTGGCAATTCGCTGTTCCATCCGATCCATGCGGGGATCTATTCAATGTCGGATGGATTCTTTGCCAGTTTATGGATGGATGGCAACCTCAGCGGAATCGATGCCACCATGCGAATCCCCTGGAACATGAGCCTCCTTCTGGCGGCAGCGTGGCCGGGCCTCTTGTTGTCGGCCGCGGTGGCCGCTGGCATGTTGCGAGGAATCTGGTGCCGCGACAGCCGATTGCGGCACTCCTTGCTGCTCGCGGCGGGAAGCCTGATCTTATTTCTGATCGCATTTGTCTTGCTGTGGTTCGAAGTGCCGGCTTACAGTCAGGCCAAGGCTTCCTACACGCTCGGTTTAACGCCGGCATATGCCGTGCTTTGTGTCGCGGGCCTGGATCTGCTACCGCCCAATCGCGTGATTCGATCGGCCGTGATCGCCTTCGTACACTGTTGGTGCGTGCTTGTTTACTGCACGTACTTTGTGGTCTAGGGCTGTCTGTTGTCGGTCCGGTCGAAGCCCGGGGACGATCCGCGGTCGCTTCCTGGCGGTTCACGGCAACGCGGTCTGCGCGTTTGTCTTACCATGGGGAAGCGGCACCTGGACCGGTGACATCAAGTACGCGATCAAATTGCGCACTTCGTTGCCTGGCAGCACGTCAAGCAGTCCTTCCGGCATGAGCGAGGCGCTGGTTTTGCGAATCTCCTCGATCGCATCGCGGCGAACAATGAGCCGTTCCGTCTGGGTTTGAATCACAACCGTCGGGCCCCCTCGGTCATTCACGATCGCATTCAACACCCGGCCATCGGTCAGCACAACCGTCGACCTGCGATACTCGGGAGTGACGGCTGCCGACGGGTCGACGATGCTTTCCAGCAAAAACCGCAGGTTCGTCCGCTGAGTGCCGGTGAGATCAGGCCCGATCCTCGTTCCTTGTCCAAAAAGAATGTGGCACGTCGCGCACGACTGGTTGAAGCGCCGCCTGCCGTTCGGCAAATCCGCGATGGCGAGCGAGCGCGGATCGAGCCGCGCCTGGTACCCGTCGATCTGCGCCCGTTTGGGACCAGAGACGGCTTTCAATTCGGGCCAGAGGGAAGAAATGCGTTGCTGCATCTCGCGATCCCCAAACGTCAACATCTGCCAGACCTGAAACGGGTGCACGTTGTCACGCTCGATCTGGCCGGAGGCGATTGCACTTAACAGCGTCCGCGCCCAGGCCGGGCGGGAACTGAGCGTGGCAACGAGCGGTGCGGTGATTGCCGGTGAGACCCTCTGCCGGATCGGATCGACAAGCAGCCCCGCGAGTAATGCCGGGATGGAGGGATCGTTGAACGAAGCCAGACCGCGTATCGCATCGCAGCGGAGGTAGAGGTCATCGACGAGCCGTTTCAGAACTGGCATCACCGGTGGGAACTGCGCCTCGACGAGAACTCGCAAAGCATCACGACGGGCTCCGACATCCACGGATTGTTGCTGAACGAGTCGCAACAGCTCGTTGAGAGATCGACCGTCGCCAAACACGACGGAAAGTTCGAGCACGAGCCGCCGCACGCGATCGTCGGTCCCTGCCCGAAAGGCGGTCGGCGCCGAAGACCACGACGCGGGCATGGGTGCTTTGCTCCAGCCTCGAAAGGCTTCCGCGACGCCGGTCAGCAGGGCGAACGTCTGCTCGGGGTCGGTCGATTGGCGGGCCAGCGCAACCAGGCGATCGACCGGCTGCGGGCTCTGCACGATGTTTTCACTTAGCCGCCGCGCAATGAAGCGGACGAGACGCAAGAGCTTCGTCGTACCGGCGAGATGGACGGCGTGGTCCGGGTTTTCCGGGACCGCGGCCTCGATTCCGTACCAGACCATCAGCGGAAATGCCCGATCGTCCGCGAGTTCCGCATGCGTGGCAAGTTCGTCGGCCAGAGGCCAGCGATCGCCGGGCGGCAATTGCTGAAGCGCCGAGGCGAGATACAAAAGAACGAGACCGGAACTTTCTCGGCCGGCCAGGGAACAAAATGCATGTGTCGCCTGGGAGGAAAGCGATTTTCCGTCCGACAAGAGCCGCACGACCCAGGCACGGACATGTTCATCCTTGTGAGCGAGGTTCGAGACCAGCCAGGAATCCGAGGCCCCTTCGGTCACGCAGAGAGACCAGAGCGCCCGCAGTTTTTCGACGCGATCGGATCCCGTCTCAAACATCGTGAGCAAAGCTTGACGGACACCGCCTGTCAGTCGTTTTTCCGCCGACCGCTGATGCAGAAGATGTCGCGCTTGGCGAGAAAACCAGTCGTTCTTGCTGCGCTGCAACTTCACGAGTTCCAAATCGCTGAGCCGGCTCACATCGGACACGGTGGGGCGCGGCGAGCTGCCGTAGACGATCTTGTAAATCCGACCGGACTTACGGTGCACGCCGTCGTTTCCATGGCACTCGCCTGTGTCACACCAGTCGGAGATGTACACGCCTCCGTCGGACCCGCTGAGGACTTCGACGCCTTGAAACCAGGCGCTGGTCGATCGTAGGAAATCCGCGGCGTGACGGCCGATATAACCTGATCCGCGCCGCTCGAGGGTATCGTTGTTGAGGCGGCGACCGAGTACGTTCACAGTGAACAGCGTTCCCCGATAGGCCTCCGGCCAGTTGTCCCCCTGGTAGATCATGAGGCCCGCGTGGGCATGGCCTCCCCCGAAGCGGTCTTGCGGCGCGTCCTTCCAGGCGTAGGAATAGACCAGCGCTCCCGTGGGAGGCCCGTGGCCATTGGACGGAAGGGTGGCCAACGGTGCGCCGGTCTTACGAATCTCGTTGACTGCGGCCGCCGTGTCCCAGTGGTAATGGTCGGCCGTCTGGCCCATCAGTTCGTAAAGATTCGGGTTGCCGTCGTTGCCCCAACAGCGCTGAAAATGCGCTCCGGGCACGGCGTGCCACAAATGTCCAACCACCGTGTTGACAAAAAAACACTCGCCGTCCGCGTTCCAGTCCATTCCCCAGGGGTTTGACGTTCCGCGGCACACGACCTCGAAGGTTTTTCGAATCGGGTGATAGCGCCAAATTCCGCAGTCGAATGCGATGCGTTGCGCGGGGAGCGCGCCGGGAACTCCGACATTGGAGAGACAGTCCGCCCCTTGCCGTCCGTAAAGCCAGCCGTCGGGTCCCCAACGCAAGCCGTTGGCGACAACGTGATGCGCTGGCGGCTCACCCTCGAATCCGTCGAGTACGACCTCGGGTTCCCCATCCGGTTTGTCGTCACCGTTTCGATCAGGGATGAACAGGAGCTTGGGAGGGCAGAGCGCCCAGACGCCGCCGAAGCCTAGCTCGACACTGGTGAGTCGTTGTGCTTTGTCCCAGAAGACGGTCCGCCGATCGGCGCGGCCGTCGCCGTCCGTGTCCTCCAGGATCACAATTCGATCCTGTCGGGACAGATCGTAGGGACGCCACATGCTGTCGTAGGTCTTGTTTTCTGCGACCCAAATGCGGCCGCGCGGGTCGGTCGCCAGGGCGATCGGCTGCTCGACCATCGGCTCGGCAGCAAACAGCGACACGTGGAACCCAGCAGGCACCACGAGACTCGCGGCGGCTTCTTCGGGCGGCGTCGGCTGCGGCTGAATGTGTAACGCGTCCGAAGGGACGGCGGGCTTTGTCTTGAGAGGCTCGTCTCGGTGTTCACACCCCAGGCCGATCGCACAGGCGACGAGCACGACCTGCCCGAGTGGCGCCCGGCCCCCACCCATGAACCTTTGCATCGATTTCATCTCTCGATCACGGGCGCCGCTTACGAGCAGTTTTTTGGCCGGAGAAACGATCTTATTCGCCCAAACCGCGGGGCGTCAAATCGGGGGGACAACGGCCACTTGTTATCGCTCCGAGCGCTTGCGTGGCCGCATCCTGGGACTGATTTCTGTTGAGCGGATGCGAGTGGTGCCTTGCCTTGGCAGAGCGCGCCCGCTGAAATTATTTGATGATAAGATAAACGGAGACAACGTGGTGTTGGCATTTAGTTGTTCTCGGAGACGCCAGCGATGACCGGTTCCGACCAGCCCCAGGGGACGCCGTCACGCGCATCCTATCAGCATTGCAGGAAGGCGACCCCCGCGCCGCCGAGCAACTCTTGCCGCTGGTTACCGCCGCCGTGGCACGGACCCGGACCGAATCGCGAAATCGAAATGCAGAAAGCGCTGGCCGTGTTGAATCCCGAGCAAGCGGCCCGCTGGCATGAGATGACGGGCCCGACCGTTCGCCGGTCTGAGCGACTGGCAACATCCGCGAGATCACGATGGACCGCGCGAACCGAAATAACTCGTCAGAACCAGGAGAATGTCCCATGCATCCGATCGATAGCTTTCTCACGCGACGCAACTTGTTGCGCGGCGGTCTGGCACTCGGCGCCTCCGCCTTTTTTGTTCGCGGGGCGTATGCCGAGGAACTGGCCCGCACACCGAGCATCACGGAGGGACCGTTTTATCCCCCCAAGCTGCCGCTCGACACCGATAATGATCTCCTCATCATCAACGATCACATCACGCCGGCCGTGGGCGAGGTGACCCACCTTTCCGGCCGCGTCCTCTCCGCAAGCGGCGAGCCGATGCGAAACGTCCTCGTCGAAATCTGGCAGTGCGACGGGAACGGCGTCTACCTCGCCCAGCAGAATGCAGAGGGCCGGGACTCGAACTTTCAGGGCTTCGGCCGGTTTCTGACAAGTTCGACGGGCGAGTATTATTTCCGAACCATCAAGCCTGTCCCCTACCCCGGCCGGACGCCGCACATTCATCTGAAGCTAAAACAGGGAGGCCGCGAGCTGCTCACGACTCAATTCTTTATTAACGGCCATCCGCAAAACCGGTCCGACGGGATCTTTCAAGACATCGGCGGGCCGTTGGAGAAAGAACTCGTCCTCGTCGATTTCAAGCCGCTCAAAGAATCGAGAACCAGCGAACTGGCGGCCCGGATGGACATCGTGCTCGGCCGCACGCCGCAAGAGCCGCCTCGCGACCGCCGCCGACCCCGCGCACTTCGGCCGTGACATTTTCGCCAGCCGTCCAAATCGACCGTCGACCATTGGAAGGAACGCTCCATGCGAAACGTTTGCCAAGTCATGCTGTTCACGCTCGGCGTCGGACTGGCCGCATCGGTCGCACTGGCACAGCCGCCCGAGGAATCGCGCGACAATGCTCCGAAGATCGACAAAGCCGCGGCCGCGGACGCTCTCGTTACGCGGATGACGGCGTTCGACAAGAACAAAGACGGCAAACTCACGCGCGACGAAATCACCGATACGCGACTGGTGCGAATGTTCGACCACGCGGACGCGAACCACGACGGCGTGGTGACTCGGGATGAATTAGTCACTTGGGCCGCGAAGGCAGTCGCTGAAGATGTCGAGAGCCGAAACGCCCCGGGCCTCATGGGGCCTCCTGATGGCGGACCGGGCGGACCGGAGCGCCGCCGTGGACGGGGAGGACGCGGTTTCGGCGGGCGCGGCGTCGGCGGTTTTGGTCCGCGCTCCCAACCCGGCCAGATTATGTCGGCCTCGATCATCCAGACGCTCAAGCTGACGGACCAACAGAAGAAGGACGAGGCCGACCTGCAAAAGCACGTCGACGACGAACTCGGCAAGATGCTCACGGCGAAGCAAAAGCAGCGTCTCAAAGATATTCAACAGGTTTCCCGACCGGGCGGACCGGGCGGTTTCGGTCCCGGCCGAAGAGGTCGGCGCAGCCCCGGCCGACCTCCCGGCCAGGATGCCGCCCCTTCCGACCGGGGTCCCGGCGGTCCGCCGGACAACATTGGTCCTCCGAATGCTGAGCGGCGTGGTCCCGATGGTCCACCGGATGGCGGCCGACCCGATCGCGGACTCGCAGAGCGTGGCCCGGGAGGGCCGCCTCCCGGCTTCGGCGGACCTGGATTTGGCGGTCCCGGCTTCGGTGGGCCAGGGCGATTCGGCGGCCCAGCCGCGACGCCCGGCCAGATCCTGTCTCCCACGATTGTCGACGAGTTAAATCTCAAGAGCCAGCAAAAGGATCAGCTCTCGGCGTTGCAGAAGGAAGTCGACGGCAAGCTCGCGCTCATGCTCACCGACGAGCAGAAGCGGCAGTTCAAGGAAATGGGGCAGCGCGGCTCGGGGCGGTCGAAAGGGGCGCCGCGGTGGTCCCGGTTTCGGCGGTCCGATGGAGGGGCCACCCGGCGGCGAAGGGCCGACGGGGAGTCGCTCGAAACAATCCGTGCGCGAGAGCGGCAACCCGGCTCCCGGCGCGGTGGCCTCGATTGGCCGCTCGGAAGCACACGCTTCCGCCCCCTCGCATGCCGAAAACTGGCCGCAATGGCGCGGACCGGACTACGACGGGATCAGTCACGAGACGAATTTGCCCACGACGTGGAGCGAGACGTCGAACGTCCTGTGGAAACTCGAGATGCCGGGAATGGGGGGCTCGACCCCTGCCGTCTGGGAGAAGCACATCTTTCTGACGAGCCAGGACGGCGACAACCTGGTGCTTGTGTGCGCGAGCACGGACGGCAAGCAGCTTTGGAAACGGCAGCTCGGCACCAACCGGCCGATTCGCGGCGACGAGGGGAACGGTGCTTCTCCTTCGCCGAGCACCGACGGCAAGCACGTCTTCGTATTCGTCGGCTCCGGCCAGCTCGCCTGTTTTGATTTCGACGGCAACGAAGTCTGGAAATTCAACGCGCAGGACCGCTATGGCCGCTTCCAGACGCAACATGGTATGCACACCACGCCGCTTTTGTATCAGGACCGGCTGTACATGCAGTTGATTCACTCGGGCGGCGCATGGGTAATCGCCCTCGATCCCACCACGGGAAAGCAGGTGTGGAAGGTCCCGCGCAAGAGCGATGGTTATGCGGAGAACGAACATTCGTATGCGTCGCCCTGCCTGTGGCATCGCGGAGCCGACGCCTACCTGATCACGCACGGCAATGACTACGCCATTGCGCACCGTCTCACCGACGGTTCCGAGATCTGGCGCGTCGGCGAGTTGAACCCGAAGAGCAACTACCGGCCCGACCTGCGTTTCGTCGCCTCGCCGGTGGCGACCCCGGACCTGATCGTGATCCCCACCGCCAAAAGCGGCGCGGTGGTCGGCATCCGGCCCGATGCGACGGGCCTCATCATGCCGGGGAGTACCGGCGAATTGTGGCGGCTCGAGCGCAACAGCCCCGACGTCCCCTCTCCACTGGTCGTGAACGGATTGGTCTACTTATGTCGGGAGACGGGCGTGCTGATGTGCCTCGACGCCCGGACAGGAAAACAGCTCTACTCGCAGCGGACTCACACCGAGCGGCACCGCGCCTCGCCCGTGTATGCCGACGGCAAGGTGTATCTCACGGCCCGTGACGGCGTCGTCACGGTCATCAAGGCCGGCCCGACGTACAACGTGCTCGCCACGAACCGGCTGGAGGACCATTTCACGGCGTCGCCCGCCATCTCCAACGGGCGGATTTATCTCCGCGGCTTCGACTCGCTGTACGCGATCGGTTTGTCGAAATAGGGCACGACGGAAGCCAGGTGGACGAGGAAGTCGGACGCTCCCCTCGCGACGGCGAGCGGAGCTAAGAAGAGACTGCCGCGCGAGCCAGAGCGGACAAGCCGTTATCCAGGGCCTTCACGGCTTGTTCCTGGCCGGTGACACCGTGCTCGCGGGCCAAGACCGAGGGCTTCCGGTAGGTGAGCCACACCGTGCCCGCGTCATCCTCCCAAATGAGCACGCGCAGCGGCAGGTCGAGGCCGATTGTCTGTTGGCTTTGCATCAGCGGCGTGCCGGCTTGAGGATTGCCGAAAATCAGCATCTGCGTCGGCCGCAAGGAGAGCCCCACCTGCTTGGCGGCCGCCGTATGATCGATCTGCGCGAAAACGTGGATTTTCTTCTGGTCGAGGAGAGATTTGAGGCGACGAATCGTTTCGTCGGCACTGTGGGCGCTGGGGAGCGTTACCAGATCGCCGTGTAGCCGGTCGCTCGAATCCATAGTTCACTCCGGGGATATCCGCTGGGGGAAGTCGAGGAATCAATCGAAGCGCTCAACGGTCCTCGCGAAATAGGTGACATTGTCCGCGGCACAATTGTACAAATTGCGCGGTTGGCGGGCCGACGTCGGATGTCCCATTCTCAAGCAAGGAGACCCTGGATGGAAAGGAAGTCGAGGCGGTAGAATCGCCGTTCACGGAAGCGCCCGTGCGTGACTCAGCCTGCACATCAAGATTTGAGGCCGCAATGATGGCAACGTCGACGCGTCGCGATGGCTTCTCTTCCACGCGCTCGCATTCCCGTTCCTGCAAGAGGCGCAGCAGCCAGCTCTGAAACTCCCGCGGAGTTTCTCTGATCTTGGCCGTGCCCTTCAACCCGTCGTGTTCGGATCCCTTCGCAGGAAAATGACGCCGTGTGGATCGTTCGACTGGCTCTGCGCCGCACCTACACCTTCGTGGTGATGGCGCTGCTCATGGTGGCGGTGAGCCTGGTGGCGATCAACCGGATGTAGACGGACATCTTTCCGGAGATCAATATCCCGGTCGTCAGCATCGTCTGGCAGTATACGGGCATGCCGGCCGACGAGGTCGAGCAACGCATCATCCTCATCAATGAGCGCGTGCTGACGACTTCGGTCAACGATATCGAGCACATCGAGAGTCAGTCGCTGTTCGGCGTCGGCGTTATCCGCATCTATTTTTACCCGAACGCCAAGATCGAGGCGGCCGTCGCCCAAGTCACGGCCACCAGCCAGGCGATTCTGAAGGTCATGCCGCCGGGCATCACGCCGCCGTACATCGTGCAGTACAGCGCGACCAGCGTCCCCATCGTCCAGATCGCGGTCAGCAGCGACACATTGACCGAGCAACAGCTCTGCGACTATTCCGCCAACTTCATCATCCAACGTCTGGGCGTCGTGCAAGGTGCTCGCGTGCCTCAACCGTGGGGCGGCAAGGCGCCGCAGGTGATGGTCGATCTCGACCCCATGCGGCTTTACGGCCGCGGCCTGTCGCCCCAGGACGTGCAGACCGCCATCAACAACCAGAACCTGATCGTCCCCGCCGGAACGGCCAAGATCGGCGACACCGAGTATTACGTCAAACTCAACAGCAGCCCACAGATGATCGCCGCCTTCAACAGCATGCCCGTCAAAACGGTGAACGGCGTGCCGATCTACGTCAGGGACGTGGCCAACGTCCATATGGGCTACGCCGGTGCAGACGAACGTCGTCCGTCGCGACGGCCGCCGCGCCGTGCTGATGACGATCCTCAAGGGGGAGGGGGCCTCGAGCCTGGACGTGGTCGAGCGCGTCCGCGAGGCGCTGCCGGGCATCCAGGCGCAGATGCCGCCCGAGCTGAAAATGGAGCTGCTTTTCGATCAGTCGGTCTTCGTCCGCGCCGCGGTCGACGGCGTCATCAAGGAAGGAATGATCGCGGCCGGGCTGACGGCCCTCATGATCCTCATCTTTCTCGGCTCCTGGCGGAGCACGGTGATCGTCGCCGTTTCCATCCCGCTGTCGATTCTAACCTCGGTCATCGTGCTCTGGGCGCTGGGGCAGTCGCTCAACATCATGACGCTGGGCGGGCTGGCGCTGGCGGTCGGCGTGCTGGTGGACGACGCGACCGTCGAACTGGAGAACACGCACCGCAACTTCGGTTTCGACAAACCGCTCCGCCAGGCAATCCTCGACGGGGCGTCGCAGATCGCCACGTCGGCCTTCGTGTCGACCTTGGCGATTTGCATCGTTTTCGTGCCGGTCCTGTTCCTCACGGGGCCCGCGGCGTCGCTGTTCTACCCGCTGGCGCTCGCGGTCGTCTTCGCCATTCTCACTTCGTATTTGCTGTCGCGCACGCTGGTGCCGACCATGGTGCTCTACATGTTGCCGAGCGAAGTTCCGCTCTACACCGACCCCGAGCTGGCCGCGACGGGTGGGGGGACCGATCTGGCGGTTTCATCTCCGCTTCGAGCACCAGTTCGAGCGCCTGCGATCCTCCTACGAGGGCCTGCTCGACCGGGCGCTCGACGCACCGGTTTGTGACGCTGGTGCTGATGCTCGGCTTTGCCGCCGGCTCGCTGGCACTGGCACCGTGGCTCGGCGAGGACTTTTTCCCGGCCGTCGATGCCGGCCAGTTCCGGCTGCACGTGCGTGCGCCGTCGGGCTCGCGGATCGAGGAGACCGAGCGCGTCTTCGGCCAGGTCGAGGACGTGATTCGCGAGATCGTGCCCGAAAACGAGCGGGAAATGATTCTCGACAACATGGGGCTCACCCCCTCGTTCACGACGCGGGCCTACATCGATAACGGCACCGTCACCGACAGCGACGGCGAGATTCTAGTCTCGCTCAAACCCGAACACGGACCGACCGCCGACTACGTCGCCCGGCTGCGGGAAGAGTTGCCGAAGCGCTTCCCCGACTGCGTCTTCTATTTCCAGCCGGCCGACATCACCAGCCAGATCCTGGACTTCGGCCTGCCCGCCCCGATCAACGTGCAGGTGGTCGGCGTGCTGCGGGAGAAAGACCTGGCCCTGGCCAAGAAGGTCCGCCGGGAGATGGCCAAGATCCCCGGCATCGCCGACGTCCACATCCACCAGATCGCCGACTATCCGACGCTCCGCGTCGACGTGGACCGCATCCTGGCCTCGGAGTTGGGACTCACGCAGCAGAGCGTGACCGGCAGCGTGCTCGTATCGCTCAGCGGCACCACGCAGGTGACGCCGAATTTCTGGGTCAATCCCGAGAATCGCATCAACTACGTGCTGGCCGTGCAGACGCCGCCCGGCCGCGTCCCGACCGTGGACGCTCTGATGAGTACGCCGATCATCAACGGGGTCGGCGCGCACGGTCAAACCGCTGGCGCCGTCGACGTTCCTGGCCCCGGTCGACCCGGGCACGCCCGGACCCGGCGCCCCCGGACAACAGATCGCGGGGCAGCCCTCGCAACAGCAGCCCCAGCTCTTAAGCAACATTTCTCGCTTGCACCGCGGCGTGTCCGAGGCGGTGGTGAGCCACTACAACGTGCAGCCCGTGTTCGAGGTCGATGCCGACGTGCAGGGACGCGACCTGGGAGGCGTTTCGGCCGACGTGCAGCGCGTGCTCGACTCGCTGCGGCCCGAACTGCCGCGCGGCAGCACGTTCGCCGTCCGGGGGCAGATCGACAGCATGACGCGCTCCTACCGCGGGTTGGCGTTCGGCCTGGTGTTTGCCGTGCTGTTGGTCTATTTCCTGATGGTCGTGAACTTCCAGTCGTGGCTCGATCCGTTCATCATCCTCACCGCGCTACCGGGAGCGTTGGCCGGCATCGTGTGGATGCTCTACCTGACAAAAACGCCCATCAGCGTGCCGGCACTGATGGGAGCGATCATGTGCATCGGCGTGGCGACCTCCAACAGCATCCTCTTGATCACCTTCGCCAACGACCAGCGGAGGGAGGGTCACAACGCCGAAAGCGCCGCTTTATCCGCCGGAGGGATCCGGCTGCGGCCCGTGATGATGACGGCGCTCGCGATGATCATCGGCATGCTGCCCATGTCGCTGGGCCTGGGCGAGGGGGGCGAACAGAACGCTCCGCTCGGCCGGGCCGTCATCGGCGGGCTCCTGCTGGCGACCGTGTTTACGCTGCTCTTCGTGCCCGTGATGTACAGCTTGCTCCGCCAGAAACCGCCCCGCGCCGAGGAAATCGACGACGAGGCGGGACCAAAGACGCGAGAAATAGCTGTTGCCCAGACGGGCGTTCGTCCTGGGGAGGAAAGGTCATGACTCACGAACCCTCCGCCGAGCAATCCGCACCGGTCTTCCCCGACGGTGCCACACCTGCCGCGCCGCCGACCGCCGTTGCCTCGCACGACGCGGCGCGCGGCTTTTCGGGATTCGCCGTTTGGACCCTGGTGCTGCTCGTCGCCGTGGCCCTGATCGGGTCGTTCGTTGTCGTCACCATGCAGCGGGTCGAGCACACGAGGGAACTGAACGCGGCGGCGGAACGAGCGTCGACGGCACTGCCGCGAGTCTCGGTCGTGACGGCCCGCAAGGCTCCCCCCACCAACGAGCTCACGTTACCGGGCAACGCACAGCCCTACCGCGGCGCCGCGATCTACGCGCGAATCAACGGCTACCTCATCCGCTGGCTGGTAGACATCGGCGACAAGGTCAAGCAGGGTGACCTGCTGGCCGAGATCAGCACGCCCGACGTGGACGACCAGCTCGCCCAGGCCCGTGCCAACCTCGTCCTGGCCCAGAGCAATCTGCAAGCGGCCGAGGCGAATCTCACGCTGGCAAAAATCACGCTCAAACGGAACCTCGACGCCAACCGCAGCAGTTCCGGCGCCGTCTCGGAGCTGACGATCGATCAGAATCGGGCCGAGCTCAAGACGACCGCTTCTCAGGTCGAAACGGCCCGCGCGAGCATCCAGGTCAATGAGGCGACCGTCCAGCAGTATGCGGACCTGCAAGCGTTCCAGAAGATCGTGGCCCCTTTCCCGGGAGTCATCACGGCCCGCACCGTGGATCCGGGTGCGCTGGTCGCGGCGGACAACCCCAGCGAGACGCGGCCCCTGTTCTATCTGATGCAGACCGACCCGCTCCGCGTGTTTGTCAACGTGCCGCAGGTGTACTCCACGACCCTTGCCGTCGGCCAGCACGCAGACGTCTACCGCGAGGAAGATCCGAATCGGCGCTTCTCCGCCCGGATCACGCGTACGGCCAACGCTCTGGACGCCAACACGCGCACGATGTTGACCGAGATCGACGTGCCCAACCCGCACGATGCCCTCCGGCCGGGAATGTACCTGCAGGTGAAGTTCATCGCCCCGCGGGCCGCAGGCACGGTGTTGATTCCCAGCGCGGCCCTGCTGTGGCGTCCCGACGGAACGATCATCCAATTGCTGGACGGCGACCATCGCGTGCGCTACCGCAAGGTCGAGGTCGCGCGCGATTTCGGCGCGGAGATTGAAGTTGTCACGGGCTTGCAGGGAGGCGAAACGATCGTCGTCCATCCCGGCGATGCTCTGAAAGAAGGGGAACAAGTCGAGCCCGTTCCCGCCGCAAGTTAGGCGAGAGGAGACTTTCATGTTGATCACACCCCGCAAGCGCTTAATCGCCGTCGTGCTGACGGCGGCCCTGTTGCCGCTTTTGGACGTGCCCTATGCGTCGGCTCAAGCGTCCAGACGGAACCGGCGGCTCGCCGCGTTGCAGCAACAAAACGCGTTCGTGCAGCAGCAGAACGCGGTGCAGATGGCCTTGCAGCACACAACCGCCTTGCTGCAAGTTGCCTCGCAGCAGACCACGGTCTCGCAGACGGGGGCCGCCATGGGTCTGATCAGCTTCCAGCAGCAACAGAGCGCCCTGGAGATCGCGCTGCAGCAGACGTCCAACCTGTTACAAGTCGGTTACCAGCACAACTTCGCCCTGGCCGAGACGGCGCTGCGGCAATCGAGCACGTTGCAGACCGCGCTGCAGCAGACGATCAACTTGCAGGGATCGGTCCTCACGCAAAACGGCCAACTAACGCCGTTTCAACTGCAAACGCTTTCTCAGGAACGCAGCAGTCTGACCGGGCTGTTGATCGCGCAACCCCCTCCCCGAATAGGCAGAGGGGCGTCGCGATAACGGCCTTCCAGTTCGGCGTGACCGCTCCAACTGGAACGAACGCGCTCTAACGGCGACCGGCGTCGACCAACTCCGTTCGCGCGGAACTTGGAGCGCGGGTCGTAAAGGAGACGGGGAGTGCCGTCAACCCTCGCAGCACAAGGCCGCTCCGCCACCGCAGGGCGGCAGGGTCGACCGCCAGCTGTAACTCGCGCGTGCCGGCCAGCAGGGCGTTGATCGCCGTTTGACCTTCCAGCCGCGCAAGCGAAGCGCCCAGGCAGAAGTGAATTCCCTGGCCGAAGGCCAGGTGCCGGTTCGGCTCGCGACCGATATCGAGCGTGTCGGGGTTCTGGAACTGACGTTCGTCCCGGTTGGCCGAGGCAATCGCCGCCAGCACCAGGTCACCCTGGACGATCTTGACGCCCGCCACTTCGACATCCTCGGTCGCAAAGCGTTCGGTGGCCGTCTCGACCGGCGCGGTGAACCGCAACAGTTCTTCGACGGCCGGCTTGATCAAGGCCGGATCGCTGCGGAGTCGTTCCAACTGGTCGGGATGCTCGAGCAGGGCCAGCATGCCGCTGGCGATCAGGTTCACCGTGGTTTCGTGCCCGGCGACAATCAACAGCAGGATCATCGACAGCAACTCGTCGTCGTTCAATCGTTCACTGGCCTCTTTGGCCGTGATGAGCGCGCTGATCAGGTCGTCGCGCAGGTCGGCCCGTCGGATCTTGATGAGCCGGCGAATGTATCGCATAAAACGGAGGGCGCTCGGCATCGCCCACAGCAGGCCGAACCGCGAGGCGCCGGCCAGCAACATCACGCTCGACCATCGATGAAACTTGTGCCGGTCGCGCACCGGCACGCCCAGCATCTCGGCAATCACCGTCGTGGGGATCGGCAAGGCGTAATCGGCAATCAGATCCATTCGCCCGCGCCGTTTGGCGCGGCTGAGCAGCTCTTCGGCGAGCGTCTGGATGCGGCCGCGCATCCCTTCCACGAGCCGCGGCGAGAACGCCTGTTGCACGAGCGCCCGCAGGCGGGTGTGATCGGGCGGGTCGCGGTTGAGCATATGCCGCGCGAGCGGCAGGATCAGCGGGGTCAACAGCTTCGCCAACCACGGTGAAGCGGCCAACTGGTCCTTCGAGAGCACTCGAAAGGCATCTTTGGCGAACCGTTCGTCGGTGAGGACGCGACAGACGTCGTCGTAACGCGTCACCAGCCAGGCCGCCTGGCCGTTGGGCAGCTTCACGCGGTGGACGGGGGACTCTTCGCGCAGGCGCCGATAAAACGGAAAGGGATCCGCCTTAAACTGAGAGTCCGCGATGTTGACGTTCAAATCGACCGTCACGGTGTACCTCGGCTGGCTGTGGGGCGCGAACGAGGACGAATCGTTCCGGCAGCCTACCAGTCGCGGCGGAACGACTCAATGACGGTTGCGTTTTCGTCCTCCTCACCGAGCTTTCACCACCTCGAGGACGATCTTGCCACGCGTGTGGCCGGACATGATTTCGGCCCAGGCCTCGCGGGCTTGGGCGAGGGAGTAGGTTTTCGTGACCGTCGTCTTGAGGGAACCCGCATCGAGCAGTTCGGCGAATTGCTTCAGGTTGCTCGCCGTCGCCTTCATTTGCATCATCATGGCCTGGACCTTGTGCTTGGCGGCCTCTTCTTCAGACGGGGGCTGAGCGGTGGCGACCAGGCGGCCGCCCGGTTTGAGGACGGCGAACGAGCGTCGTTGCGTGTCACCGCCGATCAGGTCCAACACCAGGTCGACATTCTTGGCGACCGATTCAAAGGGAGTCGCCTTGTAGTCGATGACCTGATCGGCTCCGAGAGACCGTACGTACTCGGCGTTCGCTTTGGACGTCGTCGCCAAGACCTTGGCCCCTTTCCAATGTGCGAGCTGGACAGCAAACGTGCCGACTCCGCCGGCCGCTCCGTGGATCAAAACCGTCTCGCCGCGATCGAGACGACCATTGTCGAACAACCCTTGCCAGGCGGTCTGGCCCGCCAGCGGGACCGAGGCCGCTTCGATGTCGCTCAGCCGACGGGGCTTGCGAGTGATCATCGTGGCGGGGCCGGCGTAGAACTCGGCGTAGGCTCCCCCTCCCGAGGCGTCGCCGTACACGGCATCCCCTTTCGCAAGGCCGGCGACCTCTGGACCGACCTCCTCGACGATGCCCGAAAAGTCGCCTCCCGGAATCCACGGAAAACTGATCGGCATGATCTGACGCATGACCCCTGAGGCGAGCTTGAAGTCGATCGGATTGACCGACGCCGCGTGGATCCGCACGAGCACTTTGCCCCTCTCGGCTTTCGGTTCGGCGCCTCTTCTTGGCGTAACTGTTCCGCACCGCCATACGCGTGAACTCGAATCGCCTTCATAATCCGATTCCTCCTTTGTTAACGCGGATCCGAACTCGACAGCATGCCCGGGCGAATTGTTACCGCGCCGCAATCAGCGTCAATGCGTCACTTTTGGTGAGTCAGTGGAGATTGCGATTCACGTTCGACTTCCATAAACTGCTGTTGATGCGTAACCGGCGGTCTGAGAGCCCCGTCATCGAACCCAGCGCGCACGCACAGCAGCACGTGGCGCGCACGATCGCCTCTCCATTTCGGCCCGCCGCCAGTGACCTGATCCGTATCGGATCGCGGCGGTGGTTTTTGCAAACGGGCCTGGCGGGCATCGGCGGACTTGCACTCCCGCAGATGTTGGCAGCCAAAGAGGCGCGGGCCCACGCATCGGCCGCTGCCGCAGGGCATGCCAACGATCGTAAGGCCGTAATTCTGTTCTGGCTCTCCGGCGGACCCAGCCACATCGATATGTGGGATCCGAAATCCGAAGCGCCCACCGAAATCCGCGGCCCGTACTCGCCGATTTCCACGTGCGTTCCCGGCATAAACATCTGCGAGCATCTTCCCTTGCAGGCGTCGATCGCCGATCGGCTCTCGTTCTTGCGGGCTGTCGATTGCCGGGCCAGCAACCATACGCCGATCACCATGCAGTCGGGCAATCCGCTCGCGCGGCGGACCGATGACGGCAAGGACGGCGCCGGCTATCCTTCGATGGGCTCCATCGCCGCCAAATTTCGCGGAGCCAACCGCCCGGAAATGCCGAGTTTCGTGGGACTGGCCCACTCCTGGCGGAGCGATGTCTGGGAGGCGGGAGCAATGGGCTCGGCCTTCGCTCCAGTCAAGGGGCTGGAGCTTGTCGGACGCTTTTCGCTCCCCAAGGGCGTTCAGATCGATCGTTTGCAAAACCGCGAGGCGTTGCGCCAATCGTTCGACCGGATGCGTCACGACCTGGATCGCGGCGACCTGCTCGAGAAAACGGATCGTTATAACCGCCGCGCCTTCGAGATGGTCGTGGGGGGACAAGTCGAGCGGGCCTTCGACCTGAAGCGCGAACCCGACGCCGCCCGCGACCGTTACGGACGCACGAGCATCGGCGAAAAGGCCCTCCTGGCGCGGCGCCTGGTCGAAGCCGGCGTGACCTTCATCCTCGTCAGCGGCGCCTGGGGTTACTTCGACCACCATGGAGACAACGTGGTTTGGGGCGGCATCCGCAAAGGACTGACCCCGATCCTGCCGACGGTCGATCGTGCCTTGTGGGCACTGGTCACCGACCTGTCCGACCGCGGGCTTCTCGACAGCACGCTCGTCTTGATGCTGGGCGAATTCGGTCGTTCCCCCGTCATCAACAAGGAGGCGGGCCGCGACCATTGGACCAACGTCATGTCGATGGTGATGGCCGGCGGCGGCTTGAAGCACGGCCAAACCGTCGGCAGCACCGACCGCCGCGGTTACGACATCAAAGACGGCCGAGTGCGTCCGCAGGACCTGGCCGCGACGGTATTTCAACACCTCGGTGTCGACCTGTCCGCCCACTGGACGAACCCGCAGGGGCGCCCCATTCCGATCGTCGTCGATGGCGGCCGCCCGATCCCCGAGCTGGTCTGACCCGCCGTCATCGATCCACGTGGTCCCCAAGCCATCCCGGTAACGGCTGCGGTAACGCGACGGCTGGATTCCAAAACCAGCCTTCGGCTACGCTGAACGCGTGCTTCCGAGGTCGGCGTCCGCGAAGGCCGCAGTCCAAAGTCGGGAAAGGGACCACGTGTCGGAGACGTTCGATTTCATCGTGGTCGGGGGAGGATCCGCGGGAGCGGTGATTGCCGCTCGGCTTTCCGAGGATCCGACGTGTCGCGTCGCGCTGCTCGAAGCGGGCAGCCGCCCGCCCGCCGAAGAACTGGTACCGGCCGCGTGCTCGGCGCTGCAGGGCAATCCGCAGACGGACTGGATGTACTCGGCAGACGCGGGCGAGTGCGGTCGCGGCCTGCCTCAGCGACAAATGACGGTGCCGCGGGGAAAGATGCTCGGCGGGTCGTCGGGAATGAACTACATGGCCTATGTGCGGGGCCATCCGGGAGACTTCGATAATTGGGCGAAACGAGGGGCCGCCGGCTGGAGTTACCGCGAGGTTTTGCCCTATTTCAAGAAGAGCGAAGGGCTCGCTCCCAGCGACGACATCGCAATCGACGCGGAAGCGCACAACACGACCGGCCCCCTCGGAGTCTCGGTGCGCGGGCCGGTGCTGGACGGTGCCCGTGAATTTGTGGAGGCCGCTGTGGCGGCCGGCATTCCGCGGGGTGACTACAACGGGCGAGATCGCGGCGGCCCGCGCGGCGTCGTCTCGCTCTTCCAGACCACCACGAGGAACGGCAAACGCTCCAGCACCTACCACGCATTCCTCGCAGGCGAGGCTGAACGGCGGCCAAACCTCACGATCATCACGGGAGCGCATGTCAACGCGCGTGATCCTCGACGGTCCGCCGGGTCACAAAGTCGCCACAGCCGTTGAATACCGCGTCGGAGGCGGCGGAAAGCCGCACCGCGCTGGCGGCCAAGGAAGTCGTCCTCTGCGGCGGAGCCGTCGGATCGCCCCAATTGCTCCTCTTGTCGGGGATTGGACCGCGAGAGGAACTTGCGGCCGTCGGCATTGCGTGCCAGGTCGATTCCCCGCACGTCGGCAAGCACCTGAAGGATCACCTGCAAGTCTCGCTCATTTTCCCCGCACCGGGGGCCGGCGTCTCGATGAACGAGATCGGCATCTCGTTCGGACCGGACGCCCTCCGCGCACCGGCCGGCCCGCTCCCCGCCGATCCCCGAGACGACCAGCAGATGCCGCCGGAGCTTCAGGCGCTCAAGCAGGAGGCCGAACGACGCATCACCGAATGGGCGACAACCGGGCGCGGCCTGATTTCTTCGTCCCTCTACGACGCCGCTGCCTGGTATTCCACGGGCCTGGGCGATCCCGCACACGCATGATGCGCAGATCGCCTTCTTTCCTTGCGGCTACAACCGCGACATTTGGCGACGGTGCCTGCGGGTCGATGCCGATCAATACTTCGACGATGCGTCCAAGCGACTGGCTCCCGACGCAGAAAGCATCATCGTGCTCGCCAACCCGGTGCAGCCGCACAGCGAAGGCGAGGTCGTCCTCGCCAGCGCCGAACCGCACGACTCCGCCGACGATCCGCATGAATTATTTCGCCGATCCGCACGACATGCAGGTGATGGTCTGCTGTGCTGCGCCGTGCCATCGACATCGTGGCGCACTGGCCCGCTCACCGGACGATCGGCCCTTTATTGATTCCGCCGTTCCTGGCAAGAAAACACGGGCACATTGCAGGGGGCAGTCCCGAGCGACGCCTTGCTCGAAGACCTGGCCCGTGCACTACGCCTTGACGGTCTACCATCTGACGTCGACCTGCCGGATCGGGGACGTCGTCGATCCACGGCTGCGGGTGATTGGCGTCGAGAGGCTCCGCGTGGCCGACGCGAGCATCATGCCGAACGTGATCAGCGGCAACACGAATGCCCCGTCCATCATGATCGGAGAAAAGGCGGCCGAGATGCTGGCCGTCGACCACGGCGTGAAGCTGGCGGAGTTCGTGGGCGAGCAGCGCTGAGCCACGGCCTGCTGGCCGCTCGCGGTAGACGACGGATTTGATCTTGCGGTTCCGACCGATCGATCCGTTCGTAGGAGCGCACCTTGCCCTCGGGGCCTGATAGCAATCAGTACGTCACGGAATAATTCTTGAAACCAAGTTCCTTGGTGAGTCGTGGTGCTTCGTTCGGGTAGAAGCGATCCATGATTGCCTGATTGTTGCGGAGATACGCTTGGCCGTGGTCAGCCGGGATGAGATGGTAGTCAATGCGAACCTTCCTCGTCAGAGGGCCGGCCGTTTGGCCATCGTTCGATCCCTCCTCCCACGACGTTCAACTGAACGTCATTTTGACGTACGATTGTACGTCGTCAAGCCTGAATCCGGGAGGCGACCAAACGCCAGAGCGACGACCGATTGAGCGTCGCCAGATGCTCCTCTGGATCGCGAATGCAGCAATTCTCGCCGCACGGGCCATCAGTTTGCGGAGCGCAGCATCTCCGGGACAACGTCGACGGCGGACCAAACGGGCGCGAAAAACCGATCGTTGCCCCAGGCGGACATCAAGGGCAGCAGGATGCGTTGTTCCTCTTTCGTCAATTCTCCAAAGGGCGTCCTCAGGGTGATGAAAACGAGCCGATCCTCGAATTGAATGTAGGCGATCAGCCGCTGCCACTTTTCGTCCCCGCGTTTGACAGTGCTCCCCTGCTGGTGCCAGCCCATGCCGCCGATCGCCGAGTTGATGATCGGACCGTTCTCGACCACCGTACCCGTTTCGTGGAGTGCTTCGGCAAGTGTCTCCATCGGATGCGGACAGTCGTAGAGGATCCCGCCCTCAATCACGGTTCGCCGATCACCCGGCTTCGATGCCGCGAAGCCTGGGCCTTGC
>CAWHWU010000026.1:0-44439 GCA_963833105.1 uncultured Planctomycetaceae bacterium
CACAGAAGACCGGCGAGCACGCGTGCGGTGTAGGCACCGCGGCTGAAGCCGAATAGAAATAACTCCGATCCCGGTTCCCAAGCGTCCATTAGGAAGGCGTATGCCGCCTCGACTTTCGCGGTGATCCCCGTTCCGATGGCCAAATCGACTGTCTGCGAGATCGATTTTCCTAATCGCGTGACTCGAGTCGGCTCCGGTAATGTGCCCACCCCGGGATCGTAATAGATTCGCTGTGAAGAGCGGTCCAATGCCTGCACTAGGCGCACAACATTTGTGTTATTGGTCCCAAATTCGTTGTTGGTCCCGTCGAAACAGATAATGATATTCAGAGCCACGTGGGGTCTCCCTTTTGTTGTTCACGGGAACGTCCTACACGTCAGCGCATTAGTCCCGTTCGACGGCCGTACGACGAGTGCAGCTGGCATGATGCACTCTTTTCACGGTTTGGCAAGCGGTGGGCCGGACTTCGGCGGACCCTCGGGATGGGTGCCTCAAAGGATGAAGGGTGGGACCAGCGGGCGAAGTGAGTGCCGGCCCAGCATCACGCGGGGCGGAAAAGCATTTGCGGCGTCGCCAACGGGGCGACGCGACTTTTGCAAGTGTGAGAATGGCAATGGGTTTCGTAGCACTGCAACGTATGTCGGCCTTTCAGGCCTTTTGCGACTTTTGTCGTTTCCTGTCCACGGGCTGCGCAAGCTGCGCCCTGGCTGTAGAGCGGGTTCCGTTCAGGGGCCATCGCGAAGAATTCTTGTTCGACAAGACCCATGGCTTCGTCGCGCTCGTGGTTGACTAGCGCTCGCTTCGCGAGATGGTCCTACCTACGATAAGAGGGTGGAACTGACGGTATGCCCGGCTTGCCGGCCGCCGCGCTGATCCGACCGGCGTTTACGATTTGGAGACACCGTGGCAAAAAAGCACCTTCCGGGCGGAAATGTACCAGACGACGTTAATGAAGTCGTCAATAACATTCAGGCTTATGGCCCCCATCTTCGGTACTTGAGGTGCGTTTACAACTTGTCGCAGGCCGCGCTCGCGGAGCGGTCGGACGTCCCGAGAGCCACCATTTCAGCGATTGAGCGCGGGCTGAAGTGGGCCGCAGAGCCAGACGTTCTGGTGCGCCTAGCGTTCCAGTTCCGGATCGATCCACGGCGTATCGAGGACGAGCGATACATGGATCCGATCGTCAATCGAAAGTATGGGGATCGAAAGAAATACGGGAAGCTGGAAAGGCGAGACAAACGGTGTGGGTGGCCTGACGAGTTTTGGGAATGGTTTCACCTATATGTGACAAAGCGATTTCCGAGAGGCTGGTCCGACGACCTTAAATGCAACGATTTAAAGTGGCACAAGGATCAGTGCGACTTGATCAAATCGGCGAAGCGAGGCAAACGTCCGTAAAGCCTTGATCGCTACGCACTCGCGGCGTCGCCAATCGGGCGAGGCGAGACTGCACGGGGGCGACGACAATCGCTTTCTGCGACCGAAACCTGTGTCGGCCCGCCTTCGGAGATAGGAGAAAGTAGTGAGTGGAAAGGAGAGGGAACGATCAGTGCGCCCTTCTAAGAGCGATGCCCGGCTCAATTTTCGATTGCCGTCGGAGTTCAAGCAGTTGATCGACGAGACGGCTGAGCGGCTGGGCCAGTCGACAAGCGATTTTGCCGTTTCGACCCTCGTGCGGACGGCCCGGTGCGTGCTTGAAGAAGAGGCCGTGACTCGATTGACGAACCGTGACCGGGACTTGTTTATCGCCCTTCTGGACGCAGCGGACGCCTCGCCAAATGAAGCGCTGAAAGTGGCCGCCACGCGACACAAACGGCAGGTCACTTGAGCCGACCGTTCGCGGAAGGCCGTGCGATACTGTCCGATTTTCACCTGCTCAGTTTCTCTCGCCACTCAATCCGGCTGTGTCTGGCTTCCAGTGCCCTGCCCGGCAGGCAGGGCCTACAAAGACCGCTGGCGTAAAGCCAGCGGCTCGTAACCGATCATCAAATCCTGGCCCCCGATCCCCGAGCTCTGTTCCCTAATTCACGTCAGAGTGCGCCGGCGGGCATCCCAGAGCGGCCACAGAGCCGCAGGGAATAAAAGTGGCTTAAACACCGTCCTTAAGTGATGGGCAACGTCCTATGAAGCGCGCTCTTCTCGCCGAAGCATGGATTGGCCCGCTCGTGGCGGTCATGATCGTTTTGGGCGCGGTCGTTTTGGTCGCGGCGGCGGGATGCGAGGAGAAAATCTATGAGGTTGACCTGCGGCCACGGCGGGACAAAATCGAGCGACGGCTGACTCTCAGGCGACAGGACCTGCGAGACCATTCCAAAAAGAGTCTCAGTAAGGACGACCTGGCGGAGCTCGGGCGGATCGCAAGGGCCTACCAGACCGAAACGCCGAGCGTTCCCCGGCCGAAAGCCTCGTTCTCCGGCACGTTCGGCAGCGTGCTTCCGCACGATATCGGCGGGGATGGGCACTATGTCCATTGGGAGTCGCCTCTCGGTCGGGTTTCCCTTTACGTCGAACGCTTTCGCGGCAACGACGACATCCACTCGTCGCTCGACGCCCGTCGCAAGGCGGTTGACTCGCTCGTCGATCTGCTCGTGGGTTGGTTTGAATCGGAATTACACGGAGAGTCCGATTGGCCGCCGCTCCGCGCGTTTCTCGACACACAATTTCGCACGGATCTCCAGAATGTCAGCCTCTTGGTTTGGTCGACGAATGTCCGCGATATTGTGGAATCGACCGACGCGCTGGCCGAAGTCGCCTTTCGCGCCGCTCAGTATTGCGTCGAGAGAAAGTACGCCTCCTACGAGGAAGCGCCGGTCTTGATTCGCGAGTTCCAGGACGCAACGCAGCGGAAGAACGCGACCGCCTTGTTCGCGCGGATTCGCCGCTTGATCGTGAGCCGCGTGAAGGATGGGTCTGAGGCGCATGGGAAACGGCTGCCCGGCTTCCTGGCCGACCCCAATACAGTGTCCACGTCGTGGCAGCGCTATTTCGTGCACTCGCCCTACTTCAAGCAGCACAAGGCGGATGTCGCGATCGAGGTCAAGCAACGGCTTGGAGCTGAGGCGGCCACAGTCCCTCCGTCTCGGTGGGAACAAGAATCCGCGGATGTCGAGTTGGGACAACTTTACATACGGTCATTTCCGTTCAGCTACCATTTGCTGTCCGACGTGAGCCGCGTCCGTGCACGTTTGATAGCGCCGCGAAAACCGTTCTGGACGAACGGCATATGGAACGCGAAGGAAAGTCGGGTGGAATGGTCGCCGCTGATTGCCGAGCTACCGAAGCCCGATCGCGAACAATCCTGGGATTGGCCGACACTGTGTTTCGCGGCTTGGGACGAGCCGAACGAGGCGCGACAAAAACAGATCTTCGGCAGTGTTGGTTTAACAGGTGAGGAGCTGCTCCAGTACTGCCTGTGGTATCAAGGGCTGTCTGCGCTCGAGAAAAAGGAGTGGGACGCGTTTCTGGCAACGGTCAAGCCGGGAGAGCCCGCGAGCCAGGTGGGGGCCTTCCGCTTTTCCAACGAACCGGCCGAGAGCCAAAGCTACCGGAGCGTGGCTAGCGATGGGACCACGCTCATTATCGGGGTGTTGCATCCCAAAACGCGGCACATCAAGTCGGAGACGGAAGCGAAACCGGCAGCAAAAGCCGCAAACCCTGGAGCCGGCGGCCGCTAAAGCTCATTACTCCGCGCCACTCAAGCGGCAAGACCGCCGGCGTAAAGCCAGCGGCTCGTATGGGATCTTCAACTCCTGACCCCTGACCCCTGTTCCCTGATTCACGTCAGAGCGCGCCTGCCGTCCTTGCCACGTTGGACGTGGCCGGTTGTAGCTGCGAGATGTAGCTGACGAACTTCGTGTCGTATTCCGGCAGAACGCTCCGCAGACGGTGGCTGATCGTCTTGGGGTGCGGGTTCGTGCGGAGGTCCTTGAGGTAGCTCACCAGCACGGCCTTCGCCTCCGGCGTGGTGTGGAGCATGTAGTGCACCCAGGCCCACGCCTCCTGGTAGTCGGCACGGCGCATCTGGGCCGAGTCGTCCAGGTTTTCCAGCCGCTTCAAGTCGGGCCGCCAGCCGCCGGTCACCGCTTCGCCCAGCCGCTGGCCGTAATCGTGGTTGATCCCACCGGGACGCGGCCCGGCGATCTCGAAGTACTCGGCCAGCCCCTCGTCGAGCCACAACGGCACACGCTTGAGGGCCGAGTGGAGCAGGCCGTGCGTGTACTCGTGCCGCAGGTCTTCCCGCACATTCTGGCCCCAGTGCGTGTAGACGGCCAGTTCGGTCGACGTGCCGACGAAGTACGCGCTCCGCGGCGGGAGCCGCGGGTAGGTCGCCGTCATGTATTTGCGGTATTCGGTCTCGTTGTTGAAGAGATAGACGATCACCGGATCGCGCTTGACCGGCAATTCGAGAATCTGCGTCTCTTGCTCGCGGAGCTTGTTGAGCTCGCGGATGAACTCGTGATTCTTGGGCAGCTTGAAATCGCTCAGCACGAGGAGCTGATCGCCTGGGACCGAGTACCGCACCGGCAGGCTCACCGGATGTTCGACCGTCTGGCACCCGGCGGAGGTCAGCACCAAGGCCGCCATGACTGCCAGGAAACTGGCGATCCGGGCCAGCGGAGCGGGGGGTGAGGCCTTCCCGGCGGTGACGCGGCGTGCCAACGGGAGCGAGACTCCGGCCCTTGCCGCCAGCGCGGACCTGACTCCGTGCCAGATGCGGCGCACCTCGGCGGCCGATCGGCTGCCGAGACAGGCCCGCAGAAACCGCACCCGGTGCGTCGCACGGATGTTGGCCATCCCGGCCAGACTCGCCTCGAGGGGAGTGAGTTCGGCCACCAGGTGATCGGGCTTGAGCCGCCGTCGTCGCGAGACGTGCTGGACGGCGGCAATCTGCACGCGCGGATTGTCCTGTTCGTTCCCGACCAAGATGTTCTCCGACGAAAGCTGTTCGTGCACGAGCGAGAACTGGTGCATCCGCGCGAGTTGCGTCGCCAGGCGTCGTAAGACCCGCTCGATGTATCCCTCGCGTTCGGCGCTCGGCAGGCCGGGCAAGCGGTGAGCGAGAAAGACGGCGAGCGTGACCAGCCCGTCGGCCGACTCAGCCACGAGAAATTCGCGCTTCGAGGAGAGAGTGCGTGTTTCGAGATAGAGCAGCGGTCGGACCGTGCCGATCCGCCGGCGCCTGAGCGCGTGTCCCATTTCCCACGCCCGGCGCGTCTCCGACCAGCCGGAAATGAAAAACAGGTCCCGCCAGCCGAGGGGACGCCGCGTTTCGCGCACGTCGCAGGTCAGCGTCTTGCCGGCAATGACCAGATCGACCGCCGCCGCGCGTCCGTCGGGCGACCGCCGCCGCCAGAAGCGGACGTTTCCGCCGTCAAAGAGCGCGTCGGGATCGTCGCGAAACTTGACGACCGACGCCACGCCCAATGCGGCGAGGCCGCGGGCCTTCTGCCA
Organism: uncultured Planctomycetaceae bacterium; assembly: GCA_963833105.1. Classification (GTDB taxonomy): domain Bacteria; phylum Planctomycetota; class Planctomycetia; order Planctomycetales; family Planctomycetaceae; genus DASPSM01. Next base: position 5,452 of record CAWHWU010000026.1, read on the forward strand.
GCCCTGGTCGGCCACGATCAGCCGCCGATGCGGCCGCTGCCACTTGCGGTCGTTCTGAATCTGCTCGCGACGCAGGGCGGCGAGGCAAAAGGCCTCGAGTTGCTTCGCAACGGAGCAGTTGAGCCCGCCATCGGGGCGGGTGCAGAGCGACAGGAGATCAGGTGCGCAGGTGACGGAAGCGTTCTTACGAGCCGCCGGCTTTACGCCGGCGGTCTTCGAGGATCGCTCGACGAGAGATTGAAGACCGCCGGCGTAAAGCCGGCGGCTCGTCAGCAAACGTCGCGCTGTCGCACGAGCAAGACTCCAGGTAATGAGCCGGGAATCGGTTGCCGATGCTTCGGCCCACCAGGCTTGCAGGAATCGACTTCGTTCGGAGCGGCCGGCGATGGCGTGGAACGCGTTGTAGAGTGCGAACAGGTCGTGCCTCGCGCTGTGCAAAAGAAGAAACCGCCTCCGCCGGACTCGCTGTAAATCAATCAGCGACAGTTTCAGCGTGCCGTCGGGCAGTTCCTGCGCGAGGATATTGGCCGGGTGCAGATCGCCGTGCGTCAGGCCGTTCCGATGCAACCGGCCGGTCAGTTGTCCCAGGCGCGGGCCAGTTCGTGGCGGTAACGGCTCGCTTTTTCCGTCCCGGCGGAACTCCGCGCTCCGGAAAGCCGTTCGCGGACGATTTCGTCGAGCGGGCGCGCGTCGGTGATTTCACGCGTGACCAGAAAACTATCGCGGACGATGAGTCGTCGTCGCGTCGTGCCGAGAGCGGCGGCGACCGTTGTTTCGATGCCGGCCTGTGCGATCTGGGCCGCGGCCCGCGCTTCGCGGGCGGCCGGGCTGCCGCGGAGGATGTTTCGCGCGAGGGCCCGCCAATCGGGGATCTTGAAATGCTTGAGAAAGACGGTCCCCGACGGCAGACCGATCCGGTAGACGACGCGGTGCGGCCCCGATTTGACGACCGTTGTCGGACCGCCGAAGGCGGCGGTCTGTTTCAGCGAAGCTTGTTGCGCCGGGGGTGCTGCACCGATCAATTCGCGAATGAGCGTGCGATCGCCGTCCCAGGCAATCGGATCGGCGCAAAGCGGAATGCACGCCGCGGCGGCAGCCACGCGTGAGGCACGGGCCTCAGGAGTTTGTGGCGGGCTCTTCACCTGCTCTCCTGTTCCACTTCTCTACTGCTCAGAAAGGTGGCCCGTGAGAAAGGAGCACACGCTCCAGTTACTGCAACTGCAATTCTTCGTTTTCCTTTTCGGCGTTGCTGAACTTCCGCAGAAGCTCGCGAGCCGAGTCCCCTCCGGGCAGGCTGATCAGATCGCTGTGGCCATGCGCCACGAGCGAGCGGAGGAGCCGTGGATGGGCCTGCCAATCGGACGGCTTCCAGTTGCGGATGTCGGCGTACAGATCGTTCAGACCGGCCTGATCCTTGGGAACGACCACGAGCCCCTGGTTGGCGTACACGACGTGGTAGTTGAACCCGAACGAAACGAGCCCGCCGCCGAACAGCATTCCGCAGCAGAAGATCAAAACTTTCCGCATCTCAGCCCGGCCCAGTTCCCAGCACCGACAACCGCCGGCACGATCCGCTCCAAAAACGAGGCGGGATGTTCGCAAAAAGGCCCAGTCGCGACAAGACCGGCCTACGGCCGTCGCGAGGGGCGAGGGGCGAGGGGCGAGGGCAGAGGGCAGAGGGGCACGCTTCGCGTGCCGAAGAATGTGGACGCGGTGAGCCGTTGCAGTTCACCAATACAAGTTCGCATGAGATTGGGCGTTTTTCTTTCCGCCCTCTACCCCCTTCCCGCTGCCCTCATCCCTCTTCTCACCCAAGCGTTTCTCCGGCTACGAGCTGCCGACCTGCTAGGAACTCTGTCGTCGCCATCGCTCGTTTACCTTCGGCTTGGAGGCGGAGGATTTCGAGCGGGCCTCCTCCTGTTTGGACGATGAGCCGTTTGCGGTCGGCGAAGAGGATCGTGCCCGGCGGAGAGTCGGCGGGCGCCGAAAATTGGGCAAGGAGGGTAGGTGGGGTCGCGACTTCCAGGATGATGAGTCGCTGGCTTCCGTGGGGTAAGCTGCCAGCTTGCCCGCTTTCCAATTGGCTTTCGGGGAAGGGCAAGCTAGCAGCATGCCCCACGAGAGGGAGCGTGGTGTAGGCCATGGGCCAGGGGTGGAATGCGCGGACCTGGCAATCGATTTGTGCCGGGGTTTTGCTCCAGTCGATGCGGCCGCTCTCCTTTTTGAGCCGCGGGGCGCGGCTGGCTTGCGCGGAATTCTGCACCAGCGGAACGGCCGTGCCGGCCTCCAGGTGGTCGAGCACCGGCAGAATCATCGACGCTCCGAGTGCCGCCAGGCGGACTTGCAGCTCGCCAGCCGTCTCTTTGGGGCCGATCGGTGTTTTTTCCATAGCCAGGATCGGGCCGGCATCGAGCTTGGGCTCGATCTGGAAGATGGTGACGCCGGTCTCGGTTTCGCCGTTCAGAATGGCCGCCTGGATCGGTGCGGCGCCGCGGTATTTCGGCAAGAGCGACGCATGCAGGTTGACGGCACCGAGCCGCGGCACGCCGAGGAGTTCGGCCGAAAGAATCTGACCATAAGCGGCCACGACGCACAGGTCGGGTTCGAGCGAGCGAAGCTGTTCGATCGGTTCGGGCAGGTTGGCCTTTTCCGGCTGAAACACGGGAATATCGTCTGCGGCAATCCGCTTGAGGGGATTGACGTGTTGATGATGGCCGCTGCCCGTGCGGTCAGGTTGCGTGAAGAGACCGACCGTGGTGTGGCGACTTTCGAGGATCGCGGAGAAGGCCGGCACGGCAAAGCCGCCCGTGCCCATGAAGACGATTCGGAGCGCCACGGTCGCCTCCTCAGCCCTTCAGCCGGCCGGCACGGGAGCAGGCTCGAGACTGCGGAGCGTCCGTTGGATTTCCTCGTCGGACGGAATTTGGCCGGTTTCCTGCTGACGGCGGAAATGGCTCTCGAAATCGGCCAGCCGCGGCTCCAGCTCACGGCGTCCCGCGTCGGTCATCCGGTCGATGAACAGGATGCCGTCGATATGGTCGTTCTCATGCTGGACGACCCGCGCTTCCAGCTCGTCGAGGGACATTTCAAATTCCTGCCCCTCGAGATCGAACGCGTTGATGACGATTTTTTCCGCGCGGCGCACCTGCCCGTAGAGTTGCGGCAGGCTCAGGCAGCCCTCCTCCCCCTCGACGCTCCCTTTACGGCGAACGATTTCGGGATTGAGGAAGACCTGCTCGGCCTCGGCGACGGCCGGATCCCCGTGGGCATTCATGATGAACAGGCGATAGGGGAGCGCGACCTGGTTGGCGGCCAGGCCGATGCCGTTGGAGGCGTACATGCAATCAAACATTTCACGGACCGTCCGCTTGAGCTCGGGGTCGATCCGCGTGATTGGCTTTGATTTCCAGCGAAGCGCCGGATGGGGATATCGGATGATCTGCATAAGGCGTGTGGCGGCACGGCACTCAGGACAGCCGGCCTCCGCAGGCGATTATAGGCGCCTGAAGCGCGCGGGTCGAGCGTGCCTTGCGAACGTCGGAAATTCGGTCAAACCCGAATCCGAGCGGACGCCAAACGTTGCAGATTTACGATACCGGAGCTGAAGTGAACCCGCTTCCCCTTAGCATTGCGCAGCCTTCGTTCGGTGGCCCGAACGGAGAGAGAAGAAAGGCCCGCGCGCAACGCGTCGGAAAATCGAGTCGACTTCAGTACGTCGAGAGCCGCTGGGCCGAAGCCAGCGATTCCGCCGGAGTCGCACCAAACCCGACGTTCGACGTCAAGGCGGCGCGGTTCATGCTGTCGCCGTCGTAGAAGGCACCCTGCTGCATCATGGGACCTTGGACGCCACATCCGCCGTTCGGGCACGTCGGACAAGTCGAGCAACCAGGCGACGCCGGGTAAGCCTGATAAGCCGGAGCGTATCCGCAGCCACAAGGGCTGGCGGCGGGATAGCCGCACGAATTGCAGCCGTGGAACGCACCGCAGCAGCAGCCGCTGGCGGTCATCAGGAAGGCGGAGACGACGAGGAGGAGAGAGAGACGTTTCATGGGACAGTCTTCCTTTCGAAGGGGTCGGAGGTCCGCTGTCGTTTGAGTGGATGGCAGCGATTGCCGGTGTTCGAGTCTTGAAGCGACCTCGAAGGAACCGGCCGCGGGTCGACTTTGGGAAATTTCAGAAAATTTGACGGGATTTGCTCAAGAAAGTCGTTCGACTTGCCGAAAGGCGGGCGAACGATAGGAAGTTCGCTTCGATGCGTCAACAGTATTTTGTTTCGAGGGAAGAGGGCAGGGGGAAGAGGGCAGAGGGGGGCACGCTTCGCGTGTCTGGGAGCGGAGTTTTGGCGCGGCTGTGGGCTAAATGCAGACGTTCGGTTGCGCGTTCGCATTGGTGAACCGCGGCCGTTCACCGGTGGCACCTCGTGGTTTTTTTGTTCAGTCCAACCTGTGCGTGCTTGAGTACGCGGACAGTGCGGTCATCGCTCAGCAGAGCTTGTCGGGAGATTTCGAGTCATCTGCGAATTCAGAGAGAGGATGGAATCAACAGCGATCACAGTGCGCGACTGAGACACGCGAAGTGTGCCTCTTTTTTCTACCCTCTTCTCCACGCCCCCTTTCCCTCTCGCCCATTCTGCCCTTGGCCCGGCGGCGTGGCGCCCGATATACTTCCGCCCCGCGCGGGAATCCAGAGGGGGCGCGATTTGGGATGTGGGAACGCATCCTCGATTTCTTTGACGCTGCCTTCATTCCGCCGCGGGCGGATCTTCGACCCGCACGAGGCGGGTCTTCGACCTTCAGAAACTGCAGGGAGGCATCTGGTGGAACAAATTCTTATTGCCGGAATCGACTCCGTCGTCGGCGCGAACGTGGCTGCCCATCTGGCCGAAAGCTTTCACGTCATTGGCACGACCAGCACGTCGCCCGTCTCGATCGAAGGTTGCGAAACGATCGGGACGGCCGACGACGCCCAGGCGATCCGCCAGGTGGCGACCCGCCATCGCCCCGACCGCATCGTCCTCTGCCAGGCGGCCGGAGATTCGGCGTGGCACCGCGTGGGAGGCTGGATCGCCAGTCCCGCGGCGATCGAATCGGCCCGCACCTGGACGCGTACGGCAAGCGAGCTGGGCATTCCCGTGACGCTCCTTTCGTCCGATGCGGTCTTCACCGGCCCCTGGATGTTTCATGGCGAAACGAGCGACTCGTTCTGCTCCAGCATGCAGGCGCGCTCGTTGCGAACGCTCGAGAATTCCACGTTAGAACAGGCTCCACAGTCCCTCATCGTGCGGACGCATGCCTATGGCTGGAGCCCTGTTGCGGACGGATCGGGCTGGATCGAGGGGATCGTCGCCGCGCTCGAATCGGAGCGGCCGGGAATCTTCGACTGCGCGGCCCACGCGACGCCGATTCTGGCGACCGATTTGGCGGAAATCCTCCCCTTATGCTGGGAGGCCGGTTTGTCGGGGGTGTATCACATTGCCGGGGCGGAGCGTGTCAGTCCGCACCGATTCGTTTGCGCTCTGGCCCGGATCTTCGACCTGGCCGCTCCCAAGGGCTCGACCTTGGCGCCGGCCGAGTCGGCCGCGGTCGCGTTCGGCCAGGGGGAGACGTCGCTTCGCACGCGGGCCGTGCAGCACGCGGTGGGACGGCCCATGCCGATGCTCGTTGAGGGGCTCGAGCGGCTGCTCGAGCAGAAGAACGGCGGTTTTGATCGCCGTTTCCGCGGCAGCCGTCGCCTGCAGACGAGCAAAGTTGCGTAGGCGCGGTTTTGAATTGCATGCGAGGACGTCCACCTCAGGCGGATGTCCTCGCTGCGTTTGACGCGCCTGCAAATCGGCTCAGACGGAGCTTCGACTGCCGGCGTCCTTCGTCTGTTCCGACTCTTGCGGAGTTGAGGCAAAACGCGCGTGGGTCGCAATTCGGTGCCGGAATCGTGCCGAATTCGCCGACGTTTTCAAATGAATTGAACGCACGCGGGACGCGTTGCGCGGCGCCGCGAATGCAGCGCGAGACGAGCCTCAGGAATTTTCGTCGAACAAGGAACAACCGGTAGATTCTACCGCCGTCTCCCAGCAGGACATTGAAATCGGCCTTCACGACTCGTTTGATTTTGCGGCCGTGACGATCCTTTTTGAACATCAAGGGGATGAAGAGTCGTCACGGTGCAACACGGTTCGACCGGTTGGGTGGAAAAGGAGTCCTGCGATGCTTGTCTTGTCCCGCCAGCGCGACGAAAGCATCATCATCGGTGACAACATTGTCATAACAATCGTGGATATCCGAGGCGACAAGGTTCGCCTCGGGATCGAAGCCCCGACGGAGATTCCGGTCCACCGGCAGGAAGTCTACGAGGCGATTCAGCGCGAGAACGCCAAGGCTGACGCGGAAGGACGCGTGGCACGCCGGCCGGCCAAGGAGAAGTCCTGCTCGAAGAGCCCGTCGACCGAGACTTGAGGGCCGGGAACATATCCCGCCGAAGTCCGCGGCCGGTCCCCGGCGAAATGGGAGCGGCCGATTTCGCCGGTCGAACGGAGACCTGAACGAATCGCCATTACACCGAAAAAGTTTGGCCGCGAACAAGCCCAAAGAAGCATCGCTGCCCGATTGCCCCGGGTCTCACAGCTTCCATATGCGTCGCTTTTCGCCGCGCGTGATCCATTTTGACTAAAGGCGTTTCTGCCTGAGGTCGATAGATGGACGAACGGCCGGCGCGTGCGATCCGGTGCTGCGTTCCCAGACCAGCGAGCGGAGCGGACCGTCCCAGGCCGAGCGCGACCGTACGAGATTGGCAACTCTGTTGTCGTTCGGTCCGGATGCAGCCGCGGTCCTTGGCCGCGCAGTATCAGGGTTCCTCTGGAGCGTTTTCTTGGGGTGCGGGCGACGGTTCGTCCAAGCGTGAACCACTAACTCTAACCTCCCGAGTCCCAGTTCGGGCCGGTTAGCGGGTCAAAAGGAAGGCTTGTTCCGATGACAGTAATTAATACAAACATTGCCTCTCTCGTCGGGTTGGCGAATATTCAAAATTCGACCAACCAGCTCAACACGTCGTTGACTCGATTGTCGACCGGTTTGAAGATCAACAGCGGCGAAGATGACCCGGCCGGCCTCGTCGCGAGCAACACGCTTGGCTCGCAGATCACCGCCATCAATCAGTCGATCACCAACAGCAACCGCGCCAACGACGTCCTTTCGACGGCCGACTCGGGCCTGCAGCAGATTAGCGGACTTTTGGACCAGATCCGCAGCCTCGTGCAGGCCGGATTGAACACCGGCGGCCTGACCCCCGACGAACAACAGGCCAACCAGTCGCAAATCGATCAGGCGCTCACGGCCATCAACACGATTTCGGCCAACACCACGTTCGCCGGCTCGGGACTGATCGACGGCAGCCAGGCGTACACGACGCAGATCTCGTCGGCGAACGCGGCCAAGATCAACAGCTACCAGCTCAACAGCGTCGCCTTTACGGGAAGCGCGACGGTGACCTTGAACGCCAACATTCAGACGGCGGCGACGCAGGGCTCCCTGTATTACGGCTTTGTCAGCGGCGGCCTCTCGTCGAACACGACGCTCGAAGTCTCCGGCAACCAGGGGACCGACGTCGTCAGCCTGGGCCAGGGGAGCTCGCTCAGCAATATCAAGACGGCGATCAACGCGGTGACGAGCGCGACGGGCGTCGTCGCCACACAGACCGCCGCGGTCTATGGAACGGCGACCTTTGGTACGTCGGCCTCGAATAATGGCCTGACCTTCACCGACATCCAGGGCAAGGCCACGGGACAAGCCGTCAACACGCAGCCGGTGACGATCAAGTTTGCCTCGGCGGGCAACAACCAGAACCTCTCGGTGAGCAGCACGTCGACCTCGAATTCCGTGACGCTCACGATCACGCTCGGCACCAGCGGCGCGACGGTGACGTCGACCGCGAGCGAGGTCAAGGCGCTCATCAATTCGAGCGCCAACAGCAGCGGCTATGTCCAGGTCACGCTCGAGGGCAGCGGTGCCAGCGCGGTTGCCTCGGCCGGCACGAGCAAGACCGAGAGCGGCGCCAAGAACGGCTCCCTCACACTGCAGAGCCAGGACTTCGGCTCGTCGCAGTTTGTCGGTGTCAATGTGCTCTCCGGCACGTTCGCCACCGCGACGGGCTCCGTCGGCGGTACCGCGGCCTCGCGTGACGCCGGCACCGACATCGTGGCGACGATCAACGGCGAACAGGCGGTCGGCAACGGCCTCACCGCGTCGATCACGAGCCAGACACTCGCGGGATCGATCACGTTCAACACCGCCGACAACGTCGCGAACACGACCGCGGCCATCACCGTCACGGGCGGCGGCTCGGTGTTCCAGATCGGCCAGCAGGCCAACCTGTCGGGACAGATCAACCTCGGTATCCCGGCGGTCAATACGGCGACGCTTGGCGGAACCTCAGGCAAGCTGTACCAACTCGGCTCGGGCGGCTCTCTGAGCCTGAACGACGTCGGCCCGACAGTCCAGGGTTCGACGCTTGTCGACGTGATCAATGACGCCATCAATCAGGTCTCCAGCTTGAGCGGTGAAATTGGCGCCTTGCAATCGAACGTCATCAATACCAACGTCGCCACCCTCAACAGCGCTTTGGAAAACGTGTCGCAGGCCCAAAGCGATATCGAGGACACGAACTTCGCCCAGGAAACGGCCAACATGACCCGGGCCCAAATCCTGGAGCAGGCCGGTATCTCGGTCTTGTCGATCGCGAACCAGACCCCGCAGGCCGTGCTCAAACTGTTGAGCTAACCAGAGGGCCCTTCGCGAACCGTCTGAAAATTGAAGCCTGATCTCGATCGGCGTCCCCGCCACCATCCGCGGGCGACGCCGATCGCGTTTTCTGTGACGGGTGATCCGCGCGGCTTCGTGGCGCCTCCTCGTGGTGGGAGATGGGGAAGTTGGCGGACTTGCGGTGAGCGCTCCTCGCCTGCCGATTGGATGGGACTGATGCCTTTTGCCGCCGCGGGTCGATTTATAAGGAAAAGGTCCCGTGGCTTTCGGGTGAAATGATGGCATCAGCGACGATCAGTCTGGCGGACATGGTGCGCGACGCGGTCGCCTTTCACAAAGAGGGGCGGCTCGACGAGGCGGCGGCCCTCTACGAGGCGGCCCTCCGAATGGAGCCGCGAAATGCCGACGCGTTGCATCTTTTGGGGGTGATTGACCATCAGCGCGGCGACCACGAACGGGCCGTGACGCGGATCCGCCAGGCGCTGGCGATCCACGGCCCTCGATCGAATTACTTGAGCAACCTGGGCATCGCGCTGCGGCCGCTGGGCCGCACGGCCGAGGCAATCGACGCGCTGCGCCGGGCGGCCGAGCTTGATCCGACGTCGGCCGACATTCAATTCAATCTCGGTAACGCCTGCCAGGACGCCCGCGAATTCACGCAGGCGGTTGAAGCCTTTCGGGCCGCGGTCGCTCGCAATCCGCACAATGCGGCGGCCTGGAGCGGTTTGGGAGAAGCCCTGCGCGAGACGCGCGATCTCGACGAGTCGCGGGGCTGCCATGAACGCGCGATCAGCCTCTCGCCGCGCTCGGCCGATGTCCATTTCAACCTCGGTCTGACGTGCCGGGACGAAGGAAAGGCAGCGGAGGCCGCCGACTGCTTTTTGCGAGCGCTCGCTCTTCGCCCCGATTTCACCGATGCGCACGTCGCCCTGGGCAATCTGCGCGAGGATGTGGGGGACTTCGGCCGGGCCGTTGCCAGTTACGATCGGGCACTGCGGCTAGAGCCGCAACTTTCGGCGGCACAGTTCAACCGATCGCTGGCCTTGTTGCGGCAGGGGCTTCTCGCCGAGGGTTGGGACGCATACGAATCACGATGGCGACACAACGGCAAACCACGCCTCTTCGCCGAGCCCGAGTGGGACGGATCGGTCGCCAAGGAAAAGACGATTCTTGTTTACAGCGAGCAGGGGGTCGGCGACGAGATTCTGTTCGCGTCGTGCTTTCGGGAAATCATCGAGCGGACGAGGGAGTGCCTGATCGAGTGCGAGCCGCGGCTCGTGCGGCTCTTTACGCGGTCATTTCCGAACGCACGGTTTTTCGCCCGCACGGGTCTCGTCGATCCCTCGCAGGTGCGGGATCTCCCGCCATTCGATCTGCAAATCGCGGCCGGCAGCGTGCCGCGCCGACTGCGCCGCAGTCTCGACTCTTTTCCCACGCATTCCGGTTATCTGACCCCCGAACCGCGGCAAGTCGACGAGTGGCGCACGCGGTTCGAGAGACTAGGGTCTGGACTCGTCGTCGGCATCTCGTGGCGAGGAGGAAAGGACGCGGCGACTCGTCGTCGGCGTTCCACTTTGTTGGGACAATGGGCGCCGCTCTTCAAAATTCCTGGGATTGCCTTCGTCAATCTGCAGTACGGCGACTGCGCGGCGGAAATCGCGGACTCGCGCGGGATTTCGGCGTCACGCTGCACACGTGGGAGGATGCCGATCCGCTTCGCGATCTCGATGGCTTCGCGGCACAGATCGCGGCGCTCGACCTCGTCATTTCCGTCGACAACGCGACCGTCCATATGTCGGGCGCCTTGAACACGCCCGTTTGGACGCTGCTGCCGTTTTCTGGCGATTGGCGGTGGTTCAGTCAGAAAGACGAGAGTCCTTGGTATCCCAGCATGCGGCTCTTCCGGCAGGCGTCGTTTCGCGAGATGGCCCTGGGCGATTGGAATGAGGTCTTCCATCGCGTTTCGCAGGCGCTCGAGAACCTGGCCGCCCGACGGGCCGACGAGCAGAGGCAGCGTGCCAAGTGGCTACATGGTGAAGGCCGCCTGGCCGAGGCCATCCAATGTTACCTGCGGGCGGCGGCGTTACGGCCGGGTCATGCGCAACGCTCAACGACCTTGGCGTGGCTTGGAAGGATGGTGGCCGCTCCGATTTGGCTGTGGCCGCTTACCGACAGGCCATCGACGCTCAGCCGGACTTCGCGCTTCCCTGGTTCAACTGCGGCAACGCTCACCGGGAAGACAATCACCTGACCGACGCAGTCGCCTGCTATCAAGAGGCCCTCCGGAGGGAGCCGGAAAACCCACAAATCCTGGTCAATCTCGCGGTGACTCTGAAAGACCTTCGCCGCCTGGAGGAATCGGCGGACTGTCTCGACGAGGCACTGCGGAAATGTCCCGAACTTCCGGAGGCACGATTTGACCGTTCGCTGATTCACCTCTTGCGTGGAGAATTGGGCAAAGGTTGGGACGAATACGAATGGCGCATGAAACACGGACCACAGCCCTCCCCGATCCCGCTTGCGCGTTGGGACGGGGCATCGCTGGCGGGCCGGCAGATTCTCATCCTTCCGGAACAGGGAATCGGCGACGAGGTGATGTTCGGCACGTGCCTGCCGCAGGTGGCAAGCGCGGCGGCCGCCTGTTTTTTCCAGTGCGACCCGCGGCTCGTTCCGCTGTTTGCGAGATCACTGCCGAACGTGATTCCGCTCGCGAAAACGGCCGACCCGATGGCCGACCCGGCCGTGGCGGGCTGCGACTTCTACGACTTTGTGGGGAGCCTGCCTCGGATTCTGCGCCGCAAGGTCGAGGATTTTCCTCAAACGGCCACCTATTTAAAGCCGGATTCGGCTCTCGTCGCGAGTTGGCAATCGCAATTCGCTCGATGCGGCCGGTCGCTCAAGGTGGGAATTTCGTGGCGCGGGGGCCAAGATGCCGCCGCGCGGCGCAAGCGGTCGATCCCGCTGGATCTGTGGGGGCCCGTCTTCCAGGTGCCGGGCGTGCGATTCGTCAATTTGCAATATGGATCGAGCGCGGCCGACGCGGCTCTTGTCCGTGATCGTTTCGGCATTGTGCTGGACGACGGCCGTGATTGCGATCCGCTGGTGGATCTCGATGGCTTCACTGCGAAAATCGCCGCGCTGGACTTCGTACTATCCGTCGATAATTCGACTGTTCACCTGGCCGCCGCGATCGGGCGTCCCGTCTGGACGCTGCTTCCCTACGGTGCGGATTGGCGATGGATGCTCGAAGGCGAAACGACTCCCTGGTATCCGACGATGCGCCTCCTCCGCTGTCGAACGCACGATGGCTGGGCGGAGCTGCTGCAGCGCGCCGCACGTCGATTGACAGCGGCGACATTCTCTCGGGCCTGAACGACCGCCGGACTTTTCACGCCGCCAAGCGGTTTGGGGTCTCCGCTTCTTCCGTTGGCGCCGTCTGTGCCGGTTTTGCCACGGTCGCCAAAGGTTTTTCGCGTATTAATCGCACGGCATTTCGAATCCCGACCACACGTTTTGCAGATTTTGAAACGAACGCCAGAATTCGGCCTAGGTTTGACTGCCTCAAAAACTGCAAATTCGACGCCGCAAGATGCCTCCATTCAAGCCCCGCCTGTTGACCACTCTATTGTTCCTTCTGGCTGCGGCCGCCGCTGCATCGGGTTTATTGGCACTGGGACGAAATTCCGGTCCACTGAACGTGACCGAAGCGAGTGCCGCGACCGAGCCCGAATCGCTTGACGGCGAACCGATCACCCCTCTTCCTCTGACTATCAGCCTGGACATCCGCAGGGTCGAGTTGGGCAAACGTCTGTTCGGTGACAGCCGACTTTCGTTCGACAATACGATTTCGTGCGCGTCGTGCCATAACCTCAAACAAAACGGCGCCGGCGATCAGGCCCGTTCCGCTGGTGTTGGGGGTGCGATTGGAGACCGGAACGCTCCCACCGTTTTCAATTCCGGTTTCAATTTTCGCCAATTCTGGGACGGCCGCGCCGAGACGCTGGAGGACCAAATTGATGGTCCGATTCACGATCGAAGAGAGATGGCCACCGATTGGCCGCAAATCCTCGACAAACTTCGCGCCGACACCGGCTACGTCACTGCATTTTCTTCGATCTATGGACGCCCGCTGGACAGCTCGGCCATCAAGGATGCGATTGCGACTTTCGAGCGCTCCTTGATCACGCCGAATTCACCGTTTGACCGCTATCTCCGCGGAGATCGCAGTTCGCTCACCGAGGAAGAGCAGCAGGGTTACCGCCTCTTCAAAGAGAGCGGATGCAGTTCCTGCCATCAAGGGATACTGGTCGGGGGCAACATGTTCGAGAAGCTCGGCATCGTCCGCAACTATTTTGCGGGCCGCGGCCAAATCACGACGTCGGATCTGGGCCGGTTCAATATCACCGGAAAAGAAGCGGACCGCTTCGAGTTCAAAGTGCCCAGCTTGCGAAATGTGGCCCGCACGGCCCCCTACTTCCACGATGGCTCGGCGCAAACGCTGGAGGAGGCTGTCTCTGTCATGGCGAAATATCAATTAGGAAGGGAATTGGACGAAAACGACGTCCACCGAATTGTCCAATTCCTGGAATCACTCAACGGAGAGCTACCCGGAGAGGGCCCATGACGGTCAAGCGTCTGGCCGGCATCCTCTCGGCGGGGGGACTGGTCTTCGTCGGCACGCTCTTCTTTTTCGATTCGCAGACGCGGAGCGTGGAATCGCACAGGCGGGCATTGAACGAGCTACGGCTGCTGAAGGAAGCGGATGGCCGGTTGACTCAGGACGTACTGCGTTCCCGTTTCGGAATGCTCTCAAGTTACGACTCATTGTCGCGGTCACTTAACACAATCAAAGCGCGCAAAAACGACTTTTGGCAAGCGGCTGGCGTTGCCTATGGAACTGCGCGAGAGAGATTCCGCCCGCAGGTCGAGCGCCTTGAGCAAACGTTGGCCGTAAAGGCCGGACTGGTTGAAGACTTTAAATCTCGCAACGCGGTCTTGAAGAACTCACAAAGTTTTGTCCCGGTCGCGAGCGAACAACTCAATCGTCTGTCGCAGGATCATCCAGAGCTGACTCACGATGTCCAGCTGCATGCTCCGATTCGCCAGATCCTGCTCTACGAGCTGACCGGCGATCCACAATACGTGCCTCGGCTGCGAGCCGCGCTGAAATCTCTCTCTGTCGTCGGCGCCAAAAATCCGGACGCCTCTTCTCTGGTGACGCTTTTAATCGCCCACGCCGAGACGATCATGAGCCAGCGGGCGGCTGTGGGAACGCTTGTCTCCAACATCCTAAACGAGCCGACGGGACAAAGAATTGACGAGCTGCAACACGCCTGCGAGGCGGAGTATCAGCTCTGGACGGCACGCTCGGACCAATACCACAAAGGCCTGTATTTCCTTTCCGTCGGCATGCTGATTTCAATCGCCTACATCATCGTACGCCTGCGGGCGACGTCGTTGGCCTTGCACCGGTCGAAGGAGACGCTCGAACAGCGGGTCGAAGAACGTACAGGCGCACTGTCGCGGGCGAATGGCGAGTTGGCGCGCGAAGTTGACGAGCGACGACGAGCGGAAGCGGAACTGCTGAGTGCCAAACAAGTGGCCGAAACGGCCAATCGAGCCAAGAGCGAATTTCTCGCCAATATGAGCCACGAAATCCGCACGCCGATGAATGGTATTCTGGGCATGACGGAACTGGTGCTCGACACGGAGCTTACAGCGGAACAGCGCGAGTCGCTCGACATCGTGCGATCGTCGGCCGAATCGCTGATGACGGTGATCAACGACATCCTCGATTTCTCCAAGATCGAGGCCGGCAAGCTCGATCTCGATCCGATCGAGTTTCCCCTGCGCGATCTGCTGGGAGACACACTCAAAACGCTGGCGCTGCGCGCCGACCACAAAGGTCTCGAACTCGTTGGCGACATTCGGGGCGACGTGCCCGACCGCGTGATCGGCGACCCCGGGCGGCTTCGCCAGATTCTCGTCAACCTGGCGGGCAATGCCATCAAATTCACGGAATGTGGAGAAGTTCAGGTCCGGGTCACTTTGGAGGATCAATCAGCCGACGAGTGTCGGTTGTCTTTTGCCGTGATCGATACGGGTATCGGAATCCCCGCCGAAAAGCAGTCGCTGATCTTCGACGCCTTTTCGCAGGCCGACAGCTCAACGACGCGCCGCTTCGGGGGGACCGGCCTGGGGCTGACCATCTCCTTGCGGTTGGTGGCCCTCATGGGGGGAGAGATCGCGGTCGAAAGCGAGATCGGAAAAGGGAGCGCTTTCGGGTTCTCGATTCGATTCAAAAAGCCGGTGGCGCCGGCGCCACCATCTGGCACGCGGCATCCGTCGGCTCTCACCGGGCTGCCGGTGCTGATCGTCGACGATAATGAGACCAACCGCCGCGTCCTCACCGGGTTTGTACGCTTGTGGAAAATGCGTCCCAAGGCGGTCGACAGCGGGCCAGCAGCCCTCGCGGAATTGCGGCGCGCGGCGGCCGTCGGCGAGATGTATTCCCTGGTGCTCATCGATCAGATGATGCCCGAGATGGACGGCTTCGCGCTGGTTGAAAAGCTTCAGAAGGAGCCGGATTTGGCTCCCTCGACGATCATGATGCTGACATCGGCCGATCGGCAATCCGATGCGGCGCGCTGCAGATCGATGCGAATCGCCGGTTATCTTGTGAAACCGGTCAAAGCCGACGAACTGCAGATCGCCGTGCTGGCGGCCTTGAGCGGCCAACAGAACGCCTCGCGCTCGCCGCGTACGGTTTCGCAGCCGGCCGCGGGACCGAAATCACAGGCACCGCGTCCGCTGCGCATTCTGCTGGCGGAGGACAATCCCGTCAATCAGCGCGTCGCTTTGCATCTCCTCCAAAAAGCCGGACATTCGACGTTGGCGGTCGCGAGTGGAAAGCAGGCTCTTGACGCAATCGAGCGGGAACCGTTCGATGTTGTGCTCATGGATGTTCAAATGCCGTTAATGGACGGCCTGGAAGCGACCGCGGCCATCCGAGCCGCCGAGGTAAAATCGGGCCGGCATCTACCCATCATCGCGATGACGGCACATGCGATGAAAGGGGACCGGGAACGGTGCCTCGACGCGGGCATGGATGATTACGTCTCCAAACCGATTCAACAGGCCGCGCTGCTGGCCGCTCTCGATTCGATCGTGCCTCGCGTCTCCTTCGATCCTGGAATGGAATCTGCGAGTATTCAGCAGGAAAGCGTACCAGACTCTCCCGCCCCGCCTGGCCACGTATTTGATCATCAGACAGCGCTTGACCGCATGAGCGGTGATGAGAGTGTGCTTTCGGAAGTAATCGGGTTGTACCTGGCCGACGCGCCCGGTCAGGTCGATAGCATCCGCCGCGCGATCGTGCAGAACGATCCGGCCGCCCTCGCTGCGGTGGCCCACGCACTCAAAGGGGCCTCCGGCTGTTTGGGAGGCGCCCGACGGCTGCCGCGGCTCTGCGCTTGGAAGAGATGGGCAAGCGGTCCGACCTCACGGGCGCTCGGGAAGCGCTCACGCTGCTCGAGACGGAAAACCGAAGTTTCTGTGACGCCATCTCTTTGTTTGTGCTTCAAGCGCAAAGCTGATCGCCGTCAACTCGTGTAACTTTCAGGCCGGCCGACATTCGGCTCGCCTCACGCCTGCCACATCTCATCCTCGCCTTGGCACGAGTGCGTGCCCGCTTGTATAGTGAGGCCGTTTGACCCGCCAGGCCGCCGTGCCTGATTTGACCTGCCCGTGCTCTGCCAGCGCTCCCTCCCAGAGGAGAATTCGATGCCGGCACTCGAACGCTCACGTTGGATCGAGATGGACTCTCTCAGCCGCCGTAAGTTCCTCCGCGTTGGCGCGCTGGCGATCGGCGGATTAACGCTGGGAGACGTACTTCGTCTGCGGGCCGCTTCGTCGCTCGGCGATCGGCGGCAGAAATCCGTCATCATGATTTTCTTGAGCGGCGGACCGTCGCATCTCGATATGTACGACATGAAGCCGCAGGCTCCCCGCGAGTACCGCGGCGAATTCAGCCCGATCCGCACGAATGTTCCCGGCATGGAAGTCTGCGAGCTGATGCCGATGCAGGCCAAAATCGCGGACAAATTCGCCATCCTTCGCGGAGTGCATTTCGTCCATTTGCACACGGCCAACGAGTTCTACAGCGGCTACGGCTGGCAGGAATCGCCGCGGGCCTCGGTTCCGGGCGAAGCGCAGCGTCCCGCGCTCGGCTCAGTGGTGAGCCGCTTTCGGGGAAGCCATGCTTCCATTCCGCCCTACGTGAGCCTGGAAAATCAGCCCGATTGGGAACGGGCGTACTATGCCGGCATGGAGCACGAGCCCTTCCGGGTCGGTGGCGGGAATGCCCGCGAGGCGCTTGACGATATGGGACGTCCCGCCGCCGTCAGCCGGCAGCGACTGGAAAACCGGGCGGGTCTGCTCCATTCGCTGCGCACGCTTCACCACGACTTCGACAGCCAGTCGATGGCACGCGGAGTTGACGCCTTCCAGACTCGCGCACTGGAAATCGTCGCCTCCGGCAAGGTGCGGGAGGCCTTCGATCTTGAGAAGGAGCCGAAGAAAATGCGGGCCCGCTATGGCGATGCGCCGTTTCACTATGGGCCCGCTCCCGGGAAATCGCTGCTGCAGGCCCGCCGGCTGATCGAGGCGGGCGTTTCCGTCGTGACGGCGTGCGTTTACGGCTGGGACACGCATCGGGCCAATTTCAGCACACTCCGCAATTTGCTTCCGCCGCTGGACCAGGCACTCCACGCCTTGGTGACTGACCTGGAAGAGCGCGGACTGCTCGACGACGTGGCCATTTTGATGGGGGGCGAATTCGGCGCACCCCGCGGATCGGCGACATCACGCCCGATGGTCGCAGCCACTGGCCGGATGCCGGCTTCTTGTGGATGGCCGGCGGCGGCTTGCGCACCGGTCAAATCATCGGCGCGACCGACGGGCGCGGTGAAAAAGTGACCGGCCCGCCGATCGGTCTGCAAAACGTCCTCTCGACTCTGTACCACGTGCTTGGCATCGATCCGGCCCTGACCTTGCGGGACCATAACGGCCGACCGCAATACGTGCTCGCGAACCGCGAACCGCTGGTCGAACTGCTGTAAATGCCCGTGCTGAGAGGGCGATTCTCGCAGTCGCCGGCCTCTGGCGCCGGCGGCTTCGGGGCCGCTCGGCCTAGCTGGCAGGCCCCCCCACGAATCTGGTAGCCTCCTTGAAGGCCCAAAGCAGATTCGATGTTCGGGCGGGAGGCCAAGGAGCAGATATGTCAGTTGACCCGGACGTGATTCGTTCCGAGCCACATGTCGAAATTGGCACCCTTCTGGAACGTCATGCGGAGCTGCTGATCGAGCGTTGGTGCCGACGCGCGGTTGAAGAGCAGCCGCACGCGCAGCGGACGCATCACGCGATCTTGCTCGACCATCTTCCCGAGTTCCTCCGAAAGCTGGGACGCAGCCTCAGAGAAACACGAGGGCCGTACACCGATCAACATCGGCAACCGGCGTCGAGCCACGGTGCCCAACGCTGGGAATCGGGTTGGTCCTTGCCCGAAGTCGTACGCGATCATCAAATTTTGCGTCTGGTGATTCTCGATTTCTTTGAGGAGACGCTCGACCGGCACTTGAACTATCGCGAAATCCTGGCGATCAGCCTGGCCCTCGATGAGGCGATTTCGGAGAGCGTCGTTGCCTACGTCAACGGTCGCGATGAATTCCTGCGGCAGCTCGAACAAAAACGGGGCGAAGAAAACAAAGAGGCCCAGAGGAGACTGGAACAACAAGCAGCGGCCCTGAAGGAAGCCGACCGGCGCAAGAACGAGTTTCTCGCCATCTTGGCGCATGAGCTGCGAAATCCGCTGGCCCCGATCCGCAATGCCGTGCAAGTGCTCAGTCTGCAGGATCCTCCAGACCCTTCCGTCCAGTGGCCGCGGGAAGTGATCGAACGCCAGGTCCAACAGCTCAATCGTATGGTCGATGACCTGATGGACGTGTCGCGGATCACGCAGTCCAAATTCCACTTGCAAAAAGAGCCGGTGGAGGTGGCTTCCGTCATCGCGCGGGCGGTCGAGATCAGCCAGCCGCTGATCGATGCTCGCCAACATCGACTGACGGTCGCGCCACCTGCGGAACCAATCTGGTTGGAGGGAGATCGACTGAGGCTGACACAGGTCGTGTCGAATCTGCTCAACAACGCGGCGAAATATACCGAAGAGGGGGGCCAAATCTGGCTCTCGGCGGAACGCAAGGGAAACGAGGCACTCATTCGCGTAAAGGACTCCGGAATCGGCATTCCGTCCGAACTCTTGCCGCGCATGTTTGAGCCCTTCATCCAGGAGGAGCGCTCACCCGATCGGGCGAATGGGGGCCTTGGCATCGGACTGGCCCTCGTCCGCAGCCTGGTTGAGCTGCATGGAGGAAAGGTCGAGGCCTTTAGCGCCGGGCGTGGCAAGGGAAGTGAATTTGTCTTGCACTTTCCTGTGCTGCCGGAAGTTCCATCGGCCGGCGCAACGCGAGCCAAAGACAGTGACGGAGCAAAGATTCCCGGTCGTCGCATTCTGGTTGTTGACGACAATGTCGACAGTGCCGAAACGCTCGGCCTCTTGCTCCGACTGGGCGGTCACGAGGTTCAAACGGCCCACAGCGGCCGTTCGGCCCTGGAATCGGCGCGCTGAATCGGCCGGAAATCGTGATGCTCGACATCGGCATGCCCGGCATGGATGGCTTGGAGGTCGCCCGCCGTTTGCGTGACGACCTGGGCCTGACCGACGTCCTGTTGGTGGCGATGACCGGCTACGGTCAGGACGAGGATCGCCGCCGCTCCCAAATCGCCGGCTTCAATAGCCATCTGGTCAAACCCGTCGACCTGGAACGCCTCAACGCTTTGCTGGAGCATTGGCAACAGACAATGTCCGGGCGAGAACCGGTCTGAAACCTGATGACCGGACGCTCAGGGCTGCGGTTTGTTGGCGAACTGCGACAGGCCGGGTAAACCGTCGATGCTCTGGCGGTTCTTTTGGGACTGATACTCGGCGATTCCGTCCGATCCTTTCCGATCGGCCCAGGCGACTAACTGCGTCCGCTCTCCGGCATATTCGTAAAGGGGGACACCATAGCCGCAGGAGTCGGCAATCCGCTCGACATTGAGCAGCACAATCGAACGGCAGCCGGTGTAATCGGGGAACTGGCCCGCAAGGCGATCCCAATCGGTTGCGCCCGGCTCGATGATCCGCGCTCGGCCCTGCAGACGGACGATCCGCGGGCGTCCTTGAAAGGCGCAAAACATCAGCGTCAATCGGCCGTTCTCCCGCACATGGGAGACCGTCTCGATTCCGCTGCCCGTCAGGTCGAGGTAGGCAACCTCCCGCGGCCCGAGGATGCGGAGCGAATCGAGCCCTTTGGGCGAGACGTTGACGTGCCCATGCTCCGAAAGAGGCGCGGACGCGACGAAGTAAATATGCTGCGCGGCGATAAACTCGCGTAAGCCGTCGTCGAGTTCCTGGTAGATGCTCCCCATCGGTTTCCTTTTCGCCCCTCATTCAACAGTGTATCGTGCCGGTTAACGATTTTTACGCAGGGCGTGCATGCCGAGCGGCAAGCTGGCCGTTCGCCCCGTGACCGTTTGATTTCGACCCACCTTGGACCCGCGCCGTCTCATAGGAGCCTGCACCGATGCCTTCCGCCAGCCGAATTCACTGTCTCTTTGCGGTTGCCTTGTCCCTCAGTTTTGGAATTCTGTCAACGGCGGCCCGGCCTCTCCTGGCCGAGGGGCCGGTCAAGCCGCTGCGGGCCCTCCTGGTCATCGGCGGCTGCTGCCACGATTACCAGATGCAAAAGGACATCCTCGCCAAAGGGATTTCCGAGCGGGCTCACGTGGACGTGGTCGTCGCCTATGATCCCGATCCGACGACGCACCATTTGAACCCCATCTATAAGAGTGCCGACTGGGCCTCCGGGTTCGATGTCGTGATCCACGACGAATGCAGTTCCGACGTCAAGGACTTGCCGGATATCGACCGCATCCTGGCCCCGCACCGGCGCGGCCTGCCCGCGGTCATTCTTCACTGCGGCGAACACTGCTATCGCAGCCACGAGTTTCCCAACGTCACTCCATGGTTCGAGTTCACCGGCTTGCAGTCGACCCGTCACGACCAGCAGCAGCCGATCGAGGTTTCGTTCATCGTGCCTGACAGTCCCATCACCAAGGGATTGGCCAACTGGACTACGATCAAGGAGGAACTTTACAACAACAGCGTCGGCCACCTGCTCGATACGGCAACTCCCTTGGCACGGGGTCGCCAAACCGTAAAGCACAAAGGCAAAGAGACGCACTTCGATTTCGTCGTTGTGTGGACGAACAACTACCGCAACAGCACCAAGGTCTTTGCGACGACGCTCGGGCACAATGATCAGACCGTGTCTGATCCGCGCTATCTGGACTTGGTGACGCGCGGACTGCTCTGGTCGTGCGGCAAGCTGAACGACGACTATTTGAAGCCCGTCGCGCGGAAATAGCCGGTCCCAGTCCGGCTCACACCTTGATCTCAAATCCTTTCCGCCGTTCGCGGGACTGGAACGTTTTGGCTTCCGGGTCGCCGACGATCTCTTCGGCCGCAGGGTCCCAGTGGATCGTCCGTCCCAGTCTCAGAGCGATATTTGCCAGGTGGCACGTCGTGATCGCCCGGTGGTGCGTATAGACGTCCGAGATCGGCTGCTCGCGCGTCTTGATGCACTCGAAAAAGTTTCCCATGTGGTCACCGGGCTTTTTTCCCTTGTAGAGCTTTGTGATCGTATCGGACGCGAGGGGATTCGTTTTCAGTTCCTTGGCCGCCTTCCCTTTGAGTGAGCCGCGGTTGACTTCGATCCGTCCCTTGGTCCCTTCGAAAACAATTCCGTTGTTGTGGGTGTCTTCGATCACCAATTCGGTCCCGTTCGGGAAGGCGCAACGCACGGTGAATTCAGTCGCCGTGTTGTACTGATTG
Source organism: uncultured Planctomycetaceae bacterium (assembly GCA_963833105.1). GTDB lineage: Bacteria > Planctomycetota > Planctomycetia > Planctomycetales > Planctomycetaceae > DASPSM01. Next base: position 27,193 of record CAWHWU010000026.1, read on the forward strand.
TCGACCGTGGGATAGCCGTCCTTGTAGGGGACAGGCAGGACGCGGCGGAGCGGCTCGACCAGGGTGGGCCCTGAATGGTCCATGCCGAGGGCCCATTGGGCGATGTCGACGTGGTGCGCGCCCCAGTCAGTCATCTTGCCGCCGGAATACTCGTACCACCACCGGAAACTGAAATGGCACCGCTCGGGGATGTAGTCGACCAGCGGAGCCTGGCCGAGCCACATGTTCCAATCGAGATTGGCAGGGACCGGCACCGTTTTGAAAACGGTTCCTTTGGGCGTGGTGCCGATGCGGCACGTGGCTCGCTTGATCTCGCCGATCCGCCCTTCGCGGATGATGCCGATCGCCTTGAGGAAACGGCTCGCCATTTCGCTCCGCTGCTGCGTGCCCACCTGGAAGACCCGCTTCGTCGCATCGAGCACCTTGATGATCTGCTTCCCCTCGTCGATAGTGAGCGTGAGGGGCTTTTCGCAGTAGACGTCCTTTCCCGCCTGCATCGCTTCGATGGCGATCTTCGAGTGCCAATGGTCGGGAACGGCAATGATCACCGCGTCGATATCCTTGCGGTCGAGCACCTTGCGGTAGTCGCTGTAGACGTCGATCTGCCGCTCCTCCTGGAGTTCGAGAACGTCGAGGCGTGCCTCTTTGGAATGCTCGGTGTCGACGTCGCAAACGGCCGGACAATCGGCATAGTGCATGGCAAGCGTGAGCAGCTCTTTCCAGCGGCCACCGTTGCCAATAAAGGAGATCAGGGGCCGTTCGTTCGGGCTGGTCGAAGCCGCGGCCCGGCTGGTGCCGGTCGCAAACCAGAAAGGCAGCGTTCCCGCCGCGGCGACGGCCGCCGACGTTTTCAAAAAATCTCGACGATTCGGTTCACATTTGCTCGCGCCATCCACAGAGGTTTTGACAGGTTGCATCGGCCGGCTCCAGATCGCGAAGGGATTGAGAATCCCGAGCGGGAAGATCGCTCGGACACCGGATCACCGTCAGTTTGACCGGAGATCGGCCGTCTGCAAAGCCATCCGGAAAGACCGGGCCTGCCGTTCGCCGGAATTGCCGCTGCATCGATGCCGCGGCGTCGAATGTCCCTGGGTCAAATTCAAATTGGTTTTCCCCCGGAGTGCCGATTCGAAAGCCGGAAACTGGTAGTCTGGCCGGGACCGAGGCTGTGCGTTCCGGCCGATTTCCGCGAGGCGCTCGGAAACGCCGCCCTCGCCAGGGGCGGCAGGATCACGACACTCAAAGGGGGAGTGCCCGTCATCGTCGAGGGGCAGATCGTCGGTGCCATCGGCGTCGGCCGTGGAACGGAACAAGACACCATGGTCGCCAAAGCGAGCGCGGGCCCTGATCGATGAACTCGCCAAAAGAAAGTAGCCACATCGTGCTCGAACGTCGAACCCGTTTCGCTGCTCTGTCTCGCCGCGGCCTGCTGATCGCGCTCGCAATCGTGAGTCCAGCCGCCGGCCTGGCCGCACCCGACGCGGCCAGGCCGGCGCCAGCAGTGAAAGACGCGCACCTCGTTCGCGTCTTTCGCGGACACACCAACGAGGTCTACTGCCTGGCCTTCAGCCCGGATGGCCGGCGGCTTGTCTCGGGGAGCTGGGATAAAACGCTCAAGGTCTGGGACCTCGCCACCGGTCAGGATCTCCTGAAGCTCAGGGGACACAAAAATCTGGTTCGTTGCGTCGCGTGCACCCCCGACGGCCGGCAAATCATTTCGGGGGGCGATGACAAAGCGATCAGAATTTGGGACGCGGCCACGGGCCGTGAGATCCGCACGCTCAAGGGGAACCCCGACGGCGTTCGCAGTCTGGCCGTCAGCCCCGACGGTCGGCGGATGGCCTCCGGAGGTGAACGCCGCACGCTGATCATCTGGGATCTCGCGGGGGGCCGTGATCTCTTCACGCTCAATGGCCACACCGACACGGTCTATAGTGTGGCCTACAGTCCCGACGGCCGCTGGCTCGTCTCGGCCGGCCGCGACCGCGTGCTCAAAGTCTGGGACGCGGCGACGGGCAAAGAGATCCGCACGCTGCGGGGACACAACGAAGGCGTGCGGAGCGTGGCCGTGAGCCCGGACGGCCGGCGGATCGTCTCGGGAAGCTGGGACGGGATCCTCAAGATTTGGGATGCCGCCACGGGGCGCGAAACGGCGTCGTTTCAGGCGCACAAAATCTCGATCCACAGCGTCGCCTGCAGCCCCGACGGCCGCCAACTCGCCACAGCCAGTCGCGATAAAACGCTCAAACTGTGGGACGCGAGGACGCTCCGCGAGATTTGCACGCTTAGCGGACACACGTCTTGGGTCTGGTGCGTCGCCTTCAGTCCGGACAGCCGGCAAGTGGCCTCCGGCAGTCGCGACCAAACGCTACGGCTCTGGAGCGCATCTCAGACGGAATGACGAAAGAAGCACGAGTCCAAAAACTCGCGCTGGCGCCATTCTCTTTTGGTCAATCGGTCATTCGGCTTCGTTATTCGCAACGTCGTTGATCCACCGATCCGGCTACTGTACTTTGGTCGATTGCGCACATATCGAGTCGGGATTCTTCCGAGAGGGCGGCTGAGGTCACGTTTGGCGAAGAGGGCGAATGAATCATGAGCGACGCAACAATGGCCACGAGCAGACGGGACTTTCTCACAGGAACCGGCATCCCCGCGGGAGCGGCGGCCTTGGTGTCGGCGGCCGCGACAGGTGATGCCGACGCGGCGGAGCGGGCAAATTGCGCGGCCGTCAATGCGATGCTCCCCACGCCAATCCAAATGCAGGATTTCCTGGCGCTCCCCGATGACCAGCCGGTCGTGATGGTCAACCTGCTCAAGTTTAAAGCCCGCGGCGGAGAAGCCGAATACGCTAAGTACGCCGCCGGCGTCGAGCCAATTCTGAAAAAGCTGGGGGCCAAGATCCTCTTTGCGGGCCGGGCCCACTTCTGCCTGATCGGCCAGGCGCAATGGGACATGGTTGCCCTTGTGCAGTACCCGCGCAAGAGAACACTTCTGCAGATGTCGCTGTTGCCCGAGTACCGCGAAATCCACCGGCACCGCGAGGCGGGCCTCGAGGGGCAAATCAACTATGCCGTCCTTCCGATCGCGCCGACGGCCGCCTCGCTCAACGGCACCGCGAGCGCCGACCACGCGCGGCCGGGCGTCCTCCGCACGCCGGACGAGCGGTTCGCTCATTTGCCTGAATTCAACTTCAAGCCGCACTACCAAGACGTGGGCGGGTACCGCATGCACTATCTCGACGAAGGGCCGGCGGGCGGGCCGCCCATCTTGCTGCTGCACGGCGAGCCGACCTGGTGCTATCTCTACCGCAAAATGGTGCCGGTCGTTGCCGCGGCGGGTTACCGCTGCATCGCGCCCGACCTTGTCGGCTTCGGCCGCTCGGACAAGCCGGTCGACCGGACCGTCCATACCTATAAATTTCACGTCGACCAGATCGCCGGCCTCGTGCAGGCGCTCGATCTGAAGAACTGTACGCTCTTCGGCCAGGACTGGGGCGGGCTGATCGGGCTGCGGGTCGTCACCGAGAACGGACCGCGGTTCGCGCGAATCGTCGTCTCGAACACCGGGCTGCCGACGGGTGAGGATCCGATGACGCCCGCCTTTCTGGCCTGGAAGAAGATGGCCGATCAAATGCTGGAGGCAGGCGACATTCCGGTGGGGACACTGGTATCGACGAGCCTCAAAATGCCGAGCGTGAAAGAGGCCTACGACGCGCCGTTTCCGGACAGACGCTACAAGGTCGGTCCGCTAATGATGCCGCAGATCGTGCCGATCTCGCCGAGCGACCCGGCCAAAGAGGCGAACAAAAAGGCGTGGGACGTGCTGCGGCAGTGGCGCAAGCCCTTCCTCACTGCGTTCGGCGATAGCGACCCGATCACGCACGGTGGCGACCGGAAATTTCAGAAGGAGGTCCCCGGAACGAATGGCCAACCGCACGTCACGCTCGCAGGCGCCAGCCATTTCATTCAGGAAACGCACGGCCCCGAGTTGGCGCCTCATGATCTCCTTCATTTCGAATACTCCGTCGGCCAATTGAGAGAATTGCTCCGTTTTCAATTTGTCAGATCAGAACAAAGGTGAGTAATGACAATCGATAAAGGACTGTTGACAAGGCGAACGTTTTGCGCGGCTGGTGCCGGCTTGGCCACAATCGGATTCACGCGGCTGGCGAGCGCCTCCGAAGACGTGGCCGGGAAAATGGTGACACAAATTGCTAAGTTCAAACTCGTTCCGGCGGAAGAGGAAAAGGCCCTGGCGGCCCTCCGCGAGATGTGTGCCGCCGTCGAGAAGAACGAGCCGGGCGTGCTCGCGTATCTTTGCCATCGTGCGGAGAAAAAGCGCGACGAGATCGTCTTCTTTGAGGTCTATCAGGATGAAGCGGCCCTCAAAGCGCACATGAAAACGCCGCACTTCAAGAAGCTGTTCAAGTCTTTTGGCACGCTGTTCCGACCTCCGATCGAAGTCACGCTCTTGGACCGGATCGGCGGCTTCTCGCGGGCGATGGGACCGCACACCTGATCGCGGTCACAAGAACGCCCCGCGAAGACGAATCTTTCGATGACCGAGAGCACCTTGTCGATCGACGGCGTGCGAGTGCCCCGCATTCTCTACGGGACCGCCTGGAAGGAGGACCAGACCCGGCCCCTGACGGAGCTCGCCTTGCGTCAGGGATTTCGAGGGATCGATACGGCCAACCAGCGCCGCCACTACTACGAAGCGGCCGTCGGAGAGGCGATCGCGGCGTCGATTACGAGCGGAATAGTGACTCGTGACGACCTCTTCCTGCAAACCAAGTTCACCTTTCGAGCGGGACAGGACCATCGCCTTCCCTACGATCCGCAGGCGCCGATTGCGACGCAGGTGGAGCAGTCTTTCTCCAGTTCGCTCGAGCACTTGGGAACCGACGCGATCGACTCGTACGTTTTGCACGGACCGAGCCAGCGGGCCGGGTTGGCTGCGGCTGACTGGGCCGCCTGGAGTGCGATGGAAGACATCCACGACAGTGGCCGGGTGCGATTTTTGGGAGTGAGCAACGTCACCCTCGAGCAACTCCAGCCCCTCTGCGAAAAAGCACGTATTCGGCCGCGATTCGTGCAGAACCGGTGTTACGCCATTCGTGGTTGGGACAGGCGCGTCCGCGAGTTTTGCACGGCGAACGGCATTGTCTACCAGGGGTTTTCACTGCTCACGGCCAATCGCGAGGTGCTCGCCAGCCCGGCAATGGCCCGCATCGCCCAACGCCACGGGCGGACTGTGAGCCTGATCGTGTTCCGCTTCGCCCTCGACGTGGGCATGATCGCGCTGACAGGGACCACCGATCCTGATCACATGCGGTCTGATCTCGAGATTTTCGATTTCCGTCTCGCCCCCGACGAGATCGCGCAGATCGAGACGCTGGCGACGACATCGTGAGCCGTTACGCCTTTCGCTGGTCGGCAATGGCGACTGAGAAACCGTCGATTTGGTTATCGACCATCGTGACAAGGCCCACGCTTTTCCCGATGCGAATGCCGGTTCGGTGCATCGGTTGCCGCATCTCGCGGATCTCGTTCTTGACGATCGTGATGTCGCGCGTTTTCCCTTGAATGTCGATGGCGATCCCGTCTGCGGGGCCGCTGTTGACGATCCGATTGTTTTCGATCGTATTGCGGTTGGGCCAGAAATCCTTGCCGCGCAACTCGTCGCGAAACAGCACGCCGACTTTGCCGCTCCCTTGGATCACATTGTTGCGGACGACGTTGTCGGTATCGTTGTGGCCGATAGAGATGCCGAAGTCGCGGTTGTCGATCGCCGTGTTGTGTTCCGCCAGCCCGTACTTCACACCCCAGCAGAAGAAGATGCCGATCCAGTTGCGCTCGACCCGATTGCGGCGGATCACGGGTCGCTGCGAGCCAGAACCAGGATGCAGACCGAGGTTTGTATGATCGTGGCTGTGGCAGTTCTCGACGACGACGTCGTGGCAAATCTGCCAACTGATGCCGTCCCCGTTGTAATTGCGGGCTTCGACGCGGCGAATCGTATAACGGCTGCAGTTTTGCAGAAAGATGCAGCCCGCGTAGTTGCCGTCGAACAGGGCATTGTTCGTTCCGTTGCCGTCGAGCGCCAGGTCTTCGATGACAACGTCTTCGGTGAATTCGCTCGTGATCAGGGGAAACAACGTCGAGATCTTCGAGTCGCCCGTCAACCAGAAATTCTGGCCCAAGGGCTTACTCAGCTTGAACCGATTTCCCGAGCGGGCGACGAGCGTCCCCTTGTAGACGTCGCGTCCGCCGTTATGCGGGTTTCGGGTTTCGAGACAAATCCCGTGGCCCACCTCGAAACCCTTGGCGCTCGCCAGCGTAACTTCCTGATCGTACCAGTCGGAGTCTTCCACAAGTTTTGAGGTCACCGATGCGCACTTGTGCAAGATCGTCTCCGGCCCGCTCCCGACCAGCCGGACACCGGAGCTGAGCCAGATCGTGTTGTGCATTTCGTATGTGCCGGGCAGGACCTTGACCGTCCCTCCGCCAAGTCGCGCGACGGTATCGACGGCAGCCTGGATGGCCTTATCGGTTTTGCCGACGAGGTCGCCTTGTTGCTGGCCGACCGTCAGCGTGAGCCGCTCGTTCCATTTCGGCTCCGCCTGCCGGTCGCCCGACGTCGCTCGCGGAGTGCGGACCGGCGGACCGGGTTCGGCCAAGAGGCGACGGCTCAGGGTGCCGACTCCGATTGCTCCTCCGACGGTGCTCAGAAACGTACGCCGACTGAAATGCGGAAGAGCCATGGCCCCCTCCAATCGAATGGACGAGCAGACAACTCGAATAGCAGACTCGGATTGGGTGCAGTATACGGCGACCGTTTTACTCGCGGCAAAGCCGGGCGGCCTTTACGAACTCGATCCGTTGGTCCGTTCAATCTGCACACGCGAATCGTTGAAGCAGGCGCCCCCACCGACGTCGGACAGTGTATCGGGAACGAGGGCATTCGTGGTCTGGCCGTTGTGCGTGTGTCGTGCCCACAAGCCTTTGGGCATGACGACCACACCCGGCCGTACATCGGAGCTGATCTTCGCCGCACAGCGGACTTCGCCCGAGTCGTTAAACATCCGCACGGCGTCACCGTCGGCTATTCCCCGGGCGCGAGCGTCCGCGAGATTCATTTCCAGCGGCACAGTGCCTTGCACAAGTTGGTACAAGGTCGAGGAAATGGCCTTCGAGGTCGAGGGAGAGATCAAGGCGAGGGGAAACTTTTCGCATTCCGGAATCGGATGATAGGCGTAAAGCCCCTGGGAACTCGCCTGGTCGAGCGACTGCGGGCACAAATCGATCCGCCGGTCGGCCGTCCCGGGAAAGACGTCGACAAACGGCACCGGGCGCGGGCCGCAGGGCGGAACCGCGCGGCCCGTTGCGGCAAACGACTGGGCAAGTTCCGCGCTCGAGCGCGAGGTCGAGACGATGGCTTGCACCAGGTCGTCCGGCGTTTCGGGATCGCCCGGACGCGTCAACCCCATGCGCCGGCACAATTCACCGAAAAGCCAGTGGTTCGAGCGGGCCTCGCCCACCGGCTCGATCACCGGCTGACTGAATTGAGCCAGCATGGCTCCGTAGCTGCGGCGCAGCTCGGCATGTTCGAGAAACGTGGTGGCCGGCAACAGGACGTCGGCATAGCGGGCCGTGTCGGTGAACACCTGCTCGTGCACCACGGTGAACAGGTCTTGCGCGCAGAAGTCCCGCTCGAATCTTGTTCTGTTCGGGCACGGTCGAAACGGGGTTGCAGTTATATACGAAAATCGCGCGGATCGGCGGCTGGAAGTCGGGGCCAAGCACTTCGCCCAGGCGGTTCATGTTGATCTCGCGCGTCGGGGGAGCGGAAGCCGCCACGCCGGCCATCGGGTCGACGTCCCACGCAGACGATTGACTCATCGTGAACCCGCCGCCGGCCACGCCGAATTTTCCCGCGACCGCCGGCAACGCCAGCACGGCTGCAATGGCCGAGCCGCCGTTCTGGTTGCGCTCCGTTCCCCAGCCACAGCGAATGACGGCGGGCTGCGAGTCGGCGTACAACTCGGCGAGCGCGGCGATCTCGTCGGCCCGAACTCCGGCGACTTCCGCCGACCGCTCAAACGTCCATTCTCGGCTGCGTTCGCGGAGACGCTCCCAATTGCGGGTGTGCGTGCTCAAAAAATCGAGATCCGCTCTGCCCGACTCGAAAAACCAGCGAATGATCGCCAAAGCCACAGGGAGGTCGGCTCCCGGCCGCAGCGGCAGATGGAGATCAGCCTGCCGCGCGAAGGGAGTGCGCCTCGGATCGACGACGGCCAGTTTCGCCCCGTTGGCACGCGCCTGGGCAATGAAGGGAGCCAGATGGATTCCCGTCACGGCCGGATTTACTCCCCAGAGGACGATCAGGCGGGCGGCCGGATAATCCTCGAAGGCAACCCCCGGCATCTTACCGTACAATCCGGTTGATGCCGTTGCCGCTGGCATGGCGCACAGCGTGCGGGCCAGCCGCGACGCGCCCAGGCGATGAAAGAATCGCGCGTCGAGGCCGTTTTGAGTCAGCCAGCCGTTGGAACCTCCGTAGCAGTACGGAAGGATCGCCTCGCCCCCCGATTCTTCGCGAACGGCGGCAAGCCGAGCCGCAACCCGATCGATCGCTTCATCCCAACCCACGCGGCGAAATTCGCCGCTCCCTTTGGGACCTGATCGTACCGCGGGATACAAAACGCGGTCGGGCCCGTACATCAGTTCCGGAAAGTGCCGGACCTTGCCGCAGATAAAGCCCGCTGTGATCGGATTCAAATGATTGCCGTCGACCGCTTCCACTCGCCCATCGCGAATTGTCACGTCGAGACTGCAACTGTCCGGACAATCGAGCGGACAGGCACTCGTGAGGATTTCGAGCGGCGAATCGGACGTCACGGTTCAACTCGACTGCGGCAACCTGGTTTTGGCACAGACCCGGCCACCATTTGGGTGTTTGACGCGGTAGCACGTGATTTGACGACCATCATGCAGCAATTCTCATCAGCCGTTCGGCAATGCACAATCCCGGTTTCCGGAGTTGCCACGTCATGAGTGCCGTGACTTGTTGAACGGCCCTTAGGTAGGCTTTACGTTAGACAATCACGGCCTCTGCCAGGTTCGAGTCCGCATTCAATTACGTGTCGATCGGTCGACAACGACCGCCTGGCCGGTCGAAACGGCAGTTGGCTGCGACCCAACATTGATCGATCAAGGGTCATCCACCTTTCCGTACGGCTCCGTGTCCTCAGGCGAAATCCTGACGGGTGGATAAACAGATCGTATGGCACCATCACCGAACAGAGGCTTTCGCTCTTGGACGGCGCTCCCCTATGTGGCTGCCGTCTTGGGCAGCGCCCTGTTATTGACCGCCCGTCTGGTCCCGGAGGGATCGTCGCGATCGTTCTGCGCAACTCTCATTTTTTTGTGCGCCGTCGCCACGGCCGGTGCGCTCGGGGGTTGGAAGCCGGGCGTTCTGACCACGGTGTTGAGCTTATGCGTCGCGACGCTCTTCCTCGTGCGGCCCTATTACACCTTTCGAGTGGCGAGTACAGGCGATGTGTTGCGGATCACGGGGTCCGTCCTCGTCGGGATCGCCATCAGCATTCTCTGCGAGGCCTTGCACCGCGCATGGGGACGAATCGAAGACCGACAGCAGCGGCTGGAACGAGCCCTGCAGCAGTTGCAGATCGTGACCGACAGCATGTCGGCTTCCATCGTCCATTGCAGCCGCGACATGAAATACCGTTGGGTCAGCAGACCATACGCTGACTGGATCGGGCTGCCGCCGGAACAAATTGCGGGCCGACCGATCGTCGACATCGTGGGGTCCGAGGCCTTCGAACAACTGCGTCCACGCTTCGAGCAGGTGCTTGCCGGCCGGAAAGTCCAATACGAGGAGGTGATCGACGTCAAGCGGCTCGGCCGTCGCTGGATCAACGCGGTTTACTCGCCGACGCTGGACGCGGGCGGCGTGTCGGACGGCTGGGTCGGAGTGATCGTCGACAACACTGACCGGCGGCAAATGGAAGAGGCTCTGCGGCGGAGCGAACAGCGTTTTGCCCACTTCATGCAATTCCTTCCCGGTTCGGCCTGGATCAAGGACTTGGAGGGGCGATACGTCTACGCCAATGACGCGGCCGAGGCGATCTTCAACCGGAGACGGGACGCCTTGTATGGCAAATGCGACGGCGAAGTCTTCCCGAATCAATCGGCGGCGCAATTCGCAGAAAACGATCGCCAGGCGCTGACCAGCGAAAACGGCGTGCAGGTCGTCGAGACCCTCGAACATGCCGACGGCATCGTGCATCACTCGCTCGTGAGCAAGTTCCCGATTCCGGGGTCAAACGGCACGCCGGCTTTTGTCGGCGGCATTGCGATCGACATCACCGATCGGCTCCAGGCGGAAAAAGTGCGTGCCGAATCGGAAGAGCGCTTCCGCCAGCTGGCGGAGACGATCAACGAGGTCTTCTGGATGGTCGATGTCGCCGCCCCGCGGATCCTCTACATCAGCCCGGCCTACGAGCGGATCTGGGGCCGGACGTGCGAAAGTCTGTACGCCGACCCGCTGGCCTTTCTCGATGCCGTTCATCCTGACGACCGGGAACGCGTGCAAATCGGCGTTGTCGACCGGCAAGGTCGGGGGGAATCGAACGACGAAGAATATCGCATCGTCAAACCGGACGGCTCCGTACGCTGGATCCGAAATCGGGCATTTCCAGTCAAGGACGCGGAGGGACAAGTCTTCCGCATGGCGGGAATCGCTGAGGATATTACCGACAGAAAGCATGCCGAAGACGCTTTGCGGGATGCCGACCGCCGCAAGGACGAATTCCTGGCGACGCTAGCCCACGAGCTGCGTAATCCGCTGGCTCCGATCTGCAACGCCGTCGAGCTGATGCAATTTGCGCAGTCGAACGCGACCGTGATGGACGAGGCCCGCAATGTGTTGAAACGCCAGCTCGGGCACCTCGTGCGATTGATCGACGATCTGCTCGAAATCTCACGGATTACGCGCGGCAAACTCCAGCTTCGCAAGGAGCGCATCGAGCTGGCCTCGGCCGTGCGGAGCGCGGTCGAAGCAACGCGCCCGCTCGTCGACGCAGCCGGACACGAGCTGACGATTAGCCTGCCGGCGGAGCCGGTTTACCTCGACGCCGATGCCACGCGCATCGCACAGATTCTGACGAACTTGCTGAATAACGCCGCCAAATACGCGGAAAAGGGAGGACACATCTGGCTGACGGCGCGTCCGACCGACCACCGGGTGAGCGTGTCGGTTCGCGATACGGGGATCGGCATCGCCTCGGAGCATCTGACGAATATTTTCGAGATGTTCTCGCAGGCCACGCCAGCTCTTGAACGCTCGCAGGGAGGATTGGGCATCGGTCTTGCGCTTGTGCGGGGATTGGTCGAGCTGCACGGCGGTACGATCGAAGCCCACAGCGATGGTCCGGGACAAGGGAGCGAATTTATCGTTCACCTTCCCACGACGGACGGACCCGCGGATCAGCCCGTTGCCAAACAATCGCCGGAGACAGCCAAAACATTGCCGTCCGCAGCGACGTCCCGCATCCTCGTTGTGGATGACAACCCCGACACGACGGCCACGTTGGCCAAGATCCTCGAAGGGATGGGCCATCAGGTCCACATGGCGCACAACGGGCTGGAGGCTGTGCACGCGGCGGCCGTGTTTCGTCCGGACATCGTGCTGCTCGACATCGGCTTGCCGAAGCTGAACGGTTATGAGGTGGCGCAGCGGATCCGGCAGCAACCGCGGGATTATAAACTATCGTTGATTGCTGTTACCGGCTGGGGTCAACAAGAGGATCGCCGCCGAGCAATGGAGGCCGGCTTCGATCACCATTTGACAAAACCGGTCGATTTGACCGCTCTTACGCGGCTATTGGCGGAGCTCGGTCCTGCCTCGTGAGCCGTAAGACAATCATTGAACGCGCGGCGCTCGCCGTGTACCTTCGCCGATGGTCGCAATCACGGGTTCCAGAAAGATGGCGTTCGGAAATGGCGATTAAGCGGCTGCTGATCGCGACGGGCCTCGTTGTCGGACTCGGTTCTTCCGCACGGACCGACGTGCTCACGGCTGGCGAAATCTCGAATCATCGAGACGGACGGTCCGCGCGGGTTGGGAACTCTCGAAGGGACGGTGTTTTACCGCAACGATCGCCGGCATGCCTGGCGCTTGGCGCGCTATTATGTCAAAACTCCCAAGACGGGCGAATTGGCCGAGGCGGTTGTCGCCTTGGCCGTGCCGTCACTCCCAAGCGCAAGTCTCGCGCACCAACCGGCTCAGGTGACTGTGGACCAGAAAGAGATGCGATTTGTTCCGGAGACAATCGCAATCCGTGTGGGAGACCGCGTCCGCTTCACCAACAGCGATCCGCAGACGCACAACATTTCGGTGACCGATCCGCGACTGCAGTTCAGCGACACGATTGCCAACGGCCAGAGCGCCGTTGAGCCTTTCGCGCGACCGAGCGGAATCCGGCGTCCCTACGCCCTGAGTTGCAAGTTTCATAGCCCGATGCAAGGGTGGATCTATGTGTTTCATCATCCCTTTTTCCGGATGACGCGAGTCGATGGACGATTTCGATTGGAAAATGTGCCTCCCGGCGATTACCGGCTCGATGTGGCACAGCCAGCCGGGCAGCTTCACGCCAGCCGCCCGGTCCACGTCAAGGCGGATCAAATCGCGAAGATCGAGATCATCCTGACACCGGCAGACCGCTCCGAGGCGGAATAGAGAGGCCGATTGGAATTCCATGATGTCCACACCTCCTGTGCAATCCAAGACGACCGGGACAAACCGAATGAGTCGCCGCGAACTGTTTGCCAAGGCATCGGCCTCGACGGTCGCGGTGCTCTTGTCTCGATTCGCGCTGCCGGATCTCGCTTTTCCAGGCGAGGAGGACGAAGAAGAGCACGTCCCTTTTTTGAGGCTTCCCCGTGTGACGCGGAAGATGCTCGACTGGGAGACGCTCGACAGCTGGCTCACACCGGAGGATCAGGTCTTCGACGTCCATCATTACAACGAACCGCCGCTCGATCCGGCCAAATACCGCCTCGAGGTGACGGGCCTCGTCGAAAAACCGCTCACGCTCACGCTGGATGACGTGCGGAATCGGCCGGTTGCCGAAGAGCTGATGACGCTCGAGTGTTCCGGAAACGGCAGCAGCCCGGGTTTTATCGGCGCGGTCTACAATAGCCGCTGGAAGGGAACGCCGCTCGCCGCGATTTTGAAGGAATGTGGAATCAAACCGGGTGCGACGGAGATCGTGTTCTTCGGCCACGACACAAAGAACGAAACCATCCACAAAGTGACCGTCGAAGTTCCGTTCGGACGCAGCATGTCGATCGAAGACGCGATGAATCCACGGATTCTCGTGGCTTACGCCCGCAACGGTCAACCCCTCGAACGGCGTAACGGAGCGCCGTTGCGTTTGATCGTTCCAGGCTGGTATGGCATCGCCAATGTGAAATGGCTCAAACGAATTGAAGTCCGGAATCGCCGCTATATGGGGCGTTTCATGGGGCGCGACTACGTGACGTTGCGCGGCGAGCGGCACGGAAACGAGGTGGTCTTCGTCGAGAGTTCCGTGGCCCGGATGAACTTGAAATCGATCGTCGCCCGGGTCACCCGCCGTCCGGCGAAGAACGGACTGATACCGGTTAAGGCATACGGTGCCGCCTGGTCGGACGGAACACCAATTGCAAAAGTTGAAGTCCAGATCGACGGTGGCCCCTGGCGAAGCGTGCATCTCGATGAAGCACCGCGCTCGCAATATTGCTGGGTCTTCTTCTCACTCGCGGTGGGAGGGCTGAAGCCTGGCAAGCACGTGATCGTTTCCCGGGCGATTGACGTCAACGGCCGTACTCAGCCGACCGAAAAGGACGATGAAATCGCGCTCAAGAAGACCTATTGGGAGGCGTATCAGCAAGTGCCTCGCGAGTTCGAGCTGACTGCTTGAGAATGGCCTCACGCCCGCCCCACGATCGATGGGCGTCACCACTTGCGATAGGGAAGAAACTTGCCGTTGTAGGTGACGACGACGCGATCGCCTTTGGAATCCGCTTTTTTCTGGATGTCGATCTCAAAGTCGATGGCGCTCATGATCCCATCGCCGAACATTTCGTGGATCACCGCCTTGATGGCCGTGCCGTAAACCTGCGTGATCTCATGAAAGCGGTAAATCAGCGGATCGACGGGGACTTGCTGATCGAGCGACCCCTTGAGGGGCGGCTCTTGAAGGACGCACGCGAGGTCCTCTTCCAAATCCAACGCGATGAGCAAGGTCTTCGCCTCTTCGGCGGAGCGGGTCGCCTGTCCGTAACAGGCGGCCGCCGTCCAAACTGGATGCCGATTCAGTGCCTGGGCCAAGGAGTCAAAGGTCAACTTCTTTTGCCGTTTGGCGTCCAGGATGCGACAGGTCACTTCCGCGCGGGAGATCATCGGTCAGATTCCTGATTGAACAATGCAGGGCCGGACGTTCGGCCCCTCGGATCCTAATTCACGCGTTTTCGCAGCGAATTTGCCGTTCCGCCCTCCGCCGCCAGCGTGCGTACCCCAAGTTGCAGCGCCGCGTCATAGTCAGCGATCGCCTTGCGGTAATCCTTCTTGGCCCACCAGGCGTTGCCGCGACCCAGGAAGGCGAGCGCGTTCTTCGGATCGAGCCGAATCGCCTTGTTGTAATCGGCCAGTCCCCTGTCGAACTCGCGCTTCGCGCACCAGGCGCTGGCGCGGTTTTTGTACGCGAATGCGTCTTTGCCGTCGAGACGAATGGCCTCGTCATAGTCGGAGATGGCCTTTCCATACTCCTCCCGGACCGACCACGCGTGAGCGCGGTTGAAAAAGGCCGATGGGTCCTTCGGGTCGAGCCGAATCGCCTCGCTGTAGTCGGCAATTGCGCGGCCATAATCCTCCAGCGCGGACCAGGCGTTCCCGCGGTTATTGAAGGCGAGGGAATAGCGTGGATCAAGCTCGATGGCCCGATCGTAGTCGGCGATCGCCTCTTCGTAGTGTGCCTTATCGTCCCAGGCGACGCCCCGATTGTTGTAGAACTGCTTAACCTGGGGATCGAGCCGGATCGCCTCGCTGAAATCCTCGATCGCCCGGTCATGCTCTCCCCGTTCGTTCCAAATCGCTCCCCGAGTGTTGTAGGCCGCGGCCGTGGGATTTTGCTTTAACTCTCGTGTAAAGAAGGGCAGTGCCTGCGAGTAGGGGACAATATCGGTGTGGTTGATCCAGCCTTTGACCGTGCCGTATCCGTTTGACCAGGTCACCCAGAACCAGTCGCTGCTGACGTTCCTGACGACGAGGATGGCCCCTTTGGTAACGGTCCCTGTCGTGTCTTCGACCGAGCGTAGCGGTGCTTTCTGCGCGATCACCACGACTTTGTCCCCCTCCTGTTGAGCAAGCGCGTTGGAACCGCACGAACCGGCAGCGAGCAATGATGCCATGAGTCCGACGGCTCGCAGGCAACGGCGCGAGGCGTTCAGGTGGGTGGCTTTCATTTGATCGGTGTGACGCAGAGTGAGGGACCGCCCGGTCGCGGCAGCTGCGATGCCGCCGATTTCAAGTCACGATGAAAACTGTTATCGCAGAGTTTTAAGGGTCGAGCGGGCGGAATGTATGAGAACCTGGCGCACGGCAATCTTCCGGGAAGATGTTTCGAAAATGGGAAGCAAACGATGTACCGCCAGCGCCGTGAATCGCGAGCGTTTCGTCCCGGCAACTCGTCGGAGACGGTTCATGCGTCGAGAACAGGGCGCTGTCGTTTCGCCGAAGAGGGCCGTCTTCTACAAGTCCAGCACTTGCTTCATTTGGAAGCGGACGGCTGCTGCAGAAATGCCTTGACCTTGGCGAGGTTGAGTTTGCGGCCGTCGTCGATTTCGTCGGCCGTCTCGTATTTCAACACCTTGCCGTCCTGGTCGAGAATTGCCAACACGGGAGCGTTGAGCGGGCGTCCAGTCTGTACGAATTGGCTGACGAGCTTTTGATTCGCCGCGAAATCGAGCGAAAGCAGGACGACGTTTTTGAAAGCCTCGGAGAGCTCGGAATTCGTCGTGAACAGGTCATGCAGCCGGTAGCAGGAGTCGCACTTTTCCGTACCGAACTCGACGAGCACCTGTTTGTGTTCACGCGTCGCTCGTTTCAGGGCCGCGGCGACCTGGATCGAACCGTCGGATTTCGGATCGAAAACTGGGACCTGGTTTGAACCCGCACTTTCCGCTGCCGGCAACGGGACCGACGCGGAGGCGCCGGGATTCTCGGTGGTTGAGACGTTTGTTGACGGCTCTAGGCTGGTCGCTCCTCTTTGTACCGTCTCAATGCTGCTTGGTGATGAGACCGCGTTGGCAGCCGAGGTCGGCGGATTGCTCGAGCCTGTGGCAAGCGGGGACGACGAGGAGCTACTAGGCTGCCCGTCGTTCGTCGCCGTTTGTGAAGCGGCTGGATGTCGGCGCAAAACCTTCGTGATCAGGTCGTGCTTCCGAGGGGTGCGAGTTTCCTCGGCCTGTGCCGGCTCGACCGGTTTTGAGCCGCCGAAGAACGGCAGGTTGAACGCGACGAGGACCAGGGCTGCGAGTCCGATCAGCACGGCAATTTGAACCAGCGGCGAGTTGATACCGGAGTTCGCCTGGCGTCCATCGAACGTCCCTCCGTTGTTAGATTCCCGTCGCGCGCGTGCGGCGGGATTGCGAAAATCCTGAAGACGCACGACGCCGAGCTCAAGCGAGCCAATCTCGCGGTCCACGTTCACGACACGGACGGCATGTTGACCGTTATCCGTCGTGAGCAGGGCGACGTCTCCGACGCTCACACTCGGACTCGCGTCCGATTCGACGTCAAGCGCCAGCCGGAAACCCTCGGCCGAGATGTTCATAACCTTGGCGGCATAATCGACTCTGCCGTGGTGCAGCGCAACGCCGGCCGAACCTTCGGACGGCGGAAAGCGATAGGATTTTCTGCGTTCGTCCCCCATTGGAGGATCATCCGTTGCTGTGAAACCTGGAATTCACGAGTGATTGGTCCCGGGCGGCTCGTCCGCTTTTGGCAAACCGCTCTCCTCCCACAAACCTCACTCGAACTGGCGAGCCAATCCTTTTCGGTCTGAAAAAACCTATCTCGCGGTCCGCAGGCTGTAGCCCGGTGGCCGGCTTGGAGCGGGTTTCCCGAAAGCCACAGGGGCCGGAAAGAGTGGCATTGACGCTTGAATCGCCAGCCTGT
>CAWHWU010000027.1:0-17562 GCA_963833105.1 uncultured Planctomycetaceae bacterium
CCGGGGCGCTATCGCCCACAAAGCAGACCAACGGCATCCGCACTTCGTGGCTCACCTCCTGGCCGGAGAGGCGAATATCGCGGAATCTGGTCCCCTTCGAGCACCTGGTACTCGGGCTTCAGTTTCTTGCGGCGCTCCCAGACGACAAAGCCCAACGACGGGACCGTGTGCTTGGTGGGGAACGCCGTCACCACGTGTTCGCGAGACAGTTCGATCTCCGTCCCGGGCCGCATCCCGACCAGCTCGACGGCCATTCGGCCCCGGTCGAGCCGTTGCACACGTGGAGCAGCCGGTGCACGTTTTCCATCGACTGCTCAGGGAGATAGATCACCGGCGGCTCCATCTTCATCATCCGCCGCCGGGCCACAAAGACAGGGATCGACGCCAGATGATCGAGATGTGTATGCGTGACGAAACAGGTGGGCGTGCCGATGAAGGACCAGGGCTGCCGCCGAGATCAAAACCGAGCTTCAGCTCGTGCATCCGCCAATAGGTCTGCACCGCCGCGCACGAGTAGCCCTCGATCGTCAGTCCTTTGAAACAGCGTTTTGACCGGAAGGTTTTCAATCATCGGGGTCAGGCAAGCGCAATCGGCTTGGCACTGGTAATGCTCTTGGCTTCAGCATAACAGAGCTCCAGGGCATCGCGGGCCATCGCGCCGCTTAGAAGGGGCGATTCCTTTCCCTCCCGGACGGCGTCGACCGCACTTTGAAGCTCCGCCGTAAAGGGATCGCACCACTTCGCGTCTCCCTTGAGCTTGGGCACAACAGCCTTGCCGTTATTTGTGATCAAGGTCAACGGGCGCTCGGCTTGCCACTGGCCGCCGATCGTTCCGGCCGAATAAACGAGAGTCGCCCGCTCCAAGTACAACTCGAACCCATGAATGAACTGTAAACCCGTCGCGGCAATGCCGCCGCTCACGCAACTGACGGCCAATTGCGCATCGGGATAGACGTACTGAGAGTGCACATGGTTCACGAAGCCATCGGAGACGATCCCGCGGGAGAAGACCTTTTGAGGCTTGCCGCACAACACGAGGATGAAGTGGTTGTCGTGAATGTGCAGGTCGATGCCCCAGCCGCCCAGCTTGCGGAAGTTCTCGATGTGCCTGGACCATTTGGGGGGGGTGATCACGCGGCGAAAGTGGGCAGCCAGCAGTCGCCCGTATTTGCCCCCTGCGACGCACTCGCGAGCAAAGCGGAATTCCGGAAAGAAGGGGAGCACATGCACGACCAACAAGGGGACCCGCGCCTTTTTTGCGGCCTTCACCACGCGGTCGGCCGCCTTGAGGTCCAGCGCGATCGGCTTTTCGACAAACGTCGGCTTGCCTGCCGCGATTGACTCCAGCACGGCCGTTTCGTGCATGTCGGTGGGCAGACAAATGTCGACTAAATCAATTTCGGGATCGGCCAACAGCTCGCGGTAGTCCGCGTATCGTTTCACTTTCGACAAATCGACATGGCCGCCGCGGGGGCCAAAGTTCCCCTGGATGGCGGTCCAATCGCCGGCGAGCCTTTTCGGGTCACGGGTGGCGATCGCCGTGACCTTTGCTCCTTTGAGAGCCCGAGCCCCTTCAAAGTGGGTGTACCCCATGAAGCCGATGCCGACGATTCCAATACGCAACATAGCTGCCGACGTCCCAGCGATTCGGTAAGCAAAAAAGAAAAGATACGTAGCATGCTGGGCGAGTCGGCACGCGTCAAGCAACGGCGCGGCTCATTCCGAACCCTCCTGTCACGACCTGAATGCCGCCTCCTGCGCCCCAAGCAAGCGGACCCGCCAAATCTCTGGGCAGATACTCCTGCCCAAGAACTAAGCAGTCACAAAACTGTTACCCAAACACAGATTAACAAAACATCGCATAACACCCATTTTAACCCTGCAGCACCACGCTCTCGCCACGCACTCGGATGTTCAAATTTCACACAGTTCGATCTGGATTTTCCGCTAATCTTGTTGTTATCTTTGTGAGCACGTATTCGGATTGATGACAGCCGCGTGGTTTCTCAAGCGGCCGGCTCGAAAGATCGCTGTTGAACAACGACGGAAGTTAAGGAGCGAGCTGGTTCGAAACGCTCGAGTAAGTTTCCTCTCGCGTTTCGTTCGCGGCTGACGGGTGCATCAAGGAAGCTGCGGAAAACCGAACCAAGGAGTCCAGGGCATGCTTGTGTTATCGCGAAAGACCGGCGAGAGAATTCGCATCGGGGACAATGTGACCGTCACGATCGTCCGCATCGGTCCGAATAATGTCCGGTTGGGCATCGAAGCGCCGCGCAATCTCAACATCGTGCGCGAAGAACTGTGCCCGCATGAGCCGTTGGCGAGCGATCCTCGCAAAAGCGCGGACCCCGCCGTCGTGCACCCCTAATGACAGATCGACAAACAGCCGCGCTGACGACCCTTCGTGCGTGGGCGGCTGGACGCTGACCAAAGGCCGGGAAAACCGGCCTTTTTTTGTTGCCGTAACGAGGCGGCCCGTTCCGATCGCGCCCAACACAAGCGCACGAATCGCAGACGAGAGACCACCGAATTCTTGTTTCAGGCCCGTTTGAGAAGTAGAATCAGATCAACGGTTGCTTGAGTGTCAGGGCCGGGTTGTCGCCCGCTCCAAATTGTCGCTCTCTCGTGATTTCGCTCGGCCGGCGGGCGAATTTGCCCTGATGCTTCGGCATGCGGAGTCGGCAACCATGCTGCAACTGACCGGGCGCGGAACAGCCCACACCTGCGATGGCCTGACACGGCGTGACTTTTTACAGGCCGGTGTCCTGGGCGCCGTCGGCTTTTCGCTCGCCGATTATGCCGCCCTCAAGGCGCAGGGCGCCGTCTCCAAGGATGCCGACGAACGCTCGGTCATCATGATTTTCAACCTCGGCGCACCGAGCCAGCTCGACACGTTCGACATGAAGCCCGAGGCGGCGTCCGAAATCCGCGGGCCCTTCAAGCAGATTCCCACCGCCTCGCCCGCCTTCGGTCTGAGCGAGGTGCTTCCCCGGCACGCCAAGCTCGCCGACAAGTTTTCCATTGTCCGGAGCTGTTATCACACCGCGGCGGCCGTGCATGACACGGGCCACCAGATGATGCAGACGGGCCGGCTCTTCACGGGCGGCATCAACACGCCCCATGCCGGCTGTGTCTTGAGCTATCTGCGCGGGCGGCGGAGCGACCTTCCCGCGCCATGTGATTCTTCCGAAGGTGATGGGCCCGACCGGCGGAAACATGCCCCACGGTCAGGACGCCGGCTTTCTGGGAAAAGCACACGATCCGTTCGTCCTCAACGCCGACCCGTCGCAGCCGAACTTTCGCGTTCCCGACCTCCTGCCGCCCAAAGAAATCGGAGAAGTTCGCCTCGCCCGCCGGCGGCGTCTGCGCAATATTGTCGAGCAGACGGTCGACCGTTTTGAGAAGAGCCAGAACGAGCAGCTCCTGGAAAGCGACTTCGAGGCGGCTTTCCGCATCATGACGAGCAAACAGGCCCGCTCGGCGTTCGAACTGTCGGAGGAACCGGCGGCCGTGCGAGATCGCTACGGCCGCAACCGCTTCGGCCAGTGCTGCCTCATGGCCCGGCGGCTCATCGAATCCGGCGTGCGGTTCGTCACGATCAACACCTTCCTGACCGTCTTCGATGAAATCACCTGGGACATCCACGGGACCAAGCCCTTCACCTCGATCGAAGGGATGCGCGACATTGTCTGCCCCATGTACGACCAGGCGTATAGCGCGTTGCTCGAGGATCTCGACCAGCGCGGAATGCTCGATAACACGCTCGTCTGCAACCTGGCCGAGTTCGGCCGCACGCCGCGGGTGAATCCCGCGGGCGGTCGCGACCATTGGCCGCAATGCTGGTCGACGTATTTTGCCGGCGGAGGCGTCCAGGGGGGCCGGGTCGTCGGGCGCAGTGACGCGATCGGCGGCTACCCGGCCGAACGGCCCATTGCGCCGAGCGAAGTCGTGGCCACAATTTTCCACAGTTTGGGTTTGAACCTCGAGACGACCCTGCCGGGACCGGCGGGGCGTCCCTTCGCCTTGGTCGATTCGGGCACGAGGCCGATCACCGAGCTGTTTTGACCTGCCAAAAAACAAAGCGCGGACGAGTGGCTCCCACCCGTCTTTCGCTTTCCCGCCGGTTCGGCCGAAAGGCAAGAGTTCCCATGAGTGCTGTTTCTCGGCTCGATGGACGCGGTCCTATTCGTTTCGGGCGCTCGGTGACGGTCCTGCTGGCGGCCGCCTGCGGTTTGGCGGCCCTGGGTGCCGCCCCTCCCGCGAGCCGAAGCGACGGCCTCTCGATTCTGCCCGATTCGATCGTGCTCCGCGGCCCGAAGGGGCGACAGGCGCTGGTCGTTGAGCAGAAGACAGGCGGACAGTTCATCGGACAAATCAGCAAAGCCCTCGCTTTCGAATCGAGCGACCCGAAGGTCGTCCGCATCAGCAATTCGGTGGCGATTCCCGTCGGTGACGGCCACGCCGTCCTCCGCGTCACCTGGCAGGGGCGCACGGCCAGCGTGCCCGTCACGGTCGAGCAATCGCGAAGTGACGCGCCCTGGAGTTTCCGCAACCACGTACAGTCCGTCTTGACGAAAGCCGGCTGCAACTCGGGTGCCTGTCATGGAGCGGCCGCCGGAAAGAACGGATTCCGACTCTCCCTGCGTGGTTACGATCCCGAGGCCGATTTCCTGATGATCACGCGCCAGTCACGCGGTCGGCGAATCGTCCCTTCCGATCCGGGGAAAAGCCTGATTTTGCTCAAGCCGACGGGAGGCGTTCCGCACAAAGGGGGCCTGCGGTTTGCCGTCGACTCGCGCGAGTACCGCGTATTGGCCGAATGGATCGCCGCCGGTCAGCCGGCACCGAAGGCCGACGATCCGCGGATCGAACGGCTGGAGATCCTGCCCGAACATGCCGTGCTCAAGAAGGGCGCCAATCAGCAGATGCTCGTGCGGGCGCACTTTTCCGACGGCCACAGCGAGGACGTCACGACCTGGGCGAAATTCAACTCGACTACCCAGACGGTGTGCCAGGTGGATGACGTCGGCAAGGTGAAGGTTACGGGCAACGGCGAAGGTTCGATCGTCGCCTGGTACTTGAGCAAGAACGTCGTGGCCTCGATCACGGCCCCTTACGAGAATCGGTTGCCGGCAGAAACGTTCACCAAGGCCGACCGCGGCAATTTCATCGATGAGTACATCCTCGAGAAATTGCAGCATCTGAACGTCCCCCCTTCCCCGGCTTGCTCGGACGGTGAATTCCTCCGCCGCGCGAGCCTCGACACGATCGGCGTGTTGCCGACGGCCGACGAGGTGCGGGCGTTTCTCGCCGATCACAACAAAGACAAAAGGGAACGGCTCATTGATCGGCTGCTCAACCGGCCGGAATTCGTCGATTACTGGTCGTACAAATGGTCCGACCTGCTGCTGGTTTCCAGCGCCCGGCTGCGACCGAAGGCCGTCGAGTCGTTCTCGAAATGGATTCGCCAGCGCGTGACGGAAAACGAGCCCTGGGACCACTTCGTCCGCGAACTGGTCACCGCGCGAGGAAGCTCGCTGGAGAACGGGGCCGCCAATTTTTACGGGATTCATGAAGATCCGCAGGACATGGCCGAAACGGTTTCGATGGCGTTTTGCGGCATGTCGATCAACTGTGCCCGCTGCCACGACCACCCGATGGAGAAGTGGACCAACGACGACTATTACGGCATGGCGAGCCTCTTCGCGGGTCCGCGGCAAGGGATGGGGCGGCGAGATCAACAGCGGCGACGGCGACCGCATCATCTTTGTCGCCGACAGCGGTGAATTGATTCAGCCGCGGACGGGCCACCCGCAACGGCCGCGGCCGCTCGACGGCAAGGCGGTCGCGTTCAATTCCAGGACCGATCGCCGCGAGGCCTTGGCCGATTGGCTGACCGATCCGAAGAATCCCTACTTCAGCCGGGCCATCGTCAATCGCGTGTGGGCCAACTTCATGGGCCCGGGGCTCGTCGAGGCGGTGGACGACATGCGGCTCACAAACCCAGCCAGCAATCCGCCGCTCCTGACGGCGCTCGCCGATGATCTGGCTCATAACGGTTTCAACCTGAAAACGCTGATGCGGCGCATCCTGACCTCGGCCGCTTACCAACGCTCGAGCGCGACGGTTCGCGGCAACGAGGGAGACGAGCGGTTCTACTCCCGGTTCTACGCGCGGCGGCTCAAAGCCGAAGTGCTGTTGGACGCCGTCTCTCAAGTCACCGAAGCGCCGACGACGTTCAAAGGGCACCGGAACGGCACACGCGCGCTCCAACTCGTCGACGCGGCCACGGATTCGTACTTCTTGAACGTGTTTGGCCGACCGGAGCGGCTCATCACCTGCGAATGCGAGCGGTCGAATGAGCCGAGCATGTCGCAGGTGCTGCACATCGCCAACGGCGATACGCTCAACGCCAAGATCGAAGCGAAACACAACCGGATCGAGCGACTGCTGCGAGCCCACGCGGATGATCGGGCCATCGTGGAAGATCTCTACCTGGCGGCCCTCGCGCGGAGGCCGCTGCCCGACGAAGAGGGACGCCTCACCGCCGCGTTGGCCGACGTGGAAACCAGCGACCGCCAGGCGCCGCTGGTCAGCTTGCAAAAAAACATCGGCGAGGCGCTCGCGATTTCCGACGCCGCTCGCCGCAAGGACGCACTGGCACGGCTCGACGCTGCCATGAAAGAAATCCCTGAAAAGGCAGCCGCCGCGCGGCGTAAAGCCATCGAGGATCTCTATTGGAGCGTGCTGAGCAGCAAGGAATTCTTGTTCAACCATTAAAGCATCCGGTTGCAGTCAACGTTCAACCGACGATTGGACAAAGCCGACGATGAAACGAACGGCCGTACGTCACCGAAATCCATGGTTCTTGGCCGTTGCCTGCGCCGTGGGTTACAGCGTGCTCATCGCGTCCACGGTCTCTGCCGGCGAACGCGTCGGCGGCGAGGCCGCCAAGTCCGAAATCAAAAAAGCCGCCGCATCGGCTCCCGATTATGCGCGGGATGTCGCCCCCCTCTTCCGTAAGTATTGCCTCGGGTGTCATAACGCTCAGGAAGCGCAAGGCGGCCTGGTGCTCGAAACCTACACCCGAGCGCTTCACGGTGGCGAACATGGTGCCATCGTCCTCGCGGGCAATGCCGAGAAGAGCCGGCTGATCCTCGTTCTGGAGAAACGAATCGAGCCTGCGATGCCCCCCGAGGGGAACAAGGGCCCCTCCGCAGCCGAGATCGGCGTGCTGAAATCGTGGATTCAAGCCGGCGCTCACGCGCCCGCGGCGAATTCGCCAGCCGTCGCCGAAATCGTGGCGCCCAGGATCGAGCCGATCGGCAAAGCGCGAAATCCCATCGCCGCCGTCGCGTTTTCTCCCGACGGACGCTGGATCGCGGCGGCGCGGTACGGCTGTGTCGAAATCCTCTCGGCCCCTCAACGAACTTCAACGGGCGCGGGAAGCTCCGCGTTCGGCAAGCCAGTCCTCTTGAAGACGCTGTCGGGAATCGCCGGAAACGTGAACGGCGTCGGCTTCTCGACGGACGGCACCTTGCTGTTTGCGGCGGCCGGCGAGGCAGGCCTCTTCGGCGAACTGTCCCTGTGGAACACGGCCGACTGGAGCCGGCGGCTCACCTTGCGAGGTCATCGCGATGCTCTCTTAGGAGCCGCGTTGAGCCCCGACGGCAAAATCGCCGCGACGGCGAGTTACGACCAGACCATTCGGTTGTGGAGCGTGGCGACGGGAAAAGAGCTGCGCGTGCTCAAGGGACACAACGGTCCCGTGTTTGACGTGGCATTCGACCCCACGAGCCGCCTGCTCGCCAGCGCCAGCGGCGACCGCACCGTCAAGTTATGGGACGTGGTTTCCGGCGAGCGACTGGATACGTTCAGTCAGCCGACAAAGGACCAGTATGCCGTCGCCTTCAGCCCGGACGGACAGCGCGTCATCGCGGGAGGCGTCGACAGCCGGATTCGTGTCTGGCAAATCAGCCCCTCGGCCAAGGAGGGGACCAACGGGCTGATCGAGTCGCTCTTTGCGCACGACGGGCCGATCGTACGGCTGGCCGTCTCGCGCGACGGCCACTGGATCGCCTCCTCGTCGGAGGACCGCACCATCAAGATTTGGGACGCGGCCCGCTTCACTCAGGTCGAGAAATTGGCGGATCAGTCGGACTGGACGACGGCCTTGGCCATCGGGCCGGACAACAGGACGATTGCCGCGGGCCGCATGGACGGCAGCCTGTCGATCAGTTCGTTCGGCGGACGGAACGCGGCGACGACCGACACGGCGACACCCCTCGATTACGCAAAACCGCCCCTGCTGGAAGGCATGCCCTCCGGCAAGATTGCCACCCGATCGGAGGTCGAACCGAACGATTCACCCGCTCATCCGATGGATCTCATGCTGCCGGTGCGCGTGAACGGCGTCCTGTCGCTCGGCAAAGACGGGCTGGTCGACGCCGATTTCTTTCGCTTCCACGCGAAAGCCGGCCAGACATGGATCCTCGAAACGGAGGCGGCCCGGAAGAAGTCTCCGGCCGACACGCGGATCGACGTGCTGCATGCCGACGGTTCGCCCGTCGTCCGCTGCCTGCTGCGAGCGGTCCGCGATTCGTCCATTACGTTCCGTCCGATCGATTCACGGCAAGGGGGTTTGCGAGTGGAAAACTGGCAGGAGATGGACCTCGACCAGTTCCTGTACATGTCGGGCGAAGTCTGCCGGCTTTTCCGAGCGCCGCGCGGACCCGATTCGGAATATGGCCTGTACACCGAAAACGGCGCGCGACGGTGTTACTTCGACACCAGCGCCGTGAGCCACACGCTGAACGAGACGATCTACATTGTGGAACCGTACGCACCGGGCACGCGGCTGGCCGACAACGGCCTGCCTGTTTTTCCCTTGTACTATTCGAATGATGACGATGGTTCGCGGAAGCTGGGCCACGATTCGCGGCTGACCTTTACGGCGGCGGCGGACGGCACTTATCTGGTTCGCGTCACCGACGTCCGTGGCTACGGCGGGCCCAATTTCAAGTATTCATTGACGATCCGCGAACCGAAACCCGACTTTGCCGTCGCGTTCCGCCCGGACAAGTTGTCGGTCGCCGCCGGCGGCGGAAAACGCTTTGCCGTTGCAGTCGACCGCATGGACAATTTCGAGGGTCCGGTCCGCATCGAGATTACCGGCGTGCCGCATGGCTTCCACGTGACGACACCCCTCGTAATTGAAAAAGGCCTGAACGATGCCGAGGGGAGCGTGAACGCCGACGCCGGGACGAAGCCGATTCCTCCCGCGATGTGGAAGTCGATGCACGTGACGGCAACGGCGACAATTAGCGGCCGCGATGTCACCAAATCGGTTTCCGGTTTCCGCGAGGTGCATCTCGGACCGCCTCCCAAGGTCGTCATTCATCTGCGCCCCGACCTCGGATCGGACAAGGCGGCCAGCGAACCTTCCGACACCCCGGCGAGCCGATCGGGGTCAGAGATCGTGATCGAACCAGGCGAATCGGTGACGGCGATGCTCGAAATCGACCGGCACGGCTATCAGGGAGAATTGCGGTTCGAGGTCGAGGATCTGCCGCACGGCGTGATTGTGGACAATATCGGCTTGAACGGCATCATGGTGCGGGCGGGCGAGAATCGCCGGCAAGTCTTCCTGACCGCCGCCAAGTGGGTGCGCCCCACGGCGCGGCTGATTCATGCGGTGGCCGATCGCGAAGGGGGTCAAACGTCGCTGCCGATCACTCTGCGCGTGGTTGCCAAGTCGCCATGAACGAGCCGCTGCAGCCCGAGGGCCGCCGCTGTTGCCGCGTGATCTACGAAGGACGCGTGCAGGGAGTCGGCTTTCGCTTCACCGCGGCTTCAGCCGCAAAAACTTGTCACGTCAATGGTTACGTGCGGAACTGTGCCGACGGCACGGTCGAGCTCGTGGCGGAAGGCCCTTCACGCAATTTCGAACGTCTGCTGGAGAGTCTGAGCCAAACGTTCGCGGGGAACATCGCAGGTCAAACGGTTGAGGAAATCGCGCAGTCTGAACCGCTGCGGGGCTTCGAGATCCGGCGTTAGTCTCCAATCTGTTGGGCAACCACTTCTCTTCAGGTTGGCCAGCGGCTAGATTAAATGTTTGAGCAATCGCCGCACGAAAGCGGCGTGCGTTCGAGTTTTAGCAAGAAATTGGCGGACTGATGGGAAGGCCCGCCAACGCTTTGGCGCGGGCCGCGTAGGAGGGTTGTCGCCGATCGAGCGGATCGCCCCAGCGCGATCGCATTCGCACATCTCCCTCTTAATCGTCGTAAGGTTGAAAAATGTTGGAAGTTGTGTCGACACACCGGCTGCTGGCCGCGATCCCTTTTCTCAGCTCCCTGCCGCGAAACTGGTTGGTGACGGGCGCCGTCGTCGTCGCGGTCATCGCTGCTTGGACGCTCTTCTGCTATCTGACGCGTGCCGGCATCATCGCTCGCGCGACCACAAAAGAGGCCATCCGGCAGCCGCTCTTTTCGCTGTTGATGGCGATTGCCCTCATCACGCTGGTGATGAACACCTTCCTGCCGTTCTTCTCGTTCGGTGAAGACTTCAAGATGTTGATGGACTGCGGCCTGGCGACCATCCTCATTTGCGGGCTGCTCTTGGCAGTCTGGACGTCCAGCACCAGTATTGCCGACGAGATCGAGGGCAAAACGGCGATGACCTTGTTGTCGAAGCCCATCAATCGGCGGCAGTTTGTCGTCGGGAAATACGCCGGGATCATGTCGGCCGTCTTCTGGCTGCTCTTGCCCGTGATGGTCTGCTTCCTGGGTCTGATCTACTACAAGGTGGGATACGATTTCCGCGAGACGGCCGCTCCCGATCCCGACACGGCTTACAAGCTGGCCGTGACCTTTCGTGCAATCCCGGGTCTGATCCTGATCTTTTGCGAGATCTCCGTACTGACGGCGCTGAGTGTTGCCATCTCGACCCGCGTGCCGATGGTCGTCAACATGGTCACCTGCTTCACGATCTTTGTGGTCGGCCATCTGACGTCGCTCCTGGTCGAGCGGAACGTGCGCGGACTGGAAATGGTGCAGTTCGTGGCGCGGTTGATTGCCACGGCCCTTCCCAACCTCGAGCATTTCAACACGCAGGCTGCCGTCGCGACCGGAACCCTGGTGCCGCCGGCTTACCTCGGATTCGCCGCGCTCTATTGCGCGGCGTTCAGCCTGGCGGCGATTTTGCTGGCCTTCATTTTGTTTGAGGATCGTGACCTGGCGTGACGGCCGATATTCGTGCACAGGCGATGGTCTGCCGTCCCTTTTGAATCAACGATGAGGAGCGACAAGAAAGACGACCGCATTCAGGGAGGGCAGGTCAACGCGGATGAACGGCACGACTGGTGGTAGCCACGCAATTCAATTCGCTCGAGCGGGTCTTTTCCAGACGGGACCTCTTTCGGGGTAAGTCCCTGCAGGCGCTGATCTGGGGCGTTTTCGCATCCCTGGCGCTGTGCCTGTTGCTGGTGGACGTTTTCCTGATTGCCGAGCTCCTCGAGACGCGGGGCCGGCTGGTCGAAGAGAGCGAAGCCCTCCGCTATAGCACGCTCTTTTCGCAGGAAGTCCACGCGGAATCGGCCACCGACGGAATCCCGCCGGGACGCGGTGGCGTCGCATCGGCCATTGCCCGGATTCAGCAAGAAGAAGCGGGCCTTCGTCCCGCCGTTTTGCGCCAGCACGATGTGCCCGTGCTGGGCTCGGTCCTCGCGTTCGCCTACCGCCGCTTCTCGTGGTTCCGGGAAAATATCAAGTGTTTGACGCTCTTGGTGCTGATCGGCGTCGCCATCGCGTCGATTCGCGGACTGTGCCTGTGGCGGGCGAAAACGCTGAGCACGGGTGTCTCGCTGGAGGCCGCGACCCGCCTGCGGCGGACTCTGCACCGGCAAACGCTGCGGTTGGGACCCGGCGACCTCACCGACCCCGAGGGAACGCAGGTCATCGGCCTCTTCACTCATGAAGTCGATCAAGTCCAGGACAGCATTCAAACCTGGGTCTATCGGCTCGGTTGCCATCCGTCGCAATTGGCATTTCTGCTGCTTCTGGGCCTGGCCGTGCAGTGGCGGATCGCCCTGCAATGCCTGATCCTCTTGGGCGCTTGCTGGTTTCTCGTGCAGCGGCAGCGGCTCCGTTTTGCCGCGGCCGAGAAACTCGAAGAATCGCGGGCCGACTCGCGGTTGCGCCTCCTGGCGGAGGGTCTGCGGAAAACCCGCATTGTCCGCGGCTACGGGATGGAAGATTTCGAGCACGAGCACTTTCAGCACCATCTCGACAAGTTTCGGACGAATGTGCTGCACGTGCTCAATATGCAGCATTACCTGCGGCTGGCCGTCGGCTTCCTGGTCCTGGCATGTGTCGCCGCGGTGCTCTATCTGGTCGGAAGCAAAGTGCTTCAGCCGCCCGACGTGCCCGACGTGTCACACATCTGGTTTTCGACGGCCCTGTTGATGCTGGCCATCGTCGCGAGCATGCCGCGTCCCCTGACCGAGTTGTGGGAACTTCCGGAGCAGCGGTTGCGCGCGTCGCAGGCCGCCGACCGTATTTATCGCTACTTGAACCAGATCCCGGCGGTCAGCCAGGCCGTCGGCGCCAAATTCCTCGAGCCCGTTTCGCGGACGATCGGCTTCGAGGCCGTTTCCTATACGCTTCCCAACAAACGACGGCTGCTCGACGGTATCGATCTGACCCTTTCCGCCGGCGAGGTGATCGCCCTGGTCGCCTTTGAGCCGCTCGAAGCGCGGGCGATGGCGTGCCTCTTGCCGCGGTTTATCGAGCCGCAGTCGGGCCGGATTCTCTTCGACGGCGAAGACATCGCCTGGGGAACGCTCGAATCGCTGCGGGCCGAAACCGTCTATGTCGGCGGGAGCGACCCCTTTTTCACCGGCACGGTGGTCGAGAACATCGTTTGCAGCCACTCGGGATACACGTTGTCCGACGTGACCGAGGCTGCAAAGACGGCGCATGCCCACAATTTCATCCTCAAGCTGCCTCAGGGCTACGAAACGGTCATCGGAGAGCACGGAGAACGGCTCGACGCGGGACAGGGATTCCGCTTGGGACTCGCCCGAGCGATCCTGCGGAACCCCTCTCTGTTGATCGTCGAAGAACCGACCGATCCGCTCGACGATGACACGAAGTCGCTGCTGGACGACTCCTATAACCGGATCGTCCGCGGGCGAACGGTGATCTTTCTGCCCAATCGGCTCTCGACCCTCCGGCGCTCCGAGAACGTCGTCTTCCTGCATCGGGGCAAAGTGGAAGCCCAGGGAAGCTATCACGATCTGGTCAAGAACTCGTCACTCTTCCGGCACTGGGAATACATGCATTTCAACCAGTTCCGCCACGAGCTCCAACCGGTCAGTTGAGTACGATTCGACCGCGAGTCGCCGCCCGGATGCGCCGCCCAGCGGTCGGCCCGCTCAGCGGTGTTTCGACATGCGAATCGCCCGTTCCAGTTGTTGCCTGGCTTCGTCGTCGCGGGGTTGAATCGAGAGGATGTCGCGGAGCCGATCGGCCGCCTCGTCCCAGCGGCCCAGCGATTCGAGATTTTGGGCGAGCAAGTGGTGCGCTTCGAGCAGGTTATCGTTGATGGCCAGCGCCCCGCGGCAATGATCGATCGATCCCTGGAAATCGCCCAAGGTGCGGTCCAACCGGGCCAGGTTCAAATGGTTCTCCTGGTCGCCGGGATCAGCGGCCAGAGCCAGTTGGAACTCCCGTTTCGCCGCGGCCAGGTCTTTCCGGCCCAGATAATACAGGCCCAGGCCCCGGTGCGCCTCTCCCGTTTTGTCGTCCAGGGCCAGCGCGATTTCATACTCGCGACGCGCACTTTCGGGGGTGTCGTAGCGAAAGAGAACCTCCGCCCATTTGCAGTGCATGCCGGGATCCGCCGGCGCAAGAGTAACGGCTGTACGATATTGCTCCAGAGCTTCATCGAGACGCCCGTCCGCCAGGAGACCGTCGCCGAGCGCCAGACGCACAAACGAATTATCGCGCGTGACGCTGGCCGTGTGATCGAGCAGGGTCAACGTGTCGTGCCAGTAGCCGGTTTGGACAAAACCCAGAATGCCGTAAACCCCGACGACGGCCACTGCCGCGCGGCGCGACGTCACAAATCCGCCGAGGGCAAGATACAGGCCGAGGAACGGGAAGTAAGCATACCGATCGGCCATTTGCTGCAAGCCGACCTGCACCAGTCCGATCATCGGTACCAGCGTGCCGAGGTACCAGAACCAGCCGATCGTGAAATACGGATAGCGGCGACGGAATTCAAAGGCGAGAGCGGTGAGGGCAACCAGCAGCGCAAGGGAGAATGCCACCAGCGGCAGGCTCAAGTCGGTTGAAAACGGGTAATAGACCCCCAGGTTCCAGGGGACAAATGCCTTTTGCAAATAAGACACGTAAGCAATCGCCGCGTTCGCCAGGCGAATCGCCAGCGGCGCGGCCTCGAGCGAGCGAACGCTTAAGCCACTGGCCTGGGCGAGGACCGCAACGACGCAGAAAACGGCCGAGAGGACCAGGAACGGAATCTTTTCCAAAATGGCCCGCCGATTGAGCCGTTTGAGGGGCCAGGAATCCAAGAGCAGCATCACAAAGGGCAGGGTGACGAGCGTCTGCTTCGACATCAGGCTCATCGCGTAAAACGTGAGAGCGAGCAGGAACGACGAGAGGCGACCTCGTTGTGCGTAACTGACGTACGCCCATAAAGTCAGCAGACCGAAGCACACGCTCAAGACGTCTTTGCGTTCGGAAACCCAGGCCGCCGACTCGGCATGGACGGGATGGACCGCAAACAACGCCGCGACGAAGGCGCTCAGGAATTCTTGTCTCGTCGCCTTGCGGAAGACCACGAACACGAGCAGCACATTGGCCAGGTGCAGCAAAAGATTGGTGAGATGGTAACCGCCGGCCCACGCCTCGTACGCGGTCCCGTCGATCATCAAAGAGAGCCAGGTGAGAGGAAACCAGTTGGCGATGTAGAACCGGTTGAAGGCCCACTTGATTCCGGCGACCGTCAAGCCGGAAAGGACATGGGGATTGGTGCTCACATAGACCGGATCGTCGAGTGTGATGAACTCGAATCGCCAAACCTGTCCATAGACGGCCAGTGTCACGACGGTCAGCGTCAGGAGCAGCATGCCGGACGCCGTGATTCCGGTCCGGGCCGCCAACCGCGCGGCCAGGCCGGATTGATTCGACCCCTCCGTGTCCGCGACGGAAGGGGCGCGAGTCGAGCCCGCCCGCTCGAATTTGCGCCCTGCCCTGCTCGCTTTCCGCTGTGCCGCCATGTTTTGCCTGTGACTGATTGTCGACCACGGCGAATTCACAGGTCAATCACACAGTTGGTCCGGCAACCCTTCTTGGTACGGGACGAGCGCACGCCGACTTAGGCCGTTTCGATCGGCTCGATCTGCCCTTTGAAGTGGACGAGTGCGTCGGAGGGGTTCATGTTGAAGAGGGCGCGTCCGCCCGTCCCCCAGCGACCGCGGTGATAGTGGAACAGGGCCGCCGCATCGCGCACCATGCCGACGGCTTCCACGCCTTCCATGTCGCCCCCCTCGAGCGACTCGAAGCGGATATTGACGCCGACGAACGCGGTGAGCATTCCCGTTTGGACATCACGGCCAAAGGTAACGCTGTTTTGCCAGTCGCATTCCAGCCATCGCAAGCCGCGCGGTTTTCCCAGCGAGCCGGCACGGTGAAAGAAATGCGCTTCCAATTGCTCGCGCTGGAGCCGGAACTGTTTCACGGCGCGGGCCGCCCGCCGCTTGCGATACGAAATCAGCAGGGGCCGACCGACGGCCACAGCGACCACGAGAACGAGCAGGAGGGCCGCCGCGATCGGCCAATAAACGCAATTCCCTGCATCGGGCGTAACTTCTGGGAGTAAATCGGTCGCGGGCGGCCATTTGCGGCGATGGTCCGCCTCATTCCCATCTTAGAGCAGCCCGCACGGAAGCGGCAAGGTCGCCTTTCGCTCGACGATGGACGGGCCGGTTAAAACCGTGCAAGATCGAGAACGGGCAGAGTTCAATCGTTCACGCAGAGAGACCCCGATGGCATTGCTTGGATCGCATCTGTCGATTGCCGGCGGCTATTACAAGGCCGTTGAAATGGCTGCGGAACTGCGGATGGATTGCGTGCAGATCTTCACCAAGAACAACAACCAATGGAAAGGAAAGCCGCTCGCCGACGACGATATCAGCCGCTTTCGCGAGGCCATTGTCCGCACCGGAATCCGGATGCCCTGCGCGCACGACAGCTACCTCATCAACCTGGCGAGCCCCGACGACGCGCTCTGGGGCAAATCACTCGAGGCGTTCATTATCGAACTGGAACGGGCCGAGGCACTCGGACTGGTCGGGGTGGTCATGCACCCGGGTGCCAGCGTCGGCGCGAGCGAAGAGGAAGCCCTCGCGCGGATCGTGACGGCACTCGAACGGGCGCTTGAAAAGACAAAAGGCTTCTCCGTCGAAATCTGGCTGGAGACGACTGCCGGCCAAGGCTCGAACTTAGGCCACCGCTTCGAGCACCTGCGGGCGATCCTCGACGGGCTGGCCATGCACCCGCGAGTCGGCGTTTGTGTGGACAGTTGTCATCTGTTGGCCGCGGGGTATCCGCTGACCGAGCCAGCCGATTACGCCGCCACCATGCAGCAGTTGGACGAAATCGTGGGCATCGATCGCATTCGGGCCTTTCACCTCAATGACAGCAAGCGCGAGTTGGGCAGCCGCGTCGACCGCCACGAGCACATCGGGAAAGGCCATCTGGGCCGTGAAGCATTCCGCAACATCCTCACTGACCCGCGCTTTGCCGGCCTTCCGATGTATCTGGAAACGCCCAAAGGAGTTGTCAATGGACGCAGTTTGGATGCTCAGAATCTGGCGATTCTGCGCAGACTTGCCGGGAGTACACGCAAGCCCTCCTACAACCGGAAAAGACGTTAAAGTTCGTCGCACCTCTGCGATCAAGGTCATGTTCCGTGGACCGACCGTAATTGTCCTTTGAACTGGTAAAGGTGTTGCCTTGGGCGAATGCGGATCACGTCCATTCTTTGGAATCGTCGATCTGATGGAAACACGGCGCAATCCTAGCGCCCTGTCGTTTCCGACTGATTCCGAGGAAACAGACGATGAATGTCGACTTTCGCCTCTATCGCCGCATTGCTCGAGGAGCGTGTAGCCCGCTTTGATTGGATCACTGCTCGGCGGATGTGCCTCCACCCACAAGCCGCGATTCTGGGACAAGGAAGACGGCACCACCGTAGCCGACGCGAACGGGACTCAACCGAATGCAAATCCGACCGCGACAGCCGCCACTCCCGCAGCTGCTGTCGTCGCGCCCACGGTCGTCGCCGCTGATCATACGACGCCTGCTGACCCGGCTTCCGGTCCCGTGTCGGCCTTCGATTTCCCGGATGCGTCCCCCAGCACTCAAGTGGCGTCGGCGTCTGACTCGCAGCCGGCTCCCGCGGCCAAATCGGCTCCCGCCTCCGACGCGTTCGACGACGGCTTTGGTCCGAGAGTTCCTCTCAAGGGAACCGGCAACGTAG
>CAWHWU010000028.1:0-196446 GCA_963833105.1 uncultured Planctomycetaceae bacterium
GCCGAAATCGGAAGCGGCCAGAACTCATAAGATCACGGTGAGGCCGATCGGCAAATGAGGCGCCGTCTCGGCCTTGGGATCGGCCCCATCTCGTCAGCGAGGGTTTCTTTGCGGAGGCCGTCGCTGATGCCGATTCGTGAATCTTGCACAGGATTCAAATAAGAAAAGACGTGCAATCAGGAGGATTCGCGATGACCATCCAGCACATCACCATATACCACTGTCAGGAGCGTGGCCGAATCATTTTCCAGCCGCGTGGCGCGCTGATCCCAGCCTGCTGCGGCACGACGATGGTTTGCGCTGTTTCGGACGTGGCTCGCGAAACGTCTGAAGCCGCGGCGAGCGCCGTAATCGAGCGCCGCCCCGTCAACGGATTATCGAGCGCTTTGGACGTGACGAATTATGTTGTTGAGGCGGTTAGGCGTGAACATTCTACGATTTGACTACACGACCGCCGATTGGGTCGTCTAGGCGCCGCTCCGCAAGTTCCGTCCGCACCAGGAGAGGGTCGCCACGATCTCAGCGACCGCGACGTTGCACGACACGAAGGACTTTTGTCCCTTCTGTCCCGGCAACGAAAAGATGACGCCGGCGGAAATCTACGTGGTCCGCCCCGCGGGATCAACCGGCGTCTCCGACTGGAAGGTGTGTATGGTTTTCCAACAAGTTTCCGGCGCTGCGGATCGAGGAGGACCTGAAGCGCCACGAAGACGGTGCGATGTTTCATTGGATGGGGGGATGCGGAGCTCATGTAGTCGTGATCGAGACCCCGACCACTGGACCCCCCTCATGCAGCAGCCCGTCGAACAAATCGAAGCGGCGCTCCAAGCGCTCCAGGCTCGGTACGTCGACTTGAAGCGCGACAAGCGCTTTCATTCGATCATCATCTTCAAAAACCACGGCGAAGGGGCTGGAACATCGCTACGACATCCCCACTGGCAGATCATTGCGACGCCGGTCGTTCCGCCCCTGTTGCGTTTGAAGTGCAACATCGCCACGGAATACTTCGACCGGACGGCATCTCGACCCCGGCCGGATTTGAGCTGGGCAGCGGGATGTCGATTAACACCATCATGCCGGAAGATGCGGCCGCCTTCCTCCGCGACGGCGACGGCAGGTAAACGGCGCGAGCAGCGTCAGCCCTGAGTAGGCCCTGGCTGAGAACGATTCAAACCGTAGCTTCCGCCTCGCTGGCCGGAGAGTTCGGCGACAATCTTGCCGACGATCGGCACAAGCGCCGCCTCGATCTCGGCTGAAAACTCTCGTTCGGGCCGAAACTCCCGTCCCTCGATGCCCCAAATCGTCACTTTGGGCGGAAGGCGTCCTAGCCGCTCGCTGAGAAGCAGCGTTTGGCCGAGCCCACAATCGTGACTTCCAGTCGACCGCAACTGTGCCAGAGTGTCCAAAGAGGAAAGACCAATTGCGTCGCAGCCCCGATCGTTGAGGTCGGTCGGCCACTCCCAGCGGTGCAGCGTTCCTGCCGGGGCCCCGCTGCGGCAAGCATCGCAAACGTGCAATTGTTTGACGCCATCGAGCCAATCGAGGAGATCCATCGGGACGGCAGCGCGGCGAACGAGAACGCCGCTCAAGGACGAGACAGACTTGCCCAATCGATCTGCGACGAGCCAACCAGCCTGATCGTCACCGTGGGGGCTTCCGATGCCGACGAATAAACGAACATCGCTGCCATCCATCGAAGACGCTCTCGGCTGACGCGATTTTGGTTATTGGCGGGGAGGCAGCTCCGCGCGAAGTGCGCTCGACGGTTAGCTTGAGGAAATGCGTCGAGCAACTAATGCACGGATCATAGCAGCGGATCAAACGCTCGCAGTCGAGGGCCATCCTTTGCTCATCTTCGTTCAAGGCGCCTGGAATCCACGCACGCAGATCATCTTCGATTTGACCCTGATTCTGCGAAGTGGGAGGGACGATCTTGGCAAAGGTGACTCGGCCGTCGTTATCGACCGCGTAACGATGGTAAATCAGACCCCGGGGAGCCTCCGTCGCCGCACAGCCTTCACCCGCTTGAAACCGCAACTCACTTCGCGGTGGGCTGAAGGGGCAGTAGCCGCGGAGGATTTCCAGTCCTTCTTCATAGGCATGCACGAGTTCCAAAGCACGGGCGATGATCGCCTTGAAGGGATTGAAGCAAGGGACTGAAAAGCCGATGTCGGCGGCGACCTCTCTGGCTCGGGAAGACAACCGATCGAAATTCAGATTTACGCGGGCCAACGGGCCGACCAAATAGCACGTACCCTGCGGTTTGCGGACCGAATGAAGGGCCGTGCTGTGCTCGACCTGGCGCTCCTCGAAATGCTTCTCGTAATCGCCCACATCAATCGACAGCCCTGCCGTCGAGACGACGCGCCCTTCGTTCATCGGATATTCGTCCGGGTGCGAGAGCGAGACGAACTCGTAAGGTCGCTCGAAATCGGGAAAGTCGAGGCCGGCCACCCACCGCGTGGTTTCGACCGCCGCGTCGAGACCCCATTCAAACGCCGGAATCAAGGCCTCGACCTCGGCCCGCCGCGGAGCGCGATAGAACCCGCCGACGGCCACGTTCACGGGGTGGATCGCCCGCCCGCCGAGCATTTCCAACAGCTCGTTGCCATGCTTCTTGAGCCGCAGGCCGCGCTGAAACTCGTCGCGGCAAATCTCGACCAATTCCAGGCCGCTGGCGCATCCGAAGAAATCGGGCGCATGCAGGAGATGGATGTGGAGCGCATGGCTTTCGATCCATTCGCCGCAATACAGCAACCTTCGCAAGCGGCGGACTTCGGGCCCGATTGTGATTCCCAGCGCGCTTCCAGGGCGTGCACCGAACTCATCTGGTAGGCGACCGGACAAATGCCGCAAATGCGGGCCACGATGTCGGGCACCTCGCCGAGCGGACGGCCTTGCAAAAAGGCCTCGAAGAATCTTGGAGGCTCATAAATCGACAGGCGCACGGCTGCAACCTCGTCTCCCTCAAGAGAAATATGCAACCCTCCTTCACCTTCCACGCGGCTCAGTGCGTCGACCTTGATCGTGCGACTCTTGGTCACGGGGCGCTCCTCGGACGAACGATTCGCGACGTGACCGGCTTCCCGGCCGCCTCGAGCCGGTCGCTCTCCGCACGGAAGGCGGGGGCCGCGGCGTTGTAGTTCCGCAATAATGGAACGAGCGTCCCCGAAGCCGTTCCAGCCGAGATGAGATGATCTGTGAGGCTGTCGCAGTTTGGCTGCGCGGCCGGACCGAAACAGCCATAGCAGCCCCGGTCGTAGGAGGGACAGATCGCGCCACACCCCGATTGTGTGACGGGCCCCAGACAGGGAATCCCCTGCGCAACCGTCACGCAGACGGTTCCGCGCCGCTTGCAGTCGAGGCAAACGCTGTGCGTCGGAGTACGCGGCCGGTTTCCCGAGATGAGCGACTGCAAGACTTCGACGAGCTGATGGCGGTTGATGGGACAGCCGCGCAGCTCGAAGTCGACCCGCACGTGATCGGCGATGGCCGTCGAGGTGGCCAGAGTTTCGATGTATTCCGGCCGGGCGTAGACACAGCGGAGGAAGTCTTTGTGGTCGGCCCAATTCCTGAGTGCCTGAATCCCTCCGGACGTGGCACACGCACCAATCGTGACCAGGAATTTCGATTGTCGCCGAACGTCCTCGATGCGCCGGGCGTCGTACGGAGTCGTGATCGAACCTTCGACGAGCGCGATGTCATAGGGTCCGAGCTCGACCTTACTTGTCGCCTCGAGGAAGTAGGCGATTTCGACCCCGGCGGCGATCGACGTCAACTCGTCCTCGCAATCCAAAAGCGACAACTGGCAGCCGTCGCAGGAGGCAAATTTGAAGACAGCCAGCCGCGGCTTGCGGGTGATCGCCGGCAACGTCTGCCGCGTCAATGAGCTCATAGGCCCTTCACCTCCAGGAAGGGTGCGATCCGGTCAAAGCGGAACACGGGACCGTCCTTGCAGATGAATTCGGGGCCGAATTGACAGTGGCCGCAAAGGCCGACGGCGCAGTTCATGTTGCGTTCCAACGACATCCACAGATTCGTCACGGGAAGCCCGCGTTCGCGGGCCGTTTGGGTCGTATACCACATCATCACTTCCGGCCCGCAGGTCATCAGAACGGTCTGGTCGGGGGACGGCAGTGATAAACGTTCCAACAGCAGCGTGACAACGCCCACGTGACCGGTCCATGCCGTCTCATCCGGCTCCGAGAGGAATTGGAATTGGCCAGAGCCGGGATGCGGCCGGACGTGGCCGTTCCAGGCTCGCGTCGCTCGGTCCACAGTCGTCTGCACGACAAGCCCTTGGTTCATCCAGCCGGCAAATTCGGACGTGTAGAGCTGGTCGTCCGGCGTGCGTGCTCCGTAGAGTAACGTCAGGTTGCCGAAGCGCTGCCGCTCAGCCAGCAGCGTGTAAACCACCGGGCGCAACGGTGCCAGCCCGATTCCCCCCGCAACCAAGACAACGTCCTTGCCAGCGCATTCCTCGACGGGCCAGCCCGTTCCGAAGGGACCGCGCAGTCCCAACGCGGCACCCCGCCCCATCCGTGCAAGCGCGCGCGTTACGGTGCCGGCCTCGCGAATGGTGTGAGGCAGCGGGCACGAGGCTGCCGGATCGCCGCTGACCGAGATCGCGATCTCCCCCAATCCGGGAAGGTAAAGCATGTTGAACTGGCCTGGCTGAAAGCGAAACCGGCGCGCTGCGTCTTGGTCCAGAATACGAATGCGATAGGTGGCCACGCCGGGAGTTTCATCCAACACGTCTTCGACAACGGCCGAAAACGCAAGCCAAGGATTCGCAGGGTCGCATGCGCCGGTATTCGTGCTCGCTAAGGACATGAGGGGGGCGCCTCCGTCCCGTTTCGCGGCGGCGTCTCCACGGACGGATTCATTCGGAGTGCCGCAACCTCTTCGGTCAGGTCGATTCCCACGGGACACCAGGTGATGCAGCGTCCGCATCCCACGCACCCCGACGTGCCGAATTGATCGTGCCACGACGCCAGTTTGTGCGTGAGCCATTGGCGATAACGGCTGCGAATGTCGTTACGGACACCGCCGCCGTGCATGTGGCTGAAATCCACGTTGAAGCACGAATCCCATTGGCGTCGCCGTTCCACGTGGTCCCCCGTCAAGTCGGCCACTTCGACGACCGAGGAACAAAAACAGGTTGGGCAGACCATGGTGCAATTGGTGCACGACAGGCACCGCCGTGAAACTTCGTCCCATCGCGGATGCTCGAGTTTCCCCAGGAGAAGATTGCGTATGTCCGTCGTGTCGAGCGTTTTTGTGACTTGCTCGCGCGCTCGACTGCGGGCCGCCTCCGCGGCTTCGAGCTGCCCTTGAGTCGCAGCCGCGATCGGCAACCGCAAAGCCAGCGCCGCGCCGGCCGGCGACCCGCTTTCAACCAGAAAACCGTCGTGAATTTCGGTCAGCGCCAAATCAAAACCGCTTTTGCATCGCGGGCCCGTCTTCATCGACGTGCAGAAGCACATCGGTCCCGCCTGGGTACAGTTGACCGCGACGATCAGCGCCGCCTCGCGCCGCTTTTTATAAATTGGGTCGACGTAAGGGCCGCGCAGAAAGACCCGGTCCTGGACGTCGATGGCCGCCAGCTCGCAGGCGCGCACGCCGAGAAAAGCGTAACGCGGCGGATCGTCCTCCGGCGTCCGCATGATCCAAGAGCCGTCGGCACGATCCGCGGTCGCGACTTGTGCCAAAGGCGGAAACAAATAGCGCTTCCACGAATGCGGTCCGACGACGAATCCGAAGCAGGCCTCGTCGTTGCGGTGCTTGAGTCGGTAACGTCCCGGCTCCTGCCGGTCGGTCCAACCTCGCGGGAGATCCTGCATCGAACGGATCTCGTCGTAGACAATCGCGCCTTGATCGACGGTCGGCCCGATGACTTGAAAACCGTCGTCGATCAGATGATCGATCAGGACTTGTAGTCCCGAAGATGGCAGAAACTCCGAGGACTGCTGGTCGGCCGATTGTTGCATGTCGGGCAGCGCCTCCTCCCTGACTTTCCTGTGATGGTAATGGCCTCCGCCGGGTCGTCAATTCGGTTGCGCATCCCCGAACAGATCGAGCAATTGCAACCGCGTTGCGAGCAAGCGACGTGACAGGGCCAAGGCCATGCACCGCATAAATACGAATCCGATTTCGTGATCGGCGTCGCATAATCGCCGCAAAGGCTGTGCTGTAAGTGAGACGAGCCGAGCGGCCGCCAGCACCGTCGCCGTCGCTGTCATGCGCTGATCGCCCAGAACGGCTGACCACGCCAGCACCTCTCCCGCCCCCACCGTCAAAATCCGGGTCGGATTGCGTAGGGGAACGGCCATATCGAGGGCCACGATCCCGTTGATAACAAAGAATACGCGATCGCAGAGCGTTCCCTCTTTGAAAAGTACGGTTTGAGCTGCCACAGATTCCACGGTCGAAAAGGGGGCCAGCTTTGTCAGCAGGCGATCGGGGAGGTCGCCGAGCAGTCGAACCGTTCTCAGCAAATCAGCGGGAGAGGTCCCCTCGGTGGAGTATCGCTTGTCGGTCAATGTGGTGCGCCTTGATTGTCTGTCCCAACGTGCCGTCGCGTTCAATCCCGCAACGGCGCTTAGCCGCACCCAAGGAATGGCACACGCGAGTCGACCATCGTAACAAGCTCGGCCGAATCCGGAAATTCGATGGCCAGTCCGGGCTCGCTCATCTGCGGGAACCCGTGAAGTCGCCAGATTTTGGCGGTTCGCCCGTCAGCGGTCATTTTCAACGGCGGACGGAAGCCAGAGCCGAGCCGCCTGGCCCGCTCTCTCTTTTTTGCTGCCACAGCGCCCAGAGACCGATTGTTGCCAACAGCACGAGATTGGGAAACAACAGGGGAGCGAAGGGGCCGCAGCATAGACGAACCGGCCAAGAACACTGTCACCCGGAGCGCTCACCAGTCCTGCTTGATAGCAATCGGAGGACTCAGCGGAACGTCGATAAACCAGAAGGCATGTGCTTTGAAGACTAACAATTTGGCTGTCGACGAGTTGTGTCGCCTCGCGGCCGGGAATGCGGCGCAGGTTGGTTCGCGCTCGTCAGGCGGCCGAACGGGGAACCGGCCGAGACCGCCTGCATCTCGTAATGGTCGCTTCGGCCTCGAAGGCGGTCACCAACGGACTCTGCCTGTGCGGATCACGGCTTGAGCGCCAGCACGCTATTGTGCGTCGGGCCGTTTTGAATCGGATTGCTGGGATCCGATTTCCACACTTTGCCGTCGAGCACGAATTTGTACTCGTGCCGCCCTTCCGGAAGCTTGAGGGCCGCCGTGTAATAGCCGTCGGAATCGGGACCGCTCATCTTTTGCCCGGTCGGGTTCCACTTGTTGAAGCTGCCGGAAAGGTAAATCTCCTTCGCGACCGTTGCCGGACGGTAGCGGAAGACGACCTTATACGTTCCGGCGGCACGTTGCGCGACGCTCGGCGGAGTGAGCGCGCCGACCGCGAGCACGCTGTTGTGATTCTCATCGTTGTGCGTGCTGTTACCGGGGTCGCTTTTCCAGACGTGCCCGTCGACGAGATACTTATATTCGTGGTAGCCCTCGGGAAGCTCGAGCTTCGTGGTGAACGCACCCTCCCGATCGGGCCCCGTCATCGGCAGGCTCTTCTGGTTCCAGTCGTTGAACGTCCCGGCCAGATGGACCGTCTGCGCCGCGTGGGTTGGCCGATATTTGAACACGGCCTCGTACCGATGATTGGCCAGCCGGATGATTCGCGGCGAGCCGAGCGACAAATCCTGCTCCGCGGGGACCGAGTAGTACGAACCGACGAACATCTCGTCGGACGTCTGGTCTCCCCAGTGCACCTTTTGCGTCGGATCCGGATTGGCGAGGTTGTTCTCCGAATTGTCATAAAT
Organism: uncultured Planctomycetaceae bacterium; assembly: GCA_963833105.1. Classification (GTDB taxonomy): domain Bacteria; phylum Planctomycetota; class Planctomycetia; order Planctomycetales; family Planctomycetaceae; genus DASPSM01. The sequence continues at coordinate 7,882 of CAWHWU010000028.1, forward strand.
GGCGGCACACTCCAGCCGGGCACCGGCCGGCAGCAGCTTCGGCTGGGCGAGCCAATAGACGTTCTGCCAGTTGAAGTCGTAGCGCGGCACATCCAGCAGGACTTCCTTGTGCCCGTCGGGATAGGCGGCCGTAAAGCGGAAGGACTTGCCGCGGAGGTGCATGTGCGGCAGGAACGCGTAAACCAGCGTATCCTCGTCGAACGATTCGGCAGCATCGACGTGGTAATTCGGCTCGTTCGGCGGAACTTCCAGTTTGAAGTTCACGACCACGCCCATCGACAGTTCTTTTTTCACCTTTTGGGGATCGGCAAAGACGAGCGCGACCTCGCTCTGATCGAGTTGTTCGGTGCCGTTGGGCGTGTAGTGCATCTGGAAGACCAGTTTGGAACCGGCCGGGACGCGGCGGGCGATGCCGTCGGGAGGCATGAGCGGCGGCGTTCCCGGCGTGAAGGCGGCCACCGTGCGGAAAAGCAAGTCGGCCGGGTCCAGCTCGATTTGCCCCGGCGGCATGTAGAACAGGGCCATGTGGTGAACCACGCTGCGGTTGCCCGGCCTGTTCTCGGCGGCGCGAACCCACACGTCGTGTTTGAAGCCCGGGTCGACGATGAAGTACTGGTATTCGATGACCCCTTTGGCGGCGACTTTGTACGGCTGGGGCATTTTGACGATTAAATCGGGCTTGGGAATCCGCCAGCCTTCCGCGAACCGAGTTTGTTTTGGAAGCTGCGCCGGGTCGCCTTCGGGAACGCCGTTGTCGATCCATTCATTGAGGAGCCGCTTTTCGTCGTCGGTGAGCCGGCAGTCGTTCTGGAACTTGCCATAGGCGGGGTTGGCGAACCACGGCGGCATCCGCCGGTCGCGGACCACCTCGCGAATCGTCTCGGCCCAGCCGACTGCGTCGCCGTACGATGTGAGCGAAAACGGCGCGATCTCACCCGGCTGATGGCAGCCGACGCACCGCGCCTGCAGGATCCGCGCGACCTGATTCGAATACGTCACATCGCCCGTCGCGGGACGCTGATTGATCCGCCCGATGCGGCAACCGACTGGCTCTTTGAAAGCGGTCACCACCGGCTTTCCACCCAGGACCGCGTCGAGCGCGTCCTCGAGATAATTGTGGACCGCCTTGCCGCGTGCCACGCCGATGCCGAACTGATCGTCGATCTGTCCGCGGTAGCGGACCGCGCGCGATTGATCGAGCAGGAAGACCTCCGGCGTGCGGACCGCCCCGAACCGGTCGGCAACTTTGTTCCCCAGGTCCTTGAGGACGGGGAATTCGATTTTCGACGTGCGCACGTAGTGCCCGATCTGGGCCAGCGAGTCCTGTTGATTCGCGTCGATGCCGACGAACTGGACCTGTTTGCCCTGATAGGTCTGGGCGAGCTGCGACAGCTTCGGCCCGTAGAGGCGGGCGAGCGGACAGTCGGTGCCGAGAAAGACGACGACGACCGCCTTCCGGTCTTTCCAATCGTCGAGGGAGCGGGTCGTCCCCCACACGTCTTTGAGGGCGAATGGCTCGATCCGTTTTCCGAGCGGCGCATTGCCACTCGCGCCGTCTGCCGTTGCCGTTAAGAGGAGAGCCAGAACGAGCGACGATGCACGGAACGAAGACATCCAACGCCTCCCCCAAATCGGATGACCGACACGTTCGAACTCGATGACCGCATCAGTCTATCGCTCGGTCCCGCTTGCCGGGAAGAACAATTCAGGGATCGGCTCGGCACTTGTCTCTTGGCAAATCTCTTTTCTTTAATGTTGGTGCTCGTGTTTGATTTCGCCGGTGAAGCTCTTGCCCCCCACGTTTGCCGTCACGCTTCCTTTGAGGTCTTCCTCATGCTTGATGTGCGATTTGATGTCGGCGTTGCCGGCCAATTCGAATCGCGATGACTTGCCCTGAGGATCGCCAGTTTGAGGAGCCGCCGGCACGGAGAACGACTCCGATTTGCCGCCGATCGCCAGCTTGAGCGTGACCTCTTTCGCCTCGGTCGGGCTGGCGTTCTTGGCCGTCGAGTCGAGGATGTAAATCGTGATCTTGCTCGCCTTCGCATCGAACACGACTTCGGCGTGATACTGCTCCTCGCCCAATTCGACGAGGTGGCCGCCGTGCGGACCGTGCTCATGCTCGTGCGGCTGGTCCTGGACCTTCGCATCCTTGGGTATGGGGTGATACTCCTGTCCCGGGCCGCCGCACCCGGCCCCGATGAGGGCGACGGTCAAGCCTGCCGTTCGGGCGATCAAGTTGGCGAATCGCATCGTGGCGTTTCCAGTTTTGGGAGCGCGAAAAAAGAAATGGTCGAAGGATGCGATCCTACGACAGCCTGTCCGCGATGGATAGCCTGGGCTCGACCTGCGGGCGAGCGGGGAAGGGCCGAAACGTCCGACTCCGCGAAACGTCTCTCACTCCGATTTTTGAGAGGGCGCCGACCTGTGCTTTGCCGGACGGTGGGCCCTGACGGGTCGGCGGTGGAGTGGCTTATCCGACTGCGACTCGAGTGCGGGCAGTGCAGCGGGCGCCGCTGGCGCTTTGGACGCGGACTCCGATTCCGATTGAGCGACGGACTGATCGTCCAGCACGAAAAAGACCTGGATCGGCCGCGGCGCAGGTGCGCCGAGCGAGTGTCGCCGGGACCGGAACTCTTTATCGTTGCTCGCGACGCGGTGGTCCTCGCCGAAGATCGTTCCAGTCGTCGAGTTCTTTCTTGCGAGCGCCTTGCTCTCGGCTCTGTCAGAAGGCCCAAGCACATCTGTCCCCAGCTGCGAAGCATTTTTCTTATCAGCCGCGCCGGACGTCTGCCGGTTGTCGGCGAGAATCTGATTCACCGTTTTGGCCGGCAGGCTGAGCACGGTCTGCGGATGAAAGTTCGAGTGCGCGGCCGCCGACGGCGCCACGGGATGGTTTGCATATTGCGAGAGTTTTTCGACGGAGATTGTGTTCGCGAGCTCGGCCTGTTGGAAGGGGCGTTCCGCCTGCATGTCCTTGAGCAGATCGGCGAGTTCCTCGCGGCTCTCTTCGATGAAGACGCAGATCAGTTCACCGGCTTTGTTCTTCGTCCTCTGCTGACTGCCGCCGGCCGATTTCTGTTCACCGACCGCCGACTTACTGTCGTACGCGAAAGACTTCTCGCGAAGCGCCTCATTTTGCTTGCCTCGAGTCGTGCCCTCTTGTTGAGCGGGATGCGAAGGCTCGCGCCACAGCAGGCTCTGCAGTTGCCCCAAGCCGGCTGACTGGTTCACCACGGTCAACCGCACAACAGCGACCTGGTTGCCGACCTTCTCTATCGCTTCCATCACGTCGCCGACCTTCGCCTTCTTGAGATCGGCCGGCAGGACGAGTTCGGCTCCGTTCCCTTCCGTCGCGCGACCCCACACCACCGACGCGGCCTCTTTCGCTTGCTTGTTCTCGGCAGCAGCCGCCTTGAACCTCGGCGCGACGCTCAGGATTGTTGTCCCGGTAGCCGTATTCTGTGCAACCGCCACGGGTGCTGCCGATTGAGCGTGCGACTCGGCCGCCGCCGGCATATTCGCGGAGCCCTTCGAGGCGGCTGGCAACTCCAGCCCTTGACGGTCATTGAATTCCACGGTCTTGGCAATGCTGGCCACTTCGCTTTGCCCCTGGCGTCGAGGCACAAACACGAGCAGAGTGATCGAGGCGGCGACGACGCCAACGGCGGTCAGGGCCAGCACGCGCCGCGACAACTTTCGACTCGCCGACCTGCGATCGACGGTTGCCACCGGATCGAGCGGAATGAGCGTCTCGCGTTCGGCACGCTGCATCACGGACGAAGCAAATTCCGCGGGAACCGTCCGGCGCGGCAATTGGTGCAGCAGTTCCGAGAGCCGTTGATAATCCTGGAGTTCCTGCCGGGCCTGCGGCGAGTTTTTCAGATGTTTCGAGACGACCGCCTCTTCGGCCGCTGTCAGTTCGCGGTCAAGAAATGCCGAGAGCAGGTCGTCGGGAATTTTGGAGTTCATGACACAGGAAACGTATTCGGAGCGTCTGAAGGGCGCCGGCCTTTAGTTCTTAGACGCGTCGAGCGGCCAATTGGTTCCGCGAAGTTTCGCTTCCGCGAAAATTATAAACAATGGTCGCAACAGAGGTTAGGGAAGAACCACTCGATCTCAACGGCAGATTGCCGATTCGTTAACTTAAACGGACCGCGTTGAGGTCCCCAGATCGACCGCAAGCAACTTGTTCTTTCAGTATCGCACGGCCGGGCGATTGAATCCAACCCGTTTACCGTCCGGTCTTTAAATCGCTGCGTCTCGGGCCGATTTTGCCACCAGCTCGACATATCGCGGGTAGGCATCGCTCCAGCGTGTTGTGTCGCGAGGCTCAAACGTCCGCGGTGAACAGGAGGCGGCGACGATCTCGCGGAGGTCGGCCAGAGTCGCCAATTCGCCGGCCGAGCGGGCCTGAACCAGCAGGTTCCCCAGAACGGTCGCTTCCACCGGTCCAGCCACGACGGGCCGGCCGCACGCATCGGCGGCGAGCTGATTCAACGACTCGTTCTGACAACCTCCGCCCACGATGTGAATCGTCTCGATCCGCGTCCCGGTCAGCTCCTCGAGCCATTCGAGGACCATGCGATATTTGAACGCCAGGCTCTCCAGCGAGCAGCGGATGAGTTCCCCCTCGGATTGGGGAACCGGTTCGCCGTAGCGAGCACACCAGTCGCGGATCGCCACGGCCATGTCGTTCGGCTTGAGAAACGCCCGGTCATCGGGATGGACGAGCGATCGCAGGGGAGGCGCCTGGGCCGCCAGCTCGGTCAATTCGGCATAGGTGTAATTCTTGCCGTGCCGCTCGAAGGAGCGGCGGCACTCCTGCACGAGCCACAGTCCCATGATGTTCTTCAGCAGTCGATACGTGCCGTCGATGCCTCCTTCGTTGGTGACGTTGAGTTCCAGCGCCCGGTCCGTCAGCACGGCCTGCTGAACTTCGACTCCCATCAGCGACCAGGTTCCCGAGCTGATATAGGCCCAACTCGGAGTTCCTGTCTGTCGCGTGGGGACGGCCGCGACCGCCGAGCCCGTGTCGTGCGTGGCGGGCGCGACGACTTCGATCCGCGCCAGGCCCGTGCGGTTGGCGATGTTCTCGCGGAGCGGGCCGAGCCGCGTCCCCGGCTCGACGACGTCGGGAAACAGGCCGACGGGAAGTCCGAATTTGCGGAGCATGTCGAAGGCCCATTGCCCGACCGCCGGATGAAAGCATTGCGTCGTCGTCGCATTCGTCCGCTCGATCACGCGGCTGCCCGAAAGGCACCAGTTAAAAAAATCGGGCATGAGCAACAGCCGGTCGGCCAGCGCCAACAGGTCGGCGTTCGTCTTCTGAAAGGCGAGGAGCTGAAACAGCGTGTTGAACTCCATGAACTGCAGACCGGTCTGCGCGAAGATCTCGCGCTTGGAGACGCGGCTGAACGCCTGCGGCAGAATGCCTTCCGTCCGCGGGTCGCGGTAATGATAGGGTTGTCCCAGCAGTTCACCCGTTTTGGAGAGGAGCACGTAGTCGACGCCCCACGTATCGACGCCGACCGAAACGATTCGCTTGCCGAAGCTCGCGGCCCCCTTGGCAAGGCCCTCCTGAATTTCCGACCAGAGCCGCAGTACGTCCCAGCGCAACGTGTTGCCCAGGGAAACGGCTGCGTTGGGAAAGCGGTGCGCCTGCTCGATGCGGATGCGGCGGCCGTCGAACAGGCCCGCCATCACACGGCCGCTTTCGGCACCGAGGTCGACGCCGAGAAAGCACGTTTCCGTCATTTCTTGCCGAGTCTCCGTTGCTGGGCGAAGAACTCCCGCAGCAGGCTCCGCGATTCTTCCTGCAGGATGCCCCCCATCACGACCGCCTGATGATTGAGGCGGACGTCGCTCGTAATCTGAAACAGCGTATGGCAGCCCCCGGCCTTCGGATCGGTCGCGCCGTAAAAGACCATGGGAATGCGGGCCTGCACGATGGCCCCCGCGCACATCGGGCACGGCTCGAGCGTCACGTACAGCAAGCAATCCAGCAACCGCCACGATCCCAGCGTCTCGGCGGCTTGCGTGATGGCGATCATCTCAGCGTGGGCGGTCGGGTCCTGCAGCGTCTCCCGCTGGTTGCCGGCGGCCGCGATGATCTGCTCATCATGGACAATCACGGCCCCGATCGGCACTTCGCCCGCGTCAAACGCGGCCTGCGCCTCGTCGAGTGCGGCCCGCATCCAGCGCTCGTGCGGCTGCAACGGGTTTTCGTACGGATCCAAGTCAACTCCTCACATTTCCGTGATCGACGGCTCTCCGCTGTTCCATCATAACAGGCAGCAGGTCGGACAGGACGGGGTGGCGCCGCCGTCACGACGGCTTGTCTTGGTGGCGGCCGCGGAGATCGGCTTCCAGCATCTCAAGGCGATCCCAAACCGTGGTTAATTCGCGAGCCAACCACCAAATGAGGATGCCACCGGGAAAGAGAATCAATCGGACCTCGAAAGGAATCCGCTCGGTGCTCACGGAGACGCAGACTCCGACCATCGCGAGAAAGGAAATCCATAACAGATACGGGTGCCTGCCTTGCACGTCGAGGCGGTGCATTGCGCGGTCGATCCAATTCGGTTTGTCGTGCTTCTCTTCCATTCACCGTCGCTCCCGGAATCGGATCATTCCGAACAATAGCCGGACAGTCTCAGTATGCCGAACCATTCGGGCCGGAAAAAGCTCCGCGTGCGAGGGGCGACCTTCGCGGGCCTTCGCTTACCGTCGATCCGGGACAATGATTTCTCGGTTCGACCTTGCCGAGGGAATTTCGAGCAGGGCGAGGCCTGACGGGCGACTCCCGCATTCCAGGGTTGCAAGATGGCGGGCTGGCTATAATAATTCTGGTTCAACGCGGAAGATTGCGGTTCACGGGGAAGGTATCGGCGAACTATGGCGACATTAAACAGGATCGAAATTAAGAAGCGCCGGAAGAAGCGTGCGCGGCTCAAAAAGAAGTTGCGGTGCCGCTTTTGTCCGGACGGCTGCAATCATTCGCCCCGGCCGATCTACGTGGACTTCAAGGACTTAAAGACCTTGCGGCTGATGATCGACCGAGAGGGGCATATTCAGTCACGGCGCCGGACCGGCAATTGCGCCAAATATCAGCGTGCGGTCCGGCGGGCGGTCTTGCTCGCCCGGTTCATGGGATTGCTCCCGTACGTGCCGGAAGAATAGATCGGTTTCGACCGATCGCGCGAGCGGTTCCACGGCTGCAAGTTCGGCCAGTCTTCCTGCGGACGACAACGCGCGATGATTTTGACCGCGGCGGCCGGCGCCCCGCGGAATGAACTCCGCATTTGAAGATCCCTTCCGGGGCAGTGCAAGTTTTCAGTCGATTTGCGACAGGGGAGTAACCGTATGGTCCATCCAGGAGTCGCCAGCACGATTCGTCGTCCTACCACGTCCCTGGCACCTCTTGATTCCGTGAATGTCCGTGAACTGCTGCTCGAATCGCAGACGTTCGGGCCGGAGCAGGTGGAACGGCTCCGCCGCGCCATGGCGGGGGACCAGCTCGCCGTGGCCCGGCAATGCTTTGCCGAGCTGCGCGACCAGGCGGAGGCCGAACAGCCCGAGCGCCGCGCCTGATCGTGGCGGGCGTCCTCGCCTACTTGCTGGGACAGCACCCACTCGCAGAGCGCTACCTGAGCCAGGTCTCCGGCGTCGGCATCGTCGACTATTACCGGGCCCTCGTCCTGTTGGGTCAGGAACAATATCCCGAGGCGGCCCAGGCATTCGAGGACGCGGCCAAGAACGGTTTTGACCCGATTCAGTGCCGGCTCTCGAAGGCGGGGGCAATCCGGCTTTCCGGCCGACTCGAAGAGGCCGAAAAGCTGCTCCGCGAATCGGCCCGCGAAGGGGCCACCCGCGCCGAGTATTCCCACCAGATGGGGTGCATCCGGGCCGATTACGGCGACATCTTCGGCGCGATCGAATATTTCGAGCGGGCCGTCGACATGGACCCGCACCACACGGCGGCCCTCTTCCGCCTCGCCAACGAAATGAACCTGCTGGGGAATGACTCCGAGGCGATTCGCCTGTATGAACAGGCCCTGTCGCGGCCGCCGTTTTACGTCAGCGCGCTCATCAACCTGGGCCTCTTGTACGAAGACACGGAGAATTATCCGGCGGCCGCCTTCTGCTTTCGCCGCGTGCTGCAGTTCCATCCGAACCATCAACGGGCACAGTTGTACCTCAAGGACATCGAAGCCGCCGGCAACATGTACTACGACGAGGATGCGGCCCGCCAGCAGCGCGAGCTGGAGCAGGTGATGCGGATCCCGATCTCCGACTTCGAGCTGTCGGCGCGGAGCCGCAACTGCCTCGAGCGGGCCGGCATCGACACGCTCGGCGATTTGACGTCGATCAGCGAGCACGACCTCTTGTCGAGCAAGAATTTCGGCGAGACGTCGCTGCGGGAAATCCGCGAGATTCTCAAGTCGCGGGGCCTGGCGATCGGGCAGTTCGCCAGCCGTTCCCCGCTGGCGGCGCCCGTCTTCCATCCGGAAACGATTTCGCCGCAGGAGCAGGCCTTGCTCGAAATGCCCGTCAGCGACCTCAACCTGTCGGTGCGGGCACAAAATGCCTCTCCCGCTTGGGGCTTGTTTCCGTCGCCGACCTGGTCGCGAAAACGGCCGACGAATTGCTGTCGGTCCGCAATTTCGGCGTGACTTCGCTCAATGAAGTGCGGGCCAAGCTGAACGAGATGGGGACGCGGCTGCGAAACGACTGATTCGGTTTCAAGTGTTCCTCAAAAGCGTAAACGGGTCGCAGGGCGAGCCGGCGGCTTGCCCAGAGGGCCTTGTTCGCGAACCTGCAGGGGCAAGCGGCCGGCTTGTCCGACGATCCCATGGGCAGCGTCGAGGCGCGGATCGCGGCGAATTACGCCCGGACCACCGGGCGGATCGAGGAGGCGTGTCGCCGCGCCGGTCGGCCCGCTGAGGACGTGCGCCTGGTCGCGGTCACCAAGTCGGCTGAGATCGGGTGGATCGAAGCGCTCTTGGCACTGGGCGTGCGCGATCTTGGCGAGAGCCGTCCGCAACAGCTCTGCGAGCGGGCGCTCTTGGTCGACAAGCCCGTCGCCTGGCACCTGATCGGGCACCTGCAGCGCAACAAGGTGCGGAAAGTGCTCCCCGTCGCCGGCTGGATTCATTCCGTCGACGCGCTTTCCCTTTTGCAGCGGATCGACGAGATCGCCGGTGAACTGGGCGTGCGGCCGCGATTGCTGCTGGAGGTCAACGTCTCGGGCGAAACCGCCAAGCACGGCTTCGAGCCGGAGGAATTGGCGGCCGCCTGGCCCGCTCTGAGCGCGGTTTCGCACGTTGAGATTGCGGGTCTGATGACGATGGCTCCGTGGAGCGAATCGCCGGAGGCGGCTCGGCCCGTCTTCGCGGGTCTTCGCTTGCTTCGCGACCGATTGCGCGGAAGCCGGCCGTCGATCGCCTTGCCGGAACTGTCGATGGGAATGAGCGGCGATTTTGAGGTGGCCGTCGAAGAGGGGGCCACGCTGGTCCGCGTGGGGACGAGCTTGTTCGAGGGTTTGGAGAGCCACGGTGGTTGAGCCGGGCGATGATTGACCTGAACCTGAAGGAATGCGATCAGGGGATCCTCGTTCCCGTGCGGGCTCAGCCCAAAGCGCGGCGGAACGCGATCGTCGGCACGCATGCCGGCCGCTTGCGGATTGCCGTCTGCGATCCGCCCGAGAAAGGGAAAGCCAATCGGGCGGTGGTCGAGATTCTGGCGGGCGCTCTGGGCGTTTCGCCCTCACGTGTGATGCTGGTAACCGGCGCTTCGTCGCCAAATAAGACGTTTCTCGTCACGGGCGTGTCACTCGAGGCCGTGCACAGATTGCTGGCCGAACACCTCTCTTGAGGCGACTCGCCTAACGTCTTGTCGCAGTGCGAGTTGCATTTGCGAAAGAGACGCCCGACGGCAACGATCGGAGAGGCCCAGCCTTGCTAATGGGAATGTTAGGGATCAGGGGTCGGGGAAACTGAGCAGAGAAAAGTTGAGCCCGCCGTCCCGCCTTCGGCGGGTGCCAAGCCACGGGGCGGGCCCAAAGCGACAGGGGAGCAGTTGAAAAAGAATCGGCGTCGACGGCCTTTCTCACCTTCTCACCTCTTCCACCGCTCTCCTGTTCGATTCGCGAAGCGAATCCGTACAGGGAGCGCGGGCGGAAGGCGAAAAAATCCGCTCGGTCGTCGAATGGGCCCTCCGTGGGAGCCAGGAACGCGAATGCGTTGGGCCTCATCATCCCTCGGGTTCCGGTGACCTTCTGTTGATTTCCAACGGCGGTATTCCCTTGCTACCATGACGTGCATTCGTCAACGGGGAGAAAGGATTCGTGGCCTCGCAGATACTGTCTCAGGGGCGCCGAGATTGCCCCGAGAGCTGTTTAAATCCAGCGACGTCCGTCGCCTCCGAGGAACCGTGGTTGACCCCCGGCGGGATTCCGGTTTCCTTTCGAGCAGAACCCATTGCGGCGTGGCGCCAGACTGCCGATTCCCGCGACCTGCGGCTGCATCAGGAATACGCGCGGCTGTGTTTGCTGCGAGGCTTCGACGAGCTTTTGTGTCTGGAAGGCCTGCACGGCGTCGAGCATTTGCCGCACCAGATCGAAACGGTCCGCAAAGTGCTGCGGCATTTTCGCGGTCGCGTGCTGCTGGCGGATGAAGTCGGTCTGGGAAAAACCATCGAAGCGTGCCTGCTGCTCCGCGAGTACCTGCTGCGTGGCATGGTGCGACGCGTGCTGATCCTGGTTCCTTCACCTCTGGTATCGCAGTGGCAAGAGGAGCTCTGCGGCAAATTCGGCCTCCAATTCACGATTCCGCCGCGAGCCGCCGCCGCCGATCGCGCTGACTTCTGGAGCGCCCACGACCGCGTCCTGGCGTCGCTGGCATTCGTGAAGACGAAGAAGCGGGCGACGATTGTGGCGGAGCAAACGTGGGACCTGGTGATTGTCGACGAGGCTCACCACTGCAAGAACCGGGCGACGTTGAACTGGCAACTCGTCAATTCGCTCAAGCGGCGGTACATGTTTCTCCTCTCTGCGACGCCGGTGCAGAACAACCTGCTCGAACTGTACAACCTGCTCACCCTCTTGGCGCCGGGGCATCTGCGGACCGAGGCCGATTTCAAAAAGCGGTACGTGAAGCGCGGAAACTCCCGGGATCCGCTCAACCGCGAACGGCTCCGTTCGCTATTGGGTGAAGTGATGGTCCGCAACACGCGCAGCCTCGTGCAGCTCGATCTCCCGCCGCGTTACGCACAAACCGTGTTGGCCAGGCCCGCGGGAGCCGAAGCCGATTTCTACCGGAAACTGAACGCAATTCTTGCGTCGGCGCGGCAGCGGATTGGTGCAGAGCATCGCGTCTCAAGATGAAGCAGCGGCTGACGAGTTGGCCGAGGGAGGCCCCTCCGCGGAGACGGCCTGTGCCGAAGACGGCGTTTCAGTGACCGTTTCCAGGTTACAGTTGAGCAGCCTGCTTGCCGCCCAGGGCAGCCACCCGGTGACGGCGGCCTCATCCCTGGGTCGCATCGCGGCCACAGATTCCGAGGCGGCCGAGCTTGCGCGGCTGGCCGCGTCGATCAGCGAATCTGCGAAGGACGCAAAGCTGCTCGAATTGATCCGACAGTCGCCAGGGCACAAGCTCTTGATCTTCGTCAACTTCCGCCGCACGCTGGCGCACCTCGAGGAGTTGCTGAAGGCGCGGGGATGGACGTTTTCCGTGTTTTCCGGCGAGCAGACGGCGGCGGAAAAGGACGAAGCCGTGGCCGCCTTCCGCGAGCGCGTGCCGATGATGCTCTGCACGGAATCGGGAGGCGAGGGACGCAATCTGCAATTCGCGGAGACCCTCGTCAACTACGATCTTCCCTGGAACCCGATGAAGATCGAACAACGCATCGGCCGCGTGCATCGTTTCGGCCAGACGCGCGAGGTATTCGTCTTCAATCTGTGCACGGCGGATTCGCTGGAGGCCCGCATTCTGAGCGTGCTCAACGAAAAGATTCGCATGTTCGAATTGGTCGTGGGGGAGGTCGGCTCGATTCTGGGGAACCTGGAAGACGGTGATCAGTTCGAGTCGCTGGTGCTCAATCTTTGGCTGCGGTCCCGTGACGACACCGAGCTGGAACGCTCTTTTGAGGCGCTGGGGGAGACGCTGATCGAAGCGCAGGAGCAATACGTGCGCGCCAAGGAACTGGACGAAGCGCTGTTTGGCGAGGACTTTCAATAGCCATGGCTGGCACTCCTCTGGGGCACGAATTGCAGGTTTTTGCCGTCGAGCTGTTCGAGCGTGCCGGAGGTGTCGCCGACTGGCCCGTGCCCGAAGGCCCCGGTTCCGTTGTGGTGCCGGCCGAGATCGCGGCAGCCGCCCAGTTGCCGGACGAGGAGTTTTCGCTGAGCTTGACGGCCGCGTCGGGATCCCTGCACGTCAACCTGGCGAGCGAGTTTCTGGATACCGCGTCTCGTTTACTCGACATCGGCGTGCCGCGCGACGGATCGTTCTGCATTCCGGATCGCTACCTCACTCGCCGCGACCTGGCGGAAAAGATCGGGCAGACGTTCTCCTGGCAGAACGCCCGTGCCAAATTCCGCACGGCGGAGCCGGCGCTCGTTTCGTATCACCTCTGGATGCTGCAGGGCACGCTGAAGTCCGAGGACGTCTGGGAGGGGCTGTTCCAGTTCGCAGTCAACGAGGAGAGCGGAGCGATCGTCGAACTTCCCGACGTCTTTCAGGAACCGGACTTGCGCGGCGAGACGGCAACCGGGGAGTCCCCCGATCCCGCCACTTACGACACGGCGATCGCGGAAGGGAAGCGGAGGCTCATGTCGGCAACGGTCGAATTCGTTCGCCGCATTGATCAGCGGCTGGAGCGGGACCGTAAGCGGCTGCAGGACTATTACCGAGCGCTGTTGCGCGAAGTCGACGGACCGAAGCGTCGCACGGCGGCTCTCCCTTCCCCGGAGGAGGTCGCGGCAAGAAAGCGGGCTGTTGATCTGGAACTGCGGCGGAAGCTGGCAGAGTTAGACGAACACTACGCGATGCGGGCCACGCTGCGTCCCGTGACCGTCGCGCGGGTTCGTCTTCCCGCGCTGGTTGTTCCCGTCGTGATTCAACGGAAGCAGGCGATGCGCGGCTATCGCCTGTACTGGAACTCACTCGCCAGGCGGTTCGAACCGCTGGCCTGCAGTCGCTGCCGCCGCCCAACATTTGTCGCGACATTTACGAACGAAACCGTCGATCTGCATTGCAAAGCCTGCCAGGCTCAGGAAAAAGGGTGAGGGGGGATTGGCCGCAAGAGGTTGCGGCAGCACGGCGACTTCGTGCTGCGCGTCCCGCCCGCCGCCGCTCGTCGCGTCGGCGCCCTTGGTCGCTTACGCGGCACGTCCAGTGAGAACCGGTTTGAATCGGGGGTCAAGGGTTGGGGGGAAGGAAAACACATGGCCGGCGGTGTCGCGCACGGAGAGCGCGGGCGGAAGGCGAAAAAAATCCGCGGGGACGTCGAAGGAGCCCTCCGTGGGAGCAAGGAACGCGAATGCGGTCTGCCTTGAGCCGCTCCCATTCGTTCCTGGTTCCATTTTACCGGGCTTGGGCCGATTCCCGAAGATCAATCCGCACAAATTCTGCCAAAATGATTTTTCTGTGGTGATCCCCCCTTTTTTACGCCGCAGAAAAACCAGAAAAATAGTCTACCGGTGATCAAAACCGATCGGTTTTTGCAGTTTTGATACATCAAAAACCAAGTGTCCGGTCAAGCTTTTTGCGAATTTTTTTTGACGCCGGTGGCGGCTTATTTCTCGCCCGAGACGCGCTCGCGTCGCGACTTCAGCTGCGATTGGAACCGGAGGTGAATTTCGCGGCGAAGTTCCCGCAGCGTAATCGGCTGGACCAGCACCCGCGAGGTGCTCGTTTGCTCGAGCTGGGAGCGCAACCCGGCCTGGCGTTCGGCCAGGACGGCGATATTCAAGAATCGTTCGCCGTTTATGGCGCGGATTCGTTCATAGACGTCGACGATCTCTTCGCCGATCGAATCGCCGATCAAGACCACGCAATCGGGGGGATCGGTCTGGAGCCGGGAAAGCGCCCGGCGGACGTCGTTAAAGAGCAGGACGCGGAAACCCCGTTTGGAGAGATAATCGCGGATGATATCCTGCTGCTTCATCCGGTGTTCGATGCACAGTACGGTCGGGAGGGGGCGCCGGCCGTTGCGGGACTCCTCCGGCGCGGGAGTGGTCGATCGGCCCCCTCCCTCCAGATCGGCGATCAGGGCCATTGCTTCGGACTTCACGGCGCCTGCTGACTGATAGCGCTGGTCCGGATGGATTTTCATTAGCCGTTCGACCATCTCGACCACCGGCTTGGGAATATTCGGGTCGACACTGCGAATGGGACGGATGCTGGAATACCGCGAGAACTGTTTTCGCTCTTCGCGGCTGTGCGTTCGGGGATAGGGGGGACGCCCGTCAGGAGCTCGTAATAAACGCCGCCCAGGAAATACAGATCGCTGCGCGGGTCATTGGGAGGGGCATTGGTTCCCCGTTCGAGCGTGGCGTATTCGAGGGCCCGCTGGAGGCTGTCGCCGCCGGCCTCGGAGTTCATGACTTCGTCGCCGGCCAGGCCGAAGTCGACCAATTTGGCCACTCCACGCGTGCTCATGAGCACGTTCGTCAATTTCAGATCGCGGTGGGTGACCCCCATGCGGGCGGCATAATCGAGACCGTCCGCCATGTCGAACAGGCACCGCGTGGCTTCGACGGCCGAAAGTTTCTTGCGGATATTGAGGAAATCGCGAAGGTTGCCCCCTTCGACGAACTCCATCGTGAAGTAGTGGTACTCGCCCTGGCTGGCGACGTCGTAGATCGGCACGATCTTATCGTGAATCAGCTTCTTGCCGAGATCGGCCTCTCGGCGGAAGAGTCGCACGATGCGGGGGTTCACGGCCCACCGCTGGCGGAGCACTTTCAAGCCCAGCATGCGACCGTCGGTGAGCGAAGATGCCCGGAAGACGCGGGCAAAGCTCCCGGACGCGTTGCGGTACAAGAGCTTCAAGTCGCCCAATACGAGTCCGTCCGACTCCCCCTTTTGCAGCTTGCTCACTTGATAGGGAGTCAGTAGGTGGCGGCTCTCGAGCGCACGCAGGAGCTCGGCGCAATCAGCCCCGGGAGGGAGACGCGACCCGAAACCTTCAACCTGCTCAGGCTCAATCAGACGCAGACGGACGAGAAGTTGTTCCAGCTCCTCGAGGGTCATCGATGGTGTCAGCGTTGCCCGCGTGCGGCTTCGGATCAAATGCGCGGTAAGGCATATCCAACGGTCGCGGCACGGCGGATTGAAAAAGGAATGAGGGAATCAAAAAATGTAATAAAAACGGTGCCGCCCGCGAGCTGCGTTCGGAGGATGGCTCCGCCAATTGATCGTACCATGCTTTGCACGCCATTCAAGAAGAAAGCGTAACGTTGGGGGGCCGAGCGTCAGCGCTTCGCGCCGGCAGCCGACGGAATCGTTCCAAACTGTAAGGTGCCCGCGGCCACGGTGGCTTTGACGTCGAGCGAATTTGCCCCCGCCGGGAAATCGAACAGGAACAGATCGGCCCGGGCGCCTCGCCGCAGACGGATTTCCTCGAAACCAAGCAGCCGGGACGGGTTACGTCCCGCCATGTCGATTGCTTCCGGCAAAGCGACACGCCCCTGCCGCACGGCCTGCACCACGCAGTCCCCCGTCCTCGCCCCGGAACCGGCCAGGAACTGCCGCTGCCCGGCAACCACAATCTGGCCGTCCTCCAGAATTTCCATCCGCATGGCTCCCTCGGTGTAAATACCCGGCGGACAACCGGCCAGCCCTGCGGCGTCGCAGGTCACGATCACGTTTCTTGTCGATTTGGTGCGAAGTATCGAGCGGAGGACCGACGCGGGTAAATGATGTCCATCGGAGATCACACTGGCGGTCAGGCGCGGATCGCCCAGCTGCTCCCAGATGTAGTTCGGGTGTCGCCGGATCATCCCGTGAGCTCCATTGCCCAGGTGGGTGCTGAGCCGGGCGCCCGCTTCCACCGCGGCGGCGATTTCTTCGCCGGTGGCCGCCGTATGACCGATCGCGATAACCACTCCGGAAATAACCGCTTTCCGAATGAAGTCGCACGGCGCCGGCCAACTCGGGCGCCAGCGTGACCAGCCGGATCCGATTCCCCGAAATCTCCTGCAGCTTTTGGAACTCGGCCCAATCCGGCGGACGTACGTGCTCTCGCGGGTGTGCCCCGCGGGGCCCCTCTTCGGAGCTGATATACGGCCCCTCGAGATGACAGCCAGGGACCAGCCGATCGGCCCATCGCTCCCGTTCGCACGCCTGCCGAATGGCCGCAAATCCGGCGGCCAGCGCATCGAACGAATTTGTGATGAGCGTGGGACAAAGCCGCGTCACGCCGAAGCGGAAGTGCTCCTTGAGGACGTTGATCACTTCGTCGGCCGTGATGCCGATCTTTCCGAACCACACGCCGCCATGGCCGTTGATTTGCAGGTCGAAGAGCCCGGGCGCGACGTACGGCCACGGGGCGCGTCGCGGGGAGGCCACGCCGGCTCGACGGCGACGATCCGCTCGCCCTCGATGCCGATCCGCACCGGTTCCCCGTTTTCATAATGCCGCCCGCAGATCGTCAGCATCAGCCGTTCCTGCCGCTCCGGAGCCCACCGACAGACCGTCGCGCCGCGGACGCCGGAGCACAAAGAGGGAACAAGCGAGTTCCGATCACTTGGCCGAAATGGCTTGCTGCAGGGGCCGTAGAACGTGGTCGATCACGTACGCGTGCATCAGCTCGTCGCAGTGGTCTCGCAGTTTGTGCAGCGTCTGCTCGAACGAGTCGACACCTTCCAGGCTGCCGTACTGGCGGACCGTGAAATACACGCTGATTTGGTCCTCCGGATATTCGCCGCGGCGGACCTGGTAAGCGTTCGTGCGCGTCTCGATCATGAGCCGGGCCTGGCGGCGGCACGACTCGTCGAGGCTGATCGTGATCGACGGCTCGTAGTTGAGCACCTTGGCATCGGCGATGTTGACCATTCCGTCGAGGGCCGGTCCGGCACCGAGTGCCTCGGCCACGAGTTCATCGTGGTTGCCGCGATAGCTGAAATCGAAGCCCATCATGTAATCGAGCGCTTCGCACTCGATCGGGCTGACGGAGAGCATGTACGGCACAAGTCGCAGGACGAGGGCATGCTGCTCGAAGGCCGATTCCACCTCGGCCGGATCGATCACGCCGCTGCAGATCCGGCGCGGTTCCAGCGAGATCCAGCGCTGGTGCGGGTTGTCCTTGTCTTCCTCGAGAACAAAGTCACCATTCTCGCGGGTGTAAAAGTTCCGCATCGTGGGGTATTGTTTCTGGATGCGCTCGAAGAACCCCAGAATTGTCTCGCGGCCCTGCGGCAGAGTCATTTCCGTATTGAGGTTGACGTTGATGTAATAATCGTCCGCCAGTGAGGTGTAGCCGTTCATGAATGCGACCTCAAAAGATGGGCGGGCAGGAATTGGTTTGCCACGTCCGGCGATCGGGAGACCGTCGGAATGGCCGCGACTCGAGGGCTAAGCCGGCCGGATGCCGGCGAAAAGAATCGAGTTGCCCGCGATGCCACGCCGTCCCCCTGCCGCGCACGAATCGACGAAATCCTGCACGCTGGCGCCATCACCGACGTCTCCGTCGCTGCTGGAGACCGTCCTTAAAAGTGTCCAATTTCATTCTATAGGGAGGCCGCCAATGGGTCAAAGATTGCTCGCGCGTTCCGGCAACCAGGTTGCCTCCCAAAAACCCGTGCCGGCCGCTCGTGGACCGGTGTCCCTTTCGATCTTTGACACGGAACTGGGGTGGTTCGGTCTCCTCGGGCGCGGTGACGCCGTCAAACGCATCTTCTTAGGACACCTCTCCGCCGAGCAGGTTCGTCGCGCGGCTGCCGATGTTCTTTCGACACGTGGAGTCGAAGATCCGCCGACCGCGAGCGACTGGAATCCGAAGTTGCGGCGTGCGATTCAGGACTTCGCGCGGGGAATTCCCACGAACTTTGCCGGCGTGGAAATTGATCTCGCGGAAGCGACGCCGTTCCGAAAGCGAGTCCTGGAACAGACCCGCAAAATCGCCTACGGTCAGAAGTTGACCTACGGGGAATTGGCGGCACGCGCCGGCAAACCGGGGGCCGCCCGAGCAGTCGGCGCCGTGATGGCGTCGAACCCGCTGCCGATCGTCATTCCCTGCCACCGGGTCGTGGCGAGCGGCGGCTCGTTGGGGGGATTTTCGGCGCCGCAAGGCATCGAATTGAAACGACGTCTGTTGGAAATGGAAGCGACGTCACGTTGAAGGCGGTATAATCAGCGATGTCTGCATTCGTGCACGCCGCGTAGGAATTGAAACGCCGATGAGCGTCGGATTCGCCAGGCCTAATAGCTCTCGCTTAATGCTCCACGTTTACGGACGCTCGGTCCATCCGGAGTTGTTTCACGTTTTTGCCGAGACTGAAGTTTGGCAGGACACGTATGCCGCGGGCATTCGTATCTGCGACGCCGGACACATCATCGCCTTTCGTTACGATGAGCATACGGTGACCGAGGTGACCGCCAGCCGCGACCAGCTTTTACCGCAGAAAAAGCGATGTCTCGAGAAATCGCTCCGCGGTTGCCGCGATGAATCGATGCGGTTCGATGGCGGTCTTCGTTACTGCGTGAGCTTTCAGTTGGAACGGCTCGATCCGGGCGTGTTCCTGAATTTCCACGAAGAACTTCTTTCCGACTGCAAGCGCTCGACGATCGCCCATCGCTTTCCGGTGGAGAGTCGGCTCGCTCCGGAGCCATTGAGCCTGTTGCGAACGGACGTCGGTGCTCAGAGCCTGCTGGTGCATGCGTTCCACACCTTCCCGGACAGCTGCACCGTGCTGAAGACGCAATCGCTTTTCGAACTGTAACGCGGGATGAACCGAACAACTGTCCGCTTTGGCTTGCCACGAACCAATTCGACCGTTTTCCGTACGAGAAGTTCCGAGGCAGGACGATCGATTCAACTTCAGCCGGTGCTTGACCCTGCGTGGAACGTAACCGTATGATTTTTATGAGGGGCGGATGGGACCAGTCCGCTCGGATCTCTCAATGAAGGGGGCGGAATCATGAATATTCGAAAGCGTGGATTTTTGATGGGATTGGCGGCGATCCTGGCCGCCTGCGGGATGATGACGTCGGACATTGGAGCTGGCGTCGCACTTGCCAGAGGTGGCGGTGGTGGTGGCGGCCGTGGGGGCGGCGGCGGCGGCCGAATGGGCGGTGGTGGTTTCCGCGGCGGCATGGGAGGATTCCGTGGCGGCGCGGCATTCCGCGGCGGCATGGGCGGATTCCGCGGCGGCAGGGTGGATTCCGAGGTGGCGGATACCGCGGGTGGATTCAATCGCGGTTTTGGCGGTTACGGTCGCGGTTTTGGCGGTTACGGTCGCGGCTATGCCGGTTACGGTCGCGGCTACGGCTATGGCAGATATGGTGGTTGGGGCGGTCGCTATGGCTGGGGCTGGGGCGGCTATGGCGGCTATGGTGGCTGGGGTTATCCGTGGTGGGGTTGGGGATTGGGCTTTGGCTACCCGTACTATGGCGGGTACGGCGGCTATGGCGGGTACGGTGGCTATGGCGGGTACGGTGGCTATGGCGGGTACGGCGGCTACGGAGGATATGGCGGGTACGGCGGATATGGTTACCCGTATTCCGGCTACAGCTACAACGGCTATCCCTATTACTACGGCTACCCGTACTCGTACTACAGTGACACGTACGACAACTCGTATCTCGGTTACAACAGCCCGAACTACAACTACGGGAACTACGGCTATTCGTACGCGTCCCCGAGTTATTACTACGGGTCGCCTTCGAACGGCGGGTATTACGGCTACGGGAACACGGCTCAGACTTTGTACTGACAGACGTCGCGGCTTATTTGCCGTGACGAGCGTTTGATGTGGCCCGCTACGAAGGCGGTCGAGAAGAAAACTTCTCCGCATCGGCTTTGTAACGGGCCGCGTTGTTTGCGTACGACGCGCTCGACCGCAATTCATCTGCCGCGTCGGCAAAATCACGTTTTCTGCGCGTCAGCCGGCTGCCCCGCTTAACACGAGTCCGACAATCAGGTCGTACGCCGCATGCGCGCCGACCGTGATTCCGAAGCCTCGCAGCACAAAGAGCGCGGCAAAAAAGAGCCCGGCCATCGTGCGGAACCAGAACGTGAAGAGTTGAAACGATTCACCGGCCGGGCCGACATAGTGAGCCAGCGCAAATGCCAGGCTGGTGGCGACGATCGCCAGACCGGAGGCCCATCCGTTCGCCAGCCCGCTCGCCCGAAACACGCAGTAACAGACAGGCAACAGACAGAGGCGAAACAACACCTCTTCGTAGATGCCAGCACCGACGTACATCACCGCGAGCGGAGCCAGCCGCGCGGCGCAATGGCGGCCGGCACGTCGGCCCGCAAATGGTGGATCGCCGACTCCTCAAGCTCGCCCAAGACAACGAGCATGAAGCCAAACAGAAGACTTTCGGCGAGCATGCCGCCCAGCACGCTGCCCGAGATCCGCCACTTTTCCTGCCGCGCCACGTGCCAAACCAGCAAACCGACGACAATCATTCCGGGAAGCAGCCAGGGCGAATTGAGCCCCAGGGATTCAAGTGCGTTGCGGATCCAATAATCGGCCCCGTTGCGGATGGCATCGGCGTCGCGACCCCCGAGCCACTGCACGCCCGCCTCGTATGCGGCAAGCAGTGGCGCAAGGAAGACGAGGCACGTGAGGGGACGCCGCGTGCCGTTCCAGTAGTCGGCAGTTTTGCCCCCGTCACCGGCGGGTTGTTCGGACATAGCGGGCGTCCCGCACCTCGTGGGCCGACAGGAAATTGGGATCGGGCACGCCCTCGTCGGCGGGATCGAGCCTGCGGTTGGCTTGTGCCCAGTTGAACTCGTTGCCGAAGTCGGACGGCTCATATTTCAGTTGAAAACCGAGCGCGTTCAACACGTCGCCCGCGACGATCGGATCCCACTCGCCCTGGTTGGCCTCGCGGCTCAATTGGATCGCGGCCGGATAGAGTGCCTGCTGCGGTAATTCCGCGACGGAATTCGTCGCCAAACCGTCGACGATCTCGAGAAAGCGCACCGTCGTGGCGAGCAACCGCGACGTCCGCCGCTGCATGGGCCGCATCACGTCGGGCACCTGGTCAAACGCGATGAGCCGCCGGTGATGCTCGGCGACCAGCGAGGAAAGCTCCGCGGCATGCTCCGCGATCCCGGCGACGAGTCCGGCTCCGATCGAGGAATGCAATTCTCGGCCGGCGCCCGCTTCGACATCCCGCTCCCGTCCTGTTCTAACACCGCGACCCAGAAGCAAGAGACCGCAATCCTGGCACAAGGCGGCAATGGCGAGCAGATCGATCTGGGCCGATTCCGTATGCTCATCGGCCAACATTGGCGCGAGTGTCAGAACTGTCTCGATGCCGCGACCGAACGCTTCGCCATAGATGCCTTGGCCGGCCATTGAGAGATAGGCCCTGACCGAGAATCCCGGCAAAGGAAGCAGCGAGGTGGTGCGCGATACGCCTCCGGCTTGGAACACGAGATGACGGCCGATGCTCTGCCAGCCGAGTGCAGAGACCTGCCGTGACCCCTCCAACTGGACGAACAGTTTTTGCAGCGGGACCACGACCCCGTCGACAAGATCGAGAAGATGCAGTTGGCCGGCCAGTCGATCGAGTTGTCGGCGATTCCAGTCGATCGCCCGCTCCACGACCTCGGGCGAGACGACTCGCCCATCGCCACCGCGCAACGCACTCTCCGCCTCTCGCAAGGCGCTGTAGATCAACCGCGACGCTTTCACCGACTCCACCGCCAGATGAAACAGTGCCGAGCAGCCCGGCTGCTTGATTCTCCGATCGGCGAATTGTTGTTGAGCGCGGCGGGACTGCGCGGAATATTGATGCCGCAATGCGGAATACGAGTCGGCAATTCCGGAGCGTTCCACCGCCTCGATTCGGCGGCGCATCGCGAATTGCGCTTCCAACTCGTCAAACGAAAGAGAGTCCGCCGGAGGTACGACCCGCAAGATCGAAGGACCGCGCACGGCGTTGTCTCTCTTTCTTCACGTGTAACGCGCGGAATAGCGACCGGGTGCCTGCCAGCGTTTGCCGGCGTGGCTCTGCGGGCGCACCGTCACTCCGCCGTCTTGGAGTTAGTATCGGCCTCGGGCCGAGGCGAAATGGCGTCGGTCTGGCCCGTGGAAATGGGGCGGCCGGCCGTATCCCCGCGCAATCGTTGTGCGCGGTTAAACCGGCGACGGCGGTTCGGCCGCCGCAGCAACCGGCTCCTTGCGGATTGTGACGCGCAGGTGATCCGCGAGCGGCAAATCGTCGAGGCCGCGCAGTCCGAAAACCTCGAGAAATTTTCGGGTCGTTTCGTAGAGGTAAGGCCGTCCCAACGAATTGTCTTCTCCACCGATCCGCACCAGCCCGCGGTCCATGAGTTGTTTGAGCATTTCCGTGCTCTGCACGCCCCGGACAGACTCAATGTCGGCACGCGTGATCGGCTGGCGGTAGGCGACCACCGTGAGAGTTTCCAGGGCGGGGGGCGACAGCTTCATGGCGCTTTGCCGCTGGTGGACGCGACCGAGCCAATGCGCATAGACTGGCCGCGTCAGCAGCAGGTATCCGTTCGCGGCTCTCTCGATGCGAAAGGATGAAACGTCCCGGTCGTAGGCCGCATTCAATTCGTCGACGATCCGTGCGGCCTCCGACGAGTCTGCCAACGTTGCCAGTTGAGCGAGGCGCCGCGCGGAAACCGCCGTGTCACTTACAAACAGGACAGCTTCGACACGTGCGGCCTTTCGGTCACGCACGCCCTCCGGATCGACGTCGACGCAATTCCGGCTCGAGCCGTCCGCCCAAGAGTGGCGCTTCAGGAAAAAGTGGCATTGGTGAAGCGACGGCGGTGCCGTCTCCGCGGCGAAACGATGGCAGCAATGCGGTTGTTGGGGCGCGAGTCGCGCGATCGGGAATTGACCGCATGAAGCGCCAGGCGAGAAGTTGCCCACGCGGTTCCCTCTAGCGGTTCGAGACGTCGACTGCCGAAAGGGGTGGCGTTTCGTCCTGTGAAGACAGGGCGGTGACTTTCGATGCCGGTTCCCGCGACGACGTGCGGTTCCTGGCTTGCGACCGGCGTCCTTTCCACTCGTCAATTTGTTGGAGCACGCGCTGGACAGCTTGGAGAGGTTCGCCGGCCTCGGCCTCGAACCGTTGCATCACGCGTGGATTGTGCCGTGAGACGAAGCGGCAGCTAAAGAGAAATTCCCCCTCACGCTCGCCGGGTTGCAATTGATAGTCGCGGATCCCGAGTGCGTTCAAACGGGCGATCGCCGCCTTCCAACTCTTCGCTTCGTCACTCAGGTTGTTTGCCGTATTCGTGAGTCCGCGATCGCGCTCGGGCCTCGGATCATTGGCGTCAAAGGCGGCTGTCAGCCGCGTTCCGGCTTTCGACCGCTTTTCTGCCGCCGGAGTGAGATTGCCCGCGTCGGCAAGTGCCGCGTCACGATCGATTCTCGCGGTTTTTCCCTCGTCGAAACTGGGATCCCCCGTCGCGGCGGGATCTTTCGTGGGCGACGTGGTGGTCTCGTCGGTCGGCCAGCGCTGCGGACGTCTTCCTGGCGCCACGGTCTGGCTGTCGGCAAGACTCTTTGCGGGATGGGATTCCTGTTGCTGCGGCTGAGCGGCATCCCCTTCCGGAGCGCGGGCGAACTCAGCAAATGGGTCCGTGTCGTTAGCCGGGCGTGAAGGCGTTCCGGCGGCCGGCTGCGAAGGAGTGCCGGACTCGGTCACCTGAACGCCGCCAGCCAACTCGCCGTCAGGCTGCGAGACTTTCGGCGCCGGCTTTTCTTTGTCGGACGCGAACTTCAGTTCTTCGACCTGCGCCGGGGGCGCCAGTGACGAGAACTGCGGCATCCCGAAGACCGCCAGCAGCGGAATCGCGACCAGCGGAACAAACATGAACAATGTGGCAATCGGTCCACTGAGTGGAGATCGCATGCGCGGGGTACCTCCATGCACGACCGCGACGCCGGAATGATCGCTCCAGTTCCACTCGCAGAAAGATCGCACGGGCCGGCGGTCACCTGAGAGCTCGAGCCGGAGGTCAGCTTCGCCTCCCCGTGGGTCGACGGGGAGGCGAGATGTTAGTTCATAGTCAGTCTTCTCACAACCGCAATTGTCTGCTATTAACGTATTGCGAACCGCTGACTTGGGAACGTTGCGACGGGTTTCGGCTTGTCGCAAATTGTGGACCGGATCCACGTTGGGCAGGATGACTCGCCCGTGCCGGTAGACGATGAAGCCGTGCGTATCGGCTGTTGCGTTTTCCAGCGGTTGCAGGCGGGCATTTTTCCGGACCGCAACCTACGACAGGTTGTTGTAAGAACTTCATCGTTCGGATTGGAACAATTCCAATTCGCAACGATTCCACCGAGTTGCGAGGAAGTCATGCGACAGGTTAATCGGTTGACGCATTGTGGGGACGCAGTGTGCCGGGTCTTGCCGGCGATTGTCGGAGGGGCCGCGTTGGTTCTCTTGAGCTCGTTTGCTGTGGCCGACGACCCAGCGGCACCCAAGGTCGCCAACCGCATCCCAGCGAACAATCCAATCGCGGCGAATGCGGGCCTCGACCACCAGCTCACTCCGTTCTTGGAATTGGCCCGCACCGCACGCGGTGCCGTCGCCGGGGTCCGCGATTACGAAGCGATCTTCGACAAGCAGGAGATGGTCGGCCGGACACTTTACAGCGGCCGCATGATCATCAAGCTGCGACACGACCCGTTCAGCGTCTATCTGCGATTCATCGATCAGAATAACGGTCGCGAAGTCATGTACGCCGGTCCGCGCTACCAGTACAAAATGATGGCGCATGAAGTGCCGGGCACTTTGGCTGGCATGGTCGGGACCGTCTCGCTCGAGCCGAACAGCGCGCGGGCCATGGCCGAAGGCCGCCACCCGATCACGCAGATCGGCATGGTCAAGATGATGGACGCTCTCATCCAGCAATGGGAGACGGAGAAGAAATTCAACGATCCGCAGGATCCGAAGGTCTACTACTATCCCAATGCGAAGCTGGACGGCCAGATCGAATGCCAGGCGGCCATCTCCCGTCACGAGAATCCGCAGCACGCGTTCCGCTTTTACGAGACGCGCGTGTTTTTCGAGAAGAAATCGCACTTCCCAATCCGTCTTGAGCAGTACGGAGCTCCCGACCGCGCCCATCCGGAGCCGTTTCTCGTGGAGAAGTACATTTACACCAACATCCGGACGAATGTCGGACTGACGGACAACGATTTCGATATTCATAACCGGGCCTACCATTTCTAAGGGCGTCGGCCCTGAGCGACCCGCTCCACCGTTTCGTTGGGGGGGTCGAACACGAGCGTCGGCAGGGAAATGATTGTTGCGAAAGAGGCCGCAGACGTTCGCCGCGCCATCCGGAGCGCGCGCGACAGGGGCCTTCAGGTGGGATGCGTTCCCACAATGGGAGCCCTCCACGCCGGACATGTCAGTCTGATCGAGGCGGCCCGGGGCGAGTGTCGTTTCGTCGTCGTGACCATCTTCGTCAACCCGACGCAATTCGGCCCACACGAGGACTTCACGCGCTACCCTCGGCCCTTCGAGACCGATCTATCGGCGTGCGAACGGGCCGGCGTTGACCTCGTGTTTGCTCCGGAGGCGGACAGCCTTTATCCGCGCGGGTTTTCCACGTTCGTCGAAGTCGAGTCCCTCTCGCGGATTCTCGAGGGCGCTCACCGTCCGGCACACTTCCGCGGCGTCTCGACTGTCGTGCTCAAATTACTCAATATTGTGCAGCCAGATGCGGCCTATTTCGGCCGCAAGGACTATCAGCAGCAGCTCCTCATCCGTAAAATGTGTCGAGAGCTCGATCTCGCCGTCGACATTCGCACCTGCCCCACGATCCGGGAACCGGATGGGCTCGCTTTGAGCAGCCGCAATCGCTACTTGGAAGGGGCTGACCGACAGAAAGCACTCGTCCTGCCGCAGGCTTTGCAGCTTGCAGAACGGCGGTTCAAAGCCGGTGAGCAGGACGTGGCAATCGTATGTGCGGAGATGAGACGGCACATGGAGTCGGCAGCGGGAGTCGCTGTGGATTATGCGACCGTGGCTGACCCCGACAAATTGACCGAGCTTGCCACCCCGTTGCCCGCGATGATTGCCCTTGTCGCGGCACGAGTCGGCACAACGCGACTGATTGACAATCTGCCGATCTCGCTTGAACGCCTCTCCTAATTCGGTTTTGGTTTCATGCGCCAAACGCTGTTTTTCATTCCGATCGACGGAACGTGGTCTTTCGGTCCGTGGGAAGTTCCGGTATTCGGATTCGGCTTGGTTCTTGCGCTCTGGGTTCTCTTCGGGATCGTGTGGCTCTTTCGCCATCGACGCGAGCTCGCAGTGCCGGCCACTCTTGTCGTTCCCGTGGTGATGTGGGGGCTAGCGGCGATCGGAATTGTCGCGGCACCCCGGTTCGTCGAGCGGAAAGCGAATGCCGCCATTGCACAGGCGGATCGCATGCTCGCCGCTGACCCGCGATCGGACGAGGCCCTTTTCGCGAGGGCCCAGGGGCGAATTTCCAAACGTGATTACGCGGGCGCCGTCGACGACCTGCAAGCCGCCGTAAAAATTGACCCGGACAACAGTGCCGCCCTCAATCGTCTGGCATGGATTCAGGCCACGTGTCCACGAGCCTCGGTGCGAAACGGAGCCCAGGCGGTGGAGAACGCGAAAAAGGCGTGCCACCTCACCGAATCGCGAAACCCGGCCTACCTGGCGACATTGGCCGCCGCCCTGGCCGAGCAGGGACAGTATTCGCAGGCCGTCGAATTTCAGCGCACCGCCTTGCGGTTGATCGCCCGGTTGCAAGACACCGGCTTGACCGCGGAGGTGCCGCGGATGCGCCAACAACTCCAATTGGAAGAGCAGGACCGGCCCTACCGCGACTACTCGGCCGGCACCAACGTGCCGATCTTCGGCTTCGGCGCCATGTTGTTTCTCGGTTTTGTGGCGGGCGCTTGGACAGCCGGCCGCCGGGCCGCCCAGATCGGTTATCAGCCCGAGATGATCTGGGATATCGGCATCTGGCTCTTCATCGCCGGAGTGATCGGATGCCGGATTTTCTATTGCATCCAGTACGGCTCGCGTCTGTTCTACAACGATGTGGGCGGACACACCGTGCTGAAAAGCCTCCCGGAAATGTTCATTGCCGCCATCAATCTGCCCGACGGCGGGTTGGTCTATTACGGCGGGATTCCCGCGGGGCTGTTAGCGGCGATCTGGATCAGCCGGAAACGCCACGTCGACCTTCTCGCACTCGGCGACATCGTCATCCCGTCGCTCTTTTTGGGAATGGCATTCGGGCGTATCGGATGTTTTCTCAACGGTTGCTGCTACGGAGACCGCTGCGATCTCCCGTGGGGCGTGCAATTTCCGATGGGAAGCGTGCCCGATATGGCACTCGTGCTGCGCGGCTTCGTCGGAGCAGACCAAGATTTGACGATGCGGCTGCACCCGACGCAGCTCTACAGCTCTCTCGACGGACTGTTTTTGTTCTTGCTGACGCACGCGTATTTCCCGTTTCGCCCCCGTAACGGCGCGGTGATTGCGCTGGGTGCGCTGACCTATCCACTGACTCGTTTCGCGCTGGAAACGCTGCGTGGAGACGAATTGGGGCAATTCAGCACTGCGCTGACGATTTCCCAATGGATCAGCATCCTCACGTTCGCCGTCGGCGTGGTGTTCACAATCTGGTTGTCACGGCGCCCAAAGCTTTCGGTTCCTGTGACCGTTTCAACCGCCGGTGCGTGAGAGGGGAGCAGTGCGCGACGACCCGCTGCTTGACAGGGCTGGACGCAACCGACACGATGAGCGAACGCCGCGCGAGGCCGCGGCTTTCCGAGGCAGTCGACCGATGCTCTGGCCGAGTGCCGTGCGCCGCCACCCACGCTCGTGCAAAAAGTGTCCAGCGACGAGAAACAGCTCATCCGTGAGTGCTTGGCAGGCCGGACGGAGGCATTCGGAGAACTGGTGATCCGCTATCAGGATCGCCTCTTTAACGCCTTGGTGGGCGTTCTCGGGTCTCCGGACGATGCGCACGACATCGCCCAGGATGCCTTTGTTCAAGCGTTCCAGCGGTTGAAGTCATTCCGTGGCGACTCGGCTTTCTATTCGTGGCTCTTTCGCATCGCCCTCAACGCGGCGGCTAGCCAGAAGCGACGGACACGGCGCAAGCCCAGCTCGATCGACGCCGCGCGCGAACAGGCGGGAGGTGATCCCCCGGACCGACGTCCTGACGTCGCCCCATCACACGCGCTCGAGGCAGACGAACGACGCGCCGCGGTGCAAAGCGCTCTGGCGCAGCTGCCGGCCGAATTCCGCATTCCGCTCGTGCTCAAAGAGATCGACGGCATGAAGTATCATGAGATTGCCGCGATCATCGGTTGCCCGGTCGGAACGGTTCGCAGCCGCATCCACCGGGCACGCGGCGAGCTGCGGCAGCGTCTGGAGTTGCTGCTCAAGGAAAAAAAATCCCCTCTGCCGCGCAAGTGAACGTCCTCGCACCGAGGACAACACTGACTCAATCGCGGAACCAACGGCTTGCCGGAGCCGGCAGGGGCTTGCAATGTCTCCGCAGCCAGACGACGATGGAAATTGGTCGCGGGCTCGGCCTTTCCAAAGGCTGTTATCCCTGAAAGAGCAAACCATCTGGGCCTCGGAGAGCTGAGCATGCGCGGGTTCGGCCGGTCATTGTCTTGTTTTGGTCTGGTCCTTTTCGGCTATGTGCTCGGGTCCTTGCAGTTCGGTCATCCGTCGACGCTGAGTGCCCAATCCGAGACGCTGCCGAACTCAATCCGCGACCGGCTGCGCGAAACGGACCGCGTCCTTTCGGAAACGATGCAGGTCCTTACCGACGAAAAGCGCTACGTGCCGGCAATCCAGGGACTTAACGCGTTCGCGACCAGCGCGGGGGGCGTTGACGCCGTTGCCGATCTCGAATCGGGACAGGGAGTCGATCCCGAGACATTCGCGGGGCTTTACGCGGGTCAGGCACTGGCGGAGGTCGCCGAGCACCTCGGACGCGACGCCGAAGGACACCTCACGTACAAAAACAAGGTCGTCCGCATTTATAGCGCGATGCGTTTACGGGCGTTGTTCGCGTCGCGCGGCGAGTTCGTGCCGGCCGCCGTGACGGCGGCTACCAAGCGCACAGCCGCACCACCGAAGAAAGAGAACGATGCGGCCCCCGAAAAAGGCAAGGACGAATAGCGCCGCGACCATCGCGGGGCAGGCGTGATTGGTGGATCGCTGTCGGACGAAACGCAATTCCGCCACCGTCCCGCGTGCGAGGGCCGTCGCTTATGCCCCTGAGGCGACGCCGCGAAAGCGGTAGCCAATCCCGCGCACGGTCTCGACGTTGTTGGCCCGTTTACGGAGCTTTTGTCGCAGCGAGCGGATGTGGACGTCAATCGTGCGGGCCAGGGCGTTCGCATCCTCGCCGCGACAGCTATCGAGAAGCTCATTGCGGGTGAACGGGCGGCCCGGCTGGCGAGCGAGCACCCACAGGATGCGAAACTCAGTCGGCGTCAATGTGACCTCAGAGCCGTCGACCTTCACCAAATGGTTGACTCGGTCGATCTCGATTCCCGAGACGGCCACACGGTCCGAGACGGACTGTGCCGGCTGCGGTCGTCGCATCAAGGCTTTCACGCGGTGAATGAGCGGCTTGAGCTTAAACGGCTTGGTCACATAGTCGTCGGCTCCCATGTTGAAGCCCACGATCTCATCGACTTCCTCGCTGCGAGCCGTCAGCATCAGCACGCGAATTCCCTGCGTTTTCGGATCGCTGCGCAGCTCACGGCAAACCTGCAAGCCGTCGATGACGGGAAGCATGAGGTCCAATATGACAAGCTCGGGCAGGACAGAACGCGCCCGGCTCAAACCGTCGCGACCGTCTGCCGCAGAATGGACCTCGAAGCCCTCCTTGCCCAAGTTGTAGGTCAAGACTTCGACGATCGGTCGCTCATCTTCGATGAGCAAGATCTTCTGCTTCATACGGGGCGAACGTAACGGGAGCGTGTCAACGTTCGGGGAGCGTTCAATAAAGTTTCGATGAAGAGTTGTGAACATTTGAGCGCTATTTGTACAAGGGCTGTCCGCGCCAATTTCGGCACAAGATCGCGTTTCCGTCGCCCGCACCTGGCTCCACGTCGTTTGCCAGCCAAAAAGTGTAGCAAAATCAAGCCATCGGCGCCTCAGGTGATCGCTGGACTGGCCGATTCGACAACCGACCCTTCGGGAGCCTCGGTTCGCGGGAGTCGAACCAGAAACGCGGTCCCCTGGCCGGCTTGGCTGCGGATCTCGATCCCGCCGCCGAACTCCTGTACCAGGTGCTTCACGATCGATAGGCCCAATCCCGTTCCTCCCACGTCTCGAGACCGGGCCCGGTCAACCCGATAAAAACGCTCGAAGATCCGCGGTTGGTGCTCCTCGGGAATGCCTGGCCCGTTGTCTTCGACCTCGATCAGGGCGACGTCCTCAGCGGCGCACCACCGCACGGTGATCGTTCCTGATTCCTGCGTGTATTTGACGGCATTGTCGATCAGGTTGCTCAAAATCGTGTGCAACCCCTCTTCGTCGGCCAAGACGTGCACTTCGGCCGTCGAGGGCTCGGCCACGAGGCGCTGCGACTTCGATTGGGCGACCGCGGAATGCTCTTCGATGCATGCCTCCACGATCGGCTTGATTGCGACCGAACGGACGTCGAAGACATTCTCCCCCGATTCAATCCGCGCCAGTCGCAACAGATCCTGAATGAGCGCGTAAAGCCGGTTGGCCTGCTCCGCGATCCGCTCGACAAACCGGACTCGGTGTTCGGGCTCTTCGAGTGCCCCGTCCAGCAGCGTTTCGGTATAAGCCTGAATCGCGGTGAGCGGGGTCTTTAACTCGTGCGACACGTTGGAGACGAATTCTCGACGTATATTCTCCAAACGCCGCAGTTCGGTCACATTATGAAACACGAGCACCGCCCCGGAACTGGGCTTTCCCGGCAGTCGCGAGGCCATCACTCCCACCACCGCGTGTTTGCGCGGCAGATCGACCTCGAGTGCCGGTGCCTCACCCCCCGAAAGAACCGTCTGAACGACCTCATCAATCCGCGGCAGCCGCAGAATCTCCCAGATCGGTCGCCCAACGGGATTTGGCCCCTGCATGTCCAGAAGGGAGCGGGCGGCCCGATTGGCGAAAAGGATTCTCTGGTTCTCGTCGACGGCGACGACTCCCTCGACCATGCTGCCCAGTACGGTCTCCAGTCGCTCGGTACTCTCCTGCAGTTGCCGGCCCTTACGCTGCAATTCCTCGATGCGGGTCTCGAGTTGGCCCTTCATGGAGGCGATTGCCGACTCCAAATTGCGGGGATTGCTGCGGGGCAGACCTGGCGGAATCCATGAGGGTTCGCCGGCATGAAGGGCAGCCGCGGTCTCTGCCAAGAGGGAAAGGCGGACGGCAGCCATCCTTAGGACGCCCCACGTGAGCAAAACCCCGATCGCCGCAACGCTCAACGCGGCCGCCCAAATCCATTCTGCAACGTCTTTCTGGGAGGCATCTCCGGCGCGGCCAGCAGCGACGCGTCCGAACAGCCACGCGGCGCAGGCAGCCACCAGCAGGTACCCGATGGCCGCGGTCCAAAAAATCCGAGAGGAAAACATGCGACCTATGCCGGCTGCCGGTCAAACGGAATTGCCCGGTTTTCCGCGATCGGATACGATCCGCCCCCCTCGGTCTCGGCCGAGTTGGGCCGGGTCCGAAGTTTCATAAGGAGGGAAACCGTGCGAATTCCCGAACGCTACAACAACGTCACGCAGACGCGGTACGGGACGCTGATCTTCAACAAGAACGACGTCCGCGTGGGCCGGTCGATTGAGTTGTACGGCGAATACTGTGAGCGTGCAATCGTCGTCTTCGATCAGATGCTCTCGGCCGGACAGCTTGTGGTCGACGTCGGCGCCAACATCGGAGCACAGACGTTGTTCTTCGCCCGAAAGGTGGGACCCGAGGGGAGTGTCCTGGCCTTCGAACCGCAGCGTCTCGTCTATCAAACACTCTGCGGCAACATGGCGATCAACAGCATCACCAACGTGCATTGCTGGAACACGGCCGTCGGGGCCAGGCAAGGTCATATTCTGGTTCCGCGCATCGACCATGAGCGAGCGATCGATTTCACGGCACTGGAGATGGGAACGGCGACGACCGGTGACCGCGTGCCGATGATCGCGATCGATGACATGAACCTTCCGCGCTGCGACGTCATGCGGATTTCCGCTCCCGGGATGGAGGCCGCCGTTCTGCAAGGGGCGGCCTCGCTTCTGGCGCGCGTGAAGCCTATCCTCTACATCAGCTGTCAGCTCGATGCGGTGCGCGAGGCCGAACTGCTCAAGCAGATCCTGGACCTCGGCTATGCGTCCTACTGGCATACCGCCGATTTGTTCAATCTGCATAACTACGCGAGCAACGTGGAAAATGTCTTCGGCAATCAGTCGGTCCGCAGCTTGTTGTGCATCGACAGCGCCATCGAACGGCAATTGAGCGGCTTCACCAAGGCCGCCGTTCCGGATGCGGCGTGAAGTTCCGCCGTGATCTCCGATGAAACTGCCACCGTTTGACCTCGATCGCATCCAGGCCTCGGGACTTGTGCGGGAGGTCGAGTTTCATGAGGAGATCGGTTCGACAAACGACCGCGCGGCCGAACTGGTGTGCGGGGGACCGCTTGGATGTCCCTTCCTCGTGTTGGCCGCCCAGCAGACCGCTGGACGCGGGCGGGGCTCAAACCGGTGGTGGTCGGCACCCGGCGCCTTGACGTTCTCACTTGTGCTCGACGGGGAGAATGTCGGCCTGCCAACCGAGCGCTGGCCGCAGATCGCGCTGGCTGCCGGCGCGGCTGTCGGCGAAGCGATCGAGCAAACGATTCCGCAAGTGGCAGTCCGCCTGAAATGGCCGAACGACGTCTATTTGGCCGGCAAGAAAACGGGCGGCATCCTCGTCGAAATGCCCGCCAACGGAAGAGGGCGACTGATCGTCGGCATCGGTGTGAACGTCAACAACAGCCTCGCCGGCGCTCCTCCAGAACTGCGGCAAATCGCCACGTCGATGACCGATGAGGCGAGGCAGACCTTTGATGCGACGGACATTCTGCTGGCGATTCTGGCGCACTTCTCCGAGTGGCGAACGAGTCTGGCAACAGATGAGCGAGCGGTTTTTGCTCGCTGGAGGAGGCGTTGCTTGTTGACCGGCAAGCGAGTTTGCTTAAGCGCCGGTTCACAGCAGGTCACCGGCCTTTGCCGGGGCATCGACGATGCGGGGCGTTTGGTCCTCTCAACAGCAGACGGAAGCAACAGCTATCTCAGCGGCACCGTCGTCTCGTTTGAATGAGCGACCCGTTACTTGGACGATCCGCTCGACAGGAACCGGAAGAGGCTTTTGCTCTTTTTCGGCTCTTCGGGCGTCTCTGTGGTCGCGCTCTTGTCGATGCTTTGCGCCAACTGTTGAATCGACTTCGTGAGCTTCGACTTGGGCGCCTGCGTGACGAGCGGCACCCCGTTGTTCCGCGATTCGACCATCGTGGCATAGTCATTGGGGAGCTGCCAGAAGATCTCGCGGCCGATCGTCTCGACGGCCTTGGTCATGCTGATTTGAGTCTCTTCGAGACCAAGGCGGTTGATGACGACTTTGATCTTGTCCGAAATTCCTTCCTGGCGATCGAAGAATTGCAAGAGGCGGACGACATTCCGCAGGCACGGGAGATCCAATTGCCCGACGAGCAGGATCGCGTCGGAGGCCCGCATCGCGGCGAGCTCCAGGGGTCCGAAGTTCTTGCTGATGTCGACGATCAGATGCGTAAACGTCGCCTTCAATAGCGTGATGACGCGACGCAGCTCTTCCGGGTTGATCGGCGTCGCTTCCTCCATGTGGATCGGGCGGGGCAAGAGAAACGCGCCGCATTCATGCTTCGTGAGCGACCGCTTCAACAAAGCGTAGTCCAACCGCGTGATGTTCTCGGCGACGTCCTGAATCGTGTAATCGGGGATGATGTCGAGCCAAACATCCGCATCGCCCAGGGAGAGGTCGAGATCGATGACCGCCACGCTGTTCGACGTATTCTGAGCGAGAATACACGCGAGGTTCACCGCCAGCGACGTGCAGCCGACTCCACCCGCCGCACCGGCGATCGTGTAGATCTGGCTGCTGCGGACTTCCGATTCCCCTTCGCGGAGTCCGTGGATCAGCTGGATCCGATGCAAGGCGGCCAGAAAGTCCTCAATCCGCAGCGGATAGTTGAGGAACTCCTTGGCCCCGTTGCGCATTGCCTGCAGGATGAAGCTGCCTTCGGTCGAGGCGCTCACCACAAGGACGCTGCACGTGGGCAGCTCCTGCGTGACGCGGGCGACCATCGCCAGGCCTTGCGCCGTGTCGGAGTCGATCGCGACAAGCGCGATGTCGGGCTGCGTCTGCATCACGACATCGGTGAAGAATTCGTATCGCGAGCACTCCGCTTCCAGCCAGACGATGTCGATTCCCAGCAGCAGCTGCTTGAGCGCGGCACGCGTCGCGTCGTTGGGATCAACGATGGCAAGTCGACAAACGCTTTTCATCGGACGAAAGCCTTCGCAAGACTCTGCAGTGATTTCCTGGGTTGTTGCCGGTGGACCGCGAACCTTTTCGCACGGCCCCGAATGACTCCTGTTACGGGCTGCCGGAAGCTGCCGGAACGTAAAGACCGCTCTGAGGTTCAAACAATCCATTTCGCGCCGTGTTGGGGGACGCCGGAGTGACCGCACCCGCGGTCGAGGCCGGCACGTTGTATCCGGCCTGCGTCGCCACATTGGTCCCCCCGGCCGACGACTGGGCACTCACCTGCCGGAGGGATTGGCTCGGCGAGTAACTCGTCGATGAGTCAACCGGCGGGCTCGTCCACGAGGCGGCCGGCGGCGTCACGATCTCGGCGGCCGGCGCGTGAGGCGGAGCCGTCGAGGTCGCAGGGGCCGGAGTCGGCGGAATCGGCGGCGATCCCTGCGGCGCACCAGGCGGAAGTTCCTGAACCGGGACGGGCGTGATCAACGGTCGCGGTGAATGGGCCTGATCGAAGTCGATAATCGGCGGCGGATAGGCTCCATTTCCGCTGGCGCATCCGGTGCATCTGCCACCGTAGCTCGGAACTTCGATCATCCCGTAACTGAAAAGTTCGCGGTCGGTCGGCTGGTCGGTGAACATGCCCGGTCCGCCTACCGGCGTCTGGCAATCGGACATAGCCCCGGCCAGGGTCGGCGTAACCAGGATCACGAGTTCCGTCTCCACCGACTGGTAGCTGACGGTGCGGAAGAGCGCGCCGAGATATGGCAGTTCGCCCAGCCAAGGCACCTTGTTCGTCTGGGCCGTGTCTTGCACCTCGATCAGGCCGCCCAGCATAAACGTTTCGCCGAACCGCATCTCGACCGACGTGTTGACGCGTCGAGTCGTCAAGGCCGGAACCGTCAGGCCGTTGGTGGTGACCGAGTTGGAGAGGTCCTTCTGGCTGACCTCCGGCTGCAGGTTGAGCCGAACGCGGCCGTTCCCCAAGAGGAGCGGAATGGCGGTCAATCGCACGCCATATTCCTTCCACTGAATCGTCACCGTACCGAGGCTTTGCGGCACCAGGACCGGGAATTCGCCGCCGGAGAGGAGGTTCGCCGGTGTGCCGTTCGTCGTCGTCAGCACGGGGCTGGCGAGGATTTTGAGCAGCGACTCGGAGGCGAGTGCGTTCAAGAACATCGTCAGCGAGTAATTGTTATTGACGATCCCTCCGAGCAGAGTCGGAGCCGTCGTGAAGTTCGCCGGGTTCGTGGCCAGGCTGGGAGCCGAGCCGATCGGAGTCGCCAACGTCGAGAGGGGGGCCAGTTCTCCGGGCAGACCGGCCGCGAACGCGTTGTTGGTCATGCCCATGAAGTTGAATCCCAACTGGCGGAGCTTGGTGCGATCGATTTCGATCACCTTGACCATAAGCTGGATTTCCTGGTCGCCGCCCACTTCCATCTGGTTAATGACGTTGGGATAGAACTCCTTGGCGATGTCGATGATCCGCGGAATGTTTTCCGGGACGGAGACGTAACCTCGCAAGACGACGCTTTCGCGAACGGCGACGGCGGTCACGGCATCGTTGGGAAACAGGTTCTTGAGATAGGCCTGCAAGTGGCGAACGTCGCCAATCACGAAGACTTCGACCGTATACGATTTGTTCTTTTCGTCGACGAGGACCAGCGACGTGACGCCGGGCGCGAGGGCATGCACGCGAATCTCGTTCGGGTGCATGTCAACTTTGGTAACGTTGACGACCTCCGGGTCGAAGCCGTAGACCGTCGTGATCCGGTTCTTGAGCTCCACGATCTTGGCGAACTTTTCGACAAGTCGCAGGTCGCTCTTCGGCTCGTTCACGCGAACGAGCGGATCGTTGTCGATCGGCAGCGGAGCCGACTCGTCGTCGGCTGCCGCCGTTCGGGCAACAAAGCTGATGGCGAGAATGGCGATGACCAGCCGGGCGAACGCCGGCTTGGACTGGGCGAACATGAGCATCCCTGCACCTCGAATGGTCGCTGACCCCCTTGAAAACGAGGTAGCGCGGCCGGCACTCCGGCCGGCCGCTCCACGCCGTTTATTTCCCCTTCTGGCGGCCCGTTCGTTTCCGAAGCGCTCCAGGAACGGCGGAGGAGATTGTGCGAGCCGCCGCACAATTTCCCATTGCCGCTCCTGTTAGGAAGCGCTTTGGAAAAATCGCTTCAGGAACTGCTTCAACTGTTCGCGGGGCTGGGCTGGTTTCCTTCCCCGGCTCGACAGGCTCTGCGGGCAGTTCCACTTGCTCTTCGCGTAGCTTATCTCCCTCGTAAACCCTGAGTTTCCATGTGGCCTTGGCGGCCTCTTCCTTCTCTTTGGCGGCAAGCGCCGTCTTGGCCTCTTCTTTTTCGAGTTTGTCGCGGACCGACTTGCCTTTCTCCGAGTTGTCGTTTCCGGCCTGCTCGTCGCCGTCCTTTTTCTCGTCCTTGCCGCTGGACGCAGCCGATTGCTCGAAGATCGTCTCATCGTAGTCGCGTGTCTGAACTTGCGAGTTGTCGCCGCGATGCCGCAGGGCCAGCGAAATTTGGCCCTTGACCTCAGCGAGCGCCAACAGGTTGTATTGATCCGGGGTCACCAACAGCGAGATGTTCTTCGCGGCGATCTCCTTGTCTTCCCCTTTCGGCACGGCACTGATGCGAATGTTGTCCGTGGCGAACACTTCAATGTATTGCAGGATCGTCTTGGCCTTGCGGATTTCGCCCATCTGGGTGTTCATCTGCCCGGCCGTGATCTTGTGCATGGTGTAAGTCACGACGACGTCGACGCGGTCGCCCGGCATGATCAATCCGCTGTGGGTCTTGGTGACCGTGACGGGCACGGTCGCCACCCGCATGCCGGTGGGAATCTCGCTCGATCCTCCGAAGACCCCTTTCTCATTCAACTGCGCCTGCATGATCACTTCATTGGCGACGGCGGAGACGCGCAACGAACGTTCTTCGTACTGCTCGCGGGACGTGACCGCTCCCTGCGGAATTTTGTCCTTGGGCCACTCTTTGAACACGACATTGGTGTCATCCAGCGGCACTCCCGGCATGATGGTGGTGACAGCCGCGAGAACTTTAGCCGTCTCCACCGGTTTTTTGTCACCGGACAGAACTTGTCGCACCCCCAGCATGGCCACGAAGCCACAGCCGATGGCCATTGCCAATAAGACCAACGATTTCATTTTCATCTGCGGAACTCCTGGGTCCCCAATTCCGGGCGGGACAGAAGAGCGCCCTCGGGCTACTGCCGGCCGACCGCATTCAGTCGGAAAGGGCCTCGCAAGGCCCCCAGCCGCACTCCTGACACGCTGACCTGACTGGGGTGATCCAGGGATTGGGTAACCCGTAACGGTACCCAACCGCATCACTCTCTAAATCGGCACCAGTCAGGTAAGACCTTCAGCCTTTAACGAAGATATCGAAGGAATTAGCTTATTCCGGGGTTATCGGCTGTAAGGGGTCGGGGTTGCGGCCGGTTGTTTCGCGGATGGCTTAACCGCGGCTGTGCCGGCAGTGCTTTAGGAAAACGTTTCTGAACTCGCCTGACGTCCTTTCGGGGTTCTTCCAACAAAGTGCCGGAACGGGGCGTCCCAGCGTGAAATCCCTCTTTCGATGGGCCGGAGAGACGTGCCCGCACGAGCCGTTCCCCGGAGCCAGAGTCTGTCTGGTTTCGATCCTTAGATCATGCCCGCATAGAAGAAGTACGCGATGGAGCCGATGCAGATCGGGATGCCGTACGGAAGTAACAGCATCGTCGGCTTGCGCTCCGCCGCAATCCGCGATAGCTCCTTGGGATTCTTGATCGTGAGCCATTCCGACAGGATGAGCAGCAGCTGCGAGTAGTGCTTCGAGACGCCCTTCTTGTAGAGCACCATCAGGACGGCCATGACGGCCCCCACGACGGTCGAGACGCAAAACGAGTAGAACGTCGCACTCACGCCCATCCAGGCGCCGACACCGGCCAGCAACTTGACGTCGCCGGCCCCCATCCCACCCACCGCGTACAGCGGGAGCAGACAGGCGAGACCCACGAGCATGCCAAAAAAGCCGTCCTGGAATCCCGACCAGCCGCCGGCCCAGGCGCTGTAAATCAGGCCCGAAAAGACCATGGGATAGGTCAGCCAGTTCGGAACCCGCAGCTGCTTGCCGTCAATGTAAGCCGCCACGATCAACAGCCCGCACACCAACTTCACGGGCCAGTTCATAATCAGAATCTCCGTCCAATCCATTTCCTGCACCTTTCTGAGGCGTCGTCGTGGACTCTTAGCAACGGCGGCCCTGGGAGCCGACGAGGCCGGTCAACCAGACCGCCACCGCGGCCAAAAGACCGACCATCTGCAACCAGGCCGTCACCGGTACGTCAGCCCAAAAGGGAACCATGTTCGTGTCCAAATGAGAGTCATTGGGCATTGAAAACCTAGTTCACCGCCCCCCTCTGTCAAGACGCAACAAACGGAGTCCGCGACTTTTCGGCGATGAGGGCGCGCAATGTCTCTGCTGGGATAGCTGGGGACGCCAAAACAAAAACGGGGACCAAGCGGTCCCCGTTCGCGTTTTCGTTTTTTCCGGCAAGACCGGACGTGCGACTTAAACGTCTTTTTCCGTCGGTACGACGAACGGCTTGCGGTAGTCCCGCGTCAACATCGCGTCGGCGTCGGCCGAATCGGAACCGGTGAAGACTTCGCTGGTCGGATCGATCGCCAGCTTCTTACCGAAATGGAGGAGCTTGGAATGTTCGATCATCACCATGTTCGCCGCCAGGTGCTCGCTCACGCGCTGGAAGGTCTCCAACCCTTCCTTGTCGGAAGCGAGCCGCTCGCTCGCTTCGACTCCCGTCACGAGAGTGCCCAGGCGATACGAAATATTGCCCAAATGGCACAACGCACTCGAGCGGTGGCCTTCGAGAATGTCGGCATTCAGCTTCTTCGGATCGTGGCTGAAGACCGCTTCGACGAAGTTGTTGAAATGCAACTTGTCGCCGCCGCCGTGGAATTTCTTGATTTCCTGTCCTTTGTGATCAAAGGCGACACCCCCGCTGTAGGACGGGATGACGACGTCCCCCTTGGTGCCGTAAAAGATCACGCCCACGCCGACGTCGCGGAGCCTCGGCGTCTCCAGCCCGCGGACCTCGAAGACGAGCCGCTTGCCCCCCGCGATACTCGTGAATCGAGACCTGGGTATTGGCCGTTTCGCCGGCATCCTCATAGCCCAGACGGCCGCCGTAGCTGACGACGCCGTAACCGATGTCATTCACGCCGAGTCCCCAGCGGGCGATGTCCATCTGGTGAATTCCCTGGTTCCCCAGGTCGCCGTTCCCCGTGTCCCACACCCAATGCCAATCGTAATGCAGATTCTTTCGGGTGAGCGGCTTCATCGGAGCCGGGCCGCACCACAGGTTATAGTCGACGCTTTTGGGCGGCGCGTACGTCCCCTTGGGACCGATCGACTTCCGCCGCTTGTAGCACAGTCCGCGGGCCAGTTTGACCTCGCCGATGCCGCCGGAGCGGACAAACTCAATCGCCTCACGCATGCCCGGATTGGAGCGGCACTGCGTGCCCGTCTGCACGACAGCCCCGTGCTTGCGGGCCGCTTGGACGACGCGGCGTCCTTCGCTCACGTTATGGCTCACCGGCTTTTCGCAATAGACCTGTTTGCCCGCCTGGATGGTCCAGATCGCGGCCAGCGAGTGCCAATGATTCGGCGTGGCGATCGAGACCGCGTCGATCGACTTGTCGTCGAGCATCTTCCGCAGGTCACGGTAGTACGCGGGTTTCCGCCCGAGCCACTTCTCGATCGCCTCGACCCGGCGATGTCCGTGCGCCTCGTCCACGTCGACCACCGCCACGAGTTCGCAGTGCGGGTTACTGCCGAACTCGTGAATGTGCTCGCCACCCCGGCCGCCGACTCCGATACAGGCCACGCGCAGTCGCTCGTTCGGCCCCTTCTTTTTCGTTGACGACTCTGCGGCGAGTGCTGTCGCAGGAACGCGGGCGAGCGACGCGGCGGCGGCCGCAAACAGCGATTGTTCCAGAAAATCGCGGCGAGTCTGCTTGGACATTTCGGGGGAACTCCTTGCGAAACGGACGGGACTGACTGGGGAGCACACGGCGGTAAGCTCCACCATACCACCGCGCCGAGAACAGGCAATCGAACGCCGCGCCGAGCGAGCAGAGACAACGACGTGCGAATTTATTCCGCTTCCAGCACCCTAAAAAAAGGGCCCAGGCGACGAGCCGCCTGGGTCCGTCGTTTAGGGATGCGTCCGGGTCGCCCGCACAGCCCCGTAGGTGAATTGGGCCGCCTCGAGGAACAGGCAGCGGCTGTCGTCGTTGAGCAGCCGCCGCACCTCGCTTTCGTCGGAGACCGGCGTCAGAAACAGCTCGTCCACGACGTCGTCGGCCAGCCCGCTTAGAAGATAAATGCGGGCCCAATCGGCGGCGGCGGCAAGCTGGGTGGCACAAATCAGGTCGGGCGGCGCCTGCTTCCGCAACGGGCGGATCGCGTCGCGGGCGTCTGCCCGGAACGAATCAGCTCCAGACCTTGCGACAAATCGGCGTTCAAATCCGACAGAATGACGATCTTCCCCCCGCGGGCCACCAGCCCCCGCGCCACCTCGACGGCCGCCCCCAATTGTTCCCAGCCATGCGGGCCCGGCTCATGGTCGATGGCGGCAATCACGACGTCCGGCCGCTCGTCGACTTCGACCAGCCACTGCTCCATCAGCAGTTTCTTTCCCTGGGCAAAGACCGGTTCACAAACCCCCGCCAAGACGCGGGAAACGCCCCCCGACGCCGCCGGAATCACCTGGACGGTAAAGGGATTACCCAGCAGCCAACCGATTTCGTCGATCAATTCCCGCAGCGGCCGGACCTCTTCCGGTCCCAACTCGAGATGCCCTTGCCCCTGCGTCCGTTGCATGGCCTCGACCGACGAGAGGCCCGGATAAAACACACTGTTCGTGCCCCGATAGCCCATCAACGGATCGAAGGCGATCGGTCCCACCGAAATCAAAAAATCCGCGTCCACAACCTCGCGGGCCAGGTAGATCCGCTCACCGGTGGCGGTGGCCGCCAAATAGACGCAACGATCGCGGCGGGTCGGGTCGTGTAATATCCAGGGGACCTGCTGGCGAATCTCTTCGGGAAGCTCGGCCCGGGGATCGGGCAGGTCCGACGCCATTCGCGTCGCCGGCTGGATCACGACAAAGCGGTCCGCGTCGATTCCCCGCGGCGCGAGGGCCTTCCAGATGCCGGCCACCAGGCTGGCCGTACCGGGCGTGTGGCGGTCGAGGGCGACCGTTATACGGTCCCCCGGAATCACCGCCTGCTCGACCGACGGAAAATCGAGCGGCCGCTGCAGTGCCATCGCAAGTTCGGCCTTGAATCGCGGATTGGGCTGCGGCGCCGACGGCTCCGCCACCAGCCGTTCGCTGTCGATTTCGACCTCGAACTGCTTCTGGTTGCCGTAATTCAGGCGGACTTTTCGGCGTGGCACAATTTCGCTCCTGGGCCGTCAACTATGGTAGAATCGCCCGTCCAGAAGCGTCAACGGGGCCTCCGCGAGGCCGGGAAGCGTGCATGACGGATGACGACACCTTGATGGTCCGCCTCCAGGAGGGGGACTCGGCCGCGTTCGACGAACTCGTGGCGCGTTACCAGGGACCGCTGCTCGGCTTTTTTTACCGCAACACCCGGGATCGGCAGCTCTCGGAGGACTTCGCCCAGGAAACGCTGCTTCGCGTTTACAACCAGTCGTGGGACTATCTCCCCTCCGGCCGGTTCCGCGGCTGGATTTACCGCATCGCCCGCAACCTGCTGGTCGACAACATCCGCCGCCAGTCGCACGACGCTTTGATCCACGCGTTTACCGGCCAGGCCCCCGACGGCGGAGCCGACGCCGTCAGCCGCATCGCCGCTCAGTTCGTCCCGCCGGAAGACATCGCCGCCCAGCGGGAATTGGCGGCCGTCGTCGACGAGCTGCTCAAGGAACTCCCCGAAGAGCAGCGGCTGACCTTCACGATGCACTACTTTTCGGGACTCGCCCTCTCGGAAGTGGCGGCCGCCATGGAGACCAGCCTTCCGACCTGCAAGAGCCGGCTCCGCCTCTGCCGCGAAAAGCTGCGTCACAAGCTGCGGGCGCGGGGCTTTGCGGACGAAATTTCGGGCGAATTGCCCGCCGACGCCTCGCCAAGCAGACCCTCGGCCAGCCGCCGGACCGGGTGACGGGCTGATTTTTCTGTGGTTTGGGGTATTTTTCTGGTTTTTCTGCGGCTTAAAAAAAGGGCCCCCCACCACAGAAAAATCAAAAGCCAGTTTTTTGCCAAAATCTAGGATCGGGATCTGACCTGAGCCTGGTAAAATGACAGATGGAGGGGGCAGAGGTTCGTCCTGCAGTGATACGTTTGGTGACGAGCCGCCGGCTTTACGCCGGCGGTCTTCAACCGCGCGTCGAGCGGTGTTCGAAAACCGCCGGCGTAAAGCCGGCGGCTCGTAAGAACTGCGCGACGTCGCGCTGTAGCACGAGGTGGCCCTGGCACTCGGCGAACACGCCGCCCGTCAGGCCGTTTCGCGGAGCGGGATCGTCGCCGCCGTTCGTAATGCCGCCGTTCGTAATGCCGCCGTTCGTAATGCCGCAGTTCCGAGTGCTGCGGTGCCGAGGGCCGCGTGCTGGCGGCCGCTTGCTGCAGGATGCGCAGTTCCAGCCAATCGAGCAGGTCGGCCAACGTGTTGGCCCAATCGAGTTCGTTGAGCAGTTCGTGATAGTGATCGGGCAGCACGCGCAGCGTCTTGTCGGGACTTCCCACGCGCTCGAGCCAAGCGTGCGGGGCACGCGGGTCGACAATCCGGTCCGAGCCGGCCTGCAACACCAGCAGCGGGCAGGCAATCCGCTCGGCCAGTTCCCAGGCCGTCCGGAGCGCAGCGCGCATGGCAAAGTACCAGGCGGCCGTCAGCGATTGCCGGATCAGCGGGTCTTGGGCCCCGCGCAACAGGGCGGCCGGGTTTCGTGACGAGTAGGCCGGATCGATCTTCTTGCGGAAGCGGCTCTTGGGCCGCACGACGGAGAGCACCCGCGCGAGTGCCAACGTCAACGGATTGACCTTTACCTGCACCCCCAACAAGGGCGAAATCAATGCCATGGCCGAGACGCAATCGGGAAACTGCTGCACGAAGCGGGCCGAGATCAGGCCTCCCATGCTGTGCCCGACGATCACCGTTTTGTCGGACACGAGCCGGCCCCACTCGAAGATTCGCCGCAGGTCGGCCACGTATTCGGAGAAATCGTTGACGTGGATGTGCTCGCCGCCGGAACGACCGTGCCCCCGCAGGTCGGGAACCACCACGTTCCATCCGCGAGCCACCGCGGAGCGGGCCACGTGTTCGTAACACTGGCCGTGTTCCGACATGCCGTGGACGAGAACCAGCCACCTGTCGGCGTCGCGTGTGCGAGGCTCAAAGCGGCGGACAAACAGTCCCACCCCGTCCTCAGCCTGCAAATAGGCTTCGACAGCCCTCATTTCCCCAGCCGTTTTCGTTAAGGAAGAATCCCAGTTTGGCCTTCCCTGGCGGCTTGAAGGTAATGCAATTTCGATACCCTTTCACAAATATCGGCCGCCCGGAGG
The DNA here is from genome assembly GCA_963833105.1 of uncultured Planctomycetaceae bacterium. Lineage (GTDB taxonomy): Bacteria > Planctomycetota > Planctomycetia > Planctomycetales > Planctomycetaceae > DASPSM01. Next base: position 52,215 of record CAWHWU010000028.1, read on the forward strand.
CGAAGTCCACCCCCTTTCGGAAGTTTTTGCCGATCGGCCGCCCCCTTTCCGGTCCAAGTGACGGTTGGCCGTCCCGGCTTTTCCAAGAAAATGTGGCCAAACTGGATTGGGCACTGATGAAAAACTCGTCGACTTCACAAAAAATCGGGCCTTTGGTCGCTTTCAACGGCCGGGCGGCGCGTTATGTATAGGAACATTGTTGTGCCGCACAATTGTCCGGCGCAGGGGCGTTCATCTTGCATGGGGCGGCCTGGCAGCTCACCGGCAGCGAAATTCGACCATCCTTGAGCGTCAACGAGGCATTTGCATGGCCAAGAAGAAGTCCAAGACCGCGAAAAAGTCCAAGGGCGCGAAGATGTCCAAGGCCAAAGCCAGCCACAAAAAGGCGGCGAAAAAGAAAAAGGCCCCCAAGTCCAGCGTCGCCCGCAAGAAAAAAGCGCCCGCCAAAAAAGCGCCCGTCAAAAAATCGCCCCTCCCCAAAGCGGCCGCCAAGAAAGCCGCCAAGAAATCCGCTCCCCCGCGGATGGCAAAAAAGGCCCCCGTGGCCAAAGCCAAGCCGGCTCAAAAGAAACCCGTCGCACCGCCGGCCCCGATGCCGACCCCGGCACACGCACCCGCGCCGGCACCCGCTCCGTCCCCCGCGCCGTACACGCCGCCCATGAACCTGACCCCGCCCGCTCCCCCGGCACCCTTCTCGCCGCCGCCGTCACCAGCGGCGCCGCATCACGAAAGTGATGAGGATGAGGAGCTCTTCGACGACGCAGAGAGGTGGTGACCGGAGGGAAGAGGGCAGGGGGGAAGAGGGATAAGACAACGAACGCGCTTCGCGTGTCCGGGTGAGTTTGGGAAACGGTCGCTCGGGTGAGGAGCGCGACGATGCCGGTGCGCGATTATCGGGACCTCGTCGTTTGGCAGGCGGCGATGACGCTGGCTGAAAAATGCTACGAGGCCACCAAGGCCTTCCCGCGACGAGCTCTTCGGCATGACGGCCCAAATCCGCCGCGCCTCTGCCTCGATCCCCGCCAACATCGCAGAAGGCCGCGGCCGGCAAGGAAAAAAAGGATTTCCTGCGCTTCCTCAGCGTAGCACGCGGCTCATTGGTCGAACTGGAAACTCACCTGCAACTCAGCCACCGAGTCGGCCTGCTCCCCAAAGAGCAACTCAACGAGTTGCTCGCCCGCACAGATAAAATCAGCCGCATGCTCACAGCCCTGCGCAGAAGCCTGCTCACAAAGCTAAGGCGAAAGCCCTAAAGCACGCAAAGCGTGCTTCAATTCTCTGCCCCCTGCCCCCTGCCCTCTTCCCTCACCTCTTATACGTTTCGAGCATCTGATAAGGCGGCGAAAGTGCCAGCACCGCGAGCGCCGTCGTATACACTTCCCCATAGCTCGATTCTTCGTGGAACTGCTCCACGTCCCACGAGCCGTCGGGGTGCTGGTGTTCGGAGAGTATCCGCAACAGGCCCGGATAAAAATCGCGGAAGACGGGGCCGCCGATGAGGCCCATCGCCTGGCTGCAGTAAAATGCGCTGTAGTGGTAGCGGTCCCCCGGCTCCCATGAGCGGCCGTACGGCTCGAAGGGGTGCTTGAAGATCCAGTCGACTGCCTCCTTCACCTGCGGGCCGATCTCCTCGCCTCCCAACAAGAGGCACAAAACGCCGCCGCCCACCGTGGCCCGCGTGCAGTGCCGGTTCATCTCCGACAGGACGTACACGAATCCGTGCTGCTTCTTGCTGAAGGTGTGGTGCACGAATTTGAGCCCCGCCTTCATCCAGCTCGCGGGAACGCGGAAGCCCGACTTCTGCGAGGAGTGCAAAAACATGATCATCCACGCCGTCACTGACAAGTCGGAGTCGTTCCGCATCGACGACTCGATGTATCGCCAGCCCCCCTGCTCGCCAAAGACCTGCTTGGGCAGCGTCTGCTGGCTCCGCGCGAATTGGAGTGCCTTCCGCACGGCCTTGTCGACCTGCTCGTGCCGGCGAAGATCGGCCTGGGCCGCTTCGGTCTCCGCCATCTCGCGGCGATATTGCAGGCGGCCCGTGTAGGGATAGACGTCGGCCAGCATCGTGCCGCAGATGCCGTGCGTGTAGGCGGACGCCCGGTTCCAGAGTCCACGGTTATGTCTCCCCACGCCCGTGTCGCCCGCCAGCGGCGTGATGGCTCCGCTCTCAGGATCCTGAAACTGCAGCACGTAATCGATGGCCGCGTTGAGATTGTCGGCGTATTTGCCGTCACCGGGCCGATAGCCGCGGGAGAGAAAGGCCATCACGCACAAACTCGTGACGGCCGGCCGCGCGACGGGGACCGTCTGGAACGAGCCGTCGCTATTCTGGTGGGCTGCCAGGTAGGCCAGCGCCTTGTCGACGGTCGCGTCGAGCAGTTCCTTCTCATCTTTGGTGAGCGGCAGAGGCTTGGGCTTTCCCGATTGGGGCCGCATGGCCCGCACAGGCTCCCGCGGCGCCGCCCGGAGCGTGCCGAGCGGCAAGGGGACGAGAAGCGCCAGGGATCCGCAGCCGACGACAATCGCACGCCAAAACGGCCGGCGACCGATTCCCCATATCCGCATGTTCCGCCCACTCTCCTGCCCGCAGCGGCACCGAATCAAGCATATACGTGCAGCCGCCAAGAAAGTAGGTCCCGCCTGCCGGGCGGGACACTGCGCGGAATACGCTGCGAGTTCAAACGCAGCAAGATGTCGTCCAAGACCCGTTTTTCGGTTAGCGCCAGTCCAGGTTGTAGCCGTTGTTGCCCAGCGTCCCGCCCGGCAGGCGGGACCTACAGATTCGCGCCAATCGAGCCTCGGCGCTATTCCTTGTGGACCATGATCGAGCATTTCTCGCACACGAAGCAATCGAATCGTTTGTCGAGCGAGCCGTCACATCGTGGGCATTGCGACAGGGCGACGAAGTCGTCCACGGACGCGTCCTCGAACCACCAATAGTAGGCTCTTACGTGCTGGTTGAGCGCGTTAACCAGTTCTAAACCCATGACGGAGACGCGGCCGTTTGGGTCCTCGAGCTGTGCGCGAGCCCAAAGCTCGTAATCTTCCGAGTCGAGCCACAACGCAAATAGCGCCGCGTGGAGATACCGCCAATAGGCGATTCCCCTGGCAAGCTCAGACGTGATTCCCAGCCGTTCCGGCGGGATTTCCCCGTTGCAATTGAGGCACGAAATCGGGTTTGGCGAAAGATGGTCCTGCAATACGATCGGCGGCCGGCCATCGCAGGTGCACAATTCGTCCTGCGGCGTCGCCGCCTCGAGCCGAAGGGCTTCGTAAGGATCCATTGGCTCGCCCCGGTAGGTCCCGCCTGCCGGGCGGGACACTGCGCAATCCGCTGCCAGTCCACAAGCAGCAAGAGGTCGCCTCGGATCTGTATTTTTGTTTCAGCGGTTGTCTAGATTGCCGCCGTCGTTGCGCAGTGTCCCGCCCGGCAGGCAGGACCTACCAGGAGCCGTGCGGCCACTCTTTGTAGTCTTGCACCAGGCCGGCTCTGACAGGGTTTTGGCGGATATAGGACACGATTCGTTCGTCCTCTTCGTCGGAACGCGACCAGTGGTCGAACCACTCATCCTGCCAGAATGCTCGCCCTTTGCGTTGAGAATTCTGCCGGCTTCGTGCCCGGTCCAGCGTTTGAAATCTTCGAGAGCGTACTTCAATCCGCGACCGCCTGCTTCGCAAAACAGGTGCAGGTGAGTGGGCATGACGACGTATTGCCAAACCTGCCAGTCGCCGCGCTCGTGGCGATGACGGATGGCGTTCGTCACCATCTCCGCTATGGGCTTTTGGCCCAAGAGGGGATTCCAAGTACTGCGGTCCAGCCAACGCTCCATCTCCGCGAAGATCCGCCGCTGCAATCTGAGACGTTCGCGCTCCGCATGTTCGGGGATCCGTCGCAGCTCCTCAGCGATTCGCCCGAGCCGTGCCCTGCCAGGGGCCGGAATGGCTCCCGCGAGATGGAGTGTGACAAAATAGCGCCCCTCCTCGACCTCCCAATGGGGCAACCGGCCCACCCAAAAACCAGTGGTTTTCGGCTTGCGGATCATGTCGGTCCCGCCTGCCGGGCGGGACACTGTGAATCGGTGCGACCCGCGCGGAACGCCGTGAATGAAAAGCCGCAGAACAGGTCAAATGATAGCCTAACCGACCTCTCAGTTCACTCTTTTTGTTCCACAAAGTGTCCCGCCCGGCAGGTTTGCCCTCGAAGTGGTCGTTCAACTGCATGACGGGTCCGTGCCTTACGTCGAACGAGTGCCTCCAACGAAATTGCACTGGGCTGTCATCCCTCTTCCTTCTGCACCAGCTCGCCGGCCGCCACCGTCACCGCCTGCCCGCCGAGAAAGACGCGCTCGCCTACGACGCGAACTCGCACGCCGCCGCCGCGGGGGGATGCCTGATAGGCGAGGAATTCACTTTTGCCGAGCCGCTTGTGCCAGTAGTCCCCCAAGCAGCAGTGCGCCGACCCGGTGACCGGGTCTTCGTCGATGCCGACTGCTGGGGCGAAAAATCGGGACACGAAATCGAATCGCGCGTTGGACGAGCGGCTGGTGACGATCGTGCCGCGGACGGGGACGGTCGCCAGACGCTTGAAATCGGGAGTCATCTGCCGCAGGACCGCCTCCGACTCGACCTCGATCAGGTAGTCGAACTGGTTGCGGCCGACGTATTTCGCGGTGACGCCGAGCGCGGGGAGCAGGTCGGCGGGAGGTTCGTCGGGCTGCTCGGGCTTGAGCGGAAAGTCGAGTTCGATCTCGCCCCGGCTGCGAGCGGCCCGGAGGATGCCGCTCCGCGTGGAAAACGCGATCGCCTCGTCCGGCTGTGCCAGGCCCTGTTGCCACAACACGTGGGCCGAGGCGAGCGTCGCGTGCCCGCAGAGGTCGACTTCGACTTTGGGCGTGAACCAGCGGAGTGCGAATCGCCCCTCCTCTTGCACCAGGAACGCCGTCTCCGACTGTTGCATTTCGGCCGCGACGTTTTGCAGCCATTGCGCGTCGGGCCAGCGCTCAAGCAGACACACGGCGGCTGGATTACCTGCAAACGGGCGATCGGCGAACGCATCGACCAAAAAGAGCGGGAGTCCCATAGAAGTTCCTGATTCCTGGAGCGTGGTACGCTGTCACTCTCGAAATAGCGGAAACCACGGGGGTGCCATTGGTCCGCCACGGGCGGACTTTGGGCCGCCGGTGCCGATGCCGTTTGGTTTGCGAACGAAGACACTGGCGGGTCCCCGGCTTCATGAGCCGGCCCCGATGGCCGGACCCCGCCAGTGGCATCCGAGCACCCGAGTCTCACCAACTTGAGTTCGTCGCTGCGGTCGGATGCGATAGAATCGGTTCCGGGTTAGTACCACAGCGCTGAGTCGATTGGTTCCTACGAGCCGCCGGCTTTACGCCGGCGGTTTTCGAGCAGCGCTCGACGCGCGGTTGATGATCGCCGGCGTAAAGCCGGCGGCTCGTCACTCAACGTAGCGCTGCGGTACTGGCTGCTCGCGAGAGGAGACACCGGTGGCTCACGCAGGTTCGAACGAGCATTTTTTGCCGAAGGCGCCGATTGGCGACTTGATCGGTTTCCGCGTGCTTGAAGCCGGCGAGGGACGGGCGGTCGCCACCATGGAGACCGGCCCGCGGCACGCCAACCCGATGGGGTCGCTCCACGGCGGCGTGCTGTGCGATTTGTCGGACGCGGCGATGGGATATGCCTTCGCCTCGACACTGGCGGCCGACGAAGCCTTCACGACGGTCGAGCTCAAAATCAATTTTCTCCGCCCGGTCTGGAACGCCACGCTCAAAGCCGAAGCCAAAGTGGTGCAGCGCGGCAAGACGATGGGCTATGTCGAGTGCGAAGTCACCGACGAGAAGTCCCGCCTGGTCGCCAAAGCAGCCTCGACCTGCATGGTGCTGCGAAACGTGCCCCGAACAAAACCCGCGGGGGAGACTCCTTGAACGGCGGCAAGCCGCTCAATCGGTCGGACGCGTTTCACGCGACGGCCGAGTGTCGCTTTGGGCACGGATTCAAAAGATATCCGTGAGGCTGGCGCGGCCGCTGTAGGTGAGCATGTTGCAGAACGGCGTCACGCCGATCGTGTCTTTGAGCATGCGGGCCGAGCCGTCGCACATGGCGACTCCGCCCGCTCCCGGATGGAAACTGTAGATGGCGTTGATCCCGTATTCGTTCGTGCAGTTGAAAAAGCAGACGGGTGCGCCGGTCAAGGGCCCGAACTGCGGGCCGGCCTCGAGGCCGTCGAAGGTGCAGCCGGTCGCGTAAGCGACCTGGAAACAGGCCCAGCAACCGCCCAGATTCTGGTCGAGACCTTGGATCGGCGTGGGAAGGTTGGGGTTCCACCGCTGCCCTCTGATCCACAGATCGGGATGGCCGGCGTGCTCGACGCAGTAGATCGTGGTCGAGGTGCCGTCGGTGATCTGCTCCAGGCCGATCGGGGGATGTCCGCCGAAGGGGCCGTAGCCTGGATTGATCGGATTATCGCTCACGCCAAAGTTGTTGAGGTTTTGGGCCCCCGGGGAGGTGGCCGCCTGGTAATAGTTCTGCACGCTCCAACTGTAAATCGAGAGCGGCGAATAGTCGCTGGCCCCGACCAGCATTTTGCTCGGCGGATAGCATTGCAAGAGACACGCACAGCGCATGGGAAAGGTGACATCCAGCCGATCGGCTACGAAGGGGTTCTGGGTGTGCACCGAGGAAGGGCAGAGGAAAATGGGCAGCACGGCGGCGGCCGGTCGCGTGGCGGCGCAGGAATCGGTCGCCGGGTCGCCCGAATTGACGGCGGTAAAGTTGGCGAGGCCCCACGGACTGAAATCGATCGGCGAGGAGATGGGGGCACTCTGGTTGATGCACTGATAGACCGTGTTGGCCTCGACAAAGGGGAGCAGCATTTCGCCCCAGGTGTGGTAGTTGGGATCGGCGTGGCAGCTTTTGGACGTGATCAGACAGGAGAGAAAGCTGCAGTTTTCGCGGCTGGCAACCACCATCAGGCCGGGCGGCAGCAGCTTGTTCAGCTCGTAGTACGAGTGGGCCGCCAGTGCAATTTGCTTGAGGTTGTTGAGGCACTGGGTGCGGCGAGCGGCCTCGCGCGCCTGTTGCACGGCCGGAAGCAGCACAGCCACCAACGTGGCGATCACCGCCACGGCGACGAACAATTCGATCAGAGTAAAACCGGTTCGGCGCCTGCGCATGGCCCTTCCTCGCTCACCTCTTCGCGGAGTATGTGACGGTCGGGTCGGTTTTGCAATCCGTCCGATGACCCGGCGGGAGGGGCCGCGCGGGTGCGGCGGCGCGATCACTGCTGTTTGCCCTTGGTGAGTTCCATGAAGGCCGTTTCGAGGTTCACGTCCTCTTCGCGGAAGAGCGTGATCTTGAAGCCGGCCTCCAGCAGGCGGGTCGGGAGTTCGCTGTAGTCGAGAGTGTCTTTTTTGAGGGTGGCGATGATCATCTCTTTCACGATCGTGACGGCCTTGACTTCGTTGAATTGCTCCAACAGGCGGGCCGCCTTTTCGGGGTCCTGCTTCACGCGGATATGCAGCATGAGGGCCTCGCGGGCCTTGCGCATGACCTCGTCCACGTAACCGTCGACGATCAGGTGTCCCTTTTCGATCATGCCGACACGCGTACAGACGTCGGCCAGCTCGGGAAGGATGTGGCTCGACACGATGATGGTTTTGTTCATCTCTCCCAGCCGCTTGAGCAAGGAGCGGATCTCGATGCGGGCCCGCGGGTCGAGGCCGCTGGCCGGCTCGTCGAGCAGGAGGACCTGCGGCTCGTGCAACAGAGTGCGGGCCAGGCCGATGCGCTGCGTCTGGCCGCGGGATAACTGGTTGACCATGGCATCGCGCTTGAAGGCCATGTCGACCAGTTCGAGTTTCTCTTGGCACACTTTGCGGCGCTTGTTCCCGTTGATGCGGTAAGCGGAGGCGAAGAATTCGAGGTACTCCATCACCGTCATGTCGTCGTAGACGCCGAAGAAGTCGGGCATGTAGCCCACGAGGCGGCGGATCTCCTGCGGGTCGGTATAGATCGACCTGCCACAGATATAGGCCTCGCCGTAATCGGGGTTGAGCAGGGTGGCGATCATCCGCATCGTGGTCGTCTTGCCCGAACCGTTGGGGCCGATGAACCCGAAGACGTCCCCTTCCTCGAGCTTGAGGTCGATTTCGTTGGCGGCGATCAGGTTGCCGTAGCGCTTGGTCAGCTTGCGGGTTTCAATCACGACGGATCCTCAAACTACGCGGGCGTTTACTCTTCGGTGGTCTTGCGGACGGGAAGCAGCAGGCGGACGATCGTGACGTGCGTTTCCGGCTCGAGCGGCTTGCCGTCAATCGACCAGCGCATGACAGGCTGACGGATGCGGCCCAAGAGGACGGCCCGGTCCAGGTCCAAGAGCGGCGTCCAGTCGTAATTGCGCAGCGAGCCGTTCTCCAGGCCGGTGTACAGAATGCCGCCGGCCTCCCGGTGAAAGGTCAACATCCGCATGATGGCGACGGGATCCCGATCCAGGGGGTCATAGTCCTCGTGTTCGATGTGCGTATCTGTCATCTGCGTCGTCTCGGACTTGAACTCGACGCGGCGGGCGCCCGTCAAATAGCCGGCCAACTCGCGTTGCGACGCGGTGAGCGGCGACCAGGGGACGTCGGGCGCCAGCGCCAGCGGCCGTTTCGTTTTGGCATCGGTCCGCGGCCAAAAAACCTGGTGGCCGTACGCCACAACCCAGTCTTCGATCGGCTCCGGAAAATGGTGCCGTAGGCTCCCCTCCAACCGACCGGGCCCGCGGCTTTCGAGTTGATCGTCGACCAGATTCGTGGTGTGGCCTTCCCATTCCGTCTCGAGATTCTTGGCAGACCAGACGGCAATCGGCAGGCCGTCCAAACCGCGATCGGCGGGCTCGACCGAGTACGGGGGTCGCGCGATCTCGGCCCCGCCTCCGCGGTACATTCCACCGAACGAGCTTTCCGCCCGGCCGTGCCATCCCATCCGCAGTCCGTCTCCCTGCGAGCCGATCGATGCGGCCTCGGCGGAGAGGTTGTAGCGACGGTTTTCCGGACTATAGACGACGTTACAGGAACGAGTCCGCATTAAACCCGAATCGGTATCGACGTCGACGATATCGAGCTGGTTGGAAAGGACCTTGTCCCCTTTGGTCCAGGTGCCCCACCAGACAGCCGAGCCGGCCGCCGCCACCACGAACAGCGGGAAGGTGATCCACGTCAGTTCCGGGCGGTTCAGGAACTTGTGGACGAGCAGGTAGTCGATCGGTCCGATCACCAGCAACAAAGCCACCATCAGTCCCATCACGGGCCAGGTCGTCACCCGCGTCACCGAGGGAAACTCGTCCTGCGTGGCATCCAATTGCGTCGCCAGTTCGCTGATTCCGGTTTGTGTCAGCCGGGCAGTCACCGGCTGGGCGCGCTTCAGTTGCGGCTCTTCCAGGTCGAATAATCGCCGCCATAAATCGCCGATCCCGCCCCACCGCGCCAGTTCCGGATTGTCGGGATCGATTCCAAAAACGGTGATGCGGCCCAGACCGTAGACGCAACGGCCTAAAAGCGAGCCTTCCAACGACGAAATCAGCGATTTTCCAGTCCCCTCGTTGAGCCGCGCGGTGTCGACCGGCTCATCATTGGGACTCATGATCCGGGAGCTCTGACGGCAAAAGCTTTCAATGGCACTCAAGTCATTGAGCCGCAGCATTCCCTGCACTTTGATCGGAATCCAAGCGGCCAATGGGCTCTTCGCGAATGTGGAGCCCGATTTGCCCAGGGTCACAACCAGATGCCCCCCCAGACGGACCCAATCTTTGATCGCGTTGCTCTGAGCGGAATTCAGCTCGGCCCGGCCGTCGCACAGAATCGCATCCAGCGACGCAAACGTGCTCGACTGCGCCGGCAGCGACTCGAACGAGTCAATGTCGACGACCTGAATGGCGGGCCGCGCGGCAAAGGCGACACTCCCTTCCGTCGCATTGGCGCTCTCGCTCGAAAGGATCGAGGCGAGATGGTCGGCCGCCGCTGTCGGTGGCGGCGAAGAGCCTCGCACGTGGCCGATCAGAAACACCGTTTGCCGTAACGGCGGCGCCACATCGGCATCGAGATCGGACGAGACCCGAACCTGCCGGCTGAAGACGACGCGTCCCTCGGCGAGGACACGGACGTTGAGATTACCGGCGAGACGGCCCATCTTGAACAGGACCGAAAGGAGGTGCGGCCCGTGCTGGGGCAATTGAACAGGCTCACTTTGGAATGTGACGATCGACCCCTCGGGATCCGGCGCATCGACTTCGAGCCGCGCCTGCGGCGGAGATTGCGAGCCGAGATTGACCGTTAAATCGGTCCACCGCCCCACCTTGAAGACACCGTCGATGCCCACGCTGATTTTGTCGAGCTTTGTGTCGGGACCGACGGAGGAGGTGGCGGCCCGGGCCGTCAGGGGCGCCGCCACGACGGCCGCCGCGAGCAGCGGTCGCAACCAGGAGAAAATGTCGCTCTTCACCGGGGGGAATGCTTTGCAAAGCCAGGAGAAAAAGGTGAAACCACCCATGATACGACGGAATGCGAGAAACTGCGAACCGTCAGACCGGGGATTTCTCAGGTTGTGGGCCGCTCGGCAAACACCCGCCGCATCAGGTGGGCCAAACGCTCCAGGGCTTCATAAGGGATCGTGTGGGGGCCGTCAAAAGGGAGGAATTCGACCTCGAGACCGGCTCCGGTCAGCAGATTCCGCAGAGCCTCGGCCCCTTTGAAAGGGAGAATCGAGTCGAAATAGCCATGACTTTGCAGCACCGGCAACTTTCCCCGCTTTTGTGCCAGGGAGTGCCATTCCTCTTCGGCGACCAGGGTGCCGGAAAACACACACAAGGCGGCCGGACGCTCGGAAAGACGTAATGCCAAATCAGTTGCGACCATCGAGCCTTGCGAAAAACCACCCAACAGCGTCCGTCCGGTCGGGATGCCGGTCTGACGCTTGATCTCGGCGAGAGCCCCCCGCAAAAGCTGTGTGCTTTCGGGCATTCCGGATGGGACGGCCTGGCGGAATTGGGCCATTTTCTCGGGGTTTTCGGTGACACGTTGAAAGCGCTCGATATCGATCATCCACCAGGCTCGCGCCCCGCTGAGTCCCATCCTTTCCAGATCGAGGGGGCCTTGCGGGAAGACGAACAGCACGTCCTCCGCTTGCTCCGGGCACATTGCCGCCAGGTCGGGACCCAAGGCGACCAAATCCGTTCCGGGAGCCCCGAAACCGTGACAGAGGATCACGCAAAACCGGGGGGGCCGGATGCTCGGCGTGGGGGCGAGCACCGTGCAGTCGAGTTCGCCGAAGCGCTCTTCCGACAGTCGCAGTTTTGCTCGTGGCTCCATGCGGCTCATTCTGGTTCGTCCGTTCCCGAATCGCAACCGCGGGCACCTTTTTAAACGATACTTGCAAAGGCTCCATTCGCACTTAGAATAAAAGGGTCAGCTTGCGCTAACGGCCGACGCAAACAGAAGTTGTGATGCGCAATCTGCGGGCCGTAACGAATCCACGAATTATTCGAATCGTACCGGTCCCCTTCCCGCGGCAGCGATCTCTGCAGATCCACGCCCTCCGGAGCAACCATGGCGAAGAAGTATCTGACACTGGAAGAGGCTGCCCGTCAGTTGGGAATGGCGCCCGACGAATTGGTCCGTCTGCGGGAGCGATCTGAGATCCGCGGCTTCGCGGATCGCGGCACTTGGAAGTTCCGGTCGGAAGACGTCGACGAATTCGCCCGCAGCCGCGACGCCGACTCGTCTCCGGAGGTGCCGATCATCGACGATACGAAAGTGCGCAAGGCGGCTGCCGGCGACAGCGGAATTCGCAAAGGCTCAAGCTCCGGCCGCTTCAACAAAACTTCCGACAGCGACGTGCGGCTGTTGCTCGACGAGACGCTCGTGCCCGGAGGCAAAGAGAGCGATCCGGACGTCGTGCTCTCGCAGCTCGGAACCGGCGACAGCGACGTGCGTCTCTCCGACGACGCGGGCGGCCTGGTCGACTCGGCCAGCGACAGCGACGTGAAACTGATCAGCACGTCCTCCGAAGACGTGCTTCCTTCCGATGATGATTCGTCGGATGCCAGCGACAGCGACGTGAAACTGGTCTCTGCCGACAGCGACAGCGATGTTCGCCTTGCCAAGCCCGAAGCGCAGGCGCCCGGCAGCGATAGCGACGTGCGGCTGGTCGGAACTGAGGAAATGGCCACCCACCACAGCGACAGCGACGTGCGGCTCACCGGGCCGGGGAGCAGTGCGGATCTCGTCGGGAGCGGTACGGGTCTGGGCAGCAGCGGCTCGCATACCAAGCTGGGGGGCACCTCGTCCGTCAATTTGGGCGACTCAAGCTCCGATGAAAGCTCCGTCCTCTTGGCGCAAGACAGCGGCATCGCGCTCGACACGGGGAGCGGCATGAAAGTCGGCGGCGGAAGCTCGGCCGACAGCGGAATCACCCTGCAAAGTCTCGCCGACAGCGGCATCTCGCTGGAGAAATCCGACAGCGGGATCACGCTGGCCGGGCCGATGGACAGCGGCATCGCGCTCGATGCCGACAGCGGAATTGCCCTCGAATCTGATACGGACAGCGGGATCGCCCTCTCCGCCGACAGCGGCATCGCGCTCGATGCCGATTCGGGCACCAAGGCCGGCAAGTCCCCGAAAAAGAAGGAAGAAAAGAAAGCGAAGAAGCCGCAGCGGCGGGATGAACGGGAAGAGAAAACGATTTCCGCCGTTTCAGGCTCTGATGATCTTGACGACGAGTCGACCCAGGTCGAAGTCAACATGATGGATGGCGAGGACGACAGCAGCTACAAACTGCACGACGACGAAAATGAAAAGACGAACGTCGTGCTTTTTGCCGACGACGATGAAGAATCGGAAGACGAGCCCGTCGCGCCGCCGGTCAAAGCCAAGAAAGGCCGGGTCGACGACAGCTTCGCGCTGCAAGAACAAGAATCGGGCGTCGAGTTCGCGGAGGCGGAGGACTTCAGCGACGACGAAGACCTCGAAGTTGCCGAGGACGTGCTGACCGAGGACGAGGGCGACCTCGACGAGATCGACGTCTTCGAGCCGGCCGAAGAAGACTTCGACAGCAGTGTTCAATCCGGCGAAAGCCACGCCGAGCTGGCCCCCGTCATGGCCATGCGGTCGCCGATCGCGGTCGAAACGCCCTGGGACGGCCTGACGTTCGGAATCCTCGCGGTCTCTAGCGTGTGCCTGCTGCTGGCGGGCGTGATGATGTACGACCTCGTCCGCACGGAATGGTATTTCGACCAGAACGTGGTGGTCGGCACCAGCCTGATTGATTGGGTGCGGGGCCTGTTCCCCACGACGTAATCGGATCGGCGGAACTGTGGGGCGGGACTCGGTTATCTGCCGCAGCGCGCTGTGCGATTGTCGTATGACGAAACGCTAAGTCGTTTTCCAGCGTTCCATCTCGTCGCGTTTCTCCATCACCGGCTTCGAGCCGCCGGGAACGGGCAGGAACATGAAGGTGCCGGTCGCGACCGCCACGAGCGCGCCCGCGGACGTGCGAACTTCCCCGCGAGCCACAGCCGTCATCTGCCCCGCGTGACGCACTTCGGAGCGGCAAATCAGCTTTTCACCGAGCCAACCGGGCCGGATGTAGTTGACGCTCAACTGCACGGTGACCAGATGATGATCGGAAGGCGCCAGCGTCCAGCAGCCACAACCGAGCGTCGAATCGAGCAGCGTGGCGACCAGTCCGCCATGCGCGATGCCCATCGTCCGCAAGTGTGTCTCGTCCACGGTCACTTCAAACGTCGCACCTCCCTTTTCGACGGCGACCGGGTGGATCTTCAGCCGCTCAAGAAATGTGGAGCCACTCGCATCGGATTTGAATCGCGCCGCCACCTCGGCAAACTTGGGATCTGAGATGTCCAAACTCGCACCTGTCCTTTCCCGTTCACATAACCGAGAGACGCGCGCTCTGTAACCGCAGTCACAAAGTTGCAATTCTATCAGACGGAGCGTCCAATGGGACGCGGCATTCTCGGGCCGGCCTGACCGACCACGCTTCTTGAGATCCCGATTTCCTGCCGAGCGGAAGCATGCACCTTGTTCCCGACGAAATGGACACGATTGCCGGCGCCGCCCAGGCGCTTTGCGCGGGGGATGTGACATCGCTCTCCCTGGTCGAGCGTTGTTTGGCGCGGATCGACGCCTGCGAATCCCGCATCAAGGCGTGGGTCTCCGTTGATCGGGACGGCGCAAGCCAACGGCGCAAGTGCTCGATGACGAGGGAAGAGCCGGCCGTTGGCGTGGCGCGCTCCACGGCATCCCGCTCGGCATCAAAGACATCATCGACATGGCGGGCCTGCCCACCGGCGCCGGGTCGAGGCAAATGGCCCAGAACGTAGCGGCACGCGATGCGACCCTCGTTCGCAAACTCCGCGACGCCGGCGCCATTTTTTTGGGCAAGACCGTGACGACGCAGTTCGCCTGCTTCGATCCGCCGCCGACTCGAAATCCCTGGAACACGGACCGCACACCGGGCGGTTCCTCGAGCGGCTCAGCCGCCGCCGTGGCGACTGGCATGTGTCTGGGCGCCATCGGCTCGCAGACCGGAGGGTCGATCACCCGTCCGGCAACTTATTGCGGTGTCTCCGGCTGCAAACCGTCGTATGGCCGCGTGAGCCTGGCGGGGATCGTGCCGCTGGCGCCGAGCTTCGATCATCCGGGGCCGATTGCCCGCCGTGTCACCGATTTGGCCTTATTGCTCGAGGTGATCGCCGGACACGATCCAGCCGACCCGCATTCGTCGACGGCTCCTCGCCTCTCCCTCGATTGGTTCCCCGCGGCTCCCCGAATCGCGTCGCCCCCCAAGCTGGGGCGACTCCGTGGATTTTTTGAAACGGCGGCCAGCGAGCCGATGCGCGCGGCATTCGAGTCGTCGCTTGCACGACTTCAATCGTGCGGCGCCATCGTCGTTGAAGCAGCGTGGCCCAAATCTTTCGCCGATGTGCATCGTCAGCATCGGGTGATCTTTGCCTATGAGCTGGCTTCGAGCCACAAAACGCGGTTTCGCGAATACCGCGATGATTATCTCCCGGGATTGGCTTCGCTCGTTGAAGAAGGGTTTGGAATTGCGGAATCCACCTATCGCGAGGCGAAACGACAGCAGGCAAGGGCGTGGGAGGACGTCGATACCAGTTTCGGCTATGCCGATCTGTTGGTTTGTCCCGCCGCGCTCGGAACCGCGCCGGATGTAACGACCACCGGGGACCCCGCCTTCAACTCCCCGTGGAGCTTCACGGGCCTGCCGACGGTTTCCTTTCCGATCGGACTGGCGCCTGATGGCTTGCCGCTCGGAATTCAACTCGTTGGTCGTCGCTTCGACGAGGGACATCTGTTGGAATGTGCCCTCTGGTGCGAGCGGGCTGGCGGATATTGAACGACCGCTACTGACCGACCATTTCCGGCATCGATTCTCGTTCCGGCGCCGACCCCGAGTTTCTCGGACCCCTCGCCACTCATCCCGCTCTGGCGTAGACTGGCGAACAAATGGAGACCAACGTGCCGGCGAATTCACCCTGGGTTAAAGAGACAACGACCGAGCGGTTTGAGGCCGACGTCATTCGCGCCTCGACCGAGCGCCCGATCGTCGTCGATTTCTGGGCGACCTGGTGCCAGCCCTGCAAACAACTGGGGCCGCTCTTGGAGAAGCTGGCCGTCGAGTTCAACGGCCGCTTCGAGCTCGTGAAGGTCAACGTCGACGAGAACCAGGATCTGGCGGCGGCCTTCGGCGTTCAATCGATTCCGTACGTCGTGGCACTTCGCGACGGGCAGGTCGCCAGCGAATTTGTCGGCGTTCATCCGGAGGACAAACTCCGCGAGTGGCTGGGATCGCTGTTGCCGTCGAAAGCCGAAGAATTGTTCAAAAAGGGACAGGCCCTCGAGGAAACGGATCCCAAAGGCGCATCGGCTGCCTACCGTGAAGCGGCCGCTCTCGACCCGAAACTCGATGCCGCCCGCATCGCGCTGGCCCGCGTCCTCTTGAAACTCAACCAGGACGACGAGTGCCGCAAAATCATTGCCGAGCTGGAGTCCCGCGGCTATCTGGAACCCGAAGCGGAAAAGGTCAAATCCCAATTGGAACTCCGTGCCGCAGCGGCCGAGGCCGGCCCTCTCGATGAGGCCCGCAAAGCTGCGACCGCCGCGCCGGACGATCTGGCGCTGCAGCTCAAACTGGCCGACGCGCTGGCGGTCGCCAACCGCCACGAAGAGGCGTTGCAGATTTGTCTGGCGATCGTGCAGAAAGACAAATCGACCCTCGGCGGCGAAGCCAAGAGCACGATGCTGCGGATTTTCGACGCGCTCGGTCCGGGCTCTGACCTCGTCAGCGTCTATCGCCGCAAGCTCGCCACGGCGCTGTATTAGCGTCGGAGTTTCGAGACGTTGCCCGCGGGTGCGAGCTCAGCCGTCACACGAGGCTCAGTTCTACTTTCCCATCTCGATTTCGAGGCCGATCAGATCCTCGCGGATTTCAACGGTACGAAAGGCGGTCTGCGCAACGAGCGATTCGAAGTCGCTTTTGGAATAGGCCCGCTTCAGGAGCAGGAAGCGGAAGATGAACTTCGTGAGAATCCGGTTGACCATTCCCAGGCCCATCCCATCGACGGCCTGGTTGATTGACGCGCGCGACGCATCTCGTCGTAAATCGATAATCAGCGCTTGACCGCCCGGTTTGAGCACGCGGTGCATCTCGCGGAGTGCCGCGAGCGGCTCGGCGAAATTCTTGAACGCCGCCCGACAGAGCAGGAAATCAAAGCCGTCGTTCTCGAACGGCATACCAGCGGCATTCCCCTGCCGGAAATCGACCTCGACCTGCGCTTGGACCGCGTTGCGCCGCGCGATTTCGACGAACGTCTGGCTGATATCGAGGCCGGCGACGTGATAGTCGCCCAATCGAGCCAGCTCCACGGCGAAATAACCCGGGCCGGGCGCGACTTCAAGCACCCGGCTGCCCGGGGCGATTCGTCCGGCCACCCGCCGGGCCAGGGCCTGGAACTCCGCGAGTGACTTGCGCGTCAAACCGGCGTACCATCTGGCCAGGGGCCCCTCCATCCCGATCCCCTTTTGAGCCTTCACGGAAAGCGTGGCCATGGACAGATTCCTTATAAAACAAGATACTCACAAAATATGCTAAAACGGCAGAGTGCGTCAAGGGGACAGCGGGAGGAGATCCTGCAGCGGCTCGAGCAGGGAGTGCGACGGATGCTGGCCGGCGCCATCCTGTTTAACCAGAAGGTTGCCGACGAACTCGGGCTCAACGCCACCGACCTGCAATGTCTCAATTTGCTCGAACTGCAGGGTTCGCTGACGCCGGGAGAGTTGGCGCGGTGCTGTGGACTGACGACCGGGGGCGTGACCGTTGTTCTCGATCGTCTGGAGAAGGCCGGCTACATCCGCCGCGAAGCCAATCCGCGCGATCGCCGCAGCCTCCTCATCCGACCGGTACCGAAACGACTCCGCGAACTCCAGAAGATCTACCGATCCAAGAGCCGGTCGCTGGCCAAAGCACTGGCGCCCTATAGCGACGGCGAATTGGAATTGATCCTGGATTTCGTCACGCGCACGGTCACCGTCGACAAACCGCATTCGTGAACCGGATTGCATCCGGTCGCGGCGACGAGACGATTTCCGGTCACGCCGCGCCGTGGCGGAACCCGCCCGAAAACGTGAACGCGGTGAGTTGACGAGCTGTTCGGTGCAGCAATTCGCTCCACTGATCGAGTCCCTGGCAGCGCAGCAGGCGCATCGCTCGGATACCAAGGCGTCGTCTCCCGATCGAGCATCCACCGCCAATCGGGGGCAAACGGAAGCAGCGTCCAGACCTTTTGGCCGATGGCCGCCGCCAAATGCGCCGTCGAATTGTCGACCGTGATCACCAGGTCCAGGGCCGCTATCTTTGCCGCGAAGTCCTCCAGATCCTGGAGCGGATCACAATCGGTTCCGTCGTCGAGCAGAACACCGAAACGGCGCCGCGCCTCGACGGCGTCTGCGGCCGCCGCTCCGTATTGAAGATTGACGAATCGTACGCCCGGCACCTGGAAGATCGTCTCCCACAGGGGAAGCGGAATCGACCGCCGGCGACGCGTTTCCGTGTCGCGTCCCCCTTGCCAGGAAATGCCAATCTTAAAAGCGCCTGCCGTGGCGCAAGCGACGACCGCCATTTGGCGACGAGCATCGGATCCGGCCGGAGAAAACAACGGCTCTGCGGAAAGTCCTCGACTCGCCGCCGCAAAAAGCGAGGCAGGCTCCCGATCCATTCGACGACGGCACAGGGACCGACTCGAGCGACCGGATCCGATCCGGGCGTCTTTGCGAGCGCCGTGATCTGGGGAAACGAACGCGCAAACAGGGACACCAACCGGGCGTCGCATTCGACCAAACAGTTTGCGGTCTGTTGCAAGATGTCGGGCAGACACGATGCGAACATCACCTGATCGCCAATGCCTTGTTCTGCGAGGAGCAGGATCGACTGTCCCCTCATGGGTGTACCATTCCAGCGGAGTTCGGAAATTGCACGTGTATCAAGCTCGATTTGCAGTCGCGCCTCGTACGCATCCCAGCCCCGTCCAAATTCCCCCCGGAGGAAATGGACCAGCGACCGGTTGAACTCAGCCTTCGGCCATTGCGACGACGTCAACGGAATCTCGTCGAGCAAAGCCAGCGACTCGTCGAAGCGTCGCAGCTCTCGCAGGACGGTCGCCAGATTGATCCGCGTCTCTGCGTCGGCGGGCATCAATGCGAACGCCCGGCGATAATCGGCTATCGCCTCGCTCAGGCGATTTGCCTCTCGAAGGCAATTGCCCCGATTGAACCAGGCCAGGCCGAACTGCGGATCCGACTCGATCGCCTGCTGATAGGCGCTCGCGGCCGACGTGAGATCGCCGCGCTCCTGTTGAATGACGCCGATATTGTTGTGCGCCGCGCGTGATTGGGCCGCAGAGCGATCGCTCGTTCGTAGTGTTTGATCGCTTCCGGCAGTTGGTTCGCGGAGCGGCATTGCACGCCTTGCAAGTATTCTTGGTCGGCGCAATCCAATTGCGGGCGAACGGTCATTGGCGCAAGAACGGGCGAAGCGTCCGATGACGTCGCCGAACAACGGGCCGTGTCTTGCCGCGAAAAAGTATCGAGGTTGAGTGGATCCGCTACCACATCTCCTCCGACCGGGAAGCCCAGCTCAAAGGACGCTTATTGCATGTCGCGGCCAGCAGACAGCTCGCCTCGAACCGCTCGTCTTTTGCGAATCTCGCGGCCCCCCACTTTAAGATCGGAAGGCGGCCCACACCGCGTGCAGCTCCTTCTCTCGCAAAATATTACGTAAATTACTCAAATTATCCATTATCACATTTTAGTCGATTGGGATAATTTGGTAATAATAAAACGATAAGAAAGAATAGAAAAAATAAGTATAATTTTTTGTCTCTCCGTCGCGACTGTCTGGGTAATATGTGGACTACTGGTAACGAGCTTGGGACCGCGAGACGCCCTTGCGAGTGCACTTGATCGGAGCGGTGCCTCTTTTCTGCCCACCGAAGAGGCATGGTCGATCTGCAACTCCGCCGACGCGAGTCGTGGCCCCCCTGCTCGTCGATGCCGGCAAAATCCATTTGCGCTTCGTTGATCGAAGACGCGGTTCGGCAATTCCAGAGGGGGCCCATTGGAAAGCCAATCTCGCGACGACAAACGTCTACCTATTTTCTTTGATCCTTCGCGTGCGCGCTGGCCGCGGATTCGGAATGCTTTGCTGCTGGTGACGGGCTTGTTTCTGCTCCTCGGGGGGGCACTTCTCGCCAGCGTTGTTTTCCCTTCCATAATTCCGGCTTTGGGACTGCGTACGACCACGGCCCTGCGAAGTGGGCCGCGGTTGGCTCCGCGAGCGGAAGTCGCTGCGAAGTCATCGCGTCCCTCAAATGTGACGAAACGACGGTTGGCTCGAGCCGAGACCGCCAAAATCGCGCCAGCGAACACGGAAACGATCGGTTTTTTCGTGAACTGGGACGAGACAAGCTTCAGCTCGTTGAAAGCCAATCTCAATGCGCTCGATCTTCTCGTCCCGGAATGGCTGCACATTTATGGTGCGGACGGAAAGCTGGAGGAGGACGACGAAGAGGCACAGCGCAGCGTCCTCGAATTCATCCGGGAAAACCGGCCATCGCTTCGCATCTTGCCAATCGTCAACAACTGGCATGGCGACGCGTTTGATTCGCAGAATCTCGCGCGGGTTCTCGCCGACAAGGCTTTGCACCGCGCGGCCATCGACCGCATGTTGAAGTACGTGAAAGAGCACGGGTTTGCGGGTCTCACCATTGACTTTGAGGGGCTTCCAGATTCGAGCCTGGCATCCTTTCACGCCTTCCTCGCAGAACTCGGCACCGGCTGCACGCGGTTAACCTGCTGCTTTCGATTACGGTCCAGGCCGAACAGGCCGAGATTCAATTCGCGAAAATTGCCCAGTTTTGCGACCGGGTCATCGTGATGGCTTTCGACGAGCATTGGCTCAATAGTCCGGCGGGGCCGCTGGCCAGCGCCGACTGGTTCGCAGACATCGTGGAACAGCGCCGCCGGGAGATCCCCCCGGAGAAGCTGGTGTGGGCGATCGGCAATTACGGTTACGACTGGCTGCCCGGCAGCGAAACGGCCAGCAAGACTTTCGACGAGGTGATGCTCACCGCCCGGCGAAATAAGGCCCAAATCATCTTGGACAAAACGTCCTTGAACCCGACCTTTACGTACCAGGACAGCGAACGAAAGCAGCACACGGTCTGGTTTCTGGATGCGGTCACGGCTTTCAATCAGATCGCGCTGGCACGCGGAACGCCGTCGCGGGGCTTCGCGGTGTGGCGATTGGGCAGCGAAGATCCCTCCATCTGGACTCTGCTCGGAAAAAAAAGCGGGTCAACGTCCGATGCGGCGGCCAACCTCGCGACGATGACGTTCAAGTATCGCGTGAATTTCACGGGGGATGGTGAGATCTACAAGGTCGCCTCGCCCCATCGCGACGGTCACCGCGACGTGACCTATGAAAACCAGCGAGGCCTGATCACCGACGAGCGCTACCAGGAACTCCCCTCGCCCTGCATGGTCGAACGATTTGGCGCGGCCAAGGCTCGAACGATCGCCCTCACGTTCGACGACGGACCCGATCCGAAATACACCCCCTTTATTCTCGATGTCCTTCGCCGCAAGCACGTCCCCGCGACCTTCTTCATCGTCGGCACGAACGCACAGCGCTACCCCGAGTTGATCGAACGCGAATTGCAGGACAACCACGAAATCGGCAATCACACCTACACTCATCCGAAGGTGTTCTCCATCTCGACGGCTCAATTGCGCCTCGAAGTTTCGGGAACGGAACGCCTGCTGCAGGCCACCACCGATCGCCAGGCGGTGCTGTTCCGCGCACCTTACGGCTCCGACATCGATCCTTCCACCATGGACGACACGAAGCCGTTGGAGACCGTCACCGACATGGGATACATCTCGGTCGGCTGGAATATCGACCCCGAGGACTGGAAGCAACCTCCTGCCGAACAGATCGTCCGCAGCGTGATCAAAGAGGCCCAGAAAAACGAACGCCACATCGTCTTGTTGCACGATGCGGGCGGAGACCGAAGTCAGACGGTCAAGGCGCTGCCGGTCCTCATCGATCGGCTCCGTGCGCAGGGTTACGAGTTGGTGAGCATCTCCCGCTTGATGGGCCGTACGCGCGACGACGTGATGCCGCCGTTGTCGGCCGACAAAAAAGTGACGGCTGTCGTCAACCGCCAGACGTTTCGCCTGATGTACGCCGTCTCAAAAATCCTTTACCTGCTCTTCCTGGCCGGCACCGTGCTGGGCATCGCGCGGCTGGTTTTCATCGCGGCGGCGGCCGTCATCGACAAACGTCGGCGGCGAACAACAACGGTTGCACCGGGATTCCTGCCGGACGTGGCGGTGATCGTTCCGGCCTACAACGAAGAGCAGGTCATCGTCAACACGATTGCCTCCCTCTTGGCGTCCGCCTATCGCGGGACGATGGAGATTCTCGTGGTGGACGACGGCTCCCGCGACAAGACCTGCGAGTGCGCGGGGCGCCTTCGGGGACGAGCCGCGAGTCCGCATTTTTTCAATTCCCAACGGCGGAAAGTCGGCGGCGCTCAATTTCGGCCTGCGGCGGACCTCCGCGCCGATCGTCGTCGGCCTGGACGCCGACACGATCTTTCCCCGCGAAACCATCGACCAGTTGGTGCGGCATTTTGTCGATCCCCGCGTGGGTGCGGTGGCGGGCAATGCCAAAGTCGGCAACCGCATCAACACGCTCACGCGGTGGCAAGCACTGGAATACGTCACCAGCCAGAACCTCGATCGCCGCGCCTTTAACTTGCTCAACTGCATCACCGTGGTTCCCGGGGCGGTCGGTGCCTGGCGGCGGGAATTGGTTGAGGAGTTGGGCGGCTTTACTCCGCTCACGTTGGCCGAGGATGCCGACTTGACGATCGCCATCGTCAAGGCGGGATACCAGGTCCTCTACGACGAGGAGGCCGTTGGCCTGACGGAAGCGCCGGACACCGTCCGCGGCCTGCTCCGCCAGCGTTTTCGCTGGATGTTCGGCACGGCGCAAGCGGCGTTCAAGCATCGCGAGTGCCTGTTCAATCCGAAATACCGCGCGATGGGTCTGATCGGACTGCCCAACATCGTGCTCTTCCAGGTTCTGTTCCCGCTGATCTCGCCCCTGTTGGACGTGACCCTGGCCTTCTCGATTTTGGCCTGGCTGTTTCGCACCTGGCAGAGTTACAGCCCCGAGGCGACCGCCTCGCTCGTCGAAACTCTGGTCTACTACTCGGCGTTCACGGCCGCCGACTTCGCGACCGCGGTCTTAGCCTTCCGCATGGAACCCGCGGAAGACAAGCGGTTGCTCGCCTGGCTCATTCCGCAGCGGTTCGTCTACCGGCAATTGATGTACGTCGTGGCCATCCGCTCGGGGCTTGCCATACTTCGCGGATTCGAAGTCGGCTGGGGCAAACTCGATCGCAAGGCGACGGTCACCGCGACGCCGGAAATCTCCGCGTCGGGCCTGAGCCCCGTCCTCGCTCGCGCGTGCGAGCAAGCACTCTCGGACGGCTCGCGACTCGATCCGGACTTTGTCGAGCGGCCGCTCGACCAACTTGTTCACGCTCCGTACCACGCAGAGGAACCCACGCTGTCCATCGAATCGGACTGACCGGACCCGCGACGGGAAATCGCCATTCCCTGCGGCTGTCTTCCGATTCCTGCATTTCAGAGAGAGATCGAGCCATGACGAACACGCGAAGGGCGTTCACGCTGATCGAGGTTTTGGTGGTGATCGCGATCATTGCCATTCTGGTCGCCTTGCTGGTTCCTGCCGTCCAGGCGGCGCGGGAGGCCGCTCGCCGCACGCAATGCCGCAATAATCTCAAGCAGGTCGCCCTTGCCGCACAAAATTATCACGACGTCAACCGGCGATTCCCCATGTTATTGAGCGTCGTCTATCAGAGCGGTTTTCCCTGCGGGCCCGACAAGGGAATTCCGGGCGATTATTTCGATTTCAACATGCACACGTGGGGCTCCGCCCTGTTGCCGTTTTTGGAAGCAACAACCGTTTACAACCAAATCGATCAGAACGCCCCTCTGTTTGCCCCGTGGGATCCTCCGGGCGGCGAATGTTATGGGGCGGATAATTCCGGATGCGTCGCCACGGACCCTTGCGCCGCACAGCGCCCCTTGGCCGCCGTGATTCCGACTTGGGTCTGCCCCTCGGCCCCTCGCGGCGAGAATCCGTTCACCGAGAAAACACAAGATTGGTCGGACGAATGGGAACCTTGCTCGTTCATTTTCACGCGGCTCAGCGGTGCCAGCGATTATTTCCCCATCTGCGGATTCGGGGAAAACCTCGGCGCCTATTACAACTACGTGAGCACGGGCAATCCGTGTAAGTGCGCCTCGCGAGCCACCGACGGGGTCCTGGAAGATTCGACCGGCGGCCACTCGCTGGATGAGATCGTCGACGGAGCCTCCACCACCCTGTTCTGCACCGAAAACGCCGGCCGGCCCGATCTTTGGGTCAAGGGAGTCAAAGTTCCGCTGAGCTGCACGACGCTCAATTGGCGTGAATATACCGTGACCAACACGGGAGGTTGCTGGGGCTGCTTCGGCAACGCCGCGCTCAACTGGTTCGAAGGCTCGACCTTCACGGGCGCCGAGACGACGAGCAAGACGGATCCCGTGTGCTTCTTCAATTGCACGAATCTGGGGGGCGGCACGAACCTCGTCTACAGTTTTCATCCCGGTGCCGGCGGCGTGGCCATGTGCGACGGTTCCACCCACATGCTCAACGACACGATCGACATTCGCGTGATGCTCGGCATGGCCACCTTCAACGGCCAGGAACCGATCACCGACGCCGCCCTCAGCAAATAAGTACGAGGGGTGCGGGATGAGGGGCGGGGGCCGAGGAAACGACGACCCTCCAAGCGGCGACCGCCGCAGTTGCGTCGTGCTAGAACTTGGCCACGGTGCGTTTCAGTCCCTGCAATGCCTCATTGATTGACCGATCCCGACCGTGTACCTTTCCCCCACAGTCCATTTTCCGGGCGGCGTGGATGGGCACCATTCCTTTGCCGCAGGTTGCGTCCCGCGGACCCCTACGGATGCGGCATGGCACAGTCGGTGAATCACCTCGTGAACGCGTTTCTGCTGGTCTACGCGGGATTGTTCCCGATTGTCAATCCGATTGGCGGCGCGCCGATTTTCCTGGGCCTGACCCAAGACTGCACCCGGCAGGAACGCAACACGCTTGCGCTCCTGGTCGCGCTCAACAGTTTCGCTCTGCTCTTGGGCTCGCTGTTCGTCGGTTCGTATGTCCTCGAGTTCTTTGGCATCACCTTGCCGATCGTGCGTGTCGCCGGTGGGCTCGTCGTCGCGGCAACGGGATGGAACCTGCTCCAGACACAGAATTCTGCGAGCGGCGAGCGGGCCGGGCATCCCGCCGTCGCGCCGACCGACGCGTTTTATCCACTCACGATGCCGATCACCGTGGGACCGGGGTCGATGGCGGTCGCCATCACGCTGGGCAGCCAGCGGCCCCGAGAGAGCCTCCCCGAGTTCGCCTTGCTCGTCGTCGCGGCCATCGCCGGCCTGATCGCGATCGCCGCCACCATCTACGTCTGCTACCGCTTTGCCGAGGGAACCGTGGGAGCGCTCGGCGCACACGGCACAAATGTCTTAGTGCGGCTGTCGGCGTTCATCCTGCTCTGCATCGGCATCGACATTTTGTGGAGCGGCTACAGCGCCCTCATCCACTCGCCCGGCTAGTGCTGCGAGCACTCAGTTTTGGAGGGCATGCTTCGCATGCCGGTTTTCGTTTTTCGACGACACGTGATCGGGAGGCGGCATGCCCAGCATGCCCTGCGGGACTTCCACCGGTTAAAAGATGGCCATTCAATCTGCGTAATTTGCAGGCGGTGAGCAGGACCGCGGGGCCGGAAGGCTGAACGCGATGAACGGGCGTGAACACGGACGTAAATTGCTTCCTCCGCGAAACATGGGATTGCAGCAGAGCAGGCATGCATCAACTCGCACATGTGATCAAACTGAGACAGCTTGGAAACAGAGGGTGGCCACCCTATACTTCCGCCGAGCAAAGGGCGGCCAAGCGGCCCTTTGACCACGCCCGCGGGAAGCGGTCGCGTGGTGGGATGTTTCGGGCGGGCCAATGAAGTGAACCGCGGATTCATCCGGTGCAGAAAGTTCGTCCTGTTTGGGGACACCTGCCGGAAGCAGGCTCAGAACTTTCATCTGACAATCAACCGACTCAAGCTACGGGATGGATCCATGAAGAAGCTTCTGCTTGTCGGCGCCGGTGCGCTCTCACTGCTGTGTGCTCAGCCGACCTTCGCCGGTTTCGCGACCTCTGTCAGCGGAAACGGGACATTGGTCTCTGCTCCCTCGACGGCATTGGGGGACGTCAGTACCGCCTACCAGGTGTGGAACGAGTCCAGCGGCCTGATTACCTCCAACATCACGCTGGAGAATAACGGGGCGGTTGGTTCGTACGTGGGCATCTCGACAGGCACGCCCACGACGCTCACGACGGGGACCCCGTACGGCTCAACGTTTATTCAACTGAATCCCGACATCGACGGCGTCGTGCACTCGGGCGATGTCATTGTCAACTTCAGCACCAAGATCATCGGCATTGCTCTGTCGGGGACAACGTTTGGCGTGCCGGGAACACTCGACAAAACGGATATCTATGGGAGCCCCGGCACCACCTATCCGACCGGCTACACAAATTCGAGCAACAACCGTGGGATCATCAATCACACCAACGACAGCTTCCAAATTACGAATGGCGGCACCGAACTGATCGTAAATCTGACCGCCAACCTTCAAGGTTTCAAAGAAATTCGTGTGTTCACGATGGGTGGCGGCGCAGGCAGCGCTGCCACCGGCGTGCCGGAGCCTGCCTCGCTGGCGATTTGGTCGCTCGTCGGCACCGTCTTCGCCGGAGGTCGCTGGTGGCGGCGTCAGCGGCCGGCTGTCTAGCACGAGCCACCGCTCTCGTACGCTGGGACCACTTCCGGGCACCCCTCTCCCCCGCGGGAGAGGGGCAGGGGTGAGGGGACCTCACGGGTGCCGAGCAGGCCCACCACCAAAGAGCCGCGCACGAAAGTAAGCGGTCCTTGTTCTTTTTCGCCGCAGGCCGACGAGCGCTTACCGCTTACTATCGTGCGCGGCTCTTTGAGCAAATCCATCGCGCCGCTCCTGTGTCGTCCCTTCAGGACTTTTTGGATTCCTAATGCACCACAACCCGGGGCTACGGAAGCCTCCGCCCCGGGCTGTAGAGTGAGTCCCCTTCAGGGACTTTTTTCGCTGTCACCTCTCTCCTCTCACTTGTCTGGAGCCATAGGCTCCCGGTTCTTCAGCCCCAACTGGGGCGCAACTCGATAGCCCAGGACGAAGCGGAACTGTTCGCCGCGCAGCCGAACAGTGCAGCGCAGTCCTGGGATCCGATTCGCCCCAATTCTTCGTTCAGAGCCCTGAAAGCGGCGCCACAGTTTTCGTAGGGTGGATCGGGCACCCCTCTCCCTTGCGGGAGAGGGGCAGAGGTGAGGGGACTTCACGGGTGCCAGTCTTCCGCCCTCTTCCCTCACCCCTCGCCCCGCACCCCTCAACTGCCTGTCCATCCGCCCCGCCCCCTCGTATTTGATAAGACGAAAGAGGTACTCGCGCCCCGAACGAGCACATTCGAAATGTACCAGCACACCGCTGCGACCTCCGCGGCGATGACACGCTTTTACGAGGGAAGGTTCACGTGGGGATTGGGGTGCGCTTCATCCGCCGACTGCAAGTTAATGGGGGAAAGAAACGGCGGAAGAGGTGTCAGGAACGAATGGCTCCGTTGATTTCTTCCGCTGCGCAGACATCGCGAGATTGCAAAGCTCTTCGAGCAGCGCTACGATCAAATCGAGAATTTGCGCCCTCGGAATTTCGACGATGGCCATTCCCATCCGGCTTCTCACTTGCGTCTGCACGTTTGTGGCAATTGCCGCTCCCGACTCGCTCGCGAGGGAAGCAGGCGCAATCGGCGCGCGTTTTCCGAAGCGATGAACAAAGTGCAACAGGGGATGTCGCAGGCGGAAGTCATCGCCTTGGTGGGGAAGCCCGACGACGTCAGCACCCAGAAGGATTGGGACTTTTCGCCGGCTGACGTGCGAGAAATCTGGCGGTACGGGGCCGCCGGCCACATGAAGGTTGCGACGTTAGGCCAAATCGACATCAATCACGCCGGCCGCGTTGAGGAGGTGTTCGGCCAAGGGTCTCCGCCGCCTGACGGCATGTTTACCGAGGCGGAGCTGAGCAAGTTGTGCGAAGTTATGTATGACTTGAGAGATCTGAAGGAGAGGTACAACCCAAGATTGGTCATTCGAGCCGTCAATGCACTCCAGCCGCTGGGAAAGGAGAAAGCATTGGCCGCGGTCGCCGAATTCGTGCGAGTATCGAGCGAGCTGGCCGACGTAGATACTTGGGAGTACCTGATTCTCGTTTTGCGGACCCTGTTCGAGGTCCCCAGCGTTCCGACCGCTTTCTACGAGGAAGAAACTCCAAAGCTTCCGGGAGTCATGCTCCCCGATACGACCAACTCGATCAACTTAGACGACCCAAGACTGTTGCCTCGTTTCCCAATCACAATTGAGGGCGACATCCCGTTTCTACTGCCGACGGGAGTGGCCGGCAGCACGGGACCGGGTCCGGAACCGCTGTTGCATGTGGCGTACTTTCGCAAATACGGCAAGCTCAGGGCAAAACCGCTGACGCCGACCAACAAGCCATTCGCGGCGATTGAAGAATTCATCAATTCCCCGCGTTGGCGTCTCAAAACGACAGACCGGGGTTTGTCCGACAAACGGGTCTGGTCCGGACGAGGTCTGCGGAACCAGGCGCTCCGGTTGCTCGACACGGTTCATCGGCTCGAGCCGGACGAAGACAACGACTATCTGTTGTTTTGCTGTTGCGCTGATGCCCAAGAGCGGAAAAGGGAGGAAGCTGAAAACAAAAAGATCGTGGACGATGCGTCAAAGCTCGCCATCTCCTGGGATCCTCAGAGATCCCTCTACACCCGGCTCGACGGAACGTTTCGGCCACCATTCGATCGGTCACTCCACCCCTCGTTGACATGGCGCCCGCAACGCGCGAACTCAAGATCGAAATCCTTGTTAAACGGTTGAACCGTTGGTACGTCGAGCTGTGGAATTTGTCCGATGAGGGCTCGCCTTCGCCCAGTACCACGCGAGTGTTCGATGTCAAAATCAAAAAGAGACCGCTCGCCGAGATCACCGGGTTGCCGGGAGGAAACGCGATTCGCGCCGATGAAGGGTGCGAAATCCAGTTGGAGCTGACCGTGGGGGAGCAGACGTTTCGGAGTCCGGTATTCAAGCCGTAGCAGTCCGTTGAACTCTAGGCCATTGCCGCGGCCGGGCCGGAGACGGCGGGCGCCGGCTGTAAGTTTCGGAGGGCATGCTTCGCATACCGATTTTCGTAGCTCAACGACACGTGATCGGGAAGCGGCATGCACAGCATGCCCAACAGGACTTCGACGCTCGCGTCTGATGACGCGGGCCATCGTCAATCGCCCAAGCGGATCCAAGCCTCGTTGAAGG
The DNA here is from genome assembly GCA_963833105.1 of uncultured Planctomycetaceae bacterium. Lineage (GTDB taxonomy): Bacteria > Planctomycetota > Planctomycetia > Planctomycetales > Planctomycetaceae > DASPSM01. The sequence goes on from CAWHWU010000028.1 coordinate 81,418, forward strand.
CGGCGTGTTTGATGCCCTTGGCCACGATCCGCGGGCCCTTCCGTTTTTCTCCCGGCTTTGCGACGACTGGTGCCTCCGATGCGATGAAGCAACTGTAGATCGCATGCAGGGTGCCGTCATGACCCTGAATGATCGCGGGGTACTGATAGTTGCCGGCCGCGTGCCGCTCCAGGTGCCGGGTCACTTTCCAGGTTCGGCCCTCATCGTCCGAGACAGAAACGGCCAGGCTGGCACGGCTGGATGGTGAGTCGTTGTAAATCAGCACCCAGTGGCCGTTGGCCAGGCGAACTCCGTCGATCCCGCTCCCTGGATTGGGCAGCGAGGTCTCGCCGACCGGTCCCCATTTCAGACCGTCGTCGTGCGACTCGGCCACGCGGATGTGGCGGCTGGGGCCGTTTTCGCGCATGTACGCCACCAAGGTGCCGTCGTTGCGGCGGAGGACCGTCGGCTGGATATTGCCGAAGCCGATCAGCGGTTGGCTCGCGTACCAGGTCAACCCGCTGTCATCGCTCACCGCCATGATCGAGATGGAAAACGTGTCCGAATAAAGTGGCAGCAGGATCCGGCCGCCGGGCAGGATCGTCGGCTTGCACCGCGGCGCCCAGCCGAGGCGTTGGTACAGAGACTCGCCCAACTTCGCCCGCTGGCCTTCCGGGCCCCCTTTCGCTCCGCGCGGAGGGCGCAACTGGCGATTGCCGAGCAGCCTCAAGGCTTCGTCGCGGAAGTTTTCCGGCTTGAGCAGGATCAGCCCCTCGCGCTCCCACTTCGGCGGTCCTGGCTGTTCATAATCCGCCGCCACACGGAAATTCATCAGGCAAGTTTCCCAACTGTCGGCCACGATGGTCGGCCAGAAGAGCCACAGCCGCTGTTGCCGATCAATCATCATGCAGGTGTTGCAATCGGGGAAACCGCGCCGATCGGCCAGCACGAACGGCGGACTCCAATTCGCCTCCCCCCGCTTCCTGCGGGCGCCGAACACGGCTGAGTCGGACTGGGGTCGATCGCCATACCACGAGGCGAGCAAGTCCCCGTTCGGACACTCCACGATGCTCGGTGCGTGCGTTTGACGATCGATCGGCGGGAAGATCTGTTCGGCCTGATACGACGAGAAATCGGCGGAGGCCGCAGCCACAGCGACGGCTGACAGCAAAACAAGCAAGTGCATTCTGAGCAATTCTCCAATTTGGAGTGAGGGGCGCGGGTGAGGGGCGAGGGATGAGGGTAAAGGGGAGGCGGACGACGTCCGCCTTGCATGTTCCCTGATCCCTGATCCCTCGCCCCTCACCCCTCGCCCCTCATCCCCCACCCCTTCATTTCGACTCGCGCAGCTTCTGGGCCTCTGCTTTCACCTTGGTCGAGATTTTTTCGGCCTCTTCCTTGGTCTTTTCGGTGGCCCGCTTGGTGTCTTCCTTGATCTTGGCCGTGTCGACCTTGAGGTTGATGTCGACCTTTTGGCTCTCCGGCGAGTCGTGGGCCGAGACGACGAACCAACTTCGCCAGAAGCCGACGGCCACAAGGGCGACCGCGAGCAAAATCACGAAGTTGCGAAGGGTATGCCGGGGCGGGCGGGCCACACCGACGGGAGGTTTGGGCTCTGGTGGAGTGTTCGGCTTTTGTTCCATGATTTGGGTTCCGAGTGCGCTTTAGTCTTGTAGGGCAGGCTGTGCCTGCCGTTCGCTATCATTACGCTCGACTTACCAAGATCGGCAGGCACAGCCTGCCCTACGTCACTACTTTTCGTCGAGCTCGCCGAAGACCTGAACCAGCGGCACGGTGCGCCCGGCCGCGACGTCCGCCAGCCCCTCTTCGATGGCCATCACGGACTCGGCCAGCGACTCGTCGGAGCCGACGCCCATCATTTCGCGAAACAGCGGCATCGACATCACGATGACCTTCCCCTGCCGGCCCTCCGTTTTGAGGAAGCCGTGATGCTCATCCAGCGCCTGGTCGAGTTCATCGGTGGGTTTTGGAGTCATGGCCGCATTGTACCAGACTCGCAATGGATCGAAGCCTGCAGAGCGGGAACCGTTTTCGACTGTCTGCCGCCATCGTATCCGCATGCGCGGTCTTGTTCACGATCGCTTTTACAGCATCTGTAAAAGAGCGGTCGTAAAAATCGGCCACCATGAGGGTTAGAATTTCCCCGTTGCACGACATCGACGACCCCGAGCGAACCCGCAGTAAAACCCAGCGGCTAGTGGAATGACCACTTTGAATTGGCATGCAAGACTGATGGTTTTTGGCCGCGAAACTCTCTGTTGAGGCTGCCAACGACCGTTGTACGGTGTACTAGAATGACGGGATGAGAACAGGACGCGACCACATTCTCGTTTGGGTGTTCGCGCTGCTCCCGATCGTCGCAGGGCAATAGATAGAATCCGGGTCGAAACGTCAGGAGCTGCAAATGGCACCAAGGCGGTGCTCGGTGTACGGGCCGTGTGTCGGACGGTTGCTCGAGCTGCCGCCGCGCTGGCTCCGGCTTGCCGCAATCTGTGTTCTTCTCGCATTCCCCGGCACGCTCGTCACTGCAAACGCGGCAGATGCTCCAGCGGCCGGTACGAAGACGCCGGCAAAAGGCGACTCGAAGATCCAGACCGAGACACCGCCGGAGAACAAGTTCCGTGCCGTGCTTCCCGATGGGGCAACGTTCGAGCTGGTGGGCGTCGGCGATGGGGCGGCGAACGACAAGGCGTGGTGGATCGGCGACGGGTCGGCTCCCGCAAAACCACGCAATCGGATTCACTTTGTGGATCAGACGCCGGGCTCGAAGAAAGACACGAACCTGCTCAGCCGGCTGTTCGTCTTCGAGTGCAAGTTCAAGGGGGATGCGACGATCGCGGAACCGGCCTTGGTGGGCGAGACGACAGGCTCGAACGCCGGTTCCTGGTCCACGGGTTTGTTGGGCATGAAGCAAATGGAGTCGACCCTGTCGATCGAGATTGCTCCGCAATCGCGCGCCACCGTGCGCTTGAAATACGCGGCGGGCAAATGGACGACCGTTGCCACCTGTCCGCCGACGCAAGGGACCGCGGTCGCGCTGCCGCGGGGCGGAGTGCTCTTCGGCGACCCGGTGGAAAAGGGAGGAGAGGCGCAGCTGCCGGTTGCCATCAAAGCAGATCCGGACGACTTCCGCGTCGTCGCCATCGACCTGTCGTCGCGCGAGCATCAATCAACTCTTGCTGTTTCGACTTGGGCCGAAGGAATGCAATTGATTTCGCGTCGCTTCCCGAATCTGCGGCTCGCGCGGGTCAGGGAGTTTCGCCTGCAAATGCGCAAATGGACGCAGATCGAATTCCGCAATATCTCGCTGCACCCCGGCCAGAAAACAAACTTCGCCATTTTCATCGACGACAGGCCTTACGTCCGCAGTCCGCGAAGATGAGTAAGGGTACTGTCTGCCGCCATCGTATCCGCGTGCGCAGTCTCGTTCACGATCGCCTTTACAGCATCTGTAAAAGACGAGCCGCAAGAATTGGCCGCCAAGAGGGTTAGAATATGTCGCTTGCCAACCGCGACGACCAAGAGCGAAACAGCAGCGAAACGCGTAAAATGAAGGGATGAGAACAGGACGCGACCACATTCTCAGTTGGGTGTTCGTGCTGCTGCCGATCATCGCAGTGCTTTCGCTGAGCGTCGTCGGCTGCCTGTCAAACATGCTAGGCGGGACAAAGTGACCGCCAGCGCCTTCCCCGCAGCCGTCGGCGGTGTGCCACTGCTAATCCGCTTCGGTTAGCAGTGCCTTGGCGAGCGTCCTTGCACTCTCGAACGCTCCGATTGGCCTCGAACCGAGCAAAGATTGCCGCAAGGACCGCTGCTGGACTTGCTCCGAATCACTTCCAACGTCGATTCGAGAAGCACACTGCTAAACGGAAGCCGTTTAGCAGTGCCACCCGGCGTGGCCCATGACAGCCTTATTTCCACTTCAAGATTTGCCCATCGGACAGAAGACGCTGCTGCAGCCGCCTGATCTCGACGTCCTGCACGGCTGATTGCGCTTCGATCGCCATCACGCCGGCGGTCGCCACGGATTGGCCCAGGACCATGAAGACCGGCTCCATGCGGATTGAGCCGAAGGCGATGTGCGACGCGGAAGGGCAGGTGGGCAAGAGCAGGTTTGTGCACTCGGTCTTCTTCGGCCGCAGGGCCCTGTAGGCGATCGGATAGGGAGGAAAGCGGCCGACCTGCACGTCTCCCTCGTTCCACACGCGGCCGTCGCGGACGTAGCGCTGCACGTGGTGCGAATCCATCGTGTAGGCGGCCAGGCCGACCGAGTCGTCGGCGACGTGCCGTCCCTGGCAATCGTGCTGTGTCATGACGTAATCCGAAACCATTCGCCGCGCTTCGCGAACGTAGATCTGATGCGGCCAGTGGCCGTTGTCGACAAACTCGTCGGCGGCCAGTCCGTATCGCCGAAACGTCGCGCGGATTTTTGGCGGCACGCGAGGACTGTTGGCCAGCGTCCACAACAGCCCCTGTTCATACGAGGTGTGCTCGGCGATGATCCGCGCGGGTGGCGTCGTCTCCGTCGGGATAGGCGTCGCTCATGCCGATCGCGTCGATCGAGACGGCGAATTTATTGTTCGTGTCGGTCTTGCGGTTGGGGATCGAAATCGGCATCCAGGGAACGCGGTGATCGCCCGCCTCGAAATTTCGGAGCAACAGCTCATAGCGACGCGGGTCGTAATCGGCCGGTTTGGGCCAGGCGATGCGGTTCTCGGGAACGTCGGTCGTGCAGATGCGAAAGCAATACGCCTGCACCTTGCTGTCGCCCGTGCCGTCGGCTGCGGGGGGACGGGCCTCGATCCCGGGCAAGAGGCCGCTCGCCGGTTTTCCCGGGACGACGTAGGGATCGACGGCGACGACGAATTGATGACCGATGGCATTTTTGACCTGGACGCCGTCGAGTGTCTCGCCGTAGACGGAGTTGGCCTCGCGCCCGACGCGATACGAGACGCCGGCTTGGGCCATCAGGTCTCCCTCGTAGGTGGCGTCGATAAAGACCGAGCCCTCGAAGATGCGGCCGCTCTGCATGCGGATTGAAACGATCCGCGATCCGTGCTTCTCGACGCCGTGTTTTTTAATACCGTGTTCCTCGGCGCCGGATTTTTCGACACCGTGTTTTTTAATACCGTGCGGGTCGAGTCGCTCGAAGGTGATGGGTGCGTGCGGATCGAGCCGCTCGCCGAATACAAGCGGGGCGTGCGGGTCGAGTCGCTCGCCGAACACAAGCGGGACGTGCGCTTCGGAGAGCATTTCGCGCAGAATGAGTTCCGCCACGTGGGGCTCGAAGACCCACATCTCGGCTTCTCCCGTTTTGCGGCGGAGGCTGTGGAAGCTGTCGCTCGTCTGGAATTTCCAGGCCTCCGGGCGGTCGTAATAGCGGCGGACGCGCTGGTAGAAGCTGCGAGACAGCCCGCCGATTGCCGCCTTATTTCCAATGTCGGTGGCTCCCAGCCCGCCCGAAGTCAGTCCGCCGATGTGCCGGCCCGGCTCGATGAGAACGACGCTGTGATGCATGCGGGCGACCTGAATCGCCGCCGTCACGCCGGCCGACGTCCCGCCATAGACCACGACATCGAAATGTTCGGCCCCGCCCACGTTCCCGCCCGCGCCCCGCAGCAGATTGCGGGAAAGAGGGCAGCGCCTGCCAGTGCCAGGATCAGAGAGTTTCGAGCCATGCGGTCCATGATACAGCGGCCGGCGAATGAGAGCTTTATTCGTGAGGGAAGAAGGGCAGAGGGCAGAGGGGAGGCGGACGATGTCCGCAGTCGTGACGTCCTGACCTCGCGTTACCCAGGAAATGGATTTTTCTGTGGTGGCGCTGATGTTACATAAGTCTATACTATGATTTTAGTTAAATACACTTTTGCGAGGCCGACGGAGGTCCGGCGGGGGAATTTTCTGTGGTGGGGCGGGACCCCCCTTTCTGCCACAGAAAAACCAGAAAAATCCCCCGTGGCGATCGACTGGGCGAGGGGTAAAAAGGGCCGTTTTTTCCGAGGGATTTCACCTTTTTTGGGGTGGGGAAAGGCCCCCTTTTTTAGGAGGGCATTCGCGTAAAAAATGGGTCCAAATGCAGAAAAACCGGCGGGCAGCCGCCGGTTTGGTCGGTTTTGGAGTGAAAAAGGGGGCCCTTTTTTGCGCGGAAATGACCGGACGGCCCGTCGGCACCTTCACGAAATAGACCCGGCGCGAAGTACACCCGGCAGGATTCGAACCTGCGACCTGCGGTTTAGGAAACCGCCGCTCTATCCTACTGAGCTACGGGTGCTTGTTTCGTAAGTCGCTAATCTTGAAATGTTTACATCTATTGAGCCTGGACGGAAATGCGGGCAGCATCCGTATGGACTGACTTTTGGACTGAAATGCGTGTTAAATCGAGTACAAAAGTTGGACTGGCTCATTGCCTCGTCACCCACCCTGAAATGACATGATCCTGTGCTGGCCGCATCCTGTCAATTGGACGGTGACTCACCCTTCGTTTGTCGCATTCGTGGGTGGTCCGGCTAAAATGTGGCTTGTCCAGTGTCAGTCCAGGCGACGTTCTTCGGGAGACCATTATGCCGTGGAAAGCATCGTCAAACGAACGATTGGCGAATGGTGAGATGACGCCGCAGAGCGATTACTACGTCCCGATTTTGCGTGTTCTCGTGCGAAAGGGTGGCAGGGCCAAGGTTTCAGACTTGTATCGACCGGTCAAGAAGGAGATGTCAGGAATACTCAAGCCAGTTGATTATGAACATCTCCACAACGACAACCCTGAACCTCGTTGGAAGCACAACATGCGGGCGGCTCGCAAGCAAATGGTTGATTACGGATTGTTAGAACCGCAAGAGGTTGCCGGATTTGGCAATTGGCAGATAACAAGCGATGGCCGTCGTTACCATGATCATGGCGAACAAATCCTCCGAGGACACTCCAACTCGCCTGTTCAACTTGGCGAGACCACCAAAAAGAGTTCTAGGCGAAAATCCGAAAAGCCAAAACCCTGGCAAAGTGTCAGGGTCCCCACCAAACGTTTCTAATCAGTTTGGACGCTATTTGTCGGCCCGAATTGGGAAAGGTAGGGCCGGACGGGGTGATGGTAGCACCCCGACTCACTCGCATCGTTTGCGGCTTTGGCGGTTTCTTTGGCTTCGGTGGAGACAGCTTGCTCCAACCCTCGACGGACTCTTGTCCGCCAGCCACAAACCCTCCCGCAGGCGCAGGAACTCTTGGAATGTCAGCAATCGCATTAACTATGTAGGGGATCGAGTCACTTTTCATTGTCCCTCGATCGAGTTGGTTGCTGTATTATGGAGCCCCGATTGGAACGGCGGCACGTTGAGTGTGACGCTGGGGTACGCTACCTTCATGCGAAGCGGAGACTCTGATGCCAAGCTTCCCTTGCCCACATTGCAACTCGCAGATCAAGGTCGCTGATCCAGGGCTTATCGGCCAGACTCTGCCATGTCCCGGTTGTAACACACCCTTGGTCGTGCGTTGTGATCGTCCGACACGACGACTCTGGGGTGAGAAGATTTTTGGTGATGAAGCATCCTTGTCGTCGCTGAAAGCAGTCGTTGCCGAATTGAAAGCAGCCGAGGCCGATAGCCAACGCCAGAACTGGCGTCGATTCGCTCCGCCGATAGCTGTGTTGTCGAGTATTGTCATTTTCTTCCTTTGGATCGCAAATTGGAAACGAGACACAACACCCGGGTCGCCTCCGCCGTCCGCTCCGCAAGCGTCCAGTAACGTAATCATTCCAAATGAAGTTCTGGACACCGGGCAGGCCCGTCCCTCGGCGGGAACAACATCCGAGCGGGATCGACAGATTGATGCCTGGGTTGATCGAGCAGTCGAGAAAAACTGGCGACCAATGCCGGACGGGAACAGCAAGGAGGATTCCGCAAAAGTGTCGAAGGAAATTCTAAGAGCCTATCCGAGAACCTTCGCGGTTCGTAGAGCGACGATGGCGAACTGAAGGTGCAGGAAGCCGAGGTAATTGACAACCTTTTTTTCCCAACGGGTGAGTAGCCGCCGGGCACGGTTGAGCCAGGAATGAGTACGTTCGACTTTCCAGCGTCGAGCCTTGCCGACACGATGCTGCCGCTTGGGCGTCTCGTTAGTCTTGCGCGGCACATGAGGCGTGTAGCCGCGCTGGCGGACTTGGCGGTCCACCGGTTCCCCCGTGTAGCCTTTGTCGAGGCAAAGATGTTGCGGCTTGATGCGGGTCGGCTCAGGGCGCGCCACCGGAATGGCGTCGAGCGTGTCGGCCAGCAGTTTCTGGTCAGGCACATTGGCGCCTTCGACGGCGACGGCCAGCGGCACGCCGCGGCCATCGATCAGCGTCGAACGTTTGACGCCGAGTTTGCCACGATCGGTCGGGTTTTTCCCTGTTTTTTTCCCCACCCAGCGGTGCCTTGGTCATCGCCCCGTCCACGGTCTGCCATTTCCAGTCGATGCCTTTCAGGTCGTCGTACTCGGTCAAGGCGAGTTCCCAGAGCTCCGCGAACACGCCCAATTCCACCCATTCCTGGAAATACGCATGAATCGCGCTGCCCGAGCCAAATTGTGTGGGCATGGCCTTCCACTGACAGCCCGTCGACAACACATACAAAATGCCCCCCACGACTTTGCGCATGGGAAGCCTCGGACGCCCACCCTTACAACTGGTTTTGTAAATCGGGATCACCAGATCGATCCGCCCCCACAAGGCCTCGGGGATCTGGTGAAACTTTGATGCTGATCCATCGGCCATCGACGTACCTCCGTGCAATTCGAGGAAGAACGACCCCCAAATCGCACGCCACGTGCCAATGGCGATGGGAAGTATTCGGATAGGCTCTAAAGGTTCGATCCTGGGAAGAGTTGGATGAAGTCATCAAACGTAATAGCCGAGAAGGCCGCTGACCCCCGAGTTCGTGGATAAGGCCATTGGTTTCGTGAGTGCCTTGGAACAATTAGAACCGTCGAACCTCCTTGTGATGGATCAGCCTGGAGCAACCGGAGGCATTTTCAAGCATTGATTGTCCAATTCGATATTTTGCGACGGCCTTGGCGACTTCAATAGGGGTCAAGGGCAATGAAAGCATGAATCGCCCCAAGAGTGCCTCACTGGGATCGAACACTCGACGAGATCACGCCGTAAGGACTGAAACGAATGAGGCGTCAAGGGACGTTTTCGTCTGATAAAAGTGAGGCGATCCACTCTTGAACAGCAGTTGTCTTGGCTCGTAACCCGAATGATCGTTCGATCCGTTCGATGGGCACTGTCTCACCGAGCATGGCGTACACGTGCTGGGCCAATTCCTTCACGTTCGGCATCTCCAATCCCTCGGCTATCTGTTGCTCCTTGGCTCTAATTTCGCTCCACAACTTCTTCTTTGGTCGCTCCCAGAACTGACCGATGACACCGTACTTTTTCAGACCGAGATTTGACTTGAACAGGAGACGCTTCCGAGCGTACACGTCTTCAACTTTTCGGCCTTTGATCCAACCAGCGATCTTTGCCTTTGTCAGATAGTGGGCATAGTGCCATTCGCTGACGATCGGCTCAACCTTCTGCGCGACTTAACCTGATGACGGTCGGGCATGGCCTCCTCAATTGCCTTCTCCAAGTCCCTCTTTGTCACTGCGCCTTTGATGAGCAGGTGATAGTGAACCTTGTTGGCCACGTTCGGTTCACGCACCCAGAGTGCCACGATGCCTCGACGACGAAGTGATCGACAAGCGGCTATCCATGTCCTCGTTATTTGGTCGACGGGGAGGGTCGCATTGAGATTGACGTGAGCGGCCTCATGAGTAAGAACGCTTCATCACGCTACGATTGCGTAGAAGGCAAATGGTCAGTTTCTTGGCTTCGTTCAGATAGCCGAGTGTGGTATCCGTCCATCCCTTCGGCTTGAAGCGACTGGGCTGGCTGTAAGGTGGCCGAGTCTGATAGATTTTGGTGTCGGCAGCACTACCATAGTTGCGGGATTTTTTCATCGTCGTCTCTTGCGGTTGGCGACAAACAATGAGCCATGACGCTTTGTGCTGTCGTGGCTCATTTCCTATGGTAGTGCCTCCTGCTTCCTTTTCATTTTGTGTTGTCTTGTTGTTCCCTTATACTACGTGGTAGCGGACGGCAGGCCGTCTCCCAGCGTCGTGGCGTAGCCGAACTGTTCGCCGAGCCATTGAACCGCCCTGTCGAACTGTTCGGGCGATGGGCGAGCATATCGCCTCTCGGCCAGCGATTGGGGAGCTTGTCCGAGAAAGAACTGGCTAAACTGCCCGTCAGGCGTCATGCTCTTCGAGTTTGCTGGCCGCCGTTTTACGAAGCAACATCAACGGCTTCGGCTTGATGTCCAACTTGCGGCAAACCCGCTCATACGCCGACTTGATGTTGTCGCAGTCGGCTACATCCCCGTCCGTCCCAAGCACACGGCGATAGACGGGCAATCCATTCTCGTTCAGCAGAAGACAACCGCTTTCATTGGCTTGTGGGCTGAAACCGCTCTGCGAACTGCTCTGGTCAGTGCCGCTGCGCGGCACTGACCCCGCCTTGTGAGCATGATGGCCTTTTGTCCCATTTAGGGCGGGCGAGGGCTGGGCGAAGATAAGCAGAAGCCGGTAAGTTTCGTCCCAAAGTCGCCAGCATACAAGGGGCACGTTCGCGGACAAAGTGACCTGTTTTCGATCGCTTGCGAGTGATGCGGCGACCGGCTACGTCGAACTCGGAACACTTCAACGCCGCAATGTCGCTTTGGTAAAAACCGCAATTCAGCATCAGCAGCAAGTGTCCTGCCTCAGCTGGAAATGGACTTCGGCTCCGGTTGGGTTAGCATAACCTGAACCGGAGATTTCGTTCATGTCCACGTACGCGCAGGCATTTCGACGTCACACAGAAAGCTCAAATCGTCCGCCGGCATCTCGCTGGCAAGGAACCTGTCTCCACGCTGGCTGATGAAGTCGGCCTGCAGCCCAGCCCAGATTCATGGCTGGATCCATCAGGTGTTGGCGCAGGCCGAGAAGGCCTTCGAGCGATCGGCGGCCAACGGCCGGGCCGAGAGCACCAAAGACGCCCGCATCCAACAACTGGAAGCCAAACTGGCCCAGAAGAACGAAGTCATCGCCGAGCTGTTGGAGGCCAACGTCCGCGAAAAAAAACGAAATGGGGTGCTCTGAACGGGCGTTGGGTTCCCCACGACGCGCGCGACGAGATCGTCGATTACATCGGCCACTGGACCGAGCGGGCCAACTGCCAGCCGAGAGGCTCTTGAGCTGGCTCGGCCTGGGCAAGAGCAAGTTCCACGCCTGGAAGGAGCGCTACGGCCATGCCAACGAGCACAACGGGAAGATCCCCCGCGACTTCTGGCTGGAAGACTGGGAGAAGCAGTCCATCCTCGACTTCCACGACCGTCATCCGCTAGAGGGCTATCGGAGACTCACCTTCATGATGCTCGATGACGACGTGGTGGCCGTCAGCCCAGCCAGCGCCTACCGCGTGCTCAAATCGGCCGGACGGCTGGACCGCAGGTGGGCAAAAGCCCTCGAAAAAAGGGACCGGCTTCGTTCAACCGCTTCGGCCGCACGAGCACTGGCATATCGATATCTCCTATCTCAACCTGGAGGGAACGTTCTACTTCCTGATCAGCCTGCTCGATGGATCGAGCCGCTACCTGGTGCATTGGGAGCTGCGCGAAACCATGAAGGAATTCGATGTGCAGGTGATCGTGCAAAAGGCCTCGAGAAATATCCGGGTGCCCGACTGCGCATCATCTCCGACAATGGACCGCAGTTCGTCGCGCGGGACTTCAAGGAGTTCATCCGCCTGGTGGGGCTGACGCACGTGCGCACCAGCCCCTATTACCCTCAGTCGAACGGCAAGAAAGAACGCTGGTACGGGTCACTGAAGCGCGAGTGTCTTCGGCCGGCTTGTCCCGCGACGGTCGAGGAAGCTCGTCGTCGTGTGTCTTCCTACGTGGACCACTACAACCACGCTCGCTTGCACTCGGCGTTGGGTTACATCACGCCGGCGGACAAACTCAATGGCCTGGAGGAGGTGATCTTCGCCGAACGCGATCGCAAGCTGGAACAAGCCCGCGAACGCCGGCGAGCGCGCGTCAGGCGGCACGAGGAATTGCCTGATGGTTCCCACGGCGGCACAATCAAACGCGGCCTGGACGGAGGATAGGGCAACGCAGAGGTGCGACCCGAGCGCCGTTCCAGGGGCTGAGACCGAAGGCCGGGCGGCTTCACTGCCGCCCGCCTTCACTCCCCTTCGGGATCAGCATCCAAGCGAAAAACCTTCGCGGCACGAGGCCGCGACATCTTCCACAGGATGTGCTTCTCAACTCGCTAACGTCAACCGGCCCAAAGTCCAATTCCCGCTGAACCAGGACACAAGTACAAGCGGGTGCGCTCTCGATGCGGCGGTGAAGAGGGTCTTGATCTCATCGCCGTCGAATGTCTTGATGACTGTCTGCTCAACTCGGATGGTCAGGTCGTCCAGGTTCCGAGGAAGATGCTCAAGAACACGTTGTCGCCACAACGCACGGACGAATGCCTTGGCCGCATCAACGATGTTCTTGCCGTACTGTGCTTTCATTCCCTTGGCGCTCCGCTTCAACACGTCGTCACGAAATGCCGACATGATTTTTTCATCAATCCTGGTGGCATCCAGATCGCCTGCGAAGCGAGCGAAATGTGGAATGCGGTCGGCGATCGCCTTGTACGTCCCAACCTTGATTTGACCGCTCTCGACAAGGGTCTGTTTCCCTCGCACGTACTCGTCACATTTTGCTCTCACTGTTCCCTTGTTGTCGGGCGATGAAGTCCAGTGTTTGTACGAACGCAGGCTTTCCAGACGCTGACACCATTCGGTCGCCTCGCTGTTCATCATGCCCACAAGCGGGAAATCCCAAAGTGCGCCGGGCTGTATTTCGTCGTCGGCCCCGACAATACAGTTGAGAGGCGGGGGACTGACCTTCGAGAAGTCCGATTGAAGTCGCTTTACCTCGTTGGTCAGGCTGTCATAGGTCACCTGTAGCGACGGTTCCGTGGCGAGCCGGGAGGGTTCAAGTCGCATCCATTCCAACATCTCAACCCGCATCTTGATCGCCGATGAATAAGCGGCGGCGTGGGGCTTGTCCGCCGACCTCTTGGAATCTTGGTCAGACTTCCAACGAGAGAACGCTTCCAGGGCACGCTCGTGACCCAGACGGTCGCTCTTGCCATCAACCGCCGAGTAGTAAAACATCCGACCTTTGTACATTTTCTCCCAGCGACCGCCGCCCAGCCGACTCCGATCGGCGTGCCAGTTGAGCACTGTTCGGCGCTTTCCCATTGCCCCGTCTCCTGGACTGGTTTCTGGACAGAAAACTCCGTCCATTTTCAGTCCAGTATAACGAATAAACCCCATGAAATACAGCGATGTCATGGGGTGTATAGGTTTAGGAAACCGCCGCTCTATCCTACTGAGCTACGGGTGCGTGGCATCCGGGCGCTATTCTTGTCCAGAGACAGACGCAAAGGAAGAGCCACGCCCGCGGATACTCGAGGGAAGAGACCACGTGAACCGCGACGAGGAGCCGCCGACGGATCAGCTCGTCGGAATTCGGGCAAGCAGCCGCTGTGCTTCGGTGGCGATCCGGGTGCCGGGAGCCCCGTTAATAATCCGCTGCAGATCATTCATGGCCGCCGGATAGACCCCCGCCCTGATCAGCTCCTTGGCGTTGTGGAGCAGACCTCGGTACGTCCGCTCGGCCGCCGTGTTCGGATCCTGCGTCAGGGGGATGCCGAGGTACGGCATAATCCCCAGCGGCGTGCTCGAGACCAGCGGCTGTTGGGTCTGCGTTGACGAGGACGCCGGATTGGAAGTGGCGGGCGTCGTCGGCGTCGTCGTTTGTTGGGTCGTCGACGTGTTGCTGCCGGCACCCAGCGTTCCGCCGTGTCTGGTAGTAATATTGGCAACTGCTCCCGTCGAAGTCGAAGAAGTTGCCTCGCTGGACAGGGAATTTCCCGTGGAATTGCTCGATTTTCGGCTGCTCCTGCTCGTCCCAAACGAGCCCCGGTAGTGCGACGAAACCGTTCCGGTGCCGCCGGGATAGTAATTGCCGAAGGAATAACCGCCCGAGCCGAAGTTGTAACGAAAGCTCGAATGGCCCCGCATCCCGCCCCGACCATGAGCCGTCCCCGCCGTCAGCGTGACGAGCGCAACGGCAACCGCTACCAAACCGATGTGCCTGAGCATCGCCTCACCCCCTCCTCGCCCGCTGCTAATTAGTTTGCGCCGCCGGCGCGGCGAAGTCAAATGATCCGCCGGCTGCCGAATCACGCCCGCCCGGCGAATTAAATCGCGCCAAACCTGCACAAAAAAGGAGCCGAGGAAAAAAGGCCCGAACCAGCTTCGCCGTTGCCGCCTCCGACCCGTGCCGGTCCGCATCGGCAAACGCACGCTGGCTTGCAGCCGGGCGCGTCCAGCCGATACGCTCCCCCCGTCCGGACGCTCCGCTCTACAGAAACTGCGAGACTTGAACACCGCGGTCCAATCGTCTGCCCTGGTCCCCTTTCGCTGGCCCGATTTCCGCAGACTGTTCGTGGCGGCCGCCTGCTCGACGCTCGCCAGTCGCGGCCTGGCCGTCGTGCTGGGCTACGAAGTCTATGAGCTGACGAAAAGTCCGCTCTCCCTCGGCATTCTGGGGCTGGTCGAAGCCATTCCAGCCCTGTCATTGGCCCTGTACGGCGGACATGTGGCCGACCGTACCGATCGGCGACGCATTTTGCGGCGCACGCTCGGTGCCCTCGTCGTGTGTGCGGCGATCCTGGCCCTGCTCGAGACGACCAACCTGGGCAAGGCCCAGCTGGTCATGCTGTACGCGGTCGTGTTTTTGGCGGGAATCGCCCGAGGATTTGCGGAGCCGGCCGCTGCCGCCCTCGAAGCGCAAGTCGTGCCGTGGGAACTGCTGATCCACTCGTCGACTTTGATGGCCGGCTGCTGGATGACGGCGGCCGTCATCGGCCCGCTCGTCGGCGGCCTCGCCTTTGCCACCTTCGGAGCCGCCTGGACCTTCGTCGGCGTCGGATTTTTTTACGCCCTGGCCTGGATTTCCATCAACCGGATGGCTCCCCGCCCGGCCCCCGACCCGCCTCCCGGCGAATCCCTCTGGCAAAGTGTCGCGACGGGCGTGCGTTACGTCCTGAAGGACCAGGTCATGCTCGGCTCGATGTCGCTCGACCTGTTTGCCGTCCTGTTCGGAGGGGCCATCGCCCTCTTGCCCGTCTTCGCCCGCGACATCCTCGGCGTCGACAAGATCGGCCTGGGCGTGCTCAACGCGGCCCCGACGACGGGGGCCCTGTTGTCGATGCTCTGGTGCAGCCGGCGGCCGCCCGTCCGCCATGCCGGGCGGAATTTATTCTGGGCCGTGACGGGTTTCGGAATCTCGATGATCGTCTTCGCCCTGTCGCGGTCCTTCGTCCTCTCGGTGATTGCCCTCGTCTTCAGCGGCATCTTTGACGGGGTCAGCGTGGTCATCCGCCGAGGCATCATGCGGCTCTTGTCCCCCAATCATCTCCGTGGGCGGATCGCCGCGGTGAGCATGATCTTCATCGGCTCCTCGAACGAACTCGGCGCCTTCGAGAGCGGCGTGACGGCCGCCCTATTGGGGACGGCCCGCTCGGTCTGGCTGGGGGGTATTTTGACCCTCTTTGTCGTGGCAATTTCCGCCTTTTTTACCCCAAAACTCCGCAGATTAAGCCTGGATCCGAGCCAAGTCGTCCGCAGGGACCTGGAAGTCGACGAAAGCCTCGACGCCGACTCGGACGGTTCCCCCGCTCCATAAGTCTCTTGTTCAAAGAGGCTTGTGCAACGCCAGCGGGCTCTGGGATGAGCCGGAGCCGTCCAGGTCCCAGGTATTTTTCTGTTTTTTCTGCAGTGTAAAAAAAGGGCTGGTCACCACAGAAAAATCGGTTCGATCAACAAATGCACACATGGTTATGTGTGAATTTGTTTCGAGGGCGCGGGGTGAGGGGTGCGGGGTGAGGGCAGAGGGTGGCACGGGCGGCGGCCTTTCGCGGGGGCGGGTTGCCGGCTCTCCCTCGCGACACGAAAGCGGGCTCGGCAAGGCCGGGACCGCTTTCAATCCCAGGCCGCCAAGCGGCCTGTTTTCGGTCCGCCCTCGCCCCCGGGTACCTCGCGCTGCGTGGGTGCCGCGCCCCTCACCCCTCGCAGCTTCTCGCGAAGCGGGAAGCGCGCATGAAAAAAGCCCGGGGTTAACCGGGCTTTTTTCATGCTCAAGTGGCGGGGACAGGATTTGAACCTGCGACCTCGAGGTTATGAGCCTCGCGAGCTACCGGGCTGCTCCACCCCGCGTCATATTGCAATCAGGTTGGATCGATGCTTTGAGACCCAGCCGAACGGCCGATTTGATTCGACAGGCCCATTATACACGCCGCCGGCTTTTAAGGAAGGGACGCTGCGCAAGGGGTGCCCGAAGGGGAGGGGCAGAGGGCAGAGGGCAGAGGGCAGAGGGCAGAGGGCAGAGGGCAGAGGGCACGGGGGGACAGCCTTTGGCCGTCTTTGTGAGACTCGATTGGCGAAGGCGCAAGGGTGCCCGAGCGTTGCCCGATTGATTCAAGCGAACCTAAAGTCTCCGGTTCGTTTCCAAGACTTTTACGCGAGGGCGAATGCCCGTCACTTCCCGACCCCTGAACCCTGACCCCTGAACCCTCGATTCGCCGAAGGCGACGAATGGCCTCTTGTCGGTCCAGTTACGACCGCGTCGCGGACGAATACGTCCGCCGGATTTTCGACGAGTTGCGGCACAAGCCGCTCGATCGGCAGTTGCTCGACCGGTTTGCGGCCGACATGCGCGGCGCCGGCCCGACACCGCGGCCGGCGTGCGACATGGGGTGCGGCCCGGGGCACGTCGCGCGTTACCTCCATGAGCAGGGGCTCGAGATGGTCGGCGTCGACTTGTCGCCGGCCATGGTCGAGCGAGCGCGGCAGCTCACGCCGCAGGTCGAGTTCCGCCAGGGTGACATGCTCGCGCTCGACGTCCCCGACGAGAGCTGGTCCGGCATCGCGGCTTTTTATTCGATCATCCACATTCCGCGGAGCGACCAGCCGCAGGCGCTGGGCGAGCTGTGCCGCGTGTTGCGTCCCGGCGGCCTCTTGCTGTTGGCGTTTCATCTCGGCAGCGACACGGTCCATCTGGACGAATGGTGGGGTCACCCGGTCTCTGTCGACTTCTTTTTCTTCCAGTCCGAAGAAATGGCCACGTACCTCCGCGCTGCCGGCTTCGAGATCGAGGAAATCATCGAGCGCGATCCGTACCCCGACATGGAGCACCCCAGCCGCCGCGGCTACATTTTCGCTCGGAAAGCGAATCGAAAACTGGCCGGCGAAAGCGCAACGTAGCGTCCTTCCTTTCGATACACTTCGGAAGACTTGCCGCTCGGGCCGTTGCCTCCTCGCTCACCCCTCACCCCTCCTCGCCGCACATCGCCTTTGGCTCAATCGTAAGCGCTCACACGCCGTGGTGAATCGGCTGGGAAATTGCTCTTTCCCAATTTGACGATTTCGGCGACATCACCGGCATGGACCGGATGTCGCCGGAGCTCTGGAACCGCATTCCGCCCGAGGCCCAGGCGATCTTTCTGCAGATGGCGGAAACGATCGCCCGGCTGGAGCGAAGGGTTGCGGACCTCGAGGCACGGCTGAACAAAACTCCGCGGAATTCGTCGCTGCCGCCCAGCAGCGAGCATCCGCATGGCAAGCCGGCGCCTCAGAAGAGAGTGAGCGGTAAGAAGCCGGGCGGTCAACCGGGCCATGCCAAGTACGAACGGGCGTTGATTCCCGTCGAACACTGTGCGCACATTGTTTCCCTCATCCCCGAGACCTGCCGCCGCTGTGGCGAACCGCTGGCTGGCTCTGATCCGGAGCCGCTGCGGCACCAGGTCTGGGAAATCCCCGAAATCGAACCCCTGGTGACCGAGTATCAACTGCACCGACTGACGTGCCCCGGTTGCTCGACAAGCACCTGCGGCCAACTTCCGGCAGGTGTGCCCCAGAGCCAAGCGGGACCGCGGCTGGTCGCACTGGTGGCCTTGCTCATGGGATGCTTCAAACAGAGTAAACGACGGGTTGCCCTGTTCCTGGAACAAGTCCTGAATCAACCATGTTCGGCGGGTTGGGTCGTCAAGCTGCAGAATCAGGCGACGGCCGCTCTCACGCCGGCTTATCACGAACTGGCGGCACAATTGCCGACCGAACCGGTGTTGGGCATCGACGAATCGCCGACGAAGCAAGCTCGGCTCAAGTCGTGGCTGTGGACGTTCGTCGCCGGTTCCTACACGCTCTTCGCGCTGCGGACCACGCGGGCCGCCACGGTACTCGAGGATCTGCTGACGGACGCCTTCCACGGCGTGGTGAACTGCGACCGGGCGAAGATGTACTGGAAGCTCGGCAGGCCCCAGTGGTGCTGGGCGCATCTGAAGCGGGACTTCCAGGCGCTCGTCGACCATCCGGACCATCAGGTGAAGCGGCTGGGACGCGACCTGCTGCGTCCCACAGGCGAGCTGTTTCGGCATTGGGTGCGCTGCCGCGACGGGACGATCACCCGTGCGGGAATGTTGCGCCTGATGCGACCGATCCGCCAGGAGATCGACAGCTTGCTGCTGCGCGGCGTGTTCAGCGGCAACTCGAAGCTGGTCGGGATGTGTGAGCCGCTGCACGATCATCGCGACTGGTTGTGGACGTTCCTGGACGTGGAGGGGGTCGAGCCGACCAACAACGTCAGCGAGCGCGCCCTCCGCCCCGCCGTTATCTGGCGAAAGCTGTCCTTTGGCACCCAAAGCGCCCGCGGCAGCCGTTTTGTGGAGACAATCCTGACAGTCGTTGAAACCTGCCACCGACAATCTCGCAACAGCTTCGAGTTCCTCACCGCCGCCGTGCAGGCCCACTTCGCCCGTCAACCGGCCCCCTCATTACTCGCCAGGGTGTGAACGGTTACATGACGCGGCCTTCGACGTCGAGAAGAACGGCATTTTTCTGCAGGCGGCTGTGGTCGTGCTGTTTCTCAACCAGGTCGAGAATTCGCCAAGCCACCAGGCACAGCAATCAACAGACAGGTTCAGGCAGCTTAATCGGGTGCGGCCTCGCCTGTTTCGCGTCGTTCGATGACATTCTTACGGCGCATTTCAACGAGCTCAGGGTGATTGAGCACTTCCAAGATCTTGTGAGCCGGAACGACGATTGCGAGTCCCAGGTTTGCCTCTGATCGCTCGCGAGTTGGTTTGATACGCACTTCGTTGATCGTCGCGGCCGGAATCACCCAATGTCCATGCACGAGGCCGAGTAAATGGGGATGGCCAACGCCGTGCATGACAAGATTTTCCCCGTCATTGGCGGCTTTGATCGGCACATTGACGGTCCCGCGAACGAAGACCGGCGAACCACTCAATCCGCCAATCGATCGAGCCTCTACAACGTAAACCTCTGCCTCGCCGCTCCAATGCCCGATGCGGATTCCCGGAATCTTTTCTTTCGACATGATGGCGATATGCCCGGCCCGCACGATCGGGATATTTCGCCCGCGACCAAGAGCCAAACTGAACAGACCGACCGCATACACATTATCGCCGGGACCAATGTTACGTTTTTTGATAATCTCGTCAGTGAGCAGCCATTCGTGCGCCTGCATTAAGGCAAAGTCTGCAATGTCGTGAGGCGGCATCCAAGGAAGGACTGCCACATCAACCGAATCCGGTGTCTCCGGATGTCGCCACCATTTTGCGTGCGCTGGCACGTTGAAAAACGCTGGACCTCCGCCCTGAGAATTCATTCGCAGGATCGCAGCCTTGCCCTCGATAGCGTCGGCGACATGTTTGGCAGTCACCAAATAGTTGAAAATGATGGGGTTGCCTGGCGGATCGTCGACCGTGAGAAAAAATCCGGTACCTCCCCAATGGATCGACCCATCAATCTCCAATGTCTGTTCATCGTAAACCCACTCAGGGAACTTTGCGTCTGCCTGCGGGAGCCCAATAAATACAACGTTCTTTAGGATGTGGTCGTCGATGCGCACGGACCCCCTCCAATGTGGTGGAACCCGAACCGATCCATTCAGGCATGATCATCCAGCAATCGTCAACAAACACGATCGACGACTGAACAACGCCATCGCGTTTGCACAAAAGATGTCAGGAACCCACCGCTGGAACGATATCAGAAACGTTACTGCCACGGTCGTTTGCTTCTCGACATAGTGGACCGCGGACTAAAGGTGATGACTAGTCCCGACAAGAAGGACCTTAAGGCGTCTAACTGTGCCAAGAGATGGCGCTTCGTGCTTCTGTCAGCAGAGTTCGAAGACGGCAGTTGAGGGGATGGCAAAGCAAACCGCCGTGACCATTGCGTGCAGGTCAGCGCACGGGAACGAGCAAAATCGGGCCGCCGAATGCGGTCAATCAAAGAGCTGTGACCCTATTAATTCCGCTATAAGGCGTCAATATTGACCACAGTTCCGCCGTCCGCCGGACCGTCCAGATCGAAGATGCGGAAAATCGGAATATCCTTGATAACTCGCGTTCCGTCAGGATTCGTCTCCCGCTTGTTCCAAGGCCAAATCCGACAGCGCGGATCGCGAGGATTCTCGACGAGCGCGACAGCGACAGTACGGAGGTCCACTGGATGAATGCGACAAACCTGATTTTCATACCATTCGCCCGGGATGTGCTCGCAGGATCGAATGTCCAAGTTACAAATTGTGCACTCAGTTCGCTCAAAAGTGACTTCCCAGCTGGTGTACAAACCGGTTCCGAAACGAGATTGAATCGCGTCACGAGACTTCGTTAACAATGGCCAGGCACGACGTCCGGAATTCGGCCTCGAGTCCCGAGTAATTCAGGCGGGCCTCCGCGTCGTGTAGGCGGTCCCATGCCTCTTCCACCATGCGCGGCCGCGCGAGCCAGCCATCCTGGGTCACAATCAAGCAGAGATTGGAAAGGTCGCGGAGGCCGTTTAAAACCACTCGTAACTCTCGGTGAAACTTGCCGCTGCCAAACGAGTGCCATTTGGCTCTGGCGGAGTTGTGCCGACGAATGGCCACGATGGCGATTTCTGGCGCGCGCTCGAATTCCCGCGCGTTCATCGCCTGCTGCCATGCATCAATTGATCTAAGAACCCGTTTAGTTAGGTTTGGTGAATCGGCCCGTCGCACCTGGTCGCTCCTGTCGGTCATTTTGTCGAACCGTAATCGTCCTGAAATGTGGCAATTACTCTCAGGAAGACGGAAGCTGGGCCGTCAAATCGAACACGCGACTGGCCAGCGGTGCCCTCAATTCTTATCTCCGCGTGGACTGTCACTGAACTTGTCCGGTCGGTCGGACCGGCAGCGCGGTCCGGGCGTTCAGCACGGATTTTTCCCGTCAGCCAATTTGACAGCACACCGACGGCAATCGGTAATGCGGCGTTTTGAAGTAGCCATATGACTCCGAGCCAAATGTCGATTCCGCGTCGGTCTTTGACCCTTGGAGTTAAGTTCAAATCGAATGCCGTCTTGCATGGAACGCCCTGACGTTTTAGAGCTTTTGCAAGTTCAATCGAGTCGGGCGTATCGTTGAGTTCGGTTGGCGAAGATGCGATATCGAGGTTCTCCGGAAGTAATAGGATGGCTAGATTCTCAATCTCGCTTGGTGCGATGCCAAGCGTGGCGCACATGTCTGCCAGCGGGTTATGCAGCATCAGGCTTTCCCTCAAAAGGTTCTAGACCGTCGGCGCCCTTTCGTTGCCGCCGAAGCTATGTCCAGAAACTGCTAACGGAGGGTCGGCATCTCAGGATCACGGGGGCGTCGGCCGTAGATTCAACCAACATCGTGATAATGATATACGACGGCGGCAGCAAATCTCGTAGAACGGGCTTGGTCAGCTCGCAGGGCATGTTGTGCATGCCGATTCGGTCGACCTCGCTAACTCCGTTTCACTTCGCCGCATTCGAAAATGAGTCACACAAGCTCGGTGCTCTCGGCCAGCGAGATTGGGCCTCGGAATTCGCCGGTTTGGCGGGCCTTGTAGATGAGATCGCTGTCGACGTCGAGGGCCGTCAGAAACATGCCGCCGTACGCGCAGGTGTCGAGGCAGATCCAGCCGTCGCCCAGCCAGGCGCGACCTCCCGGCCTACGAATAGTATTTCGGGTGACTGAAGGTGTGGCGTTCCGGTCGCGCCTCAGCGTCGTCTCGTGTCTGAGCCAGGCTTGAGCCCGAGGAAAGACGGCAGGCACGGCCCTGCCCTACCAGACTCAGAATCCGATAAACTCGCGTTGCTCACCACTTTCGAATCTCCATCGAAAATCGTGGAAGTCTCATGAACGGCCCGATCTCGCAGATTGTGGCGATGACATGCCATCTGAATGCGGCCCTGCGCGAGGGCAAGCGGCACTCGTTTTTTCCCGGCAATTCCACGTGCCAGTTCTGCGAGTCCATCACCTTTCGAACGCACGCGCTGCCTCTCCCCGCGCTCGGCCGGTGGAGCGGCGTCTGGCGGACGCCGGATGATTGGTTTGACTGGGCGATCAACCAAAAACTCCAGCGAGCGGCGTTGTTCCGCCAATCGACCGATCAAGTTCAATTCCCCGATCGAATGTCGGCGGCGTTCGTCGGGGGCGGTGGACAGTGGATTCTCGGCGTGCAGAAAGGAGACGACCTGCAATTGTGGGCGCCACGCTGGAGGGTCGCGAACCAGAACGCACCTGACCATCGGATTTGGCGTGTCGCATACGTCGCTGTCGGAAAAGCCACATGGCAAATCCCGACAGGCGACTTGTCGCAAATCGCCGCCGATTTCGCCGCCGCCCTCATGGTGATCGAGCAATTCGCCTCCAAGCATGACCTTGATTTCTGGGCAGAACGCTTCCGAAATGCCCTGGCCTGCCTGATCTCCGACGATCCGATGGGACTTGTGTCTCTCAAGGATCTCGCACCCGCTGGATTGCTCGACCTGCCGGCGCTGCGGTTACTCGCTGCGTCACAATCGGCCTGGGTTTTCGGCGGCATGGGGTCCTGGAATGACCTTCTTTTTGATGGCGAGGACCAAGTGCGATATGGCGTCATCTCTCAGCAACTATTTGAGGTCGTGAATCAAGCCATTTGCTGCGCGACGAATGCCGTTTTGTCATTTCATCGATGAGGCTGATCCCTTCGTGACGTTTGTGTGCTACGAGGTTCAAAAACCGGCTTTCCGAAAAGGCAGAACGAACAACCAGGTCACGAAGGACGTCGATCCGTCACGCAGATTCGGTCGACGTCGGTGACTCGACTTTACCTCGAAGCATTTGAAACTGAGTCACACAAGCTCGGTGCTCTCAGCCAGCGAGATCGGGCCCCGGAATTCACCGGTTTGGCGCGCCTGGTAGACGAGGTCGTTGCCGACGTCGAGTACCGTTAAAAACATGCCGCGATAGACGCAGGTGTCGATGCAGCTCCAGCCGTCGCCCAGCCAGATGCGGCCGTCCTTTTGCGCTGAGTGGCCGCAGATCACGCGTTGGCCTGACGCCAGCGGGCGTTCCTGTTTTGTGGGAAGAAAAAGGGGCAGAAAAAGGGGACATTCAAGTTTTCGATCGATGATTTTCCAGGAAAGGTGCGCCGCGCCGATTACGCCTGATCTAGCCATCCGGCCGGGGCGATCGACCTGAGAACTCCTCGTACGTCCACCATCGCTTCTCTCGAACGCTGGGATCGGCGTCCAGGATTTCGTCGATCGCTTGTCGCAATTTGCCGACCCGCTTTGACGTATCGATCTTGCGCAGAAGTGGAAACTTGCGGATCGCCGGCTTGTGCGGCTCGATGAAGCAGAGGAACCCGTCCGGGTGTTCTTCGTAATATCCGCAGCCGATCGACAGCCGGAAGCCATCGTTCTTGATCGGGATCACCCAGCCCCAGTCCTCGGCAACGGGCTTGAGGGGCTCGAAGCCCTTTGGCTTGAGTTCGCGGACGAGAAACTCCGCGAGGCGTTTGCCGTAGAGGCCCGGATTGACCTCGTCGTCTTCGCCCTCGTACGGCGGAAACTGGTCCGAACGAAATTCGACGTGGGTTTTCATCGGCAACGGCCTGCAGTATTGATGGACGCGCTCGCAAACGTTGCGCCAAGGAGCCTTGCATGGACACATCCACCGTACAAAAGCCGCCGCCGAGTTGCGGGATTATTTGGCCGAGGAACGAACATTCTTGGCTTGGATCCGCACCGGCTTGACGCTGACGGGGTTCGGCTGTGTGGTGGCCCGCTTCGGACTCTATTTCGAATTGATCCAACTCACTCGCGGCACCGCAGTCTTGTAGGGCATGCTGTGCATGCCGGCTTCTGTTTTTCGGATCGTCGACGCGATTCCAAGCGGCATGCACAGTGTTTGGACCGGACACAAGGGTTACAAGTGTTCGGACACATGGGTAACAGGTCTATACACACAGCATGCCCTACGAAACTCGTTGACTTCAAACGGCGTGTGCGGCATGCCGTACGAAACCGACCTATTTCTTCAGCCGCGGTTTGTCGGCCAGGCGGAGCACGATGTCGTCGCCCGACGGCTGCGAGTGGAATGTCCGGCCGCCGTCGTCCACGCCGTTGGCACCAACCGAATAGAGCAGGCATCCCGCCCCTTCCCGGCGATAGTGCAGCGGCCCCTCGGTGTAGAGATCGTGCGGAAGGCGGCTGATGTACTTCGGCGCAAGCGCGTTCAAGCTCTCGGGATAGCCGCCATGATCCGCATGATAGGCGGCCAGCGCGAAGCCAAGCTGACCCAAACTTTCCCGCGTGTGAGCGCGATTTTCGGCTTCAAGGGCAGGTTCCAAGGCCGGCATGAGCATGCCCGTGAGCAATTTGCCCATCAGCCGGCCCAAATCTCTGTGTGCCACGGCGGTCTCAAACGAGGCCGTCAGTTTCTCGGGATCCCGGATCTCCGGCATCATTTTGCGCAGCTCCTCGTGCAATTGCTCCAAGGCCTTGTTGCGCTGGGGAACCGTCGGCTGGCACGCGGCGGCGACCGCTTTGTCGAATTGCTCATTGCCAAAGACGAGCGCATCGTTCCAATTGATCGCCGAGCGATGCGAAAAGGCCTTTTCGACGGGCTTGGAGAAAAACGAGCCGAGAAGACCGAGCGCGTCCGCGGGGGCCAACCGTTCGCGCGCAGCTGCGAAACGGTGTCGAGAAACATATAACGTTCGGACGTGCCGATCACGGTCGCCATCGAAGGAAGCGGCGCAAGCTGGCGGAGTTGCTGTTGATAGGCGAGCGCGCCAGCGGCGGAGAGACCTCCGCTCTCCATCAATTGGACATCCCCTTGGCGGGCGGTCGAGTCGATGGCAATCGCGACCAGAGCGGGGATCATGAACGGCGTGCGCCCATAAAGCCGGCCCAGGCGGTGACAAGCCAGAAGGTCTTCTTCGGCCTCGGCGATCTTTCGTTCGCCGATGTGCAACATCGCGCGGGCCACCAGCAACCGCGCCGCGTTACGCGACCCATCCAGGCACGGGAACTGGATCCCGACCAATCCCGGCTGCTTGGGCTCGACCAGCGGCAAATAACACCCGGTGCGCCGGGTCGCAGCCACGACAAGGCCCAGCGGCTTTTCGTTCGCCTTGAGCCACTCGGCCACTAACGGGAGATCGCGACGCGACCAAGGCTCGTGCATCGAGCGATCGAAATCGGCCTCTTCTTGTTTCGTCCAGGGCAGTCGTCGCTGATTCTCGACGAAATCACCGAAGTCCCTGAGGTCGGGACCGGCCTCTGGCAACGGCTTGATTCCCAAGAGCTGGTAGAAACGCGTGCGTTCCTCCGGCGCGAGATCGCTCGTTCCCATCGCGCGAACCAGCAGAATCCCGGCATTGTTCTCCGGCGTGACTCCCTGGCTGTCCAAGTGGTTGAGCGCCGCCAAATAGTCGACGTACCCGTCGCGGTCGAGCGGTTGCACGAGGTAGGTCGTCTGTTTGGAGATCGTGATTGGCCGCTTCGGTTTTCCAGCGCGCTCCGAGGGCGGCGATTTGCCAGTCTGTGCCGGTGATTCCCGATCCGCCGCGGCCGATTGACGCGGAACGAAACACGCCGAGACGAGCAGGGCCAGGCCCAGTGCCACGACAATGGGGAATTCGACTGCGATCAGTCGGCGGCACGAAAGCGGCGTCATCGCGTCCTCTCCTCAGGGCTGGGAAAACCCCCATTGTTCAAGGCCGTAGCGACCGATTCGCAGATTATCGGCGCGTTGCCGGCAATCTCTAACGCGAACTGCTCGCACCGGGCGCCTCATCATCGCGCACCGTCATTCGACCGATTCGGAATTTGTGTCACCCCTGTCGTTGCAATCATCGGGCTTCCGTAGCCCTGGGATCCGAAACCACAAAAAAGGCACCAGATGCCCTGTAAGGTCGAGACAGATTGCAAATTTCTTGACGGGCACGCTGGCAGCTTACCCCACGAGGGAAAGCCAGAAAAATGGCAAGTTGGCGACTCGATTGTCTTCGACCCCGAGGCTCAGACTCGAAGGGGGGGCACCCATTCCGATGGGTCCGCCGAAGTCAGTTTGCCCCAACGGCGCGTGGCAGCCGCCGTTGGGCGTTCAAGAATTGTACGTGGGTTTGGTGATTGGCGAGGGAAGATTTTTTGCCAAGCGGTTGAAATGATTTTTCTGTGGTGGCGGGGATTTTTCTGTGGTGAGCAGGCCCTTTTTTTACACCGCAGAAAAACCAGAAAATTGACCGCGCATGGTCAAAATGGCGGGGAAAATGGCATCGGGGCGACTGTGGCAGTCGCCCCGATGGGGGTCGAATTTGAATTTGGGTGCCGAATGCGGGCGTTTTACTTCGCGAATGCCGAGTCGAAGGCCAGTTTCGAGGGTTCGAAGTCGACGTTCTTGCAGAACTGGGCCGCCTCTTTGCACCGCTTCGCGGTTCATGCCCGAGTCTTCCCACTCGACCGAGAGGGGGCCGGTGTAGCGGGCCGCGTTGAGGGCGCGGATGACTTCCTCGAACCGCACGCCGCCGCGGCCCACGCTGCGGAAGTCCCAGCCGCGGCGCGGGTCGCCGAACTCGAGGTGGCTCGACAGGATGCCGCTCTTGCCGTTGAGCGTGACCGAGGCGTCCTTCATGTGGACGTGGTAGATGCGGTCGGGGAACGCGCGGATGAACTCGACCGGGTCGACTCCCTGCCAGATGAGATGGCTCGGGTCGAAGTTGAAGCCGAATTCCTCGCGGCGGTCGAGCGCGTCGAGCGTGCGTTCGGCCGAATAAATGTCGAAGGCGATTTCAGTCGGGTGGACTTCCAGGCCGAACTTGATGCCGCACTCCTGGAAGACGTCGAGGATGGGGTTCCACAGTTCGGCCAGCAGGTCGTAGCCGGCGTTAATCATTTCGCGGGGGATGGGGGGGAAATCATAGATGAGGTGCCAGATGCTCGAGCCGGTGAAGCCGTTGACCACGCCGACGCCGAGCTTTTGGGCGGCCCGGGCGGTATTCTTCATTTCCTCGATGGAGCGGCGGCGGACGCCATCGGGCTTGCCGTCGCCCCAGACGTGCGGCGGCAGGACGCGCTGGTGGCGGGCGTCGATGTTATCGAGCACGCACTGGCCGACGAGGTGATTCGAGATGGCAAACAGTTGCAGGTCGTGCTTTTCGAGCAGGTCGCGTTTGCGGGCGCAGTACGTGTCGTCGGAGACGGCCTTGTCGACCTCGAAGTGGTCGCCCCAGCAAGCCAGCTCGAGCCCGTCGTACCCGAAGTCGCGGGCTTTTTTGCACAGCGTTTCGAGGGGTAAATCGGCCCATTGACCGGTGAACAGCGTGACGGGGCGAGCCATTGCGATTCCTTCTTTCAGGGACTCCGAAGTGGCGGATTCATAGCGGAAACGCCGGTGCCACGGCGAGAAGCGGTGAAACGGCGCGAAGAGCCAGACTAGAGCAGCGGCCGGATGATGTCAATAATATGAAGAGACTCTGAAAGGACCCTCAGATGGCCAATGCCAAAGTCGACGTGGTAGGGCAGGACAACATTCCGGTGGTGGTCGAACTGTACAACCGGATCTACCGTCCCACGCACGATGTGCAGTTTTTCCGCCGGCGGTTTTTGGGCCGGTACAACGTGCTGATGCTGGTGGCGACCCTCGACGAAGTGCCTGTCGGATTCTTCATCGGCTTTGAGCTGAAGCCGACGGTGTTTTTCGCCTGGCTCTACGGCGTGATGCCCGACGTCCGCCGGCAGGGGATTGCCTCGCAGTTGATGGACGCGGCCCACTCGTGGCGCTGGCCCATCAGTACCCGACCATCCGCTTCGAGTGCCACAACCAGCACCGACCCATGCTGCAATTGGCCATCAGCCGCGAGTACGACATCCTGGGCATTCGCTGGGACCCGGACCGGGGCGAGAACCTGGTGATTTTCGAGAAGATTCTGTCGCACGAAGGCGTGAGCGGGGAATGACGAAAGCCATGAATCCAAAATCGCAAATCCAAAATCCAAAATTTTAGATTGCCGATTTTAGATTTTGGATTCCTTCCTTCGTCATTCGTGCTTCGTCATTGGCCATTTTGTGCGTCTGTTGGTGTGAGAAAGGGCGCGGCGTATAATGCGTCCGTCAGTCGTCTCTTGGAAGGGAATTCCATCTTGGCTCAATCGAAGATCCTGATTGCCGACGACAACATTCAGAACTGCGAGCTCATCGACGCCTACCTCTCGGAAGAGGGGTACGAGCTGTCGGTCGCCTACGACGGCCAGCAGGCGATGAAGCGCGTGGAGGAACTGCAGCCCGACCTCGTCCTCTTGGACATCATGATGCCCAAGCTGAGCGGGTACGAAGTCTGCCAGTGGATGAAATCGAACGCGCGGACCAAAGACATCCCCGTACTGATGGTGACCGCCCTCAACGAGCAGGGGGACATCGAAAAGGCCGTGCGAGCCGGCTGCGACGACTTCCTCACCAAGCCGGTCAACAGCCTGGAGCTGAAGACGCGGGTGAAGTCGCTGTTGCGCGTGCGGCACCTGACGAACGAACGCGACCGGCTGTTGGCGTATATGGCGGACTTGGATGCCGTTCGCAGTAAAGCGGAAACGGCCGGGTGAGGGAAGAGGGCAGGGGGGAGAGGGCGGATAAAGCATAGGCACGCTTCGCGTGCCTTTTTTTCTGCCCCCTACCCTCTTTCCTCAACTCACGCCGCCACCACCGGCATCACGTACGGGCCTTTCGGCACGACGGCGACGCGGGCTTTCGGGCCGTACTCGGCAATCGCCGCGGCGACCGCCTGTTCGACGCTCGGGGCCGAGTCGACATACAGCTTCGACAGAATTTCGGGCGACAGGCCTTTGGTGACGTAGCAGAGCCGCGCCTTGCGGGCGACGTGGGCCATTTTTTCGAGCTGCCACTGGTCGAGGACGAAGTAGTCCTTCCCCAGAATCCGCTGCATGAAAACCTCGACGTTGGCGTTCTGCTCGAACAGGCTCTTGAACTCGGGGCTGCCGATGCCTTCGGTGAGGCTGGCCGCCATGATGACGGTCCCCCCTTGCTTCACGATGGGGAGCACGCCGGAGAGTCCTTTGATGGACTGGTAGAACGTCGTGTCGAGCGGATAGCCGGCGCTCGTTGTCACCACGACTTCGCACGGCTCGGGAATGGGTGCCCTCACCACCGACTCGACGAACTCGACCCCTTTCATGAAGGCCTGCACCATGTCGCCCGCGACGAGCGACGTGACACGGCGGTGCTTGTCGAGCGAGACGTTGACGATGAAGTCGCAGCCGGCCATCTGCGCGATGCGCGTGTTTTCCTCGTGAACGGGGTTGCCCTCGAGGATTCCGCAAAAGGCGTTGGGATGTTCGAGAAACGCGGGGCTGTGCCAGCTTTTGACCGTCTCCAGGGCCGCGATGCCGGGGCAGACGAGCTTGCGGCCGCCGGAGTATCCGGCCATCAGGTGTGGCTCGATGAAGCCGGTCGTGATTTTGAGGTCGGCCTGGATATACCGCGAATCAATCCAGGCGGGAACGCCGCGCGGCGAGTCGCCCAAGAACGTGTGCTCGGCCAGGTTGCGGCCGTCGTGATTTTCCACGCGGTAGTTGCGGGCGACTTCCGGTCCCACGAGCTCGACCAGCTCGTCCCCCAAGTTGGGTCTGTGCAAGCCGGTGGCGATGAGGATCAGAATCTTGTCGCGCGGGATGCCCGATTTTTCCAAGGTCGGCAGGATCTGGCCCAGCAAGAACGCGTTGGGAACGGGCCGCGTGATGTCGCAGATAACGACGCAGGCCGATTTTCGTCCGCGGGCCAACTCGGCCAACGGCGGCGTGCCGATGGGCTTGGCCAGCGCGTCGGCCAGGGCTTTTTCGCGGTTCGCCAGCGGTTCGACCGGCCGCAGGCCGAGCGGCCCGACGAGATTGGCGTCGGGGATTTCGACTTCGAGACCCGTCTTGCCGTAATCCAGAGCAATCCGCATGTTCGACTTCACTCCCGAATGAATTGTACGGCACCCGATTTGAATGTGCAGCCGGCCCGGCTCTAAAGTGACTCGCCCTGCAGCGTCAGCACGAGCTTGCGGCGGCTGGCGTTGTCGCGGTGTTCGCAGAGGTAAATCCCTTGCCAAGTTCCCAATCTGAGTCGGCCGTCATGGACGGGCACCGAGACCGACGAGCCCATCAGCGACGCCTTCACATGGGCCGGCATGTCGTCGGGGCCTTCGACCGTATGGGAATACGGAAAATCCTCAGGTGCGATGGCGTTGAGCGACGCCTCCATGTCGCGGAGCACGTTGGAGTCGGCGTTCTCGTTAATGGTGAGCGAGGCCGACGTGTGCAGGATGAACACGTGCAGCAGCCCGATGCGCATCGTCGACAACTCGGGGAGCGCGGTCAGAATTTCATCGGTGATGAGATGAAATCCGCGTCGGCGCCGCTCGAGCGTGAGTTCCCGCTGGTGCCAGCTTACTCGTCCTTTGGTGTCTTTGGTCATTTTCGTCGTGGGGTAAGCTGCCAGCTTGCCCGTTTTTTGTTTTAAATTCCTAACACGGGCAAGTTAGCAGCTCGCCCCACGAAATTACTGACACGTTTTCACTGACACTGCGCCTTCCAGCGCAGCCAATGGTCCGCCAGCACGATGGCGACCATCGCCTCGGCCATCGGGACGAACCGTGGCAAGAGGCACGGGTCGTGCCGGCCTTTGGTGCGGATGGTCGTCGGCTGCCCCTGGTCGTCGACTGTTGGCTGCTCGATGGGGAGGCTGCTCGTCGGTTTGACGGCCGCTCGCAGCACAATCGGCCGGCCGCTGGTGATGCCGCCGAGCATGCCGCCGTGGCGGTTGGTTTCGGTGGTGATGGACGGGTGTCCGCCCTGCTCTTCGGCCGGTCCGGGGCGGAACGGGTCGTTGTTCTGGCTTCCCCGCATCGTGACGCAACCGAAACCGATGCCGTACTCGACGCCCAGCACAGCCGGCAGGCTGAACAGCGATTTGGCCAGGTCGGCTTTGATTTTGTCGAAGACCGGCTCGCCCAGGCCGGCGGGGACGTGGCTGGCCACAATCTCGGCCGCTCCGCCGATCGAGTCCCCCTGGCCCCGCAGGTTCTCGATGAGGGCCACCATCCGGGCCGCCGCCGCCGCGTCGGGACAGCGTACGATGTTCGGCTCGCCGCTGGAAAGTTTTTCGACCTGATCGAGCGTGACGGCTTCGGGGTTGGGGACGTCGGCCACGATGTCGCCCACTTGTTTCACGTAACCGACGACGCGGCCCCCGAAGGCGGCGGCAATCAGCTTTTTGGCGACGACACCGGCGGCAACGCGGACGGTCGTTTCGCGGGCGCTCGAGCGGCCCCCGCCCCGATAATCGCGGAAGCCGTACTTGGCGTCGTACGTGTAGTCGGCGTGTCCGGGGCGATAGACGTGCTTGATGTCTTCGTAGTCGCGGCTCCGCTGGTCCTGGTTGCGGACGAGGATGGCAAGGCTCGTGCCGGTGGTCCGCCCCTCGAACAGTCCGGCAAGGATTTCCGGTTGATCCGCCTCGTCCCGCTGCGTGACGATTTTGCTCTGGCCGGGCCGGCGGCGGTTGAGGTCGACCATCAAATCGTCGACCGACAGCTCGATGCCGGGCGGCACGCCGTCGATGATGACGACGTTCCCCGGCCCGTGACTTTCGCCGGCCGTCGTGATGCGAAAGGCTTGTCCGAACGAATTGCCCGCCATGAGTTTATTCTAGCCGACAAACGACCCGGCTTCCGTCCGGACAAAGAAAAGCGCGCCGAAAACTGCGGCGCGCTTTAGAAAAATGACAGACGGACGTAGTCGCCCTCAAATCTCCGCGAACGGCATCGGTTCCGGCTGAATGACGAAGGGGAACACGCGAATCGGCTTGCCGACGGGGTAGTCCCGGTCGTAGCTGATTTGGGCGGCCCGGTCGGCGGCGAACTGCAGAGTCGTGAACTCGAGTCCGCAGTACCGGTCGGTGCCGACCTCGGCCGCGACGTCGGCGAAAACTTCGCCCGCGGAGGCCGCATGTCGGCGGACACCGTGAATGCTGTACTCGCGGACCTTAACGCCGGCAGCCGCCAGCTTAATGAGTCCGCGGAGGAAGCGGCCGACCGTGCTTTCCGGTCCCGAAATCCTCCACAGACGGTCCCACTCTTCGTGGGCTTCCCAGTAAAAGCCTGAATTGAAGTAATCGAGGGCCAAGAGGAAGGTCCGGTTATCGGCCCAATTCTCGGCAGTCAGCGGAAGGGACGGACGTCCTTTTCGATTGTGGCTGTGGCCGCGCGGGTCGCGCACGGGGTGCGGCGTGGAAGTGCCGGGCACAAACGTATAGGCCGGCAGCTCGGCTGACGGCAGTAAACGATCGGGCCGCGACGTAGCACTCTCAACCATCCTGTTTGGTCTCCTTGTGGTCGTCGTAGCCGCTCGCTCCCGCAGTGCGCTTGGTTGCGGGGCGGCTCGACTTGGTCATTTTCAGGGGCGTTTTCACGGCCTCTTTGCCAGACGCCATATGAAACTGTCTTCGCATAATTGAGTCAAACTCATTCGAGTGGATTGACGGTCGGTTCTCCAACAGAGCCGACACTGGAATGATACGCTCGTTGCAGTCGCTGCGTGTGGTGGGTCAATCGAAAGACCACGCATGTGGAACCGTAGTCTTGGAAGGCACGCTCTATTTCTTACAATATCCAGACTTTGTTCGGAAAAAACAGACCAAAATGAGGCCTCTGCGGTGTTTTCGCCGATTTTGTCCCCCTCAGGCGGAGAACTCTGCCGGAGACGAGTAAAGACTTGTTAATGTGTCGCGGTCACGACACTTGCGCGGCCGCTTTCGGGCCGAATCTTCGTCAGCTATAGTCGCGTCTCACCAAATTCGTTGCGCTTCGCCGCAAATTCTCAGGAGTGAGACATGACGAGTCACCCCGGGCTCTCGCCCGCACATCTTGCCGACCTGGCAAAGTTCGATACGCCCACCATCTGCAATGTCGTCGAGCTGTTCGACGTGCGGCCGCGCAACGCCGGCTACATGAACGAGACGATTCAAGCCTGCTTTCCGAAGATGCCGCCGATGGTCGGCTACGCGCTGACTTCGTTCTTCCGCAGCCAGTCGCCACCTCGCGGCGGCGACATTTACGCCAACCTGACACGGCAAATTGAGCGGTTTGCGGAGTTGCCAGGGCCGGCCGTCATGGTCTTTCAGGACGTCGACTTTCCGGTGGCGGCCGCCACGTTTGGTGAAGTGATGTGCACCACGTACAAGGCCTTCGGAGCCAAGGGGCTCATCACCTCGGGCACGGGCCGCGACCTCGACCAGGTCGAACGCATTAATTTCCCGGCCTTCACCTCGGGAGCGACCTGTGCGCATGGGTACTCGCACATCCTGGCGGTCGGCGTGCCGGTCGTCGTCGGCGGCATCACCGTCTACCAGGGCGATTTGCTCCACGGCGACCTGAACGGCGTGACGACCATTCCGCACGAGGTCGCCGGCCAGGTGGCCGACGGCTGCCGCGAATTCGCCGCCGCCGAGCAGATTATCTTCGACTACCTCAAAGGCTCGAAAATCACGCCGGCCGGCTTCGACGAAGCACGGAAAGAGTCGGTGCAAGCCATCGAAAACCTCGGCAAACGTCTCCGCGGCGGAAAATGACGAGACGCAGGGTTAATCCCTGCGGAATTCCGGCGGGATTAACCCGCCGGCTCGGCACGTCACTTCTGCGGCGACAAATCGACGCACAACAGCGTGTTCTCGTCGCGCAGATAGACTCGCTTGCCGACAACGACGGGGCTGGGCCACACCGGGTACTTGATGTCCTTGAACGACGCGCGGCACAGTTCGTGGTAGCCCTTGGGCGACAGTTCGGCCAGGGCCAGCGTGCCACGTTCGCCGAGAACTAAAAAGCGGTTCCCCACCTGCGTGAGCGAGCCGCGGCCGAAGTACGGGAACGGAATCGGCTTGCCCGTCGCGCGGTCGAGGATTTGTCCGGTCCCCGTGTCGAGGCCGAGCTTTTCCACGTCGCCGTCGTAACCTCTCGTATGCCACACGACGTTGCCTGTCGCCACGTCGACGCAACGCAGTTCGCCCTCCGGCTCGTGCCGACCGCTGAAGCCGTAGAGGTGGCCGTCTCGGTAAATCGGCGTCGACCAGTGGGCCAGCATGTTGTGCCGGTCGCGCCAGAGTTGCTTCACAGACTGGCCTGACGGGTCGACCTGCAACAAGGCCGAGCCGACTTTGTACGCGGCCGTCACGAAAATCTTGTCGCCGATGACCACGGGCCGGGCCGCCGTCACCGATTCGTAATCGCGCGAGCAGAACCAGTATTTGAAATTCACGTGCCCGTTGGCCGGGTCGACCGACACGAGCCCTTGCCGCACCAGGCACAGGATCTGCCGCTTGCCGTGAATCGTGGCCGGCAAACGGAGACGAGTAGCTGACCACCATCTCGTTGCCGGTCCAGCGGTAGTTGGGCTCGGTCGGCCAGTCGGTTTTGATTCCGTCCCAGGTGTCTTTGCCGACGCTCTGCCAGACCGGTTCGCCGCTGCCGGCCCGATAGGCCACGACGCCGGCGTTCGGCTGTCCGCCGACGAGCACAATCAGCAAGTCCCCCTCGAGAATCGGCGTGCAACCGACGCCGAAGAAATGCTGCGGCACGTAGAAATCTTTGGCCGTGTCGCGTTCCCAGATTTTCTTGCCGGTGGCCAGCTCCACACAGAGCAGTTTTCCCTCGGCCCCGAAGGTGTAGCAGCGGTCCGCGGTCAAAAGCGGCGTGCACCGCGGCCCGTTGTTGTAGCCGTACGGGTCGCGAAATTCGCTGGCGTAATCGACTTTCCAAATCGGCGTGCCGCTTTTGGCATTGAGGCACTCGACGATTTCCGAGTTCCGCAGCCGGTGATGCACGACCAGCTTACCGTCGCGAATCGAAGGGGATGAATACCCCGTGCCGATACGCTTGCTCCACACGACGGGCGGACCGGCGGCCGGCCAATGGTCGCTGATTCCCGCGTCGGTGGTGACCCCCGTGGCGTGCGGACCCAAAAAGACGGGCCAATCGTCCGCGCTCGACGGTGCCGCCTGGGCCAAAAGAAGTACGGCACCGCAGGCGACGGCCAAAAGGAAACGCGACATCATGCCTCCTCGATGAGCGACTGTTCGACCTTGAGCGTCTAAATTTGCGCGGTGCCCGTCAAGACTTCGGAGGCAAGTCGTCTATCCGGTAAACGCGAAACGTGCCGTTGTGATAGACCGGCGGAAAGTGGAACGTGCCGAGGCCCAGGTCGACGATGTACGAAATGCCCCGGCGCGGAGCGGTGCCATGTCGGCGACGGTGAAACCGGTCTCGGCATGCTGGGCCGTCCAGTCGGCCAGGTAGAGCAGCCGGTTGTTCCACTCGACGATGCCCGGCCCGTCCTGCGGGCAATCCTTGTAGCTCACGTACTCGGCCCGTTGGGCGTACCACTTGAACGCCCAGGTCTGCTGCGTCGGCGTGAGGATGAGCGCGTCGGGCGGCGTGTTGTGCTCGACCCAACCGCACACGTCGAGCCAATCGGCCCGCTCGGTCGGCGTAAACGGGGACCGCGCATCGGGGGCCCGGAAGAGACAGGCGACCAGCGCCGGCACGCCGCAGACGAGCCAAATCCAAATCACCGTGCGGCGAGAGCGGCCGTGCGACTGCGCGACCTGGCAAGCGTACTCGCACCAGTGTCGACACAAGCCAGCGACCGTTATCGCGACGGCAATCGGCAACAGTCCATCGAACAGGCGGAACGGATAGAGCTTGAGCAGCTTCCACCGCCACGGATAGTCGAGCCCCTTCCAGGGGATGAGGTAGTTTTGCACGTGCTCGGGCGGCCCGGTCCGCCAGCCGACTAAGAACCCGCCCATTGCAATCAGACCGCTTCCCACGACGAACCAGAAGAACCAGCGCCTCCGGTTCACGCCGCGACATCCACCGCCGGCCCACGAGCCACAAACAGGCCAACAAGCCGTACGCGACCCAGGGCCAGCCGGTGAAGTCGAGCGGCGGCAGGTGGACGAGCGCCAAAAGCCAATTCAGCCCCTCGCCTATCCAGCCCCACTCGGCAAAGTGCAGCGGGTCGAGATGATGGGCCAGCCGGTAATAAACCTGAATGTAATCGGCCACGACCGAGCTGCCGCTCGCCGCGCGGAGGCCGGCGACGATGCCGGGAAGCGACAGCAACCCGAGCGCAGCGGCGCTCGCCGCGTACCAGCGACCGCCCAATCGGCGACTGGGCGGTCGACTCCCGCGGAAGACCGTGCGGACGAGCGTTGCAAACAGGGCCGACGCGACGCCCCAGATGCCGACGACCGGGTGGAAGCTGATGGCCAGTCCCGCAAGGACGCCGGCCCAGAAAATCCGTCGGCCGTTGCCGGCGGCCTGTCCTTCAATCGCGGCGGCGATGGCGGAGAAGAGCAGTCCGTACGCGACGACCTTTGCCTCGATTCCGCCGACGAGCCATTCACCGCTCAGACTGCCCAAGGCCGAGAGGGCGAGAAAAATCCACGCCGCCCAGAGCGCAGGCCAGCGGGCCGGCACGAGCACGTTGACGAGGGCCGTCCAACCGACAGCCAGAATCCACAGTCCCACCAGCCGGCCGATAAGGGCCGTCGTCTCCAGCGAGAACCACCGCGTCAGCAGGCCGAACGTCTGGTAGAAGACGAGGTGCGCGTTCGACGAGGCGAGGAACAGGTCACGGGCGCACCACTCGGGGTCCCAGTAGTGCTTCGCTTTGCACAGGTAGTGCGACTCGTTGGGACCCGGAATGGGATAGCGAGCAAACGAGTCGAGCGTGAACGACAAAAAGACGGCGGAAATCACCAAGAACCGCGCATGCGAGCGGAAGAACGGTTCGCCGCCGGAAGCCTTGTTCGTTTCCACCGCCATCTCGCGACGGGCCGGCACATCAGTTGCCGGCAAACCACTCGCCGGCAGACCACGTGCCGGCAAAGCGCCGGCCGGTCGAGCACTCTGCGCCAGGACGGTCCGCCGACCTTACTTCTTCTTGCCGGCCTTCTTCGCGGTCGCCTTGGCCGACGCTTTTTTAGTCTTGGGCGACTTCGCCGCCGCCTTCGTCGACCCGGAGCCCGACTTCTTGCCGCCGAAGACGCTTTCCCAGTTCTGCCAGAATTTCGGTGTCGTTCCGGTCCGCACAATTGGTCCGCCCATCGCTGTCGCTCCTAAAAAAATGTCCGTTGATGTTGCGTCGCGATTCTTTGCAGACCGGCGCCGCAGTGTCAAGGGCGAGACCGGCGGCAGCTCGCAGGTACTGCACGACGGAACGCTGTCGTATTTAGCCGCGCTTGAGTCGCCGCGCGGCATCAATGGCAAAGTAAGTCAACACGCCGCTCGCGCCGGCCCGTTTGAAGCCGAGCAGGCTTTCGAGCATCACGCGGTCGCGGTCGAGCCAGCCGCGTTCGGCCGCCGCGCAGAGCATGGCGTACTCGCCACTCACCTGGTAGACGAAGGTCGGCAGGCCGAACGCCTCTTTGACGCGGTGCACGATGTCGAGGTACGGCATGCCCGGCTTGACCATCACCATGTCGGCCCCCTCGGCGACGTCAAGGGCCACTTCACGGAGCGCCTCGTCGCCGTTGGCCGGGTCCATCTGATAGGTCTTCTTGTCGCCGCCGGCCAGGCTCGAGGCCGAGCCGACTGCGTCGCGAAAGGGACCGTAAAAACCCGACGCGTACTTGGCGGCATACGCCAGAATCTGCACGTGCCCAAATCCCGCCTCGTCGAGCGCCTTGCGGATGGCGCCGACGCGGCCGTCCATCATGTCGGACGGGGCAATCACGTCGCAGCCGGCCTGCGCCTGGTTGACCGCCTGCTTGCACAAAACGTCGAGCGTTTCGTCATTGACGACGTAACCGTCTCGCAACAAACCGTCGTGCCCGTGGCTCGTGTACGGGTCGAGGGCCACGTCGCAGATGATGCCGATATCGGGACACGCCTTCTTCGCCGCGCGGACGCTGTTGCAGACGAGGTTTTCGGGATTCAACGCTTCGTCGCCGTCGGGCGACTTTTTCGTCGGGTCGGTGGCCGGAAAGAGGGCGATGGCAGGAATGCCCAGCTCGGCCGCCTCGCTCACCGCCGCCGGCAGCAGGTCGACCGATAGCCGCTCGACGCCCGGCATCGAGGGGACCGGCGTCCGCTTGTTTGTGCCGTCGTGGACGAAGACGGGCCAAATCAAATCGTCGACGCTCAGCCGATTCTCCGCCACCAATCGCCGCGACCACGCCGTCCGCCGATTACGCCGCATTCGCGTCGAGGGAAACCGGCCGGGGTCGGAAGGAAGGCGAGGAACGGTCATGGGGCAAACGTCAATCTGAACGCGAGTGGGAAGAGAAAAGCACGAAATCCGATTCACGAAAGCAATGAATCCAAAGTCGCAAATCCAAAATCCAAAATTTTAGATTGCCGATTTTGGATTTTGGATTCCCTCCTTCGTGCTTCGTCATTCACGTCCGCACGGTCTCTTCCACCGTGTCGGGCGCTTGGAAGTTGCGGCTCTGGCTGAAGAACTCAATCGGGTTGTCGTACACGATGCGGCGAATCAGGCTCTCGGGATGGCCGCGACGGCGCATTGTCGAGGATGAAGTCGGGCACGGCCGTCGGCTTCGACGGGCCCCAGTCGCCGGCCGAGTTCACCAGCAGCCGCTCGGGGCCGTACATCTCGACCATGTCGACCGCCCGCTGCGGCGTGCACTTGCGTCACGGGATAGAGCGTCATGCCGGCCCAAAAGCCTTCTTCGAGGACGTGCCGCATGGTGTGCTCTTCGACATGGTCGACCAGCACGCGGCTGCGGTCGAGCCGGCTGTCGTCGCAGAGCATGTCGAGAATCATCCGCGTCCCCTGGTACTTGTCTTCCAGGTGGGGCGTGTGGATCAGGATCTGCTCGCTCGTCTGCACGGCCAGGTCGACGTGCTCGAGGAACATGATCGCTTCGTTGCGGGTGTTCTTGTTGAGGCCGATTTCGCCGATGCCCAGCACGCGCGGCTGGTCGAGGAACTCGGGAATCATGGCGATCACTTCGCGGGAGAGCTGACGTTCTCGGCCTCTTTGGCGTTGATGCACAGCCAGGTGTAGTGCTTGATGCCGTACTGGGCAGCCCGGCGTTTGCTCGAAATCGGTGAGCTGGCGGAAATAATCGCGAAAGCCGTCGACGCTGCCGCGGTCGAACCCGGCCCAGAAGGCCGGCTCGCTCATCGCGACGCAGCCCATCTTGGCCAGCATCTCGTAGTCGTCGGTCGTCCGCGAGACCATGTGGATATGCGGATCGATGTAGTACATCCGAGCTCACTCCTCCTCGGTCGTTTCGGCAGCCGGGGGCGCGAGGCCGAATGCCTTTTGCCAATCGTCATCGTACGGACGTGAAAAGATGAGTTGCACCTGCTCGGCCCGGTCGCTCGTCTCGTCGAGCAGCACTTTGAGCCCCTGACGAATCAGTTTGAGCCGAGCATCGTTCTGCGGCAGGCCGCCGCCCCGTTCGAGCCGGTCGAAGCTGGCCGCCAGCTCGAGCACCTTGGCGCGGACTTCGAGATATTCGCGGTCGAGGACGGCCTGTGCGGTCATCGGGGTTGCCAGCATCATTTTCACCTCGCCCCGCGGTTTCGACGCCATGCGTCTTTCAGTCACGGCTCCGTCCTCGTGTTTGGCGTGCCGAGCGGGGTCCCGAATCGTCCGTCACTTGCCGGTGACGTCCGACTTCAGCCCGCGTGCAGCCGACGTTAATTCGGTCCTACGGTCCAGTTTCCGTCCCAAATCGGTCGAAATCAAGCCGGGTCGGACGCTAGGGGCTTTGGCGATTCGAGGCGAACCCCGCCCGCTTGGCTTGTAGCAACCATAAGGAATCGGCGGGCATGTCGCATCGCGGAGAATCTGCCGGCAATCGTCGGATGACTTTTCAGCGACTTGAGTCCCCGGCGTCCCCGTTCCTGGATGGCACGCGTGCACCGAGCGACCGGCAGTCGACACCAAACTGGTGGTGAGGCAGTCACTTGCGGCGATTCTCGACCGGCCGTTCGGCCGCGGGAGTCGGCTTGACCCACTTCGGTCGGTGGATATACTCCGCGACGCATTTCTGGCCGCGAGAGCTGTCGCGAGGTTTGTCTCCCCGCGGCGGCGCGATTCCCGCAAAATCGCCCAGCGACCGTGCCATGACTTTGACCCTCGATTCGATAACGTGTGCCTGCGTTGCGCTGGCATTCGGGACGAGCTTTTGCCTGACGGCCGTCGCCCGGGTTGTCGCCCGGCGGACCGGCATGCTCGACCCGCCCGACGGCCGGCGCAAATCGCAGGCCGAGCCGATGCCCCTGTTGGGGGGCGTCGCCGTCTATCTTTCGCTGTTGGTTACGATTTCCATCGCCCATTGGGTTCTCCATTGGACGTGGCTCGCCGGCGATGACCGGTTCGTGACGCTGCTCTTAATCTCCGGCGGCCTGTTCTGTGCGGTCGGATTGTGGGATGACCGCGTCGGCCTGCGTCCGCGGACCAAGCTCTTGTGCCAGGTCCTCGCCTGCTTGCCGTTCGTCTTGTGGAGTCGTTCGGTCGACTCGATTCATGTCTTCGACAAGCAAATCGAGCTGGGCCTGCTCGGCTCGCTGTTTACCGTTTTTTGGCTCGTCGCCTGCTCGAACGTCATCAACCTGGTCGACG
This sequence comes from uncultured Planctomycetaceae bacterium, assembly GCA_963833105.1. Lineage (GTDB taxonomy): Bacteria > Planctomycetota > Planctomycetia > Planctomycetales > Planctomycetaceae > DASPSM01. Next base: position 122,525 of record CAWHWU010000028.1, read on the forward strand.
GACTGGACGGACTGGCCGGCACCATCGGCGTGATTTCGTGCGTGGCGGTGGCCGTGCTGTCGAATATGCAGGGATTCAATGGCCCGCTCGCCCTCGGCTTGGTGGCGGCCGGCTCGCTCTGCGGATTTTTGCTACACAATTGGCCGCCGGCCAGCATTTATTTGGGCGATTCGGGGAGCCTGATGATTGGCTTTGTCATCGGAGCGCTCGCCATCGAGTCGTCGATCAAGAAGGCGACCGGTTTCGCGCTGGCCATTCCGCTCGTGCTCGTGAGCGTGCCCGTCTTCGACACGTGCATGGCCATCGTCCGCCGCAAGCTCAACGGCCGCGGCATCAGCGAGGGCGATCGCGGCCACATCCATCACTGCCTGCAGGACCGGGGCCTGTCGCGGGCTCAGTCGCTGCTCGTGATTTCGGCCCTGTGCCTGGTGATGGCGGGCGTTACGCTCGTCTCCGCTTATTTTCAGAACGACTTGCTGGCCCTCGGCCTGTGTCTCAGCCTGTTGGCCCTGCTGATTGTGGGCCGCGTCTTCGGCTACGACGAAACGATTCTCTTTTTCCGCTACATCCAGGCGATGAGCAACCTGCTGGCGGCGACGTCGGGCATCGTGCGAACGCAACTGGCGGTCGACCGCATGGCCCGCACGCAACACATGGGCCCCCTCCACCACTGGAACGAGCTGGTCGAACGGGTCGAGGCGATGGGCGGGCTCGAGCTGCAATTCGTCTGCCGCGACACGAAGGGAAGCGAGCTGTGCCACCTCACCTGGGCCAATCCTCAAACGGCACAAAGCGAGGGGGCCGCCTGGCAGTTTCAATACACCGTCCCGGGCAGCGACGGCATCCAGGCCAGCCTGGTGTCGCACGGCCGTCTCTACGGGCAGCCACGCGGGCAGCGGCTGGTCGACCTGTTCCGGCTGTTCGACACGTTTTGCCGGGCTTGGATTAAGGCCATTTCATCGGGCCCGGCCGACGAAATGGGGCCTTCGATTATCGCCTTTCCGGGAAGCGGGCAACCGGCCGGGCAGCGGGTCCCGTCCGACGCAGTTTCGCCGGCGGACTCGGTCGCAGAGTCGCACGCGGCCTGAGCGGCACGATTGCCGCGGCACGACTCCCTTTCCTAAGCTGCCAGCGGGCACAACTCGTCGTGGGGTAAGCTGCCAGCTTGCCCTCATTCGGCGTAAGGCAAGCGACCCGTTTGCCAATTTAAGGTAGGGCAAGCTGGCAGCTCGCCCCACGGACGGACAGACATCGTGACGAAGTTCCTGGTGACGGGGGCGGCGGGGTTCATCGGCTTCCACGTGAGCCGAAAACTCCTCGCGCGCGGCGACACGGTCGTCGGGGTCGACAACCTCAACGACTACTACCGCGTCACGCTCAAGCAGGACCGCCTCGCGCTCTTGGCGCCGCATCCGGCGTTCCACTTCCGGCAGCTCGACATCGCCAACCGGGACGAAATGGCCGAGCTGTTCCGGGCCGAGCAGGCTGACGTCGTCGTGCATCTGGCCGCGCAGGCCGGCGTGCGGTATTCGCTGCAAAATCCGGCCGCGTACGTCGACAGCAACCTCGTCGGCTTTGCCAACGTGCTCGAAGGGTGCCGCCATTCGGGCATCCAGCACTTCGTCTACGCCTCTTCGAGCTCGGTGTATGGCGCCAACAAAAAACTCCCCTTTGCGGTCGACGACCCGGTCGACCATCCCTTGAGCCTGTACGCGGCTACCAAAAAGGCCAACGAGCTGATGGCCCATTCCTACAGCCATCTGTACTCGATTCCGACAACGGGGCTGCGATTTTTCACCGTCTACGGACCGTGGGGACGGCCCGACATGGCGATGTGGCTCTTCGCGGAGGCGATTCTCAACGACCGCCCCATCAACGTCTTCAACCAAGGCAAGATGCGCCGCGATTTCACCTACATCGACGACATCGTGGAAGGGGTCGTCCGCGTCGCCGACCGCATCCCGCAGCCCGGCACGCTCAAGCCGGGCCAGGAACCGGGCCCCGGCACGAGCCTGGCCCCGTTTCGCATCTACAACATTGGCAACAACGAACCGATTGAGCTGTGCCACCTCATCGAGCTGGTCGAGAAAATCGTGGGCAAGCCGGCCCAAAAGAACTTCCTGCCCATGCAGCCGGGGGACGTGCTGGAGACGTATGCCGACGTCGACGACCTGATGCGAGACGTCGGTTTCCGCCCGGGCACACCGATTGAGGTCGGCATCGCGCGGTTCGTCCAGTGGTACCGCGAGTACCACGACCTGCCGGCCTGAGCGGCAGTTTGTGTGCCACTTCTATGAGAGTCTGTTGCCCGTCAAGGTGGAAAACGGCGATTTGGGCGATTTCCCGCGGAGTTCCCATTCTTCTATTCGAGCATCGGCTGTTGGCCTAGCCCCTGTGGGTTTTGGCCGAGAGTGGCGTGCGCCAGCGCAGCGCCATCCCATGTGGCACTCGAGCTCACCCTCGCGAGGCGGGTCCGCGTAGTCTCCTGCGTCGTCGATTTCCCTCTTGCATTTGAGCAGGTCCTTTCAAAAAAGTGGGGTTTGCTGGAACCCCGTTCGCCTCGCCCTCGCGTCGGCCTTCACAATCCCAGGACGACGTGAGGGCGAGGCGCAACGGGGTCACCCCCGTTGGCTGAGCCTGAGCCGAGGTCTGAGTTCTGTTCGGGCTGACCGAGCTGCGGGGGAACGATTTGGTAGTACACCCCTCTCAGCCAGCGATTCGCCAGGGCCGCCGTCGCCACGTTGGCCGGCTTGGTGGAGCGGAGTCGCGAGTGCAGTTCTTTCCAGCGCGCGTCGTGCCCCGGCAAGCGTTTGGCCAACTGGATCATGGCCGCGCGAAGCAGTTCATTCCCTTCATTGACGAGCCCCGCGTCGGCCTGCCGCTTGCCGCTAGACGCATTGCAGGGGGTCAGACCACAGAACCGCGACAATTGCTTTCCATTGCGGAAGCGATCGAAGCGTCCAATCATCGCGCGGAGAATCACCGCGGTCACGAGGGCCACTCCCGGAAGAGCCAGCAGCTTTTCCACCAGCGGATCACCCTGGGTGGCCTCGGCGAACCGCTGGTCCACGTGACGGACGGATTCCTCCACTTGAGCTAAGCGTTGCAGTTCTTGGTTCAGGACCCATTGAGATTCAGGGCCCAAGGGGAGCGTGACAATCCAGGCCATCCACGGCTTGGTCCACGCACTGGCGGCCGAGCATCGGGGCATTCGTTCTTCGCGAACAGCGACCGAATCCGCAGCTTGATGTTCTTGCGTTCGGCCACCAACCCTTGACGATGTCGCACCAGACGACGCAGTTGGCGTGTGTGACTGTCCGCCAACCACACTTCCGGGAGATAGTTCACGCGCAACAGGTCGGCCAGCAGCCAGGCATCTCCATGGTCGGTCTTGTCACGGTTCTTTTTCAGGCGCTGAACCGCCGCGGGATGAGCCAGTTTGACGGACCACCCCGTTTCGCGATCAGCTCGGCGGCGAAGTCCGCCGATCCACAGCAGGCTTCAATCGCCACACCGCAGACCGACGCTCCTCGCAACTGGACGAGGCGACGCACTTCGGCCGGGTCGTTCCCCACGTTACGGTTCACAATCAATTCCCCGTCTTCGGCCAACACGCAAACGCGGATCGTCTCATCGTGATAGTCCAGACCGACGTAGCAGGATACGATTGACATGTCTGTTGCTCCTGGAAAACGATTTTGAACACACCACCGGCATCGTAGCCGGTTCCAGGGCAACAGACTCTCATCCCCATCTGCTGACGGCTTCCGGTTAGCAGTGAGCCCGTGAAGTTTTTGCCTCTTCGCTCCGATGCAGCGGTCGCATCTCTGATGGATTCGCTGAAAACATCGTTGTCAGGCCTTGAGGCCCGTCGCGCGGCGGCCGGCAAATCGCCCAATGTGGCCGCTCGATGTCAGGTTAGCTCGCAATGGGAGACCTGATACGGAAGATCTGCAGAAGATTGTTCACGAGGGCATGCCAGAGGGCGATGCAGCGGACCTTCCTTCGCCCGCGAACCACAAACTGCTGCAGCCCGTGGTTTCGCCGTTGAGCATTGAGCCATTCGGCGACTGACGCTCGCTTTTTGTAAATCTGTTTCGCTTCGTCCGTTACCATTCGAAGACGCCATTCCTTAACGGCGTCGGTGTCACCCCAGAGGGGCGCCGCGGGAGATCGATCAGGGTTCCGGGGCTTGGGGAGAGGGACATAAACGGTTGTCCCCTGCTGCTTGAGCTGCTCGAAGTCCTCTCTGCACTGGAAATCTCCGTCCGCCAGGTATCTCTTGGGGACACGTCCAAAACGTTTTTGAATTTGTTCGGCCATCGGGCCCATTTGCCCTTTGTCACTCCCCACGTTGCTCACGTCCACGCCGACCACCAGGCGCAACGTCGTCTCGGTGGCGAATTGGACGTTGTAGGCCGGGCGAAAAGCTCCGCCAGCCATCTTCATCACGCGCACTTCGGGATCGGTGCTCAACGCGCGGGCGTTCGGCTTCTCCGCGGCCTTGCGCTTGGCTTCGATCTCCTGCAGTTCTTTCAACGCCTCGGCGACGCGCGTCTCACGCTCTTGAGCGGCCCGCAGCCGGGCTGCCTGACGGCACCGAGCCAGCCGCCGGATCTTGCTCGGCTTCGGCTTTGAGCCTCGCCATCTGCTCGCGGGCCTGCTGCAGGCATTTCTCCAGCGTCGGCCGACGGTGGAACGAATTGGAGGCCGCACTGGCCCTCACCCGGACGCCGTCGTGAGCCACCTCCTCGAGCTGAACCAGGCCCTGATGCAGCAGCGTGGCGACCGACTTCGTCAACAGCTCGTCCAGAAGCGCTTCCTGCGCGACGCGGAAGTCACTCAGAGTGTGATAATTGAGCGACACACCACCGGCGATCCACCGGTAAGCTGTATGGCATTCGCACAGTCGCGCCAATTCACGGGCACTACCCACCCCTTCCGTCGTCGCATAAAGCCACAGGGCCATCAAAATCCGGGGATCGGTCATCGCCCGGCCTTCGCTTCCTTCGACGGCCTTGATCTGCCGCAAGAGAGGCGAGAGATCGAGCCCGCAAACGTAAGCCCAGATCGAGCGAGCCACGTGATCCTCGGGAATCAAATCATCGAGCGATCCCGGGTGGAAAACCATCTGCCGACGCTCGGCCAGGCGCAACCGCGGCTTACCAACCGGGGCCGGCTCAGAAGTATCGAGGGGGCCTGGCACGAACTCGGACTGATCGAACAACGCGCGATTCGACGCCATCGACGGCCTCCTGGTGATCGGTTGGCCTGTTTTAGCGCCCGGCTTCGTCGACCGCCACTGAGAAGTACGCCGATTCTCAAAAAAATTCACAGGCTCAGTGTCTTAGCGGTCGTCCTTGCACGGGCGAATGCTTCACGGGATCTGCGAAAGCAGCAGTTGTTGCCGCAAGGACCGCTGAAACGTGTTGCAAAGGACGCCCGTCGACATTCGTCAGGAGCACTTGCTCAACGGAAGCCGCTGAGCAGTGGCACCAACGGTCGCTCAATCGAGCAGCATGTGCTGCTGGAGCATCTCCCGCTCGGGAGATTGAGCACGCGGCGTCCGCTCGATGCGGACGGTGTCGGCCAGTTCATCGATGTCGACCGTGTCGGAAAGGGCGATGAGCCGTTTCCCCTCTTCGTCCGGGGCCCGGGCTTCCAGGTCGATGTGCGGTTCGGAAGGGACGTCGTGCATGGGCCAATTCCTCGCTGGGCCCGAGGGAAAAAATCAAAGCCGCCCGCGGCGACCCGTTAGTAGTCTACTGCGCCCTTATTTAATCGGTCCGCCATTTTCCCGAACGTTGCAAAAAAACGACAAATCCGCCGACCGAACGGCTCGCCGTCTTCCACGTAGGCCAAGCGTCCAGCTTGGCAATTTAACGTAGGGCAAGCTGCCAGCTTGCCGCATTCTCGTGGGGTAAGCTGCAAGCTCGCCCGTTTGAAATTTCCGAATGCGACGCCGTCACTGCGAGAGGGCCGGCAACTCACGCCCGGTTTGCAATGCGGAAATACGATTTGACGGGCACGCTAGCAGCATGCCCCACGGCTGCCGCCTCATTCCGTTTTCCGTTGCGCGGCCGTCCCGACGAAATACAAACCGGCATACGTCTTCACATCGACCTGCGCACCGGCTTTCGCGGCGCCGCAGCCAGCCGGCGGCCCGGGCGAGTTCCACGCAGTGGACGGTAATCTTCTCATTGTCGATACCCCCGCCGCCGGCGACTTTTTTCAAGCCCACGCGCGAACGAAGACGACCGTTTCAGAAGTCAGCCCCGGCGACGTGGGCGACTCGCCGAGCAACACGAATCGCCGCGCGGCAAACCCCGTCTCCTCGAGCAGTTCCCGCCGGGCGGCCGCCAGAAAGCTTTCGTCGCGTGCCCCCTTCTCATCGCCAACCAGGCCCGCCGGCAAATCAATCACCGGCCCCCCGACCGACGCCGCACCTGCTCGGTCAACACCAGCTCCCCGGCATCGGTCACCGCCACAATGCTGACGACGCCGCTGGAACCGACGGGCTCGACGAACTCCCACCCGTCCTCACTCACGAGCCGCAGCCGCTTGCCGGCACCGAGCGTTTTTTTGCGGCCGTTGGACTTCGTCGCTTTCATGTCGGTTCCCTTTTTGCGATGGCCGAGAGCCAGCGGCTAGTCTAGCGACTGCGGCATTGACCGGCGAAAATGACGGCTGGGTGAAATTATGCCATGCTTGCCGAGAACGAAGCGTGTCTCAGCCAAAGGAATCCAATGAACGAGCCACAACCAACAAAATGTCTGCGGTGCACAGTCCGCACGACTTCGGAGTGGTACGGTAGGCGGGGGAGGGCTCGCGGGCCTGGTGCTGTTTTTTGTTCGGATGAACAGACAAAGCGATTTTGGCCAACCTGGTCAAAGCTGAGGGCGCGGAGCCTGCCTCGATTGTGGGCATATCGAGCTTTTGCTGTCGGAGCAGGCGCGGAAGCCGCTTACGGCCAATCGCACAGGGACAATCGACGATATTACGAGGCGGCGATAGTGTTAAAGCGACCACGGATGACCAAAGCGTCGGTGAAAACGAAACTTTCGTCGCGTCACCTGAGTGCTCGCAGCACCGGCGCGAATTCGGGCGGGTGGCACACGGCGGGTGCCGGCTCAGATCCGCTCCACGACAATATCCAGAGCCGGCTGCAGCAAGGCCATCCACCTCTTCGCCTCGGTGGCCGCTGCCTCCTGCGTCGGAAAGACCCACGCCTTCTCGCGGGGTCCGAAAAGCTCGAAGGCGCTATCTTCCGTGGGGACCGACAGCCACAGCGGCCCAGACTCCCCGCCCTTCGGCACGGCTTTGATGACAAAGCCTTCGGTTGCTTCGCTCATGCCGACATTCTAGCGACTAAGGCAGGCGGCTCCATCGCTTCGGGGGGCCAAAGGGGACAGGCGCAGATCAGAGCCCGCAATCGTGCCGCTCTCGCGTACTTTGCCGGAAGAAATCCGGTCCCCGTTGTAATTCCTCTTTCGCCGCACCCTTTTCAGGGTGCCATGCCGGAAACTGTTCCGATTCCCAGGGCGTTGCCCTGGGAACCCGATTCGCCGAAGATTGCACGCTGAAAGCATGCGGCAAATCAATGGGCGATCCGCACGGAAGCCGTTGAGCAATGCCACCTGATGCGCCGGTGTAATGCTCTATTGACGTTGCATCATCGCCTCGAGCGTCGTCGTGGCGAGGAAGAGCCGATACGGATGCCCCGGCAATTCGGCGAATCCCAACGCTCGTAAAACGACTTCGCAGAGTCACTGACGCAATCGAGCACAACGGCAACAAACGGGAAAGTTTGGATGGCTTCCCAACAATCTCGACTCCCTCCTTCGCGAGCAATTTGCTGCCGAGGCCTCTTTGCTGATGTTCTGGTCGACACCCATCCATGCGAGAATGGCGACCCGGAGCGAACGTCGCGGTAGATTTTTTGACAGGTCGGCCGGCAACTCGTCGAAATCGACTTGTCCCGTCGCCAACGCGTAATAGCCGGCGACTTTGTCGCCTTCGTCGATGACGACCTTGGTGGAAGAAAGATGCTTTGTTTGATGCTGCAACTCCTTGGTCGCCAACCAATCATCAACTGATTGCTCGCCGCTTCGGAAGTTCCGCCGTGGATGGTCACGGCGAAGAAGCTCAAATCGCAATCCGTGGAATCGCGAGACGCTCAATCCTCGCCCCGCATGAGTGAGCCGAGGCGGCGCTGGGCGGCCGTGAGTTTCGGAGGCTGGTTCAGAGCCGTCCAAAATTCAAGTTGTTCTTCGGCCGTCAACGTGATGACGTTTTTCCGTGCGGCACGGACTTCACGCTTCGCCTGGTGCACTGCGACCGTGCGGACATAGTCGCTGACGGCGACATGCCGCAAATCGGCTGCCGCTTCCAGGCATTGCTTGCTCTCGTCGTCGACGCGAACAAAAACCGAGCTGACTTGCCGCGCTGGGCCTGCGCTCTTCTTTTTGGAACGAGACATCGCCCGGTCCTTGCTGTTTGGGCAACGTGGACCTTCAGTCGCCCGCTGGTTCAGTTCGCCGCGACGTGTTCGTCGTAGATGCGTTCGACGTCGGCGACGGTCACCGTGATTTCGCGGACGAAGCCGGTGTGGGAGCGTTCGTAGTTGATTTTGGCCGCCCGCTCGGGGTGCTTTTGCACTTCTTCGGCCAGCCACGCTTTGTCTTCGTCCGACAAATTGCCGACCGCCGGATCCCACAGGGTCCGTGTCTCCATCACGAGCGAATCGAGCCGCGGGTCAAATTTGTTGTAGCTGGCCATGTTTTTTAAATGAGGGGGACTCGGTGTTTTGTAGGGCAGGCCGTGCATGCCGATTCGTTGACGTTGGTGAGTCGGTCGAAATTCAAGGCGGCATGCACAGCATGCCCTACGGGACTACGGGACTATTCCACGATAATGTCGCGGACCGTGCGGCCGCTGGGAATCATCGGCAGGACGTGCTCCTGATACGGGCAAATCACGTCGAGCAGGTACGGGCCTTCGTAGGCGAGCATCTCCGCCAGGGCGGCCGGGAACTTGGCCTTGCTGCGGACTTGGGTCGCCTTCACGCCGAAGCCCTCGGCGATTTTCACGAAGTTCGGATACGTCGCCTCGGCCAGCGAGCCGTCGCCTTGGCCGACCGCCTCGGGGTCGTCGATCGGGCCCAGATACGTGTGGGCCCGGCTGCCGCCGTGGAAGCGGTCTTCCCACTGCACGACCATGCCCAGGTGCTGATTGTTGAGCAGCAGAACCTTCACCGGCAGCTTTTCGCAGTAGAGCGTGGCCAGCTCCTGCACGTTCATCAGCAACCAGCCGTCGCCGTCGATGTCGACCACCAGGTTGTCGGGCCGTGCGGCCTGCGCGCCCATCGCGGCCGGCAGGCCGAAACCCATCGTGCCGAGGCCCGAGCTGCTGAGCCAGTGCCTGGGTCGCGAGAACTTGTAGAACTGGGCGGCCCACATCTGGTGCTGGCCCACGCCGACCGTGATGTAGGTGTCGCTGTCTTTGGTTTGCCGCCAAAGTTCCTCGATGGCGTACTGCGGCAGGATCTGGTCGCCGGCGTCTTTGTAGTGGAGCGGATAGCGCGATCTTCCATTCGGCGATCTGCGCCTTCCACTCGGCCAGGTCGGGCAGGTCTTCGTCCTTCAGTTCGCGGTTGAGGTCGCGGCAGCACGTCTTTGACGTCGGCCACGATCGGGATGTGGGCCTCTTTGTTCTTGTTGATCTCGGACGGGTCGATGTCGATGTGCACGATCTTGCCGTGCTTGGCGAACTCTTCGAGCTTGCCCGTCACGCGGTCGTCGAAGCGCACGCCGAGGGCCAGCAGCAGATCGGCCTCGTTGATCGCGTAGTTGGCGTAAACGGTGCCGTGCATGCCGAGCATGTGCAGCGACAGCGGATGGTCGCCGGGAAAGGCACCCAGGCCCATCAGGGTCGTCGTGACGGGGATGCCGGTGCGGAGCGGCGAACTTTCGCAGCTCCTCCGACGCCTCGGCATTGATCACGCCGCCGCCGATATAGATGATCGGCCGCCGCGAGCGTTTCACGGCGGCGATCACTTGGCGAATCTGCTCGGGATGGTGCTGCTGAGCGCATCGGGGTGATAGCCGGGCAGGTTCATCGGCGGGTCGAAGTCGGGCCGCTGGTCCTGCCGGGCAGTTGCACGTCCTTCGGAAAGTCGATGAGCACCGGACCGGGCCGGCCCGAGGCGGCGATGTGGAACGCCTCTTTCACGATGCGGGCGACGTCCTCGAGTCGCGTAATCAGGTAATGGTGCTTGGTGATCGACTGGCACATGGCGATAGTCGGCGTTTCCTGGAACGCGTCGCTGCCGATGACCGCCTGCGACACCTGGCCGGTGATGGCGACCAGCGGGACGCTGTCGAGCTTGGCGTCGGCGATCGCCGTCACGAGGTTGGTCGCGCCGGGGCCGCTGGTCGCCATGCAGACGCCGACCTTGCCGGTGGCTGCGGGCGTAGCCCTGAGCCGCGAAACCGCCCCCCTGCTCGTGCCGGGGGAGGATGGTGCGGATTTGGTCCTTGAACTTGAGCAGCGCCTGATGCAGGGGCATGCTGGCCCCGCCGGGATAGGCGAAAATCTGCTCGACCCCCTGATGGACCAGGGCCTCGACCAGAATTTCGGCGCCGTTATAAGTCTGTTGCTGGGTCGGAGTTTTGGCCGCTGGCGTTTTTGGTCGGGGTGTCACGGGCTTTTATCTCGTCGGAACGTAGGTTTCGAGTGAAAACAGGGTGAGCGCAGAAGACCCATAAGTTTACCCCACCCTGACCCGCGTGACGAGGCTCCGGTTCGCGCGGGGGGCTTGTCGCAGGCTGCTCAGAAACGGCCCTTCTGCAAGCCGCAAGTCCCTTTTAATGGGCAAAAGCCCACCCTCTCCCCTCAATTCGGGCCAATTCTTCTGTGGGCCCCGCTCTGGCGCTTGGGGATTTTTGATTTTTCTGGTTTTTCTGCGGCAGAAAAAAAGGGCCCCGCCCACCACAGAAAAATCTGACCAGTTTTTGAACGGCGTCTTTTGAACGGCGTCTTTTGAACAGCGCCCGAACTCCACTCCCGATTTCCCGCGCCCTGACTGCCGCCGCCTCCCGTGCCGGGCGAGACGCCTGGAAAAAAATTTCCAGATTCCGCTTCTTCCGGAAGCTATAGACCGGAATAATTCTCCATGCGCAGGCGGCGATGTGGCCGCCTGGTCCGCGACGAGGCCACTCTGCACCGAGTTACCGAAGCCGCCAAGCCGGCCCGCCCGTAACCGGCCCCAACTACTTCACGCCCGCCAGATAACCAGTTCCCTCTTCCGGCGTCACGCAGACAATCATCTGCACCTGCCGCCGTTCGTCAGCAGTGAGATGTTTGGCAATGATTTCACCAATCAAATCTTGGCGCTCAATCGTTTCCATCGAGGCGAACTTGCTCGATGTGACAACGCCGATAATGCCGTCGTGCTCTTGCAGTTTGACCGTCGCCGGCGCGGGAAATTGCTGGGTCAAGATTTTCTCCAGTTTGCGAAGGACGGAAGTCTTCAAACGTCCCACAGCATGACCCCCTTGTCGATAAAACGTTGAGCCGAAACAACAAACCGTCGTGCCTGCTCTTTCAAATAATCGCCTTTAATTCTGCGGTGCCCAGTGATTTGCTTCAAGTGGGAGCGTAACCGCCCTTCCGATGCGAAACGGAATTGGTTGGACCACAACCGAAAGACCTCGTTGCCGGCGATTTGCAACGTGCGAAGGTGCTCGTCAATCTGTTCCTCCGTGACGTTTCTCGCACGCATTTTCTCCCGGTCGACACGCAAGATGCCGCTCGCGGCAAACAGCCGCAACAGGTCATGTCTTTCGTCGAAAGTCGGGTCGCGCCGGCCTTTGAAGGCACGCAGCAGGCACTCGACCGCCAGACCGCCGACGTAAATCGAAAGGGCGAAACTCGAACCCTCCTGATAGAGATCCTGGGCCTGTCGCATCCGCTCGGTCGCAGTTTGAAAATAATGCTCGGGAGGGAAGTCCATGGGAGCGCCTCAAACAGACTTGCATGTCCAATAGCACGTGCGCGTCCGCTCGGCGACCCTGACAAGCACCCAACCTCGTGGGGTACGCTGCCAGCCTGCCCGTATTTCAATTTCCCACATTTAAAATGCAAAGACAAAGACGGGCACGCTGGCAGCGTACCCCACGACGTCGGACGCGGCTGCCGGCTTGGCGGGGCTGCCGGCGTCGCCGATAATAAAAGGTCGGACTCCCATACCGTTTCCAGAAAGACACCAGCGTGCACGGCGAAACCGAAGGGGCGGGGGCGACACTGCCCTCTGATGAACAGGCCGTCGAGCGGCTCAACGAGGCGTACCGCAAAATCACCGGCGAGCTCGGCAAGGTCATCGTCGGGCAGAAGCGGGTAATTGAGGAACTCCTCATCGGCATGTTTGCCGGCGGACACTGCCTGCTGCAGGGCGTGCCGGGGCTGGCAAAGACGTTGATGGTGCGAACGCTGGCCGACACGCTCAACCTGTCATTCAACCGCATTCAATTCACCCCCGACTTGATGCCGGCCGACATCACGGGGACCGACGTGATTCAAGAGGACCGCACGAGCGGCATCCGCGAGTTCCGTTTCATCGGCGGGCCGGTCTTCGCCAACGTCGTGCTGGCCGACGAAATCAATCGCACGCCCCCCAAGACGCAGGCGGCCCTGTTGGAGGCCATGCAGGAGCACCAGGTGACGGCCGGCGGCAAACGGCACCGCTTGCCCGACCCATTCTTCGTGCTGGCGACGCAGAACCCCATCGAGCAGGAAGGGACCTATCCGCTCCCCGAGGCGCAGCTCGACCGGTTCATGTTTGAAATCCTGGTCGACTACCCGTCCGAGGAAGAAGAATTCGACCTCGTCCGCAAGACGACGAGTGCCGCCACAGCGTCTGTCGAGAAGGCCCTCTCCCACGCCGAGGTCGCCCAACTGCAAGAGGTCGTGCGCCGCGTGCCGGTGGCCGATCACGTGATTCGCTACGCCATGCAGTTGGCCCGCCTCACGCGGCGGCAGCAGGGCGACGTCCCCGACTTCATCCGCGATTATGTCTCGTGGGGAGCCGGTCCGCGGGCGAGCCAGTATCTCGTCCTCGGGGCCAAGGCGCGGGCCATGCTCCGCGGGCGGGCCTTTGCCAATACCGAGGACGTGCGGGAAGTGGCGGCCCCCGTGCTCAGGCACCGCATCATCACCAACTTTAACGCCGAGGCCGACGGGGTCTCGCCCGACGGCATCGTCCGCCGGCTGACGGAGCTGGTGGCGTCCGATTCGACAAAGGCATCGAAGGGTGGAGCATCCAAGGGTGGACGATTACCGGAAGTATTTCGACCCGCAGACGCTGGCGAAACTCACCGGGCTTGACCTCAAGGCGCGGCTCATCGTCGAGGGGTATGTCTCGGGACTCCACAAGAGTCCGTATTCCGGCTTCTCGGTCGAGTTCGCCGAGCACCGCGAGTACACACCGGGCGACGACGTGCGCTACGTCGACTGGAAAGTCTTCGGCAAGACCGACCGCTACTACCTCAAGCGGTTCGAGGAAGAGACCAACTTCGCCTGCCAGATCCTGCTCGATGCCAGCGAATCGATGGCCTATCGCTCGCAGGGGTCGGCCGTCTCCAAGCTCGAATATGCCCAGTACGTCGCCGCCGCGCTCGCGCATATCATCGTCCGCCAGCAGGACGCGGTGGGACTGGCGACCTTCAACACGTCGGTGACGCGGTTCCTCGGCCCCGCCAGCCAGGCGGCCCATCTGAAGCAGCTCGTCCACGTGATGGAACATACGACGCCCGGCGGCGAGACGGCCCTCGGCCCCATTTTCCACGACCTGGCCGAACGCATCCGCAAGCGGGGCCTGGTGATTATTTTGAGCGACCTGTTCGACGACGTCGGCACGCTCCTTTCCGGTCTCAGGCACTTCCGCCACCGCCGGCACGACGTCAGTGTGATGCAAATCATCGACCCGGCCGAGCAAGATTTTCCGTTTGAAGACCCGACGCGGTTCCGCGGCCTCGAGGGGCTCCCCGAGCAGACGGTCGAGCCGCGTGCCCTCCGCCGGGCCTACCAGACGGAATTCGAGAGCTTCCTGCGGAAAGTGCGGAGCATCTGCAGCGAATTGCAGATGGATTACGTCCTCTTGCGGACCGACCGGCCGCTCGACGTGGCCCTCCGCGCGTTCCTCACGCGGCGAATGCAACGCGCGGGGAGAACGTGACCGTGGCGGCTCGTAGTACCCAGCGGGAAAGAAACGTAGGGCAAGCTGCCAGCTTGCCGCCTTTTTCGTGGGGTACGCTGCCAGCGTGCCCGTCTTTCGGTTTTTCAGTCCGATTTCCTGTGCCAGTATCCGACGCCGGTCCCTCACTCGGTCTCTTTGGCATTCACATCTCTTCTGACGGGCACGCTAGTTGCGTACCAAACGAGGAATGCCAAGCTGCCAGCTTGCCGCCTTTTTCGTGGGGTACGCTGCCAGCGTGCCCGTCTTTCGGTTTTTCAGTCCGATTTCCTGTGCCAGTACCCGACACCGGTCCCTCACTCGGTCTCTTTGGCATTCACATCTCTTCTGACGGGCACGCTGGCAGCGTACCCCACGTTTGGAGTGCCAGCCTGCGGCGCTTTTGTCGAGACGCCGCTCCACCTTGTCGCGCCCTTACAGGGCTTGTGGCGGGTTTTTGCGAATTCTTTCCCAGGGCTTCGGAAGCCTGCGCCTGGGCTCTAGAGTGGCGCCCCTTCGGGGCTTTCAAATCACGCGACCGCGGACTCGGCCGAAATTGTGTCATAGCCGAAACTGTGCCACAGCTGACGGTGCCACCATGAAGGCCCTGAAGGGGCCAGACTCTATAGCCCAGGGCGGAGGCTTCCGGAGCCCTGGGTCAACAGGCCACAAAAAGACGTATAAAAAGCCCTGAAGGGGCGCAACAACGTTCACCAGCCGAGGCTGGCAGAAATGACACACGGATTAACGGCGTAGCGTGGCAACCCTCATCCCCCACTTCATGCAGTTCGTCGGGCCGGGCCTGTTGGCCTTCGGCTTCGCCAATCCGTGGCTGTTGTGGGGATTGGCGCTGGGGGCGGTGCCGATCCTGATTCACCTTTTGCACCGCCGGACCTATCGCGAGACGAACTGGGCCGCCATGCGGTTTCTGCTCGAGGCGGCGCGGAAGAACTCGCGGCGGATGCGGCTGGAACAGTTCGTCCTCTTGGCCGTGCGGACGCTGCTCTTGCTTTTCGCGGCCCTGGCCTTTGCCGAGCCGTTGGTGCAGGCCGTCGCGCCGCAGAGCCGCGCGCGGACGCCGCTGCAGCGGGTCATCGTGATGGATACGTCGTTCAGCATGGGGACGAAGGCCGCCGCCGAGACGCGGTTCGAGCGGGCCAAAACCACGGCACGGCAAATCGTCTCCGGCTCGCTGCCGGGTGACGCGTTCAACCTGCTCCGCATTGCCGAGCACTCGGGGCCGGCCGTCGTTCGCGAGCCGGCGTTCGAGGCCGATTCCGTCCTGGCCGAAATCGACCGCCTGCAACTCACCGACGAGCCGGGCGACCTGCGGCCCACGTTGCTCGAAGCGGCCCAGGTCCTGGCCGACCCGCACGCGCCGGCGACGAAAGAGGTCATCTTTATCAGCGACTTCCAGCGGCTGACGTGGGCCGACGATGCGCCCGG
This sequence comes from uncultured Planctomycetaceae bacterium, assembly GCA_963833105.1. Lineage (GTDB taxonomy): Bacteria > Planctomycetota > Planctomycetia > Planctomycetales > Planctomycetaceae > DASPSM01. The sequence continues at coordinate 138,201 of CAWHWU010000028.1, forward strand.
GCAGGGGAATTTGCACAGCCTGCTGCAGAAACTGGCCGACCGTGCGCGGATTGTGCTCGTGGATGTCGGCGACGAACGAACGGAGAACGCCGGCATCACGTCGCTGACGACGGCCGACCCGGTCGTGCTCCCCGACCGGCCGACGCGGTTGCGGGCCGGCATCCGGAATTTCGGCTCGACGAACCTGGCCGGATTGCGAGTCGAGTTGTACGTCGACGGGTACCTGGCCGCGTTCAAGACGGCCGACGTAGCCCCGCGTGAAGAAACGGTCGTCGAGTTTCCCCAGGAGTTCCACGCGGCGGGCGAGCACGCGGTCGAAGCGCGGATTCCGCCCGACCGACTCTCGGCTGACAACCAGCGCCTGGCTCAGCGTGCCGGTCACGCCGCGGATGAACGTGCTGGTCGTCAACGGCCGCGAAGCAGGCCGCCCCGTCGAAAACGCCTCATATTACGTGCAGAAGGTTCTCGCCCCGTCGACCTCCCGCGAAGCGTGGACCGGCGCCACCCGGCCCAAGGTGATTAGCGAGGCCGACCTCTCCGCCGAAGACCTTTCGCAGTACGACTGCGTCTTTCTGTGCAACGTGGCCCTCGTCACGCCGACCGAGGCGACCCTGCTGCAAACCTACGCCGAGGCCGGGGGGGGCGTCGTTTTCACGCTGGGCGACCGCGTCCGGCCGGAGAACTACAACGCCGTGCTCTATCGCGACGGGACGGGCGTGCTGCCGGCCGCGCTGGGCAACCGCCAGGGGGACGCCCGCGACCCGCAACCGAAGCAAAAAGGATTCACGTTCGAAACGGCCGATTTGAGTCACGCCGTCGTCGCCCCGTTCCGCGGCAATCCGAACGCCGGGCTCGAGCGGGCCGTGACACTCGAATACTTCCAGGTGAAGCTCCCTCCCGCCTCACCCGCGCGGGTCGTGTTGCGGTTCGATTCGGGCGACCCGGCAATTCTCGAGCGAACCGTGGGACTCGGGCGGAGCATCCTTGTCACGACGTCGGCCGACGTCACCTGGAGCGCGTGGCCCGTGCACCCGACCTTTCCGCCGATTATTCACGAGATAGTCCGCTTCGCCGCCGGCGGCCGCTCGCAGGAGCGTCAGCGCCTGGTCGGCGAACCGCTGCTGCGGCCCCTCTCGTCGCGGGAGACGGCCCTGCCCATCGTGGTGCGAACACCCGACGGCACCGAGCATCCGCTCCGCCCGATTCAGAACGAGAAGACCGCGCAAGTCGTCTACCCCGAGACGACCCACCGCGGCATGTACGAAATCCTGCTTGGCCCAACCGCCGCCGCGAAGTCGCCCCCTGCCAGCTCGCCGCGTGCCGACGCGGGCCGCCGTGAACTTTTTGCCGTCAACGTCGACACGCGCGAGAGCGACCTCGAACCGGTCGACGAAAAGACGCTCCACTCGACGACGTTGGCCGGCATCCCGTACGTCCGCCGTAGCGAGTGGTCGGAAGGCCCCCGCGACACGGCTAATGGAGCGGCCGATCGCTCCGGCCTGGCCTCATGGCTCTTGGTCGCCATCGTGGCCCTGCTCCTGGTCGAACCTCTGTTAGCCTGGAGCTTCCGCCACGGTTTCGTGCTGTTGTGCACGCTGGCGGCCTGCGGCCTCGTCGCCCCCTGGCTGCCGCACAACGCGTTCGGCGGCCTGGTCCTCGCCGTGCTCTTAGCCGGCGGCGCGGTGGCGATGGTGTTCGTGGGCCGGGAACGCGCGGCGTAGGGCCCGCTGCCATGCCAGCTTGCCGCCTTTCCGTGGGGCATGCTGCTAGCTTGCCCGTGTTTCAGTTTTAAAAACCGAATACTCTCACAGGGGCGAGCGGCGGCGGTCGCCCTTTTTGAATCCTTTGAATACTTTTTGACGGGCACGCTAGTGTAGGGTCAACTTTAATTTTTGGGGTTCACGGAGTCGCAAGATTTCTCTCCAATTGCGGAAGTCATTCGGACCCAAGGAGGGGAGTCATGAACAAGCGGTATCTTGTCAAGCTCGACAAGGATGAGCGCAAAGAACTCTCGCAGTTGGTGAAGAAAGAGAGAATCGCGGCGAAGAAACGCACGCACGCCCAGGTGTTGCTGTTGGCGGATGCCGGAAATCTTGGGCCGGCCTGGAAGGATGAAGCCATTGCCAATGCCTGCCAAGTGAGGGTGCAAACGGTCGAAAACATCCGCAAGCGTCTGGTGCTGGACGGCTTGGAGGCGGCCTTGAACCGTAAGAAACAAGTGCAGCCCTCGCGTGCCAAGATCCTCGATGGCGAAAAGGAAGCCAAGGTCATCGCGCTGTGCTGCGGCGCCGCGCCGTCAGGCCACGCGCGTTGGACGTTGCGGCTGTTAGCCCAACGCGTCGTCGAATTGGACATCGTCGAAGCGGTGTCACACGAGACGGTGCGGCGTTGCCTAAAAAAAATGGGGTGCGATCCGGCTGTGGCGGGTGAAATCGGCGTTTTGGGGGGTGTTTCGAGAGACACCGGCTCGGGAGTTGGCTGGCTGATGAAAAGAGGGTGTCCTTCTGTCAGGCTGTGTTCAGGAAAAACCGGCCTCGACAGGGAAAGGACACCCTCATGGCATATGGAATCGTTTTCTGTCTGCTGTTGCAAGGAGACGTGGTTCAGGCAATCGCCCAGGCGCGAGCGCTTCAAGAGCGGCACGCGGAGAGGCTGTGGCCGCTGGTCGCAAGACTGATGCAGGGTCAAGTCACTCCCCAGACGATCTTCGAATTCGAGCAGGAGTTGCAGGCCGTGTTGCGGGAGATGGGCCGCGAGATTCTGGAGGCCGTGCTGAACCGGCTGGAAGTTTCCAGCCATGCGGACTGGCCCACGCACGTCAGGCACGAAGGCGAAACCTACCGGCGTCGTGCGGAAGCCACGCCGCACGAGATCTCGACGCTGTTTGGTCCGGCCACGCTGCGGCGGCTGGGATACCGCTCGGATGCGGCCGGGGAGCCGTCGCTGTTTCCCCTGGAAGAAGCGCTGGGTTTGAGGCACGGCTGCACGCCCGCCCTGGCCGAACGGGTGGGGTTTCATGCCGGCCAGGCAGGAGCCACGCAACGCACCCTTCTGGATCTGTTGAAACGCGATCACGGAGTGACGATGGGCGTTGGCCGATTACGCCAGTTGCTCTCGAGCCTGTCCGACGCCACAGCTCCCTTGCGGCGGGAAGCGCAGGCCCGGCGGATCAGGGACCTGCTCCAACGGGCCTTTGCCCGGAAGGGACGCGGCCAGCCCACGCTGGCCGTAGGCCGTGACGGGATCACGGTCGGCAACCAGCCCCACGGGTTCTTCGAGGTGGCCACCTGCGCAACGGTTTCGGTGCATGACCGGCGGGGACGGCGGCTGGGAACCGTGTCGCTGGGCTTCGCTCCGGAACTCGGCCAGCAGACGATGACCGAGGAACTGCTGGCTCTGCTGCAGGAGATCCTGCGGCAGTGGACCGACCCGCTCCCGCAACTGGCGTATATCAGCGATGCGGGCGATCAGGAAGAAGCGTTCTACACCAAACGCCTGTGCCGCATGCGACACCCGGTGACGAAGACGCGTCTGAGGTGGCAGCGGGTGGTGGACTACTACCATGCGGCCTCGCGGCTGACGACAATCGCCGAATCCCTGAACCTGGACGAGGCCTCTGCGACAGCCTGGGGCGCCGCATGCGCCGGGTGCTGAAACAAGAACCGAACGCCGTCCACCGGATCCTGCACTCGGCCGCGGCGTTGGAATCTCGGTCCGGAACGAAGAACAAAACCCAGGCTGCCGCATACGAAACGGCCTGCTCGTACCTGCGGCGACGCAGCGTCTGGATGCGGTATCACGCGTTCCGTGACGCGGGGCTGCCCATCGGCAGCGGCGTGACCGAGGCCGCCTGCAAGACACTCTTCACGCAACGGGTCAAGCTCTCTGGAATGCGCTGGAAACGTCACGGACTCCAGGTCGTCCTCAACCTCCGCATGCTGGTCCTGAGCGGCGTCTGGACCGAAGTCTACGCCCGCACCCTCACGCCACGCAGTACCCATCCAATCCAGGCCCGCGTCCACATATCCCATGAAACCCTGCAAAACGCAGCATAAACCTCAGCCATGCAGGGACCGTACCCAAAAAATGAGTTGAAGCCCTGGCAGAAAAGCATGTGGTGCATCCCTCCGAAGCACAACGCGGAGTTTGTCTACCACATGGAAAACGTGCTGGAAGCTTATCAACGCCCGTACGATCCGCGCTACCCGCTGATTTGCATGGATGAGCTGAGCAAACAACTGACCATCGAAACGCAGACTCCGCTTCGCGCCACGCGAGGGCGACGTCAGTGTTTCGACTATGAGTACGAACGCAATGGAACGGCTAACGTGTTCGCGTTCACGGAGCCGCTGATCGGCTGGCGGCACCTTGTGGTCACCGACCAGCGCACCAGGTCCGATTGGGCCGAGGCCGTTCGCCAGTTGGTCGATATCCATCGGCCGCAGGCGAAGCGGATCACGCTGGTGATGGACAACCTCAACACGCACAGCCTCGGCTCGCTGTACGAAGCCTTTCCGCCCGAGGAGGCGCGCCGGCTGATTCGGCGTTTGGAGGTCGTCCACACCCCCAAGCACGGCAGTTGGCTCAACATGGCTGAAATCGAATTGAATGTTCTGACACGGCAATGTCTCGCCCGGAGGATCCCTGACAAACAAACGCTCGCCAATGAAACCGCTGCTTGGCAGAACGAACGAAACTGCAGTCAGGCAGCAATCGATTGGCAGTTCACCACCAAAAATGCTCGAACAAAACTGAAGCATCTGTACCCCAAAAATCGAAGTTGACCCTACACTAGCAGCGTACCCCACGAAAGAATGGCAAGCTGGTCGCTCGCCCTACGTTCACTCGGCAAATTGGCTCAAGAGCGACCTTGGCACGCCGATGTCGATGGTGTGGACCTGGCCGGTGAATTGGTCGGCGCCGGGGACGTCGAAACCGAGTTTGCGCGAGACGAACGTGGCCGTGTGGGTGGCCCGCACGCAGACGCCGAGCGGCTGGCCCGTGTCGCAGTCGAGGCCCGAGGGCAAATCGACCGCCAAGACCGGGACGCCCGAGTTGTTGATATGGTGAATCACGGTCGCCGTCGGCTCGCGGACCGTTCCCTGCATGCCGGTCCCCAGCAGGGCGTCGACAATCCACGCGCACGACTGCAGGTCGGCCGCCCAGGTGTCGAGCTTGGTCGCCGTGTGGTACTCGAACACCGGTGTATCGGCCGCCCGCAGAATGTGGAAATTGGTAGCCGCGTCCCCCTCGAGTTTCTGTGAGTCGGCAAACAGCAGCACGCGCACGTCGAACCCCCGGTTTTCGAGGTGCCGGGCGATGACGAACCCGTCGCCGCCATTGTTGCCCCGTCCCGCGCAGACGGCGACGCGCCCGTTTATCCCCAGGCGTTCGAGCAACTCGGCCGCACCGCGGCCGGCGTTCTCCATCAGCACGATACCGGGCATGCCCAGCTCGTCACTCGCGCGTCGGTCGACGTCACGGACTTCGGCTCGACTAAGTGGTCGCAATGAAACGTTCATGCAGTATTGTACGCAGCAAGAAAGGGGCCGGCGGGCGGCGGCGAGGGAAGAGGGCAGGGGGCAGAGGGGAGAGGGCCGAAAAAGTCCGTGACGAGCCGTCGGCTCGTAGGAACCGCGCGACATCGTTCCCTGTGCGCAATCTGTCTTTTTCCACCCTCTCCCCTCTGCCCCCTGCCCCCTTCCCTCACCACCGCCCTCGTCCCTCGTCCCTCGCCCTTCATTTTGCTACCATTCGGCGTCGTACCGGCATCAAACGGGGAGGGACGGCGGGTGCTGGACCAATATGCTGACCGTTGGGCGCTCATCACCGGCGCTTCGTCCGGTATTGGTGCGGAGTTCGCCCGGCGCTTGGCGGCCCTCGGCATGCATCTGGTGATTGTCGCCCGTCGGGCCGAGCGGCTCAATGAATTGGCCGCCGAACTGTACGCCCGTCATCACACGCGCTGCGAAATCATCACGAGCGACCTGTCGGACCCGCGGGAGGCAAGCGCTCTGGTCGAGCAAATCGCTCAGCGCGGTGTCACCGTGGAACTCTTGGTCAACAACGCCGGCTTTGCCGTGGTGGCCGAAGTCGAGAAGACCGATGTCGACCGCGTGCTGCAGATGTTGCGGCTCAACGTGATGACCGTCACGGAGTTGACGTATCGATTTTTGCCCGGAATGCTCTCCCGCGGACACGGGGCGATTATCAACGTCTCGTCGGTGGCCGGCTTTCAGCCGGTCGCCTACATGGCGGCGTACGCGGCGAGCAAGGGCTTCATCCTGCAATTCACCGAGGCCCTCTGGGCCGAGTGCTACGACCATGGAGTGACCCTCACAGCCCTGTGCCCGGGAACCACCCGCACCGAGCTGTTCGACGTCGCCGGCGTCCCGGGCTGGCTCAAGAAACGCCGGCTGCACTCGCCCGAAAAAGTCGTCCGCGGCGCGCTGCGGGCCCTCGAAAAACGCAAACAGTATTACATTCCCGGCTGGAGAAACTATTTGGTGACCATGCTCGTCCGCATCGGTTCGCGGCAGCGGGTCGTCAAGGAATCGATGAAATACTTCCGTCCGGGTCATCCCTCCACCAGCACGCCGCGAGAAGTCGTGCGCACCTCGAGCGACGCCGACTCCCGTTAACACGCCACTTTGAGGAACCTCATGAAGTTGAAAGGTCGTAACGCCCTGGTGACGGGCGCCTCCCGCGGCATCGGCCGCGCCGTCGCCATCGAACTGGCCCGCCAGGGCGCCAACGTTGGAATCAATTTCCGCTCGCATCCGGAAGAGGCCGAGGAAGTCGCCAAGGAAGTCCGCGCCGCCGGTGGCAAAGCGCTCTTGCTGAAAGCCGACGTGGCGGACATCAAAGCGGTCGACGAGATGGTGGCCAAAATGGCGGCCGACTTGGGGAGCGTCGATTTGTTCGTCTCCAACGCCGCCTACAGCGACCGGCAACTGATGCTCGACGCCGACATCGACGGCTTTCGCCGCACCATCGATGTCAGCATGTGGGGCGCGTTCCACGGTCTGCGGGCCTCGGCCAAACAGATGGTGAAGCAGGGGAAAGGCGGCTCCATCGTCATCGTCAGCTCGCCGCACGCGGTGCTCGCCATCCCGACGGCGATGGCCTACAACATGTCGAAGGCGGCCATCGACCACATGGCTCGCACGGCGGCCATCGAGCTGGTGAAATATCGCATCCGCGTGAACATCGTGCATCCCGGCTGGATTGACACGCCGGGCGAGCGGAAATTTTTCAGCGAGGAGCAGATGCAGGTCGGCGGCTCGAACCTGCCGTGGGGCCGACTGGGCCGGCCGGACGAAATCGCCAAGGGCGTCGCCTTCATCTTGAGCGACGATGCCGAATACATGACGGGAAGCACGGTCGCCATCGACGGCGGCGTGAGCCTGCCGTGGTGGTCGAACCGGGCCGAGGGACAAATTTAGACAGACAGGTGCCACCTGAACGTAGGGCAAGCTGCCAGCTTTCCCTACGTCGTGGGGTACGCTGCTAGCGTGCCCGTAAAAGAGATGTGAATGCGACAGAGACCGAGCCAGGGACCGGTCTCGGGGACTGGCACTGGAATTTGGGCTGAAAAACCGGAAAACGGGCACGCTGGCAGCGTACCCCACGAAAAGGCAGCAAGCTGACTTCGACGAGCTCAGTCGAGCGGCAGCTTGCCATTTGAGCGAGCGAAACGATGCGGAACCTGATTGAGGGCATCCATCAGTTCCAAAACCAGGATTTCCGCGAACTGCACGACCTGTTTCGGGAGCTGGTCCACGGCCAGAATCCCGAAACGCTATTTATCACCTGCTCCGACTCGCGGATCGACCCGAATCGGCTGACCCATTCGCTGCCGGGCGATTTGTTCATCCTGCGAAACGCCGGCAACATCATTCCGCCGCACGGCACCTACGCGACGGGCGAGTCGGCCACCATCGAATTTGCCGTGACCGGACTCGGCGTCAAAGACATCATCGTCTGCGGGCACTCGCACTGCGGAGCCGTGAAGGCCCTGCTCAATCCCGAAATCATGTCCGAAATGCCCGCCATGCAGGAGTGGATGGCCCATTCCGAGGCGACCCGCCGCATCATCCGCGAAAATTACCGCGACCTGCAGGGGGACGAACTCTTGTGGGCCGCCATTCAGGAAAACGTCCTCGTCCAAATCGAGCACCTGCAAACGCTCCCGTCCGTCGCCGCCCGCCGTGCCCGCGGCGCGATCCACCTGCACGCCTGGGTCTACGAGTTCGAGTCGGGCAACGTCTTCGCCTACGACCCGCGGCACCAGCAATTTAACCCGCTCGGCCAGCTCCAACCCACCACAACCGAACCGGCCGCCGTCCGTCGGGAGCAGACGATTTAATCGCGCCAAAGCGGCTCCGGCCCTGTCACCGCCGGCTTGCCCCACGTCCACCAGCCACAAAACCATCGATGTCGTTGTCCAACCTGCCTCTCAGCTATTGCACCAACGTCCATCCCGGGCGGACGCTCGCGGAAATCGAGGAGGGACTCGACCACTACACGGTAAAGATGGCGGCCCGCTTCGGCAGCCCGCTCGCCGCCGGCCTGTGGCTGGCCGACCCGGTCTGCAAAGAAATTCTGCTCTCCGACCCCGACGGACGCCGCCTTTCCGCGGGCCTTGCCCGCCGCGGCCTCACATGCCACACGCTCAACGCGTTTCCGTTCGGCGATTTCCACAGCCCGCGCGTGAAGGAGCACGTCTACGAGCCGAGTTGGGCCGAGCGGCCACGGCTCGAATTCACCACGTCGGCCGCCCGCATCCTCACAGGCCTCTTGCCCGAGGGCGTCGAGGGAAGCATCTCGACCTTGCCGCTCGGTTTTCCGGGCCTGCACGCGTCGGCCAATTTTCACGCCACGTGCGCGGGGAACCTTACCGCCGCCGCGGTCAGTCTGCACCGGCTTGAGGAACAAACGGGCCGCACGGTGCGGCTCGCCGTCGAGCCGGAACCGTGCTGCTGGCTCGACGAAACGGACACGGCCATCGACTTTTTCAAGAATCGCCTTTGGCCGGTTGCCGCCGAACGGAACGCGCTTGACGCGGTCAAAAAGCACATCGGACTGTGCCTCGACGTGTGCCACCAGTCGGTCGCTTTCGAGGACATGCGGCAGACGGTGGCGGAAATCGACCGGGCCGGCCTCCGCATCAACAAAATCCACATCACGTGTGCCATCGAGCTCGAAAATCCGGCCACAAACGTCGAGGGCCGCCGGGCACTGGCCAACTACGTCGAGCCGCGGTACCTGCACCAGACGAAGGCCCTGCTCGCGGACGGCCGCGTGCTGCAGGTCCTCGACCTCGACCGGGCGCTGGCCGACCAGCGTCCCGAATTCCGCCACGCCCAACGATGGCGGGTCCACTTCCACGTCCCCGTCGACGCCGAGCACCTGGGCCCGCTCAAAACCACGCGGGCCGACCTGCGAACCGCGCTGGCCGCCGTCAAAGAACTCCCCTACGCGCCGCACCTCGAGGTCGAGACCTACACGTGGGAGGTTCTGCCGAATCGCCCGACGGTCGATTTGGTCGAGGGCCTCACGCGCGAACTGACGGCCACCCGCACGCTGCTGGCAGAAATCAACAAGTAGCGATTCTTCGCCCGCCTTTACGTGGGGCGAGCTGCTAGCTTGCCCGTGAAAGGTTTTTTTGAAATAAGAACTGGGAATTGAGCCACTGCTCGCGTTACGAGCGGGCATTCGCATTTTTCAAAACCAAAATACGGGCACGCTAGCAGCATGCCCCACGAGAATGGCAAGCTGGCCCGCCGCGGCGGGCCCTACGAAAGAGTGCCCGTCTTCAGAAACTCGCGCAACAGCGTCGTGGCGTAGACTCCGCTGGGCAGCGAGAACTCGAACCGCAGGCCGTCGGGTTCGCTCGCGACGCGGAGGTCGCACGGCCAGACGACAAGCGGGCGTCGCGTGCCGGCTGTCAGCTTGGGAAATCGCAAAAACGCCTCGGCGCGAGTTCCCACGCTGCCAGCACGCGGGCCTCGCGGGCGGCCGGCTCGCCGTCGGGCGACTTCATCTGCGGCCCGAACATCGGGCCGGAGAGGACCGTCTCCCGCGCGTCGAACCGCCGCTGCTCGACGGCCGCGTCGCTGACGACGAACGGCCCGCCGCTGGCCGCCACCTGCATCACGTCGCCCGGCAACACCGTGCTGAACAGGCCGTCGCGGAGCCGTTCGGCCAACACGTCGTTGAACAAGGCCGACTGCACGGACGAGAGGGCCATCCGCAGCAAGAAAGGTCCGCCGCGGCGCGGGAATCTTGCGCGGTTGCTTCTGGCCTCGCAAGAGCGCGAGCCCCAGCTCGAGCGTCTCGTTCTCGCGGCCGAACCGCTGCTCGCCGTAGTAATTGGGAAAGCCGTGCCGGTTCACCGCCTCGGCAATCGGCCTGGCCCGCTCGGCCGCGTCGGCGCCCGCGCCGCGGACGAGAATCGAGAAGCGGTTTCCCGCCAGATGCCCCGTGCGGAGCTTGTTGCCGTGCCGGGCGCTCGACAGGACGCGGATGCGATCGGTTTCAATCCGCCCGATGCGCTCCTCCGCGCGGGCCGGCACCGAGACGAACTGCCGCGTGACGGCCCGCCGGTCCTTGACGCCGGCTGTCCCGATGTCGCGGGGCGAAATGCCGAGTGCCCGCCCGATGTGCCGCACCAGGTCCGGCCCGCTGACGTCGGTCTTCTCAATCCACAAAAAGAGGTGCTCCCCGCTCCCCGACGGCCGGTACACGGGCAGCTCTTCGACGACAAAGTCCTCTGGCAATTCTTTGACCACCCCGCCCAACCCGGGGAGGGCCACGGTCAAAAACGGAAAACTCGTATCGCCCGACATGGCAAAAGTGTAGGGAGGGAGGGAGGAGAGGATGAAGGATGAAGGCGGAAGATCGAGGATCCGCCGGTGGCGGGATGAGCCAGACTCTCGGCTTTCGGCGGCCTTTATTGGGTTCATCGTTTATCCCACCCCTAGCGGAGCTGCGACCTTCCGCCTTCCACCAACATCTTTCAATTTCCGCCAGGCGAAATGTACGCACGGGGTTGGAAGCGGCGCGGTCGCGCTGGCGGTCGGACGACCATGGCCCGTTTAGGCGAGACGCTGGCCCTTTCCCTCGCATCGGCAGACCACTTGCGCGGCCTCCTTGCGGAATACCGCAACCCTTGCGGAGCCTCTCATGATGGGCGAATGGCAGAGCCGATGAGCAATGACCGGGATTGCCAAAGTTTCATAATTGCTCGGGCCGGAGATGGGCCTGCAGCACGGAAATGCGAACGGCGGCTGTCCCTTCTGCTCCAGACGTGCTTGGCGGTCGCCCAAATCGACTGCCGGGCACACAACCCGCCGTCGGTCGAACCGTCCGACCGGTTCAAATCGGTTCACTAACCTCCGGCGTGCAAAACGCCGGAGGTTTCTTATTTACGACCTGGCGACTCCACTGGGGGCACCCATGGCGATGGGTCCGCCGAAGTCAGCTTGCCCTACGTTTCGATTCCGGCTCGCGCGGCTTCGACAATCTTCGCCGACTTCGGGCCCTTGGCTTCGATGCAAAACCGCCGGCTCGTGGGGCCGGTCGGCTCGATTTCGATGCGGACGTGGTCGGGCGGCAAGACGTCCGCGACGCGGTCGGCCCATTCGATGAGGCACACGCCGTCCGATTGGAAAATTTCGTCAATGCCCAGGTCCAAAAACTCGTCGACGTTTTTGAGCCGATACGTGTCGCAATGGTAGAGGGGGAGCGTCCCTTCGTACTCCTGGATGAGCACAAAAGTCGGACTGTTCACCAACCGCCGCTCGGCCCCGAGCGCGACGGCAATCGCCTGCACGAGCCGCGTCTTCCCGGCGCCCAGCGGTCCGACGAGCGCGACCAGCCCGCCGCCGCCCAGCGCCCGGCCCAGCGCCGTGCCGAGCGCCTCGGTGTCGCGTTCATCAGCGGCGAGAAATTCCCACATGCAGAAGACCCGTGGGCAGCGGGCGAAGATCGTGCGGACGGCGGCCGACGGGAAGACACCCACTAGTTTTTGGAGTCGTACTTGGGAATCGTCGGAGGGGGCACCTCCTTGATCAGCCGGTTGATGATGTCCTCCGGCGTCATCCCCTCGGCTTGCGACTGGAAGTTGGTGGAAATGCGGTGACGCAAAACGGGAACCGCGACTTTGCGGACGTCTTCCAGCGAAACGCTCGGCCGTCCGTCCATGGCGGCGACGGCTTTGCCCCCGGCAATCAGGTACTGTCCCGCTCGCGGACCCGCGCCCCAATCGATCATTTCCCGAATGAACTTCGGAGACGACGAATCCGTCGGTCGCGTCGCGCGCACCAGCCGCGCCACATAGTTGATGGTGAGCGGCGTCGCCTCGATTTGCCGGATCTGCTTCTCGAGATACAGGATCGATTTCGAGGAGAGAACCTTGCGAATATCGGGCTTTTCGCCGGTGGTCGTCCGCGAGAGGATCTCTTCCTCGTGCTCGAGCGACGGATAATCGACTTTCACGTTGAACATGAACCGGTCGAGCTGTGCTTCGGGCAGCGGATAAGTCCCTTCCTGCTCGATCGGATTTTGCGTGGCGATGACGAAAAACGGCTCGGGCAGCGGATAGGTCTGCTGGCCGGCGGTGACTTCCCGCTCCTGCATGGCTTGCAGCAGGGCGGCCTGCGTCTTGGGCGGCGTGCGGTTGATTTCGTCCGCCAGCAGGATGTTCGTGAAAACCGGGCCCTGAACAAAGCGGAACTCGCGGCGGCCCGTGTCCAATTCGTCCAGCACGTTCGTGCCCGTGATGTCGGAGGGCATCAGGTCGGGCGTGAACTGAATCCGCTTGAACTGCGCGTCGAGGATCTGGGCAATCGTGCTCACGACCAGTGTCTTTGCCAGTCCCGGCACCCCGACCAAGAGACAGTGCCCGCCGGTGAAAATGGCGGCCAGAATCTGGTCGATGACGCCGTCCTGACCGATAATCACCTTGTGCAGTTCTTCCACCATCAGGTCATGGTGGCGTTTGAATTTTTCGAGGAATTCGTCGAAGTCGCGTTTTTCAGCAGGCACGGAGGTTTCCCAAAAAGAATCTCGCCGTTGAATTCGGTCCGATTCTAAAGAAACCGCCGCGACCATGCGACGCTCCGCTCTGGCCTCGTCTCCTCCGGTCCAAGTGGCCGCTGTCGCACGATGGGGCAAGTGGTTTAGAATTGAGAGATCACCATTCCGCCAATCCACTCCTCGATCGGCGTCCGGGAGGGAGCCAATATGTCCCTGTACGACCGGCGGACAGCGTCCGTTGTGTCCGTCCTGCTTTTTGCCGCTTTGCTGGTTCCCCACCGCGCTCTGGCACAGAACCGGCCCGTTCAGGATCTGACGTCGGAGCAAGTCAAGGCCTCGCTTGCCCGCGGAATGGCCTACCTGGCCAGTCAGCAGATTTCTAACGGTTCGTTCTTGACGGCCGGCCTCGGGCGGGGCGCGTATCCGATCGGACCGACTGCCTTGGCGACGCTGTCCCTGCTCAACGCGGGCATGGATCACAACGATCCGGTCATTCGTCGCGCCTTGAATTATCTGCGGAATTACCGCGAGCCCGGCGGCACCTACGAAACGTCCCTGATGATCATGGCCCTCGTCGCGGCCAAAGAGTGGGACCGCGACAAGTTGCGGATCTCGTCTTTGGCGCAGAAACTCGAGCTCATGCAAACCCCGCACGGCGTCAACGCCGGCATGTGGAATTACGGACGCGGCCAGTTGGGTGGCGGACACGAAGATAACAGCAACACGCAATTCGCTATTCTCGGCCTCCGCGAGGCCGCCATCGCTGGCGTAAGGATCAGACGCCGAACCTGGGAATTGGCCTCCCAACACTTCATCGAAACGCAGAATGACGACGGCGGCTGGAGTTACCACGCGACCGACGGCAACAGCACTGGAAGCATGACGTGTTCGGGCATCGGTTGCCTGGTGATCTGCGATCAAATGCTCGGTTCTTCCGGAGACGATCTCAATGCCGACGGCACGCCCAAGTGCTGTAATCGCACGCCCGCCAGCAACCGGGCCTCCGCAAGGGCGTGCAATGGCTGTCGCGGTACTTCGCCGTCGGCGTCAATCCGGGGCACGGCACCACGTGGGTGCTCTACTACTTATACGGAGTGGAACGAGCCGGGCGGCTCTCAGGGCAACGCTTTTTCGGTCTGCATGATTGGTACCGCGAAGGCGCAAGCTGGCTCCTCGAGGGTCAGACGCTGCATGACGGAAGCTGGAATGCCACGTTCACGGCGATTGAAACGGATAAGGTCGTAGCGACCAGTTTCGCCCTGTTGTTCCTCTCGAAGGGACTGGCTCCCGTCCTGATCAACAAGCTCAATTACGGCCCGCCGGGCGAGGCCCGACGCCTCGACGACGACACGCTTCCCAATTGGAACCACCATCCCAACGACGTCCGCAACCTCACCGAGTTCACCAGCGGCCTGCCGCGGTGGCCCAAGCTGCTCACCTATCAGGAGGTCGATCTCGACAAGGTTCTCGCTCAAGGAAGCGTCCGCGACTTGTTGCAGGCGCCGATCCTCTATCTCAGCGGCGTCGACGATCCCAAGTTCACCGACGCCCAGGTGCAACTGTTGCGATCCTACGTCGAACAGGGGGGGTTCATCTTTGCCGTCAACAACTGCAACGGTGCGGGCTTCGACGAAGGCATCCGCAGCCTGGCCTCCCGGATTTACGCCTCGGGCGAGGCCCAGTTGAAGCGGCTGCCGCCGGAACATCCCATCTATCGCGCCGAGTTCCCGCTCGACCCCGAGGCGGTCGAATTGTGGGGCGTCGACTTCGGTTGCCGCACGTCGTTCGTCTATGCGCCGCAGGATCACTCCTGTTTGTGGGACAAGTGGTCATTCCAACCGCCCTCCAAGCGGCCGCCGCAGTTTAACGCCCTCCTGCTCCGCTCGATGCGGGTGGGGGTCAACGTGGTGGCCTACGCGACCGGCCGCGAACCGTACGACAAGCTCGACGCCCCGCAAGAGGACACGGCGTCCGGCGGACCCCAGGACAAGATCGAGCGGGGACTGTTGCAGGTGGCCAAGCTGCGACATACGGGGGACTGGGACGCCGCACCGCGGGCTTTGCACAACGTGCTCAAAGCACTCAACAAAATGGCGGGCCCATTGGCTTCTGAGCACCAGAAGAATCTAGTCCCCAGCGATGAGAACCTCCGCAGTTATCCCCTGGCCTATCTGCATGGCCGCTCGGCCTTCCAGTTCAGTCCGCAGGAGATCGACAAGCTGCGGGAGTACCTCAACGGAGGGGCCGTGCTGTTTTCGGACGCCTGCTGCGGCTCGCCGCAGTTCGACCAGAGCTTCCGCAACCTCGTGCGGCAACTGTTCCCCGACCAGAAGCTCGAGCGGATCCCCATCACGCACGAGCTGTTTTCCCAGGGAATCGGCTTCGACATCCGCAAGGTGAAGCGGCGGATCCCGCAAAGCGGCAACCTGACCGACCCGCTCGACCCGACGCTCCGCGAAGGGGAGCCCTTTTTGGAGGGGATCCAGATCAAGGGGCGTTACTGCGTGATCTACAGCAAATACGACATCAGCTGCGCCCTGGAACGGCAGGCCTCGGTCGCCTGTGCCGGCTACGACTACCAGGACGCCGTCCGTATCGCCGTCAACGTGATCCGCTACGCCTTGCTGCAGGACATCTCGTACGCGGACAAGATCCGGTAAGCGCAGGGCGGGCGACGGAAGCACGAACGGGCTCCTAGTGCGTTACGTTTGGTGACGAGCCGCCGGCTTTACGCCGGCGGTTTTGGAACAGGCGCTCGACGCGCGGTTGAAGACCGCCGGCGTAAAGCCGGCGGCTCGTAGGAACGGCACGACACAGTGCTGTAGCCGAAGGAAAACCGGGTCCGCTTCGCGCACGCACGTGTTTCGTGCGGATTGCCGCGGATGTCCCCGATAAATTCGCAACCGTTTATATGTTCGTTGTCATTCCGGCCGCCGCGGTTGGTCTCGGGTGCCATCTGGTGGTATAGTTATCCGGGTCTCTCGATTGGCTGGAACGGCGCTTTTGGTCCGGCCGTTGCTGCGACTTGGGCCGTGTCGGAAGGGGGACGGTAGAGCACGGGGGCCTACCGATCGACAGAGCCGGGCAGAGGGACTCCGGTGAGGAATCGACGCCATGGAGTTCTACGATTTCGAGTGGCGACTGAATCGGTCGCTCAATACGAAGCTGGCTGAGCTGCAACGTAACGAGCGGCTGCGACACGTAATTTTTTCGGCCCAATTCAACCGCGAACTGCTCGATTATCTGGGCAGCGTGGCGGACATGATCCGCCAGTTCTCGAAGACGCGGAAGGGCCGCCGGTTTCTGGGCGGGCTGTTGCGACATCAGCGGGCCATGTTGTATTTCACGCAGCCTTCGACCCGCACGTTTCTCTCGTTTACCGCCGCCTGCCAGATCCTGGGTATCGCGTGCAACGAAGTCCGCGATCCGTCGGTCTCGTCCGAGGCGAAGGGAGAATCGCCCTTCGACTCGATCCGCATGTTTTCGAGCTACTTCGACATCATCATCATGCGGAGCGTCGTCCCGAACTTTGCCGAATGCTGCGCGTACCTGATGAACGAGATGGACGAGCACGATCACCGCAGCGTGCCGATCGTCAACGCCGGTTCCGGCGCCGACGAACATCCGACGCAGGCTCTGCTCGACATCTACACCATCAAGCGGACGTTTCAGTTCAAGCATCCCAAGGACTCGTCGCGCTGGAACCGCTTCGACGACGAGCTGCGACGGAAATATCCCGGACTGACGAAGAATCTTGACGGAAAACTTTACGGCTTTTGCGGGGACATCGGCCGCGGCCGCACGGTCCGCTCGCTGGCCAGCCTGTTGTCACTCTTCCGCGACGTGTCGATTTGCTTCATCTCGCCGCCGCATCCGAAAATGCGGTTGAGTTCCGACCTGCGGGATCGCCTGGCGAAGCGGCGGGTGAAGATTTACGAGCTGGAATCGTTTGAAGATCCGATCGAGGGGAAGCCGGCGATCGAGGCGGTCGACTGCCTGTACATGACGCGGATCCAGCGCGAGCACGATACGACCGAGGACAAAGAGGGATATCGCAATATCGACCTGTCGAATTACTGCTTGTCTCGCGAGCTTGTCGCCCGGATGAAGGATTACGCCCCGATCCTGCATCCTTTCCCGCGCGACAGCCGCATCGGCGAAATTCCGACCGATATCGACACCGATCCCCGCGCCATGTATTTCCACCAGGTCCGCAACGGAATGTGGATTCGGGCGGCCCTGTTGGCCTACCTCTTCGACGTCGATCAGCGGATCGCCAGCCGTTTCCGCAAAGACTTCGAGGAATTCCACGACTACAACATCGGCGTGCTTTAACTCAACTCCGCGACGAGCTGGCGAACGAGCGGATCAATCTGTTCGTCGCTCAAACATGTCGGGCGGATGACCAGGATCCCGTCCGCCAGCTTGCCATGCCCGACATAAACCGGCGGGCTGCCTTCGCGGAGTCGGCGGCAAATCTCGAAGGCCGTGCGTCCCAACCGCCGTTCGTCAACCGCGAGCTCCAAGACCGGCGGCGACTCGCCGTCGCGAGCATCACTCAGCCGGCACTCGACGGCTGTCGATTTCAACCTGGCCGCGATCTGGTCCAGCCATTTCCGGAAGCGTTCCACATCGGCATCGAACGCGCCGGCGGCAAACAGTTCCAGCGCCGTCAACAGGGCCGCAATCTCCTCCTTCGAAACCTTCAGGCTGCGGCCAATTCCGTGTCGAGGCATGCCCGTCAGCTGCGTACGGTCGATCAGCGATTCGGGTGGATTCCAGAGCTGGGGATGATCGTCCATATCCAGCATCTGCACGGCGGCCGACCCGATCAGCTCGCGGTTTCCGCACAAAATCCCGGTCGATTGGGGGCCCCGAATGGCTTTCCCGCCGCTGAAGGCGACGAGGTCCGCGCCGGCCGCGATGATCCGCGTGAGATTGGCTCGGGGCGGAAGCTCACCGGCGGCATCCACCAGGACAGGAACTCCCCGTCGATGAGCGCATTCGACGACCTCTTCCAACCTCGGCTGCGATTTCGGCCCGAACCCGTAGAGGACTCCCGCCGTTCCAGGCCCAAACGCGGCTTTGTATTCCCAGGCTTCGGTGCGGCGGACGCCCGCGTTGGCCGTGATTTCGTTGAAGCCCACCTCCACCAGCCGCGCCCCCGCCGCTCGCACGGCATGGTCATAACCGTTCCGATGCTCCCGCGAGACGACGAATTCGTTGGGAAATCCGTCACAGCAGGGCAATCGCTCCATCCGTCCCACGTCTCCGCGGGCCAGGATGGCGGACGTGCCCAGGGTCAGCGCAGCGGCCGCTCCCGACGTCACCAACCCGGCCTCGGCTCCGGTCACGGCAGCGATCCGCAGCGAGGCGGCCGCTTGCAGTTGCTCGAGAGGAACGGTCTCCGAAGCGGCGGCAACGAAGGCTTCGAGGACGGCCGTCGGCATCGGTGCTCCGCCCAGGCGCGTGACAGTCCCCGACGCATTGATGATCGGCTGTAACCCCAAATCCCGAAACGTGGTCATCCAAACTCCTTCGCGGCACATCCAACGTGCCGGATTGACCTCCATGCTCGCCTCGCGGGGAGGCCTCCTTCAAGCCGGATTGTGACAAAACGCTCGAATCTGTTAGATTCCGCCCCCGCATTCCGCCCTGAAGACGACCGCGCCGCGAACCAACGGGTTGGCGAACAGGTCGGGCGGGTGAACCTCAGCTCACCGCAACAAAAACGGCACGATTCAAGGACGAATCCATGGCCGGTTATAAAACGCATATTACGGTCAGTGGCGCTTTGGGGATCGGCTATGGAGTTGCCGGTTCCATCCTGGCCGGCTTTACGCCGGTGGAAGGGGCGCTGGCGGGTGTCTTGACCTGGTTTTCGGGGATGCTGCCGGATCTCGATTCGGCGAGCGGACGGCCGGTCCGCGAGGTCTTCAGCCTGCTGGCCGCGTTTGCGCCCTTCGCCATGATGGGCCATCTGATGGAATGGACCCATCACAGTTACGAAGCGGCGACGCTCCTGGCCGTCATTCTGTATGTCACGATCCGGTACGGCGGCCAGACGGTCCTGAACCGCACGGCCGTCCACCGGGGCATGTATCACAGCATTCCCGCCATGCTCATCGCTGCGGAGATCGCCTTCCTCGGGTTCCGCGGAAGCTCTTTGGGCGTCAAGATGTTCATGGCTGGCGGAGCGGCGGTCGGCTTTTTTTCTCATCTCGTGCTGGATGAGATCTATTCCGTCGAATGGAGCGGAGCCCACGTACGGCTCAACAAGTTCGCGGGAAGCGCGGTGAAGTTCGTCGGTCCCCGGTTTCTGCCGAACGTGATTACGTATTCTCTGCTGATGGTCCTCACGTACGCCGCTCTGGTTCAGGCCAACCTGATTCAGGCCCCCAGCTCAAGCGCACTCGGCCCCCCGCTCCAACGAGCGGCCGTGGATCAGCCGGAACGGCGCTGATTTCTTCCGCCTTCCGCAGGGTTTCCCCGACGGGCCGTCACGCCGTATCATTAACGACGTAGGACATCTTGCGCCCGTGAGCCCAGGCTCCCAATTCAACGGGTGAGGGCTCTCCCTGTCTCTGGGCAATTTGCTGTGGACGGCCGACACTCGAGGAGGCTGACATGAAGATCGCCGGCGTCCAGATGGACGTGTCGTTGGGCCAGATTGACGCCAATCTCGAAAAGATGGCGGCCTTTTTGCGGCAGACGTCGGCTGCCGGCGCCCGGCTCACGGTCTTCCCCGAATGTGCGACAACCGGCTACTGCTTCGAGACCCTGGCCGAAGCCCAAAAGGTCGCCCAGCCCATTCCTGGACCGATGACACAGGCCATGACGCGGGCGTGCGCGGCCAACGGCTCTTATGCGGTTTTTGGCACGCTCGAGGCCGATGGCAACGACGTCTTCAACGCGGCTGTCCTGGTCGGCCCGGAAGGCGTCTTGGGGGTCTATCGCAAAGTCCATCTTCCCTATCTCGGCGTTGATATGTTCACGACGCCGGGCAAGCGCCCGTTCGCCGTGCAGGACGCGGGCGATTTGCGGGTCGGAATGAACATCTGCTACGACGCTTCGTTTCCGGAGGCGGCCCGGTCGCTGGCCCTGCAGGGGGCCGATCTGATCGTGCTCCCCACGAACTGGCCCCCCGGTTCGGAGTGCACGGCGGCCTGCTGTATCAATGCCCGGGCGCTCGAAAATGGCGTGTTTTACCTCGCCGTGAACCGGGTCGGGACAGAGCGCGGCTTTCGTTTCATCGGCCAGAGCCGCATTTGTGGTCCCACGGGTGACACGCTCACCACCGCTCACGGCATCGGCGAGGAGATTCTGTACGCGGAGATCGATCTCGCGCGGGCACGAAACAAGCACTACGTGCGCGTCCCGGGCAAGCACGAGATCGACCGTTTTGCCGATCGCCGTCCCGAGATGTACACCCTGCTCACAAAACCGCATGGACTGAAACATCCCGCTCGACCGGAGCGGGCCTGATGAGCCGGATGTCCGACATCCTGGGCGAGGGGGCGAAACTCGCGGCCACGGTTTGGTCGACGGCTGGACGAGCCGGCCTCTGCCCCCATCGTTTGAGAATCGGTGACTCGCGGGGACGGGTGTCATGTCGTTAATCAACCCCGCCATCCTTTGGGGCCTGTTGTTCGTCTCGATCCCGGTGATCCTGCACTTCTTGCTGCGTTCGCGACCCAAAAAGTATCTCTTTCCGGCTTTGCGCATCATTCGTGTCCGCCGGCAGAACAACATCCGCCGCCTGCGACTCAAACAAGTCTGGCTGTTGCTGCTGCGGATGGGAGTCTTGGCCCTGTTGGTCGCGGCCATCGCCCGTCCCACGCTGCCGGCGGCCAACTATCATCCGAGCGGAAAAGAGATCCTGACGGCCCTCGCGATTGGCGGAGCAGGCATCGCGATTTACTTGTGGTTTGTCCGCACGTGGCGGCGGGAACGATTGCCCAATCACGTCTTTATGTACCGTCGCACTCTGCTCCGCGGCGGGACCGGCCTCGTCACCGTGTTGCTGTTCCTGCTGGCCGTGGTCCTGCCCTACGGGCACCGCATCGCGGCGGAGATCTCGTCGCCACTGCCGACCTCCGCCCAGAATCTGCCGGTCGCGGCTGTGTTTCTCTTCGACAGCAGTTTGAGCATGAGCTATCGGCAGAAGAACTTCACACGACTCGAAGCGGCCCAGCAAATCGCTGCCGAGCATTTAGGCCGCCTGCCGACGGGCAGCCGGGTCGCCATTGCCGACACGTCGAGCGATCAGCCGCTCGTTTTCCAGGCCGAACAGTCGGGCGCACTCGACCGCATTCAGAAACTTCGGCCGCGGGCCGTGAGTCTGCCGCTGGCCGATCGAATCCGGTCCGCGTTGTCGCTGCAAGAGGAGGACTTTCGCCGCACGGTCGTGGGGCAGGAGGCCGTCCCCGCAAATCGCCGCACGGACCGCTTCTTGCGCGAGATTTATCTCTACACCGATTTGACCGTCGCCGGCTGGCGCAGCGGCGACCTGGCCGGCGTCAAGGCGGAGCTTCAGCGGCAGCCGACAATTCAGCTTTACATTATCGACGTCGGCATCGAAAAGGTGACGAATGCGGCCGTGCTGGGCCCGCGGCTCTCGTCGCAATCGATTCCCAAAGGGACCGATCTGGTCGTCGAAGCCACCGTTAATACGACCGGCTTCGAGCCTGATCGCGAGTGGAACCTCGAACTGCACCTCCAAAATGAAAAAGGACAGTTCGTCAAGCGCGAACAACGCAGCCTGAAGGCTCCTCCCGGTAAGCCGGCCGTGACAAATTTCGTGGTCGGCGGACTCTCGCGACCCATCACGCAGGGCATGTTGAAGCTCGTGTCGAGCGATCCGTTTCCGGTCGATGACGTCCGCTATTTCACCGTGGCCGCGACGCCGCCGCTCGAAATTCTCGTTGTCGGTGAGTCAGACTTTGAGACGAACGTCATCCGACAGGCGCTCGCACCGACCGAACTCGTGAAGCTGGGCAAGGCCCGCTACAAAGTCAAATACCGTCCGGCTTTGAAATTGAACGACGTCGATTTCAAAGGTTGTGACGTCGTTTGTCTGGTGAACGTGGGAGCGCCGAGCCGAGCGGTCTGGTCGGCGCTGGGCGATTTCGTCAAGGCCGGCGGGGGATTGCTCATCGTTGCAGGGAGCGAGCGCGTCTCGCCCCTCTCTTATAACATGGATGTGGCCCAGGCCTTCCTGCCCGCCCTGCTGACGGGAAACGTCGCTCTGCCGGTGCCGGCGACTCTCGATCTGCACGATTACAACCACCCGCTCTTCAAGAAATTTGAATTGGTGGACGGCGGCTTCGGGGAACTCGCGTCGGAAAAGATTTTTCACCGCTGGGGAGCGCAGCCCGCCAAAGGGGCGGCTGTCGTCGCCAAATATTCCGACCCGGCCGGATCGCCTGCCATCATTGAGCGTCCTCACGGCGCCGGCCGCACGGTCCTGGTGACGACGGGCCTGGACGGCCGTCGAAGATCGTGGAGCAACCTGGCTTTTTCCGGCTGGCGGTTTCTCGCGTTCATGGACCAGATGGCGCACTATCTCTCGCGGCAGGCGGATGCCAACTTCAACTACGTCGCGGGGGACGACGTGACGATTCCTTTGCCGGCGAGCTCTCCCGTCCGCACTTATTTGCTGCGCAAACCCGAAGGGGAGCAACTCCCCGGCGAAGTGGTCGCTCCGTTTCGCTCGATCGGCCTGCATGCGGTCGATCAGGTGGGCAATTACGAAATCGTCTCCCGGGATGAGAAGACGCCTTTCTCCAGTGCCTTCAGCTCCAATGCGGCCGCGTCGGAGAGCGATTTCACCCGCGTGAAGCCCGAGGAACTCGATCGCGTGTTGGGAAAGGATCGCTATTCCGTCTCACGTTCGATCGAGGGCCTGACGCGGAACGTCGCGTTTGGCCGGGTCGGGCAGGAAGTGTTTTCCCTGATTTTGGGCATCGTCGTCGCCGTCTTTTGCGCCGAACATTTCGTCGCCAACCGTTTCTATGAATCGGAACAGGCGACGGAGCATCAGTGAGCGTTCGCCGTGCGCGTGATTGTCGAACCTGTCTGGCCTTGGATTACCGTGGTCGCCGCGGTGGTCGGACTGGTTGCGCTCGTCCTGCTGACCTACCCGTCGCGCGTGCGGCATCTGCCGAAGACCCACCGGCGCGTGCTGCTGTCGCTGCGGTTGGCCTCCGTCGCCGCGCTGGCTCTGGCGATGATCCGGCCGGCCGTCGAATTGCGAAACACCGATACGGCCCGGTCGATTTTGTATTTTCTCGGCGACGCCAGCCAGAGCATGAACACACAAGACGGCCCCGGCGGAACGACACGGCGCCGCGCACTGCTCAACCGGATCGAGGAATCGCGTGCGGTCCTGGATCAACTCGGCAAGTCGGTCGATATCCGCTTCCTGAACTTCGACGAAAAAACGACTCGAGTCGAGCGATTCGTTGACGAAGCCAACGGCGGACAAACGGCCATCGGGGCGGCGCTGGACTCGATTGCCCGCGAATCACAAGGCCAGCGCGTTTCCGGCGTCTTCCTGCTGAGCGACGGGGCCCAGCGGCGCTCAGTCCGAATAACGCGGATCCGATCGCGAGCGCTCGCCGGTTGGGCGATCGACGAATCCCCGTCTACACCGTCTGTTTCGGCGGATCGGGCTTTTCGCAGAACGCCATGGACGCCGCCGTCGACGATCTGCAGGTCGACCCCTATGCCTTTGAGCGTAAAGTCGTGCCCGTGAAGGCGAAGGTCCGCTTTAATGGCATGGCCGGCCGGAAAGTTACCGTACGGCTGCTCGTCGAGGATCGCCGCGGCAAAAAACCGGGCGAGTCAGGTGAGATGAAGCCTCCCACAGCCGAAGTGAACACCAATCCGGCCGTCATCGTGACTCCGGCGACGGACTCCGAGGTCGCCACCGTCGATCTCTCGTTTCAGCCGCAGCTTGCCGGCGAATTCAAGGTCGCCGTCGAAGCCGTGCCCCTCGACGGTGAAATGAAGAAGCAGAACAACATCCGGCAGACAATTCTGGCCGTGCAAAAAGGCGGAATCAAAGTCGCCTATTTCGACATTGCGCGGCCCGAGCAGAAATATCTGCGGCACTTCGGCGCCGCCGAGAAGATCCAGCTCGATTATCAGGAGATCAAAGGGGGCGACTTTAAAAAGAACAATCAGATCGATCGGTCGTGGTTCGAGCCCGGAAAATACGACGCCTACATCATCGGCGACGTCCCGGCCGAAACGTTCGACACCGAGATGCTGCTCGCTCTTTCCGCCCGCGTCGACGAGGGGAAAGGGCTGATGATGATCGGCGGTCTCCACAGCTTTGGGGCCGGTGGTTGGGCCTCGACGCAGTTGGCGACCATCCTGCCCGTCGAGATGTCGGCCAACGATTACACGCCCAACGGCCCGCCGAATCCCGACACGCAAATCGAGGGTGATTTGCAGATGGTGCCCACCGAACGCGGGCTCGACAATTACTTGATGCGGATCGATGCCGGGGGAAATCAGCTCGCCAGCTGGCGAGCGCTTCATCCGTTGGCGGGAGCCAATCGGCTGCATCCCAAGACGGGTGGACTCGTCGAGGTTCTGGCTCAATCGCAAGAGGGGGCACCGCTGCTGGTGGCGCAGGAATACGGACAGGCACGCGTCCTGGCCTTCGCCGGCGACACGACGTATCTGTGGTACACGTACGGCCACCGCGAGGCGCATCAGCGGTTCTGGCGGCAGGTGATTCTGTGGCTGTGTCGGAAAGAGATCGACACCGAGAAGCGCGTTTGGGTCCACGTCGACACGCGGAACGCCGCGCCCAGTCAACATGTGGGACTCACCTTTGGCGCTCGCGACGACGGTGGAAAGCCGCTTGCCGGTGCGAACTTTGACGTCACCGTAATCGATAGCCAAAAGGCCAAACACTCGGTTTCGCCCGTGGTGGGTCAGGACGAGAGCACGGGCACGTTCGTCGATACGAACAAACCGGGCGATTATTGGGTCCGCGTGCGAGCCGATAAAGGTTCCAAGTCGGTCGGGCCTGACGATTACGCGCGGTTCATCGTCGACGAGCGGAATCTGGAGCTGGATAATCCCGCGGCCGACCCGGCCCTGATGTACGAAATCGCCGCCGCCACGGGGGGGACCACGATCGCGCCGGAGCAGTTGACCTCCTTTTTGACGCGCCTGGTCAAAGAAGGGATTCCCAACCTGGAAGTGACGCAGATCCGCCGTGTCAATCTGTGGGACAACCCCTGGTTTTTGGTCGTGTTTGTCGGCCTGATGACCGTCGAATGGATCGTGCGGAAGCAGCGCGGCCTGGTTTGAGACAACCGGCCCAACGTCGAAAGTCCTGCAGGAGCCCGTTTTGTTGCTAACCGGCTTGAAAATTAGACTTTCGGCACGGAACGGAATTGGCCGGCCCGGCGTCTAAAGGGGTATAATGGAACGCCAGAGGCCGCGGAGGGAATAAAATGGCAACGTCGTCGGAACCGGTCCACGGTCAGGAATACGTCGATTTTGACGAATACATCGACATCCAGCTCCGCAAGACCCGATCGACCATTAAGACGACGGATGTGCTGACCGCTGCGGTCGGCATTTTGACGTTACTCACTCTCTATTTGCTGCTCTTCGTCATCTGCGACCACTGGATCGTGCCCGGCGGATTCGGACCAGTCAGTCGCGGAATCATGCTGGCAATCGTCGGCTCGGCCATCTGTGGCTGGGGAATCGCCAAGATCGTCGTCCCGTGGCGCCGCCGAGTGAGCGGACTCTACGCAGCCAGCACGATCGAGAAGGCCTCTCCCGCGCTCAAGAGCAGCTTGCTCAATCTCGTCGACATTGCGCGGAGCGGCCATGAGGTCAGTCCGGAGATTTACCATTCGATCGAGCGCCGCGCGGCCCTGGCCCTCACGCACGTCGACGTGAATGAAACGGTGGATCGCCGCACACTGCTGCGTCTTTCCAACGCCTTGCTCGCGGTGGTGGTCCTGTTTTGTCTGTACTGGATTTTCTCGCCCAAGAATCCGGCGACGTCACTCTGGCGGGCAATCGTCCCGATGGCCGACCTGGGCGTGGCGACGCGAACGGAGATCTTTAACGTCCGCCCCGGCGATAAAGACGTGCTGGCCCGCTCGCAACTGGAAGTCACCGCCGACATTCGGGGCGAGATCCCGGCGCAGACGTACTTGTACGTCACCACGGCCGACCGCAAGTTTGTCGACGAGCGGATCGAGATGCGACTGGAGAACGAGGCCACCCGGAAGTTTCGGTGCGTCCTCACCGGCGACAACGGCGGCGGCATCCTGCAGAACATGACGTACCGCGTCGTCGCCGGCGATGCCGCGACGCGCGAGTATCACATTCGCGTGATTCAGCCCCCTGCCGCGACCATCGATTCGATCCGTCTCGAAAGTCCCGAATACACGCGCCGTGAGCCGGTGACGCAGACGACGGGCGCGATCGATGCGCTGGAGGGGACGCGCGTGACGCTCAAGGCCCGCACCAACATGCCCGTCCGCTCTCCCGCGTCGCTTCAGTTCTTCGACGACGAATCGGCCACCAAGCGGATGGACGAAATCCCGATTCGCGTGACGGACGGCACGAAACTCGACGTCGATTGGAAGCTCGAGATTCGTGACGGCGTCTATCCCCACTACTACCGGATTTTCTGCACGAACCTGGAAGGGGAATCGGATCCGAGCCCCAATCTTTACAGCCTGATGATTCGCGCCGACCAGCCGCCGGAAATCCTGCTCCGCGATCCCAAGACCGATCTGGAACTCCCCGCCAACGCCATCTTGCCGCTAGTCATCGAGGCCCGTGATCCGGACTTCGGACTAAGCTACATCGATCTCAACATCGAAAAGGATGGCTCCCCGGTCAATGGGCCCACCATTTACAGCGAACGCAACGATCAACAGTTCAAAACGACCTACAAATGGTCGCTACGGGATTATCACTTCCGCCCGCGGGAAACGATCACGTATTGGCTCGAGGCGAAGGACAACCGGCAGCCGATCGCCAATGTGTCGCGAACTCCGAAACTGCGGATCCGCATCATCGATCCGGTCTCGGAAGAACAGGTCAAAAAAGACCTGGCGATGAACCAACAGCGGCAAAAGGAAGAGATTAACAAGTCCGAGGCCGAGCGCGCGGCACAGGAAAAGCCGGATAACGACAATCCCTCCCCCAACCCGAATCAAAAGCCACAAAAAGCCGGCAAGCAGCCGGACCAACTGGCGTCCGGTGAACAACGCCAAAATCCGTCGCAAAAAGGCGAGGGAGGGGAACGGTCCGACAATCAGAACGGAGAAGGGCAAAACGGCAAGCAACAGAACGCCCAGCAAGACGGGGCGCAAAAAGGAGAGGGAGGCCAAAAAGACCAGGACTCCGCCGGCAATGATGACAAAAACCAGAAATTAAACCCGAACGATCCGGCCGACGACGCCAAAGCCCTCAATCGCTTGTTGGAGAAGGATGCGCCGTGACCAGGAAAAGAAGGACAACTCCTCGGGCAGCGGCCAGGGAAAAGACGGAGCGGATCAGCCGAAAAAGTCCCAAAAGAACCCGTCGTCGGATTCCAATCAGAAGAGCGACGCAGGCTCTTCGTCCAAATCTCAACGAGATGGAAAAACGGGTGACAAAAAGTCCGATCAGGGAAACCAGTCCTCCAAATCGAATTCCTCGGCATCGAAGTCGTCTGGAACCGAACAGTCCGGAGCAAAACCGGCCGATTCGAAACCGCGAAACGGGCAGACGGATCAGACGAAACCCGAAGGTAACGATCAGAAGCAGCCTAAAAGCGGCGCGAAGGATCAAGCGGGCAAATCAGGCGAACAGAAAGACCAACCCAACGGCTCGAAGCCGACGGGCGAAAAGCCGTCCGAGTTAACCAAAGGGGGCGAGAAACCCGACTCGAAGCCGACGCAACAAAACGGCCCCCAGAAGGGAGAGCCCAACGGCTCAAAGAAGGGCGCCGAAGACGGCGCGCCGCAATCCAAACAAGGATCGCAAAACGCGGACGAGCGTCGCGAGGACAAGCCTCGCGGCGATCAGCAGCCGGGTTCATCGAGCCAGGATCAAAGCCAGGGCGCCAAATCGCAGCAGCCGGAGACCGGCTCGAAACAGCAGTCGTCCTCCAACAATTCCTCGCAGCCGAGCCCCGAAGCCAAGCAGTCGCCGAACAAGCAAGGAAGCACAGCCGACAACGCCAAAGACAAACCCGGCACGGCGGACCAATCGAAAAAGAATGAAGGATCGTCGCAAAACGGCGACGATGCCGGCAACGAAAAAGGGAAGAAACAAGAAACGAACGGTCCTCCTCAAGGTCGATCGCAAACGAACACGGGCGACTCCGCGAACAATCAGCACGGTCAAACCCGTGATGAGGCGGAGCAAAAGAACGACGCCAACGCGAAAAAAGAGCCCGGAACGAACGAGAACGGTGGAAAACAATCCGCCCAGGGCGACCACAGCCAGAAGGATTCCGCCCAACGAGACAAGCGCGAGAACGCCTCTCAGAAAGCGAATGCGGACCAACGTGGCGACAGGTCGCAAAACTCTTCGCGCGACAAACAGGATCAGCCGGACAAAGGAACGACGGACAACGCGTCGCGCGACGACAACGGCCAGAAGAAGGAGAACAAGACGGATGCCACCGGTGGCGACAATTCCGACGAGCAGAACAAGAAATCCAAAGATCACCGGCCGAAAAAATCCGCCGACGACGAGCCGCCTGTAAACAATCCGCAGGCCGACGAGGGGCAGCCCAAATCGACGCGGAACAAGAAGCCGCGCCCGGTTGGCGGTGGAGACTCCGAAACCGGTTCCGCGGCCGACTCAAAACAAGGCGGCAATCAGAAAGACGCGACCGCGAAGCAGGGTTCCGCGAAGCAATCCTCGCAACAAGAGAGCGGCGCGCAGTCCCAAGAGGAGTCCGGCGGTCAAAAGAAAGCCGGCTCCAAAAAGGAAAGCGGTGCCCAACAGCGAGAAGAGGGTTCCCGGGACCAGAAGCAAAGCTCTAACAAAGCGAAAACCGACGAGCAAAACCGCGATCAGAAATCCGACCAAAAACCAAACAGCGGCTCCGAAGGAAAGCAGCAGGGACAGAGTCAACAGGGACAAGGGCAACAAGGTCAAGGCAAGCAAGGTCAAGGTAAGCAAGGGCAGGGCCAACAAGGACAAGGTCAGCAAGGCCAAGGTCAACAAGGAAAGCAGGGACAGGGTCAAAGCGGCGCGGGGAAAGACGGCAAGAACGGCGCCTCGAACCAGGCCGGCGCGAAAGGCTCCAAATCAGGTGCCGGCACCGGCCAGTCGACCCGCGGGAATCACGGTGGCGGTTTCAACAACGGATCGGGAGGCGGCGAAGGCGAGCCACTGGAAGATACGACCAAGCAGGCAAACCTCGACTACGCCAAAAAGGCGACCGATCTCGTCCTGCAGCGTTTGGAAAACCAATTGAAGCGCGGCCAGGTCGACAAGAAAGTCGAAGAGGAACTCGGCTGGACCAAGGATCAGGTCCGCCAATTCGTGGAACGCATGCGGCGGCAGAGCCGGGCGGCCGAGGATCCGACTTCTCCGGCGTCCGAGGCGCGCCGCCTTCAATTCGAGGAGACGCTTAAAAGCCTCAACCTCCACTCCCCGAGTAAAGCCCGCTCGAGCCAGGCGGTGCCGAAGACGAACGACGCCGAAATTGAAAGCAAGCGTTCAATTCCGCCTCCGGAGTACCGCGACCTTTACAACGCCTTTACCAAGAGCCTGGCAAAGCAAGCACCCTCGTCGACTGACGACAAAAAGTGACGCGGCTGGCACGAACGACAATCGAGACCGAGCTATTCTACGTCCCGCGACGGTGCCGCCACGCCGAGCCCGCCGCGATCGCCATCTTGCGCCAACGGCCGACCCGGATCCGCCGGCGGTGAACGTCATACTCCGAGGCCTCAATCGCATTGAGAAGCGCGGCGTACGTGCGCAGCATGGCGTCCAAAATCGGCCGGCCGACGGGTCGGCACAACGGCACCAGTTCTGCCGCGCGGGCGAAATAAGTCCTTGCTCGAGCCGCTTCCCACGCCATCAAATCCCGGAACGGGCCTGACGGCTTGCCCGTGCGCAAACTGTCGCTCGAAAGTCCGAAGCGAGCGAGATCTTCTCGCGGTAAATAGCAGCGCCCCATGCGGGCGTCTTCCGCCACATCGCGCAAGATGTTGGTCAATTGGAAGGCGAGACCGCAGTCGATCGCCAGGCCTTTCGCCCGCTCGTCGGTATATCCCCAGATCGACACGCAGCAAAGCCCGACTGCTCCCGCCACGTGATAGCAGTAATCGGAAAGCTCCTCGAACGATTCGAATCCGCGCGGATCGAGATCGCTCTCGACGCCGTCGATGACGTCGAAGAGATATTGATGCGGAATCGCGTGCCGACGAACAACGTCCGCAAGTGCCGGTAGCAGCGGATGCTCGAACGCCTCGCCTTGAAGGGCCTGCGCGATCTCTCTCCGCCACTGGTCGATTGAGGCGGAACGCTGCCCGAGCGGGATCGTGACGTCGTCCCCCATGTCGTCCGAGACGCGCATGAACGCGTACAGGACGCAAAGATCGCGGAACAACTCTCGCGGCAGCGTCCAAAACGACAGGTAGAAATTGCTGCGACTCGCTCGAGTACGGCGGCAGCACCACTGGTACGAATCGGCCAGACGGGCCGGCTCGAACACCCGGATTTCAGCGGTTCCGTTATCGCTGGCGTTGATCATTCCGGCGCGCGCCAATTCGCGACTCGCGCGGGGCGATCGAAAGTGAAGACCCATCATAAGGCGTTCCAGAACTCCGTTTCAGGTGAGGCCATCCGTAACCGCGAACGACGCACGAGCGAACCAAACACCAGGCGAGCGATGTCGAGTTTCGTCAGGACGGGCCGCGTTTGCCAGACACGGTATCCGATTCTCTCGATGCGGTCCAAGGTTCGCAGCCCGCCGCGCACAAATAGATCAATGTCCATCCGCAGCCGCCCCGGCAAAGCGTCGACGAGCGGCCATCCCGCCAAGAGGTAGTGGCGAGCCCGGGCCACTTCAAACCGCATGAGCTCCACAAACGGCGCGTTGGTCACCCGATTGGCGAGATCCGCATCCGCGTAACCGAAACGCAGACGGGTCGCCCGGGGAAGATAGACGCGGCCGATGTCGAAATCGCGCGCGACATCCTGCCAGAAATTGGCCAATTGCAGACCCGTGCAAATCGAGTCGGACCAGGCGGCATTCCGGTCCGAATACGAGCCGCACAAATAGAGGACTATCCGCCCGACCGGGTCGGCACTGCGACGGCAATAGTCGCGCAGCACTTCAAACGATTCGTATTCGCGAACGTGCTGGTCCTGTTCGAAGGCCGAAAGCAGGTCCTCGAACGGCTGCCGCGGAATGGCGAATTCTTCGATCGTGGGTGCAAGTGCGATAAACACCGGATGCGTCGCCTCGCCGCGGTAACACGCCTCTAGTTCCTGGCGCCACCAGGCCAACAGTTCACAGGCCCGGGAGGTATCCTGCACCTCGTCGCCCAAATCGTCGGCCCACCGGCAATAGGCATACACGTTGAAGAAATGCTGGTGCAGCCGCCGCGGAGGCAGCCAGGAAACGACCGGAAAATTCTCGTAATGCATGCGAGCCAAGGCGCGGCAATAGGCCTCGGCCTCCTTCCGCGAGAGTCGGCCCGAAGCAGACTCCGGTCCCCAGGCTTTGAGTTCCTCGGCGAAAGCCACGTTCATCGGGCCGGCCTTTTTTGGGTCTTTCTGGAAGCAGATACCCTCGACTTTGCGTCGCGGTTTTTAAATAGGCGATCCGGTCCAACTTTACAAACCGGCATTTTTACGCAGGCGGCCAAGTCTGCACATTTGGCCCAAACAGAGGTACGAGTTCAGTTGCACAGCTTTTCCGTGGGGCTCGATTTCGTATGGCGAATCTCGTGCCGCGACGTCCCCTGGACGCCGTCCGTAGGGGAGTTTATGTGACACACGATCAATCCGGAAACCCCAGCCCGACAGGGCTTCCAAGCGATTTGGCGATTAAAGGGGGCGTCAATATTAGGCTGTTTTTGTTCAGGCTTTTCGGCTATAATGCGGCGGCTGGTCGGATCGGGTTCCGACCGAGAACGGAAGAACAGAAGCGTTCAGTTGCTCACCTCGAGAATCACTGTCTGGTCTTGCTCTTTGAGTCATCCCGTCTCACAGGTAAACAGA
Organism: uncultured Planctomycetaceae bacterium; assembly: GCA_963833105.1. Classification (GTDB taxonomy): domain Bacteria; phylum Planctomycetota; class Planctomycetia; order Planctomycetales; family Planctomycetaceae; genus DASPSM01. Next base: position 170,472 of record CAWHWU010000028.1, read on the forward strand.
CCGTCAGGTTGCTTTTTCCAAAAGCCGAGGCACGAGTGCGCGGCGGTGGTCTTGTCGCGAGCCCGCCGCGGCGCGACGTGATTTGAGGGCATGGGTGCCGTTGGCACGAGCCCGGCCTGAATGGTTCTGCGCTTCCGATTAGCACTGTTCTGGACAATTCGAGTTAGGTTATTGCAGAGAGCCTTCAAGGCTCACAAGGGATGACAATGGGTAAGAATCTGTACGTGGGAAACCTCTCATTCAAAGCAACAGCCGATGACCTCCGCGAGCTTTTCAGCACGCACGGAACCGTCACCTCGGCACAGGTCATTATGGATCGCGAAACCGGCAAACCGCGCGGTTTCGGCTTCGTGGAAATGGCGGACGGATCCCAAGCCGCAATTGACGCCTTGAACGGCCAGGATTTCCAGGGGCGTCCCCTGACTGTCAACGAGGCCCGTCCTCGCGAGGATCGTCGCGGAGGTGGCGGCGGACACCGCGGTGGACGCGGCGGAGGGTACGGCGACCGCTATTGAGAAATCCGGCGGGCGGAACCGCCGGTTCTGATTGACTTCAAACCCCGACCGCCGCGACCGGTCGGGGTTTTTTTCGGGACGCAGCACAAGGCCCTCATCCAGAGCCGTATCCGCTCTTCGCAGCGTCCCTCCCTGCTCCTTTCACTCGCGCCTCGCATCGCTCTCTCGCATTTCGGCATCATGTCCGACCCGCGCATTCTGGTCACGCTTTGCACGTACAACGAGCGGGACAACATTGCCCTCTTGGTGCCGCAGATTCGGCAAGTCCTGCCCGAAGCCGACGTGCTGGTCATTGACGATAACTCCCCCGACGGAACGGGACGCGTCGCCGACGAGCTGGCGGCTGCCGACGGCCGGATTCGCGTTCTTCATCGTCCGGGTAAAGAAGGCCTCGGGGCCGCGATGCTCGCCGGCTTTCGGGACGCCATTTCGCACGGCTACGATTTCGTGCTCAACATGGATGCCGACTTCAGCCACGATCCCCGGCACCTGCGAGCCTTGGTCGACTGCATGCAGAGAGCCGACGTGGCGATTGGCTCGCGATACGTCCCCGGCGGAGGCATCGACGGATGGGGCTTCGGCCGGCACTTCATGAGCCGGGGAATCAACTGGTACGCGCGACTCCTGTTGGGGCTCTCCACCCGCGATAATAGCGGCGCGTATCGCTGCTATCGGGTGGCGAAACTGGCGCAAATCGACCTCGATCGTCTGCGGTCGCGCGGCTACTCGTTCCAGGAAGAGATCCTTTACCGCTGCCGCCACGTCGGGTGCCGCTTTGAGGAGACGCCGATCCGATTCCACGATCGTCGCTATGGCGACTCGAAGATCAACTGGCGCGAGTCGGCGACGGCCTTGTGGATCATTTTCCGCTTGGGGCTCGAGAATCTCACCGGCGGAAGGAAGCGGACCGGGGAAAAGCGGTAATCCGGTCACGCGAGAAGCGCCCGACGGGAATCGAACCCGCACTCGCAGCTTGGGAAGCTGCCGTGATACCATTTCACCACGGGCGCGCACCACGAAATCTCGTGCAGCTTCGCTCAATCTACTCGCTGCCGGCAAAGCCGGTCAAGCAGCCGCATCGCCACGACTTGTCAGCCGGCCGCCGCAAAACGGTAATAGATTTCGGCGGCTTCGTTCAGCTCACTGATCGCGATCCATTCATCTTTCGTGTGGGCCTGGGCGATGGAACCGGGACCGAAAACCACGGACGGGACGCCGACAGCCGCCAGGCGCGAGGCATGCGTGCCGTAGGGCACGCCGACTTTCTCGCCCCGTCCGCGGACCGCGCGCACCTCACGCAGCAGGCGATCGGCGCACGCACCGTTTTCGCTATCCGGCAGCGCGGGAGCACGGCTCCAAGGCGGGTCCATTTCGACCTCAAAATCGACCCGCGAACGCAGGAAGCCGATCACTTCGGCGACGGCATCCACGTTTTCTTCACCCGGAATCATGCGGCGATCAATTTCGATCACGCACTCGTCGGGAACTGTGTTCACGCTGATTCCCCCTTCGATCCGGCCGACACTGAAAGTGGGCGGACCGCACAGCGGATGGGGCGCGACGCGCGAGGGTAACTCCTTCGCAAATTCTTCCAAGCAGTCGAGGACCCGTGCCATGCGATAAATCGCATTCACCCCGTTGGCCGGGCTGGAACTGTGGCAGGCTCGGCCTCGTGTGCGCAGCTTCCACCGCGTGACTCCCTTATGGGCGACCACAACATCGAGCTCCGTCGGCTCGGCGACGACGGCGGCGTCCGGTCGGGTTTCCAAAAGGGAGCCTCTGCGTGCCGGGTCGCTCCAAAGTTTCGTCAGGTCGAGGATCCCCAGCACGGTCGATTCTTCGTCGCAGGTGCATGACAGGACCACATTCGCGGCGCCGGCAGGTCGCTCGCGGACAAGCCTCGCGAATGCCGCCAGCATGGCCGCCATTCCCCCCTTCACGTCGCAGGCGCCGCGACCGTAGACGCGGTCGTCACGTTCCATCGGATCAAAAGGAGAGATCGTCATCCCGTCGACCGGCACGGTGTCCTGGTGCGCGTCGAACAAAATCGTCCGGTTGCTGCCGGGCCGATCGAGCCGCGCAACGACGTTTGCGCCCGGGAACGACCTCAATCCGCTGAAACGGAACACCCAGCCGCGCGAAAAACGCGACCAGGTACTCGGTCATGCGACCTTCAAAGAATTCAGGTCCGGCGACGGATCGCCCCATCGGGTTGACGCTGGCCCGAGCGATGAGGTCTTTGAGAATCTCGATTGGCTCCATTCGGCGCCTTTCTGAAGCCCCCTCGGAGAGCGAGTTGTCGGATCCGGCAAACGAATCGAAATGCCACGGTGACCGCTGGTTGTCCCTCCCGACCGGGCCGCGTTATTCTATCCGCTTACATTTTGCGTGCGCCACCCTTGTCGCGATTCATCGTTTGAGCGTTCGCCTGGATGGACTCCGTACAGTCTCTCTCGCTTCTCGTGCTGCTGGCTCCGCTCGTGGCGGCCGGGGCGGTTGCCTTGTCGGCGTTGTTTCAGGCACGGCGGCTCGCGCGGCTGATCGCCATGGGCGGCGCGGCGATCTCATTCGTTGCCGCCTCGGCAGCCCTCGTTCGCTTGTGGAACGGAGGCTCCGACGGGGAAGCCACTCTCAATCTCGGCGTCTGGCTGAGTAGCGGCGTGAGAGACCCGTTTCAACTTGCATTCCCCGTCGCAGTGGACGTTCCAGCGGCCCTTCTGGCGGCCATCACCTCTCTCTGCACCTTGTGTGCACTCGCAGCGACGCGCACTCGATTGTCGGACGGTGCGTCGGAGCGATTGGTTTCGATCGGTGCCTCGTTGCTTTTGTCATCGTCCCTCGGCATCGTGCTTTCGGCAAACGTCGGTGAACTGTTTGTGCTCTGGCAAATCGCGTCCTTCTCCTCCTATCTCATGTTGTCGGCCACTGCTGAGACCGGTCCGGAAGCGGCGACCGCGAAAAAGTTCATGGTCATGCAGCGCTGTGCCGAGTTCTGGCTGCTGTGTGCCGTCTTGGCCTTCGCCGTCGCCTATCGGACGCTCGATTACGACGGCCTGATTGGATACCTGCGGTTCCAGGGAGCGTCGCGTTTCGCGCTGGTGCATTTTATTGGTTTGTGCCTCCTGGGAGCCTGCGCGGCGCGGTGTGCCCTGTTCCCGTTTTTGGGTTGGATCGATGGGCTCGCCGCCGCACCCGCCGTGGCGACGCTGCTCGTCGAAGGAACCTGCTTGATGCCGGCGGGCGTTCTGCTGCTCATCCGCTTTTTGCCCGCGCTCCACGCGGCGGCCGCGGCATCGGCGTTCGCGGTCTTTTTGGGAGGAGCTTCGGCTTTTTTTGCGGCGATCTGTGCCTGGTGCGAGAACGATCCCCGACGACAAGCGGGGTTCGCCTGTGCCAGCATCTTCGGATTTGTCGTCTTGGGACTCTCCCTTCCTGAGCAAGCGGCAGCCGCATGGAGCATCGTCCTGACTGCGGTGTTCATTCCGACGTCGACAGTCCTCCTCGGTTGGTCCGCGCAATGGCGGCGGACCAGCGTCGAATCTCGACCGTATGAAATCTCTGGAAGGCACGCGCCGCTCACGACGGGAGCGGTCGCCGTTTCGATTGTCGTCTTGTTATCAGGGATTTGTGGTCAAGGCGGCATCCTAGCGGCCGCGCTGGGTGCGCTGTCGAAGGGCGCTGTGCAAGGGGGCGCGACTCTTGCGCTGACGGTTGTCCTGGCACTCGGTGCACAGTTTTTTGCCGCGCTCGCCATGACGCGTGCGTTGCTTTCCAGAACAACGACGCTTGAAGTCACCGTTCCAGACTTTGTTTCCGTTTCGACGTTGGACTCTCCTGAGGACCATCCGAAAGCCTTCGCGAACTTCTCCTCCTGGCCGATGGTTGTGCTGGCGGCATGCGGTCTTGTGATTGGATTGGCCGGCGGCGGGCTGATATTGGCCGGCAGGACGAACGCACCAACGAACGCGGCAATGCCGACATTGGCCGGCGGGACGATCGCGGCGACTCTGCTCGGTTGTCTCCCCGCCTTGGCAGGATTCTTTGCCGGTTGGACGAGGCCCCGTCGTGAACCGGCCAATCCTGAATTGAGGACCAGCGGCGATTTGCTCACTCGACTGGGCCGTAAACGGTTTTACTGTGATGCCTTCCTGTTGAGCCTCGTGGTCTTGCCGACCCGCGGCTTGGCGCAGGTGGTGCGGTTTATCGACTGGTTTGTCGTTGACGGATTCGTCTCGGGAGCCCCCGTCAGTGCGGTCGAATCGGCAGGGGCCGTGCTGGAGCCGGTGGAAGGACGCAGCGTCTTTTTCTACGTCGCCTCGGCTGCCGTCGGAACGGCGCTCTTGGGGGCGGTTGTCATTTCGTTGCGATACTAGCAGTGCGACCACTTCTGACTGTCCTGCGAGATTGCCGCTTGTATGTCCGCGAAACTCACTGTTGAAACCTTCAAAAACCTGTAAATGGTGCGCTAGGATCTCCGGTGATTCGTTTTTCCGTCATTGCTGTCGTCGTTCCCCTGGTGGGGACCGGCGTGATTGCATTGACGTCCCGCCTGGCTTCCTTCGGACTGATGACGCGAGTTAGTCGCCGGGAGCGGAAAGAAATCTACCGGCGAATTGCGTCAACGACCGCCGCGCTGACGTTCGGCGTGGTGCTCTGTTCCGCGGTCGTCGATTTGGTTCTGGGCCCTCGGGGCCCCGAGGGCTTGGGAAGCCTGTTCGCCTTTCTCACGGCCGCGACCTGGCTGCCGGTCGTATTTGCCGCGAAGCAATGCGATCAGAAACGTGCCGAGTTGCTCTACGGGATTCTGCTGCTGCTCGAGGCGGCGTTTTTAGGCCTGTTTTTCACTGACGACGTCTTGTTGTTTTGCCTGTCCCTCGAATCGAGCACTCTGCTCTTGTCGCTCTTGATGATCGGCTGGGGCGGACGCGAAGGAGAGCCGATCGGCCGCAAGCTCCTCGTTTACAATCTCACGGCCGACATGCTCATCATGATCCCTCTCTTGGGATTGGTCGTCTCCGCGGGACGCATTTCGTCCGAGTCGGTGTACGGGGCGCCGCGTGAACTGTCGTACTCAATCACGGCACTGACAAAGGACGTTCCGCGATTGGCCACCGATGAAATTGGGAGTCAGGAGTATTGGCGACACGCCCGACGCTGGTTGCTCACCATGCTGATTCTCGGCCTTGTGATCAAGACGCCCTGCGTCCCCTTTCACACCTGGTTTGCGTCGGCCGTGGGGGAGCGCCGCTCTGCGCGGGGCTGGCGCTGCTGGGCGCCACAATGCGCGTGAGCGGATACGTCTTGGTGCGGATCGTGGCGCCGCTTTGGGGGGATCTCGGCGCCTGGGGCGATCTGCTCGTCGCGCTGGCGGTCCTGGGGGCCTTTTATCAAAGTTTCCTGGCGCTCGCTCACGGTGACCTGAGAAAACTGACTGCGTGCGCGGCCCTGTCGCAAGGTTCGCTGGCGGTCGCCTGCTTTTTTTCGCAGCAAATCTGGGGCGAGACGGCGTCGGTCCTGTTGACGATTTCCGGAGGTCTGGCGGCGACACTCCTGCTGTTCTTGTTCGGGCTCCTCGAGATGCGCTTCGACGTGCGCGATCTGTCCCACTTAACAGGCATCTGGCGGCGGTTGCCGCAGGTTGCGTGCGGTCTGATCATCGCTTGCTTTTCGCTCATCGGAATTCCGGGACTCGGCGGATTTCCCGGCTTGTACACCGCGCTGGTCGCACTCTTCGCGTTCGGATGGCTCGGTTCGCTGTTGGCAATGATCTCGCTCCTGATTGTCGCCTGGGCCTTGCTCTGGACGTTGGAACGCCTGGTTTTCAGCCCTCCGTCCTCCGGTGCGGAGATCACTGCATCGGGAGAGATTGAATTGGTCACTTCACAGGCCGGCGGTCCGACCGGCGACTTTCACACGCTGGAATTCCTGCTGATCGCACCGCTGATTGCCGGCATCGTTTTCATCGGGCTGCGGCCGCAGCTCGTTGTCGATTTGATTGACGCCTCGCTGCGGATGGGCTTCTATACTTCTTGACGACGGAATACGGCGTGGTTGAGTCCGTGACGAAAATGTTCGCTCGAGCCGGGTCGGAAACGGAACGGCGGTTACCTGCCGCCTTCCGGCGCGAAGCCGATCGTCTTGGCTCTTTTTTTCTGCAGCGCCGTTTTCGTGCCGGGATCGGGAACCGCCGCTTTCGCTAAGTCGGAGGCAAAAGGCGGCCCGGCGATTGCGTCTTCGAAGGACCAGGCAATCGCCGCTGTCCCACCGATGGGCCAAGAGAGCACGACAACGGGCGGGCGATATTTGATTGAAGATCGTCTGAGCCAAACCGGCCTTTGGGTCACGCTTGGTTTGGCCCTCTTGTTAGCAGTCGCGGCCTGCGATGGTGGTAGCCGTCGAATCGGTCACAGATTCACGATACTCGCGCTGTCGCTGGCCGGTGTCGTTTTGGCGGTGCTGGCGAATGACCTCATCTTGGCGGTGTTCGCGATGGAACTCGCCTCGCTGCCGGCGACCGTGTTACTGTTCGTCGAACGCGACATGCCCAATTCGCGGGCCGCCGCCCTGCGGTCGTTGTCACTCCACCTGTTCGCGCTTGCCATGCTCATCGCCGGGGCCGCGATGATTGGACTTTTGTCCGGCACCACGAATCTCGGGGAGTTGCGGTCGGTGATTCCGCCCGCTCTGGACTCCAGACGTGCGCACGGATTGACGGTCACGTCGCCGCTCGCCGGCAAGGTCGGCTGTGTCCTGATTCTCGCCGGCTTGGGCGTCCACCTGTTTGCCGTTCCCTTCCAGCTCGCGGCGGCCGAAATCTTCGACGGCGCCAAACCGTGGGGCATCTCGCTGACGGCCTTGTTGCCGCGAGGCGCTGCCCTCCTGTTGCTCGTCCGCCTTCTTGTCCAAGGCCCGCTCCGCTTACAGGGGACGGTCCAGACACTCTTGACCGCCGTCGGATTCCTGACCGTGTTGATCGGATGCCTGCTGGCCCTGTGGCAGACGCACATTCGGCGGCTCGTCGCCTATCTGGTCCTGTTCCAAAGCGGACTGATACTCGTGGCACTCTCCGCGGCGTGCACCGAAAGGGTCCGTCCCACGGCCACACCGTGGCTTGACTTCGGCACGCCCGGCGGCGTCGGAGCGGCGTGTTTGTGTTTCGCGCTCGACTCTGTCGCACTCGTCGGTTTTCTGGCGCTCCTTGCGTCACGGGAGCGATCCGACCGACCGATCATTGAGGTGACTCAGCTTGCCGAAGCGATCCGGGACTACGGCGTGAGGGGCGTCGCCCTTTGCATTCTGGCCGCGAGTCTGGCGGGCATGCCCCCTTTCGCGGGCTTCTGGGCGCGGATTGCCATTTTGCAATCAACGCTGTCCATCAGCATTCCGGCCGCGAACGGCTTCTTGCCACATCAGAATGTGGACTATGTCGTCGTGGCGCTCGCGATCGCGGGAGGATTAATCCTGCTTGCGCCGGTCGTCTTGACACTTGTCAAAAAGATGTTGCTCGACGATTTGGACGCGCCGCGGATCGAAGTCGTACAGCCCGATCAAAAACTGCCCAGAAGCCGAAGCGAGACGACCGCAATCGTCATCGGCATGCTGGCGGCATTGGCTGTGATCGCGGGTGGGATCTTTCCCAAGCCGGTGTTTCACGCGGCCGCCCTCGGAACAGCGGTCGAGCGAGCATTCAGCCAGTCTTCCGTGGATTTGGCAATCCCGTTAAGCGGCGAAGAAGCGAGGCGGGGACGGCGGGCGTCCGAGCGAGATGACTGAGACTTGCCGCACTTCACCCGACAAAAAGAGGATGGCAATTCGCTTTCCGGAAGATTCGCCGCGGGCCCCTCTAAAACTGGGCATCCGCAAAAATCACGCTTTCGTCGCGTCACCTCAGTGCTGGTCGCACGAGCCCGAGTTTCAGATGCGATGCACCCACCCGATCCGCTCCAGTGGCGACGATCGGCCCTCCGCGTCGAGGAGTCGGCAGCCTTTCTCGGCGGTAATCTCGCCGATGTGTGTGAGCGGCGTGTCAAACGGGGCCGCTGACAACAAGCGTCGGCCGTCTTCGGGGGCAACGGTGAACAGCAACTCGAAATCCTCGCCGTCGCCGAGGGCATGCTCGAGTGCGGTTTGGTTTCCGGCCCCTCGTCGGGCGGCTTCGCTGGTGGGAATTCGATCGGCCCAGAGAACGGCACCGACGCCGCTTTCATCGAGAATGTGATACAGGTCGGCCGCCAGTCCGTCGCTCACGTCAATCATGGAATGCAAATGCACCTGCTGCTGCAGCACGAGTGCTTCATCAATCCGCGGCTCGAACGAGAGATGTTTCCCTTCGATGCTACCGCCGAAATCGCCGGTGACCAGGATCCAGTCCCCCACTTGCGCACCGTTGCGGCGGACCGCTCCGCGGCCGGTCGGCTGGCCCATAAGTGTCACACTGAGGACGAGCGGACCGTCCCACGAATTGGTATCTCCACCGGCAAGGGCGACGTTGTATTGCGCGGCGAGCGATTCGATCCCCGCGTAGACGCCTTCTGCCAGTTCACGGCCGTGCTGCTTGGGTAACGCGACGCTCACCACGGAGGCCAGTGGACGGCCCGCCATGGCCGCCATGTCGCTTAAATTGACCGCGAGCGCCTTGCGGCCGACGGCACGCGGATCGGTCTCCGAAAGTCGGAAATCGACCCCGTCCATCAGCATGTCGACCGTCACCAGGCTTTCGCCTGGGGGGTCGAAGCGAATCAGCGCCGCGTCATCGCCAATTCCCAGCGCAACGGCCGGATGCGGAGCCGTTCGGGCACGGATCCAATCAATGAAGGCGAATTCGGAACGGGTGTCACCCACAACCAGCTCGGCAACCGGAAAATAAGTCGGAAGTGTTCCGCCTCATTTTATCCGGCCGCCGGTTCGCTTCCGAGGCCGCTCAGCGAAGGGCCGTGCCGAGCGCCATGTCGCCGTAGAGCGTGTCGTTCGATCGGTAGACGTGGAACCGCACGTATTCGGACTCGTGATGATCGAGCACCCAGGAGACGTCGGTCGATTTCACGGTCTGATAGCGGTCCAGTCCGACGAGAACGTCACGCGCTTGAATGCCGCTGCGGGCCGCCGGACTGTCAGGTCGAATCGAGAGGACCTGCAGCCCTCCCTCGTACTTCGAGTTGAGGAGACTAGGGTTCGAGCGGGCGATTTTCACCGCGCGAATGCCGATCACGTCCCAGATCCGTTGTGAATCGGCGTCGACCTCGGCGCTTGCGAAGAGGCGGCGGCCACATTGTTGGCACCGGGCAATCCATGCACAATCACGTTGCCCGTTCCCCCGACCGCGGCCAGCTCGCCCGTCGCGGCGGCGAGCTTGAGCGAAATCGTCTCCATCTTACCGTCGCGCTTGATCATCAGCGAGACGTCATCGCCCGCCCGGTGTCCCAAGAGGGCCCGCTCGAAGTCGGCCTCGTCGTTGACGGCGTAATCGCCGGCCCGCACGATGACGTCCTCCGGCTTCAGTCCGGCCACTTCCGCCGGGCTGCCCGGACGGGCCGACTCGACGACGAGCTTCCGCTCGTTCGCATTCTTGACGTCGCGGCCAACCAGACCGTGATAGGTGCCGTCGAAATACTCGACTTTCATCAGGTCGGCGATCACTCGACGCGCGTCGTCGATCGGGATCGCGAAGCCGATCTTCTGCGCACCAGCCCGGATCGCGACATTGATGCCGACGATCTCGCCGTTGATGTTGATCAACGGGCCGCCGCTGTTGCCCGGGTTGATGGCCGCGTCAGTCTGGATCAGGTTCTTGTACGATTGAGTGTCATTCACTTCGACGTCGCGGTGCAGCGCGCTGACGATGCCCAGCGTGATCGTGTTCTCGTAACCGAATGCGTTCCCGACGGCAAACACCGTTTCGCCCAGCATCAGGTCCGAAGACGTGCCGAGCGGCATGACGGTGAGCGGTTCCCGCGTTTGAATCTTGAGCAGCGCCAGATCGCGGACCGGGTCTTCTGAGACGACCGTGGCCTCATAATGGCCACCGTTGTCCAAAGTCACATGCAGCGAGTCGACACCGTTCACCACATGGTGATTGGTGATGATGTAGCCCCGCTCATCAATGATGATGCCGGTGCCCATCCCGTTGATCTTACGGGCTCGCTGTGGGCTGACGCCGAACGCCGCATCTCCCGGCGTATAAGGCGCGGTCTTTTCGCTGTGGATGTTGACCACAGCGGGCCGCGCGCGGCGGATGGCCTTCACCAGCGGCGTCTCGCGGGGGTTGTCCGCGCGGACTGTGCCGGTGGAAGTCATCAGGAACAGGGCAAGAATAAGGGCGGCTGCAGGGGCACGTTTCTGCATGCGGGTGGACGCTTTTCGAGTGAACAACAGGTGGGTGAGAATCCGTCCGCCGAAACGGAGCGCGCTCCATCGTGCCTCCGCACACGCCTGAATCGACAATTCCATTTCCGCCGCTTGAAATCACGGAAGACGACATGCATAAATTGCCTATCTGGAACCGGGTTACGACTCTGCGGAATGTGACGGCCGCCGGAAGCCGGCCCCGCTGCCGCCGGCTCTTTTTCCACGGTTGTGCTTCAGTTTTTCCGTCGCGCCGGTGTCCGCACGTGGTAAGCCCCAGCTCCGAACAGCGAGCCTCCCGGTCGAGGAGTTTGGGGAGCCCTGCCAAACCTGCTAGAATCTGTCAGTCGGCATTTTTTCGCCTTGCCGCAACACAAAAAAGACTCCGAGAGCGGGCCGCCTCAGCCTGTTTCGAAGAGCTCTCCCAGGACGCAAAGCTTGCCAAGCCGGAAACAACTGGAACAACTGCTCGAGTCCGATCCAGACGACGTGTTTTTACAATATGCCCTGGCGATGGCCTGCGTCTCTGAAGGGGATGTCGAAACCGGCTTGCTCAGGTTTCAGGCCGTGATCGACGGCCATCCCGAATACGTGCCGGCCTACTTTCAAAAGGGGCAAGCTCTCGCGGAGCGGGGACGCGCGGACGAAGCGCGAAACGTCCTCAAAAAAGGGATCGAGGCTGCGGTTCAATGCGGCGATCGACATGCGGAATCTGAAATGCGGGAATTTCTCGAGGCGATCGGAACCGATTCGTAGGTGAGAACTTCGACCGATGGGCTCTCCGTCATTCCCCGATCTTCCCCCTGAGGCTGCCGATAAGCTTCGCGCGCTGTGTGAACAGCTCGAGGAATTGGCACCTGGCCTGTCAGACGTCGAGGACTGGCCCGGCCACCAGCTGCAACTCGTCGCGGCGGCCGGACTGCTCGGTTGGGGGCTTCCGCAGGAATTTGGCGGCCACCCCGTCAGCGACAGCGAAATGCTGGCCGCCTACGAAATGATGGCAGCCGCCTGCCTGACCACGACCTTCGTGCTGACACAGCGAAACGCCGCCTGCCAGCGGATCGCCAGCAGCGACAACGCAGAAATCAAATCCGAGCTATTGCCCAACTTGTGCTCCGGAGAATCGTTTGCCACGGTGGGCATCTCGCATTTGACGACCTCGCGACAACACCTCGCCAAGCCGCCTGTGAGCGCGGCCGAGACGCCAACCGGCTTTGTGCTCAACGGCACGGTCCCTTGGGTGACCGGTGCCCGCTCGGCCGACCACCTGGTGAGCGGCGGGACGCTGGGCGACGGACGCCAGGTCTTGCTGGCGGTTCCCGCGTCGCTGCCCGGCGTCGAAATCCATCCCCCCATGCGGCTCCTGGCCCTCTCGGCCTCGCAGACCGCCACCCTTACCTTCGCCGACGTGCAGGTGCCGCGGCGGTTCCTGCTGCACGGCCCCATCGAAAATGTCATGAGGGTCCGAGGCGGAGGGGCCGGCTCGCTCACGACTTCGGCCCTGGCCCAGGGGGTGACTCGCGGCGTTCTCGGCCGGTTGCTCCATGAGAGCGAGCGCCGACCCGATCTCGTCCCCATCCACAGGGCACTCACCGCCGAATACAACGAGGTCGGCTCCGATTTATTCGCGGCCGCCGGGATCAAAAAAGAGGGCGGTCCCAGCCCCGAATCGGTCCGGCAGAAGGCCAACTCGCTCGTGCTGCGGGCGGCCCAGGCCTACCTCGCCGCCTCGAAAGGGGCCGGCTATGTCACGGGGCACCCCGCCGAGCGGGCCGTTCGCGAAGCCATGTTCTTTCTGGTCTGGTCCTGTCCACAGCCGGTCGTTTCGGCGGCCCTGCGGGAATTCGCCTGTGTGATTGACGGCTAACCCCCTAGAATTCCTGCAGGCGGGCAAAGATTTCCCCTCTCAATTTCTGAGGCGACAGGGATGGTCGCAACAAAAACGCTGCAACTCGGACTGCTTGCCGCAATTCTCTTCGTCGCCGCAACCGCGCGAGCCGGCACCGCTCGGCAAACGACCACCTTTCTCGTCGACGCCGACGAACGCACCGTCTGCCACTGGATCGATCAACATGCGACCGCGCTCGACGAAAGCTCGGGCACCGAAGTCCTGGCCGTGCGCGGCCGGCAATCGACGCTGCGGACGGAGACCAAAGAGGGAACATTCACGGTCGTTGTCGATCACGGTCTGCACCACGTCTGCTCCCACGGCCAGGGAGAATTCCGCACGGTCCTCTTGAAGAGCGACAATCCCGATCTCGTCTCCCAGGAAACGAAAATCCGGGTTGAGCGCGAAGGGGCCGGCTCCCGCGTCACGATCACCGTGGTCGCCGACGTCACGACTCACAGCGCGATGGCCATCGCATTGGGCATCCGGCCGTCGATTCGCGGAATGCGGAAACTGCTCGAAAACCACTTCGGCTCGCCCAACGAGCAGTAGTTTTCCGCCTAGGCCGGCACTCGAGCGATTTCCATCCACGCGCAGCGGTCACGCAGCACAAGGCGTCGGTGAAAACGAAGCGTTCGTCGCGTCACCTGAGTGCTTTCAGCACTAAAAAAAGAGGCGGTCGGCCCGGAAAACGGGCCCTTCGATGCACGTGCGGCGGTAGTCCCATTGCCCGCCGTCGACTTTGACGGCCGTCACACAGCTAAAGCACGCACCGAAGCCGCAAGCCATCGGGCTCTCCAGCGAGAGCCAGCATTCGACGCCGGCCCGCTCGCAAAGCCGGGCCGCCGCGTGCATCATCGGCTCCGGGCCACAGCAATAAACGGTGTCAGGCCGGTCATCGCTGTCGAGGGCTTCCTGTAGCAATTCGGTCACAAAACCGTGGTGACCGCGGCTCCCGTCGTCCGTCGCCAGTCGCATCTCGAGGCCGGGCAGAGCGAAATCCTCGAGTCCCGCGAAATATTCCGCCGATTTGACACCGTAAAAAAGAGATACCCGCCGCGGAGGCCGCTCAATCGTCCGCGGCGGCGTTCCGTACGTCCGCAGGCCAAGTGCTTCGCGCGCGACAGCGAGAAACGGCGTCTGCCCGATGCCGCCGGCGACCAGCAGCAGATGGCCGCCCGTCGGCACCGGAAAGCCGTTGCCCAGCGGCCCCCACAGTGAAACCAGTTCGCCCGGTTTCCACTGCGGCATGAGCGAGGTCAATTTGCCCACGACGACGTAGCCGAACTCCACCCCCTCCGGCTGTCCATCGCTTTCGTAAACGTCGAAGAGCGCAAAGGGGCGGCCCAACAGGGGATTCACGCCGCCGGCCGGCCGCACCATGAAGAACTGGCCCGGGACAATTTTTGACGCGATCTCCGGCGTTTCCAGCCGCAGGCAATACGTGTCGCGGGCCAACTGCCGCTGCGACACCACGCGGACTGTCTGTTGCAGATGCCCGAGTTGAAGGCCGGTTGCGCGGTCGGGCAACTGGAATTATTCATGTTTTCGTCGGCGACGTCCGTGCCCGCGGGCTCCCTGCTCAGTCCCCCGCCGAGGTCGAGAGGTTTCTCGCGGCCGGGACGTTTCCCGCGCCCGCGAGGCTTCCTGCCGAGGTTTTTCCTGCGGACGACCGGCGGCCGCCGCAGGCTGAGCCGCGGCCGCAACTCGCGGCTCGGGAGCCGGTTTTGGTCGCCGGCGGCGGGGTGTCGACGACAATTTCCGCAGCTCCGCCAACTCGACATTGGTGAGCGGCCGGAATCGCCCCTCCGCCAGCCGACCCAGCGAAAGCGGCCCGAAGGCAACTCGCTTGAGCCGCATCACCTTATGCCCCACGCGGGCAAACAGGCGGCGAATCTCGCGGTTCTGCCCGTGATCCAGACCGACTTCCAAATACGAGCTGTTCCCCCGCGTGCCGATGCGGCGAATCCATTTCAGGTGGAAGCGGCCCTCGTGAAAAAACTGTCCGTGTTTGAGGGCGGCGAACGTTTCCGGCGTCGGGCGGCCGGCCACCTGCACGGAGTAAGTCCGCGGCACTTGAAATCGCGGATGGGCCAGACGGTGAGCCAGCTCGCCGTCGTTGGTGATGAGGATCAACCCTTCGCTGCTCTCATCCAACCGGCCAACCGTAAACAGCCGCAGCCTGCCTGCCGGCACCAGGTCGATTGCCCGCGGCCGACCGGCCGGGTCGGAATTCGTGCACAAAAAGCCGGCCGGTTTGTTGAGCAAAAAATAGCGGTGCGGCTCCTGCCGGACGGCGTGCCCGTCCACCGAGACCCGTTGCCGCCGCGGATCGACCCGCGTCCCCAGGTCGCGTTTGACTTCGCCGTCGATGCTGACACGCCCCGCGACGATGATCTCCTCGCACTTCCGGCGGGATCCCAGCCCCGTCGAGGCCAGAAATCGCTGCAGTCGGACGCCTTCTGACTCGTGCAGCGACTCGTGGTCAGAATCGTCTCCCATCTCGGCCTTCATCGGAAAAACCCTTCAAGCATGTGGCGCGGCACTCGTAAGCTGCACGCGCATCGTGTGTTTTGAGTCTAGCCGTCTGGCCCCGCGAAATGAAGCGGCCGCCGCGAGCGGGCGACTCGTCCGATTTTTCTGGTTTTTCTGCGGTGTAAAAAAAGGGCCTCTTCACCACAGAAAAATCCCCGCCACCACAGAAAAATGGGCGCTGCGCTTGAGGGCAGTGGGCAGTGGGGAGGGGGAAGAGGGAGACCGGAAAAAATCCACAAATCCGAAGCGGTGTGGGCGGACCGATTTACGCGACGTCTTTTACAGGAGCTGTAAAACTGATCGTGAACGACTCGACCGAGGCCGGCATAATGGAGCCAGCGTTACACACCTCGAACGCGGCCGAGTCCCACTGGGGACGGTGAACGGCTTCCCTCACCAGTACCCCCGGCCGCGGGCTTTCCAGCCCCGACAATCGCCTCTCCCACGCATTTCAACGCAACCCCTAATTAGCGTGATGTACTCGAGTTGAGGCCCCGCCGTCCCTCATCGAATAAGCTGCCAAGTTGCCACGAATACTGACCTCCTCAATCAAGGGTCAAGCTCGCAGCTCGCTCCACGGTTTTGCAGCCGCCTCTGAAAGTTTTTGCGAATTCTGGAAAAAACATGTAACTCGCGGGCTGTCCCCGCGCGAATAGAGAAAAGGTGACCGGCTCAGCGTGGCTCGACAGCGACGAAAGTCGACGAAAGTCCTGATGAAAGCCTTTTGGCAGCAGCATGATGAGGCTGATTACCCGCCTGAATCGCAGGTCGCGATGGACGGGCAACTGCTGGAACGTTTCATCGAGCGCGCCGATCAGGCGGCGTTCGCGACGCTGGTGCAGGTCCACGGACCCATGGTGCTCGGCGTTTGCCGCCGCATCACCGCGCACCATCACGATGCCGAGGAGGCCTTTCAAGCCGCGTTTCTGGTCCTGGCCCGAAAGGCCGGTGTGGTTCGTCCACGCCACATGGTCGCGAATTGGCTTTACGGCGTGGCCTACCGCGAGGCCCTCAAGGTGAGAACGGCGAGCGACGCAGACGGGCCAAGGAAAAACAGGTGGCGACGATGCTCGAACCCGCGGCTCCGCAAACCGGCGATTGGCACGATCTGGCTCCGTTGCTCGATCGGGAACTCAATCGCTTGTCCGAGCACCTGCGGGCGGCGGTCGTCTCCTGCGACATCGAAGGCCGCTCGCGCCTCGAGGCCGCACGACAGCTCGGCTGGCCGGAGGGAACGCTCAAAGTTCGTCTTTCACGAGCCCGTGCCATTCTCGCCCGGCGGCTCGCGCGGCAAGGCGTTGTGCTCTCCGTGGGAACGCTGGCTGCGGTTGTCACACAAAACGCCGCGTCGGCCGGCGTGCCGGCCGTGCTGGCGGCTTCCACGGTCAAGGCCGCCGGCACGCTGGCGGCCGCGCAAACAGTCCCGTCCACGGCGATGGGAATGAAGGGATCCGCGCTGGCGAAGGGATTGCTGAAATGGCTGTTCCTCGGCCATCCCGTCGTGGCGACGACGGCCGCCAGCGTCACGCTGGCTGCGGCCCTGTTCGCGACCTCGACAAAATCACCAACGTCCGCGGAGCAAAAGAACGCAGCGAAATTGCCGGCCGAAGTGCAACGGGCCCTGGAAGAAAACGCACAGCAATTGAGCCCGATCAGCGTCCAGTGCACGGCGCGGACGGATATGGGGAAGTTGAAAATGACGTACTTCGTCAATGGGAAGGATGTCACCGCTTCAGTGCTTCCCGCTCAGCACTTCCGCGATCAGTCGTTCCACGTGGTTTGGCAGGATCAAAAGTACTACCTGCGGGAGCGATTTCTTTCCGGAGAAACCGGCGACGCGCGATCCGCTTTCTACTCGGAGCTCACGTTTGATGGTCGGGTGTTCTGCGTGGGCAATGTCCCCGACCGGCCGGCGGGAGCGAACGGCCCACCGCCGATGTCGGCCGCAAACTCGCGAGGGAAAGGTAAGTCAGCCAACCCCGATCCTTACCGTCGAGAGCTGCTCAAGGTGCCGGTCGCCCAGGCGCTACGGATGGAACTGTCCGGTATCGGCGGGAAAGACCCCTATTTCCGTCCCGAGATTGGCTTTGTCGTCGCACTTGATCCGCACGCGATTCGATCCGGCGAGCAAATCGTCGAACAGAAACTGCGGCGGAATCCGCGATTCTCAGTTTCTTGCGCAAGGGCGGGACGCTGATTTCCGTCGAGAACGTCGTGCTCGACGGCAAAACCTGTGTGCGCGCGGAACTGGAGGTCGCCAATCCGGTCGGCCGCCCGGCATCAAATAGCACTGCAACATCAAGTAGCACTGTGGCACCAATTAGCACCGCGGCACCAAATCGGTCGGCAAAGGCTGGCAACGAGAACGAAACGGCCGCGACGGCACCGCCGGAAGCACGCCGCTACATCTATTACCTCGATCCCAGCCTGCATTACGCGGTACGCCGGCTGGAGATGCGCTCCAAACCCGACACGTTGCTGAACCGGACCGACTGCAGCCAATTTGAACAGATTGCCGGACGTCAACTTTGGCTGCCGCGAAAAGTCGAAAGTGAATTACATGAGCTTCCCACCCTGCCGGGATTCGTGTTGAAAAAAGAGGAGGCCGCGACCCAGATTTTGGAAGTCTCAGCCTTCGACGGCAGCCGCGCTCCTGACGAAACATTCACACTCAATTACACGCAGGCCGGGACAATCATCCACGACGGGACGGATGCCGGAAGCACGAAGTCAGCGCGAGGATTTATCCGGTACACCGCTCCCGCGCGCCGGAGGATCTGCCGGGCGTGATCGAGCGGGCACGTAAAGCGGAAGAATGGGCCAGCACCCGGGGCGCGTCGTCACCGGCGGCCGAGTCCCTGGGCTGGAGCGTTCGCCATCAAGCCTTGATCACGATTGTGCTGTGCAATTTGGCGCTGTTCGGAGCCGGCGCGGTTTATTTCGCCTGGAGACGGCGACGAGGCGATTCTTCGTGAGCGAGATCGGCCCAACTCCCAGGCACTTCTCGGCCGCAAATGACCTGCCACCAAACGGTGAGCAGCGCGATTGGTACAGCGGGATCGGCGAGCGGGAACGCGGCCCGTTGACGCCAATGGCTTCAAGTGGAGGCGGGAGGACACCAATAGAACTTTTTGTGACAGGCGTTGGAATTTGGCAGGCCGCGACGGCCAAGTTGGTGGGTTCGCTGACGGAGAAATTTGGAACTTTGACAAATGCTTCGACGGCAATGGCTTTCGGCCGATTACGCAACGAAGCGGCGAATTCTCGAACTCATCATTTTGAACTGCCGTCTCGATGATGCAACTCTCGTCCCGACAATAAGAAAGCCCTTTGACGTTCTGGCCGAAGGGCTGATTTCTAAAAATAGTCGGGGCGACAAGACACCGTTAGAACTTTTTCTGACTGGCCTGCGCGGCTGGGACGCCGGCTTGCGGCGGCGGCTGGATGACGGAAAACTAGGCTCAGATTGATGTTGCCGCTCGGCATCGTGACCCGGCGGTGCGAGAATTATCGCAGGGCTCACGCCGCGAGTCCAAGTTGAATACGCATCGCCATGTCAACGGTGCGCATTTGGTCCGGGGAAAGCAACCCCAGGCGCTCGGAGAGCCGCACCTTGCTCACGGTCATGATCTGGTCGGCCATCGCCTTCGATTCCTTGCCCTCGACCGTAACCCTGGCCTCGCAAGGGTAGGCAAAAAAACCCAACTTAAGATGCCTGTTCTGAAACCATAAATCGACTGCGGCAGTCAAAGCAAGTCGATGAATTGGCTTAGCCGAGAAACAGATTGGGTTAGCCCCTGGCTTTCCAACGTGGCGAGAAGTTCCTGAACTGTCTTGGGCGGGTTGCGGAGACTCTCACGCTGCCGTTTGACGGCGGCGCAAACCATGCCTGGGGCTTGGTCGAGGAGGCAAACCAGAAAGTCGTCTGGATGGTGTGCCTCGATGTCGAATCGGGCGAGAGTCTCTGCCGGAAAGTCCCTGAGATTGTAGGTCACGATTACGGAGGCACCGGCGCGTATGGCGGCGGCCAGGACATGGCGGTCGTCCGGATCGGGCAAGGAAAGGGACGCAATCAAATCTTCGTGACCAGTCACGAGGCAATCACGAACGGCTTCATTCATCAGGATGCGGGTTCGTGTCAGGTGCTCGGCGGACAGGTTCGGATTGTTCTTGAGGACATTGCGAGTCCATTCATCATGGATTGTTTCGGTCCACCTACCAAGCACAAGCCCTGCTTGCGCGATCCGGATGAACAGGTCACGCAGGGGGGCCGGGTAAAGGATGTTCGCGTCGTAGACGGCGATGACGGGTTGCTCCATTAATAGCCCATTCCCAGTTCCTGGGCTTCGGCCGTAAGCTGATCGAGAATCTTGGCCCTGGCCTCGTCATCTTTCCGCTTGTAGGCCATCAGGTCGTCGAAGCGAACACGGCGGTACTTGCCGACGGTTCGGCACGGGATTTTTCCTTCGTCCACCAGCTTGACCAGGTAGGGGCGCGAGACATTAAGCAGATCGGCGGCTTGCTGCGTGGTCATCTCAGCATGGGTGGGAATGAGGGTCACCGCGTTGCCCTGGGACATTTCGACCAGGAGATGCAGGAACAATCGCAGTGCGGACGCTGGTACCGCTACCGTTTCGGCCTCCTCGCCATCGGCGAGTAGCTGGATGCGGACGCTGGACCGCTTGCCGAGCTTATGGGTTGCAAGGCGGCGGCTGGACTCGCGCGAGCAGAGCATCGGCCTCGCTCGGTGCAACCGTCTCAAAGTTCTCGGAAATGAGTGCAGTCATGGGGTTTTTGCCTCCGGTTTCGTGACATGAGTATTCTAGCACATGCTCGAAACAGACGCAATAGTCGAAACTCTCGAAACTTACAAGGCAGAGCGTTTGTCAAGTTTTACAGCAACAAAACGTGACAGCGAGGACGGTGTTCGGTCCCAGGCGACCTCGGGTGCCAAGGATTCACACCAATCGTCCGCCTTGGCGACGCGGGTCTTGTCGGCAGACATTTCATTTCCGCATAAAGCCGGCGTCAGCCAGAAGCGATTTTACAAGCGGTTGATCGCCAAAGCGGACGAGTTGTTTGTTGCCCATCTGGCGCAGCGGAAGGCGAAACGAAAAGCGAAGGGGACGTGATATGGCGAAATCATTCGACGACCTGGTCAAACAGACGACCACGAAGAAGACGCGGGCGAAGGCCGCTCGTCGCGCTCAGGAATTGCTCGGCGCGTTGCTCTTGAGCGAGCTCCGGCGGTTGGCCGGCAAGAGCCAGCGGCAGGTTGCGGACGTCCTGGGCATTAATCAACCCAGCCTGTCGAAGCTGGAAAAGCAGTCGGACATGCAGGTTTCGACCCTGCGAAAGATCGTCAAAGCCCTCGGCGGTGAGCTTGAAGTTCTCGCGAAATTCCCGAACGGTACGGTCAAGATTGACCAGTTTGATCCGCCGCCTCGCGGAGCGAAGCGCGGAGGGTCTGAGGAACTGCAACTGGTTTAACGGCGTAGTTAGTCGACCTGGCGCCTCGATTTGCGTCGTGAAGCTGTGCGTCCGGATAAAGCAGCCGACGGCTGTGAATTGTGCCTCGTCCAGCGTCTCTCCTTCGGAGACGCAACCGGGCGGCGCCGGCACAAAAACTGTGTAACCCCCGTCTTCAGAGGGTTCGAGAATGACTTTGAGCCGCATGAGAGATCCGGAACTCTTGTAGATATTTCCAGTTCAGCGTCGTGTCTCGTTGCCGCGAGAAGCCAGACCTGTCGCTACGCCTTGACCTGCCTCACTCGAATTCGGCTCTTTCGTCGTCTCCTTTGTCGGTTTGGCTTTGCAACCTCCAAAGAAATCCACGGAGTTTTGATTGAAAAGGACAGCCAGCGACGGAGAACGCACCAGATCATCGTCAATGTGCCGAGAACCGCCAAATCGGACGCCTCGATTTGCATTTCGGCAATCCACCGTCAAGCCTGCTCGCGACATTGGAATGGGGCCGCGGTGTGTGAGCCGCGGAAGGAGTTTGGCTTACGGAGCACTCTCCCTGTGAACGAAATGCTTCAATGGTGCCGCCGCATCGCGGCGGAAGCGGTCACTGTGCTGCCGAACCACAGCAGGAGGCACAAGGAATCCGCTAATGTCCGGCTTCGCGTGAGCCGTTGCGGAGCATCCTAAGATATTGACATAGTGGCTGTCAAACAGATTTTGTTCATTTCCTTTACAGGGAGAGTTACGATATGGTTTGACAATTGAGCCTCTGAAACTGTCCAATACAACGCACGAGAATTTCAGAGATCTCCGATCACCAGAGCGGAACTCAATTCCATGATCGAATTCGAACGGTTCTTTCGGCAGGCGACGGCAAATGACCGATTTCCGGAGGGTATGGTGCCGTACCCTTACCAGCAACGGTTAGCGACCGATGCGGGATTCCCGCGCCTGATCAAAGTTCCAACCGGTGGCGGCAAAACCGGTGCAGCGATCCTTGCTTGGCTGTACCGCCGACATCAGCACGCGGACAAGGCAATCCGGGATTCGACGGCGTGCCGGCTGGTCTACTGTCTCCCGATGCGGGTGCTGGTCGAGCAGTCACAGCGCGAATGTGAACGTTGGCTCAAGAACCTCGATCTGAACGAAGCCATCGGCCTGCATCAGTTGATGGGTGGCGTGAGTGCCGACGAGTGGTATCTGCATCCCGAAAAGGCCGCGATTCTGATCGGCACGCAGGACATGCTGCTGTCACGCGCGTTGAATCGCGGTTACGCCGCCAGTCGGTTCCATTGGCCAATCGACTTTGGCCTGCTGAACAATGACTGCGTGTGGGTATTCGATGAACCGCAATTGATGGGTAGCGGCGTGAGCACCTCGTCCCAACTGGCCGGGTTACGGAAAGCTTTGGGCTCATTCTCCGAGTGCTCGTCGGTGTGGATGTCGGCCACTCTCGAGCCGGGCTGGCTGGACACGATCGACTACAGAGGCCAGTTCCCCGGCAATCCACTGGAACTCGACGACGCGGACTATGCCCCAGACCGTCCGTTGTACCGGAAGATGACGGCCGAGAAGACGCTTCACGCGCTGAGTATCGTCTCCTCACGGGAAATGAAGGATGCAGCAAGAGCGGTGTTGGAGAAGCAGGTGGTCGGCACGCAGACACTCGTTGTGCTCAACACGGTCGAGCGTGCAAAAGCCATGTACGACGCACTAGCGAAACTCCGGACGAAGGCCGCGTTGGCGAAACTGCTGCTTGTCCATTCGCGTTTCCGCCCGGCCGAACGAGAGCAACTGAACCGGGAACTGCAAGAGAAGGGTGCGGCGGCGGCGGATCGCATCATCGTGGCCACGCAAGTTGTCGAGGCTGGCGTCGACATTTCGGCGCGAACGCTCATCACCGAGTTGTGCCGTGGGCGAGCATCGTACAGCGAGTAGGGCGCTGCAATCGCACCGGCGGTGAACAGAACGACGGGCCGGGGCTGGTCTACTGGATCGACGTTTCAAGCGACGACAAGGCGGCTCGTCCGTACAGTGCCGATGATCTCACGTTCGCCCGTGAGCAGTTGCAGAAGCTTGAAGGCCAAGACGTTTCGCCGCGTGCGCTCGACGCGTTCAAGAAAGAGCAGAAGATTACGCTGCCGTTCGAGCACAAGCATGTCCTTCGTCGACGTGATCTGCTCGACCTGTTCGACACGTCGCCGGATCTGTCCGGCAATGACATCGATATCCAACGCTTCGTCCGCGGTGACGATCCAGAAACTGATGTGCAGGTGTTTTGGCGGAAAATCTCAGCAGACGGCCCATCTGATGAAGAACCCCGGCCCTACCGCCAGGAGCTTTGCAGCGTACCAATCGGGGCTGCCCGCGGTTTCCTTGCATCGCTCAGCAAGAAGAATCGTGAGGCGGCGTTCGCGTGGGACCACCTTGAAGAGAAATGGATGAAGATCGATCCACAACGGGTGCGGCCGGGGATGGTTATTCTGCTGCGAACATCCAGCGGTGGATACTCCGAACTCGGATGGGATCCAGCGTCTTCGTCGGACGTCGAAACGGTTGTGCTTGCAGAAGGAATGCCAGAACAAATGCGAGAAGAGGCGGCTGGCTCCGACATTCGCTCTGAGTTGCCGGTGCCCTACAGCATTGCTGAACACACCCAGCACGTTTGCGATGAACTCGCGGCATTGTTAAAGGAGGTTCGCCATGTGACAGACTTCAGCCAGGAGTTGACGCAAGCTGCCCGCTGGCACGACACAGGAAAGGCCCTGCTTGTTTGTCAGCAGGCGATGCACGACTCCGAGAAGCCCGATCCAACGCGGCTGCTCGCGAAGTCGGGACGTACCGGAAAGCTCGATTACGGTAAGTACGGACGGAAGCACTTTCGGCATGAACTCGGCTCAGCCCTCGCCGTGCTGCAACAGTGTAAAGGGTGGCCGTTCTTGATCGCATATCTGATTGCGGCCCATCACGGGCGAGTCCGACTATCCATTCGTGCGCTACCAGGGGAAAATCCTCCGGATGATCCAAGTCTTTGCTTCGCGCTCGGCGTGCGGGATCGCGATGTGCTGCCGGAAGTCGATCTCGGCAATGGCGAGAAGTGCCCGGCGACCACCCTCGACCTGACCCCGATGCAACTTGGAGGTGAATCGAGCGGGACGGCGCAGTGCTCAAGCTGCTCTCGGAGTTGGGACCGTTCAAGCTGGCCTACCTGGAAGCCCTGCTTCGAGTCGCGGACGTTCGCGCGAGCAAGAAAGAGGCCAAGCGATGAACACAATCCCGCTGAAGGGTTGTACGCCAGAACCGCTGATGAACTACTTGAAGGCCCTCGGAATTTTCCGCTTAGTCGCCGAGCAGGCTGACCCGGATGCCCGGGTTTCGTGGACTGGCGGCGTTGCACACCTCGCACGAAACTTGAGCGAGAACACTTGGTAAGGTTCTTCCTGGAGGAGTATCGCCCGACGCCGATCGTTGCGCCGTGGAATGGCGGCAGCGGGTTTTATGGCGGCGGCTCCGAACCGCTTGATGCTCTTGCCAAATCCGATTCGACGCGGTTGAAACTATATCGCAAATCGATTCGTCAAATCTCGGCATTCGTGCCGAAGAGCAAGCCCAAAGACAATCAGAAGGAGCTTCTTCTCGCTAAATGCCGTGCCGAGTTGTCCGATGAAGTCGTGCCCTGGCTCGACGTGTGTTTCGTTCTAGGCGAGGACCGTCCAAGTTCTTCCCGCTTCTTGGTACGGGTGGCAATGACGGCCGGCTTGAATTCACGAACAACTTCATGCAACGACTGGGCGACGTGATCTCCTTCATGAACAACGCCCCACCCCCCGATCGATCGACCGATTGGTTGAACGCCGCGTTGTTTGCTGACACTCTGGTCTCGCTCGAGAAAGCGGCGATTGGCCAGTTCAGTCCTGGCGGCATCGGCGGGCCAAATGGGGTTCAGGGCGAATTTAAAGCCGAGTCGCGAGTAAATCCCTGGGACTTCGTTCTTATGATCGAAGGCACCTTGTTGTTTGCAGGATCAGTGGCGCGACGATTCGCGCAAACACTTCCGGACGTGCAGTCTTTCCGTTTAGCGTCGAATCCGTCGCGGTCGGTTACGGGTCCGCTGCGGCAACCGACGAGACCACGACGGGTCGCGGGCCGAACTTTGGCTGCCGATATGGGATTTCGCCTCCACTTTCGCGGAGGTGCGGCAACTATTCGCAGAGGGACGTGCTCAACTCGGCCGCCATCAGGCCAGGAATGCCGTCGAGTTGCGCTAGCGGTCAATCTGCTTGGAGTCAGTCGCGGCGTAGCATCGTTTGCTCGATATGAGTTCCTCAACCGAATGGCCTTGCGTTCCTGGCTGCGCCGTTGGGCGCGTCGAAGTGTCATTGCGACCGTCGGCACGGCTCCTAGATGATCTACCGCTTGAGCATTGGATCGACCGTCTGCGAGATGCTTGTCGCGATAAAGAGAGAACGCCTGAGCGGTATCAGGCCTTCCTCCGTCAGATTGACCGAGCGATGTTCACATTCGCAAACCGCAGCGAACACGGCAGCGGCACGAAGTTTTTAGTAGACGTGTTGTGTGCTCTCGGTCAAGCCGAACGAACGTTGGCAAACGGGTTGTCGTTCTGCGCCAGAATACATCCAACCATTGCGGGGGCTCGCTTCGCAGTGGCTCGACCAGGCGGACGACGGCAGCGTGGAGTTCCGTCTCGCCGCCAGCCTTGCGGGAATCCAAGCGACTCGGAAAAAGAAGTCGGCCCGTTGCGCGTCTTTATCGTACCGGTCGAAGTCAACAAGTTCGTCAACTGGCTGGCGGGTAGCACGTCAGCAGTTTGGTCAAAGCAACCGCTCGCGGACAACCTCGCGGCTGCGTTCCGTCGACGACAGATGGAGGCCTTTCGCAAAGGGTTCGTCGGTGTGCCATTATATTCCTCGCGCTCTAGCCTCGACGACGTACTCGTCTTCCTGCGAGAAGAAATTGATGACGCAACGCGGACGACTTACTCTGGGGATTGATCGCCGTCGACTATCCAAGCGATTGGAGGCAACCCGAGGGGGGGGACATGGATGTTCCATTCGAATTCGGCGTGCCGCGGTTGCTGGTTCAGGAAAGGTCGTTCATCGCTAACGGTGGATACTGGAACCTGTCCGACACCGATGCGAATGCCAAGTCTGATCCCGACGTGTTCCACCTGCTGGCGTGTGGCCGTGCGGATGCCATAGGCCAGTGTGTC
>CAWHWU010000029.1:0-138665 GCA_963833105.1 uncultured Planctomycetaceae bacterium
CGGAGAAATAGCGTCAGCTTCTCCCAATGCCGGACGAGGTAGCTGATCGCCGTGCCCAGTCCCATTCGGTTCCACCCGCCGTTCCTCGAACTGCTGGGAGAGCCACGCTCGCAGCCGGTCCATCACCGGACCGCTTTCGGCTTGATGAAACGCCAGGCGATCCTCGTCCGTCATTTGACGCTGTCGCCTGTAAGTCGTTGCGGTAAACGACCTCCAAGGCCTCCAGGACATACCGGGTCTCGTCAGGGAAGCGCTCGTTGATGTCGACGAACTGCCGTCGGCCATGAGCCAGGCAGTTGGCCACGATCGTCGCAAATTCTTTGGGCAGATTGCGGGAGAGGGCATCGCACATCTGGATCGGGGGCGGAAGATCGCTGGCGCGCTGCCGCAGGACGTCGGCCAGGTTCTCGCCCCCGTGCTTGCGGCCGCTGAAGAACAACGCGATGCGGTGTCCGGCCGAGGTCGCGACGATGCCCGACGTGAACGTTCCCGTTCGCTGGGACGAATCCGGGGAGGGGTCCGCTTCATCGGATGCCGTCTTTTCCTTGGCGTGCATCAGTTCCAGGATTTTGACCGTCGTGTCGTCGTTGTGGACGACCGTCCCTTGCGCCGCTTGACGGATCAACTCGTGCGACGCGGGCGTCAGCTCCGGGGCCGCGGCCGCGACGATGTCCCATTGCGTCGAGGCCGGCAGCGGAACTCCCAGGCTCTTCTGCAGCTTGTCCTGGCGATGGAAGGGTTGGCCGGTCCCGTACTTGAGCAGAGCCACCATGCTGGCGACCGTGGCGTCGTATTTCTCGGCGCCGGCAATTCCCTCCGGCGCCTGAGCCGTGAAGATCTCGCCGCACAGATTGCAGCGCAGCTTCTCCAGTTCGTAGATCGCGGCCGTGATCGGCGGCTGCCCCACGAACCGGATCAGCACTCCCGGGCGGCTCATGGCGTAGACCGTTCCCTGTTCGCAATCCGGGCAGGGGTCTCCAGCCTTGAGCGATTCGTGCGGAACCTTGATCCGGTTAGCGCCCGGATAGCTGTCGGCCCCGTTGCGGCCATGACCCTTTTTCCGTTCTGCCGGCTCTTCAGCAGCCAGGGACGCCTGTTCGGTCGAGGGTGTTTGAGCCGGCTGATCGCGTCCGACCACGTTGGCCGTCTTCTCGGTTCGCGCCCCGAAGAGCAGCTTCCGCAGCCGGGTCATGCTGGTGTTTTTGTCGTCGATCAGTTCGGTGACGTAGGCGTACGATTCGAACAACGCCCGGATCAGCTTGAGATCTCTCTCTTCAGGACCCGTCTGCTCGGCACGGCGCAGCAGCTCTTGCCACTTCTGCTCATTCATCTCGATGATCTCCGGCGGCAGACTCTTCATCGGACAGCCGGAACCCCACAGGAACAATCGCTCTGCCCGCGGAAGAAACTCGCGAGGCACTGACGGCCGGGGGTGTATCAAGAACCAGCCGATCGACGCAAGATGAGCCTGCACGCAGGGGCTGAAGGATCGTTCCTCGATCGATCATGCCGGCACCACGGGGCGCCAACAGGGCGCGGCTTTCGTGTTCTCGGGATCCCCTGCACACAGCAATACCTGCAGTTGATGGGCGGCCAGGGCTTTGGCGTGCTGATCGGCGCTGACCGGCCACCAGCGAAACCTTCCTTCTGAGAGTCGCTTGTGAGCGAGCCAAAAACCTTGACCGTCATACAGCAACACCTTCACAGCGGTCCCCCGTCGATTCCGGAAAGCAAACACGGTCCCTTGAAACGGGTCTTGGCCGAGGACTTCTTTGCATAAGCGAACCAAGCCATCAATACCGTTTCGAAAATCGACCGGCTCGATCGCCACCAGGATCCGCATCTGGGAAGCGAGCTGCAGCATCAGCCGGCCCCCCAGAAGTCGCGTCCCAGAGCTGCGACATCCGGGGCCGTGCTTCCCCGCCACTCGATCCGCAGTCGTGCACCTCTCTTGTTCTCGAATTGGATGACGCACTCAAGCGGAGCAGCGAACGCTGAGGCGGGCAACTCCTCAAAGCGGACATCTGCCGCCGACTTCCGTGGTCCGGTCCGGGACGACGTCTTCACCCGTTTCTTGACGTGATAGTAGTCGAGTCCCAGGGCCCGGGCCGTGCGATTGACACCGTACCGGCTGGCCAGCTCGGCGGCTTCACTCCAAAGAGTTGCGGGGATGCGGTCGCCTCGTTTACGCCCTTGCCGCCACCGCTCCAACCGTTCCGCCACGCCTGACAAATCGGCCGGGACTTCCCGTAGTCTGCTGCGCTGCATCGGCTGTCCTCCACGATCCAAGGATTCGGACAGCCACGTTACCGGCCAGGCAAAAACCGTTCATACGCGCTTGCCGGAAGGACACAGACAACGACCAACGTTCCGTCGGGGAGTCGCACATTGTCGTCCAAGACGACGACGCCATTTTGGACTCGGCCGCGTGCGATCATGTCCATTCCCCTACAGTGTCCAGGCACAATTGTATTCTAAGACTTTCAGCGACGCTTCGGCTAGAAATGCCGGATTTGGCCAAACAAAGGACTGGAAATATCGCTCCGCGCGAACCTTGCCTTTCCGCTCGCGTCGTGTTCTTCTTGCGAAATAACGACGCTTGATGGGGCGGTGCCGATATGGACCCACGGACCTTGCAAATAGCGTTCGGCCAAGGTGCGCTCGACTTTTTATTTAGAGCCTATCCGAGAACCTTCGCGGTTCGTAGAGCGACGATGGCGAACTGAAGGTGCAGGAAGCCGAGGTAATTGACAACCTTTTTTTCCCAACGGGTGAGTAGCCGCCGGGCACGGTTGAGCCAGGAATGAGTACGTTCGACTTTCCAGCGTCGAGCCTTGCCGACACGATGCTGCCGCTTGGGCGCCTCGTTAGTCTTGCGCGGCACATGAGGCGTGTAGCCGCGCTGGCGGACTTGGCGGTCCACCGGTTCCCCCGTGT
This sequence comes from uncultured Planctomycetaceae bacterium, assembly GCA_963833105.1. Lineage (GTDB taxonomy): Bacteria > Planctomycetota > Planctomycetia > Planctomycetales > Planctomycetaceae > DASPSM01. The sequence goes on from CAWHWU010000029.1 coordinate 2,938, forward strand.
AGCCTTTGTCGAGGCAAAGATGTTGCGGCTTGATGCGGGTCGGCTCAGGGCGCGCCACCGGAATGGCGTCGAGCGTGTCGGCCAGCAGTTTCTGGTCAGGCACATTGGCGCCTTCGACGGCGACGGCCAGCGGCACGCCGCGGCCATCGATCAGCGTCGAACGTTTGACGCCGAGTTTGCCACGATCGGTCGGGTTTTTCCCTGTTTTTTTCCCCACCCAGCGGTGCCTTGGTCATCGCCCCGTCCACGGTCTGCCATTTCCAGTCGATGCCTTTCAGGTCGTCGTACTCGGTCAAGGCGAGTTCCCAGAGCTCCGCGAACACGCCCAATTCCACCCATTCCTGGAAATACGCATGAATCGCGCTGCCCGAGCCAAATTGTGTGGGCATGGCCTTCCACTGACAGCCCGTCGACAACACATACAAAATGCCCCCCACGACTTTGCGCATGGGAAGCCTCGGACGCCCACCCTTACAACTGGTTTTGTAAATCGGGATCACCAGATCGATCCGCCCCCACAAGGCCTCGGGGATCTGGTGAAACTTTGATGCTGATCCATCGGCCATCGACGTACCTCCGTGCAATTCGAGGAAGAACGACCCCCAAATCGCACGCCACGTGCCAATGGCGATGGGAAGTATTCGGATAGGCTCTTAAGCAACTCCGCGGTGAGCCGTCAGGTGACGTAGTATTCACGTTTCCGGACTACACGCTCAGGCTCTATTGTGATCCGGGCATCCCCGGAACGGATGTTCGACTCGATCACGTTGGTACTCGCCACGAAACTCGCCAACTCATGGGCTATTCGTTCCCGGAGGGAATCCTGGCGGACGACGTCACTCAACTTATAAACGTCTCTTTCGAGGAAGTGCTTCGCTGCTACGAGCGTGGCTGCTTGCTCGCCGCCGTCGCGCTTTGCGGACGCACCATCGAGACTGTCCTTGGCGGTCTTTACCAAAAGAAGAAGGGCGTGCATCCATCGGAGGAACCTGGGGACCGAAAGCCGGGAATCGGTGGAATCCTAAAGTACCTGGCGGGCGTAAGTTACAAGTTCCCGCCGGGCACCAAAGAAAAGTTTGACGCAATTGCACTTCATCGAAATATGGCGATTCACGGCAATCTTGTCGTTCCGACGGTCGACGAAGCGCGCAGCGTGATCTATCTGACGAAGGACGTTTTAAGGATTGCAGCCGAACCAGCCGCGGCTTCGGCGTAGCTTCGGTCTGTCGGGGGCGCACCCCAGGGGGGCGTGACTGCGAGAGGTCGTCCTGAAAGCCGACCAAGAGTTGGTTCGTAGACCTCGCCACGCGAATGGAAGCTCGGGAATGCGAACTTCAGTGACTGACAGGCTGAGTTACGGTGACGTGCAAGAGTGCACTGATCGCGACGACGGGATCGTTGCGGTTGTTCACGCGTGCAAGGATCCATGTCACCGTCGTTCCGTGGGCTATGCGACTCCGAGCATTCCGCGCGATCACCCGTACTACCTCGTTCTGGAACGCGGTCACCACCTTTATTTGAACCTTATTGATCCCGTCGCGCCTTTGTTCATGATGCCATCGTTTGAGGCATTTCTTGGCTTCGTTGATCGCGAAATCAAAGAGCGGGATGTGCTCATTCATTGCAACCAGGGAGAATCGCGCGCCCCCTCGCTTGCTCTCCTCTACATGGCGAAGCGGCTCAACGTGCTTCCGAACGATTCGTATAACACGGCCGCGACCGAGTTTCGTCGGCAATTCCCGTATTCTCCCGGTCGGGGCATTGCGACATGGCTGACGAAGAACTGGAACAACATTGCTTGATCCGACTTGGCACGATCGAATCCCGTCGACGTTGCGGCTCTCCAACTCCGCGAGTGGCGACGGTCTTGTTACCGCTGGTGCAAACCAGTGGCACTTGAGCCCTCCTCGCCTCTTTAAATCCCCGGCCAGGGGGCGGTAGAGATTGGGCACAGGTGCTTGCCAGAGCCAATTTTACGGTCAAGATCGCCAGTTCGCTCGCGGCACACACCGGGGTTCACGGATGGGGAAGAGACAGAGGCAGCACGCGAGCAGACTGCACCAATCCCCTTTTGGTGTAGTCTGCGGTCCAAGGTGCCTGTCGGGTCGCTCCCGAAAAGCCGAAATCCTGACGGCCTGCCGCCTGTCTGAGGGCCTGGGGATCGCCGAGTCGACCGAATCTGCATCGAAATGAGGTCGATTCGGAGTGAAGGCGGCCGGCAACGCAGCGCGATCGGCCTCCCCTTGCATGCCGCCAATCCGTGTGTTACATACTGAACCGCATGGTTCAGTATACCGGGGCCCGCTTCGATGCCTCGTTCGCCGCGCTCTCGGACGCCACCCGACGCGGCGTTCTGGAGCAGCTCGGGCGTGCGGACGCTTCGATCACGGACCTTGCCGAGAAGTTCCACATGACCCTCACGGGCATGAAGAAGCATGTCGGCGTCTTGGAGCAGGCGGGGCTCGTCACCACGGAGAAGGTCGGGCGCGTGCGGACCTGCAAGCTCGGCCTGCGCCGACTGGAGGAAGAGGCGGCATGGATCGAGAGGTACCGCCAGCTCTGGGACGCACGCTTCGACGAGCTGGACAAGGTTGTCGAGGAACTGAAACGGAAGGAGAAGGTCGATGGACGCAAGAAGAGAGAGTGAGCCGACCCCCATGAAGAACCGCACGACTGTGGAACGGAAGTCCGAGCGTGAGCTCGTCGTTACGCGAACCTTCAACGGCCCGGCGCGCATCGTGTTCGAGGCGTGGACCAAGCCCGAGCTGCTGAAGCGGTGGTGGGCACCGAAGTCGACAGGCGTGTCCCTGCTTTCCTGCGAGGCGGATGTTCGTGTCGGGGGCAAATACCGTTTCGAGTTCGGCCACGATGCCTCAAAGCGGATGGCGTTCTTCGGTCGGTACCTCGAAGTGACACCGCACTCGCGCCTCGTCTGGACCAATGACGAAAGTGACGACGGTGCCGTCACCACGGTGACCTTCGAGGAAAAAGGCGGCAAGACGCTGCTGGTCATGCACGAACTCTATCCCTCGAAGGAAGCTCTCGACGGTGCCATCGCCGGGATGGAGGGTGGGATGCGCGAGACGTTCGAGCAACTGGACGAGCTTCTCGTCACCCTGGGCGCGAGCGTGGGACGGTCATGAAGTCGTCGATCTCGCGGTCGGCCGCCTGGCTCTTCACGACGCGGAAGAGAACCCCGACGATGTCGTCGCCGCCCTCGACGACAAGACCGAGGCTGCGATCCGCGAGCTCGAAGCCCTGCACAAGGAGGCGCGCCGTTCGCTGCGCCACGGACTGCCTGACGGCGCTCACCAATTCCCCAGCTTGCAGAAGAATTCGCGTAAATGAGGCATTTATTGTGCAAAGCCGGGGGGCGGCATCAAATCGCCAGGATCGCAGGGGCTCGGGTGGTGGGACAATTTGAAATTTTGGTCGTGGGTCAGTTTGAAAGCTTCTGCTTGCTACGTGATTCCACTCTCGCTTGTGGCATGCGGTGTAGAAAGAGCGAGAAACCCGAACTCTTGAAGGAACTGGACTCACCGTCCGCATGGACAGGACTCCACCGCGTCAGAATCCCGTTTTTCGCTTTCATCCCCTCGCCTGAGGATTTGTTCGGCTCAGACAACCAGAGGCTCCCAACGCAGAACTTCACGTCACCGCCAGTCACTTGGATCCAATCTCCCTTCTCTGTCTTCACCGGTGTAAACGTTACTGACTCGGGGGCTTTGCCTCAGAATGGTCGGTTGCCCCAAAGTCGCGGGTCTGCCTCAAAAGGCGTTTTGCACGACTGCACGTTAGAATGATGGCATGAGGGATCCGACAGTCGTTGCCTGTCTGAGATGCGCCGCAACGGTAGACTGCGACGCGCCCAACTGCCCGCACTGCGGTGGGTCGATGAAAACGACGCCGGCCATGGTACGGCTCGAAAGAATCGTCGACGCATTCTGGAGATTCATGGGCAAGGCGTTTTTGCACTGGATTTGTCACGTAGTTGCCACGGCAGCGATCCTGTACTTCATAATCCGAACCCTCTGAGTCTCAGGTGCCAAACGTCGCCGTCGGTAGAATGACGGCATGAGCGACGTCTCCCGAGATCAAGAGCGCATCGAATGGCGCAAGTCGACGATACTTTTTGCGTTCATGATCGCGCGGGGCATCTCCTACGCCGGATGCTTCGTGTACATGTTTCTGGCCGGGCCGCGAAATGAGACGCTTGTCGGCATCTGGCTCTTGGCAACCTGCCTGTCGCAGTTCCTTGCCAAGGCTATTGTGCGGCGCATTTATGGACCGCCGTCGCCAGCGGGTGACGATCGTTTCCGATATCAAGAGATCGCCGAAGCCGTGATTGTCCTCGTTCTCGTCGTGGGGACAATCACTGGGCTTTGGTAAGGCGCCGCCCGAACTCCCGTGCCAATCGCCGAAAATCGCTTTTCAAATGAGGACGCTACCCGGTCGCTAGAATGACGGCATGAGCGACGACACTCATCTCGATGATCATGGCGGAGGCGAAGACCAGCCGGGGTTTCTTCGTCGCATCCGGCCGGCGGCAATGATTATGTTCGCGCTGTTTGTGCTTTCGGCGATCGCGAATTTTGTTCTTCAGGCCGTTGGGACAATTACGTTCCGCTCGCCCTGACCCATGAGCGGGCCGCGTTCTGTTGTGCAAAACGCTTCCGTTGTGCAAAGCCGTGGCATGAAGAAATGGTATTGGAGTGGGAAGCTCAGTACGGAAGAGCGGGAGTAGCCGAACGACGGCTTACCTCCGGAAGTTGAGCCCATGCCGAAATGGGTCATGGTTTGTGCGGTGGTTACCGTCGCGCTCCTGCTCGCCTACGCGAGTTACGCCCTCATCATCTCTCGAACTCTTGTGACAGCCTGCGAATTTCGCCGCTAGAATGACGGCATGAGCGACGAGCCATCACTCAAAGAACTTCTCAAGCGAGCGTGGCACATACATGGTGAAGCGACGAATGTGCGAATCGAGATAGTGCGGGCCATCGCCGAATCGCTTTGGCGCAATCTGAGGCTCATTTTATCAATCGCGAGGAATCGCCGCTGGCGCGGGGATGGGCCGACACCGTAAGTGCCGTGCCAATCGCCGGAAATCGCTTTTCAACCGCAGGCACGACCAATGAGCGAGAAGGCGAACAGGACCGCATCGAGTTCGAGATTGGCGCGGAAGCCTTTCCACCTGGCTCGAAGTGCTGGAGCGGCCTTCCGTAGCCGCTAGAATGACGGCATGAGATTCGCCCGGTTACGAAGACTCGTCGGCACCGTGAGGGAAATCGCCCGCTTGATTTGCGCCGCGATCGGTTTCGCATTCGGCGTGGCGATACTCTATTTGAGCCCACTGTGGGGCTCGGTTGGATTGGCCTCTTTCGCGGCGCTTGTTCTTATCGGATTATCTTTGAGCCACCATCGCTAGAATGACGGCATGAGCCTACTCGATTGGCTGATAGGGTTAGCCGGGACCGTCGTGTTATTCGAGGCGGTTTACATGGAGTCCTGGTGGGTCGTGGCGCTTGCCATCGCTTTGATTTGGTTCGGCGTCCAATTACGCCGCAAACTCATGCGGCCCTGAACTCGCGTTGGCAATCGCCTACCGCGGGGTCAACTTCCGTGCCAATCGCCAACTTTCGTCCAGGAAGCGATCCCACTACCGAAATCTCCGTCAAACGCGCCCGCCCTTGTCGTGGATCTGCTGGAAGGGCGGCACCGAATGCCTGGGGATTTTGGTGTTCTGGTAAAAGTATGAGCCGAGGCGCCGAACGGCTCGGAACATCAAGCTCGTATCGTAGCGTTGGTGACACGAAAGGAATGCGAACCACGGATTTCACCGAGGACACGGATGAAGAGCAGACGCAAATTTCAGGCGCGGATTCATTCCGCCATTGGGGCGGATGCAAAGCCATGGGGCGCATTCAAAGCAATTTGCCGGTCTTCATGCGCTTTTTTATCAGTGGAATCGGTGTGATCCGTGGTCACTCTCCTCTTTTTTTGGTTGCGGCTGAGCGAAGCGAGACCGCGCTGCTTTTTCGTGGTTCAAAAACCGGGCCGCCAAAAAATGCAGGTGGAACCACAAAGGGCGCCAAGAACACACAGCAGAATCAGGACGGCACCGAGGACTCGCCGACTCGACATTCTCGCTGAAGTTGTGTGTTCGCCACTCATGCCATCATTTTAGCGACCGAATGCGTCTGTCACGACTCTTTGGGCAAAGCCGGCGCGGCCCCCGGTTGAGGGGCCGGGGGTCAGGGATCAGGGGTCAGGAAAGACCAAAAGAGGGATAGCCTCTAAAGCCCAGGGCGGAGGCCTCCGCAGCCCTGGGTAATGGACCGATCAGTACCTTCCGAAAAGCCCCAACGGGGCGCGACAATTCGCCTCGGCATTGAGATGCCAAATAAACGTCGCGCCGCGCTGTCTCGCCCTTACAGGCAACGCCGTGAAGGATTTTTGTTCGAGAAAATCCGGCTTTCGTAGGGTGGGACCAGCGAGCAACGCGAGCGCCGGCCCACCACGAGCACGCAGCTGGTGCACATGAATTGGTGGGCCTGCGGCCGCAAAGCCGGCCTTGTCCCACCCTACGCGGAGCGCCTGCGCCGCGGAAAAATCCTTCACGGCGTTGCCTTACAGGGCTTTCGACACATTAATTGGGAATCCATATCCCAGGGCTGCGGAAGCCTCCGCCCTGGCTATCGAGTCCGGCCCCTTCAGGGCGATTACCAATTTCTTCTCGACGCAGCGCTCCTCGGCTCGCGCCGCTATTTCCCGAATCGCCCCGCGACCAGTTCGGCCGTTAACGGCTGCGAGCGCGTGGCGAGCGATCCGCCGGACGCCTTATACGCCGCCGCCAAAGGCGCCAGTTCTTCGGCCGGGATGCCTTCCGTGCCGAAGATTTCGAGCTTGGTCGGCGCGATCAATGCCGCGAGACCGCCCAAGCCGCCGTACTTGAGCGCCGGGGAGGAAAAAGGCATCGGTGTTGGGCGGCACGCTTTCGTAGCTCAGCCCGCGAGCGTCGGCCATCACGCCGGAAATCTTGTCTCCCAGCAAGGCGGCCGCCAGCAGCACGCACGGACCGGCCTCTCCCGTGCCGACGAACTCGATCTTTTGCACCTGCTCGTTCTTTTTGAGCCCCGCCACCGCGGTGAGGATGTCGTGCACGCGGTTGGCAACCACCGGCCGGTTGAAGGCGAACGTGTATCCGCCGTACTTGGAATTGACCTTCGGCAATTGGGCGGACTTGCCCGGCTCTACGAATTCGCCCGACAGGAAGAGATCGAGCGAGACGACCGCGTCGCCGGCCGCGAGCAGCTTTCGCACTTCGCGCGTCGGCTTGCCGTCGGGGCCGAAGAGGTGCGACTTGCCCGCTCCGTCGACCCACAAGACGACGGTGCCGTTGGCCGTCTCGGGTGTCAGCAAGACCCACGGCGTTTTGGTGTTGTCGTCGGATCGCGCGGCAATGCCCTTGAAGAAGTGGGCGTTCCCTTCGAGATCTTCCTGCCCCGTCACGCCGACGTCGACCGTCTCGGGGTCGGGCAGGCCGCTGTCGAGCAGCACGCGGGCCGCCGTTCCCACGACCTGGCGATAGCGATCGAGCCCCGCCTTGTCTTTGGGAACGAGCTCGGCAAATTGCTTTTTCGCCGTGGCCGTCATCTCTTTTCGCAGCTCGGGGGCCGCCAGCGCGTCGGCCGGCCGTGGATGTTTGGCATCGAACACCGACAGCTCGTTTGGAGCGAGCGGCCAGAAATCCTGTTCGACAATCGGCGATTTTTGACCCAGTTTGAGGTGCGCGTTGAGCCACTCGTACATCAGTTGCCGCGAGACGCGGTTGTAGTTGTGGCCGAACTGCGGAAAGACCTTGGCGTAGACGTCGTCGGCCCGGCCGTAGAGCGCATAGACCTGTTTCAGCTCGGGCAGGCCCTTGCGTTCCAGGTCGATCGTCCAGTCGTGGGCGCCGCTCATCCCCAACGGCTTGGGGGCGAACGCTGCCGCGATGGCCACGTTGTTGATTCCAATTCGCAAGAGATCGGCCGTCTCGCAGACGCAGCCCCCCTGCATATTGGTCGAGACCATCACGGCCGGAAAGGCGACGGCCGGCCGCGGATCGATGGCGCACAGAATAAACGTCTGCGTCCCGCCGCCGCTGGCTCCCGTGACGGCAATCCGCTTTGGATCGACGTCCGGCAGCGACGAAATGAAGTCGAGGGCGCGGATCGAGTTCCAGGTCTGCAGGCCCATTGCGCTTTCCAACCGCAATTCAGCTTCGGCGTCGGCGAAGCCCGAGGCGTGTTTGATCGGCCGGCTGTCGGCGTCGCCGACCATGTCATAATGGAACACGACGCAGCCGAGCCGCGCCAGCTCGACCATGCGGGCCTGCAGCGGGTAGCGGCGCCGGCCATCGTCTTCTCGGCCCCCTGGCCGATTTGCGACTCGGCCTCTTTGCTCCCCGCGTCATAGAAGCGGCCGTTCTTCCAGTGCCCGTGCGGACACAAGACGCCCGGAACCTTGCCTTTGACTTTCGCAGGCCGATAGAGATTGCCCGAAACGTAGTGTCCCGGCAGGCTGGCGAAGAACACTTTTTCGACCGTGTAATCACCCCGATCGATGCGGCCGTGGATCACCGGCTTGAGCGGTTCCTTGGGGGGCATCGGCCAGAGCCCCGTGGCGACGAGGATCCGCTCGCGGATGGCCTGCGACTGCTTCTCCCAATCGGCCTTGGTCGTCGCCGGCGTCCAGGGATGGTATGAATCACTGAGCGTCCGCTGCGGCCCGAGCCGCGGGTCGTCGAGCTTTTTTCCGGGTTCGAGCGTCCGCGTCACCTCGGCGGGAGACGCGGCGAGGAGGCTCTGCGACAAGACCAAAAAAAACAGGGCGGGGAGCACACGGAGCGAACGCTTCATGGGAGGGACCTCAAATCGTCTGGGTTTGTGGCAGGCGATCTACAGCGTATGCTCAGACGTTTCGAGTCGCAAACGAGTAAGCCCCGAGAAGCCCACCGATAACTATCGGTGGGCGTGAGACATCAAACGATGATCATCGCCGGCAAGATCGTCAGTCCCGAAAGCGTCACGCACGCGCAGATCCGCGTCGAAGGGGACACGATCGCCGAAGTCGGCCCCCAGCTGGGGCGCGCCGATCTCGAATTCGGCGACGACTGCCTGATCTTCGCCGGGATGGGCGACATCCACATCCACGCCCGCGACGACGTGAGCGAGCGTGAGATCTACAAAGAAGATTTCCGCACGGCCGCGGCGGCCGCCATTCATGGCGGTGTCGTCCAAGTGGCCGACATGCCGAATAATCCGTCCGCCCCGATCGACGACGCGTCGTACCGGGCGAAACGGCGGCACCTCGAAAGTCGCGAAGTGCCGATCGCCGTCACCTTGTACGCCGGGATCGGACCGGGCACGCGCCCCTTGTCGTTCGCGGTGCCGTACAAGGTTTATATGGGCCCGAGCGTCGGCGACCTGTTTTTCACGACGCTCGACGAGCTCGATGAAACACTGTCGCACTACCGCGGCTGCAACGTCAGCTTTCATTGCGAAGACCCGGTCCTGCTGGCCGCGCATCGCGACGAGTCGACGCACGAGCGGCGGCGTCCGCCTGCCTGCGAGATCTCGGCCACGCGGTTTGCCCTGCAGATGATCGAAAAGTACGACCTGAGGGGCAAACTGTGCCATTACTCGGTCGGCGAAGGTTTGCCCCTGATCCGCGAGGCGCGGAAGCGGGGCCTCGAGGTGACGTGCGAAGTCACGCCGCACCATCTGTTTTTCGACACCACGCAAATCACCGACGAGAATCGGGGTCGGATGCAGATGAATCCGCCGCTCCGCGCCCGCTCCGATCGGGAGGCCCTGCTCGAAGCGCTCCGCGACGGAACGCTCGATTACCTGGCGACCGATCATGCCCCGCATACGCGTGAAGAAAAGGCCGACCGCGCGAAATGTCCCTCCGGGCAGCCGCACCTCGACACGTACGGCCCGTTCGTGACGTGGCTCATCGTCGAGCAGGGATTTACGCCCGAACAGATGGCGGCCGTCTGTTGCGCCAATCCGGGCGAATTCGTGAACCCCTACGTGGCGGCGTTCGAGCCGGGCCACCTGCGGTTCGGCCGGATCGAGCCGGGCTACACGGCCTCGCTGACCGTGCTCAACCTCGCCCGCCCCACGACGATTCGCCGCGAGGATCTCAAAACAAAATGCGGCTGGTCCCCCTTCGAGGGGATCACTTTCCCCGGGTCGGTCGAAGCGGTCTTTATCCGCGGCCAACGGGTCGTGTAGGAGAGACGTACGCAGCGATCGACCGTGCCATCCCGACGAGCCGCCGGCTTTACGCCGGCGGTCTTCTCAACGGAGCTCGGAGCGCACTCGAAGACCGCCGGCGTAAAGCCGGCGGCTCGTTAACGAATCATCATGCGGCGGGAACAACGTGGATACAAAAATGCCGCGGCCCAACTGAATCGAGCAATCACCTCTCCAGTATGCGGACTGTGCTCTCCACGATTTCCAGCCGGCCCTGAGCGAAGAGTTGGATCGCCTCGGGGTAGGCTTCGCATTCGGCCTCGAAGACGCGGGCGGCTAAGGATTCGGGCGAATCGCCTTCCACAACCGGGACGGCTTTTTGCACGATGATCGGCCCGTGGTCGTAGAGGTTGTCGGCAAAGTGGACCGTGCAGCCGCTCACTTTCACGCCCCGGGCCAGCACCGCCCGGTGGACCTTGAGTCCATAGAGCCCCTTGCCGCAAAACGACGGGATGAGCGCGTTGTGGATATTGAACACGCGGTTGGTGAAGTCGTCGGGAATGCGGATCAGCGACAGAAAGCCGGCGAGCGGGACGAGATCGACCCGGGCCTCGCGCAACAGGGCAAAAATGCGATCACTGAACTCTTCCACGCTCGCACACGCTTTGCGGGAAACGACTTCCGCCCGAATGCCGGCTTCCCGGCGCGGTCCAGCCCGCCGCAATCGGGTCGGCTGGCGATGACGATGGGGATCTCGGCGTGAAGCTGGCCCGCTTTGATGCGGCGGAGGAAGTTCACCAAGGTCGTGCCGCCGCCCGAGATGAGCACGCCCAGCCGGATCGGCCGTTCGAGCGGTCGCGGTAGCGGGCGGGTGCCATTGGTTTCGGTCATAACTGTCCAAAAGGATTGCGGTTAGAGCGATCTCGGGCTGTGACTTGGGTCTCAGGCCCCTCGCCCCTCATTACCTGCGGATTTGGCGTATCTATTGTCGGCCCGAAAGCAAGCTCGGAGCTTGCATCAGGAAATTGGCAAGTTGGCAGCTTGCCCTACGTTAAGGCGTGCCGGCGACATATCCTTGCGTGTTGACAGTAACTTCGATGAAAAGTGGCCGCAACTTGAGAGTGTCGCCTCCGAATGGGGTCGAGTCGAATCTTCAACGCCGGAACAGTTTTACGGCAAACGGGGTGGACCAGAAAAAGTTGACAAGAGGGGGGATTCTCCTATAATCCCCGCGAGTTTCCTTGCCGCACATTTGAGACTCCGCCGACAGCGGAAGACAACGACACCATCTCGCCCTTCGCACTTGCAGGTCCGGGAAGGCCGGCGAGGAGGAGGGCGCTCGTTGAACATGAGGAATTTGAACATGGCCGAAGGCATCCTTGAGATCACAGACAGTAATTTCCAAACCGAAGTCCTCCAAAGCAGCCAGCCGGTGCTGGTTGACTTCTGGGCTCCTTGGTGCGGTCCGTGCCTGCGTTTGGCGCCGACGATTGAAGAGCTCGCCGGCGAATTCTCCGGCCGCGTCCGCGTGGGCAAACTGAACACCGACGACAACTCGCTCACTCCCTCGCAATACAACATCCAGGGCATTCCCACGGTGATTCTGTTCAAGAACGGCAAGCCGGTCGACCGGCAAGTCGGACTTGTGCCGAAAGAAAAACTCATCAGCCTGCTCAACAATCACGCCTGATCGTCTGCCGGATTGGGGAGGGGCCGTCCCTGCGGGCGGCCCGTCGGAGTGTGCTGGAAGCACGCCCTGACAGGCCTCCCCGTCGGCGGAAGCGATTGACGGAACGTACACAGGGAAAGGATTCCCGGTATGAAGGATCCTGTCCGCACCGATCGTGAGCGGACGTCGGCGGAGGGATCCTCCGGCCGCTCGGCCTCGCTCTTGCGCCGCCTGGCCGGCCAGATCGTCGACCAGAAACCGCCCCAGGCAATGCCCCCCCTGCCGGGCGGGCTGCCGACGTTGCCGGGCGTCCGCATCGACCAGGCCCACACCGGGCCCGGAGCGCGGGCCGCCAAGCCTCCCCTCGCCGACGAGAAATTGGCAGACGGGCCGCAGTCCATTCCTCTGCCTGGCGTACCCGGCACTCCCTCCGTCGCGCGGACGTCACGCCGCGAGGAAGAAGTCCTGCGGCAGACGACGCAGATTGCCGCCCATCTCCGCTCCGAACGCGAAGAGCTCGAACGGCGGGAGAAGGCGCTCCACGAACAGCACGCCCTGCTCGATCAAGAGTGGCGCAGGCGCGGATGTGGGTCCACGAATTCGAAGAGGACATGCTCAAGCGGCAGTCCGACTACAAGTCCCGTGAAAGCGACCTGAACGAAAAAATCGGCGCCTGCGAAGGCCTGATCAGCGATCTCGAGGAACAGGAACGGGTTGTGCTCGGCCTGCGCGACCAGATCGCCGTCGAGCGGGCCAACCTGCGGGCCGACGTCGATCGCGACCTCGAAGTCGAGCGTTTGGCTCTCCGCCAGACGCGGCAGGCGCTCGAGGAAGAGCGGCGGGCACTCGCCTCCGAATTCGAACGCCGCCGACGCGAACACGAAGAAGCGTCGCGGGCGCTGGCGCACGGTTGGAAATCGAACGCAGCACGCTCCGCACGCAGGTCGAGGCGCAGCTGCTGGAAGAACGGGCCTCATTCGAGCGCGAGCGGGCCGCCTGGAATGCCCAGCGCGCGGCCGAAGAGGAACTCCTCTCGAATCGCCGCAACATCGCCGAATCGGCCACGCAGCGGGCACAGGACGAGCTGCAAACCCTTCGCCAGCGCGAATTCGAGGAGCTTCGCCGCGAACGGGAGGGGCTCGAGTCGCAACTGGCCGCCCAGCGGGAAATCATCGAGCAGGAGCACCAGAAACTCGAAGCCGAGCGGCGCCGTTCGGTCGACGAACTGGCCACTCTCAAGAAACTGCAGGTCGAAGAGATCGAACAGGAGCGCAACCGCGTTCGCGAAGAGATCGAGGGGTCTCGGCGAGAACTCGAAGGGGCCCGCTCGCAGATCGAAGAGGACCTCAAGCGGCGCGTCGAGGAGCGCGAAACGGGCCTCCGCGATGAGCGGCAGCGGCTGGAAGATCAGCAGCTCGCCCGGCTCGAACAGGAACGCAACCTGCTCGAAAACCGCATCCGCTTCCAGCAGGACCACCTGCAAAAAGCCCGCCAGGAAGTCGAGGCGGCCCAGCAAGAACTCCGCCGGCAACACCAGCTCGACCGGACCGACTTCGAAGAGCGCGAAGCGGGTCTGCGGCTCCGCTGGGAGCAGCTCGCCAAAGTCCGCATGGTCCTTGAAGAGCGCGAACAGTCGCTGGCTCGCGAGCACGCCTTGATCGCCGAACGGCGGCGCTCGCTCGACGCGGAACTGGCCGGCCGTTCCGAGGCCCTGGAGCACGAACGCAGCACGTGGCAACAGGAACGCGAGGCGCGCGAGGAGGAGTTGGCCCGCCGCGAAGAGGCCCTCGCCGCCGACAGCGAACGGCTCGAAAGTCGCCGCCAACGGCTCGACGGCCTGCGGATCGAGCTGGAAGAAACGCATCGCAACACGCTCGAAATGCGGATGGCGATCGAAGAGGTCTGGGCCCAGCTCTCCCAGCAGGTCGGCATGGACGAGGCCAAGCGGCGCCTGGCCGAGACGCAGCGACTGCTCGAAGGAGATTGGGAAACGACGCGGGCCACGATCACCGAAGAACGCCGGCAACTGGCCGAGGCGCAAGCGGCCGCCCAAGCCCGCCGCGTCGAACTCGAACGCGAAAAACTCGAAGCCCGCCACGCCGCCGACGAGCTGCATTCGCGGTTTGACCGCGAACGCAAAGACCTGGCCGACGAAGCAGCCGCCCTACGGGCACGAGAGGACGAGTTGGCCCGCGTGCGCGAGACGTGGGCGACCGAAAAACTCGAAGTCGAACAGGTCATTCGCGGCCTGCTCGTGCAGCTCGGCCAGCAGGCAGAGAAAAAGGGAGAGTGAAGGTGGACGGGCCGACGAGCACGATGCCCGTTTGATGCGGGGGGCTTGCATCGTCCACCACGAGCAGGCGCGCAACTGCCGGCAGCGAGGAGCGTGAATGCAGTTTCGCTATCGGTTCGTTCCCTATGGCACGCGATTCGTCGCCGCGAAAGGAGAACGCCACGCGCACGGGGCGCACCATGCGGAGCGCGAGCTGTTTGAAAACGAGCTGGCCGCCGACGTGGGAGGCTCCTGCTGGGGACACGACGGCGAGACGTTGCCCGTCTTGGACCATCACTTCTATCGCGGCGCTGGGCAGTTTCCGTCGGCAACGTCCGCCGTGTTGCATCATGCGGCGCGGATTCGCGAGCGGCTGGGCGGCCGCTATGACACGGTCTGGCTGGTGACGCACCGCGACCCCGATTTCGACGCGTTCGCTTCGCTCTACCTGGCCCGCGCGGTGATCGACGGCAGCCTGCCGGCTGACGGGTGGGAGCATTGCGGCGTGCGGCCCGACGGCTGGTATGCGGGCGCAGCGAGATCGACTGGTTTCATCCCAAGCTGGCGAGCCTGCCGATCGAGCGGTGTTGGGCCGTGCTGATCGCGGCGGAGGCGGCCCGTGTCGACAATTGCCGCAGCAGCCAGTGCCCGGCCGAGCAGTCACTCCACGCCGTCCTCTACGCCGCCATCGAGCGCGGCCGCGATTACCGCGCCGAAACGAGCGGTGCCTGTGAGTTCTTCGACGAGGTCCGACGCTGCCTTTCGCGGACGGAGGGGCCGTTCCTCGATCCGTTTTTCGATTCGGTCCTCGAGCACAGTCCGAATTTCGCGCCGGAGCTGGCCCTGTTGGCCCGCGAACGCGAGACCTACGAGCGCGATCTGGCGCGGGGCCGCCGGCTGATCGTCTTTCTGCCCGAGAGCACCGTTCCCTTTGACCAGTGGTACCCCGCGGTCACGAAAGAGCCGCTCCTTGACGGTAACGATCGACTGCAGGCCGCACATACCGATTTGCCCGAGCAGCGGCGCCGCGCGGTCGACGGCATTTTTCTCCGCGATCCGCAGTCGCTCTTGTTCAAGGAGTGGGCGCGGAACGACGTCCTCAATGCGTCGCTCGGACGCGGCTTTCTCTTCACGGCGATTGCCTATTCCCGCGGGCGGCCCGAGGCGAGCGAGAACCAGTCGGACTATTATTTCTCCCTCGACCCGGAGCGGGCGGGGCTGTTGCACCTGTATCCCGTGTGGGCGCGGCTGCAGGAAGCCGAAATCGGCGCACTCAAGGGTCCGTCACAGGGGGCGCTCCGCGAGCGGCTCGACGCGGCCGCGGCGCAGGCGGCGACCGCAGGAAAGTCGACCTGCCGGATCGGATTCGACGAGCGGGGGGGCCGCGAGGCGGCCTATTTCGACGATCCGTGGTGGGACGGCAGCAGCTACGACGGCACGATCGTCTGCACGCCGAGCCGCGGCACGCTCGTCGGTCCTGCGGGCGTCCGCGGCGACCTGGCCGATGACCCGGTCGCACAGATCGTCGAAGAGGAGCTGACCGAATCGATTTTCGGGACCGATGTGGTCCTCGTCGAATGGTCGACGGCCGCCGCGGGGGACGTCGTGCCCAAGCCCGTGTCGTTTTCGTCACTCCGCGAGGTGCCGCCTGCCAGGCCGCAGGGTTACCGATTCCTGCAGGTCGGACTCGACGACGGGATCGACCTCGTGGCAAGCCCCCTGGCCGTGCAGATCGGCGCGTACCTGTGGAGACACCTCGATCCGGGAAGCAAATTCGGCCTTCCCGCCGATTTCGAGCAGCGGCTGCTTGTGCGGACCAACGACTGGATCGCCGTCTGGAGCCGGCGGGGAATCGTGCTGGGCGCCAAGTCGGCGGCCCGGGCCCGCGTCGAGCGATTGCAGCAGGGGTTCAACGAGATTTGCAGCGTCGTGCGGCAGATGCACGACCTGATGGTGCAGATGCGTTCGGCCGACCCGTCGCCGGCCCGCACGGTCGAGCGGTCGGAGGCGATCCTGTTTGAACTGGTCGGCCTGCAGCAGAAGCTCGCCGTGCCCGAATCGGCCGTGCTGCAGCGGTTTTTCGAGTCGAGCCGCCTGGGCGAAGTGCTCGGCATGCTCCGCGATCTCAATCGGGCGGCGGCCGAGCGCGTCGAGACCGAGCGCACGCGCGAGCTGGCCGAAGAGCAAAAACGCATCGCCGAGTCGATGCACGAAAACGTGGGGCACCTCGTCTCGCTGCAGCAGAAGGTCGAGTATGTGGAGATCGGCATCGTGTTCGTCTACACGGCCGAACTCTTGAACATCTTTCGCGAGAGCCTGGAGCTCGACGGTTTTTACACGGTCGTCGGCATTTTGGGCTTCTCGGTGCTGGCGGCCATCCTGGCGGCGATCGGACTGAAGCCGTGGAAGCAGCACGAGGGGAAGAAGCATTCGGGCCTCACCTGGCGGCTGGCGATCCGCGTCGCCATCCTCATCGGCGGGCTCGTCGCCTTTTTGGCGCTCACGCCGCGGAAAGAGTCGACCAAGAACGCGGCGGAAGGGGCGAAAGGTCGCGGCGAGCGTCCACCTGCCTCCGCACGCGAGTAGCGTCCGCCGCTCAGCCCCACCGCTTCCAATTCTCTTCGGCCAGGCCGAACGACATCGTCATGCCGGCGCCGCCGGTGGCCGTGACGATGTGCACATGGGGCAACGGGTCGGTGACGAATTGCGGCTCAGAGGCGTGTTTCGCATAGACGCCCGACCAGCGTTCGGCGATCGTCCAATCGCGAAGCGTCATGAGGGGCCGAAGTTCTCGCAGCATCAGCTCGTCGATCCGCGACTTGTCGAAGGGGGTGATTTCGTCGCCGTACTCGTGCGAGTCGCCGAGCACCACTTCGCCCAAACGGTTCTGCGACGCCATGACGTGAATTCCGTACCGATCGAGGTCGGGCGTCTCTTCGTGGACCCGCCGCTTAAGAGCGGCGAGCGATTCACAGATCTCGAAATTGCGGTAGTGCCGCAGCGTGAGACCGCTCGCCAGGTGCGGCCCGATGCGCCAAGCGTCCGGCTGAGGCGGCGTGCGCATCATTTGCAGCTTGCAGCGGCGCAGGCCCGAGGCGGCAAGAAGTTCGGGAAAGAGGGTCTCGAAGTCCGCTCCGCTGCAGATGATGGTGCGTTCGCCCCGGAAGCGCCGGCCGTCCGCCGTTTCGACGCCACGCTCGTCGGCGGCTCGCACGAGAGTATTGAAATAAAACCGCACGCCGTGCCGCTCGGCGAGCCAGCCGGCGATCCCGGCCACCGCTTCCCGCGGATCGACACATAACTCGCTCGGGCTCCACAGACCGCCCAGGAGACCGTCCGGATTGGCTGCCGACGAACGAGCCGTGACTTCGGGCGGCGTCAGCAGTTGGACCTCGTAGCCGAGGGCCGGGGCGCGATGGGCAAATTCTTCCAGCACGGCCCACTCGTCCCGGCGATGGGCCAGGTGAATCGAGCCGCAGTCGCCAACCCAGATGCCAGCCTCGCGGGCTAGCTCGATCCACAGCTGGCGGCTCACGAGGGCTGCCGCGTGACAGGGACCGGCCGGCTGCCCGATCGGCCAAATCATCCCGAAGTTGCGGATCGAGGCGCCTTCGGCACGACGTGACCGCTCGCAGACAACGACCGAACGCCCGCGTTTCGCCGCCGACCAGGCATGCGCCAAACCGACAATTCCGGCCCCGATGACGATGACGTCAACTTCGTCCATTCTTGTGATCCCGCACAATGAGGCGGACAGATTCTACCAAGTTCCCGCGTAAGCTTCGCCCGCCTTGCCAATATTGAATCGTCGCGTTTTAGATACACAATATTGTAATCTTATTGATATCACTGTAGCTGATTTGAAACACCTTCCAAAGTCATCTCTGGTGCGGTTTCAACTTTCGAAAAACTCCGTATCTCATGGTGCTGTTGAATCTTGTGAATTTCACAGATTGCGCGGGCATCGATTGGCACCGGATTCGCCTTAAACGCAAACCGAAATCAAAAACAATGACGGGTTCCAATGAGAGGTCGAAATCAATCTGATCTTGAACGGAACCAAGACGCGAAGGAGTGAGTCATGAAAAAGTTACTGATCGCCGGGGTTTTGGGTGCGATGGTGATGGTGACGGGACTTGGAACGCAAGCGGCTTCTGCCGCGGGCTGGCGAGGTGGATTCCGCGGGCATGCCTATGCTCCTCCGGTGTATCGCACCGCGTTTGTCCGGCCCCACTTCTACGGTTGGTATGCCGCCCCGGTTTATAACCGCTGCTGGTAAGACGTGCTTCATTCGCGAATCAACAAAGCCGGGCCCCCGGCCCGGCACCAGGGATTCAAAGGGATTTTCAAGGTGAAGGAGAAAGCCATGAAAAAGCTACTGATTGCTGGCGTGTTGGGTGCAGTGGTGATGGTGACGGGACTGGGGACGCAAGCGGCTTCGGCCGCGGGCTGGCGGGGTGGGTTCCGCGGACATGCCTACGCTCATCCGGCCTATCGCACGGCGGTTGTCCGGCCCCACTTCTACGGCCGATACGCCGGCCCGGTCTATGACCGCTGCTGGTAAGACGTTTTGTGTGTCGTTCGCTCACGAATAACAGCCGGGCAATCCGCTCCGGCATCAAGGTTCCAAAGCCGTGTCAAACGTGAAGGAGTAAGCCATGAAAAAGTTACTGATCGCTGGTGTTTTGGGTGCCGTGGTGATGGTGACGGGACTTGGGACGCAGGCAGCTTCGGCCGCGGGTTGGCGGGGTGGATTCCGCGGACATGCCTACGCTCATCCGGTGTACCGCACGGCGTTTGTCCGGCCGCACTTCTACGGCCGCTATGTGGGCCCGGTCCGCTGCTGGTAAGCATCTGAGCGCCGGGGCCGGAGAAAACGTTCTGCCTGGCGCATGGAGGAATCCGGTGTTAAGACTCTCCCGAGCGAAGAAGGGCACTGGTCGCAAATTGCCAGTGCCCTTTTTTGTTTGCCGGAGTCGTCTAGCGGGATCGCTTGCCGTTCTTTTTGCCCGGCGAATAGTCCCGCTTGCGGGAGGTCGGAGACTTCGAGGATCCGGACATCCCTCGGGCGCCCGCCTGGTCCGCCGCGCTCAGCAACCGCTTCCAAATGGAGCCCGCCGCCTCGCCGGCGCGAGCCGCGGCTTTATTGGCGGCGTTGGCCTCTTTGCGAGGCTTCTCGACCTCATTCAGCGGGAGCTCGGGCTGCGCCGCCGAAGCCGGGTGCTTTTTTTTCCAGTACTCGAGCAGTTTCCGTTCGCCGATGCCCCACAGGCTCGACGAAATGAAATAGACGCACAGACCGGCCGGCACTTTATAGAACATGACGCCCATCACGATGGTCATCACGTTCATCATCTTGTACTGCATCGCCTGTTGATCATCGCTCGGCGGCGGCATGAACATCTTCTGCTGCACGACGAACAGGGCGACCGTGATGAACGGCAACAGATTGAAGTCGGTCCAGCCCAGGTACGGGACGACGAACCCCAGATGGAACAGCGCGTCGGGAGCAGCCAGGTTGCGGATATATAGAAACGGTGCCCGCCGCAGATCGACCGAGCTATTGAGGGCCATCCACAGCCCCGTGAAGACGGGAAACTGCACAAAGAGGGGGAGGCAGCCGCTCATCGGATTGATTTTGTGCTCGCGCCACAGCTGCATCTGCGCCATGGCGAACTTCTCTTTGTCGCTGCCGAATTTCTTCTTCAGCTCTTCGATCCGCGGCTGCAATTCCTTCATCCGCTGGGCCTGGGCTGTCTGCCGCAGCGAGAGGGGGAACATACAGGCCCGCACGCAGATTGTCAGGCAAATGATCGCAATGCCGTACGAAAAGCCCAAGCTGTGGAAGAAGTCCAGCAGCCCCGTCATGAAGTCCCGGACGATCGTCGGGCTGAAATAACTTGTGTCGAGAATCCCGTCGGCTTGTAGCGGGTCGACCAGAAGTTTCCGCTTGGGACCGGCAAAAAGCTCGAAATGCTGCGTCACGGCCTGCTGCGGCGCGAGAACGATTGGCTCCGAGTCGAACTGGACGCTCACATCCGTGTGATTCTGTTCGGCCGGCCGATCGAGGATCATCGGCACGGCCTGCTCGATGGTCCGATCCTTCAGTTGATCCTCGACGGGAAGGACCAGGGCCGCAAAGTACTGCACGTCGACTCCGAAGTACCGCACCGGAGCCTTGAATTCCTGGTCCGTATTCTTCTGCCGGTCGGAAATCAGCTTGGCGGCCGCCTTGTAACCGACGGTGATGCCCCCATCTGGAAGGAGGAAACCCCATTTCAAATCGCGGAACTTGCGGGTGTTGTCGGTATTCTCCAGCGGCAAACCGACCGGGCCCTGCAGCACGTAGGAGGCCTTCCGCTTCTGCTTTCCTAGGTTCTTGAGCGTGAGATCCAGGTGAAGCAAATAGCCTGCGGTGTCGCTGTCTCGCAGACGGCGGGCTGCGCTCGACGCTCCGTCGCCAGCCCCCGCCCCCTTGACGGAGACGAGTGAATACCGTTTCTCAACGGCGAACCGGCCATCCGGCGACGGATAACGGAAGGTCACCGCCGAATTGACGCCCGCGTGGTCCGGATCCCGGGTGGTCTCGGCCACCAACCAGTCGCGGCCGGCAATATTCTTTTGACCGGCCGGAAACGCGGAATCGACATCGGGGACATCGGTGTTGAACGTTGTTTGAGCCAGGTAGACGTTGCTCTCGGCGCGATGGAGTTTCTCGTCGGCCGTTTGCAGTTCGGTGCGATGCCGCTCGAGTTCCGCTTGAGCGGTTTGCAGCTCAGTCCGGCGCCGCTCCAGCTCGGCCTCGGAAGCCGGGTCTTTCGCGCGCGCGTGTTTGAATTTCTTTGGCAAGATGCGCGACCGCGTCACTGGCCGATTGCACCACGTCCTCGTTCTCTTTCACGACCTGGGCGGCGGGGCGTTGTTCGGATTGCGCGTTGTCGCGGTCCTCAAGCAGCTTCAGGAACCGTTGATCGAGGTCGTTGCCGACGAGCTGAACCGGACGTTTGTCATTCTTCAATTCGCGATAGCGTGGATCGTTCAGCTCGATGGAGGAGACAGCGGCCCCCTTGGAGTCGAGATCAACCCTGAGGAAATAGCCGGTCGCCGGATCGAGGCTGCCGATTGAGACCGCCTTATGCTCGAAAGCGGGCGGCTCTTTCATTTTGGCCGCTGCGGCCGCAGGCTGCTTCTCGCCGGGCTTGGCCTTTTCCTTATTCTTCGCGTCCTGCTTGGCATCGGCTTCGTTGGCCTTCGCCACGGCCGCTCCGGCCTCAGGCTTGGTCGCATCATGCTTGCGGCGCGCCAGCCGCCGCTTTTTGCGGATTGGGTTTTTCCGGCTGCTGCGCGACGTTCTTCGCGACGGGCTTCTTCGGCAACATGAGGGGCAGAACGAAGGTCTTCCACCCGACCAGGATTCCCATCGAGAGGATGATGAACAGAATGTAATTGCGGTGCTGCATGAATCAACGGCCGTCGCGGAGACGGTCTCCCAGAAAATTGTCGAGCTCCGGGATCTCGTAGATCTTCGCGATGGTGCGCTCGAAATCGTAATCGACGCGCTTGAAGACGACCGTCGTCCCTGCGCTGCCGGCCCCGTTGCCTCCGGAAGCGGCGTGGTCGTCCAGGACCACATAGGAGGCCCGGTTGTCACCGTTGCGAGGCTGTCCGACCGAACCCACGTTGACCAACACCTTTTGACCGCCGAGCGTGTAATTGAAATCGATCTCTTCCGGCGCGAGGAAGTTGAGGTCTTCGGTAAAGACGCCGGGAATATGCGTGTGTCCCTGGAAGCAGTACCTGATCGACAAGCCCGAAGATCCGCTCCATCTTTCTCTGGTTATAGATGTCTTCGGGAAAGACGTATTCGTTGAGCGGGTTGCGGGCCGATCCGTGGACGAACAAAAAGCCGGGCTCCCGATGCAGGCGGGGGAGCTCGCCCAGGAACTCCCAACGGCGTTCGTTCTCTTTCGGATCACCCGATTCGAGCATTTTTCGGGTCCAGAAGATGGCCCGTTCGGCCCCGGCGTTGAAGCCTTCCGGATCGAAAAGCGCCCCCTGGTCGTGGTTTCCCAGGAGACAGAGCCGGCACGACATCACCCGGTCGATGCACTCGCGCGGATTGGGGCCGTAGCCGACCACGTCCCCCAGGCAATAAACCATTTCGATGCCTTGGCTTTTGATGTCAGCCAGGACGGCATCGAGTGCTTCGAGGTTGGCATGTATGTCGCTGATGATCGCTTTCAAAGACGCCCTGCTTCCGGCCCGGTTGACACTGGGGGTCGGCCGATTTCAATTGAGCCCGGTCCATCCAATCCAAACACGATGGGTACCACGTCCGCCGTCTGAGCGGGTGTCTGCAGCGTGGCCCGGGCGAGCCCTGGCGATACCCTCCGAACAATCGATTTTTGGCTTCGACGGATATTTACTATGCGTTGGGGAAATGGCCGGGCGCGCAACGCAAGTGGCGCAAATTAATCCCGCAGTTTAGTTTGGATCGCGCGGGCCGGTCAAGGTTTGCGGGTCGCGTGTTGCCGCAAGTCGCCGTGTTTCCACTTTGAGACCGAACGACGCAACGGCTTGTTGACGTTCGGCAACTGTGACCTATGGTTGTGCACCCCTCGAAAGTTGTAACGCTCCCGGCACCGCCTCGCACGGGTCCACCGGCTAGACGGTCGTAAAAGGATTATACGCAGACAGCAGCCGTTCTTCCCTCATTCCGGCATTGCCGTCCGCACAATCGAAAAAATCGTCCTGGGCGGAGACTTTCCGCCGGCTGCCCGTTCGTTTGGAGACGTTCGGGAGAAGGGACACCTTGGGGAGCGAGATTACGGTGCAAAAGTCCAATCAGGGTTCGTTGCTGGTTGTCGACGACGACAGGCAGGTGTGCCAGGCGATGGCCGACTATCTGCGCAGCCTCGGACACCGGACCGAGACGTCGTTCACGTGCCTGGATGCCATCGAGCGGATGGGCGAATTCCCGTTTCAAGTCGTCCTATGCGACGTGTGCCTCCCCGATGCCGACGGCTTCCACCTGCTGCAATGGGCCGTCGAGCACGCACCGAACACCGATGTCATCCTGATCACCGGTTATGGCACGATCGAAAGTGCCGTCGAAGCGATCCGGATGGGGGCCTTCGACTACCTCACGAAGCCGGTGATCGACGCGGAACTCAACCTGTCGATCCAGCGGGCCTTGAGCCAGCGGATGATCGTCAACGAGAACCGGCAGTTGCGGGCGCAGCTTGACGATCGCTTCGGGCTGAAGAACGTGGTCGGCCGTGATTACAAGATGTTGCGACTCTTCGATTTGGTTGAAAGCGTGGCCGATACGCGGACCACAATCTTGATCCTGGGAGAAAGCGGCACGGGCAAGACGCTCACGGCGCGGGCCATCCACCAGCTCAGCAGCCGCCGCGACAAGCCGTTCGTCGAGGTCTCCTGCGGAGCGCTCCCCGATTCGCTGCTGGAGAGCGAGCTCTTCGGACATGTGGCCGGCGCGTTCACCGGGGCGACACACGACAAAGTGGGCAAGTTTCTGCAGGCCGACGGCGGCACGATTTTCCTTGATGAAGTCGCCACCGCCTCTCCGAGTCTGCAGGTGAAGTTGCTCCGCGTGCTGCAGGATCGCGAGTTTGAACCGGTCGGCGGGACAAAAACGCACAAGGTCGACATCCGCCTGGTCCTGGCGACGAACCGCGATTTGGAAGAGATGGTGCGGCAGGGAGAGTTCCGCGAGGACCTCTATTATCGCATCAACGTGATCACGGTGACGCAGCCGCCGCTACGGGAACGGATCGGCGACATCCTCCTGTTGACCGAGCACTACCTGGCCCACTTCAACGAGCAAATGGGCAAGACGATCGAAGGATTCAACGACGAGGCACTCGGAGCCTTGCGTCGCTACTCGTGGCCGGGCAACGTCCGCGAACTGGTCAACGTGGTCGAGCGGAGCGTCGTCTTGAGCAAAGGGCCGTCGATCACACTGGCCGAGTTGCCCGACGCCATTCGCCGTGAAGATCTCGCCCGCACCGATGTCTCACCGTGCGGACCGGGTGCCAACTTGAAGTCGGCCCTCGCGCTTCCCGAGCGGCAGATCATCCTGGACGCACTGGCCGCTCACGGCTGGGGGCGGCAGGAGACGGCCAAGGCCCTCGGCATCAACCGGACGACTCTTTACAAAAAGATGAAAAAGTACGGGATCGAGTTCGAGCGGCAGATGGTTTAACCCGATTCCAGAGGAGACGGTCTCGCCCGCAAAGTTTGCCGGCTCAAATGAACTGAAGCCGCAGGTTTGCGGGCCGTCGCCTATACGCCCGAACCAGGTGAACGCTAGTTCCAGCGGGCGCTTTTCGTCGTACGGGCCGCCGCCTCGACTGCCGCTTTCGCCGCTTCGTAGGCCATCCGGTAGAGCTGCTCCTGCCACGAGGCATGTTGCTGCGGCAGGGGACCCAAAAGGGCGGCCGGCACGGGAGCAAAGCTCGCGGGCGGCTCCATCACGGTGTTGCGCGCCGTCGGTCCCGGATTGGAAATCGGGGGTTCCGTGATCTCTTCGAGATACGCGGTAATCCGGTTAATCAACATCCAAAAGCTCCTTCAACTCGGCAGACGTCTGGTGTCTGCGGCGGAAGAGCGGGTCGTCTCAATAAAAAAAGCCGCGGACCGCTGTCCGGGCCTCCTGTCGTTGTTTCGCTTCGTGCGACGGCGGTTTAACGCGCAGGTCGGAGCCCGGACCGTGTGAGGCAACACCGACAGGAGCACCGAATTTCCAAACGGACTGCGAAAGGCATGTTCCAATCGATCGTCCGTGCCGTGTCGCAGGCCGCAGCTTTCTCGGCGTGGAAGGGTCCTTTGGCGCGATTCCAATTGCACACGCCCGCGCCAGAAGGTACAACCGTCACAATTGCACACGGTTCGGACACGACGAAAAGCCAATCGCCACCGAATGATTGGGGGGGCGTGAAGCGTTACGCGGCGTTCCCGACCGGGCAACCGGAGGAGCGCAAGGAAGTTCCTAGCCGGTCGATGTTTTGCAATCTGCAACCCCGCTGTTAAGGGTTGCCAACGGCCGGCCTTTGAAAGGAGTCGATTCGATGTCTAGCACGATGGTCTTAGAGAGGGGTCTGTTCTTCGGCGCGGCCGGGAATTCGGCCGTGGCACCCTCTCCCGCAGGTCTGGCCACGGGCGCACCGGCTCCCAGCTGGTGTGTGGTGCCGCGCTGCAAGCTGCGATTCGAAAAGTGCAAGGAGGGGTTCAAGATCCACTGCACGTGCGACGACGACATGGCCTGCGCCACGCTGCAGAACCTCTGCAAGGCGCTCGCCGGCGGACTCTGCTCGTGCTGCGCGACCCTGAACGGCCTCACCGTTTGCCAGTGCAACCTCACCTGCTGCATCTGCAAGTGCGAATACACGGCCGACGGCTGCTGCATCACCTGCAGCAGCGGCGACAAGGCTTGCTGTGCGATCGTCCAGGCTTGCTGCGAGACGCTCGAGAGCTGCTGCAAGCACGGCTGCTGCTGCTACGTCTGCTTCAACAACACGCCCTGCTGCTGCGGGACGTGCTGAAGTCGGAGCCAAATTCCCGGCACTCGTTCGCGCCGGGCCGAACAAAAACAATCTTGTTCCGAGTCCCTGGCCGGTTTTCGGTCGGGGACTCTGTTTTTGGGGGGCCGGCTTTTGGGGGGCCGGCGTTGGGAAGGCGCCCCTCAGCGGCCGCCGGCGACGCCGAAATTACGGAGAATGATTCCCGCGACGTCGGTGTCCGGAATCGTTTCCTGGATGGAGCGGTTCACCAGGTCGGCGTTGGAGCAGACGAGCACTCCGCGGCGCTCCGGCCTGTCCGCAGGGTAACCGTGTGAGCCTTTGACGAGCCCCGCATTCAGAGGCGTCGACCGCGTCGGCATGTCGATAAACATTTCGACCGGGTCGTAACCCGGCTTGCGGTGGATGTCGACCGTCCGCGCAAACTTGGGCGCCTTGGCGTCGTCGAGCCACCAATAGTAGGCGAACCACTGCTCGGGCTTCGAGATTAACACGACATCGCCCGCCCGCGGGTGATCAACATGCCGCCGCGCCCGTGCCGAACCCGTCAGCACTTCGGCAACGGCCGGGTCATCGTGAAAGAGGGCCGCCGTCCGCTCGATATCGGCCGGGTTCCGCACGAAAACGTGGGCCAACTGGTGATCAACAAGCGCCCACGCGCGGCTCGCGGCAACGTCCAACAGCTCGGCCCCGTTGTCCTCACGCAGCGTCAGCATGTGGGCTTCGCGCAGCCGGCGATTCGGATAGCTGACTCCACTGACGGGCGTGATCACGTATTCGCTGGCCACGACCCACAAGACATCGCTCAGCCCGGCGTCCGCAAACCCGTCCACGAGCCGACCGATGGCTGCATCCAACTCGCCCAGGGCGGCCGATGCCTGCGGGCTGTCGGGACCGAATTTCTGGGCTGCGTAATCGAGATGCGGTAAATAGATGTACGTGAAGCGCGGCTGGTATTTGCGGGCCGCGTGCACGGCCGATTCGACGATCCACTGAGTCCCTTTGATATTGGTGAGCGGTCCCCAGAAATTCATCAGCGGGAAATGGCCGAACGTATCCCGCAGCTCGCCGTACAGCTCCGCTGGCTTGGTGTAGCACCAGAGCGACTCGGACCCGTCCGGGTTGTGGATGGGGGCCGGCGTGCAGATGAAATCGGCGTCGGCCCCCTTGACGAGCAGGGGAAACCAGGCCGCCGACGTCAATTGAGGATCGTGGCGGCGAAGTGTCGTCCAGATCTGCGGGGCTTCGATCACCTGGTTCCAGGCGGTCCACATCTCGACTTCGCCCCGGTCCCGCCAGAAAAAACCGTTGGCGAAGACGCCGTGCTGTTCCGGGCCGACGCCCGTCGTGAGGGTGACCTGGCTGGGACACGTCACGCAAGGAAACGTGTGCGCGATCGCTGCCGTGAGGCCCCCGTTGCCGAGAGCGGACAAACGAGGCATCGAGCCCAGATCGGACGCGCGCAGGCCAGGAATCGACAGCAAGACTGCGAAACGGTTCGTCATCTCATCGTCCAGTGGGACTGCCCGCCCGAGTCACTTTTTCAGAAGCCGGCTCTGGCGGTCGCGCCACTCGCTGTCCTTCAAGTCCTTCAGGTGAAGCTTGAGGAATTCGACGATGATCGACTCCGCATCGATTTCCTTCTTGGCCAGAAGATCGGTCCCGCGCAAGTTGACGTTATAGCCGTGCAGATAGATGCGATCCTTGTTGGCTTTCGTGGGGGCGAACTGTCTCCGGTGCGTCCCGATCGCGGCGCTGTCGGCCTTATTGAGCTTTCCGTAGAGCGTGAGGAAGGCGACGTTCCAGTCGGGATTGCGAACCGCGCTGAGGGCCTCCAAAAAGGGGAGCCCACGGGTCTTTTGAGGGGGGGACAAAAGGACCAGCGCCCGCACATCCTGGCCGCGCCGCGTTTTCCCCTCTTCTGTCGGCGCGTCGTCATAGGGGGGTTTGCTCCAATCGTCACCGGCGAAACAAACGGCAACCGCCGCCGAGGTTTCGGCGGCGACGATCCCCATTTTGTTCATGTTGAGGTGCTTCAACTGGTTCTGCTCGTAGATAAATTTCTTGACCGCCGGGAGATCATTTTCGACCATGTTCGAGTAGTCTACCGACTGCACGTTGGTCCCTTCGGTGTTCTTTCCGCCAGCGGGACTGTCCCCCGCGGAGCGGGCGACGTTCGTGCTTTGACCGTGCTTGCGGAGGTCGACCGCGATAACGGCAAACCCTTCCCGCTGTAGCCGCCCCGCGAGCCCTTTATCGCCCTCCCACACCAGCCGGTTCTCCTTATCGCCGTGCAGCAGGACGACGACGGGAGCGTTCTTGGTGACGTTTTCCTGCTTGCTCGCGAGCGGGTAATAAGTGATGTAGATCTGCCAGTCGTCCTCCGTCTGCAAAACGCGTTCGATATGGGTGGACTGGTCGACCTGTGCCCTCGCCGTTCTGGGAGTCCAAGCACTGGCCGCTGCCGCGACAAATAGGAGCCTGGCCAAAGACGACATCCGGGCCCGTGACCCGCCCGACACATGAGGAACGGCCGCGCGCGTGAGCATGGTAGCACCTGAATTTGAGACGTCGGCGCTCGTGCGCCCGGGACAGAGCCCTGAGATCAGGCCCGTCGATCCGGTTGAGACAGCACCCGACTCTAGTCTATTTCGGCTGACGAAGTCGGTCAATCAGCCTGCGGAAGCACGCGGGAGGCGATCGGCCGCAGGCCGTCGGGTGTTTGCCACGGCTTTGCCCTTTTTTGAACCGACCAAATTGGCCCGCGACGCTATCATAGTTGCGGCGGCCCGTCCTCGCGCGAGGGGCCGGACGCGGACGCGACCACGAATATTTCTTTAAGGACCGGAATTCGTCCCGGTGGGTGCATGAGTTATCACGACGTCGTCATACTTTTTCCCGGCCATGGCTTGGAGGACTTTCCGACCGATCTCCCGGACGACAAGGCCGAGGGGTTGCTCAACGCGTTTGCCGTGAGCTGGCATCCGACTCTCTTGGCGGCGGTCAAATCGCTGCCGGTCGAGCACCGGGCCGACGTTCCCCCCGCGATCACCGCGGGCCGGCTGATTTTCGTCCCCCCCGCGTGCGACGAGGTGGTACCGGAAGGCTGGATCGAGCAGGCTCGGGCGGACGGGGCTACGGTCATCAATGGACTCACCGAGCGGGACGAACTGGTGCGGGCTCTCCTGCAGTCGCCGGGACTTGCCGATTTGTCCGAGGCGGCCCCGGTGGATGCCGACCTCATCGCCGATTTCTTCGCTCTCGGGACGTGCCGACTGCAGCTCGAACTTCTGACCCGTCGTATGCACCATTACAGCACGAGCGACGACACTCAATTGAGGCACCAGGTGATTACGGCGGCCGAGGCGGCCGTAGCCGGGGACGTGGCGGCGGCGGAAGAGGCCCTCAACCGATGCTTCGAAGCGCTGACCGAGACGCGGGAACGGTTTTACCCCGTCGAGTGCTACCTGCTCGATTTGTGCCTGTTGATCCCCCGCCTCGCCGACGCCCACCTCACGGCGACCTTGGCCGCACCGACGCCGGTGAACGTCCTCTCGACGGCGGCCGACCTCGACCAAATGCTGCGAGAAAAGCCGGAACTCGCCGAGCAATTCCGCCACGCCTTCGAGGCCAACACGCTCGACGTCCTGGGTGGCGAATGGCATGAGAGACCGGTCCCGCTGATTCCGTTGACGTCACTGCTCCGCGAGTTCGAGAAGGGGCGCGACGCCTTCTGCCGGACATTGGGCCGCTCTCCCGAGACATGGGCCCGCCGCCGTTATGGGTTTTCCACGCTCATCCCACAGATCCTGCATCGCTACGGCTATCGCGGGGCACTGCACGTCGCGCTCGACGACGGGCTGTACCCCGACACGGAGCAGAGCAAAATCCGCTGGGAGGGCTGCGACGGCTCGACGATCGACGCCACCACGCGGATTCCCCTGGCCGCCGAGAGTGCCAGCAGTTACCTGCGGTTCCCGTCGCGCATGGCCGAGTCGATGCAGCAGGACCAAACAGCCGCCGTCATCTGGGCCCGCTGGCCCGAAGTCCGCTCCCCTTTCTGGCACGACTTCGAGCGGATTCACACCTACGCCCCCGTGCTGGGTCGGTTCGTCACGTTTCGCCAGTTCTTCGAGCAGACCGACGACCCCGGCCGCCAATCGAAATACGAGGAATCCGAATACCTCTCCCCCTTCCTGATCCACTCCGTGGCCGCCCAGGAGCGCGATCCGATCAGCCGATTTGTGCGGCACTTCCAGCGGCGCTCCCGCTTCGATGCCGGCGCTTTTTTGGACAGTCTGGCCTCGGCCCTGCGGGAGGAGCCGGTCAGTACGCCGGCCCGGCTCGAACTCGAGGAGCAAGTCGAAGCCACCGGCCCTGATTTGCCCGCCGAGAACGGGCCGGCCGAAATCAGTGACGCAGAGCTCGATGCGTTCGTCGATCGCTCGGCACGACGGCTGGGCGAGATCGTCCTGCAGGGTGCGGGGGCGGAGCCGGGCTACCTCGTGCTCAACCCGTTGTCGTTCGACCGCACGGTTGCGGTCGAATTGCCGAAACTCGAAGACGTCGCCTCCCCTCCAGGCCCCCATCCGTAGCGTGCAACTGGATCGCCAGCATCGGAGCGTGGTGCTCGACCTTCCCTCATGCGGCTACGTCTGGATTCCCGCACGCAGCCCGAAATCCGAGCGGCCGAAAGGCTCGGCCACCGCGATGACGGAAGGTCAGATGATCCGCAACGAGTTCATCGAAATTTACGTGAACGAGGCGACCGGAGGCATCGGCCGCATCAAACAGTACGGCCGCAAGCCGAACCGCCTCAGCCAGCAGCTCGCCTTCCGCTTTCCCCGCGAGCGAACGCCCCGTCCCGCCGAACCCGGCACGCAAACCCAGGCGCCGACCCAGGAACGGACCTTCTATTCCGAGATGCGGTGCTCGTCGATTTCCGTCACGTCGAGCGGGCCGGGACTCGCGGAAATCGTCAGCTCCGGCAAGCTGATCGATCCGGAAGACGGGTCCCTGCTCGCCGAATTCGGGCAGACGGTGCGGCTCTGGCGGGGCCGGCCGATCATCGAGCTGGAAATCGAGCTTCGCCCCACTCAACTCCCCGACGGCGACCCGTGGAGCAACTATTTCGCCTCCCGCTTCGCCTGGAACGACAGCTCGGCCACCCTCACCCGCGGCGTGATGGGCGGAGCGCACGGCATCCAGTGGGAACGGTTTGAGAGCCCCCATTTCTTCGAGATCGCCACCGATTCCGAACGGACGACCCTGCTCTTTAACGGGCTCCCCTTTCACCGCAAAACGGGACCGCGGATGCTCGACAGCATCCTCGTCGTGGGGGGCGAAACGGCACGGAAGTTCCGCTTCGACATCGCCATCGACCGCGACTACCCAATGCAATCGGCCCTCAATGCGTTCGTCCGGCCGATCGTCCTCGAGACGCCCGGCGGTCCCCCCGCGGCCGGGAGATCCGGATGGTTGTTTCATCTCGACGCCAAAAACGTCCAAATCCTGCAAATCCTCCCCCTGCGGGAACCCGAACCGGGCGAGGACGAGGCCCCGTCCCCCGAGGCCGATAGCGAGGGAACCCTGAACCGAGGCTACGGATTTCGCCTGCGGTTGCAGGAGACGGAAGGCCGGCACCGGCCGACGAAACTGCTCTGCTTCCGCAGCCCGACCTACGCCTGTCAGCGCGATTTCCGTGGACGGCGGGTCTCCACCCTTCGCATCGTCGACGACACCGTCTACCTCGAGCCAACGGCCCACGAAATTCTCGATATCGAGCTGCGATTCGGCCCAATCCCACCGGCGGAGAACTCATGATCGTCACGATCGACGGACCTGCCGGGTCTGGAAAAAGCACGGCCGCCCGGTTCTTGGCGGAGCGGCTCGGGTTTCAGTTCCTCGACACGGGGGCCATGTACCGGGCCGTGGCGCTTGAATGCCTCGAGCGACAGATTCACGTGGCCGACGACGACCGCGTGGCCGAGGTGGCCCGGAGTTTGCAAATCGACGCTTTGGGGCCAACCGTGCTCTCCAACGAGCGCGACGTGACGACCGCCATCCGGGCACCAGAGATTGCGGGGGCCGCCTCGCGCGTGGCCGCGATTCCCGCCGTGCGGGAGGCGATGGTCCGCCTGCAGCGGCAAGCGGCCGCCGGGCACAACATCGTCACCGAAGGGCGGGACCAGGGGAGCGTCGTCTTTCCCGACGCGCTGTGCAAGTTCTACCTCACCGCTGAGCCCGACGAACGGGCCCGCCGCCGCCAGCGAGAGATGGAAGAGCAAGGCGTCCGCGTCGGCTTCGACGAATTGCGGGCCCAGATCGAGGAACGTGACAGCCGGGACCAGAACCGCCTGACGGCCCCGATGCTGCCGGCCACCGACGCGCTCGCCATCGACACGACGAACATGACGATCGACGAAGCCGTCCGCTGTCTGGAGACGATCGTCCACCGCCGCATGGCCAGCCGGACCGCAAAGTAGCCGCTCCCCCTCCCGCCGAGGCCGATTTTTCTCATTCACCCAAGTGTCCAGCTCGCGCCTCCTGAACAATTTTTGCACAGATCCCGGTGTTTTTCGGTATTTTTCTGGTTTTTCTGCGGCGCAAAAAAAGGGAAATCACCACAGAAAAATCGGCGTGCGGGAATCCACCTATTGACCGTTGCCGAATAATGGATGATGGGGAGTTCGTCGCGCAGCGACCGACGAAGTCCTCACGAACGAGCCGAGGGGTTCATCCCCTCGGACTTCCGCGATTGACGAATTTCGCGGGCTGGGTGTCCGCGCGCTAAATGGGCGAAGCACTTCGCACCGGGTTACCCGGATCACTTCGTGGCCGGCGCAGAGGTACCGGCGCGGCCGCCGCCGGCGGGATCATGACGGGCGGGAACCGCGGGTTGCCGAAACGGTTGCGGAGGACGAGCACGCCCACTTCGAGGCGGCCGTCGGTGTGGTACGGGTCGCCGCCGCCGTTTTTGCCGGTGTGCTTGTCGTGAAAGCCGTCGACCCAATACACGCTCGACAGGTTTCCGTTCCGCCTGAGATCGGTGACGAGCTTATCCCGTTCTTTGTCGATCTCCGCGTCGATATGGTGCGTGATCCCTCCCGTCGTGTGGCTGAAGCCGACGTGCGTGTCGAACGTGGCCGCTCCAACCCATAAGGGGCGGCCATTGCCGTCGAGCAGAGCCGCCCGCCAGAAGCGGACGTGATGCCGCCGCCGCGGGTCCTTTCCGGCCGGCTGCTCGAATGCCAGGTCCTGGTGACGGTTCCACACGACCAGGTTGCTCACCGGTGCGTCGACGTACTTGCGGTGAAAGATCGTGCCCGTCGCGATCTTGAGCGACGTTTTGAGCGTGATCGGATCGGCCGGAAACCAGCCCGCCTCGAGCATCGCCAGGTGCAGATCCTCGAGCGATCCGATAAAGGCCACGTTGAGCGGATCGCCCGAGATGCCCCGCTTCGTCCGCGTGACGCGCGGGAGGTCGGCGAGCACCGGATGCCGCTTCTCGGACTGTGCCCAACCGACGCAGGGCAACACGCCAGCGACCAGCAAACAGGCGATCGCCAGCAGCATTCCCCGCCTGCGGGAGTGCGGCACCCTACGCGAGTCTGGCAGCGGCAATTCAGAGGCCATCGTCACAATTCTCGGCGGATCACAAATTCAGCGGCAACGGGAGGGCAAAACCGGCCAGAGATCCTAGCGGGCGACCGCAATCCGTGCCAAGACAGTTTTATTCCGAGCGGTGCTCGCTGATCCGCTCCAAATGCGGCGGCACGTACGTCCCCAACCGCATTTGCTCGACAATCTCGGGAGTCGTGGCGTGGGCCAGGGCCGTCTCCAGCGTGATCAACCCCATCTTCGACAGCTCGTACAGGCTCCGCTCGAAGATCTTCGATTCCGAAATCGTCTGCTGCATGCCCATGCGAATGCCGGCACTGTCTCCCTTCTGGATCGCTTCGGCGATCGTGCGGCTGTCGTTGAACAGGAACTCGAGTGCCGGGATCCGCCCGCCCCCTTTTCGCGGCAAGAGCCGCTGGCAAATCACGCACTTGAGGCTGTCCCGCAACTGCAAACGCACCAAATCGCGCTCGACCGGATCGAAGAAACTGACGATGCGGTTGACCGACTCGGCCGCCGTGTTGGAGTGGAACGTGGTCAGGACGAGATGTCCCGTCGAGGCGGCGTCGATGGCCGCGCGGATCGTGTCGGGATCCCGCATCTCGCCGATAAAGATCACGTCGGGGTCGTGCCGCAAGGCGCCCCGCACGCCTTCCTGGAAGGTGGCCACGTCGCTGCCGACGTTCCGTTGCGAGATCATCGATTTCTTGTTGGTGTGCACGAACTCGACCGGGTCTTCGATGGTGAGGATGTGCAGCGACTTGTTGGCGTTGATCCAGTCGATGAGCGAGGCCACGGTGGTCGATTTGCCGCTCCCCGTCATGCCGGCCACCAGCACGAGACCGTGATGCAGGGCGCCCAACCGCTCCATGATCGTGCGGGGAATGTGCAGATCCTCGAACGACGGGATCCGCTCGGGCAGGTACCGCAGCGTGAGGTGCGGCACGCCGGCCGTCACGAAGGCCGACACGCGGGAAAAGGCCGTGTTGAACTGGTGGTAGTTGAAGCTGCACTGGTTCTGTTTCTCGAACTCGTCCCACTCGTTCGCCGGGGCGATTTCGCGGAGGAGCGCGAGAATCTGCTCGCCCGAGACCGGTTCCAGCTCGCTCGCCACGAGCGTTACGCCGTCGACGCGAAAGACGGGGGACGAGCCGGGATAGAGATGGACGTCGCTGGCCCGGCGGTGGGCCATTTCCTGGAACAGCCGTCCGATGCTGACGCGGTCGTGCCGGTAGTCCTCGCCATGAACGTGCCACACCTCGGGCAAGCGGACCAACTCAACCAGCAAAGCCAGCGGCTCGTTCGAGCTGTCGCTGGCCGGCGCCGAGCACTGCAGCTCGTACACGCCGTTGGCCTCGTCGACGGCGTCGACCGTGCAGGGGCTGGCTGCATGAGTCGCAATGGCCCGCAGTCCGGCGACCGATTCGGCCGGCACGTGGATCCGCACGACATACGACTGAAACGGCCCGGAATAGGCCTCGCGCGTGGCGCGGACCTCGATTCCCGGCGCCACGGCCACCAGGGACCGCGACGGCCCGTGCGACTTTACCAACTCGGCCTCGGCCACGCGCACGACGTCGATCAAGTTCTCTTGCGGTCCCAAACCAAGAATACGAGGAGCGGCCAAGGGGTGCCTTTCGATTGGTGAATAATCTGACGGAGCGGCCTTCCCCCTATTTTAGAGTCCGGCCGCGGCAAAACCAAAAAGGGGGTCAAATCGGCCGTGGACGATCGTTGCCCACTGCAGCGCCTCGAATCGTGGCGCTCGGTATTCAGCCCCGCGAGGGGCGGCGGTCTGCTTGCCACCGGTGTCAACCGGTGGTTTGCGTTCCCGCTCCCCGTTTTAAGCCCCCGATAGGGGGCGACACTCTTCCGGAATCCCTGTCGCCCCCTATCGGGGGCTTTGAAGCGATATTTGGTCGCCATTTCCCACCGGTTGACACCGGTGGCAAGCAGACTGCCGCCCCTTGCGGGGCTCAGACCCTCCACCGCAATTTGTTTCGTTCATCCCGTCGCGGGCGGATCTGCGACCTTCTGCTGCGGTGACCCGGCGCTCGCTTGCCCCCGTGTCCAAAATTCAACTCGCACTCGGGTTATTTTTGGAAACAGTCCGGGATTTTTTCGGTCTCGGGGCCATTTTCCGGGGTCGTCTTCAGGTTCGGCGCATCGGCTGCGAATTGCGGAACCAAGGCGGTTCGATGGCGTGGGGGCGCAGCGCTGAAGCCGGGAACGTCTCTCGCTGAGACTTGCGAGACCTGCGACTCTCTCGCCACGTACACACGACGAACTCTTCGTCGCCCGTCATGTAGCTCCGCTCGACCGACATCACTTGACCCGTTGCGATCAACTCGACGAGATCGTTTTGTCGAAACTTCACAGCGACTCTCCGTTATCGGATTTGAAAATCACTCGATCGAGCTTCAGTGACGATCCGAGATCCGTCAAGCCCGGTCTGGCTTGCCCGAAGACGCTCGATCTGTCGTAGGCGATGCCCGAGGCGTTCGCTCTTGCTCCAACCGGTGAACGCTTGCGGATCGAAGTCGAGCGAAGCCTTGTCGGGATAAATCCAGCGATCCGAATCGGCCATTCACTAACGGAGTGGCGGGCTCCATAAACCGGAGCCGCACGGGTAAAATGCCACTTGCGGTTTTCATCGCAGGAGATTCCCCGAGTGCATTATCTCGTCTGTCTCGACACGACAGTTCTCGTCGATTTGTACAAGTCGCTCCGCACGGGGAAGAAAGTGAAGGGCTTTGACGAACTCAAGGCGCTCGTTCAGGCCAAAGACGTGACGCTTCTTGTTTCCCAGGTCACGATTCTTGAGCTTGAAAAGTTCGTGGACAACGCCGAACGGGAGTTGCTCTCGACGGTCACGAGAATTGAGACCGCTGTCGGCAATGAGGGGGAACACGTCAAAGGTGATCTCGCCCAAACGCTCGCCGAACCCCTGAAAACGTGGCGCAAGAAAAAAGCCGACGATATGCGTGCCGTCGCCAACGGCATCTTCGATTGGCTGAAGACCGGGGAGCCAATCAAGTTTACGCTCGAAATTGGACACGAAACGAAATGCCGAACCATTGCCGGGAAGTTCCCCGAATCCAACCAAAAGCCGGACAAACGGGATCAAGATTGCTTCATCATTGATTCACTCATCTCGCATTTCGGGGGGAACATCGCCGAAAAGAATCTGTTGTTCGCCACGATCGACAACGGCTTCGGAAAGTTCGGAGATGACGGAACGGGGCCGCTCGACGATACTTTTCAAAAGGGGCTCCCGCCGGCCCGCATCTTCAAAGACTTGTCAAAGCTTGTCACGTTCGTGAACGACGGAAAGACGGTCACGCTTCCGACCCCGGACGAAGTGGAAGCGGAGAAGAAGCGGGGAATCGAACAGGAGTTGAAGTTCGAGCAACAAGCTACCGCAGAAGTGGTCAAATCTGGCGGGAAGGTGTTTGAAATCAGGGTGGGAGACACGATCGGCGTTCACGATCATGGGACGACCGTTTCGATCTCTGGTTTTTCTGCCGGCGGCGGGATCACTTTCGGTGGAATGCCTAGCACAAAGACCGCACGCGTTCGACCCAATGAAAATAATCAATCGCTCACGCAAGACCAGCAATATAAGCGATGGACCGATCCCAATGGCGTGTCTTGGCGATTGGTCTTCTACAATCATGCGCCCATGATGGGCGATCCATCGCTTTCGCTAACGATTGTTCTCGACCGGGCTAGTGCTCAATACAGCAGCGGGGACGTTTCCGAGAAATGCGACCAGTATCTTCGCACGCTGGATTTCAAGTCGGGATAACGATCGGAGCCCCCACAACGATTCACTTTGCGGCCTTTAGGAGATCGCCGAGTGGCAACCTACTGCGTCTGTCTCGACACGAACGTTCTCTCCGATCTCGTTCGGTTGATTGAAGCCGGGGAATCGCCGAAGTGGTGGGGCGATCTCCGGGGGCTCGTTGAAGCGGGTCAAGCAACCCTTCTCGTTCCCGAGATCACGCTCCTGGAACTTGAGACCGTCATCCGGGATACCGACGACAAAATCACTAGAGAAATAGCGCAGCTTCCGGGCAAAGTTTCGGATCGATCACTCAAGACGCATCTCAAAGAAGAAGATCCGCTCAAAGACTGGCGGACGAAGATCGTTCAGGGGTGGAAAGCCGAAGCGGAGAAAATTGAGAAGTTCCTGCGGTCGAGACCCGAGAGCGTAATCGAATACACAGCGGAGATCGCCCATCGAGCAAAGAAACGCTTGATTGCGGGCAGACATCCCCGCCCCCCGCTCGACGATTCAACGGACCCAAATTCGCCATACAAGAAGTGGCTCCGGGAACAAGACTGCGGAATTATCGAGTCTCTCATCAGTTGGTTTGAGAAGAAGAGCTCGACGATTTCACACTCGCTTTCGGCACTAGGGACAGTGAGCAGGGAGACGGGGGCTTCGGATCGGTCGAAGACGGGAAGGGGTCGCTCAACAAACAGAAGAAGGGAGACGAGAAGTTTGAGAAGGGAGTCGGCATTCTCGACAAAACGTTCGCCGAGGGGCTCCCGCCGACACAGCTTTTCTTCCGAGACATGGAGAAGCTCGTCAAGTTCGTTGAGAAGAAGGAAAAGCCGAAGACCCTCTCGCCCGAAGAACAGGCCCTCGTCCAGGAAATGAAGCTCCAGCAAGAAGCGACGGCAGAAGCAGTCAAACCGGGCGGGAAAATCTTTGAAATTGTCGTGGGGGACACGATCGGCGTCCACGACAATCCGCCGAGCGTCACGATCAGGGGACAGCGACTCATGCCCGCTATGCGACTGGGCGGGGTTTATCGTGGCGCTTATCTGGTACAGGAGCCAGAGCAAGACGATCAACCGTTCTCCGACACGAGTCACGTTCCAGAGTCCGCACCATTCCCGATTGAAGGGCTCCAGACGTTCAACGCCAGCAATCTCGGGGACGATGAGCCGGAAGCGAAAGCGCAGCCGGAAGACGACAATCCCCCGAAGCCGGAAGCCGAGAAGCAACCGTGAAGCGAGATGGCGTTGTGTCGAGAATCAAACCCCTCAGTGAGATCGAGTTTGATTCCCCGTGGCCGGAAAACGAAGTCGATTTCCTAAACGTCAAATTGACGTGGGTCAGGAAATTGAAGACGGTCATCGAAGCTGCGCCGAACGAGAGACCGATCCAAAGATACCTTGAAGAATGTCCCGCTTTACTTGGGCAGATTCTCAGCGGCGGTCATGGTCGATGGGTTTTCCCAAGGCAGAGATTGGGAAGCGAGTACGAAGCCGATTTCTTGCTCTGTGAAAAAGATTCGGGCGGCTACCATTGGAAATTGATTGAACTAGAAAACCCGCATCATCGGCCGCTAAACGGAAAGGGCAGTCGATCCGGGAAGCTTGCGGTTCCCTTGCGACAGATTGACGACTGGAGGGTGTGGATACGGGCGAACATTGCTTACGCTGGGGATCAATACAAGTTCATCGACTTCGATGCGGAGTGTCCCGCAATCATTGTGATCGGGCGCAGAGCGATGCTCGAAGACAGACATCAAAAGCGTTATCGTGAGCTATCGAGAGACCCGATCCTAACGGTGATGTCGTATGACCGGCTGTTTGAACAAATCGCATCGGCGGCGGAAGGTCACGCTCGTCTGATCAAGCGACGTTCGCAAGGATAAAAGCCCCTGGAGATCGTCCAGGGGCTCCCAGATGAGCCGGTTGCGATAGGTTGAGTAATGTCCCTATCCTGAAGCGAGCGCAGGCCCACCGTCGAAGAGAAGGATGAAGGCGGAAGGATGAATGCGAAAAGCCTTTTTTTCATCCTTCATCACTCAAGATTCATCCTTCTACCGTGGTGGGCCTGCGCTCGCTTCGCTCGCTGGTCCCACCCTACAGCCGCAAGCCGCCGCTGGCTCGGCTGCGTATAATTTGGCGTAGCTTCCAATACGTGCGTTGGCCCAGGGAACGAGCCGACATCCTTTGCCGTGCCACGAGTGGACCGTATTGCCCGGTGATTCCCATGATTCGCACCTTCTCCCCACAACTCGAACTTCCGCCCGATAACGGCAAATTGGCCGATCGGCTCGATGAAATCGCCGAGCTGCTCGACGCGCAAGAGGCCAATCCGTACCGGGCCCGCGCGTACCGCACGGCGGCTGACACAATCCGCGCACTCGAACGGCCCGTGCACGAAATCGTGGCGTTCGACGGCAGCGAGGCGCTCACCGAGCTGCCCGGAATCGGGCCGTCACTGGCCCGATCGCTCGAGCGGCTAACGACGACCGGACGGCTACCGCTGCTCGAGCAGCTCCGCGGCGTTTACGGGCCCGAGGAGAAAATCGCGACGGTCCCCGGCATCGGCCCGAAGACGGCGGCCCGCATCCATCAGTCGCTGGGCATCTCGACGCTGGCCGAGCTGCAGGCGGCCGCCTACGACGGACGCCTGGCCCAAGTCCCCGGAATGGGAACCAAGCGTCTGCGGGGGGTCCGCGAGTCGCTCGCCGGCCGCTTCCGCCGCCCGGCCCGCCTCGTCCGCGCCAGGCCGCGCAAGTTCACGCACCAGTTTCCGTCGACGAGCTCTTGAGCGTCGACGAAGAATACCGCCAGAAGGCCCAAGCCGATCGGCTGCTGCGGATCGCTCCGCGGCGGTTCAATCCCGACCGCAAAGCCTGGCTGCCGATCCTCCGCACGCACCGCGGCGACCACGAATACACCGCCCTCTATTCCAACACGGCCCGCGCGCACGAACTCGACGCACTCTACGACTGGGTCGTGATCTACTGCACGGCCCAAACGGGCGGAGGCCAGTGGACCGTGATGACGTCCCGCTTCGGCCCCCTCACCGGCCGCCGCATCATTCGCGGCCTGGAACGTGAGTGCGAAGAGTATTACGACAGGGATTCTGGTTGAATCTCGCGCTCGCGGCTTTCAGTACGACACCGCGAGTCGCGCGGTTCCTACGAGCCGCCGGCTTTATGCCGGCGGTCTTCGAAACGGCGAATCGAAGCCCCTTTGAAGACCGCCGGCGTGAAGCCGGCGGCTCGTAAGGGCTTTTCATAGCCCCGCGACCCGAAACGCCTCGCCATTGAAAGAAAAAGGCGGCCCGCCCGGTTAAGATAAAATCTTCGCTTCCCATCAGTTACTCCACGCGGATTTCTTCGGGCATGGTGAAAACGGCCGCGTCTCCTGGCGACGTCGTCGCTGCCGTGTTGGCCGGCTATGCCGAACGACGCGTGTTCCAGGGTTTCAGTCGGGGCCGCACTTCCGGCCCCAAGGCGAGCTTCCAAATTGCCTGGCATCGTGGGCGGGTGTTCGAGCTGACTTACGATGCACGTGCCGACACGCTGCGGCTCGCCGATCTGCTGACGGGCGTGCCGGCAGACTCGTCGATGTACGAGGAGTTGAAAGCCTTTATCCGCGCA
Organism: uncultured Planctomycetaceae bacterium; assembly: GCA_963833105.1. Lineage (GTDB taxonomy): Bacteria > Planctomycetota > Planctomycetia > Planctomycetales > Planctomycetaceae > DASPSM01. The sequence continues at coordinate 43,695 of CAWHWU010000029.1, forward strand.
CGGCAAGCGGACGAGTTGCCCGACCACCGTCGCCTCGACGTGCGAAAAGTGCAAATTCGCACCTACAATCGCGGCGGCAACCTTTTGCTCGTGCTGAAGGCAAAAGATGGTGACAGGGAATACGCGGTCCGCAAGCTCGTGCACTTGGTCAATGAGATTTATCTGACGTTCCTGGCCGACGGCAAATATTTTGATTACCTGGTTGAAACTTTCGACCTCGATCCTGATCGGATGTAGACAGAAATTACCTGTGCGATTTTGGAACGTAGGGTGGGACCAGCTCGCGCAGCGAGCGCCGGCTCACCATGAGCGCGCGGCAGGCGCCCATGAAATGGTGGGCCGGCGGCCGAAGCGGCCTTGTCCCACCCTACGTCCCAGGTCGTTTGAGCAGCCACAGAAAGGGCCGTGAAATGCCCAGTCGATCCGGTGCAAAACTCTTCCTGTTCGCCACGGCGCTGGCGGTCGTGACCATTGCGACCTCTGCCAGCTTGAGCGGCGATCCAGCGGCCTCAAAAGGCTCGGACGCGACTCTGACCAGGGCCGCGGCGCGGAAGCTGAAGTCGCCCGTGCCGTACAGCAAGGCTTCGATTGCCCGCGGCAAAATTCTTTACGCGCGGGCCTGCACCGAGTGTCACGGAGCGGACGGCAAGTCGCTGGTCGACGTCGTGGCCAACGCGACCGACCTCACCGATCCCAAGGCCTATCGCAGCGGCACGTCCGAGGGAGAAATCTTTCGGAGTCTTCGCGACGGCGCCGGCGAAGCGATGCCTCCGTTTGCCGAGAAGGTGTCCAAGGACGAGGACCTCTGGCACCTGGTCAATTACCTGCGCAGTCTGTGGCCCAGTTCCGAGCGTCCGAAGTTAGTTAAAAAGGCCGTCCATTAACCGTTTCACTTGTCCAGAAAAGGCCTCCCTGCCATGAGCAACCCCCAGACCGCAAAACCGGCCGAGAAAACGAACCGGCCAACGATCGATCCTTCCCGGCGGACGTTCTTGCTTTCCTCGGCCGCCGTGGGCGCCGGTGCGATGGCCGGCATGGTCGGCCCATCCAACGCGGCCGACCGGCCTGCCGGCATCCCCTCGATCTCCATTCCGAAAGAGATTATCGAATCGCTCCACGAAAAGCCGAAGCCCGGGTCCTTCGAGGGACGAGGCATGAGCGGGGCCGAGGTGTTCGCCAAACTCTGCCAGGAAGAGAATCTGGCGGCCCTCTTTTGTTGTCCGGGCAACTACACGGTGATCAACGCCATCGCCGCGGCGGGCATCCCGGCCTACGGCGGCCGCTGTGAAGGCTCGATGTGTGCCGCCGCCGACGGATTTTCGCGGGCGACCGGTGAAGTCACGGCCTGTTCCGGCACCGAAGGTCCCGGCTTCACCAACATGATCATGAACATCGCCGCGGCAGCCGCGGCCCGCACGCCGCTGTTGGTCCTGGCCAGCAACATGCAAATCGCGGGCGACGACCGCGAAACGTTCATCCAGACCGGTTATCAGCAGCCGATCACCACCGGCATGAAGAAATACGGCAAGCGGCTGATCGCTCCGGACCGCGTCTGGGAGTACGGCGCTTATGCGTTTCGCAATCTGAAATCGGGCGTCCCCGGCCCGGTGCATCTCGATTTCCCCGGCGAAGTCGGCGCGGGCCCGCTTCACCGATCCGGCCATGCTGAAGGACTATTACGGCAAAGACAAATACCGCACCGAATCGCGCCCTGCCCCTCGCGCCAAGGACGTGAAACAGGCGATCGACCTGATCCAGCGGGCGGAGCGTCCGTTGCTGATCGCGGGTCAGGGCGTGTTTCAGGACAAGGCCTGGGAGCCGCTGCTCAAAGCGGCCGAAAAGAACGAGATCGCGGTCGTGACGTCCGGCCCGTCGCGGGGGCACTTCCCCGACGATCACCGGCTCTCGGCCGCGCTCACGCCGGACGCCGCGATGAGCGCCGACCTGGTGATCTTCGTCGGCCAGTACTGCATGCCCAGCCCGGGCGAGTATCGCTTCAATCCCGACGTGAAAACGATCCGCGTCCATCCGGTGCAAGAGGACCTGGGGCGCAACTGGCCGCTCGACCTGGGATTGTCAGCAGCGAAAAGCCGTTTCTCGAGGCCCTGGCCGACTTGGTGCCGGCCCGCAAACGCGATCCGTGGGTCAACGAGCTGGCCGGCGAGCGGAAGCGATACGACAAGATGCTCAACCACCAGTACGAGCAGGGGGTGAAGTACAGCAAAGAGACGAATCATCTGCATCCGGCCGTGATCTGCAAAGAGGTGCACGACTTCTTCTACAAGGGGCAGATCGATCCCAAGCAAACCGTCTTGGGGGGCGGCGGATGGACGATCGGCGTGAATCTCGGCCGCTGGCAACGGGCCTATCGACCCGGCCAGGGCATCGTGTGCCCCTATCAATACGGCGCGATCGGGCCCGACCTGGCGATGATGATCGGCGCCAGCGCCGCCGTGCAGCGCGGCGTCGGACCGCAAGCGCCCTACAAAGGCGCGCCGACCGTCTGCGTCAGCAGCGACGCGGGCATTGCCTACAGCCTGTTCGAGCTCGACACGGCGGCCAAGTACAAACTGCCCGTGATCGGCGTGATCTACAACAACGACTGCTGGGGCATGTGGCCCAGTGCCGTCTCGTCGGCCCGCTCGATGCACCTGTATCTGTTCCAGCAGAATCTGCGCTACGACCAGATGGCCGAGGGCCTGGGCGCCCGTGGAGAGTACGTCCGCACGCCCGAGGAATTGCGAGAGGCCCTCAAGCGGAGTTACCAGGCGGCGACGAAGGAAACCGTGTCGACCTTGATCAACTGCCAGGGAATGAAGGACTTCACGTCGGCCCGCAAGTATCCGCCCGGCGTGGCCCTGAACCCCGAACCCGGCTGCGGCGCGGTGGCGCACTGAGACCGACGACAGACCCTGAAAGAACCTAACGAGCCGCCGGCTTTACGCCGGCGGTTTTCATTCGCACGTCGTGCGCCGTTCGAAGACCGCCGGCGTAAAGCCGGCGGCTCGTAGGAATCGCGCGAAAGACCGCGTGTCCCGTTCCTCTGCCCTCTCCCCTCTGCCCCGAATGGCACTAGGTTAAGGAAGTTCTTTCGCCTGCACCCGGCGAAAATACTCGTTTCGCGGCTTCATCAACATCGGCGTCCAGCACGGACGGCGTTTCTTCAATCGCGGTTCCTGCCGTCCCGGTCGGTTGCCAACGCGGCGAGCCGAAACAGTGGTCAAGAACGCATCGTAAAGCGCGTTGTTATCGGCCACAACCATCATCGCAGGCGTAAAGGACTCCACGGCTTGCATGGCTGATTTTACAGACAGTTGACGAGGCGTGACCCCGCTCCGCTTGGCTGACTCGCTCATCGTGCCGCGAAGCAGATTGTATGCGAGGATGCCGGCCCACAGTTCCTTTTGAATCATGTCGGGCGTTTTCGATCGCAGGACATCCATGTGCATCGAGTGTTTCAGATCGCGGATTCCCAACTCGACCGCCCACCGCGCCCAATACAGGTCGGACAGTTCCTTTTGGGGAATCGTCGGATCAGTCATCGTGCTAATGACGACCGCCTTTTCCGTGCGCCCGTTCCTTCCATCGACGTCTATTATGAACTCCCGGACGCGGATCGTTGCGGGAAGCGCATTGTACGCTACATCGTCCATCGTCTTTGCGTGGCTGCGCGGGGGCCGACGCCACTCCACAATGTGATCCTGCGAGCCAAGCTGCTTGCCCTTACTGAAGTCAACATGTCGGCCACCGTGACAGACAGAAACCATGTCGATGCCCCTCTTCTGCAAATCAGACAGAAGCCAAAACGACGGATAATAACGGTCGGCAACGAACACGTCGCCACGGCTCATGTTGTCGAGCAGATCGCGGAGCAAGCTGGATTCGCCTGACCCTTTGCCGCGCATCTGGCCCGTCGCAAGGTCGATCACCGCGCCGGTGCTCATCGACATGAGAGCCACCGCGCGCATCATAGGAAAAGCAATCTCTGGCTTGTTCGATGCTGCCGGCGGGTAAGCAAGGCTGTTTTCCGGCGTGTCTGGCATCGAGAGGCCCGTGCCGTCTGCGATGAAGACACGGCGGCCGTTCCAGTGCCAGTCGTCCCGCGCGGCTTCATGGACCCTGCTACCGATTTCGCGGGCCATGCGGATCATCGCGGACAGCGGAAACCTTCCGGCGCATTCGCTGTAGCTTGCGGACGACGCGGAGCAGGCCGGTAGACCAGACGACACGCGATGAGCAAGGATGCGAGAAACCGCTTCGTTCAGGCTCTTGTCTTGGCTAAGCGACTGGCTGAGCATTCCCCAGAGAGTGACGAGCGGACAAAAGACGCGAGAGCGGTAGGCGTGTCCTTCGGATTCCAGCACGCTCAGAACGTACTCGCGGCTGAGCAGTCGACCGAACGGCAGGCCGCCATCGTTGGCAAACTTGTCTCGGACAATGCGGAAGTCTCGGCGTGGCATGGCGGATTCGTCTCTGGTTCGCTGTGACGCTTCCGCTACAATCGAGTTCTCTAGGCTGCGATTAGGCGGAAACGTCTGGTTGCGGTTTGCCCTGACGTTGTTTCAGCAACGCCGGGGTTTTCATTTCATGGACTTATTGTACGACAAATAGTGGCCCGGGTCAAGAAACAATCCGATTGACAATCCAAGTTTTTGTCGTACAATTTCGGCCATGAAAGCCAGAATGGGTAGACCGCCAAAGCCGGCGGCGGATCGGCTGAGCGAGCGCCTTGAGGTACGCGCGGCCACAGACGAAAAGGCCGATTTCGAGCGCTCCGCCGCCCTGGCTGGCCTAAAGCTGTCTGACTGGATACGCGATCGGCTCAAGCGCGCGGCAAAGCGCGAGCTACGGGCGCAAGATCGCTAAAGCGGAGACCGGGGGTTACAATCCCATCCGCGCGCACGCGGACCCCTCCGGCAGGGTATAAAGCTGCTGCGCCACCAAGACGCGGGCCGTTCTCCGTCAGCCCGCAACAGCGGCCGGGGCTGACGTTTGGCACGTCGTCAATAACGTAGTACGGGGCGGCGGAGGATCGTCATCGTCGCAATCGCCTTCTCCTTGCGTCTCGCATCCGAAACTGGCAATGCGGACATACGGCTCTCCGTTATCGGGGCAAACCGGGAGTTGGCTCGATGTCTGTTGTAAAAACCGCATGATGTTGACAATCGCTTCAACATGGAGCCACGCAACGCCCTGAACAATCTCATCGTCTTTGTGTGCGAGCTTGACCAGTTTCATAAACGCATCGCGAAGACCGAAGGCGTGATACTTCACCCGCTCAGCGAGCGGCATTGCCCGTTTCGAAACGAGAATTTGAAATTGTTGTCCCAACACTCGCCCGTATGCTTCAAGATCTCGCAACTGCAAGTCAGCATCTGTACCGCTTTCGAGCTTTGAAATTCTGCTCTGTGAGCAGCCAAGCTCGTTCGCGATGTCCTCTTGTGACGCGCCTTTCGCCGTTCGCATTGCAGCCAGAGACTTCACGATTTGCCGGGACTGTAGCTGTTCTTCAAATCCTGTTTTGAACGCATCGTCATCCGAAATGTGGCCCACCATATCGGATACGCTGGCAAATCTTTTGTCCGTCATCGTTTTCCCCATAAGTGCCGTGCTGCCGCCTGCCTTCTCTCCATGAATTCAGCCGGTAGCTCCCTCCCGCGGTAGTTCCTCTACCCGACGTTGTTCAAGTCTCCTTACGAACGCGATTGAGTTTCTGATGTCATCACTCTGGGACTCCTTATCCCCAAGCTCGATGACGTGAAGAATCTCCTCCGTTACTTCCGCGAACACGTATAGTCGAAGCGCCTTGAGCTTCGACCCTTTGCCTGGTCCCTTTTGGTCGAGCGCCAAGAGTCCGCATGGCTCTGACCTGACGAATCCAAGCTTCTTTAGCTGTTCTGGTCTCGCCCCATTGCAAAGCGCTTCATGGAGCGTGTCCAGGTTGTCGAACACGTTTCTCAGTTCGTGCGGCCACTTCTTTCGGAAGTCCTTGAACCGCCGCGAAATGGCCTCCTGGCCTGTCATCGACCACATAGGATCATATCCTGCAGGAATATTGCGGTCAATTCTGGAATAACTTACGCGAAATGTTATTCCCTGCAGGAATAGCTGTCAACCTAATGACCGGTAAATTCGCTTCAGGTTCACTATTGTCAAATGGGAGCAATGAGGATGCCGGAATGCACCAGATCTTACGGTCGCTAGGGCTTTGCCTAGAAAAGACGACTTGCCCGGAAAATCGGTCGTCTGGGCTTTGCCCAGAAAAGACGACTTGCCCAGAAAGTCGGTGAGTTGCCCAGAAAAGCCGTTTTGGCAGTGAAGCGCCACGCTCGCTAGAATGACGGCATGAGCGACGAGCAGGCAATCTTCGTAATCAAAGGAACCACGCCGAGCGGGGGAGTCTTCTGGCTGACCGCGCCTGACTCGGATGGACTCCGTCATTTCGGTCCACGTGGGGTTGCCGAACAATTCACGGATCGTTCCAAAGCGCGCTCGGTGATTGACAACATGCCGCGACCGTTCAGGGACGCAGGGATTTTCTTTTTGGTGATGTGGTCCCCCACGAACGCCGACAAAAAATGTCTCCGTGAACTCCTAGTGAAGACGCTCGGAGAAAACAGTGCAGCCGAGATCGAGTGCATAAGCAATCAGTGGCGCGACATGTGATTCCAAACCCCCGCGTCAATCGTCTCTGGCACACCCATTCCGAGCGCCCGATTCTGCCCTGGGCAATTCCCTTAACCTAGTGCCATTCCCCTCTGCCCCCTGCCCTCTCCCCTCTCCTCACACATTCATCATCGCATTCACTCGCTTTTGCCGGATCGCGCGGAGCAGTTTCTCGTAGTCCTGCATCGTCTGCTCCGCGTAGGCGAAGGCGAATTTGACGATCGCGCGGTCGAGCTTGTCGGAGCGGCCGAAGTAGGCCGCGAGGGCCAGCGGATCGCCCGTGCGGGCGTGGCCTTTGGCGAGCGTGCGGCCGCAGACCGAGGCGTATTCCGTCAGCGTGTCGCCGTGAAGCTCGGTCGGGTCCAACTTGGCCTTGTGGTCAGCCAACTGGCGAACGAGAAAGTGCCGCGGTCCGATGGCCGTCCAGCCCAAGAGCGGGTCCGAGGCCGACTGCAGCCGATGCTGCCCTTCGGCAATCCGCCGTCCCTGGTTAGCCGGGACCGTCATGCTGGCTAAATACGGGGCCGCGCAGGCGTCCTGAGCCTCTTTCACCTGCAGGAAAATGGCGTCGTCGAGCGTGCGGCCCAAGCAGAGAATGACGTAATCCCGCAGGGCCACGCTTCCCGTGCCGACCACCTTGAAGGCGACCGAAACCGGGCGATAGGCGTCGAAGACAAGTTGCCGATCGGGGCCGAGCGTCTCGCGATATTCGGGGAGCGACTCGAGCACTTCGCGGCCGACGCGGTGCGAAACGTGCCGGAAGAGCGGCGGGGCGAAGCGGAAGTGCCGGTGGCCGTCGCGTTTCTCGGTGAGCTTTTCCAAGAGGTGCGCGTGTGGACCGCTCGGCACGGGCGAGGACGGCCCGCACGCAGGCGGACTGGCTGCGGCGGCGGACCTCGAATCTGGTCAGCTCGAAGACCGGCATCTTGGCAAAGGATTCCATCGCCTCGCGGTACTGGCTCACGAAGTTGGAGACGGCCTCGCGACAGCCGGCGTCGCTTTCCCCCGCCACGCGGCCCCCCAGCACGATGCTCGTCGCCAACCGCTTCACGTCCCATTCCCACGGTCCGGGCATCGACTCGTCGAAGTCGTTGAGGTCGAAGACGAGATGCCCGTCGGGCGCGGCAAACGCGCCGAGGTTGAGCACATGCGCGTCGCCGCACATCTGCACGACCAGCCCGGTCGTCGGCCATTCGGACAGGTCGTACGCCATGAGGGGCGCGGCCCCGCGGAAAAAGCCGAAGGGCGAGGCGGCCATGCGGCCCACCTTGATCGGCACGAGTTCCTTCAGCCGCTGCCTGTTGATGCGGGCCAGTAGAACGAGGGGATCGAGCCGGTGCTCAGACGGTCGCCACTCTCCCTGGTCGATCCGCTTGACGACCGAGCGCAAGCTGCGGCCGTGCTCACGGCGTTCGGCCGCCTTGGGGATCGGCAGCGGTTTGGCAATTCGACTCACTCGTTTGGACCTCACTGGTGACACTCCAGCATAACTCGCCGGAGCCACGGATCGGACGGGAAAATGGGGGATTTGGAAGAAGGATGAAGGCGGAAGGTCGCAGATCCGCCCGTGGCGGGATGAATCAAAAGGCCTTTTTTTTCATCCCGCCTCCGGCGGATCTGCGACCTTCATCCCGCCACGGGCGGATCTGCGAGCTTTTGCCGTGGTGGGCCTGCGCTCGCCGGGCTCGCTGGCCCCACCCTACAAACCCGGTTGGGGAATGCGGCCGAGTTGGCGGTCGGCCGTTCGCAGGCAGCGCCAGTGTAGCAGCAGGTAACAGCCGAAATAGAACGCGAAATGAGCCGCCATCGCGACTGGAGCTCGCTGCCAGGGCAGCGGTTCCTCGCTGGCGAAGTTGCGGCCCGGGGCCGAATCCTGGACGGCGGCGATCATGTCGAGGGGGCTCAAGGCCGAAACGACGGTCCCCCAACGTCCCGTCGGAATGTTAAAATACTGGCAGAGAGGGACGGCGACCGCCAGTCCGCCGGCCCACGCCGTGAGGACGCCCAGTGTCACGATCATGGCGGGCAACTGCTTGTGCATCCGCAGGCCGGCCGTCAGCCCCACCCACTCGATCAGCGGAAGGTAGGCGGCCACGGTGAGCAGCGAAAATAGGAGATAGCCACGCGGGGAGTGCCCATACCACCAGTGCTCGAAGAGAAACAGCGTCACGAAGGGGACCACGAGGACCGCGATCAAGCGGTGCAGGCCGGCCAGCTTCTCCTTGAGGATTTGCCGTGTCGACAAGGGGCAGGCGGCCAGCACGGCGAGCGTCTGGCGAGCACGCTCTTCGGAGATGAGGCTGGCCGCGGAGACGGAAATCAGGAGCGCGGTGGCAATCCAAATCACGAACAACAACCCGAACATCGTGCTGTCATCGACCGGCGACGTGCCGCGGATCCATTGGATGGCGATCAGCACGGGGGCCTCGACCGCCACGAACACGCGGAACAGGTAGCGAAACGTGCCGAGCGATTTTTTCTGCGTCTCCCGCCAGCGCACCGGGTGGCGTTTGGGGAGCAGATCGCGGTCGCGCATGAGCACGATCCCGCCGGTCAACACGTTCATCGCTTCATAGCGCCGATCGAGCCAGCGGAAGAATTGCAACGCGAGGCTGCGGTACGGCACAAACGCCCGGCTGACCAGGATGCTTTCCGCGAGCGACAGGCAGGCGACGAGGAAAAACGTGGCATATCCAGTCGAGGCCAACGCGACCAACCCCAACGTGACTTCGGCGGACGGAGTGCCGGCAGCCCGAGGACCGGCCGACGTCAGCCAGGACGTACTGCACGCCCCCGGGAAAGCCAACGCAAAGATCGGGAATCCTATGTACGTCGCGCAGAGTGCTTCCACCGTCGTGCGGAAACAGGCCGAGCACAAAATGGCAAAGGCTCCCAACTCGAGGCACGTGTAGACCAAGAGGATGATCCCCAGCACGAGATCCGTGATGCTGACGCCGCCGAACGTGTAGGTAATCGCCAAGAGCGGAAAGGACAAAAACACAAACGAGAGTATGGGCGTCATGCGGCTGGCGTATTTCTGCAGCACGATTTGCCGCGGGCTGAGCGTGGTGACGAGCAGCAAGGCGAGTGTTCCGCGCTCCTTCTCGGCCGTGATGGCGCTCGCGGTGAGGACCGGGACGATCAGGTACAGGGCCGCCAACTGGAAGGTCAGCAGGCCCATGAAATGCGCGTAGCCCCGGCCGAGCGTTTCGCCCGCTCCCGCCGCCAGGCCGATATTTCCATAAAACAGCATGCAGGCCGTCACGAACAGGACGAGCGCATACGCGAAGCGGGCGATGTAGGTGCGGCGGCGGGCCGCCAGCTCGGTGAGATCCTTGCGGAGGATCGGCAGCCGAAACGTTTTGCGGGCCCGCCCGATGCCGATGGCCGTCATGCCGTTTGCCCCTCGGTGAGCTTGAGGAAGGCCGTCTCGAGCTCCATCGCCTCGGGCTGGAACATGCGGACCCGCGCTCCGAGCTGGCGGATGTGATCCAGCAGATCCTCCGGCGGCAGCGTCTCGGCCCGGATGCGGATCGACAGGCGGTCGGCCTTGAGGTCAACCGTCTCGACGCCGGGGAGTCGCCGCAGGTTGGCCGCCAGATCGGCGGGGGCGGAGATCACCTGCGCGTGCACGATCTGCATCAGGCCGAGCCGGCGATAGATCTCCTGCAGCGATCCCTCGGTCGCGAGCTTGCCGGCCTCGAGGATGCCGATCCGCGTGCAGAGCTGCGACAGCTCGTGCAGGATGTGGCTCGAGATGAGGATCGTCTTCCCCATCGCCGAGAGTTCCTTGAGAATCTCGCGGACCTCGATCCGCGCCCGCGGGTCGAGGCCGCTGGCCGGTTCGTCGAGCAATAACAGCTCCGGATCGTGCAACAGGACGCGGGCCAGGCCCAGTCGCTGCTTCATGCCCCGCGACAGGTGATCGACCAGCGTGTCGATCTTCTGCGCCAGATCGGTGAGCGTCAGCACGTCGTCGATGAGCCGATCGCGGTTTTCTTCGGGCAGATCATAGGCGGCGGCGAAGAAATGGAGATATTCGCGGACGGTGAGGTCTTCGTAGAGGCCGAAGTAGTCGGGCATGTAGCCGATCTTGCGGCGGACGGCGGTGGGATCGCGGCGGACTTCGATGCCGTCCACGGACGCGAAGCCCAAAAAAGGGACCTGCAGCGTGGCCAGCACGCGGATCGTCGACGACTTGCCCGCCCCGTTGGGGCCGATGAAGCCGAACACCTCTCCCCGCGGAATGGCAAACGAAATCCCCCGCACGGCCTCGACCGAACCGTATTTCACCCACAGGTTCGAGATCTCGACCATCGGCACGGGCGCAGCGGGCGAGGCGGACGGATTCGGGCCGCTCATATTCCACCAGGGGAATGACTCATGACGAATGTGCTATTCACCAAAGATGAATGACGCTCGGGCGCGACAGTTTTGTTTAGCGCTTCGGGCTTACTTCGTCATTGGTCATTCGCCATTTCAGTTTTTCTCGCGTCCCCAGGCGATCGCCAGTTGCACGAGCACGTCGACCGCTTTTTGCATCTCCTCCAGACTGGTCCATTCGAGGGGCGAATGCGGGTTATGCTGGCCGGCGGAGAGGTTGGGAGTAGGCAGGCCCCGCTCGGTGAGGACGGAGCCGTCGGTGCCGCCGCGGATAATGGCGAGCTCGGGTTCCAGGCCCGCGGCCCGCGTGGCTTCGACCGCTTTGGCCATTGCTCGGGGCTCTTTTTCCAGCCCATCGCGCATGTTGCGGTATTGTTTCTTGATTTCGATGTCGATTTTGGCCCGCGGGTGCCGGGCCCGCAGCTCGGCGGCGATCGCCTCGAGCCGGGCCGCGTGGTCGCGGAGCTTGGGCGTCTCGAAATCGCGGAGGATGATCCGCACCGAAGCGGCCGCCACGCCGCCGCTCAGTTGATACGGGTGCAAAAATCCGTCGCGGCCGTCGGTCGTCTCGGGTGAAAGCGCGTCGGTCGGCATGCGGCTGATGAATTCACTCAGGATGCGCAGCGCGTTCACCATCGCGTCTTTGCCGACCGAAGGGTGCGTGTTGACTCCGGTCACGGTGACGATGGCCAGGTCGGCCGAGAATGTTTCGCCGTCGACACGGCCGCTCCCTTCGCTGTCGAGCGTGTAGCCGCAGACGACGCCGAGCTTGTCGATCTCGACATGGTCGACGCCGTGGCCGATCTCCTCGTCGCAGGTGAAGCAGACGCGGATCGGCCCGTGCGGGATTTCCGGATGAGCGAGGAGGTGCGCGGCGGCCGTCATGATCACGGCGATTCCCGACTTGTCGTCGGCCCCCAAGAGCGTCGTGCCGTCGGACGTGATGATCGTGGCGCCCTGCAGTTTCTTGAGCGCCGGATTCTCGGCCGTGCGGATCACGCGGCTCTTGTCCGCCGGCAAGACGATGTCCTTGCCATCGTAGTTGCGGTGGACGGTCGGTTGGACGTTCTCGGCGGTGAACTCGGGGGACGTGTCGACGTGGGCGAACCAGGCGATGGCGGGGGCGTGGTGCTTTACGGTGGACGGAAGGGTGGCCGTCACCACGCCGAAATCGCTCATCGCCACGTCGGCCAGGCCGATTTCGCCGCATTCGCGGGCCAGGAGCCGGCACAGATTGAGCTGTTTGGGCGTGCTCGGATACAAGGTGCCGAACTCGCTAGCCTGCGTGTCGAGTTTGGCATAACGGACGAAGCGGTCGAGCAGCGTGTCCATGCGTTCTTTAAGAGATCTTCACGTAAGGAATGAATGGGAAAGGGCCTCGCTTATTGCGAGCCGCTGACGGTCGTTATCATAACGGCGCCCACCATGAAAGGGAGCGAAGGGAAGCCAGCCTGCTCAGGGATGCCTCATGCAGCACATCTCGGTTCGCAATGGGACGATCGGCGTTTTGGCGCAAGGCAAGGGGACGCCGATCCTGTTCGTGCACGGCTTTCCCCTCACGCACTCGATGTGGCACAGCCAGGTCAAGGCCTTCGCGCCAACTCACCGCGTGATCGTGCCCGATTTGCGTGGCTTTGGCGCAAGCGGGCTGCCGGCGGGGAACGGTGTGGGCACGCTGACCATGGAAGCACTGGCCGACGACCTGCACGGCCTGTTGCATGCCGTCTTTGTCGATGGACCCGTCGTTCTGTGCGGCCTGTCGATGGGGGGCTATATCGCCTGGCAGTTCTTTCAGAAGTATCGGCCACAGCTCAAGGCGCTGATTCTTTGCGACACGCGGGCGGCGGCCGATACGCCCGAAGGGGCGGCCGGACGCCTCAAGCTGGCCGAACAGGTTTTGGCACAGGGGCCGCAGACGCTTCTCGACGGAATGCTGCCACGGCTCGTCGCGCCGCAAACGCCCGAACGCCATCCGGAAGTGATGGGCGACCTTCGCGCGATGATCCTGCATAACCACGGCGCCGGCATCGCGGCCGCGTTGCACGGCATGGCCGAGCGGCCCGACTGCACGGGCCTCTTGTCGCAAATCGACGTCCCCACGCTGTTGATTTGCGGCAAGGACGACCAAATCACGCCGCTCGCGGAGATGCAAGGGATGGCCCGAGCGATCCGCGGCTCGAAGTTTGCGGAAATCCCCGACGCCGGCCATATGTCGCCCATGGAGAATCCCGACGCGGTCAACGCCGCCATCAGCAGATTTTTGAAGGATGAAGGATGAAGGCGGATCTTCGACCTTCACATCGCTCAACATCTGGAGTTCATCGATGGGCAAGCAGCATGCACCGGGCTTTTTGAAGCTCGTCCACGAGGCAAAGCAGGTCGTCAAGGAATGCAACGTCGAAGACGTGAAAGGCCGGCTCGACCGCGGTGAGTCGTTTCACCTGGTCGACGTCCGCGAAGACCACGAGTGGGAGGCGAGCCATCTCCCCGGAGCGATCCACCTGGGCAAGGGAATCATCGAGCGGGATGTCGAAAAGACGATCCCCGACAGGGGCGACCCGATTGTCCTCTATTGCGGCGGGGGCTTCCGCTCGGCCCTGGCGGCCAAGAACCTGCAGGACATGGGCTACACCAACGTGATTTCGATGGATGGCGGCTATAGCGGCTGGAAGAACGCCGGGTTTCCGCTCGAAACGACGTAAGCACGGACACACGATTCTCGCACGAAGGGAACGAGTCGATGGATATCTCGTCAGCTGTCGCGACGGACATTTCGAGCTCCGCTGCGGGTGCTCCGTCCTACGTGGAAGACGTCGAGATCGTCGGGCACATCATCGACAGCCTGATCCTGCCCAAGGTGCTCGACGAGATCATGGCGCTCGGCGGGCGGTTCGAGATCCGCGAAATTCGCGTCGGCCAACGCCGCAACGATCCCAGCTATGCGCAGCTGCGGGTGATCGGGACCACGCCCGAGCACCTGGAACAACTCTTGACGGCGATCGGCCGCCACGGGGCCGTCCCCCTGAATCAGCAGGATTGCCGTCTCGTGCCGGCCGACATGGACGGCGCCTTTCCCGAGGGCTTTTACGCGACGACGAACCAGGATACGCAGGTCCGCCTCAGGGGGACCTGGATTCAGGTCGACCGGCAGGAGATGGACTGCGGGATCGTGGTCGACGTCGAGCATATGCACGCCGCCTGCCTTCCCATGATCGAAGTGCGGGCCGGCGACCAGATCGTCGTGGGCCGCGCCGGCTCGCGTGTCTTGCCGGCCGAGCGCGACACGGCCGGCCGCGACTCGTTCGGGTTCATGAACAGCAACGTGTCGAGCGAAAAGCCGAAAGGGATCACCGTCCGCGACGTGGCGAGCGCCATGCAGGAGTCGCGCCGCGGCACCGGAAAAATCCTCGTCGTCGCCGGTCCCGCCGTCATCCACACGGGCAGCCGCGACTATTTGAGCCACCTCATCCGGCACGGTTTCGTCAACGTCCTCTTCGCCGGCAACGCTCTGGCGACGCACGACATCGAGCAGTCGCTGTACGGCACGAGCCTGGGCATTTCCATGACGCACGGCGGCTCGACCGAGGAGGGGCACGAGCACCATTTGCGCTCGATCAACCGCGTCCGCCGTCTGGGCGGAATTCGCCAGGCCGTCGAGCAGAACGTCCTCACGAGCGGCGTGATGTTTGAATGCGTCCGCAACAACATCCCCTTCGTCCTGGCCGGCAGCATCCGCGACGACGGGCCGCTTCCCGAAGTCATCACCGACACCATCGTCGCTCAGCGCCGCATGCGCGAGCTGTCCGAGGGAGTGACGCTGGCCCTGATGATCGCGACGACGCTGCACTCGATCGCCGTGGGCAATCTTCTGCCCGCGCGGGTCAAGGTCGTGTGCGTCGATATCAATCCGGCCACGGTGATCAAATTGAGCGACCGGGGGACATTTCAAACGATCGGCCTGGTGACCGATGTCGAGCCGTTTTTACGCTTGCTCGTGCAAGAGCTCGGCGTGAAGTAGCCGTCGACGGCGCAGTCATCCGCCGATTTCCTGCGCTTTGAGACAGCGCGGGTTCCGATTGGATCACCGTGTCGCATCTGTGACCGGCGGCCTTTTCCTCCTCGCGGCGGCACGCCACTTGCAAATGCTCCGTGCTCTGCCGTGCTCTGCAACCGTTTCGAGCTGCGCTTTCGCTTACGGGGGAGGGATCATGCACCATCGATTCGTTTTAACGACGGCTGTTTCACTCGGCTTTCTGGTCATGTTGGCAGTGCCGGTTGGTGCGCGCGCTCAGGACGCACAGCCCGCGACTTCGGCTCCGCACGACGCCGTCCTGGACGCTCAAACACCTCGGCAAGTTCCTGTCGAGCGGCCCGAGCAGAAGAAGACCGCCCACGACCTCTCCGACATCTTTGCCCCTGCCAAGGCGGTGCCGTCGTCGGACGCCATCATGAACCAGCCGGAACACGGCGGAATGACGGGCTTTGACTTCTATAAAGACCCACTGGCGCGCAGAAACCGGGCGTTACTTTTGAACAGATCTACAAGGCCGCCGTGGCGGCCCGGCCGAAAGTGACGGCCCAGCAGCGCCAACTGCTGGAGAGCCGCTACAACCTCCAGCCCCGATTCGACCCGACCGTCACGATGTCGCGGGGAAAGCCTCTCGCGGTCGGCCCGACCGCGCGGCTGCCTCAGGGGATTAATTGGGACGCGCTGGGTGACATGAGCCCGGCCGAAATCCGCCAGAAAAACATCTTCCCCTACAAGACCCTTCCGCATCCCGTGCAGGGGGGCGGCTTAGGCGGGCAGGTCTTTCCGCAGATGCAAATCAAGATGTTCCCCCGCTTACAGCGATACGACGTCGAATTCGACCTCCCCGAAGCCTTTCTGCCCGAGTTCCCGCCGGCCATTTTCCTGCAGAGCCGTCCCGAACTGGGGGACGTTTCGCGCGGCGAGGTCGTCTCGATCAACAACTACTATCGCCTCTTCAAGGACATCCTCACGCCGGTGCAGCTGGATGGACTCCGCCTGCTGCTCACTCCCTTTCCACAGGAAGAATTTAACGCCACCAATGACCGTAAAACCGCCCAGCCAAGTCTTGGCGTCACGTGCCTGGATTGCCACATCAACGGCCACACCACGGGCCAGTTCCACGTGAGTCCCGACATTCGGCCCGAGCAGCGGCGTTTTCGCCTCGACACGGTGAGCCTCCGCGGCGTGAATCGGCAGCACATTCACGGCTCAAAGCGCAGCCTGCGCTCGGTGGAGGACTTTACCGAGTTCGAGCAGCGGACCGCCTACTTCAACGGCGACGAGATTCACGCCATCAAGAAAGGGATGAACATTCTCGACCGCATCCAGGTCTCGCACATGGCCCAGATGCAAAACATGTTCGATTTTCCGCCCGCCCCCAAACTCAACCTGCTCGGCCGCCTCGACCCTCAAAAGGCAACCGACAGCGAGCGGCGGGGCGAGTCCCTCTTTTTCGGCAAGGCACAGTGTGCCGCATGCCACCCCGCCCCCTTCTACCTCGACCAGCAGATGCACGATCTGCACCTCGAGCGGTTCACGCAGGAGGCGGGTGACGGACCGATCAAAAGCTTCACGCTCCGCGGCATCAAGGAGAGCCCTCCCTACCTGCACGACGGCCGCTGCCTGACGCTCGAGGACACGGTCGAATTTTTCAATCTGGTCCTCGAATTGAAGCTGAACGGCCAGGAGAAAACAGACCTGGTGGCCTTTATGCGGTGCCTTTAATGGGATGCCCCGCTCTCAATGCGAAGCGCTTGAAACGACCCCGCGCGTCCAGTTCACACGAATGTAATTCCGGATCGCGGGCCGCCAGAGCCAGATCACCAGGAACAAAGGCCACGCCGAAATGATCAGCGGCACGACAAGAAATTCCATTTTCGCCGAAGCGCCGCTGGAATAGACCGACGCGACCGCCAGGAAGCAGGCCAGACAGAACAGCTTGCCCAGCACGAGGTACGACCCCAAGAGCAGCGCGTAGCGGCTCCAGAATCTGTGCTGAATCAGACCAAGCCCGCCCAGCAAAATCGAAACGGCAATCACGGCCTCCATCGCGGCCCACACGGTCAACTTTTCAAAACTCTGCGGACCGGCGTAGAGCGATCCGTAAAAGATGCCGTAGAGGAACGAGACCACTCCGATGGGGAACGGCCAGCGGACAGCTTGTGTCGAAGTGAGTTGCGCCATGGGTCGCAGAAGAATAAGTTTCTGCCACCCAGATGTCGAGACCCATTTGTGGATCCTTTGTTAGCCGCGTGCTCCAGACGGCGAGTCGGCCCGACATAGGAGCCGTTATCCCACGCAATCCTCAGAACAGCTTATTCGTTGAGGATCTGCACGGCCGCCGACAGGCCGGCCCATTGAATGGCTTCCTTGTCGAGATCGCTCTCGGCGCTGTCGGTCGTCGGGCTGGCCAGCAGGTAAACCGTGTTCTTCAAGCCCGTCCCCTCTTTGTCCGTGTCCTTGCCCCCCTGGCCGAAGATGATCAGTGGCCCGCTCGTGCTGTAGACGCCTTCCGACACTCCGTTGAGGGTCACCGCGATATTGCTCGAACCCGAAAGTGCAAAGTTCACCGTGTCGTTGCCGCTGGTGCCGCCGACGTACAGGGCCGTCTTGGTGGAACTGAAGGGGTCGACTTCGACCGCGGCCGGGACCACGTTGATCACGACCGTGGCGACCGTGCTGGCATGGCCGTATTCGTCGGTTGCGGTAACGCTCACCGTGAAGGTGCCGGTCTGCGTGTAAATGTGATTCACCAGGACCTGATTGGCGACCGAGACACTCGCCGTCTTCCCGTCTCCGAAAGCCACGCTCTCAGTGAATTTGGCCGCCTGTGCCGTCGAGTTCGTGTCGCTGACAACGAAACCCAGCGGAACCGGCTGCCCCGGCACGGCCGTGGTCAACATCGCCTTGATGGTCACCGTCGGCTGCGACGCCGGCACGGCCACGGTGAGGGCCACACTGGCCGTTGCCGTCTTGCTGTTGGACAAATTCTTGTAGCTAATGGTGAGCGAAGGAGAGCCCGTAAAGCCCGTCGTCGGCGTGAATTTCAGTCCGTTGAGCGCCGCATTGAGATTGGTGAGCGTTCCCTTGAACGTCATCGACGCCGACGAGTTTTTGCCCGACGTAATCGTCAGCCCCTTGGTCGAGGCCAAGGTCAGTGTGCCGTTCGTGATGGAAAGCGAGAGTTGCTCGGACGCGGTGCCGGCGTTGACGTCTGCCACGCTGATGGCATTGCCGTTGGCGCTCGAGAAGACAAGCGACGCGTTCTCGTTGACCGATGCCGAGGCCGGCGCCGTCACCGATTGCGAAGCCGGTGTGATCGTAAACGTCACGGGTCCGCTGGGCGCGTCGGCGTAGTTGACAGTGCTGCTCGCGAATGCGGCGACGACCGTGTAGGTGCCGGCCGCGGAGGGAGCCGTCGAGCTGCCCGTTCCGCTCGCTGTGCTTCCCACGTAATACGTGTACGTGAATGTTCCGCCGAGGGAAACTCCGCCGATTCCCGTCGCCGTTGCTGTTGCCGGAAACGGGTTGCCCGTAAATTGCCCCCCGCATCGGTGGCGACGACATTCGGGGTGGCCAGCGTGATCGTAAACGTCGTTTGCGCGCTGTTGCCCGAGTAATCCGTGCTTCCCGCGAACGCCGCCACGACCGTATAGGTGTCGGCGTTGGCCGGTGCACCGGCGAGCGGCGTCCCCGTCGCCGTATTGCCCACGTAATACGTGACCGTCAGCCCTACGGCTTCCAGCGTGCTGCCCGGCGTGCCGCTCACTCCGGTAACGGTGGCAGTCGCTGGGAAAGTGCTGCCGGTATACATGCCCAGCGCGTCGGTGACCGCGAGCTTCGGAGTCGCCTGACCGATCGTGAACGTCGTTTGCGCACTGCTGGCCGAGTAATCCTCGCTTCCCACAAATGACGCGACGACGGTGTAGGTTCCCGCACTGGCAGGAGCGCCGGCCAAGGGAGTTCCGGTCGCCGTCCCCCCGGAGTAATAGGTGAAGGTCAGGCCGACCCCTTCGAGTGTCGAACCGGCGACACCATTGAGTCCGGCCACCGTGCCCGTCGCCGGGGATGCATTGCCGGTGTAAGTGCTAGCGACGTCCGACACGGTAACGGTTGCCGGCGCAGCGGTGATGGAAAACGTAACCGGAGCGCTCGACGCAGTTGAATAATTGGGATCGCCGGTGACGAAGGTCGCGACGACGGTATAGGTGCCGACTGTCTCCGGCGCCGACGTGCTGGCCGAGCCGGTGGCCGTGCTGCCGGCGTAATAGGCGTAAGACAACCCGCCACCCAGCGACAGATTGCCGACTCCCGTGACCGTGGTCGATGCCTGGAACGGATTTCCCGTGTACTGGCCGCTGGGATCGGTGGCAACAACTTTCGGCGTGGCAGTTCCGATCGTGAACGTCGTCTGCGCAGTGCCGGCCGAGTAGTCCGTGCTTCCCGCAAACGAAGCGACAACGGTATACGTTCCGGCGTTGGTGGGAGCACCCGACAACGGCGTGCCGGTGGCCGTGCTGCCGGAGTAATACGTGTAAGTCAGGCCCACCGTTTCAAGCTTCGCACCCGGTACGCCGTTGAGACCGGCGACAGTGCCCGTCGCCGGGTACGGATTGCCGTTGTACGTGCCGCCGGCGTCCGAGACCGCAATGCTCGGACTTGGCGCACCAATGCTGAAAGTGACCGGCGAACTGGGTGCGTTGGAATAATTGGCATCGCCGCTGGTGAACGTGGCGATCACCGTATAGGTTCCCGCACTCGTGGGCGGCGTTGAGATTGCCGTTCCGCTGGCCGTGCTGCCGACGTAGTAGGAATAGGCGAACGTGCCATTGACCGTTGCGTTGCCGATCCCCGTGGCCGTTGCCGACGCCGGGTACGGATTCCCCGCGTA
The DNA here is from genome assembly GCA_963833105.1 of uncultured Planctomycetaceae bacterium. Classification (GTDB taxonomy): domain Bacteria; phylum Planctomycetota; class Planctomycetia; order Planctomycetales; family Planctomycetaceae; genus DASPSM01. Next base: position 63,665 of record CAWHWU010000029.1, read on the forward strand.
TTGCCCGCCAGCATCGGTGGCGATGACTTTCGGCGTGGCCGATGCGATCGTGAATGTCGTTTGAGCATGCCGGCAGAGTAGTCCGTGCTCCCGACAAAGGATGCGACGACCGTATAGGTTCCGGCATTAACCGGAGCGCCCGACAGCGGCGTCCCCGTCGCCGTGCTGCCCGCATCATACGTGAATGTCAGGCCCACACCTTCCAGTGCGCTGCCCGGCGTGCCATTGACGCCGGCCACCGTCGCATTCGCTGCGAACGCACTGCCGGTGTATGTGCCGCCGGCATCCGACACGGCGACGGCCGGCGTGGCGTGGCCGATCGTGAAGGTCGTCTGAGCGCTGCCGGGAATGTAATCCTGACTTCCGGCAAACGCGACGACGACTGTGTACGTCCCCGCGTTCGTCGGTGCGGCCGGCAACGGAGTGCCGCCCGTATTCGTGCCGGCGTAATAGGTGTAGGTCAAGCCCACGCCTTCGAGCGTCGGGCCGGGGACACCATTGAGCCCTGTAACGGTTCCCGTGGCCGCGTACGGAGTGCCGTTGTAGCTGCCGCTCGGATCGGTCACCGCGACAACCGGCGGCGGATAAACCGTGAGCGGCACGTTGGCCGACGCGGTAAACGTGTCAAACGTATCTGTATCTGAAATCTGCAGCGCATCCGGGCCGGAATAGAGCGAATTCGGAGTGTAAACCAGGCCATTGAGCGCAGCGTCGATGTCCGACGGTAAACCCATCACTGTCATCGACGACGAATCATTGGCGCCTGAGCAAAAGCTCAAGTAGTTCGTTGACGCGAGGGCGAGCGTGCCATTGCTGACGGAGAGCGAAAGCGATTCGTATGCTTCCGGGGCTGAATCCGTCAGATTGATCGATCCGCCGGAAAACGCGTACGAATTGTTTTCATTCAGGCTAACGCTGGAGGGAGCCGTGAGGCTCGGCAGTGGGTTGACCTGTATGGACACGCTGGTACGCATTTCCCCGCGATCGACCGAGTCGTCGGCGAAGATGTCCAGCGTTGATGACCCGACGAAGTTCGAGCTCGGCGAATAAACAAGGCCGTCGAGAGCCGCGTTCAGCTCGGCCAGCGTACCGGTCACCGTCATCGAGCTGGAACCGTTCGCGCCGGCGGTAAACGTCAATCCGGCGGTTGAGGCCAGCGTCAGCGAACCTTCATAAGTTTGCAGGTTCAGCGACTCGGAATCGCCGACGGCTCCGGCATCAATCATCCCGATCGAACCGGCGGCGAACGTGTAGGGGCTGTTCTCGTCCGCGTACACGTTCCCCGGAGTATACACGAAGGCTCCCGGAGCAACTTCGATCACGGCCACGCCCGAGCCGGACAGTCTGTTGTCCGAATTCACCAGTGAAAGTTTGAGCCAGTCCGGTCCGGTGTAGCCGGGGTTCGGAGTGTATCGGATTGTGTCCCACACCAGGCCGTTCAACTCGGTTACGGGACCAGTCAATGCGAATGATGACGAACCGTCAGCCCCGGCCGTAATGGTCAAATCGTCCGTGGGGGACAGTAATGACGGTGGGATCCAGATTGTGCCGTTGGTCGCTGAAATCGTGAGCGAATCGGAATCGCCGACGGCATTCGGGTCCTCAATTCGAAGATAGGAAAAGACGATCGGGACGTTGAACGCATCCTCTGCGGCTCCGAAGAGCGGGTCGTCCGGCACTTCGACAGATGGCGCAGCAATCGAAGCGGCAATGGGGAGTGCGAACGTCGACGAGGTGTGGTTGCTGGCGTCGACAAGTGACAACTGCAACGTGTCGGAACTGGAACTTACCTGGTCCGTCGGTACGTAGTACAGCTTGGCCAGCGCCGCGTTCAAGTTGGCCAGCGTTCCGTTCACAGTCATCGATGACGAGTAATTTGAGCCAGAAGTGAAGGTGAGCCCCGCAGTCGATGCAAAGGAGAGCGAGCCGTCCGTCACGGACAGGGCGAGTGAGTCAGAAGTACCAGAGGCGGCGGGGTCGAAAATGCTGATTTGAGAGGAGGAATTTTCGCCAAAGGACACGTACCACGTCGACGGCGCCAGGATCGCTGGAGCCGAATAGACGGCAATTGGCACCGTCGCCGAGCCGCTCAAATTGTCCAGCGAGTTGACAGCCGTGATCTGCAGCGGATCGGAACCGGTGAAATTCGCTCCGGCCGCGTAGACCAGGCCGGAAATATCGATCAGCAGGCTCTGCTCCGTGCCGGTCACCGTCATCGAGGACGAGCCGTTGGAACCCGAGTTGAAGGTCAGTCCGGTGGTCGTCGCGAGTGTGAGCTTGCCGTTGGCCACCGTCAGTGTGACCGTATCCGAGTTGCCCGCAGCGTCGGAGTCCCACACCGAGATCGGAATTGACACGTTGGAACCGCTTTGGACTTCGACCGTCCCAGAGGAGACGGCGACCGTCGGCGGGGCGATCACCGTGATGCTGACTCGGGCCATTCCCGTCTGGTTGTTGCTCGCGTCGTTGAAAGCGACCTGCAAATCATCTTGTAGATTGGCTGCGAAGGGAAAGGCGCCGGTCGGCGTGTAAACGAGGCCGTTGAGGGCCGCGTTCAGTTTCGCTTCCGTCCCGGTCACCGTCATCGACGAGGAGCCGTCCGCGCCCGAGACGAAGGTGAGACCCGTCGTCGATCCGAGCGTGAGTGTGCCGTCCGCCACGGAAAGCGAGAGCGAGTTGGGGCTGCCGGTCGCGGCAGGATCGTTGATGCTGATCGAACCGCCGGAAAACGTGTAGGAGTTGCTGCCAACGGTCGTGATGGAAGCCGGCGATGTGACGGTGGACTGGTAGCCTGCCAGAGCCGGAACGAGAAGATTCGCAATCGGCGTACCCAGACCGGTCGCCAGATCGTAGCCCGGACCGGCGGGACGGCCGTCGTTGCCTGTCGTGATATCGTGGAAGTCGCCGCTCGACAGGTCATAAAGCGCCGGGAGCGTCTGACTTTCGCCATCCAGCGTGCCCAGGCCATTGAGCACACGCCCCTGATCGGCAATCGCAATCACCCCGGCCATCATCACACAAGACAAGCTGGTGCCGCTGACCTCGATATAATTGGGACTATCGAAGGTATCGAGTACGGCGACCGGGGTCGCCGGATCGGCGTCCATCGAAACATCCGGCACCGTTCGCTGCGTTGCAGTTGTGCCGTTGACCTTGCCCGCCTGATACGCGGGTTGAGGTTCGTAGAGGCTGATGCCGCCTCCGCCATTGGTCCAGGCGCTCTCCGACAGGTAATCTCCGCTGCTGTCGACGTTGAGCGTGGTTCCCCCCACGGCGATGACGTTGGGCGAAACAGCGGGATAACCAGCCGGCGCGCCGGAATCACCGGCACTCGCCAGGAACGTGACGCCTTGATGGCCCGCTGGAGTCAGGAAGGACGAATCGTAGGCCGTCTCGCTAGGGAGCTCTTGTTCTGCGCCCCAACTATTGGCGACGACGGAAACTCCCGCCGTCGCCGCCGCGGTCTGGTTGGCCTGGCTCAGGTCGTTCCAACCACTTGAGTTGGCCTCGAACAGAATGATGCTGGCCTGCGGAGCGATGGCATGGGCCCACTCGACGTCGAGCGCCTCTTCGGCGTCCCATAAACCCGGAGCTGGGGAGTTATTCGGAAGCGAAGTTTGGCCGAATTCGTTGAGCACTTGCAGGGTGGGCTCGCCGTTGCCATTGAATTGCGGCAGGCCGAAGTGAGTGCTGAAGCTCTGAGCGTCCGCAATAATGTTTGGATCGTTGTACGCATCAACGATCGCGATCGTCTGGCCCTGCCCGGTCCCATGCACGGCACCAAAGGAAATCAAGTTGACGCCGTAAGCGGCTTGCATCTGAGCCGGGCTAATCGGTGTTCCGGTCCCCAGCGTCACGGCGGGCTCGGCCGTTGCCGAAGAGGACGTGCTCCCTGCAACAATCACGGCCGGAGTGGCGAATCCAGCGGCGGCCAGGAGTACGCGGTCTTCGAGAACCTCCACAGCCGAGCGGCAATCGCCCCGTGGCCCTGCCGCGCTCGGCCGTCGCCAACGCTTCAACCGGCGGGCTCGACCCGCGGAACCAAGGCAGCGGTTCAGAAAGGAGCGAAACGGCTGCGACAACATGCGGGCATCTCCCCGAGAGGAAATGGAAACGAGCCCAACCATGTCGACAGATAAAACGACAGCGAGATCGCGACTTTGCCGGCGACAATCCGTCGTACGAGCCGGCCAATAAATTGCCGGTTCCGGGCCACTATGGCGGAAAGGCACCGTCAAATCAATTACAATCCTGCAATCTTAACGGAACTACGGCGGGGCAGACATACTCCACGAGCCGCTCTCACAGCAGCGATGCTCCCCAACGGCGGGGCAACGACGCTGCCGCTCATTTCCTTCCCCCGCTCTTTCCATCGAGCGAAACATCGCGCGTTTCGCTTCCCGCGGCGTGATCCGTCGCGCCAACGCAGCGATTATCACCGGCCTGTTCGTGCTGGTTGTCGCCCGCTGTCGGAAATCGGGCGACCGGAAGATCGTGTGACAAAGCGCCGGCCTGCGCCCGTCCGACATATCGTTACTGAGGGGAAACTGCGTAGAGCAAGAAAAGTTGATCGCGCGCGACATGATCGCGCGGAGATTCAGACGAAGCCGGACGCGCGGGTGGCGCCGAGATGCGCGTCGCGAAGTCCGGCAAGGAGATAAACAGTGAACGTGCGACGAACTGCGAAGGCGTTATTCATGACGGCCGTGACGGGCAGCGTTCCCCTCTTTGTCCCAAGCGTAGCCCTGACTCAGGACAACAGTCCGCCGCCGGTTGCGGAAATGGCGAAGGCGAGCCCTTATTACCCCGGCGTCAACTACTATGCCTACCCAGGCTATCCGCGGTGGACGATTCAGTACGGGCCGTTCCACTCGACGCCGGGCTGGTCGTATTACCGCCCGCTGCAGCCGAACGATTGGGGCTGCGGTCCGTGCGGCCCGCGGCACAACCTCAATTCGAGCCAGAAGAGTCCGTCGGGGATGACGTGGTGGTGAGCAAGCGGAAGGCTGAGTCGGACTCGCGCCCTTCAAGAGCACGAAATCCGAATGGCCGGTCGATTTTGGATTCTGGATCTGCGATTTAAATCCAAAATCAAAAATCAAAAATCGTTGGTCAATCGTGCTTCTCCCGGGTGCCACTTAGCCTACGACGACGGCGCGCTTTTCGGCAGCTTGAGCGAATCCAGATAGGCCGTAATGATCCGCGTGCGGATCTTGTAGCCGGCCGCGTTCGGATGGAGATGGTCGCGGACGTGCAGGTCGTCGCGGGGCCGGCCGTCGGGTCCGAGCAACGCGTCCCAAATGTCGATGAACGCCAGCCCCTTTTTGCCCGCGACGTACTCGCGGATCAGGCGGTTGGTCTCCTGCTGCTTCGCGGCCAGCGACCAGCGCGCGGGAGTCGGGTTGATGGCGAGGAAGGCGATCGGCGTGTCGGGAAGCGCTTCGCGGACCTTGGCGACGAAGGCCTTGTAGTCGGCAAAGACCCGCTCGGGGCTCTTGCCGGCGGCCACGTCGTTGCTGCCGGCGTGCAGGATGATCACGCTGGGCCGATACGGGATCACGATCCGGTCGGCGAAGTGCGTGCAATCGGCGATGTGCGAGCCGCCGAATCCGCGGTTGAGCACCCGATACTGCGGAAAGTCGGCCGGCAGCGTCTTCCAAAAGCGGATGCTGGAGGAGCCCACGAACAGCACGGCTCCCGGAGCCGGCGGCGATTTTTTGTCGGCCGCCTCGAACGCCTCGATCGCCCGCTCCCACCGCCCGCTCTTTTGGCGCTGGGCGGCCGGGAGAAAGGCGCCGATGACGAGGGCCAACGCGGCAAAGGCGATTGAAGCGGAAGAGCGTCTCAGCATGACGGTTGGTCTTTCTGGATCTATAGCGCCTTGTTTGGTTACGAGCCGCCGGCTTTACGCCGGCGGTTTTCGACGAGCGCTCGACCGCGCTAGAATGCCGCCGGCATCAAGCCGGTGGCTCGTCGGAGCGGCGCGACAGAGCGCGGCTCATTTCGACTCGGCGTTGCGCTTGGCGAGGCGTGCGCGGTATTCGGCGAGGATCTTTTCGGGGTTCTCGTGGAAGGCCTGTTTGCAGCCGGAACAGCAGACGTAGTAGGTCTGGCCTTTGTAGGTGATGGGAATCGTTCCTTTGCCGCCGGTGACGACGCATTCGGGGCCGTCGGCCCCTTCGACGGCCAGGCGCGTTCCTTCACGGGTGTAGCCGACCTCCGCCACTCGCGATGGGGCTCGGGCCGCGGCCCGCTTTTTCTCGAAGAGGACAATCGTCCGCTTTTCGTTGAGCCGCGTGACGCTGATGCGGTGAATCTCGTGTTTGGCGTCGGCCTGCGATTCAAGGACGAGGCGGTCGTCGGCAAATTTGCCTTCGTAGTCGCGGGTCGTGCCATCGGCGAGTGTTGCGACCGCGTGGAAGAGTCCGGAGGAGGGATCGAACGTCAGGCGGACCTCTTTGATCAGCTTGCCGTCGGTCACTTCATAGCGGATGGCCGGGGCCGGCTGGGTGAAATCCCAGACCCAGTTGGCCGTCTCTTTCCAGCTTCCCGCGGCCGAGCCGCGTCGCGGCTGGCCGACGCCGCGCCAGCCTCCGATCAGCGAATTGAACTGGGCCAGGGCCTCCTTGGCGGCTGCATTCTGGCCTTTCGAATCATCGTGGTGCGGGGCGGCCGGGAGTTCCACGCGGCCTGGCAGGGCGATGGCGAAAACGACGAGGCCGACGACACTCAAGGAAAAGAGGCGGTTGGACATAAATCTTTTCCTCCCTGGCGGATGGAACACCTACGAGTTTAACCCCGCGGGTGCTGAGACGGGGCTGTTTCCCGTTTCTACACCCATTATGCCCAGGTCCGGCGATCCGTTCACGATCGGTTTTACAGCATCTGTAAAAGACAAGTCGCAAGAGCTGTCGCTCAAAGGAGATCGGACACGCCGTTTGTCAGATTCGGCGGTCCCAGCGACATGTGCGGCGATTTATCTGTGGTGGGCCGCGATTTTTCTGCGGTCTCGCTCCCCCTTTTTTAGCCGCAGAAAAACCAGAAAAATACTCGGTTCACCAGCCGCCGCGGCGAGTCAATTCGCGGAAGCGCTCGAGCAAATCCTTGGTGATGGGGCCCGGTTTGCCGCTGCCGATGGTGCGGCCGTCGAGGCTCACGACGGCGATGACTTCGGCCGCAGTGCCCGTCAGAAAGCACTCGTCGGCGACGTAAATGTCGTGGCGGGAAAGAGGGCCTTCGACCACGTTCAAACCGGCCTGGCGAGCCAAACGGATCACGGCGTGCCGCGTGATCCCTTCCAGGATGCACGCTTCGGGGCCCGGGGTGCGGAGGACGCGGTTCTTGACGAGGAAGATGTTGTCCCCCGAGCACTCGGCCACTTCGCCTTTGTGGTTGAGCATCAGGGCCTCCTCGAAACCGGCGTCGGTCCCCTCCATTTTTGCCATGATATTGTTGAGGTAATTGAGCGACTTGATGCGGGCGGACAGGGCGTTCGGGTGGTTGCGGATCGAGCTGGCCGTCACTAGGGCCATTCCCTTATCGTACGTCTCCGGCGGGTACATCGTGATCGTGTCGGCGATGATGATCACTTGCGGATTGGCCGTGCAGCGAACATCGAGACCGAGCGTTCCGGCCCCGCGCGTCACCACGAGCCGCACGTAGCCGTCCTTAAGCTCGTTGGCGGCGACGGTTTTTTCCACGGCCGCTGACAGGTCGGTCGGCGACATGGGGATGGCGAGGCGGATCGCCAGGGCGCTTTCGTACAGCCGCTGGATGTGCTCGGGGAGCAGGAAGACTTTTCCGCCGTAGACCCGGATCCCCTCGAAGACGCCGTCGCCATACAGCAGGCCGTGGTCGAAGACGCTGACTTTGGCGTCGTCTTTGGAGAAAAGGGTGCCGTTGATGAAGACCTTCGTCGCCATGCGCCGTCTCTGTCGGATCGAGCCAGTGTCTCGCAGGAATGACTGGCTCGATTTTAGACGATGGGCAGGGTGAAATCGACTGGCGACGTCGACGGGCCATCCGGAATGGCAAACTGGCAGCTTGCCCTCCGACAAGACCGTCATGCCGCGGCAGCGACGGCTTCGATCTGGCCTTCGGCGAGCCGGACAATGCGGTGGGCCTGGCGGGCGATGGCGTCGTCGTGCGTGACCATGAGGATCGTCAATTGCTCCCGCTCGTTGAGCCGGGCGAGGAGTTCGGTGATTTCCTGGCCGGTGCGCGAGTCGAGGTTGCCGGTCGGCTCGTCGGCCAGGAGGATTTCCGGCCGCGCGACGAGGGCCCGGGCAATGGCGGCCCGCTGCATTTCGCCGCCGGACATCTCGGACGGCTTGTGCTTGAGGCGATGCTCAAGGCCGACGAGGGCAATGATTTCGCTGGCCCGCTCGCGGAATTCGCGGCGTCGCTTCCAGAACTCCCAGGCCGAGTAACGGATCATGAGCGGGGCCAGGACATTCTCCAACAGCGAAAGCTCGGGCAGCAGGTGGTAGAACTGGAAAATGAAGCCGAAGACGCGGTTGCGGAGCTGGTCGCGCGTGCGGCCGGGGAGGTCGTCGAGCCGCTGGCCGTCGAGCAGAATCTCGCCGACGTCTGGCGTGTCGAGCAGGCCCAACAGGTGCAACAGCGTGCTCTTGCCCGAGCCCGACTGTCCGATGATCGACAGGAACTCGCCTTTGTGCGCCTCGATATTGACGCCGCGGAGCACCGGGATCTTGTGCTGTCCCTTGCGATAGGACTTCTCGATCGCCGCGGCGGCGATATGGGACGACTCCACGCGCATCACGCCCAGCTCACCGGCGCGTGAGACCGACGTTTGCGGAGACCACGGAGCAGGTTCCTTGTAGACGAGCGATTCGGTTGTCATCGGCAGGCTCCCTGGGGAGTGGTCTGGTGGTCGGTTGTTCGGGCTCGTGGAAATCCGCAGAAACGAGCGTTCGAGGCCACTATTCATAACGCAGCGATTCGACGGGCCGTAACCGCGCGGCTCGACGGGCCGGGAAGACGCTGGCCAGGACGGCGATCGCGATCGCGCCGACGGTGACCCAAATCACCATCGGCGTTTCCACGCGGGTTGGGATCTCGGGGAAATAATAGACCTTGTCGTCGAAGACCTTGCGGCCCGTCACCAGGGCGATGGCCGACTCGATCTCGTTGATATACCGCACGAAGAGCAGCCCGAGCGCGACGCCCACGCCGCTCCCCACGACTCCCAGAGCCAGGCCGTACGAGAGAAAGATGCTCATCACGCCGCTGGAGCTCGCGCCGAGCGCTTTCAGGATGCCGATGTCGCGCGTCTTTTCGACGACGATCATGAAGAAAATGGCCAGGATGCCGAAGCCGGCCACCGCGATGATCAGGAACAGAGAGCACGTTGAGGATGCCCGTCTCGATCTCGACGGCGGCCAAGCAGCGGCCCCTGCTTTTGCTCCCACGTCTTGATGGTGAAGATGCCCGGCGGAAAGACGGCCTGCAGCCGTTCGATGACTTCGGGGGCGTCGGCAAAGTCCTTGAGTTTGATTTGGATCGACGTGATCGCCTTGCGATCGGGATCGTTCGGGTTCCGCGGGTCGAACATGCCGCGGACCTTCTGCAGCTCCGCGAGGTTGCAGAAGACGAGGTTCGAATCGTATTCGCTCATCCCGCACTTGAAGATGTCGACGACGGTGGCCGTGAGGTAGACCGGCTGCGGCGGGCGGCCGTTGGCGACGGCCGTCACCGTGCTGATGCGGACGTCCTCGCCGGGCCGCACCATTTCCATCGTGCGGGTCTTGCCGGTCCTCGCATCTTCGTAGTTGTAGCGTAACAGGCCCGAGCCGACGATCACGCGGGCATCCATCGGGGCCGCGTCGTCGATCGGTTTGGCCGGTACTTCGGAGTTCTGGCCGGCCTGCTGTAGGAGCGACGACTTGGAGCCGGTGGGATCCTCGTCGAATTTTGGTTCCTGCGACGAGGAGGCCTCGAGCTTTTTTTCGCCCGGGTTGGCAGGCAGCGGGGCCGGGGCTTTTTTGGATGCGGTCGTCGCAGCGACGGGCGTGTGAGGCGTGGCGGTCGAGGCCGGCTGGGCGGCGGGCGGCGGTGCCGTCTTCAAGTCACGCAGCTCAGGCGGCAGCTCGCTCTCCTTCGTCATATCGTTGACGAACTTCTCCCTCTGCTTGATCTCTTTCCGCCAGGCCAGCGCCTCGGAGGTCAGTTCCCAGCCGGGCGGTTCCTTAGCTGCCCGCAATGCGGGCCGGACCATCTTCTTCCCGTCCATCTTCGGGTGAAAGCTCTCGAGGTATTGTTTGAACGGGCCGACTTTTGACTTCCCTTCCGGCTCGATACCGATGAGCGTGATGGGCCGCGTCGTGAACTGGCCGGCAAAGGGAAACGTGATCAGGCCCCAGACCTCGACCGTCGCCGTCATCCCCTCGATCTTCTGCCCCGCCACGTTGCGGATTTGGCGGAACATGGCATCGGCGTTCTGCGCGCCGTCGAGCGAGTTCGTCTCGACGACGATGTCGGAGAGCAGCCCCTGAATGCGGCTGCGCATTTCCGCGGTGAAGCCCTTCATCACGCTGTTGACGACGATCATCGTGGCCACGCCGAGCATCACGCTCAGGATCGAGGCCAGCGCGATGTAACGGGTCTTCAGATATCGCAGGGAGAGAAACGCCTTGTACATGTCGCCAATCCTTTGGCTTCGTGGGTCAAATTCCGTTCAGCGGGCGTTCAATTCAAGAGCATTCAACCGGTTCCGGACGCGGGTTCGGCCTGTTCCTTGGCCGTTCCGCCGTGCCCTTCCGGCCGCAACAGCGGGAAAAAGATCACATCGCGAATACTGTGACTGTCGGTGAGCAGCATCACGAGCCGATCGATGCCGATGCCGAGCCCGCCGGCCGGCGGCATGCCGACCTTGAGCGCCCGGATAAAGTCGTGATCCATGCGGGCCATCGATTCCTCCGCGGGCGAGGCCGGCCAACTGCGTGCGGAAGAGCTCTTCCTGCAGGCGCGGATCGTTGAGCTCGGTGTAGGCGTTGGCCAGTTCCATGCCGTGGACGTACAGCTCGAATCGCTCGGCAATTTCGGGCTGGTCCCGCTTCCGCTTGGTGAGCGGGCAGATCGAGGCCGGATAATCGATGACGAACACGGGCCCTTCGAGGTGCGGCTCGACCGTCGCCTCGAAGACTTCCTGGATCACCACGTCGGGATGCACTCCGGCCGTCTCGATTCCGTGCTTGGCGGCGACGCTTCGCACGGCCTCCGCATCGTGCATCGGGCAGCCGGCGTATTCGGCGAAGAGCTCGGCGTATTTCCGCCGCGGCCAGGGAGCCGTAAAGTCGACCGGCTTTCCGTCCCAGGTGATCGTGAGCGTTTCGCCCACGGCGCGGACGGCGTTCGTGACGATGGCCTCGGTGAGGTCCATCATCGTCTCGTAATTGCCGTACGCCTGATAAATCTCCAGCATCGTGAATTCGGGGTTGTGCGTGGCGTCGATCCCCTCGTTGCGGAAGACGCGGCCCATCTCGTAGACCCGCTCGATCCCGCCGACCAGCAGCCGCTTCAAATGCAGCTCCAGCGCGATCCGCAGGTAGAGCGTCATATCGAGCGCGTTGTGATGCGTGATGAAGGGCCGCGCGGCGGCTCCGCCGGCGATCGCCTGCAGCACGGGGCCTTCGACCTCGCAAAACCGCTCCTGCCGGAGCGTGGTGCGGATCGAATCGATGATCTTCGTCCGCTTGAGCATCCGCGGCACGACCCCCTCGTTATAGATGAGGTCGATATACCGCTGCCGCAGCAGCATCTCGGTGTCGCGGGCGCCGTGGAATTTTTCCGGCGGCTGGGCCAGCGACTTGGTGAGCATGGTCAGCCGCTGCACAAAGACGGTGATCTCTCCCGTGTTGGTGCGGCGGAGCGTGCCGTCGACGCCGACCAGGTCGGCCAGGTCGAGCGTCTCGATCAGCTTCCATTGCTCCTCGCTCACGTCGGCCTTCGAGACCATCAGCTGGATGCGGCCCGTCCAGTCCTGGACGTGATAGAACTTCAGCTTTCCCTTGTTGTTGCGGAGCATGATCCGGCCGGCAATGCGGACCGTTTCGCCCGTGATGCCGGGCTCCGCGGGCAGCTTGTCCCGCGCGGCCGAAATGCCCACGTGCCCGTCGAACCGCTGCCCCCACGGATCAAGGCCGAGGGCCTCGATCGCCTCGAGCTTTTTGAGCCGTTCCAATTCAAAGCGATCCGGCTTGAGCGGATCGTGGCTGCCGGCGGACGGTTGGGTCATGCGGGGTCCAGCCGACGCACGGTCGGCCGATGGCGATAGGGTGTCTGCGTGGGCCATGTTAATCTGGGTTGACGCAAAAGGCGAATCATGTGGAAAAGGGGAAAGTTGGTCAATGGCAAACGGCCGTCATAAAACAGCCGCTTTTCCCTGCAATTTCTCCGCCAATTGAGACACCAGATCAAACAGCAGGTCCAGCGAGGCTTCGGCCTCTTCCACGCTGATGGTTAACGGAGGACTGACCCGCAACACACAGCCGGCCAGCGGTCCCAGAAAATGGATCCCGTCCCCGCCCGGCTTGCCGAGGTAGCACGTTTCGACCACCTTGTTCGCGACCGCGTTGGCCGTCAGGCCGGGGGCCGGTCCGCACTCGATGCCGAAGACCATCCCCTCGCCCCGCACCTTCGTGACGAGCGACGTCTCTTTCAGCCGCGACAGCCCGCGGAAGAAAATCCGCGAGACGTTCCGTGCGTGGTCGAGCACTCCCCCCGTCTCGAATTCGTCGAGCGTCGCCACGACGGCCGCGCAGGCGATCGGGTTGGCACTCCACGTGTCGGAGCCTTCGCCGTACGTCAGGCTCGCCAGCACGTCGCCGCGGCCGACAACCGCGCTCACGGGTATGCCGTTGCCCAGTCCTTTCCCCAGGCAGACAAAGTCCGGCTCGATGCCGTGGCTCTCGAAGGCGTACATCGAACCCGTGCGTCCGAAGTTCGACTGCACTTCGTCCAGCACGAACAGAATATCGTGCCGCCGGCAGAACGATTCGAGCAGCTTCAAATAGGCCGACGGCGGATGATAGCTGCCTCCGCCCCCCAAATACGGCTCGGTGATCAGGCAGTTGATCCGCGGGCCGAACTCCTTCCACAGCGCTTCCAGCTCGTTCTGATACCGGGAGCCGTCGAACGTCTCGTCGTATCTCGAGACGTCGTCGACCTCGGCCATCGGAAACGAAATAAAGCGGACGCGCGGATCGCGATCGTGATCCGACTCGCTGCCGGTGACGGCGCCGGCCAATCCCTTTTTGCCGTGAAAACCGTGACGCGTGGCGAGAATCATGTCCCGCTGCGGGTCGCGGTGCAGGCAGGCCCAGAGCGCCTTTTGAATCGCTTCCGAACCGGAGGCCGACCACATCACCGTGTCGAGCCGGCGCCCGCCCGGCCGCGACTGCACGTTCTTCACCAGCCGCTCGACGGCCGCCGCCTCGATCGGGCGTGATGGCGTTGTAGGCCGTCATGGGAGCGGCCGCGACGTATTTTTCGCCGCCGGACAGAGCGGCCGGATTCCAGCCGAGGTTCTCGCAGAACCGCCGCATCCACGACCGCGGATTATGCCCCAAATTGGCGACGAGCACGCCCGAGCTGTAGTCGTATAGCCGCCGGCCTTCGGGCGTCCAATGAAACGGGCCCGCGCTCTTGGCGAAGACCGCCTGGCTCGGTGTGAATGTCCGCTGAGCGATCGGCTCCTTGGCGGCGATCGTGCGGCGTGTCGCGTTGGAACGGTCTTCGTTGCGGAAATTGGATCGGCTGATTCATGGAGAGATCGATTTTTCGGTGTCTGAAAGTGGTCAAGCCAGGCCGCTGTGCCGCAGCAGAGCTTCGGGACTCGGTTCGCGCCCGCGGAAGTCCTTGAACACGTCCATCGGGTGACGGCCTCCTCCCTTGGCGAGAACCGTGTCGCGGAAGCGGCGGCCGATGCGGGCGACCGCCTGGTCGTTCTCCAGGCCCGCCTCTTCAAAGGCACTATAGGCGTCGGCACTCAACACCTCGGCCCACTTGTAACTGTAATAACCGGCCGCGTAGCCACCTGAAAAGATATGGTTGAATGAGCAGAGCGACCGGTCCTCCGGCAACAGACGGCAGCAACGACGTGCGGGCGCTGATTTTCCGCTGCAGCTCGAAAATCGCGTCTGCCGAGTCAGGAGCAAACCCCGAGTGCAACGCCATGTCGGTCATGCCGAACAAAAGCTGCCGCAGCATGGCCATCCCCGCCTGAAACGTGCGGGCCGCCCGAATCTTCTCGAAAAGATCCTCGGGTAACGGCTGTCCCGTCTCGTAATGGGCGCTTAAACCCAACAGCGTCGGCCGGTGGTAGCACCAGTTCTCCATGAACTGGCTCGGCAGCTCGACGGCGTCCCACTCGACGCCGTTGATCCCCGCCGCGTCGGCGTAATCGACTGTCGTCAGCATGTGCTGCAAGCCGTGGCCGAACTCGTGGAACAGCGTCTCCACCTCGCGGAACGTCATCAGCGACGGCTTTCCGCCCGCCGGCGGCGTCGAGTTGCACACGAGATGGGCCACCGGCAACTGCAAATGACCGTGCAGCCGACGTCGGCCCAGGCAGTCGTCCATCCAGGCCCCGCCCCGTTTGTTCTCGGGTCGGCTGTACGGGTCGAGATAAAACGAGGCGATCCGCTGCCCGCTCTCGTCGGAGACATGGAAGAACCGCACGTCCTTGTGCCACACCGGCGCCTCGCCGTCGGCCGGCTGCACGCGAACGCCGAACAGCCGCTCGGCCAGACTGAACAGCCCCTTCAACACCGATTCGAGCGGGAAATACGGACGCAGCTCCTCTTCCGTGTATTGGAATTTCTTCTCCCGCAGCCGCTCCGACCAGAAGGCGACGTCCCAATTCATCACGGGCTGGCTCTCGCCCGACTCGGCGGCCAGGGCGCGAATTTCTCCCAGCTCCCGGTTGGCGGTCGACCACGACGCGTCGCGGAGCGTCTCGAACATCGCCTCGACGGCCGTCACGCTCGGCGCCATTTTCTTGGCGAGGCTCAGCTCGGCAAACGTCGGAAACCCCAAGAGCCGCGCCTTCTCACCCCGCAGTGAGAGGATCTTCTGGATCAACGGCGTATTGTCGAGCGTTCCCGACGAGGCCCGCGTGAGGTTCGCGCGATACATCTTTTCGCGCAGATCGCGGCGACGGCTGTGCTGCAGGAAGGGACCGTAACTCGGGAATTCGAGCGTGAACCGCCAGGGGCCCGCCTCTTCCGTCCCGGGCGTCTTCCCTTCCTCCAGCGTGCTGTTGTACGACTGCGAGGCGAGCCGCAGCAGGCTGGGAGGCAGCCCCTCGACGTCGGCCCGCTCGGTGAGGACGATCGAATAAGCCTTGGTCGCGTCGAGCACGTGGTTGGAGAAATCGGTCCCCAACTGCGACAGCTCTTGCGCGATGCGCGTTGAACCGCTCCCGCTTCTCCCCGGCGAGCCCGATCCCCGACAGCTCGGCATCGAGGATCTTCTGGTTCACGATCCGCCGCTGCGCTTCCGAGAGCGACGCCCACGCAGCCCCGACTTTCAACGCCATGAGCGCCCGGTAAACCGGCTCGCTTTGGCCCACCCGCAGGCTGAACGAAACGACCTCGGGCAAAACCTCTTCGTGCGCCTTCCGCAGCTCGGGCGAGTTGAGCACGCCGAGCAGGTGCGAGACCGGACTCCAGGCGTATTGGAACGGGATAAACAGCTCGTCGAGCGCCTCGACGGCTGACGACCAGGTCGGCTGCACGTTCCGCTCGATTTCGTCGAACCGGGCCGCCGCGTCGGCGAGGAGTTTGCGGACGGCCGGCACGACATGGGCCGGCTCGATCCGGTCAAACCGCGGCAAGCCGTCGGTGACAAGCAGCGGATTGTCGGCAAGTTGTGCGTCGGGCATCTCTTAAAATCCAGGCGGAACCGGGGGTCGGACAAGACCTCCCCATCGTAGTGCGTGGTGGAAAGTGATGCCACGGAAGAGAAGGATGAAGGCGGAAGGATTACAGGATGAATCAGACCGGGCGGCCTCCGGCTGGCTTTTTTTCATCCTTCATCCTTCATCCTTCCGCCTTGTTTTTAAATGGCAGTTTTCAACCCATGCGATAAAATTGACGTCTTATACCTTTCCTCCCTCTCTCCATCACGGTCGCCGCCGTCGAGGTACTGATATGAGACCGCGTCTCTGCGATTGGTTCGTGGTTTTGACTCTGGCGACGGCCCTTCCGGGGGCCGCGGCGGCGGCCGACAAACCAGCGACAGCCGCCGACGCCGTCTACCTCGAATATCGCGAGCCGAACCACGTTTCAAAGGCCGACGCTCCGCCGCCGTTTCTGCGCGCGAGCTGATGCGGCAGGCCTTCTTGATCGCCGCCCGCGACGAGTGCGGATTACGGACCCCCGACGCGACGCTCGGAGAGAAGAGTCCCGACGCGTCCTTGCTGCACGTTGTCCCTTTCGATCTCCACTGCAAGGTGGCCCACACCAAAAGGGGATTCGACGTGCGGTACACGCTCAGTCGCACGAACGGCAAAGCGACCGAGAAGCTGGGAGAATGGAGCTTCATCACCGACGTGTTCTCTCCGAACATGGTCACCAACCTGGCCGATCTGGCCGAGCGGATGTCGCGGGGAAAACTCAAAAACCTGTTGCATGAGCAGAAGCTCGGCCAAGCCGGTGCCGGCGGCCCGCGAATTCGCCGGCGTCCCCCGCGAGACGACGGAACGGCTCTGGGAATGGAACGAAATTACCGTCCTCGGCGCGCTCCGCCGGATCCATGCCGAGATCCGGACGAAGGGCGAATCGCCCGAACTCGTGGCAGGCCTGGCCGTCGGTTATGCCAACTTGGGGAGCCTGACCGCTTCCTATTTCGGTCCCGCTCACAAGGCATTCTTCGCGCGGGCCTTGCTCTATGCCGAACGCCTGGTGCATGAGAGCGACGGGTCGGATTGGGCCCTCTGGCACCGCGGCTATGTGCGGGCGCTCGTGGGCCTGCACAACGCGGCCCGCCTCGACTTCAAGGCGGCGCAAGGCGTGGGGCAAAAAGACGTCCAAGCGGCCCCCCTTCTGGGCCGACATCCTGGAGGCGTTCTGCGACGGCCAACTTCCGAAAATGATGGAACAGGCGAAAAACCATCAGGAACAGAGGCTGGCCCGCTATTTGAAGATGCAGGCCGTCATGTACGCGGACCTGTACACCGTCACGATCAACGCGTGCACGGAGCTGTTGCAAGAGTGCCCCGACTGTTTCCGCGCCGCCGACGCGTTGTGCTCGACCCGCACGATCGGCCCGATGCGGATGGTCACCGACTCGGCCTTTTCCCTCTTCTCCAACTCGCTTCGCCAGCCGGCTTCCCGACGTCCACGGGTTCCCCGCGTCGCTTGCCAAACGCCTCGCCGACGCCAAGCCGGTCGATGAGGGGGCGGCCGACAAAGCGACCGAGGACGCGATCGAATTCCGCGTGCAGCTCGTGGCCGACATCAAGGCGGAGACGACCTCCGGCCGGGATACGCTCGAGCCGTCGCTCGACGTCCTGGGCAACCTGATCGAGGAGATCCAGTTCCTGCAGGTGAACCGGCGGCTCGAGCTCGAGCACACGATCTGGGGCATCCCGACCGAACCGACCCTTTCCACCTATCGGCCGCTCTGCGCGGGTCATCGTTATGCCGCGTTCCTGGATTCCTACTCCAACGACCCGGCCGATGTGAACAAAACGTATCAAGCGCTGCTCGCGAAGTTCGATCCGCGCGAGACAGTGATGCTCGACTGGTCCATCTTGAATTGGCTCCGCCTGCGCAACATGGAGCCGGGGACGACGTGGTTGTGGATCCAAATGACCCATGCGGATCCTGTCTGGAGCGACGAAATGTACGGCATCGACCAGGGGAACGCCGCGGAGCCGGATGAGCAGCATAAGAACAAGCCGCCACATGGACATGATGTGGGACACGTCGTCCCGCATCCCGGCCGCCGTGGCGATCCAGGTTTTCCGCAACTGGAACCGGGCCCGCACGTTCATGGCGACGGTGGAAAACGACTATGGCGACGATCCGATCCTGATGGCGTCGCTGTCGATGCGGTACTACAAGCTCAAGCAATGGGACAACGCCGAACGCTGCGCCAAGAAGCGCATCGTGACCGCCGCCGATTACGGCGCCTATCGAAACCTTGCCGCGATTTACAAGGAGAAAGGCGACCTGGTCCATTGGAAAGAGACGCTGGTGAAGTCGCTCGATCTCCCTTCCGCCGGCCTGGAACAGGCGCAGGTGCAGAACGAGATCGCGCAGTACCACATGAACCGCAAGGAATGGAGCGAGGCGGTCGTGTTCGCCGACGCGGCCGCCGTCAGCTATTCGGCCTGGTCGATGATGACCGCCTCTCGCTGCCACGAAATGCTCGGCCAGTGGGAGAAGGCCGAAGCCTTCATCCGTGCGGTTGCGGAGCGGTACGACGGAGAGCAATTCGAATGGATGAAGTGGTGCCACCGCACGGGGCACGGCGACGCCGAGGCGGCCGACAACTTGCGCGGACGCATTTCGAATCGCTGGGGACGAATATCAAAGGGTTCGTCCGTCAGCAGGTCGCCGTTTACTACTCGCTGCGAAAAGAACCGGAGAAGGCGCAGACGGTCTTCGAGATGTGCTTCAACGAGGACCACCAGGCCTACAACGCCCTGCATGCGGCCCTGATTGCCGACGCGCTGGGAAAGACGGCCGACCGCGATCGGCTGCTGGCAAAAATCGTCGCCCCCAACCCGGCACCGAGCTCCCGCGGTCCGGCCTATGCCGCCATGTATAAAGAGCTGGTGCGGCTGCTGCAAAAGTCGCTGCCGCCCGGATCCGTGAAGGATCTCGACTTCAAGAAAATTGACGCCCTGATCTCCAAGGATTGGAACGTCGAGGTCCCCACAAACTTCGAGTACTTCATCGGCATGTTCCTCAAGAATCGCGGCGACAAAGAGAAATCCCGCGAGTACCTGATTCGCGCCGCGCAGTCGGACCTGATCAACAAGTATAACAATATATTCGCGCGTCAAACGCTGCGCGATCTCAAGATTGCTCTGCCTGAGAAGGCGGTGGTTCAGAGTTCCCCGCCGAAAAAGTGACCGACAAACTCTCCGGCCGTTTCCTTCGATCGGGCGGGAGCGGTTTTCCCCGTCCGACAACCCGATGGCTGTTGCGCTTCGTTTGATGACGAGCCGCCGGCTTTACGCCGGCGGTCTTCGAGCGGCGCATGGGGCGCCACTCTACGCCGTTAACCGTTTTTTCAGCGAGACAAGCAGACAATCTCCAAGTCGGGTGCCACGTCCACGGCTTTGCGTGGGCGTGCGAATCCGTTTGACGTTCACCCTCTGAGATTTGGCCGGCACGCCCACGCCGATCCGTGGGAGTGGCACCCGGCGACTCGTGGGGTAAGCTGCCAGCTTGCCCTGGTTTGAAAGCCTGAAGCAGAGACGGGCAAGCTAGCAGCTCGCCCCACGAGAATTTGGGACTAGTCCAGTTTAAGCGAGTTCGCCGCGGTAATAATTCTGATCACTTTTTTGAGAATCGCAAATGCGCACCGAGCAGGGATCGTTGCGAATTGTAACGGTTGCATTCTGTGTGGCAGTTATGCAGTTACTCACCCCGGCGCACCCGACCGCGCTGGCAAATGGTCCCGAAAACAAGCCGACGACCCCCCCGCGTGCGATCAGTGAAGGAAAAAAAGCGGATGCGACGCCAATTAAGGAGTTAATCCCGCTCAAAGGGGCAGAAAAGGTCCGTTACGACAAGGGAGCGTACGATTCGCTGCATGTGGCGTACGGCTTGAACGAGAAATATCCGGCGGGAGATGTTCTGAAGCAAATTGACTCGCGGCTAAAAAAACTCGGTTGGGAGCCATTGAAAGAAGACTGGTTGAATCCTGGTCTACCCTCTTCGCATGTCTCGGGATGGGCTGAGTATGTCGACGGGACCATGAACCCGGAACGACAGGTGCACCAATGGCTGGCGGATTGGAAGAACCGCGCTGGCGACGTGATTGTCTACAGCTTTACGTATACATACCCGCGTCGCGGCAAGCCGGATCTTCAAAACCTTTGGGTCAATGGCTCTTGGTATCCGGCAAGCTCAGTTACCAAGCTCGGTGCCGTGATCAAGAAGTGAGCGAAAGTCTGCGGTTGCACCCCGCTCCCGTCAGAAACCCTCAAACTGACCCGTTCCGGGAAGTGGCCTGCCTTGGCATGAATGTGCCAGTCACGATGCTCGAAGGTACAATCGGCGTTGTTCGAAATTCCCCTCTTCGTTTGCCAGCAAAAATTTAGCTGCGGAGTCCGCTTATGCTCCGCCCCGTTCAAGCACCTGTTCGACCGCGCATTGTCTCTCCGGCGACCGGCGAAAGTCTGCCGCTGGAGGACGAGGTGCAAGTTTGGCTCGATATGGGTGGGCCCTACTGCCTGCAGATCGTGGGCGGGCCGGGGAGCGGCAAGTCGACGGCGCTGGCCCATCTGGCCGACGAGTTCCACGGGCTTGCGCGGATTACCTTTCTCGACACGGACGATTGGCTGCTGCCCCCCTCTACGGGCACGCTCTCGAGATTCGTGATTTTTGCGGGGAACGAAACCCGCGCCAATCACCCTCGCCAATTAATTATCAAATTGGCTCCCTGGAGCCGGGACGAGCTGATCGAGTACCTGCTGGCAACGCACCCAAATGAATGTGCCTCTGTCGTTTCCCGTCTGAAGCGGACCGAGGAACGGCAATTCAGGGGCGTGCCCGAACTGTGGCGGGTGGCTCTCGACGAACTGGCCGCGTGATGCCTCGTTGGACGGTCCGGTTGAAGCGGTTCTCGGTTACATCCGGAGGAACGTTGCCAACCCCGAAGTTTACCGGCAGCTCGAATCCAACTGCCTGGAAGGCGAACTTCGCTCGAACGTGCGGGCACCACAAGATGCTCGACCAGAGGGCTCCTTCTTCGCCTTTGCCGGCGAACCAGGCGCACTTCCGAGAGATGTCGTCCGCTTGCTGCGGCACGTCGTGGTGCGGCGTAACCTGGCGGCCATCGCCCTTGTCGCTCAGTTAAAAACGGGTGATTGGAAATGCGATTTCCTGACGGCCCGCCTGCCGCTAGACCTGGTCGTCGCGGCGGGGGGTCGGCTTAAGAATTGTCCCGAGGCGATCGCCGAGCTGAGGTCGGCCGCTCTGATCGATGAGACCGAAGCGATGGCGGCCAGCCTGTTGCACGCGGCCTCCCCAATTTGGGTTCTCGCCTCAAGAAAGCGGCCGCACGTGCTCGACGGGGCGTATCTCGACGGCGTGCATTGGCCGGGGATCCAATTGCCGAAAGCCCATCTGAATCGTGCCGACCTTACGGGGGCCGATTTGCGGGAAGCCAACCTCGACGAGGCGGACGCGTCGGGGGCCACTTTGATCGGGGCCCGCCTCGCGGGGGCTTCTCTCAACGGCTTCCAGGCTTCCGGCGCCGACCTCTTCGGGGCCGACTTGTCCACCGTTCGTGGGAGCCGCGCATTTTTCTTCGGGGCCAATTTGGGCCACGCGAAATTCGAGAATGCGACCCTCTTCGACGCCAGCTTTTGGGAAGCCGATCTGCGCCAGACGAGCTTCCGCGGCGCCATGCTGAGGCGTGCCGCGTTCCAGCGCGCCGTGCTCGAAGAAACTGACTTCAGCGGCGCCAATCTTCACGAGGCCGACCTGTCGGACTGTGTCCTGCGGAGCTGCTCGCTGGCGGGAGCTTCTCTTCAGGGCGCCCGGCTGATGAACAGCGATCTCGAAGGCATGTGCCTCGACGGCCTCGACATCAGCGCGGCCCGGCTGGAAGGTGCGCTCCTCACCGGCTCTTCGATGGTGGACGGCAACCTGTCGGGCGCGTGCCTGCGCGGTGCCGGCTTGGGAGACGTCAATTGGCCGGGTGTCTGCCTCGCCGGAGCTGACCTGCGGCAAGCGACGTTCCACATGGGCTCCTCGCGGAGCGGTCTGGTCGATTCGACGATCGCCTCGGAGGGGAGCCGCACCGGTTTTTACACCGACGAATACACCGAGCAGGATTTCAAATCGCCGGAGGAGATCCGCAAAGCGAACTTGTGCGGGGCCGACCTCCGCTACGCCCTTATCGACGGTGTCGACTTCTACCTGGTCGACCTCCGCGGCGCCCGCTACGACGCGAGTCAGGCAGCCCACTTCCGCCGATGCGGAGCCATCCTCGAAGACCGCTGCTCGTCGTGAAGGTTCGCCACGGCGCCAAAAGAGGAAAGACAAAAAGCCAATGTTTAACAGAAGGTAAGGAAGATAACGAAGGAAGACAAAAACCTGAATCCTGGTCTTTCTTCGTTACCTTTGTTGCCTTCTGTTAAAAAATTTCTCGGCTTTCTTCGCATCTCCGTGTCCCGCGGCGGCGGATCGTCGATTTGGTGGGAGTTCGGAGCGACCGACAAAAAACAGAAAACCATGAATTGAACTCAAAGGTAACACTGATAATAGCGCAGCGGTAAACGGGGGAGCCGAACTTGCTCCGTTGCCTCTGTTACCTCCTGTTGAAAATTGTCTTAGCTGTCGTTTCGCCGCCGCGAAGCTCGGACTTGGTGGTCAAAACGCCATCGCATTCTTCTGTTGCCAGATTCAAGACAGGCCAACCGTTCGGCCCGTGCGAGGAGTGAGTGATGCTCAAACGGCGTTACCGCTTTGCGATCGAGGCGCTGGTGATCGTGGTCGCCGTCAGCGTGGGGCTCTTCATCATGAGCCAGCGACTGGAGCGGCAACGGGGCGTGGGGGCCGCCGTGCCAAAGCTGATCCCTGAGCTCACGGATCCGTGGAGTCCCTCTCCCGCCTACGACGCCGAGGCCAACGCGGATTTCAGCCTCGAGACGACAGGCCACCACAATGTGCGGCTGGCCGGAACGGAGGCGGGGGCCGATTGGCCCAACTTCAACGGCCCGCGGCGAGACAACAAGTCGCTCGAAACGGGCCTCTTGAAGCAATGGCCGAAGGGAGGACCAAAGCTGGCTTGGACGTGCCGAGGTTTGGGGGCCGGCTATTCCAGCGTCTCGGTGGCCAAGGGAATCGTCTACACAATGGGGAACAAGGGGAAGTGTGAGGCGCTGATCGCGCTCGATGCCGGCACGGGTGAAAAGATCTGGAGCACGCCGTTCGCCTGGGCCTCCCACCTGAATCCCGGAGATGGTCCGCGGAGCACGCCGACCGTCTTCGGCGACGCCGTCTATGCCTTAGGCGGTTACGGCGTGTTGGCCTGCCTCGACGCGCGTTCGGGAGCGATCCGCTGGCACAAGGATATCGTGAAAGAATTCGGGGCGCAGCACCTGGCTGCGGGGATGCGCGAATCGGTTTACGTCGACGGGAACCAGCTCCTGTGCACTCCGGGGGGCGACCAGGCGACCTTCGTCGCGCTCGATCCGCGGACGGGAGACCTGATTTGGAAGTCGCTGCTCCCCGGCAAGGATCGGGCCGCTTACGCCTCGCCGGTTGTCGCCGAAATCGGCGGTGTGCGGCAATTCATCGAATTTACGGCGAACGGGACCGTCGGCGTGCGGGCCGACACGGGCAAATTCCTGTGGCGGGACGACAGCGCGTCGAACACGACGGCGAATTGCTCGTCGCCGCTGGTCGAGGGGAATTTCGTGTTCACCTCGTCCGATTATGGAAGCGGCGGTTCACTCGTGAAGCTGTCGAGCGACCACGGAGGGGTGAAGGCGAACCTGGTTTATCACACGCGCGATATGAACAGCCATCACGGCGAAATGGTGATCGTCGACGGCCTGCTCTACGGCTCGAGCGAGCCGGGGATTCTGACGTGTCTCGACCTGGCGACGGGGAAGGTGAAATGGCGCAGCCGCGCCGGGCAAGGGGGCGATCACCTATGCCGACGGACGGCTCTACCTCCGCGGCGAGCAGGGGACCGTGGTGCTCGTCGAGGCGACGGGGGCCGGCTATCACGAGCTGGGACGGTTCAAACAACCGCAGAGGAGCAAAAGCAACGCCTGGTCGCACCCCGTCGTGGCCGACGGGCGACTGTTTTTGAGCGATCAGGACTTGCTGTTCTGTTACGACCTCAAAGGCGCGACGTGAGACCGCGGGATTTCGCGGGCCGCCGTCCGCGAGGGACGGCGCGCGACGCTCCGATGTTCCATTATTCGGCAAGAGTCAAGGGGGGCCGTCGTGCATTTTGCTTTTTCTGTGGTGCCCGCCCTTTTTTTGCGCCGCAGAAAAACCAGAAAAATCGGGGATCTGTGCAAAAATTGTGCAGAAATTTCGAGCTGGACACTTGGGTGAATGAGACTGACAGGGCGCCCAGGATCGTCAGGTCGGGACTTTCGGCTCCTCGTTCTTGACGGCAGAGAAGATGGCGATCGAACACGGACGCAGCTTGTACGCCGAACCGAAGGCGTAGTCCGCGGGGGTCGTCGTCGGGTCAAACGTGTCGAACCGCAGCCGCCAGCTCTCGCTCCCTTCGCACGGCGGCAGGATGAAGCCCACTTCGACGCCGTGGTCGGCATTGAACAGGATCAAGAGCGTATCCCCTGAGACGGCCTCCCCCTGGTCGTCCACGTCGATCTTTTCCCCCCGCAAGAGCCAGCCGAGGCTGCGGGCGAATTCGATTTTCCAGTCGGCGTCGCTCATCTCCGCCCCGCAGGGATTGAACCACTGGATGTCTTTGACCGACGTGCCGCGCGTGGCCCGGTCGTGGAAAAATCGCCGCCGCTGCAGGGTCGGCTGTTCGTGCCAGAAGGTGATAAACGTCTGCACGAACTTCAACAGGGCCTGCTGGTCCTCGTTGAATTCCCAGTTAAGCCAGCTGATTTCGTTGTCCTGGCAGTAGGCGTTGTTGTTGCCGTTCTGCGTGTGGCCGAGCTCGTCGCCGGCCAGGATCATGGGGATCCCCTGCGAAAGGAGCAGCGTGGCGAGAAAGTTCCGCTGCTTGCGGGCCCGCAGGGCGTTGATCTTCGGATCGTCGGTCGGCCCTTCGGCCCCGCAGTTCCAGCTCATGTTGTTGTCGGAGCCGTCGCGGTTCTCCTCGCCGTTGGCCTCGTTGTGCTTGTGGTCGTAGGAGACCAGATCGCGGAGGCTGAACCCGTCGTGACAGGTGATGAAATTGACGCTGGCGTGCGGGCGGCGGTTATTCCATCCGTAGAGATCGCTGCTGCCACAAAGCCGCGTGGCAAATTCGTCGATCACGCCGCCGTCCCCTTTCCAGAACCGGCGGACGCAATCACGGTACTTTCCGTTCCACTCGGACCAGCCCATGGGGAAGTTGCCGACCTGGTAACCACCGTCCCCCAGGTCCCAGGGTTCGGCGATCAGTTTCACCTGCGACAGAATGGGGTCCTGGTGGATGATGTCGAAGAAGGCTCCCAGCTTGTCGACCGAATGGAGCACGCGGGCCAGGGTGCTTGCTAGATCAAAGCGGAACCCATCGACGTGCATCTCGGTCACCCAATACCGCAGGCTGTCCATAATGAGTTGCAACACGCGGGGATTTTGCATGTTGAACGTGTTGCCGCAGCCGGTGAAATCCGTGTAGTGGCGGGGCGATTCGGGCGAGAGTCGATAATAGGCCGCGTTATCGATCCCGCGGAACGACAGGGTGGGGCCGAGCTGGTTTCCTTCGGCCGTATGGTTGTAAACCACGTCGAGAATCACCTCGATCCCGGCCGCGTGGAGATTGCGGACCATGGTTTTGAATTGGTGCACCGTGTTGCCGAAGTCGTTGGACCGGTATCTGGCGTCCGCTGCAAAGAAGGCGAGCGTGTTATAACCCCAATAATTGCACAGACCACGCTCGATCAAATGGCGTTCGTCGACATGGTGGTGCACGGGCAACAACTCAACGGCCGTGATGCCCAACGAGACCAGGTGCCGCACCGCCGCTTCGCACCCCAGGCCCGTATAGGTGCCTTGCAGCTCTTCGGGGACTTCGGGATGAAGTCTGGTAAAGCCTTTGACATGCAGCTCGTAAATTACCGTTTCGTGCAGGGGCCGGCGGGGAGACGTGTCGTCCCCCCAGGTGAAGGCCGTGTCGATGACCGACGCCAAGGGCGCTGAGGCCGCGTTGTCGCGCTCGTCAAATGAGAGGTCCGCCTGCGGATCGCCAACCTTGTACCCGAAGAGCTCATCTGCCCAATGGGCGACGCGACCGATCTCTTTGGCGTAGGGATCGAGAACGACCTTATTCGGGTTAAACCGATGTCCTTTGGCCGGCTCGTACGGACCATGGAACCGATAACCATAAACCTGTCCCGGCCGGCAATCCGGCAGATAGACGTGCCAGACCTGATCGGTCTGTTCCGGCAAGTCGATCTTCCGTGATTCGGTTGTCGATTCCGCGTTGTCGTACAGGCACAGTTCGACCCGCGTCGCGTTTTCCGAATAAATCGCGAAATTGACGCCGCGCCCGTCCCAGGTCGCGCCCAGTGGATACGGACGACCCGGCCAAACGCGGTGGTGGGCGTGGTTGCCATGATTGTTTGTCGATGCGGTCGCGGTCGGCAGCGTCGTGGTGGTGGCCATGGAATTGCAGTCATTCTCTCGGCAAGCGGACTGTTGGCAAGAATCGACCAGCGCGGGTGTCGAAGAATCAACGCGAGGCGTTTCGGCCCTCATTCTTGCCTGTCCCCGCATCGGAACGCAACTTCGGTGCCGCCGTCGCCGATGTGCTTTTTTTGGACGCCGAGGGAAGTATCAATTCAGAGGGACCCGGACCGGCAGAGTGGCATCCCTACTAATCGGGGCGAGATCACCCCGGGATCCCAGGACCCTTTTAAAGCGGATTTAAGAGACTAGTGAACGATTCGGAAGTCCTTGAATCCTTGACACTTGCCAGGGCTACCGAAAGAATATTCCGTCCTAAAACCATCTCATTAGTTGGAGCCCGTAATGGCAAAATCTCGAAAAGACGCTGTCAACAAGAGTCAGGCGATTCGTGACGCACTCGCCGCCCATCCTGGCAAGTCACCCTCCGAAATTGCAGAGGACCTCAAAGCCAAAGGGCTGAATGTCAACGCCCAATACGTCTCGACCATCAAGAGCAATGCCAAGGCGAAGGGAAGACGCACCAAATTGGTGAGGCGCAGGAAG
Organism: uncultured Planctomycetaceae bacterium; assembly: GCA_963833105.1. GTDB lineage: Bacteria > Planctomycetota > Planctomycetia > Planctomycetales > Planctomycetaceae > DASPSM01. The sequence goes on from CAWHWU010000029.1 coordinate 90,748, forward strand.
GGCATGGGGCAAAATGGTCTGGGCTCCATGGGCGCGGCCTTGGAATTCATTCGCGCCGCCGGAGGTTTGGAACAGGCGAAACACGCCCTCCAAACGGTGGAGGAGATCCGCCAGGCAGTCCGCTAAAACAACGTCGAACCGTCGACGATCAGACGAGAACGGGCGACCCGCTGTCACCGGCAGCGGATCGTGCCACCGTCCTCAAACGGAGGCGCGGCTAGTTCGAAGCATTGTCACGCTCGAAACGGGCCGGCCTGCCTCCAGAGCCCTGTAGTCTTCCCGGATCTCTTGCAGACAATCGGATAATCCGAACGCGGCCCCCGTCAGCAGGACCAGGCCGACGACGGTCAAAAAGATTCGTCCCTGCAGGTCGACGGTAGCGCTGCGCCATGCCAGAAGAGCGCGTGCCCCGACGCCGGCCAGCAGGACCGAGACCAAGAGGATCGCGCGAAAGCCGGACATTTTGCTATCGCCGATGATCTGTGCCACCCGGTGGTCCACGATCAGGAGCCCGGCTGCCACGCCGATCGTCGCGAAATAACCGACGACGTGGTAGCGTACCCATCGGCGAGCATCGGCTTCTTGCTGCGCAGAAGAGAGCGTCATTGATTGGCTTTCTAGACCCGGGCCGGTCGACTCAATCCCCAATCTCCGCAAAAACGCGCGATTCTGTCAATCCTTCGTCGCACAAGCCGTGCTTTCTCCAAACGACACCGAACCGGCTCCGCAATTCGGCATGAGGCCCTGATGGCATGAAATCCGTCGCCCTGTCGGAAGAGATCGAATGGCTCGAGCCGGATGGATTGGGAGGGTTCGCCTCCGGCACGGCTTGCGGCCTGCGCACGCGGCGGTATCACGCGCTGCTGTTGACGGCGACGACCCCGCCGACGAATCGATTAGTCCTGGCAAACGGCTTCGAGGCCTGGGTCGAAACGGAGGAGGGACGGTTTCCGCTGACCAGTCAGCGTTACCAGCCGGACGTCGTCTTTCCGGACGGCCGGACGCGTCTCACCACCTTCGTCAATGAACCCTGGCCGAGTTGGCGGTGGCGACTCGAGGGGGGCGACGAGATCTCGCTGGAACTCTTTGTTCCCCACGGCATCTCGGCCTGCGTGATGACCTGGCGGCTGGCCAATCCGCGACCGGCGGTCCGACTGATCGTGCGGCCGCTCCTTTCGGGGCGGGATTATCACGGACTGCATCGGGAGAACGCCGCGTTCCACTTCGACTCGGCCCTAGAGCCCCAGATGGTCACCTGGAAACCGTATGGCGACGTTCCGTCCACGACCGCCCTGTTTAACGGCTCTTACCGGCAGGAACCGGAGTGGTTTCGCAACTTTGTCTACGTGCGGGAAAAAGAACGAGGGCTCGACTCTGTCGAGGATCTGGCGGCCCCGGGAACGTTCTCCTGGCCACTCGGGGAGCAGGCGGTCTTGATCCTGGCGGCCGAGGGACATCTCGATCCGCTGAAGCGCGTGGGGACCGCGACGATCGAGATTGCGGCGGCCCTCCGCAACTCGGAGCAAAGTCGCCGGGCCTCTTTTCCCGGCCGGTTGGCCCGCTCGGCAGATGCGTTTTTCGCCCGCCGCGGCCAGGGCAAAACGATCATTGCCGGATACCCCTGGTTTACGGACTGGGGTCGGGACACTTTCATTTCGCTGGGTGGGTTGTGCCTGGCGACGGAACGTTTCGACGAGGCTCGGGACATCCTCACGGCCTGGGCCGGAACCATTTCCGAAGGCATGCTTCCCAATCGGTTTCCCGACCAGGGTGACGCGCCCGAGTTCAATTCGGTCGACGCGTCGCTGTGGTATATCGTCGCCGTCCACGAGTACCTGACGGCGACCGATCGCGCACGACGCCCGGCTTCGCAGCCGGTCCGGCGCCTGCTCCGACAGGCAGTCCAAGAGGTCCTGAGCGGTTATTTTTGCGGAACCCGCTATGGGATTCGCTGCGATAGTGACGGATTATTGGCCGCCGGAACCGCCGATTTCGCACTCACCTGGATGGACGCGAAAGTCGACGGGCGTCCCGTCACGGGCCGGATTGGCAAGCCTGTCGAGGTCGAGGCGCTCTGGCTCGCCGCGCTCAAAATCGGTGCGGCCTCCGATTCGCGCTGGATCGGCGTTTACGATCGCGGGCTGGCCGCGTTCCAGGCGCGGTTCTGGAACCCGGCGCGGGGCTGTCTCTTCGACGTGATCGACGTCGATCATCGCAAGGGGGTCCTCGACGACACGCTACGGCCCAATCAGATCCTCGCCGTAGGCGGGTTGCCGTGGACGTTCCTGGACACGAAGGCCGCACGGCAGGTCGTCGACGTCGTTGAGTCGCGGTTATGGACTCCCACGGGACTCAGGACGCTCGAACCGGGTGCTCCGAGTTATTGCGGCCGTTACTTCGGTTCGGTGCGGGACCGCGACCGGGCCTATCATCAAGGGACCGTTTGGCCCTGGCTGGCGGGTCCCTTTGTGGACGCGTGGCTCCGCGTCCGCGATCCCTCGCCAGAGGTGCGGAGCACGGCACAATCAAGGTTTGTCGAGCCGTTGTTGGACCATCTCGAAAAGGCCGGGCTCGGGCACGTTTCGGAAATCGCGGACGGTGATCCACCCCACACGCCGCGCGGCTGCCCGTTTCAAGCCTGGTCCCTGGCTCAGCTCCTGCGCATCGTGGATTCGACCGCGGCACCGAAGGCGTAGCGTTTCCTGACGCGCGGCCGCTTGATGCAAAAACCAAAAAACGGCTGGCGAAGATCGCCAGCCGTCGTCCATTCTGACATTGAACGACAGGTCAACCGGAGATAATTACATCTTCGGTTGCGGCGGCATGGCCGGACCCGGAGGAGGGGTCACGCAGGGAGCCGGTCCCGCGGGGGCGCCGCAGGAGCAGGCGGCCTGAACGCACGGGGCCGCCGGAACCGGAACGATCCGGCAGACCTCGTAAGGAACCTGCTTCGCCACGCACTGCACCACCATCCGCGTGCAGGTCATCGGCACAACCTTCGAGACGCAGCGGGCGACGCAGCGTTCGACGGTGTACGCGACCTGCTTTGGCACGCAGTAGGCGACTTTGCAAGTCTTGACTTCCTGCACCGTGCGGTACGTGGTGACCGGCACTTGCCGGCTGTGCTGTTCGCAGACCATGTGGCAGACCTGGTAAGGAGTGCGCTCCACCTTCTGCTCGCAGACATAGTGGCAGACTTGAACCTGGTACTTCTGAACGACCTGCTGGCACACGGTCCGGCAAACCTGGTACGGAACGTTCTCGGTGATCGTCCGAGGCACGCAGCGAACCACCTGCACGGGAACCGTCTGCCGCACGACCTCACAACGATAGGTCGTGCAAGGAACCTGCTCGGTCACAATTTGCGATTTCCAAACGCGGCAGCACGTGTCGTAACCGGGGCACTGAACCTGGCACTCATGGCAGCATCCGCAGCAATCGCGGACGCACTGCGTCACGACCGGACCCGGATGATGAATCGTCTGGGTCTCCCAGTGTCCGACGTCTTTGCACACGGTCGAGTAGGTCGTGACCGGCTTCTGCACCGTGTAGCACCGTTCGGTGTTGACGGTTTCGGTTACACGGTCAACGACTGTGCGGCAAACCTGGCGGTTGACCGTCTCGACGACCGTGTGAGGAACAAGACGCGTGCACTGACGCTCTTCCGTCGACCAGACAGGCTTCTGCACGGTGTAGCTGCATTCCCGGTACTTGGTCTCGTACACAGGGTGCTGAGTCGTGTACGTTTCGGTGCGAGAGCTCGTCTCGCAAACCTGTCTGCAAACCGTGTATTGCTGATCACGGTATTGCGTCTCGTTTACGGTCCGGTAGCACGTTTCCGGATGCTTCTCGTAAACAGTCTCGTACACCGTCTGATTGACGGTATACGTCTCCGGATGGCAGACCCGCTCGTAAACCGTGCGATAGCAGGTCTGCTTTTCGACTCGATAGCTCGTGCAGCCACAGCTCGGTGCACAGCTCGCTTCGCACACCGGTGCGCACCCGTCGTAGCAGCCGTGGCGATGGTGGTGCGCCTGCGCAACATTGCCCGCGACAGCTCCGCATGCCAAAAATGTACCCACTAAGCCAACCAGAAATCGTCTCATCCTGATGTCCCCCCTTCTTGTTGCATTGTCTCCAAAACCGCCGAATCCAACCCCTTGCTGTCGAGCGCAACCTGACCCGAGCCGCTAATGACCTCCACGGCCATCCCTTGTCCAATCTGCCGGGCTGATGAGACAGATTCAGCCCAATACAAGGCCAACTGACCGCGGGGAGAGCGCTGTGCACTGACAATCAAATGGGTAAAACAACGACGCGATGGTAGGCTGCACAGACTTTGATGTCAACGATTCAGGCGAGTTTCTGCAGATCGCGCGCGGGCGCGACGACGAGAAGCGGAGCCTCAGCGCCGTTCCAAGAGAGCTTGCGGGCTGAGAGTGGCTATTTCGCAGCGTTTTTCGCACGTCGCGCGACATATTAGTCAGCACGCCCCGTCGAGCGCGTCTTGACTCATTTTTTGGCCGCTGCTAATATCCAGCACAGTTCTACTGTCCGAAAATCGGCTCTGCGCTTGGCCGTGAACTTGGAAGCTGCGGTTCCCTGAAAATTTCGTCCGGAGCTTCGTCCAAAACTGAGTTTTTTTAAAAGCGTCGAGCTTCGTTTTTTCCTTCACAACGTGAAATTTTATCGTCCAGAGAGGATGCCCTGGCGAATTGAGTGCCGGGGATGACGCTCAGGCCAACCTGGGGGGACTTAGCCGATGCAGTTTCGGCAAGTCGGCCCGTCGCTGGTGGTTCACACGCCAGCGAAGCTGAACCTTTTTCTGGAGATTCTCGGCAAACGAGAGGACGGCTACCACGAGCTTGAGACGCTCATGGTGACCGTGGATATTTTTGACACCCTGATCTTCACGGAGGAAAACTCGACCGAGATTCGTTTGCGATGTTCGGGCAGAGGGGTCCGCAGGGAGGGCCCGAGCCTACGGCTAGCCAATCGATCGAGTTCGGAGTCGGCGGAAACGGGAGTTCCCGGCGGAACCGATAATCTCGTCGTCAAGGCGGCCCAACTGCTTCGCGAACATGCAGGCGTCGACGCGGGAGTCCGCATCACCCTGGTGAAGCGAATTCCCGCTGCTGCAGGCTTGGCCGGAGGGTCGAGCGATGCTGCCGCGACGCTGATGGCCTTGAATCGATTTTGGAAGCTGAAGCTGGAAACGCTCGAGCTTCGGCGGCTGGCATCGCAACTGGGAAGCGATGTGGCCTTCTTTGTCGACGGGACGTCGGCTGCCGTCTGTTACGGACGCGGCGAAATCATCGAGCCTCTTCGAGTGCCGCTCGGACTGCACTTCGTCATCGCCCGTCCGTGGACGGGCCTTTCGACGGCGCAGGTCTTCAAGCACTGCCGAGTCCCTCAGCAGAAACACCAGGTCGGCGAACTCGCCAGGGCACTCTACGCCGGGCGGATCGCACGCGTGGGCCGATTTTTGCACAACGCATTGGAAGAGCCGGCAAAGCAATTGAACCCGGAGGTGTCGCAACTCAAGTCCCAATTCTCGAATCTGCCGGTGCTGGGCTGCCTGATGAGCGGCAGCGGCACGGCGTGCTTTGGCCTGTGCCAGAGCCGCCGCCAGGCACGAGCCCTTGCCAATCGTCTGCGTGCGACGCGCGTCGGACAGGTGTGGGTCGCACAGAGCCGGCCGTAATCGAGAATTCCAATAAGTCTTAGCGGCTTGCGGCGGAGATCGCCGGAAAGAGGCCGGCATCCGCCGCGGCACAACAGTGCTCTCAAGCACTCGAAATCGCCCCCGACAAGGAGGACGGCCGTGGAAATTTCTGAAGTCCGCATCAAATTGATGGACGACCCGCATGAGCGGCTGCAGGCCTTCTGCTCGATCACGTTCGATTCGTGTTTCGTGATCCGCGATCTGAAAATCATTCAGGGGGCGAAAGGCTCGTTCGTCGCAATGCCGAGCCGCAAGCTCACGGATCGCTGTCCCCGGTGTCATACGAAGAACCACCTACGCGCCCTGCATTGCAACCAGTGCGGTGCGAAGCTCGATGAGGAGCGGGCCACGAAAGATAATGACGGCCGCGCAAAGCTCTACGCCGACATCGCGCACCCCATCAACTCGGATTGCCGCGAGCTCATCCAGCGAAAAGTGATCGAAGCGTACGAATCAGAACTGGTGCGCTCGAAGGAACCGGGCTACCTCTGCACGTACGACGACTACGGCGAGGACCACTACGCAACTCTGCGCGAGCCTTACGACGAGGAATACGCCGCTCCGCGGATTTTGCGGAACAACGAAGACTCTCATCGCATCGAGCCGGCGGCTGCCGAGGCAATTCCGCCAAGTCACAGCGTCCCGGCTGCGCGCGGTATAACGCCGTTGCCCATCAGGGCGCCCGGCAAACGGCCGAATCGCAGGAAGACTCCTTCGGCGCGGGGATCGATTAAAGACGGAGGGTTGGGTCAGACCCGATCCGCGCCTCGCTCGGGGCGCACAGGTCTGACTCATCCTTCATCCTTCCGCCTTCATCCTTCCTTACTGCAGCGTCATTAGCAGGTCGCCCGTTTCGACTTGGGTTCCCGGTTTCACCAGAAGCTGCTCGACCTTTCCGTTGCACTCAGCGGTGATGTTCGTTTGCATCTTCATGGCTTCCAGGGTCAGCAACTTCTGACCTTTGGCCACGCGGTCGCCCGGTTGAACGGCGACGGTCACGACCATGCCCGGCATGTTGGCCGCCACGTGACAGGGATTGGCCGGATCGGCCTTCAGACCCGGCTTGGCTTCCGGTTCCAGCGAGCGGTCGATCACGCTCACATCGCGGGGCTGGCCGTTCAGTTCGAAGAAAACGCTACGACTGCCGTCGGCATGGGGATCGCCCACCGTCAGGAACTTCACGATCAGCGTCTTACCCTCTTCGATGTCGATGGAGATCTCTTCGCCCGGAACCGGTCCGCAGAGAAAGACCGGTGTCGAGAGCCCGCTCGTATCGGAGTAGTCCCGTTGATGCAGGGCGAACTCCTCGAACACCTTCGGGTAAAGGACGTAGGAGAGCACCTCGGCGTGATCCGGCTCGCGATGCAGGAAGCGGACCATCTCGGCCGCCGTCTCCTTGAAGTCGACCGCCGGCAGACTGGCGCCCGGACGCCCCTTCACGGGTTCGTTGTCCCGCAGGATCCGCTGGCGGACGCGCTTCGGAAACCCGCCCGGGGGTTGGCCCATCCGACCGCTGACGAGATCGATGACCGATTCGGGAAACGCGATCTCGCGGCTCTCGTCGAGGATGTCCTGGGTCGACAGATTGTTGGCAACCAGAAACAGAGCCAGGTCGCCCACCGATTTCGAGGTAGGCGTGACCTTCACGATATCGCCCAACAGCTGGTTCACCTCGGCATAAAGCCGCCGGACATCGGCCCAGCGGTCGGCCAGCCCCAGTGCACGCGCCTGTTGGAACAAATTCGTGTATTGGCCGCCGGGCATTTCGTGCCGGTAAAGATCCGACGTCGCGGGGAGTGACTCGGTCTCGAAGGGGGCGTAAAACTCGCGGACCGCCGCCCAATACTCCGCCAGACCATCCAGCGCCACGGCGTCGAGCCCCGTATCGCGAGGCGTGAAACGCAAGGACTCCACCAGCGTGTTGAGGTTGACCTGCGAGGTTCCTCCCGAAAGGGGGGCCATCGCGGCATCGGCAATGTCGAGGTCGGCTTCCGCCGCTTTGAGGATCGACGCCGCCTGAATGCCGGCCGTGTCGTGCGTATGAAAGTGGACCGGAATGCCAATTTCTTGCTTGAGCGTTTTGATGAGCTTTTGAGCCGCGTAGGGTTTGCAGAGCCCGGCCATATCCTTAACGGCCAGGATGTGGGCCCCCATTTCTTCCAGCTCCTTGGCGAGTGTGACGTAATACTTGAGATCGTATTTCGGGCGGCCGCTGTCGAGGATGTCGCCCGTGTAGCAGATGGCCGCCTCGCAGATCGCGCCGCTCTTCTGGACCGCCTCCAGGGCGACGCGCATGTTGGGGACCCAATTGAGCGAATCGAAAATGCGAAACAGATCAATGCCGCCCGCCGCCGCCTCGCGGACGAACTCTTTGACGACGTTATCCGGATAGTTCGCATAGCCGACGGCGTTGGAGCCGCGTAACAGCATCTGGAACAGAACATTGGGAATCTTTTCCCGCAGGTCGGCCAGCCGCTGCCAGGGAGATTCCTTCAGGAACCGCATCGACGTGTCGAACGTCGCTCCGCCCCACATTTCGATGGAGAAGAGGCCGTGGCACAACCGCGCATACGCCTCGGCCACGTTGAGCAGATCACGGGTGCGGAAACGCGTCGCCAACAGCGATTGGTGCGCGTCGCGAAACGTGGTATCCGTCAGCAACAGTGCCTTCTGCTTCAAGATCCACTGGGACAGTTTTTCGGGGCCTAGCTGTTTGAACTTTTGACGGCTCCCCTCGGGAATCGGTTGCTTGGCGTCGAAGGAAGGAACGGGAGCCGGGGCGCGCCGCTTGGGGACCGGCCGGTCCTTCATCAGCGGATTGCCGTTCACGATCGTGTCGGCCAGAAACGTCAACAGGCGCGTCGCCCGGTCGCGGCGGCGCTCGAGCCGGAACAGCTCCGGCGTATTGTCGATGAAGGTCGTCGTACAAGTCCCCGCCAGGAATTGCGGGTGCGTCATGAGCTGAATCAGGAACGGAACGTTCACCTTCACGCCGCGGACGCGGAATTCTTGCAGGCTGCGCTCCATGCGGCGGGCCGCGTCGACGAAACGCCTGCCCCGTGCCGTCACTTTCACCAAGAGCGAATCGTAATACGGCGTGACAACCGTGCCGGAAAACGCGGTTCCCGCATCGAGGCGAATGCCCATTCCGCTTGCCGAGCGGTAATGCGTGATGCGTCCATGGTCGGGCATGAAGTTGTTGGCGGGATCCTCGGTCGTCACGCGGCATTGAACGGCAAAGCCGGTCGTGGCAACGGCCTCTTGAGATCCCAGTCCGATTTCGGGATCGGACAGGGGGAGCCCCTCGGCGACGAGGATTTGCGACTTCACGATGTCGATTCCCGTCACTTCTTCCGTGACGGTGTGCTCGACCTGAATCCGCGGATTGACCTCGATGAAATAGAACTCGCCCGTGTCGGCATCGACCAGGAATTCGACCGTTCCCGCGTTCTCGTAACGGAGTTCCCGGCCGATGGCGAGCGCGGCCGCGCACAGCTTGCCGCGAAGTTCCGGCTTCAGCGAGGGAGCCGGCGCGATTTCGACGACCTTCTGATGGCGTCGCTGGATCGAGCAGTCTCGTTCATAGAGATGGACGAGGTTGCCGTGCAGGTCGCCGAGAAGTTGAACCTCGATATGGCGGGCCCGCGGGATGTACTTTTCCAGAAAAACGTCCGACGAGCCGAAAGCCACCTGGGATTCGCGCTGAGCCTGTTCAAACGCGCCGGCGAAGTCGGACGCCGCGCGGACGACCCGCATCCCGCGGCCGCCGCCCCCTTTGGACGCCTTGATGATGACGGGAAATTCCATTTTCTGCGCCGCGCGGAGTCCTTCGCTGGCATTCCGCACGGGCTGCCGGCTGCCGGAAAGGATCGGAATGCCGGCGCGCTGGGCGATCGCGCGGGCGGCAATCTTGTCGCCCAACTGCTCCAAGAGCTCCGGCCGCGGCCCGACGAAGAGAATGCCCGCCTCCTGGCAGGCGCGGGCCAGGTCGGGATTCTCGGAGAGGAAGCCGTAGCCCGGATGGATCGCGTCCACTCGCCGCTCTTTGGCAAGCGCGATCAGCGCGGGGATATCGAGGTACGAGCGGATCGGCTCCCCGGGCTTGCCGATGAGATAGGCCTCGTCCGCCTTCAACCGGTGCAGGGCGAAACGGTCTTCGTGGGCATAGATTCCGATCGTGCGGATGCCCAACTCATGACCGGTCCGGAAGACCCGGATGGCAATTTCACTGCGGTTCGCGACGAGAAGTCGGGAGATTCGCCTCATTGAGACGCGGCGTCAATCCAGGACCGTCGCTTCGGGCAGCTTGGCCTTCAGATGGCGAATGCCCTCTTTGGTAACCTTGGTTCCCGCGATCGAAATCCACTCGAGGTTCTTGAAACTCGCCAAATGCATTAAGCCGTCGTTCGTCACGTGCGTGCGTTCCAGTGCAATCTCTTTCAATCGCGGAAATTCCAGCTCACCCAAAGCGGCAAGCCCCTTATCCGTGATTTTTGTCGAAGACAAGTCGAGCGTTTGCAGGTTCATCCCCCGCAGATACTTGATCCCCTCGTCCGTGATTCCCGTCTTGGTCAGGACCAGGCAACGGACGTTGGACTTCCCCTCCAGTTTGGAGAGCCCTTGATCGGTGATCGGGCACGAGGAGAGCACAAGATTCAGATCCTGGCTGATGGCCGCGATCTTTGCGATCTCGGTGTCGGTAATTCGATTGTTGCTGGATTGCACACGCACCATTTTCGTCTTCGTCCATCCTTGGAAGGGAGAAGGCGTGTCGTCCGGCTCACTGTTGGTATCGATCACCGCAATGCCGTCGGCGGAGAGCACGGCTCGTACGGCTTGCGTCTTTGTTTCGTCGCGCACCGCGCTCCATTTGTAATAGCCCCCCGTGCCAATCAAGCAAATCAGCACGGCAGCCAACAGGATCAGCCGCCTCTTCTTTTTTGACTGAGTTCGGTTGGAAACGGCGGGGGCGGCGGCGGCAACATCGGGAGCGCTCGCATCGCCGGGTTCGACATTCGGAGGGACTGCGGACATGTTCCACGTCTCGCGATTGAATCGGGGGAGATAATGACCGGATTGTTGCACCATAGCAGCGGCGGCGACCGGAATCAAGCAGCCGCGCAGGTCGAACGCGACGCGCGATCCGGAAGCAATTTACAAAGCCCTACGCTCGATACAGTCAGGCCACCTGACGATTTCCCGTCGACTGGCTCTGCTCTGCACTTGTCACTTCGCCGACAAGTGCCGTGTAATCCGTGGCGCCGGGACACTGCGGGGCATAATCGAAAATCGATTGCCCGAAACTGGGGGCCTCGGCCAGCTTGATATTGCGGCGAACCCGGCTCTTGAAAATCGTGGCCCCCGACCAGGGGGTTTCCGGCCCGCTCTTTTCCAGAAAGGCGGTCAAGTCCTCGGTAATATCGGCGGCCAGCCGCGTTCCCGTTTCATACAGGCACAGAATGATTCCCGTCACGCGCAGGCCGCGATTCAAACGCCGAGTGATGACGGCCGTCGTCTCCAACAGCTTGGAAAGCCCCTGGATGCGAAGAAGTGCGGTTGCAGCGGAATGAACATCTCGCGCACCGCCGACAGTGCGTTCACCGTCAGGACCCCCAAGGAGGGGGGGCAGTCGATAATCACGTAATCGTACGGCTCGATCCGCAGGAAATCGTCCAGCACCGTGCGCAGGATCAATTCGCGGTTCTCGACGTGTGCCAGCTCGACCTCGGTTGCTGCCAGATCAATGTTTGACGGCACGACCCAGAGGTTGCCAGCCACCATCCGCCGCGCCTGGGACATGGTCTTCTCCCCGGCAAACACCTGATAGATCGTCGGCACGTCGCCGTAAGCCTCGACGCCGAGATGGATCGAGGCGTGACCTTGCGGATCCAGATCGATCAGGCACACGCGGCGGCCGGCCTTCGCCAGTCCCGCGGCCAAATTCACGCTGGTGGTCGTCTTGCCGACGCCCCCCTTCTGGTTCATCACGGCGATCGTCCGCATGGAGTCCATTCCTCAGCGGCGTTTTGGAAAAGGAGGCAAAGTATATCGGTGAGCGGCAATTGCGGGTAGACGAACCGGAACCCGCCAAAGGGCCTTTCCTCCTCTCGAATTTCAGCCGGCGGCGCCGTGGGATTCGGCTCTATCAATCGTTCGGATTTGAACATCGGTCGCTCTGCAGAGCCCCGGGGACGGGCCCCGTACAACCGTCAAAACCGGACTTGCAGCCCTTTCCCCCTTGTTGCCGCAGGTCGCACGAGCGGATTGATTCGGCCGGGCGGACCGAAATTCGGCCAAGGCGATGGCCCCGCCCCGCTTGCAGCCAAAATTGCGTGCTACAGTTCTTTTAATGTTGCCGGGCCCGTAAATCCCCGCTCGGGCAAGGCACCGCTTGTGACGGTGTCGAATCGAAATCTGGGAACCCAATCGATGAGCTTTCTGCAACGCTTCTTGCCGACCCCGACCCGCGAAGAGACTCCGACCTCAACGCGGAGCAGCTTTCTGAATGTCTCAGAAGAGCAGCTCGAAGCGCATCTGAATATCGCGCGGTATGGCAACTTCATGTTGACCGACGCGGTGCGTCCCTCGTACGACCTGCAGGTTGTTCCGAGTTCCGGATACCGGCACGACGTTTACCAGGACGCCGACACGGGAATCAAAATCCCCGTCCTGATGGGGGCCGCCTCGAGCGAAACGGTGCTCGACCTGTTCCTCGAATTGCTCGATCCGCTGGGCAACGAGGTCGACATGGTCCTCGAGACGAGCCACGAGCGGAATCACGGCCATCTCGATTTATATCGGGAAAACATCGACGCGCCGGTGCTCAAGAGCACGCTCTACGACTTCGAGGATCTGCTGCTCAACGACGGCTGCCTCGGCATCGCGGTGCTCAATCCGCGGATCCCGTTCGAGGTCCAGTTCGACGAGCACAAACTGCTGATCGTGTACGGCAAGAACCTCAGCGAGTTCGAGGAGATCTTCAAAAGACACTCCATCGACCGCAACGAAGAGATTCGCTTCATCACCGAGGCCGAGCACGTCCACTCGTCGAGCGAGGAATACTTCGAGCAGTTCCAGCAGCTCCGCTACCGCCTCGGCATCGACGAATAGTTCTACTGCGGGCCCTTCCCGCATGGGCGCGAAGCGGCTAACTGACGCAGCGCGTGCCAGCAATGGAGTTTTTGGCGGGCTCGCCCTGACCCTCCGCCAAGTCACTTCGTGCGGGACTGAATCGCCTTGAGCGACTCTTCGATCTGCGATTTCGCGTCGCGGGCCTCGAGGATCGTTTGGCGGAAGACCGCGGGCCGCTGGACCCCTTCCAGGCGAATGATCGTCTTGCCGTCGGCCCCCGTCCCGATCAGGTCGGCCGCCTTGTAGAACGCCTGTCCCGGCAATGCCCGGATGACGATCTGTTTGATGTCGGCCAGGTTGGCGTGGGCGTAGTTTCGTATGCCGATCATCTGCCTTACTTCCAGGCTGCGATTCGTCAGCACGTACCGTTTGCCGAACAGCTTCATGTAGGAATAGAGCAGCAACCCAACGGTCAGCGCGAACGGCACGACGATTGGCCAGAACAGAATCCCCACCACGAGCCGCGGCCAGGGAACGCCGTTTGTCTTGAGGGGCACGGCGTCGCACAACCGGCCAATGCTCTGGCCCGCACCGGTGGCCGCGATCGACGGATAGGCGGTCATGATCTCCGCCTCGGTCCCCGCACTGACTCCGGAAATGGCTTGCGGTTTCACGTTCGACATCAGGACAGCAGTCACGGCAAAGGATTCCAACTCAGGCTCGACAAGGGAGCGGCGTCTGGCACCGACAGATTCGCGGCAAATCCAAGCTCCGTAACGTAGCAAACGCCGGGGCCGTTTTCCAGGAAGGCCGATTGGCCCCGAAGTCCGAAGGTCCACTCCGAAAATGATCGGCCGAGGTCAATGCGATTGTCATGACTCGCCGGGACCGATCAAGAACGTCCCGGCCGAAAGGCTCAAAAGCAGGCTGGGTCTGACCAACGTCCGTGCAGGGCATCAGCCCTCCAGTGAGTCTCGTCTGCCAAGTGAAAAAGCCCGTTCCCTATCGACCGTCCCGATCGTACCCGTTTGAGCAATAGGGGCAGTGGACATAACCCGTGCCACCGCAAAACCTACACGTGCGCTGAACCGTGAGTGTGTCCGCGTACGGCACATTCCCAAAAGGTGTCTGCATCATGCCACGTTGCGTCACATCGTCGCTGACCGAGCCACCGCTGCAATGAGGGCATCGAATCCGCGCCCGTCCGTTGCAGACCATGCAACAATGGTCCTCGTAAATATGGGCTCCCCCAAGCGGCAATGTCGGCTGGCCCTCGATCGGAATGTACAGCCAACCTGTACGCCGATTCGCCTGGTTTCCCTGGCTGGCTGCGGCGATCTTCGAGTAAATTCCTGTTGCCTCACTCAGAATTGCGGGGGGCGCGTGAATTTTTCCGGCTCGTGCCTGGGAGACAAAACGCCCAAGATTCCGCAAGACTTCTTCGGAATCCGGCGATTTCCTCGAAGCCTCTTTTAAGCATCGAAGAGCGTCGGCGTATTTGTGTAGGTGAATCTCTGCCAACGCCAGATTATTCAGTGTGGCAACGTCGTCGGGACTGCGGTGCAAGGCGGAGCGAAAGTATTTCTCCGCCAGCTTGGGCGACCGGTTGTCAGGCGAGGACACCGAGTAGAGGAGCCCGAGCGTACCATCGGCAACGATTGAACTCGGATCGATCCTGCTTGCCTTTTCGAGCATTTGGCGGGCACCACTCAAGTTCGAATTCTTGATCATTTCGTACGACTGCAGGACGAGTTCATTGACCTGTTCGCGCGTCTTGAGCGCTTCCGCCGCAGGCACTCCCTTCCGACCCAATCGCAAAACTGGTTGCTTGATGGCAGCGATCCGAAACCCCCAGGCTGGACTTCGAGCCGTCGCCTCGGCCCGGTTGCGTGAAGCCGAACGACAATCGTCGTAATTGGACCTCCATCCTCCCCCTCGAAGCACCCTTTGCGAGCCGTTGCCGGCGACTTCCGGATTCGTTCCGCCTGGCAAGTCTTGTGTATAGAAATCGCGGCACCACTCAGACACATTTCCGTGAGCGTCGTGAACTCCCCAGTGGTTTTCGTTCAGCCCACCGACTCGATGGGCGTATTCCTCGTGACGAAAACTGGCGTTTTTGGCGAACCACGCGTACTCCGCCAAGTGTGAGACCGCTTTGCCGAAACTGAACGGCGTTGATGTGCCGGCCCGGCAGGCGTATTCCCACTGCGCCTCCGTCGGCAAGACGTATTTCCAATTCGCCGGCAAACGCCCCGCTGCGTGCTCTTGCTTGGTGAAGTCCGTGCAGAAGGCGGTCGCCTCCTCCCAATTGATGTAGCTCGCCGCGTCATTTTCCGCTTCCTGCACGTAGAGCTGGCCATGCCAGGGAGCCGTGTGCATGACGCTGTGCCATTCCGACTGGGTCACTTCATACGTCCCAAACCAGAAACCTTGCGTCAGAGTGACCTCGACCGGTCCTTCGTCTTGACGCTTTCCCTCTTCGGGCGGCGTTCCCATGGTGAAATGTCCCGGCGGGATCCAGACGAGCATCGTCTTGAGGCCATTGTCCATTCGCACTTTGCCAGGACGGTCCCCGTCGAAAGCGTCGGGCGTCTCGGTTTCAGGCGCGTCCGTATCGTGCGACAGCTCTTGCGGCTTGGGCTTCGGTTCGATCGATTTTGCAGTGGCGACTTGGAAGCCCGACTTCGTCGAACCGGGCGTTTGGGCCTTCGTGTCATTGCCGGCCGCCGGGGAGCCGAAGCCGTTTGGCTGCGAACGTACGAGTGCCAGCCTGAAAGAGGTGGTCGATCCCGGCTGCGTTGCGAGCTCTTCCTGGCGACCCTCGTATCCGTCGGCAGCAAGATTGAGCGTGATCGACCGGACTGTTCGCGGGTCCGAAACGACCATGCGCCGCCGCGACCCGGAGCCGCTCACTTCGACGGCGGTGTTGTTGACGCTCAACCGCGCTGTAACAGGCGACACGTAAATGTCGAAAATCGACGAACGTGGCGGCGACTGCGGCGCGGCCGCATCGGTTTGAGAGACACCTGCCGGCGAAGCGTCGGTCGGCCCGGGCGATTTGCGCGGCGTCCTCCGGCTCTTGGCGAAGGCGGTCACTTGTTTGGAACCGTCAAGCTTCTCCGTCCTGCTTTCGCGCTGCGCGGACATGAGGGCGGTCGACGCAATGTAAACGGCGACGCCCAGCAAACACAAAACGGCGAGCGATGACGAAACGATGATAGCGATCAGCGTGTTGCGGCTTGTCGTCGACGCGGTGGCGCGGAACGGGTTTGCTTTGGCCTGAAGTTCGCTTTGGGGGCCGCAATTGCGACGACTGCGTGGGAATCGCGGGTGCGGCGAGTGATTGAGTCGGCGGGGAGTCGGCCGGCAGCAGGAGCTCGCCCTCCGTTTCCCAAAAGTCATCCGGATGCGCAATCCCATCCTCGGCCGCTTCGAGCGGAATGTCCACCGGCGCCTCCGCCCTTGGGCGCTTCAACAAATCACCCGCGACAACCGCGCGGGTGCCCCCGCGCTGCCGATCCGCCTGGCCATCGCCTCGGGCGAGCGTCACTTCTCGCAGATCGTCGGAGACTTTCAGCTCCACGCGGCAAGCCGGACAGGGAACCGTCTTTCCCTGCAATCTGCTTTCAACCTTCAGCGTCTTTTGGCAGGCGGGACATTTGAGTTTCAAGCGTTCGGATTGACTGGACGGCCTCGCGGAAAGGGCCGCAATCGCCGCGTCCGCAAACGCCACGCAATTGGCAAATCGCCTGGCCGGCTCTTTCGCCAGCGCCTGGCGAATCACGGCGGCCAGCGCGGGAGAGACGTCGCCGTTGAAGGAGCGAACATCGGGAGGCTGCTGTGCCGTCTGTTGGACGAGCACCGCCGTAGCCGTCGCGTCCTCGAAGGGTCGTCGCCCGGCCAGCATTTCATACAGGGTGACCGCCAGACCGTACTGGTCGAGCCGGCCATCGGCCGGCTGTCCCATAATCACTTCCGGCGCCATATATTCCGGCGTGCCGAGGACCATCCCGGCGCCCGTCAGGCTCTTGCCGGAACCGGCTGCTTGCTGCGCGACGGCGAACTTGGTGATGCCGAAGTCGCTGAGAAAGGCGTTTCCATATGGGTCGAAGAGGATATTGGCCGGCTTCACATCCCGGTGCAAGTAACCTTGCGCGTGCACGAAATCGAGCGCCTTGGCGATGCTGGGAAGCCAGTCCTTCAACGATTCGGCGGGAAGTTTCTGCGGCGGCTGTCCCTCGTCGCCTTGCCGAGTTGCCAGGCTCCCTCCCGAGAGAAACTGCATGACGGCATAGGGCTGGCCCCCCTGTTCGCCGAAGTCCACGATCTTGACGATGTGCGGATGGCTCAATTTGACGAGCGAACTGGCCTCGCGGACGAATTGCGCGGTCGCTTCGGGGTCGTCCTGATGTGTCGCGTGCGGAACCTTAACGACGACTTCGGTCTGCAAATTGGCATCCCAGGCGACATACACGCTCCCCATGCCGCCTTCGCCGAGCTTCCTCGTGATCTTGTAACGCCCCTTGGCGAGCGTGGCGCCGATCCAGCGATCTTTGGGTGGCCCACCCATCGAACAATTCCCCTAATTCAGAGGTGCGAGCATCATCTGGTCGGCCTTGAGCTGGACCTTGAATCGGCCCAGGAAGCTCATGCCCAACAACGGAGGCGCCTTGTCCACTCCGGGCGGAAACACCGTGCATTCGACGTTGTGCGCCGTAAAGTGCCCCACGCGAACGGAATCGAGCACGACGGCCTGCGCCTGGACGACCGACCCGTCGGCAACATGCACGGGAATCTTGCGCCCCGCTGCCAGGTTCACGCCGCACTCGACGGCAATCGCGTGCGGCAGCGACATCGACGAGCAACCTGTGTCCACAACCATTTCCAGCTCGCGTTTCTCGTTGATCACGACCGTCGCGCACATCGCGGCACCGACCTGGTGCAGCGGGACCATGCTACTGTAAAACGCCTGCGAGTCGCGGCGCGACTCGATCACGGCTCGACCAATCTCTCCGATCGCGTTCCACTTGGAAACCTCGATCTCGGTCTGCTGGATGTTGTTGAGTTTGTTCCCCAGCACCACCTCGTCGACCTCGTCCTCCTGCCGTTTGAGCGTCTCGACCTTTCGTTCCCCATTCTCAGTGTCAATTTTGTATTGAGCCAGATCTGTATAGTAGACGACCATCAATTCCAGGATCCTGCCATATGCCACCTGGCCGTTGGCGTCGGACGGACTGAAATTGAGCTTGTTCTCATGCATATAAGCCAACAGCCTCTCGACCGTGACTCCCTGCGGGTCATTCAGCGGAGGCAAGCTGACGTCTTCGATCTTCCGAGCCTCGATCAACCGGTAGCAGCCGGCCAATAGAATTCGGATCGGCTCCTCGGCCGAATGCAAGCGAAACCAGTCCTTCTTTTCGCGTCGGGGAGAACCGTTCCCGCGGAGCCGCTGCATCAGCGCCGTTTCCTCGTCCTGAATCGCCGTGAGGAGATTATTCGCCGCGTCGAGCAAACCGTCGGCGGATTTTGGTGAGATGCCCTTTTTGGTTCGCAGCTCGGCTAAGACCTGGGCCCGGCGTTTCTCAATGTCCAGGGTCCGCGGACGGAACGTCTCAGTGCGCAGAATGGCCGGCCAATCGGTGTCGAGCGGGTCCTCATTGAGGCGTCCCGAAAGTTTCGGCCCGGCAAGGCCGCGCTGATAGCGGATCTGCGCCAGATCCTGGCGATTGATGAGGGTCGCTTTCGCGAGTTGGTTGAGCCATTGCACTCCGGCCGGATTGGGTCCCTGCCCGGCCTGTTGCGCCGCCGCCTGGTAAAACTCACTCGCAAACGCAGACGAGCCGCAGAGATCCAGAAAGAAATTGAGCGCCGTGCCGTCGGCGATATAGTTCTTGGAATCTCCGCGGTACATCAACAGCCGCTTCAGCATGTTCTCTCGCAGCCGTTTCGCCCGCCGGAGCGAGGCGGGGAGCTGTTGCGGATTCGGAACAATCCCGCGATCCGAGACATCGAAGCTGGCCAGCACGGTCTTGCGGGCGTACTCGATCCGTTTTTCCAGTGTTTCGCGTTGGCTCTTGAGCGCGGCCAGTTCAACCGCCGCGGTCCGCCGCCGCTCCTGTTCCAGGTCCACCTCCCGCTTGCGAATGGACAGGGCCAAATCTTGCTGCTGAATCCGAGCGAGATCCACATCGAGCTCATGGTGCTTCAACTTCCGCTCGTCATCCCGACGAAACTCTTCTTCCTGCTTCGCTTTCCGCGCCTCTTGGTCCCGGCGAATGGACCCCACCAGGTCCTCACCGGCGAACGCCGCCCCCGTTCGACGGTCGACTCCTCCAAACGGATCCCCCGCGAACAGGATGAGCAGTGCCGTCAAAATTCCCAGGCTTTTCGCAGCAACGTGCGCACGCATGGCGAATCCCATCCAGGCTTCAATGACTCGAACCGCCGCCCCAAAGTGCCGGATCGATCGAGACCAATCGTTCTTTCGATCCCGTCGACAGAATGCCCACCACGGTTCCTTCGGCGCTCACGACCGGGGCCCCGTACAACCACCTGCCGCCGCCCCCCGCCTGCGACGTGCCGATGTCGACACCGTACAGCGGCAACACCCCCGGGCGGTCGTTTTCCGCAGACGCGATCGTGACCGCCGCACGGCTGAAGGGCAATTTGACGCGATCGTAGAGATCGGTCGTCTTGCTCGAGGTCGAATAAAAGCCGACGACCACGAGCGGCGTCGACGGTCCCAGCCCCTGCCGCTTTTCGGTCGATGCCGGCTTCAAAGTGGTGGGAACCGGGTTCTCCAAATGGACCAGGCCGATGTTGTGCCGCAAACTGGTGTCGCTCACCGGGTCGGCGGTCGAATACTGGGGGTCTGTTTCAAACGAGGTGACTCGGATCAGCGAACCATCGGACCACGCCACCACTTGCATGTCCGGCTCATGGGATGCCTTTTCCAATGCGTCCGCGGCGGCCGCCGTCGTCACCAGCACGGTCGGCTTCACGGCCCACGCCGTTGCGTGCGGGTAGAGATCCTCTTTGATCTTCACCCCAATCCAGACAATCGCCGGCTGGCATCGCTCGGCAATTTTGTCCGGGTTGGCGGGGGCCACCGTAAACGAACGGGCCGGCGCCGCGCTTACCGGCCCAATCGGCAGAGCGGGCGGTTGGAGGGGAACCGTCGTCGCCACCGAATCCGCGGCGACGACCTGCGGCGTCCGCCCGCGAAGGAAGACAACCGCCAACACAAGCAGCGAGACCAGCATCGCGCCGGCGGCCGCGACAGCGCCGATTACCCACAGCGCAACCGGAGACTTCTCTTCCGCGACCGCTTCGGCAAGCACAATCGGCTCGGGCAAAAACGCCAGCAGTTTCGCCGCCGGTACGGCGGCCGATCCGAAAAAAACGACGTCGTCCGCGCCGAATTCGCCGCGGGCAACGCGATTGGCGAGGCCGCCCACCGCGACCCCATTCGTCGATTGCAAATCCTCGACAAGGCCGTGCCCCGGCCGATCAATTACGACCCGCGCATGATGGCCCGAAACCGAAGCATCTTCGAGCACCAGGTCGTTGTCGGCGGCCCGTCCCACGCGCACCACGCGCGTTTGCGGGAGCAGATCCTCGCGCCGAATCGGCATCGTGCCGCGGGCGCGGACTTCCGGTTCCAGCGCGCTGATCGCGATGGCCGAGCCTCCAACTCCAAACGCAATCACGTCTCCGACCTTCAGATTCGACGGCGCGACGACGCGATTGCCGTTCAAAAACGTGCCATTCGTCGAGTTCATATCGCTGAGCACGGCGACGCGGCCAGACCCGTCGACCAAGGCGTGTTGTGCCGAGACCAGGTCGCTGGTGAGAACGACGTCGTTGACCGACGCCCGACCGATAAAAATGCGGTCGGTCGACTTGCTATAGCGACGGACCGATCCGTCCTCCAAACGCAACTCGAAGACGAATCGCATCTCACCCGACCTCGGGAGCAATCCTACAACGGGGATGGGATCGAAGATCTTTACCAAGCATGCTGCACAGCGGTATAGTCTAGCAAGCCGCGCGCGGAATCGGTCATCGAAAATTGCCAAATGGACCGTGCGGGATTGTGGAACATATCCTCCGATTTGTTGTACGGTGACATATCGGATAGGGCCGATCAAACCTGATAGCCACCTCCCGATGAGCCAAGAGCCGATCAAACCGACGATCAAGCAGAATATCTCGCTGCTCTCCTCGCTCGCTCAAACGGCGACACCGGCAAAAAGTCAGGCTCCCGCACCCCCGCCCGCTCCGCGTCCGGTCGCCAAGCCGACACAAAAACCGGCGGCCGAGCGGCAGCTAAACAACGATGTGTCCCAACCGTTTCGCCCGGTCTTCCGGCCGCCGACGGCCGTGCTGGAAATCTGCGACGACGGTCGCGACGAGGGCGAATCCATCCGCATTCGCGGCGAGTCGCTGACCATCGGCCGTGCGAATGCCGACGTCCTGATCCCGCACGATAGCCAGATTTCCAGTACGCATGCCCGCATTTCACGCCGACTGGTTCAAGGCTCTTACCATTGGTTCCTCACGGACTTGAACAGCACGAACGGCACCTTCATCCGCGTCGCCAAGGTGACCCTGGCAGACGGCCAGTTCATCTTGCTCGGTTCGCACCGTTACCTCTTCCGTGCCGCCCAACTTCCGGCGACGCTCCCAGAGCCAACGGAGGGCCCCCGGAACCAAACCCGCGGCTGGCAGCAAATCGCTCCCGTTGACATGGGCCGCCTCACGCCCGCTTTGGTGCGTCTGCATCCCGATGGAACCGAACGGCCCTACCGTCTCGATCGCGACGACATGGTCCTGGGCCAGTCAGCCGACGCCTGCCAGCTGGTGATCGCCGACGATCCAGCCATCAGCAGCGTGCACGCCCGAATTCGACGGAACGAAGAAGGCCGCTTCGTGATCGAAAACATGAATTCGCGCAATGGCGTCTGGCTTTCGATCACAGAGCAGCGGCTGCAGCACAACGCCCACTTCCAACTCGGCGAGCAACGCTTTCGCCTGAAGCTCTGACGGGCGGCGGGAAGCGGGAAGAGGGAAGGGCGAAGACGGTGGGTGCAGGTCGAGTGCTGCGAGCACTCAGGTGACGCGACGAAAGCTTCGTTTTCACCGATGTTTTGTGCCGCGTGACCGCTACACCTGGATGGAATGCGCGTGAGTGCTGCGCACTCAGGTGACGGCATCCGCAGCGCTTCACTTCACGCTCGCATCCCATCAACCGGCGACGAAATAATTGGCCGCCGCCGCATCGATGGCTTTGATCGTCAGTTCCGACGCCAGCTGGTGAAAGTTGCAGTGGTTCCGCACCTGCAAAAACAGATCGCGCGGATGGCAAAAACGGAAAGGACGCCGCGGGATGCGATAATGCGTCTCGATCAAGTGGTCAATCACGTCGGCCTCGAAACCGATTCCGTACGTTTCCGCCGCAGAGCGGCACAGCTGCCGAAATTCGTCTTCCGTCGGATCGCGAATTTCGATCTTGTACGGGATGCGACGCAGAAAAGCCTCGTCGACGAGCTGCCGCGGCTCCAGATTCGTGGCAAACACAATCATCTGGTTGAAAGGAACCTGAATCTTCCGCCCGTGCGGAGTCGTCAAGAAATCAAACCGTTTTTCCAGAGGCACAATCCATCGATTCAGCAAATCGACCGCGCTGACTCGCTGTCGCCCGAAATCGTCGATCACCAGCGTTCCGCAATTGCTCTTCAGGTGCAAGGGAGCCTCGACCAGGTCGCTGCCAGAACGCCGGCTAAACTCGAGATTCTCCAGCGTCAACTCGCCCCCCGCCACAATCGTGGGCCGTCGAATGCGCACCCACCGCTGATCGGGTCGGGAACCTGGCACTCGCCCATCGTTCGGAACTTCCTCATGCACCATCGGGTCAAAGATCTGGATGATTTCACCGTCGACGTCGATCACGTGCGGAATCCAGATCGTCGGGCTGAACGCCAAAGTCAGTCGCTCGGCAATACTCGTTTTGCCGTTCCCCGGCGCGCCGTACAGGAACAAAGCCCCGATCGACGAGATCGCCTCGCCAATCCGGCCCACGAGAGAGGAATCAATCAACAGTCCCGCGAGGGCCCGACGCAGGTCGGCCATGGTCGGGGTCGCATGCGACGGCGATTGAGCCGCCACGCTGGCAACGTATTCGCCCAGCGGCACCGGGGCAGGCCCGTGGTAGGCGGAGTGCTGAAACAGCCGCGAGGCCCGCTCGAAGCCGCTCGGCGTCAGCTCATAGTCGTAGTCGTTCATGGCCGAGGCCGCTTTGTAGACCACAAGCTGCTCGGTCTTCAAACGCCGCAGCAACTCTCCCAAGATCGGCGAAGGAAGCCGCAAAGACTCGGCAATCTGCCGGCCCGACAACACGTTGCCGGTCAACAGCCGTTTGAGCACGAGCGCTTCCACCGCGCTGGCCGAAAGTCCCGTCGCGCCGAGCGACGCGGGTTCCAGCGGCACGAATTCCTTCGGCGCAGGCTTCGCCAGGCTCGTCCCCTCAAACGTTGTTGCCATGATCATCGCGAATGGACCCCATGGTGTTCGTCTGGAACAGGCCCGCCTCGAAAAGTCCCGTCTGGAACGGGACGGCCCGGGAAACAATTCGAGCGCCCGCATCAAGATTGCATAGAAGCAACCTACGTCCGGAATTGCCGAAGTCAATTTGGCCGTCACGATTATGAGCGGCAGACGCAAAGAATCGATTCTGCCGCCCTCACGGGCCGCGATGGCCCGCCGTGCCAGCCGTAGGGTGTGACCAGCCCGGCTACCCGTGCTTCACGGGTGCGGGCGCAGGCACACCGGATTTCTGTGGACGCTATGGGCCGCCAGTGCCTCTGCCGCTTGATGTGCGCAGGAAGTGTCGTGTCCGCGTGCCAATCGACGAGTTCGCCCAGGCACACCGTCAGAAGCGTATTCAGGCGTGCCTATCGTCGACCCGAGGCCGGGCACGCAGCAGGCCGTAGAGAGTCAGCAGCAACGCCAAGAGAATCGTGACGCCGCACACCATCAGTGTGCCCGACACGAGCGGATTGTCCGTGCCATGAGGTGGCGGAAACTTCTCGTTGATCGTCGGCATCAGCTTCGACGAAGCACCGAGGAAGCCCGCGATCACCCCCGCCCCGCCGTTGGTCCAAGTGCCGATTTGCAAGGCAACAAACCACACTTTCAGCGCCGCCGGAGACAGCCGCAGCTCCCGCACGAGGAAGCCCAAAGCAATCATCAGCACGCCATTGGCGGTCAATTCGATGTGGGCCATGACAATGCCGCGAAACCACGCCACAGCGGCAGGCGGAATAAACCCGACGCAGCAGCCCACCGTGATCTGCAGCACCCCCAGCACCAAAGTCCACCGTCTGACGTTTTCGCGCAGAGCGTCCGCGCCGCCTCTCTCAATACCGCCTCTCTCAATACCGCCTCCCACACTACTGTCCGCCACGATACCGCGTGCCACGATTTCCTCCCGCCGTGAATCGATCGACCCCCAACACCGGACTCAGCAAATCGCCTGCAAGATAGGCCGCGGCTCGACTTCGCGGAAGTGAATCGTGGGGCGAGCTGCCAGCTTGCCCGTATTCCGTTGAATGCCAACCATCTCGACCAAGTCGCCGTAGGGTGTGACCAGCCCGCTTCAGGCGGCTCCACTGAGCTTGTCGAAGTGCGGCTCGACTGTCTTCGACCCTCAGGCTCGACTCGACTGAGCTCGCCGAAGTCAGACCCGAAGGGGGGGCACCCATTTTGATGGGTCCGCCGAAGTGCGGCACACCGGATCTCGAAGCGAGCCCCTGCCGGACCCCCGAAACTCGCCGGTCAAAGCGGAACGTCGATTCAAATGCCCGCCTTCAGCCCCGCACCCGTCGCAACGGGTATCCGGGCGACGGTCTGCTTGCCACCCGCGCGAGCGGGTGGATCAAGATTCCCGTTCCGTGACCTTGAACGCTTTTGCATCCGTGAGGACGGGCACATGGTCGCGCGCACGCGTCTGGTGTAGGGTGTGACAGGCCCGCGGCGGGCGCGGGCACACCAGATTCTGGCAGCGAGCGCACTCCCGACGAGGACAAGACGCCGATTCACGCTCTCGCCTTCAGCCCCGCTAAGGGGCGACGGTCCGCTTGCCACCCGCGCGAGCGGGTGGATCAAGATTCCCATTCCGTGACCTCGAACGTTTTTGCATCCGTTAGGACGGGCACCCGGGCGACACTCGACCGCGCGAACGACGGCTGAAACTTGTGGGAGCACTCAACCCGCGCATGATGTCGCCCGGGTGCCCGTCCTAACGGATGCGGGGGCTGAGACGCGTGCCCGCAGCCACCGATCCCACCCGCTCGCGCAGGTGGCAAAAGGACCGCCGCCCCTTAGTGGGGCTGAAGAGAAGACCGCTACGGCTTCGCCGGCCGCGTCGTGTCCTCGTTCACGAGTTGTTCGTATTTGGCAGAATCGCCCAACTGAATCCGGTCGATGCGTCGTTGCGAACCATCCCGCCGCACGAAGTAATCACGTTCCGAGTCTCGGTCGTGCACAATCGCGCCGGCTGGAAACTTGATTTGGAATGTTCCCGCGGAGATGTCTTCGTTGATTCTATATTCGGTGACAATCGCTTCGCCCACCGATTCCCGCATCGCCTGCTCGTTCATGTTGCGAAATTCGTGCTGCCAGCCCGTCAGCACCCAGCCGTGCCGGGGATCCTGCTTGTACTCGAGGGAGGTCCAGTCCTGCAGCCCGGTCTTAAGCTCTCTCTGAAAGTGGACAATGAGGTCGTCCCGACGCGGATCGACCCAACAGGCTTCTATGATTCCCGATGCTGCGTCTGTTTTCTCGATCTTGACGTAATGGCTTCGGCCGACGACGGCGTTTTGCGAAGTCACGCGGCTATTCTCCAACGTCCAGTCGCCATACGGCGACTGCAGCGGGCGGAAAGCGAGCATCTCCACACCGCCGGGAACGTACTGCCAGCGCTCAAGGTCTTTCACTGCCTGAATCCTTCCGAATGGGCGCCGACCGACGGAAGGGTTCCCAGGCGCGGCATCCGCGTTCGGAATCGTGAGGGGAGCCCTCAGCTCCCGCAGATACTTGCCATCGCCAGCGTCCACTCGATGTTCGAAGATCCGATAGCGACCGAATGCAATGTTCGGAAACTCCTCCCGGAAACGACCGTCACTGGCCACCCACAGCTGATGAATACCCGGCAGACCGGCGATCGATAACCAGGGCGGTCGATCATTCGGCCCCGGTTTCCAGGCCACGTAGAAAGACTTGATCCGATCTTGCCGGGCTTGCCAATTCGCCAGGATCCGCTTACGGACGGCCAATTCGGCCGCCGCCTGGGGATCGACCCCCCGATCGTCCGCACCGACCATCGGCAGCCAGCACGACGCGGCCACCTCCACCAGGAATACCAAGCCGACGATGGCGGCTCGACGCAGTTGCAGGCGTCCGCGTAGCGGATGGGATCGGACTCCGGACATTCGTGTCCCCCGATCGGATCCTACCGCGACCGCATCGCGGCTCACAAGAAACCGCGGCTGCGCTTGCGAATGGGCCATACGCCCCCGTCTGATGGCAATTGGACGTCGAATGATCGGAAAGCAATGCCCTTGAGGGGTTCTTAACGAGGCCTTTCTCACGGTTCAGATCGGCGTTACGATGCGAAGGTTTGAGCTTGCAACGTGGCTGGACGACTTGCTCACAGGAATGTAACGAATGGCTGATCCGAGCCTGGCCCAACCGACCGGCCCTAACGGCTTTAGTAAACTCGCCAAGCGCGCGGCACCAGTGCCGCGTCGATACCATCGATGCAGGGGGCCTGCGTAATGATTGATGGCAAGCAACATAAATACTTTACTGTTGACGCCCGCGCCGTTCTCGCATTGGGCCGCGAAAGCATCAAGGACCATACCACGGCCGTCCTGGAGCTTGTGAAAAACAGCTATGATGCCGGTGCAACTGTCGTTGACATTGCGATTGTCGGCACACCGAAAAGTGCGAAGGAACGCTACATCAGGATCGCGGATAATGGTCATGGTATGACCGAGACGGACGTCGACAGCAAATGGCTTCGAATTGGCTTTTCCGCTAAACGACGACTTGGTCGGTCCGGTAGCCGCCAGACTATTGGGGAGAAGGGAGTTGGCCGATTATCAGCGGATCGACTTGGCTCGGTACTCTGAGCTAAGGAGCCAAGCCAAAAGTGCTGCTCCCGTTGGATTGCACGTCTCTTGGAACACTTTCAATGCCCCCGGCACGGATCTCGTCGCTATCCCTTTAACACTCTTGAGCAATGCAGCGTTTATGGTTCCGGCTCCAACGCCATATGACCGCGAGCGCAAAGCATACAGCGATGCTCCTGAGCCAACTCCAAATTCGGTACGCAATACAGGTACGGAACTTCGTATCAGTGGGCTCCGTCAGATTTGGCGTCCGATCGATATAGAGGACCTCCATCGAGAATTGTCCGTTCTGACGCCACCCTTCGGTGGCGTTACGGATTTTCAACTGCGATTGACAAACGACGTCGATACTGAAAAGAACGGCGTAGTGACCTCGCCTTTTTATTTTGCTGCAGAGATCGAAGCGAAGTTTTCGTACCGCCCTGGAAAAAAGATCCGATGCAGATTTACCGATCGTGAATCCACGGCGAAGGATGCCGATTCAACCGTGCAGCAATTGTCCTGGGCGCAATTCGTGCACCCATCGACAAACCCTGGAAAGCCGGCTGAGGGACCATTGCGGCCGGGCTTCGGACCGGTCGACGTCACCCTTCTCTTTTTTCCGCGGATCTCCGGCACCATTAAGGGCACAGACCTTACACTCACTCAACTGCGTGCATTTTTGGATGCTAATGCAGGCGTCAAGGTGTACCGTGACAAAATTCGAGTCATGCCTTATGGCGATTTGAACAAGGCGGAAGGTGGCGACTGGCTTGGCCTCGGCGACCGTAAAGCTCGTAATCCAGCCGGGCTCGGGAGAAAGGACTACCGGATTTCGCCGAACCAGCTCGTCGGCGCAGTCTTCCTTAGTCGGCGTCGTAATCCAGACCTCGTAGACACTTCTGGGAGGGAGGGTCTCGTTCATGGAGAGCAGTTCATTGAGCTAAAGACGTTCCTTATGGGACGCCTCATCCAGGTCGAGGCCCATTATCACAAGGTGTTTACAGCTCGTCGCAAAGCTGAGCCAGCGGTTCTTCGGCCACGCGAGACCGTCGAGGACTTTGGACAGGAATTGCAGCGCCTTCACAAGGCTCTCATTGACGTTAGAAGCCAAATGCCTAAGCGAGGAGAGCGATCGCTTGATCGCGCACAAGATCAGCTTGGCGACACAGTTAATCGAATTAACATCGTTCAGCGATCCCTTGAGGAACTCGCGTCGCAGGCGACGACATACCGCAGCTTGGCTTCTCTGGGAATTGCCACGTCGACCTTTAGTCATGAAACATGACAGCGCATTGGACCAATTTCTATCCTCAGTGTTTGCCGCCCGCAATCTCCTGACCGCAATACCCCCCGAAATAAAGCGCGCATTGAAAGAGCTGGAAAAATCCGCAGCGGCCGGCGAACGAATCTCGGCGTGGGGCCATTTTGCGCTCCGCCGGATCAAGCCAGACAAGCGCAGGCGCCGCATGGTAAATGTAACAGAGTTAATCGACGACTTGGTCGAGGAATTGACCCCAGCCTTTAGCGCGAGCGGAATTGAACCCGAGCTTGACTTGAAGCAGATTGACGGCCGCTACTTTGCCATGGATATCGAGTCAGTCGCGTTGAACCTTTTGACGAACGCATACTATTTCGCGAAGCAGGCTGATCGAAAACGCCGTGTTTCGATATCCTTGAGCAATACACGCCGCGATGGCCAGAATCAGACGCAGATTGCTGTTGATGACAGTGGCCCTGGTATTAGCGATGCCGTGAAAGAACGCATATGGGATCCGCTATTTTCTACGAAGGTAGACGAGCGTGGCCGGGCGATCGGGACGGGGCTTGGTTTGAGCATCGTGAGCGATGTAGTCAAGGAGCTAGGCGGATCAAAAGAGGTTGGACGCGACACTAAACTTAAAGGCGCGTTGATCACAGTATGGCTGCCAAACAGATAGCCGACAACGACCTGCGGATCGCGCTTTTGGACGATCGCCAAGAACCCCGCGAAACGGTGATTTTCGGATTGCGTCCTAAACTGCCGAAAGGGTGGACCTGCATCGAATGCCCGCTGTTAAAGAACCCGCAGGGCTATCCTGCGTGGCTCATAAACAATCATGTGTCAGTGCTATTGCTTGATCAAATGCTTAATGAGCAGGCACCCGACTCCGACTTGCCGGTGACGTATAAAGGCAATGACGTAATTCTTGCGATACGCCAACAGATTCCAGACTTTCCAATTGTTGTTGTAACAAAGGCAAGGGAAGACACGGATCTCCAGAATCATTTTGGTGAAGCCGATGATATTGTTGACCGAACCGCTTTGCTTGGCATGACCGATCAATACGTTGTCCGCATAGTTCGTCTCGGCCGGGCGTACCTTTCGCAATTTGAGGCGGAGTTGACGAGGCTTGCGGAACTTTCAAAGAAGAAGGCCATGGGTAAGGAGACACAGGTCGACGCCAAAGCCTTAGAGGCAATGCAGGCAAAACTAGGGCTTCCATCCATGGCAGCAGCGGACGGCGACGACGCTCTCAACTCATTGGAGAATAAAGTCGAAAAGCTGGAAAAGCTCAGCCAGAAGGTCAATGCGTTTTTGGAACACAACCCTGGCACTCAGCAAGCTGCGCGTAAGGCTACAAAAAAGAAGGTGCGCTGATGCCCTGGCGGCGTGTTGAGAATGAAAAGCGGCTGCAGCCAAAGACTGGCAGTTGGCCGTCGTGGAAGGCCGCAATCGCACAAGATTGCTTTCGCCAGTGCGTCTATTGTGCGATCCCCGATTCACGCTATGGCGGACTGGACAAGTTTCACGTAGACCACTTTAGGCCGAAGCAGAAGTTTCCCGCTCTCGCAAAGATAATTACGAATCTGTACCTTGCGTGTGCAATTTGCAACCGCTTTAAGAGCGACGACTGGCCTGGCGAACCGTCGGACGACCATGGTTTTGCAGGTTACCCCGATCCTGGATCGTACGATTACGGTTCTCTGATCGACCTGGACACCTCACACGGTGTCTTGACCGGCAAGTACGTTGCAACTGCGTATGTAATCGAACGACTTTATTTAAACCGGCCCCAATTAATCCGTCTCCGGCGCACTGCCTCGCTGGAAGATCGCCTGGAAATAGTTGAAGATTCTCTGGCCAAAGCGTTCGACAAGTTGAGTAAGTACACCGAGAATGCAGAGGCTGCAGTTAGTTTAGTTGTCGAGGTTGGCCAAGCCCTCTTGGAGGCTTCGAAGGCCTACCGACAACGTGAGCAGGCGACGCCCTACGAATTGAAGGAAAGTCGGAAGCCGAAACGACCTCGAAAAGCAAAAAAAACTAAGAAAAAGTAACTGGCAAATCCCGAAGGGCTTTCACCGTCAGATGGCGGCATCGAATACGTTCATTTAGCCATTTTGTCACCGCATCGGATTGAACGCGCGCATCAAGTGCATGCATTTCTTAATCGTGCGATCTTCGGTTTACACACGATAAGGTGATTCTCGACCGCGATCGGCTTTCGACCGGTAACCACAATTGCAACTGCTCGGTGGGCGTCGCCTGGACGAGAGGTTCGTCGGATCACAACGAACGGCGGCATAGTGACTCTACCTGAATACCTTCGGCGGTCGCAGATCTCATTGAGTCGTTCCCAGCGAGGCAGGGATTGTGCATGTAAGTATGCTCGTAGGGGGCCGGTTTGTTTGTCGCGATAGGGAACGAGTGGGCCGACGCTTATCCGGAAATACTGCGAGAGGACTGTGTGCTCGCCCGCTACGACTTTTGGGCACCACTCGGCGCGAGGTGCATCGAGATCGCCCTTGCGGAGATGAGTGATAAAGACATCGACGTCCACCGATGGTTTGAATTGACCAAAAGGCGTAATTGCGAGCAAAGCGCATTGTGCGCTGACAAAGCTTCGCCAGTGGTGATAACGCGAGCCCGAACGTAAGACGTCGGGCAGGATTGCGTGGACCGATGCGCCGGGCTTTGCCGACTTAATTGCCTGATCGATAAACAGTGCCGCTGCAGTGACCGCTCCACTTGCCCATTTGCAATGCTTTGGCGCGCGCCGGAGGCTAAACGGTGGATTCGTGATAATCAGATCTGCGGTTCCATAAAGTGGATTAGATGAGAGTGCGTTTGCTGCTCGAATCATCGGAAAAAAGGACGCGATGGCGAGACGAGTTTTTGCCGTTGTCTTGGCGCCACGTTGAAATGCGAGCAGTGCCAGCCTCAGTCGAGTCGTTTGAACAAATGAGTCGTGGATGTCTGTTCCAGCGAGGCGCTCGCCCCAGGCACTGAGCGTCTTTTCGAGTGTCTCTGCTAACGGCAAACGTGACGCAACTTGGAGTAGGAGATCGCCAGCACCGCACGTCGGGTCATAAATGATCTTTTCAGCGAGATCGCGAGGGGTAATCTCGTGAAAAAGCGCCCTCGCCAAGTCCGGAGTTGTGAAGAACGCTCCCGCGGTACGCCGTCGAGCTAGCGAGATCGAGTGGCGAAGAGTTCGCGACGGTTGGCCGTTAAGCGCTGCGATTATTTGAGGGCACAGCGAATCCAGCCTGCCTTGGCGGACGTCTTCGAGCAATCCTTTTAATTCGCCGACGTACCTGTGGAATTCAATCATTGGCGTCTGGGACTCGCATCCTGCTTAATGTCCGCGCCGACCGCAAAAATCGGCCGGATAATAGCTTAGGCATATTAGGCGCCGCCAGAGAGCTTTTAGGACTAGAAAAACGATGCACTACATTCGTCGCTCGTCGAGGCCGCCTTGCGCTCCGCGGTGCCGGCTGGCCCTCTTTTGCGGCAATCGCCAGCATTCGCTGATCGACGCGGACGAACGCGCCGGCTTCCTGGACGAGTTGCGGCAAAGCCTGGCCTCGGCCCGGCGGCTCAATTGTTCGCACCTCACGATTCTCAGCGACAAGGTCGACGCCCAAGGCATTCCCCATCCGCCGGCGCGACCGCTCTCGACCGAAGAGAGGTTCGGCAGCCTGCTCGAGGGGCTCAAGCAGGCCGCGCTTCTCGCCGCAGCCGAAAACATCACGCTGCTCTTGGAGCCGCTCAACACGCGGATCGATCATCCGGGATACACGCTGTGCCATGCGGGCCCCGCGTTCGAGATCGTGCGGAACGTCGGCAGCCCGCGGCTCAAGGTGCTGTACGACGCCTATCACATGCAGATCATGGAGGGGAATCTGCTTCCCACGCTGGAGGCCAACCTGGACGCGATTGGCCATCTCCATATCGCCGACGTGCCGGGCCGGCACGAACCGGGGACCGGCGAGATCGACTACGCGAGCATCGCCGAATTGCTGCGGGCCACCGGCTACCAGGAGACGGTCGGCTTGGAGTGCTTTCCGCAGACCGGCCCGGAAGCCGCAATCCGCTCCTTTTGCCGCATTTTCGGCTGAGGGGAGAAGCAACCACGGATCACGCGGATTCCACAGCGCGGCCTCGCTTCGCTCAGCCGCAACCAAAAAAAGAGGAGAGCGACCACGGATCACACTGATTCCACTGATAAAAAAAGCTGATGAAGATTGCTTTGAATCCGCCCCATGGCTTGGCGTCCGCCCCCATGGCTTGGCGTCCGCCCCACGGCTTGGCGTCCGCCCCAATGGCGGAATGGCGGAATGGTGGAATGGCAAATTGCTTTGAATCCGCCCCAATGGCGGAATGAACCCTGCCCTGAAATCTGTCTCTTCTCTTCATCAGTGTCATCGGTGCCGCGTTCATGCGCGGCCTGTCGCCGCTGATCCGTGGTTCCCATTCCTTTCGTGTAACCAACGTGACGATACGAGCTTGAAGCTTCAATTGGAAAAATCTTCTCGCCGTAAAAAGATTGAAAACGTTAGTAGTACGGATACAAATCGTGCGTTACGACGATGGACCAGGTGGAAGCCTGTTGGTGCGATTTGATCCGTGTCATCGGTGCCGCGTTCGTGCGCGGCCTGTCGCCGCTGATCCGTGGTTTGACTTCCGGCCTTCTTTAGGGACACGCCGCAGACAGAAGCGGATCGAAGGGCCCAAAGGGTCCGTTGGCGGTCGAGGGTCAGGGCGCACCGGTGGCGACTGGAAGACGCTCAAGGTTCTTCTCGTGAGAAAGGGTCAGGACTCGGCGCATCCGGGCGCGGAAACAGGCGTCGAAATCCGATCGAGGCGACGGAGGGAGGCAAACGACAAGCAACCACGGATCACACGGATTCCACCGATAACGGATCGTGCGTGACGACGATGGACCAATTGGGAGCCTGACGGTGCGATCAGATCCGTGTCATCG
This sequence comes from uncultured Planctomycetaceae bacterium, assembly GCA_963833105.1. Classification (GTDB taxonomy): domain Bacteria; phylum Planctomycetota; class Planctomycetia; order Planctomycetales; family Planctomycetaceae; genus DASPSM01. The sequence goes on from CAWHWU010000029.1 coordinate 123,963, forward strand.
GTGCCGCGTTCATGCGCGGCCTGTCGCCGCTGATCCGTGGTTTGACTTCGGGCTTTTTTCGGTCCTTTTCATGCCAACAGCGCTTTGGCGGTCGAGGGTCAGGGCGCAACGGTGGCGACTGGAAGACGCACATGGCTCTTCTCGCGAGAAAGGATCAGGATTCGGCGCATCCGGGCGCGGAAACAGGCGTCGAAATCCGATCGAGGCGACGGGAATCAGGAAAAACGGGCGAGTGGCGAGTGGCGAGTGGCGAGTGGCGAGTGGCGAGTGGCGAGTGGCGAGTGGCGAGTGGCGAGGAAGTGGCGGAATCAGGTGGGCACTATCGGACTGGCCCAATTTTACCGCAGCACACGCGAGTCGTTCAAGATCAATCTGCTAAAAAAGTAGCAAGTCCGCTCCACCGCTGACTTTGCGCGCAGCGTTTTTTCTCATTGCGTGCACGAGGCAAAATCCTTCGCGAAGGCAAAGCATTCGCGGCATCACCCGAGTGCGTTCAGCACGAGCAACTTGCGACGGCAACGTGTCGCCGATCCGTCCCGTTTTTTCCCTCACCCCTCACCCCGCACCCCTCACCCCGCACCCCTCACCCCGCACCCCTCACCCCGCACCCCTCGTCTCGCACCCCTCTACCCTCTTCCCGCTGCCCTCTTCCCTTCCTCCGCCTTTTTCTGTGGTGCTTCCCATTTTTCTGTGGTGGGGGGGCCCTTTTTTAAGCCGCAGAAAAACCAGAAAAATCGCTGGTCAGTGTGTCGCTCAGTTCTCTTTTTCGGGCAAACGCAGCACGCAGCGGAAGCCGACGTCGGGATGGCCGTGCGTGCCGTTCATGCCGATGCGGTACCAGGCGTCCCAATTCGGGCCGTTGCCTTTGACGACGCGGGCATTTTCCGGATGGCTGATCCGCGGACCTTTCCAGTTTCGCAACTGGCCGCTCGACGATTTGAGCGCGTCGGCGAAGGCCGTCGGCGAGTAGCGGTCGATACACCACTCGCGAGCGTTGCCGGCCAGGTCGTAGATGCCAAAGGGACTGAGGTCGGTGCGAAAGGATTTCACCGGATCGATTTCCTCCGGAGTTCGCGGATGTTTCCAGATCGCGCGGCCGTTTCCCCACGGGTGGTCGAAAGCCCCCTCGCCGCGGGCGGCACGCTCCCATTCGGCCTCGGTCGGGATCTCCTTGCCGGCCCACTTCGCGTAGAACTGGGCCTGAGTTAGCGAGACACCCAGCACCGGCTCCTGGTGCGGAGACGAGACATTCGCCGGCTCGGCGACGACGTTGCGGCCTTTTTCCTCCTTGAGCGCCTTGCGATAACGTTCGAACTGGCCGACGGTGACTTCGGTGACGTCCATGTAAAAGGAGTCGATCACGACGGTGAGTTGCGGTTTCGACTCGGAAGGCCCGCCGTCGTGCCCGACCACAACGGCGCCGCCCGTGACGAGAGCCATTTCGGCCCCATCTTTTTCGCAGCGAATTCGCGAGGGCCAGCCGAGCGTTGTCGGCTGTGCCGAGGCGAGAGCTCGAAATCCCGGCGGCAGGCGCTTGCCCTCGTCGGAGGCCGCGGGTTCGGCCGGCTCGGTATCGTCCGTTTTTCGTTCGGCCAACTTGCGATCGGCCGATTTGCGACCGCCGGTCTTATGCTCGGCCGACTTGCGCCCCGTCGACTTGTGCTCTGTCGCTTTTTTTCCGGGCGATTTGTGAGGCGGGGAGGTCGGCTCGGTGCGTTTGGCCGCCGACGTCTGCCGTTTCGAGGGACCGGCACTTGGTTGATCCGTTTCGAGAGGTTGAAACCGCGTCGAATCAACACCCTTCGGGGGCAAGATCGCGGTGAACTCGTTATTCGAGACGGGTTTCCCGTTCACGCTGGCCAGTTGCCACTTCATCTCACCCGGAACGGCGGCAAACACGTCGAGCGGGTTGACGCCCGGATCAAGCGCGGGGCTCGGCTTTTCGACCTTCGCCACTTTGGGTTTCGACTTTACGGCGGGCGGCGCGGGCTTTTGCCGCGGAGATTCGGCGACTTCCGGAGCGGCAGCCTGATTCGATGCCGTCCCCGCGACAGGCCGCTTCGCCGAGTTGTTGTTACACCCCGCGAGAACGGCAATCACAGCGGCGCTCAGCAGGATTCGCCGAGGATTCGATCGAATATGGTTTCGCATGAGGTTCCCTCGCGCGAGGAACAGGTCAGGCTCGCGCAGGCGAGACTCTTGCAGGGCCATCTGTTTACGGTTTTCGTTTCGACGCGGACTGGCCCGACTGGAAATTTGCTGTGCGGAAACCGTCCTCAGAGATTCTCGACGATTTCGCGGAGCCCGATCAAGCGTTTGGGGCGGTGGCCGTCTTCGTCGCAGGCTGCCAGCCACCGCGTGCGAATCTGTTGTTCCAATACCTCGGTCATCCGCCCCTCCGCCGCGAAGCCCACGACCTTGCCGCCGGCCCGATGGACATGTCCGCCCCCTCCGCCGATCCCCTGCAACGTCTTTTGCAAGAGGTCGATGGCGCTGCCGTCGTCGCGCCGCGTGCGGACCGAAACGTAGAGATCCTCGTCGATTACGCCGGCGCAGAGGACGCGGCGGACGCCATGACAGCGGATCAAGAGGTCGGCGACTTCTCCGACGGTCTCCATGCCGCTGGCCTTGGGTAACACACACAGGGCGGAGTCGTTAAACAACATCGTTCCCTGTAAAGCCAGGACAAGGTCGCTGAAATAGCTGCGGGCCAAGGGGGCGTTTTCAATTTCGGCGATCAGGCCGGGTTCGGCGCGGCCCGTGAGCCACAAGACCATCGCCCGGTCGAGTTGCGAGTGTTCGGTCTCGCAGCCGCACGTTTCGGTGCGGATGGCATAAAGCATGGCGGAGGCCAGCTTGACCCCCGGCTCGATTCCCTGTTCGCGGAGGTAGCTGGCCACGATCGTCGCCGTCGCGGCGACCTTGGGGCGGATGTCGGCAAAGGGGACGTTCTCGGGCGTTGTTCCACCGCAGTGGTGGTCGATGATCGCCACCGGCGTGAGCGAACTTCGAGTCGCCAGGTGATTGCTCGAGCCGAGCATGCAGTCGACGAGAACGGTCGCTGCCTTTGGATCGTCGTCGAGCTGATCGACGATTTGCAGCGGCGGGTTCAGCAAATCGACCAGATGGCGGTTTTCGGCGCGGACGATCGCGCCTCCGCCGACCAGCTCGATCGGACAATCGAGCCGTTCCTGGAACAGCGTATACAATCCCCAACCGGCGGCCATTGCGTCGGGGTCTGGGTTGTCGTGCGTGACGATCCGTACGAGGGAATAGTCAGCAAGGACGTGGAGCAGGCGTTCCGATTGCAGGCCCGGAACGGTTCTAAGATCAGGCATGTTCGCCAGGCGGAGAGAGAAATGCCTCGCGGTGGCGGGACAATCCCTGAACTCGGCCCGCGCGGCATAAAGTCATTCTAAGCACGACCGGTATACGCCGAAAGCGTGTCACATTCGGCAAGTTCACGCGCAAAAAAAAGAATCGTCGCAAGCACAAAGAGTGGAAGGAGTACGGACGCCGAATATGCCATGTAACCGAGAAAGCTCGGCATCCGGATATTGGACTCTTGGGCGATTGCGCGAATCATGAAGTTCGGCCCATTCCCAATGTAGGTCAGCGCCCCCATGAAGACGCAGCCGCACGAGACGGCGGCCAGAACGTGCTCGTAGGCCGAAATGGGATTGAGCCCGAGTCCATGGCCAAGATACGAGCCCTGTAAGGGGACCTGTTGCGTCCCCGATGCGACCGCCGTGACGGCGAGATACGTCGGCGCGTTATCCAAAACGCTCGATAAGAGGCCCGAAGCCCAGAAGAATTGCCACGGTTCGTGCAGACCCAGCCGTCCTCCACGAGCGTTCAGAATCAGCAGGGCCGGCGTCATCGTCACGAAGATGCCGGCAAAGAGAATCGCCACCTCGATCATTGGCCCGAGCGTGAATCGGTTTCTCTCGCGCAGGTCGGCCGGCGTAGACCAGATTGACGCGAGGGCAAGAGCCACCAGCAACATTTCTTGAACCCCGAAGGGCCACCGCCTGCCGCCATGACCCAAACCTCGACCGGCCGCAACAACCGTCAGCACGATGCCCGCGAGCAGCAAGACGTTGTGAAGGCCAAGCACGCGGAGCCGACGCGTTTGGGAATCGTGCGATTGGGAAACAGCGACTTCAGGCTTCGTCGCCGACGGAACGGGCTTGTCCCGAAGGAAGGCTCTCCAATCCCAGATGTAGAAGATCGCCAACAGGGCGCCGTTGACGACGCCCAGACTGGAAAGAGCTTGAGCGTCCAAGCAAATGGGACGCCGGCCAGGTAGCCCAGAAAGAGAGGCGGATCGCCGAGCGGCGTCAGCAATCCACCGCAATTGGCGACGATGAAAATCAAAAAGATCGGCACGTGAGCCACGCGCTGCCGGTGCTGATTGGCGCGGATCAGCGGCCGGATCAAGATCATCGAAGCGCCGGTTGTACCGATGAGGTTGGAAAGGACCGCTCCGAGAGCGAGGAGGCCCGTGTTGACCGCCGGCGAACCCTTGGGCGAACTTTCGACCAGGATGCCGCCGCAAACGATGAACAACGAACCCAGCAAGACGATCAAGGAAATGTATTCGAAGAGCCGTTCGACAATCGCCTCGAGGCCTGTCCAGCCGAAATGAAAGACCATAAGCCCCGCCAGCGGCAGCGCGAACAAGGCCGCAACCTTCCCCTTGTTTGCATTCGCCTCCCACCAGGATCCGCCGAAGACCGGAAGCAGGGCAATCGCCACCAGCAACATAACGAACGGGATCACAGAGACGAGTGGCAGCCGCTCACCAAGCGGCGGTTCGAGCGGCGGCACGCCCGGCACGTACGAGCCGGCTCCGCAGAGAAACACCACGGCGACGAGAGCCACGCAGGGCAAGAGCGATCGCTTCACGCCGATCATTCCGGCAGAGGCTTGCCCTTCGTTTCGGGCAGGAAGGGAAGCGCGACAAGACCGAGCAGAAAGACGACGCACATGGCGCACCCGGAGTAGCGCAAGGGCTCTGGGGTGTGAGAGAAGACGTTATCCAACTGTGCTTTGGCCACCGGTCCGAACGCCGCCGCGAATCGGCCGACGTTATAGCAGAAGGAAGTGCCCGTCGAGCGCAAGCGCGTCGGGAAGAGTTCGGGAAAATAGATCGCATAGCCGGCAAAGAGCGAAAGCTGGCAGAACCCCATGATGGGGACCATCACCCAAATCTGCCAGAAGTCTTGCAGGAACCAGAAGACGGCGACCGTGCTGAAAAAGGCCGCCAGGAAGGCCAACGCAAAAGTCGGTTTGCGGCCGATCCGCTGGGCCAGGGCGCCGAAACCGAACATGCCCAACGCGGCGCCAAGATTCATGGCAATCGACGCGTAGCTGCTCCACCGGGTGAGGCGGCCGCTGACGACGCTGCTCAATTGGTCGCGGACCTCGGCCAGTTCCGGCGGCAAGCTCGCGCCGGGAGCGGGCTGCTCGGCCAACAATGCGTCGAGCCGCTTGGCCCGCGTCTGGTCGCCTGCTGCCAGGGCCAGGTCGCGTTGCTCGCGGTAGATGTGATTTGTCACCGGCTGTCGCTGGACGAAGCGGATCAGGTCAAACGTGAAAAACCCGACCGACCAGAGGCCAATCACGCCGGCACAGCCCAGCAGCAAGCCCAAGAGGGCGTGCTTGCGCAACAAGGGATCTCGAAATAGCGAACCGTAGGAACCCAGTTGTTTGGCCATCACCCCCTCGTGGCTCACCCGCTCCCAGCGTTCCGGTTCCTTGAGCCGACGCATGATGAGCAGGGCCAGGAAGGCGGGAATGGCACCGATCAGGAACATGATCCGCCAGGGTGAACCAAATACGGAGTGCCCCCCCATCTGCGGCAGCCACGCGTGTTCCTGGGCGACGCCCAAGCCGAGAAAGATGAAGGCGGCACTCACATTCCCGATGCCGGAAAGAGCCTGCAAGAGCGCCAGCGATTGCGGCCGGGCCGAGCTGGGCATGACTTCGGCCACGAGGGCCACGCCGACGGCAAACTCTCCCCCAACGCCCAGCCCCGTAAGGAAGCGGTAAAAAGCGAAATCCCACGTGCTGTGCGAAAAGGAGCTCAGTCCCGTGCAGAGCGAGTACACCAGGACCGTCATCATCATCGTTTTCGCGCGGCCGATGCGGTCCCCCAGCATGCCGAAAAACAGCCCGCCGGTGGCCCAACCGGCGATGAAGATCGACGTCGCGTAGTCGCCGGCGCGTCGCCGGTCCATGTCGAGCGTCTTGTTGGCGTTGGCGTCGGAACTGTGCACGGCGGGAATGAGGTCGACCATCGCGGCGGGCCGGGCCAGGACGAACAACTGCTGGTCCATCGTGTCGAACAGCCAGCCCATCGCGGCGACGGCGAGCACGAACCAGTGGTAGCGGGTCATCTCGCCGTACCACGGCCCGCGCACCGGTGCCGAGGCCGTCGGAGGGACGTCGTCAAAGCCGTGCATCGATCACCCGTCAGCTTGCCCTGAAGTCGCGACCGTGAGGGACCGGCTCCGCCTCAAATGGGAACCGATCCACGACAGTACCGGTCCCGAACGGTGGGTGCAATTCCGCGCCGGCAATTCCCCGTGCGGAGAGGTGACAATCAGCGAAACGAAGGGCTAGAATCCGAATTCGCCCGGTCAATGGTTCGGGCGCGTGCGCCGCTGACCCCGCCATCAACCTCCTTCAGAACGGTCTTCCCATGAGTGCAGCGCCGATCGGAGCCAAACCCCCCTTCACGGCCGTGAAGTGGCTGATCTGCATCATTACCTCGATCGGCTTCGCGTTCGACATTTTCGCGCTGTTGATGGCCCAGTACGTGATTCCACCCGCGCTCAGGGAGTTGGGCGGCCTCCAACCAGGCACATCTCAATTCGCCTGGTGGGCCGGCATGATGTTCTGGGTGCCGGCCGTTGCCGGCGGTATTTTCGGCCTCTTGGGAGGTTATCTCACCGACATCTTCGGACGCCGACGGATTCTCACCTGGAGCATTCTGCTCTACGCCATCTCGGCCTTTGCGTCGGGCTACTCGACCTCACTGACGATGCTGCTCATTCTGCGGTCGACGACGTTCGTAGGCGTTTGTGTCGAGTTCGTGGCGGCCGTGGCCTGGTTGGCCGAATTGTTCGAGGATCACGCTCAACGGGAACGCGCGTTGGGTTACACGCAGGCGTTTTCATCGTTCGGCGGACTGTTGGTCGCCGCGGTCTACGGTATTTGCAATGAGCACGCCAAGGCGTTTCCCGCGATTCAATTGCCCGGGTTCCTTTCGTCGCTTGGCGCCATCGCCAACGCGCACGCTTCGTGGCGGTATACGCTGATTTCCGGTTTGATTCCTGCGATTCCCTTAATTGTCATTCGCCCCTTCCTGCCGGAATCGCCCGTGTGGGCCGCGAAAAAAACGGCCGGAACTTTGCGGCGCCCCCGGATCGGTGAGATCTTCGCCCCGCAGTTTCGCCGCGCCACGATCGTAACGACGATCATGTTCGGTTGCAGTTACGGCGCCGCGTTCGGCGCGATCCAGCAAATGCCACAAATCGTCAGCCGGTTTACCGAGGTTGCCGCGAAGACGAAGAACAAGCCGAAGCCGGCGGCCGCTCAAATCGTACGGGGCGCGGCCGCGGAATACGGCAAATTTCAGGAAATCGGTGGATTGGTCGGGCGATTCTTGCTCGCCATTCTGGCGGTGCGAATTCTCAGCCGGCGTGCCCTGATGCGGATTTTCCAGATTCCGGGACTGCTGTTGATGCCGGCCATCTTTTGGGCCTTTGCGACTCAACCCAATTCGAGCCTGTTCCATCTCGGATCGATGGACGTCACATGGATGCATTTGGGAATCTTCATCTGCGGCCTGTGCACGGTCGCGCAGTTCAGCTTCTGGGGCAATTACTTGCCGTACGTCTATCCGGTGCACCTCCGCGGCACGGGTGAAAGCTTTGCCGCGAATATTGGCGGCCGATTGATCGGAACTTCGTTCGCGGCCGTGACGAGTTTCATCGCGACGGCACCCTGGGTACCCGGCGGAATTCCGCCGGCCAAGATCGCCTACACGGCAGCGGGAGTGGCCCTGTTCGTCTATCTCGTCGGCTCGATCGCCTGTTTCTGGCTGCCGGAGCCAACAAAGTCGGGCGCACTGAACGAATAAGGGAAGAACGACGAGGGCAAAAAACAACGGCATTGGCGTGGATGCCCGCGTTTGCTTCCCTCGCCCGTCTCTCTTCGCACCTAGTCTTCCCCTGCCATGATCTTGAGATAGCTCGCATAGCGGACGGGCGAGATCAGGTCGCGATCGACGGCCTGTTTCACGGCACAGCCCGATTCGTGCGTGTGGGAGCAGTCGGGAAAGCGGCACCGCGGGACGAACGGGCGGAATTCGATAAAGAAGCCCTCGACCTCTTCGGGCCGCACGTCCCAGAGTTGCATCTGGCGGATGCCCGGCGTGTCGACCACCCAGCCGCCAAATTCGAGCTGGTGCAGAACGGCCATCCGCGTCGTGTGGCGGCCCTTGCGGGTCCAGTTGCTGACTGTGTCGGTTTCCAGACGCAGATTGGGCTGCACGGCATTCAGCAAGGACGATTTACCGACGCCGCTTTGGCCCGCCGTGACCGTTTCGCGTCCGCGCAACAGGCGCTGCAGTTCTTCGATGCCGGTCGAGGTCGCGGCGCTGGTCAGAATCACTTCGTATCCGAGCCGGGCATACATTCCCAAAATCGGCTGCAGGCGGACCGCGTCGACCAGGTCGCTCTTGTTGATGCAGAGGATCGGCCGCACGCCTCCTTTGTGGCGCTGATCAACAGCCGATCGACCAGATTGGTCTTGAGCGGCGGATCGGCGGCCGAGGCGACGATCAGGGCCTGGTCGATATTGGCGGCGATGATCTGCTCTTTCCGTTTTGTGCCGCGGGCCAGCGTCGTCGCCGCGGGATCGACCCGTTCGATCACTCCATGCTCGCGATCGATGGGCTTGAACTGCACCACATCGCCGGCAATGACGGCGCCGCGCTCGGTACGGCTCATCGTGCGGACGAGCCGCCGCACCGGTGCATTCGTAGCGGTGCCCCGACGAGTCGGCGACGATGCAATTCAAGCCGGCCGACGAAAGCACGCGACCCGTGCGGCAAGTCGCTTCATCGACCTCGCGGAGCACGCCAGCGTCGGAATTCTCAGAGGCGGCGATGATCGTGCGATGGCGGGTCAGGTCGCCTTTACCGCTGATCCGCTCGACGCTCGGCCGGTCGACGGCACCCGGCTCGTCGCCGCGCTCTTCGCGAGTGACATCGCGAAGTCGCGGCCGCTTCTGCCGATTCTTCCGCAGAGAAACGCGGACCTTGCGAGGTTTCTTGCGGGGCAATAACCGTCCTTACTTGTCGAGCCAGACCAGGTTGTCATCGTCGACATCGTCGTCGTCATCGTCGTCCCGTTTGCGTCCCGCGTCGATCGCATGGCGTTGCGGCGAGCCGCGACGCGACTCGGAAGGCGCTTGCGGAATACGGGACGCATTCGGAAGAGCCGCGGCCGCTCAGGCCGGCTTTTTCGAGCAAGCTCATCGACATCGGATCGGGTTCGGCTTCGGGCGGCGGCGGCGCCTCGGCCTCGGGACTGTAATTGACCTCGTAGCGATGCTTCGAGACCGAAAGCACGTCGCCCGGCATCAGCCAATGAGATTCGCAGCGAATGCCCATTGACCTTGATTCCGTTGCGGCTCCCCAGGTCGCGCACGTGCCAGTAGCCGTTGAGCAACCGGAACTCGCAGTGGCGCGACGAGACGTTCGGAAACCGCAAAATGATGTCGCAACTCGGTTGGCGTCCGACGACCAGCCATTGCTTTTGCAGCGGAATGGGGTCGCCCCCGCCGCACGGATTCAACTCGCCAAACATCAGGCGATCTTTCAGCGGATCTTCAGTGTTTCGGGACGAGAAATGACCCGCGTCGGATTGGATCGGGGGGCGACTTCGCGGCGAATGCTCATTCGTAACGTCTTCCGAGATTCCAATTTATCGGCACGTTCTGAGGTCGTCAATTGGCCAAAACCCCGGGAAACTACTTAAGTGGCCCTTCAGAAATCACTTGTGTTGCTGTCGTAATCAAAAAGCGGACCAATTGCGGAAAATCTTTGAGTTTCCTGAATTGCAGGGAATTCTTGCGAGGCGAGAACCGGCTCTGACGGAGCGTGTGTCTCCCATTTGCGCAGATCGCTCTTCGATACTGTACAATGATTAGGCAAGGCCGAAGCGGGCCAAGCGGCCGCTGCGAAGTCGGCGATCTTTCGGGAGCAGTCGATTTCGGAGAGGAAAGTCCGGGCTCCACAGGACACGGTGGTGGGTAACGCCCACCGGCCGCAAGGCCAGGGAAAGTGCAACAGAAAGCAAACCGCCTCGAGGCCGTGGCCGATTCGTCGGTCGCGGCTGCGGTAAGGGTGAAACGGTGAGGTAAGAGCTCACCAGCAGGCCGGGTGACCAGCCTGGCTAGGCAAACCCCACCGGGAGCAAGGCCAAACAGGGAGAAGCGACGGGCAACCGTCGCGAGCTGGTCCGGCCCGCAAATCCTTCCGGGTAGGTTGCTTGAGGCGGCGGGCAACCGGCGTCCTAGAGAAATGGCCGCTCTCGACAGAACCCGGCTTACCGGCCCGCTTCGGTCTTTTCCTATTCGCCCTAAATTGCTATCAAGCGGCGTTTTCCAGAGGGGCGAGGAATCCGGGATGCAGGTTGAGGCATCGAAACCTTCCGACGATCCGGCATCACGCGCCCCCGGCGAGCCTCCGGGCGTTCGGAGTCGATTGCTCTGCCGACGCACTGCGGCGGACGACCGCGGCAGCGACCGTCCCGGCTCTGGGCAGACAGACCCGTTCTCTTTGTCGGCTGCATTTCTGGGCCGCGCTGATTGCCTGTGGCTGCCAGACCAGCTCGCAGGCCACAAAGCAGACACGCGCGGAGTCGATTGCGCCTGCCAAAGGCGACGACACGGCCGTGTTGACGTCGGCAACGACGGGCCAGAACGGCAGTGTTGTGACCACGGCAAACGGGTCCTCAAGCGGCGGGACCCAAGCCGCACAAACGGCCGCCAAGGACGTTGGTGGCTCGCGCTGGGGCAGTTTCTTCGGACACAAAGATATCGGCCGACGGCTTGGTTCTGCCTCGCAACGACCAGGCCGCTGAAAATGGAGCGGCCGACAAGACCGCAGCCAACGAATTCTAAGTTGAAGAGGCGGTGGCACGACTGTGCTCGTGACGGTTGCTGGCGAACCCGTTTTGAGGGCACTACAATCCCTGATTGCGATCGAAAATCCTGTCTCGGGCGTTGAAAGCCGGCACGTCGTGTGCCCCGAAGGCGCCGGCGGCGGCTTTGGTCGTTGACGCTCGAAGGTCGCCAACTACAATCGGAACTCATTCAATTGCCGAACGCTCTCGTCGAGAGCGCTCGTAAATCGTTTGCCAGCGAGGAGTGTGTCTCGGTGCAAATCGCCATTACGTGCCGTCATGGATCGATTTCCGACGACGTTCGCGAAACCATCTCGCGCAAATCCGAGAAGCTCCTGACTTACTTTGAGCACGTCACGGCCATCGGTGTGACGGTGATTTTCGAGCCCGAGCAGGTGAAGGGGCGGATTCGCGTCGAAATTCTGCTGGATGCCGAGCACAAGCACAATTTCGTCGCCATCGACGAAGGAGACGATGTCCCCTCGACGTTTGATCGCGCCTTGGGCAAGATGGAGCAGCAAGTCAAGAAATATAAGGCCAAGATTCAAGACCATCGCCGCGATGCGCGGATGAACGAATTTGCCGAGGAGGAAAAACCGCAGGCTGAATCAGGGTGACTCCGACGGTCGCCTCCGGGAGAATGCCCGGCGGAGCACATCGGAGTGACGGCCCGAGAACCGCGTGATGTCGTGCGTTGGTCCGATGTCGCCTGAGCCGTCGACGAACCTCCTTCAGCCGGCTGGAGCATCCGCAGAAAGAGCCTGAATGTGCGGCCCGGTGCGGCCATCTGCCCCCGACGAGGGGGATGCCGTCGGTGCGTTGCCCCGTTCGGGCAAAGCCGGCCGGTCTGTTATTGCCCCGCTTCCGCCCCGCGCCATGATTATGCACAAAGGAGCATTTAATGAAGATGACTGATTTCGTGGTCAAAGAGGCAATCCTGCCCGAATTGCAGGCCACGACCAAAGAGTCGGCAATTCGGGCGCTGGTGGAGAGCCTCGGAAATGCGGCAGCATCCGCGCCGAAGACGAGCAAAGCATCGTCGCGGCGATTTTGAAGCGTGAAGAGCTCGGCTCGACCGGCATCGGGATGCGCGTCGCCGTCCCTCATACGAAACATCCTTCCGTCGATCGGCTGATCGCGACCATCGCCCTCTCGAAGGAGGGAGTCGATTTTGCCAGCCTCGACGGAGAAGACGTCAATATCTTGTTCCTGCTGGTCTCCCTCCCGACCGTCCCGGCGACCATCTCCGCGGGCTGGAGAACATCTCGAGGCACCTCCGGAACCAGAACTTCTGCAGATTCCTCCGCCAGTCCAACTCCCAGGAAGCCATCTGGGATCTGCTGCGCGAGGCCGATAACAACGAACTGTAGAACGCCGCGCCGCGTCAGACATCCTTCCCATGACGCGAATGCTCGGCGCGCTGCCTGCCGATGAAAGGCGGGACATTCGAGCGACAATCCAACCCACAACAACCGCATGGTCGAAGACACCCGTTGCCGCCGCACGGTCACGATCAATCTGAAAGACGGGCTGCATCTACGTCCCGTCGCCCAGATCGTGGAGACGGTCCGCCGCTTCGGCTGCTCCGTGCGGATCTCCAAGGGGGACATCTCTGCCGACGCCGGAAACGTGCTCGACCTGATTCCGCTGCGGGCGGAATTCGGCGACACGCTCGTCCTGGAGGGGACGGGAGACAAAGCGGCCGAGGCCCTCGACGAGCTGGTCCGCCTGTTCGAATCGAATTTCGACGATCCCGTCACCGACGCCGGTTGACGCTGGACACACGATGCTGATCAAACGCGGAATCCCGGTCTCTCCTGGAGTCGTCAGCGGGCCCGCCCTGGTCCTGGGGGCCGACGATTTCCGCATTCCGCAGCGCTACGTCGGCGTCGACGCCGTCGAAATCGAAATCGCCCGCTTCCAGTCGGCCATCCAGACGGTCTGCAACGAGATCTCCGAGAACGAGCAACTCGCGACCAGCCATCTCGGGAAACAGTACGGAGCGATCTTCGCCGCGCACCTGCAACTCGTGCAGGACCCGAAGATCACCGAAGAAATCATCAAGCTGATCCGGGACCGGCACTTTTCCCCCGAATTCGCCTCCAGCCGCGTCCTCCGCCGCTATGCCAAGATGTTCCAGAACCTGGGAAACATCTATCTCGCCGACCGGGCCGACGATATTTTCGACCTCGAGAAACGCATCCTGCGGCATCTTTTGGGCGAGCGGCGCGAGGAATTGCGGCAATTGACGGTGCCGGTCGTGATCCTCGCCCACAACCTGACACCCGGGGAGACGGCCACGCTTCCCAAAGGCTTCGTCCTCGGCTTTGCGACCGAGGTCGGCGGACGGACAAGCCACACGGCCATTCTGGCCGGTGCGCTTGAGATTCCGGCCGTCGTCGGCGTGGGGGATTTTCTCTCCGACGTCGCCGGCGGAGAGATGGTCATGATCGACGGGACCCGGGGCGAGATCATCATCGACCCCGACGAAGAGACGCTGGGCCATTACCGCGATTCACAGGCCCGTTCAAGACCGTTTCGGAACGCTTAATTCGCTGCGACAGAAACCTGTCCGCAGACCAAGGACGGCGTCCGCATCCAGCTCTTGGGAAATATCGAGTTTCCCGAGGAAGTCGACCATTGTACAGCAGCGCGGGGCAGACGGCATCGGACTGTACCGCACCGAGTTTCTCTACCTGCGAAGCGGCCGCGAGCCAACTGAAGAGGACCATTTCGCCGCCTATCGCAGCGTGGTCAGCGCCTTTGGCAGCAGAAGTGGTGATTCGCACGCTCGATCTGGGGGCCGACAAGTTTCCCAATTCGTCAGGACGCCTGGCCGCCAACGGCGCGACGTCGGTGCTGGGGCTCCGGAGCCTGCGGCTGACGCTGCAGAATCTGCCGTTGTTAAAACCCAGTTACGCGCTATCTTCGGCGGCAACTTTGGGCGACGTCGCCATCATGTTCCCGCTGGTCTCCTCGCTCCTGGAGCTTCGCCAGGCGAAGATGATCCTGGAAGACGTCAAGGAAGACCTCGAGGACCAGGGGGTGGCGTTCAAAAGGAATGTCCCCGTGGGTATGATGGTCGAGGTTCCCTCGGCGGCCCTCATGGCGGACGAGTTTGCCAGGGAGGTCGACTTTTTCTCGATCGGGACCAACGATCTGATCCAGTACACTCGGCGGTCGATCGGTCCGATCCGGATGTGGCCAATTTGTACAGTTCGGGCGATCCCTCGATCCTGCGGCTGATCCGCCATGTCGTCGAGGCCGCGTCTAAGCGCGATCTGCCCGTGACGGTCTGCGGACAAATGAGTTCGGATCCGAAGTTCATTCCGCTGTTGATTGGGATGGGGATCGAAGCGTTGAGCGTAACGCCGCATTCGATCCCGAATTGAAGGAAGTCATTCGAAGTATCGACGTCCGCCAGGGCGAGGAGATCGCGGCCCATGCCCTTTCGCTCGAATTGGCGCGACGTCGAGAATTATTTGCGAGGCGAATTGAAAAA
>CAWHWU010000030.1:0-43606 GCA_963833105.1 uncultured Planctomycetaceae bacterium
CGATTATCGTGACCGTGGAATTGAAGATAATATGGAGGCGGGCAGCCGCGGTCGCCGATCTCTTCGGGACTAATGGAGATCGCCATCTCGGCGATGGTATTCACCTTCGCCAGCAGCGTCGCACGAAATTGATCGATGCCCACAGCGCTGTGGAAAACAATGGGGCATAATGTGGCCAGCCACAATTCCCACAACGGCTTGTCGGAGACGCGACTGATCACCTTTTTAAACGCGGCGGCGGCGCCGACCAGGTCGTCCTGACTGCGGAGAACGTTACCCAGACAAACGAGCGTCGTCAGATCGCCCGGTCTGCGCTGGAGCACTTTCTCGAGGCAAAGTCGTGCTCCGTCCAGATCGTTGAGCTGGCGATACGCGTTGCCCAGTTGGTACATCGCAGCGACGAGGCTTGGATCCCATTCGAGCGCCTTGAGGTACGCCTCGACGGCTTCGTTCAGGCGTTTGAGCGATTTGCACGCGTTGCCAAGATGATAGGCTGCCTTGGCGTCGCGCGAGCCGAGCGCCAGACATTTCTGATAGCAGCCGATCGCTTCCGCAAAACGATCGCAGACATGCAATGCGCGGCCCATCGCATACTGGGCCGCCGCGTTTTGGGGATCGAGCGTCACACCGCGCTGGTACCATTCGATCGCCTCTTCGTGCTTCTCCTGGTCCTTGAGCGACTGAGCCAGATTGAGCAGCAAAGCCGGGTCGTCTGGTGACCGTGCGATCGCTCGCCGGTAGATGCTCTCCGCCTGCGGCGAACGTCCTCCTTCGAGATAGGCGCTTGCCACGTCCTTCAACAAAGGCGCCGGCGCGGAATCGCCCAAGAGAGCGATGGCCCTCTCGTATGCGGCAATCGCCTCGTCCGCACGGCCCAACTGCGCCCGGCATTGCCCGAGCCGTGCAAACGCCTCGCCTTGGTTTGGTTCAATTTCGATCGCGCGTTCAAAACAGATCGACGGCGTTCGGAGTTTTTTCCAGATCGGCAAAGGCAGACCCGAGGTTCATCCAGGCTTGCAGATTGGACGGGTCGAGTTGCAGAGCCTGCTCGAAACAGGCGACGGCGCCTCGATTCTGTCCACAGTCCGCCAGCGCGATCCCCAGGTTGTTGTACGCAATCGAAAAATTGGGCTTGAGGCGCAGCGCCTCGCGGAATTCTTCAATGGCGTCTGCCGGCCGGCCGAGCGTGCGATAGACGTTCCCCAGGCTGTTGTGGTACTCGGGACGCCGACGGTCGGCATCGATGGCCTGCCCGATAAAATCGGCCGCCGCGACCTTTTCGTCCCGCTGGAACGCCACCACACCCAAGAGATGCAAGGCGTCCGCATGCCGCGGATCAACTCGCAGCAGGTCGCGGCAAATCGCCTCCGCCCGGCCCAAGTCGCCGGCCTGATGCGATTCGAACGCCGTTTCAAGCGTGTTTGAAGCGACTGTTGCCATCAGTTCCCTAGCCGCGGCGAAAATCCACCGCACCTGTGGTTTCCAATGGGGGGCGGCCATGCCGGGTCGGCGGCAAAATGCGCCGGAAGGCCCCCTTTCAGACTCTATCGGCGCCCTAACCCTCGATGAATGAAGGGACTTTGCAGCGCGCGGGCAATCGGCCCGGCTCATCTCGGCACACTTTGGTCGCTTCGGCCCAAAGTGCAAAGGGAGAGAACCAAATCCGCACGTTGCCAAAGCCGGTCCGTTCGAGGTGTTTTCGCAGGGTCGTCGCCGTAAAACCCGTGCGGTGCGCCATGAGCGTCCGGCCGGCGGCAATGTCTTTTCCCAGACCAAAAACGCAATCGAGCGGCGTGATGGGCCCGACCGCCGACTCGTACGCAACCTCTTCCAGCTTGTCGGCGACGATGAATTCGGCCACCTGCTGCAGGTCGGGGAGCGTGATCAGGACGATCCCGCCCGGGCTGAGGACGCGAAAGAATTCTCCCAACGCCACGGGCACCTCGTGGGCACTCAAGTGCTCCAGATTGTGCGAGGACCAGACGGCATCCACGGAACTCTCGGCGATCGGGTGGAGATCGGTAATCGAAGCGACGAGGTCCGGTTTGACATCGGGATCGAGATCGACGCGGATCTCGCGCCATTCCGGTCCGCGGAAACGTTGATGCAGCGATTGGCCGTCCGGCGGCCCGCAGCCCACATGCAACACGACACGAGTTCCGCTTGGCGCAGTCCGCGGGTGCGCGGGCGCGATGCCGGCGGCACTCTGCAATTGGTCCGTCGCCATGTAACCGTCTCCTTCAGACCGTGGCGAAGACGTAAAGCTGCGTTTCGTTTCCCTTGTCGCTCACGGCCGTGGCATACGATGTCATTTTGAATCCGGCGATCGCCAATTTCGCAAACCACCAATTTGGCTTCTGCACCGTCAAATGCAGCGCTTCGCCGATCAGCATCGGTCCGAATGCGTCAGGGATCACCGAGATCGAAAAGAAGGCAAACCGCGTCGCGCTTTTGCGGAGGTTCGCCAAGACCGCCGGCACGCGATCGGTCGGTATATGCTCCATGACGTCGCAGCAGATGACGGCGTCGTAGGTCTTCTGGAAGTCGTCGGGATTCCACAGGCAGCCGACCGTCAGCACACGGTCCTTCATCTGTGCAAAGCACGGGTCGAGACAGTTATCACTGATGTCGAATCCATGCACGTCGAATTCGCCCGGGTAGTCGTTCATCAATCGCCACATCAGTTTTCCAGAGCCGCAGCCCGCGTCGAGAACCGTCCTCACGCCGTGCTTTCGTAGTTCGGCGATAAGCCCGACTTTCTGGATCGCCTCCGCCCCCGGCGAGAAACGGCGGTAATTGTCGTGTTTCCAAATCTGCTGGTATTTCGCACGTTCTTCCTCGGCCTGCGGATCGGCCGAACTCGACACGAGGGCCGTCCGTTGCGCGGACGGCAGGTCGAGTGCGTGATGCGGCACGACCAGTCGCGACAAAACGGCGGATCGCTCCGACACCGTTTTGGACGCACGTGACGTCGCCAGGAGACTCAGGCTTTCGGCGACCGACTCGAAGACCGGATCCCAGCGGCCGAACTCCGGCTGCCGCGCCAACCGCATCGACGCATACCAAGGCGTGTCGTCCCGATCCAACAGCCAGCGCCAGTTCGCCGCAAAATGCAAGAGCGTCCAGACCGGAACGCCGAGCGCCCCGGCGATGTGCACCGTGGCGCTGTCGACCGAGATCACCAGGTCGAGTTCGGCAATTTGCGCTGCGAAATCGTCCAGATCGGTCAGCGGATTCACGTCGGGCCAGGTGTGGATCGTGACGCCGAGCGATTCTTTGGCCGCTGCCAGTTCGGCGGCACAGTCACCGTATTGAAGATTCACAAACTGCACGTTCGGGATGGCGAAGACCGCGCCCCATTGGTCGAGCACCGTCGAGCGGCGGCGTTTGGTAAAGGGCGTGCCGCCGCCGCGCCAGGCAATTCCGACTTTGAGACCTTGCCCGAGCTCGGCGAAACGCTCTCTCCAGCGGGCTCGCCGCACCGGTGAAGCGGCCAGATACCGCAAGGACTGGGGAAAACTGGCCAGATTACGGCGAAAGAAACGAGGCAAACTGCCGGCGGCAACTTGGATATCGACGCCATAGGCCTGAGCGTCTTCGATTGCCAAGGGTCGGCCCACGACGTCGGCCAGCGGAAAGGAACGGGCAAACAGAGGAACGAGTCGCGGGTCGCACTCGATGACACATTGTGCCGACTTGGCGACGAGATCGGGGATACACGACGCGAACATGATTTCGTCGCCGACTCCCTGCTCTCCAAAAACGAGGACCGTTTTGTCACTGAGGTCGCGGCCGCTCCAAGCCAGGAAGGGATACTCTCGCCATTTCACGTCGTACCGGAACCGCCATTCGTATTCGTCCCAGCCCTGCTCCCAATCGCCCGCCAGAAGCCACGTAAAGGCGCGGTGCAATCGCGCTTCGGCATTCTCAGGAGCGATTTCGATGCCGCGTCCGTGGCTGGCGATCGCGTCGGCCAGGCGATGCTGTTCGGAAAGGACGACGCCCAGGTTGATATGCCCCTCGACCAATTGCGGGTCGATGTACAGCGCCCGGCGATAACAGGCCGACGCATCCGACGGCTGACCCGATTCCTTGTAGACATTTCCCAGGTTGTAGTGCGCGTTCGCGTAGGCCGGATCGATTTGCAGCGCGCTCTCGTAACATGTCACCGCCTCGTCCCAGCGCTCAAGCGCGGTGTAAATCGTACCCAGGTTGTTCCAAGCGGCCGCGTTCGCGTCGTCGACGAGGAGTCCTTGTTCGTAGTAGTTGCCGGCTTCCTCGTACGCCTCTTGAACCAAGAGGCCGTAACCGAGACCGAAATAGGCCGCGGCAAAGTCCGGGTCAATCGCCAGAGCCTGGGTGAAGGCCTCCGTCGCCTCGTTGTAGCGGCTCTGGTTTTGAAGCACGGATCCTCGTTCGCACCATTGCTCAGGAGTTGCGGCGACAGGAAGCGGAATCTCCCGCGGAAGTTGATCGGGGTCGTCGAGGGCACGTTGCGCTTCGCGGTTCGCCTCTCCGATCGTGGAAAGATTGGCCTGCGCCTCGGCATAGTCGGGCCGCAGTTCCAATGCGCGCTTCAGCTCCAAGAGCGCCTCGTCATGTCGTCCCAAGGAGTTAAGCGCCGTCGCCAGGTTGTTGTACGCCTCCGGGATGTTCGAATTAAGCCGAATTGATTCGCGGTACTCGGCGACCGCTTCCTGACAGTGTCCCGATCGCGAAAGGACATTCGCCAGGTTGTAATGGAATTCGGCCGAGTCCGGAGTGCGGCGAATCGCACGGCGAAAACAATCGACGGCCTCGTCGCAGCGCCCCAGCGAAGACAGCAGCGTTCCGAGATTATTGAGGGCCGCCACGAAATCGGGACTGGTCCGCAAGACCTCGCGGTATTCACGGAGCGCCTCGTCGACGGATCCGGCCGCCTCCAACGCCATCGCCAGGTTGTATCGCGCCCGGCGAAACCGGGTTGCAGTCGGATCGCCTCGCGGAATGAAGCAATGGCATCGGGAATCCGATTCATGGCGCGGTAACAGCGCCCAGGTTGCTGTGATAAAGGGCCGATTGGCTTTGACGGGCGATGGCGCGCCGATGTAATCCGCGCCGCGGCGATGGTCGGACCGCTGATGGGCGGCGACCCCCAAAAGGTGCAGCGCATCGGCATGTCCGGGATCGACGCGGATGATCTCCTGGTACAGCGTCTCGGCCTGTTCCAGCTCGCCCGCCTCGTGGTGCTTCAGGGCCTTTTGCAGTGATTCTGTTACCGCAGGCACAGGGAATCCTTTCCGCAAGATACGAATTGGCGAAGACTTCGGGCGCAAATCACCCGTCGTGGAGAGACGTCTCGCCTGTAGCTGTATCGGTTGCGCAAGCTGTGCGGATTGAGAGGATCACACCGCCGGCTGCGATTTCGTGGGGGGCGTGCGGCTGGGAAGAGATTTATTGAAGAATTCCACGAAGTTGCGCCACAGAATGGCTTCGATGTCGTCTTGAGAATAGCCGCGCCGGGAGAGGATGTCGGCAATCTTGGGCAATTCGGCGACCGTGTCGAGATCGTGGGGCGACTGCTCTTTGCCGAAGCCGCCGTCGAGATCGGTCCCCAAGCCGCAGTGACGCGCGTTCCCGGCAATCTGACAGATGTGGTCGGTGTGGTTGACAACATCTTCGAGCGTGACGCTTTCCGGCGCGCTGACACCGATCTTCCAACCCGGCTTGAGCATCCAATTGTCGAAGGAGGCACCGATAACGGCACCGCGGGAAATCAGGGCCTTGATCTGCTCGTCGGTGAGCTGCCGGTCGCCGGGAACAAGCGCCCGGCAGTTGTGATGGCTGGCCAGCACGGGTCCGCCGAAGATCTCCAGCGCCTGCCAGAACGACTTGTCGGCCAGATGTGTCGCGTCGAGGATCATGCCGACGCGTTCCATCTCTCGCAACAGCGCGGGCCCTTCCTCCTTGAGGCCGCCGTCGCTGCCGGTGCCGTGACAATAATAATCGGGACCGTAGTGGGCCGGGCCGAGGCGCGAAGTCCCGCGGCAAACCATTCGGCGATGTGGCCGGGCGAGAGAACCGACCAGCTCCCTTCCATGCTCAAAATGAAACCGATCGGAGACTGATCCGGATTTTTCCGCCACTCGGCAACATGGTGCTGCAAGCTTTCGCGATCCGGCAGCTCGCGCAAATGCCCGCGGGCGACCATGGCTCGATAATAGGCCAATTGGCCGCAGCTGGCCGCGAAGGCCGCCTCCCGCGACTGGTAGAAGGTGAGCGCCTTGTCGCGGCGGTGGAGCCGCGGCAAGAGCGTGGCGACGATCGTGCCGACCCCGCCTCGCCGCAATTCGGGCCACGAGACGGTATTTGGCCCGGGGAAGGTTTTGTCAAAGTGTTTCTCGAATTGCCGAATCTCGCTGACCGGCAGGAGAAGGTTGCGGTTCCATTCGCACGCGTTCCAGGCCATGTCGAGGTGTGCGTCGAAGATCATCATCCGCCGGCTTTCTCCGCATTCGAGTTAGACGAGCGTCGCCCAAGCCAAAGTGGCCCAGCCCAGCAGGAACAAAAGTCCGCCAAACGGCGTGACCATGCCCCACCGCGTCTGGCCGGTCAGAGTCAGTACATACAGACTGCCGGAAAACAGCACGATTCCCAGCAGAAACGACCAGCCGGAGAGATCGAGCAAGCGCGAGCGGCCTCCCCGCAAGGCCAGTCCGACGGCCAGGATCGCCAGCGCGTGATACATCTGGTATTCCGCCCCCGTCTTGAAATCCTGCAGGTATTTCCACGAGGCCGGCATTTCGCGTCCGGCGACAATCTTGGGGGGCGCATCGCGATACTTTTCGGCAAATGTCTTGTCGAGACCATGCGCGGCAAACGCACCGGCTGCGACGGCAAGACCGCCCAAAACCGCTCCGATCGGCAGCCATGGGAGCGAAAAACTCATGGTGCAACGCCTTGCAAAACTTGTTGGACTCAGAACCGGCATTCTAACTGGCGTCCACCGGTCCTGCGATGTCGGCGAATTCGCGGCGTTCCTTCGAAAGGACGGGCCGGCACGGTTATAATTTTGGCAACACGCGGATTCTCGCTCCGCGGGCCCTTCACGCACTCACGCAATCTCGAGAGACACCCATGAAACGTCCCATCCTCGTGGCGTTGATCGGCGTTCTTTGCTGGCCGTCGAGCGTGCCGGCGGACGAATCGGCGCCGAAGCGGTTGGCCGTCATCGGTAATGGACGGATCGAAGTCCGTCCGGACGTCATGGACGTCTCCGCCACGGTGTCGGGGACCGGCGAGATCACCCGCGATGCCCTCAAGAAATTCCGGTCCAACCGCCGCCGCGCCGTGGAGGCCGTGACCAAGCTGAAAATCCCCAGACTGGAAATCAAAGGGACCGGCGTCTCGGTCATCTCGAATGCCATCGTCCAGCAATTCCAACAGCGGTTCGGCAACATGCAGCAAGGGCCGTCGGACCACACGACGTTCCGCGAGACGCTCACTTTTACGGTCTCCGGGATCGATCATCTCTCGGACGAACAAGTGCAGGACCTTGTCAGCAAGGTCCTCGATGCGGCCAAGGATGCGGGACTCACGCTGGGGCGTCCCACCGACCAGAATCCCTATTACTACAATGCCGATTCCTATAAACCCCAGATCGTTTTTTTTCGTCTGTCGGATGCGGAAGCCGTCCGTCAAAAGGCACTCGACCTGGCGGCCAAAGACGCGAGAGAGAAGGCCGAGCAGATGGCACGCCGGCTCAAACTCACGATCGGAAAAGCGGCGGAGGTGCGAGACGGCTCAAGTCGCCCGATGGCCAATCGACAGGTCGTGGTCGTGGGGAGGAACGACTCCACTTCGACCGAATCGTCCCCCTCACTGCACAGCATTTCGGTCGATGCGTTTGTGCAGGTCGAATATCAGATTACGAATTAACCGATCGGAATCTTGCCGTTCTTGACGCTTTCGTTTGGCCATGCCTATAAGGGGTTGGGGAGATCCGTTCATGATCCATTCGTTCCGACGGCGCGGCGAAGCGATCGGCATCCGGCAGCGATCCGGCTTATTGCTCTCGATTCGAATGCGGCGTGTTCTTTTCCTCGCTGCCTGGCTCTTCGTTCCCGGGCTTTTGACACTGGCGGTCGGATGCGGCTCCGCCAAAAAAGCGAAGGAGTCGACCGCCGGTGCCGAGCAAACCGCACAGGACGAGGAAAAGGAGGCCCCGGCCGAAGCGGCTCCTCCCGTCGCCAAAAAGAAGCAACGGTTTGTGATGATCCCCCCGGCAAAGGCTGTAACGCCTCCTCCTGCGCCGTCGACGAACGACATCACGAAATGGAAAGCGGCCGATCTCGACGCGGCCTTTGCCCGTAAGGACTGGATGTTTGGTCCCGCCGTCGTTTTTTACAGCGTGGCCGCTCGTAACGACGCCAAACGGGCCGAAGAACTCGACCAGCTCGCACTCAAAATCGGCCGGATGAAGGACGACTCGAAGATTCCCCTTCCCTTTCCCCCCGGCGCGTTTGCCGCCGCCGAGAAGCAATCGGCGACGACCACCGCCCAGCCGGGCGCTGCTTCCGCGAAAGAAGGGCCGGCCGCGAAGGGAGTGCGGTTCCGGTTCGGCAAGAATCGTAAAAAAGACAAAGGCCAAGACTAGTTTTAAAGTCCACCGGGTCGAGCCACCCGGGCGGCGGACACTGCTCCTCTCGCTTGCCCGATCTCGCCACGGCTTTCATCAGGATTCGCTCGATGTCGACGTGCCGAAGTTCCTCAGGTCAGACGAACGACAGCCTTCGCGCGCCGGCTCGCGGACACGTCGGCCTGTGTCTGCTGGCGTCAATGGCGGTTCTGTGTTTCGCTCTGACCGACGTCGCCCACGCAAGACCGCGCGACAAGCGTCGCGAGGCCGCTGCGGAATCCAAGCCGGCCGCCGGGTCGCCTGGAGGAATGCCGACCACTTTAACGAAGACCATCGCCATCAACTCCATCATCGGGGCTCTGGCGATCAACCAGAGTCCAGCGGCGGAAAAAACGCTCGAACGGATTGTGACGGGCGAAGTCGCGTTCGGTGGCCATGGCCGGCAGGCGGCGCAGCTCGCGTTATTGGTACTCGCCCTGCAGCCGACGCCAGCCAGAGAGGCGTTCCTGCTGCGGATCTTCACGGACCCGGATAACGTGGTCCGCGTCGGCGATCAGTCTCTGTATCGCGCGGTCGATTTGCGGATCGATGCGGGCCACGTCCTGGCGAAGGTCGGCTCGCCCAAACTGCGGCTCGAGCTTGCAAAGCTCTATACGCAATCGTCGACACCAGTTGAAGTGCGGGGAGCGATTGAAGATGTCGTCCGTTCGCCGAGTAGCGCGAACTTCCAAGCGCAAGTCGAGGTCATCCAGAGCGCCGAGGCTCCCGTTGCGCTCAAAACGGCGCTGCAAAAGATCCTGATCGAAAAGAACGCCGCCGCTGTCAAAACGGCCCTGCACCTGCAGACCGACGCGAAAGCCGGAGCGCAAGGCGCCTTTCCCTTCTCGCCTGCGGGGGGCGGCTCTTCCGCGACGCAGAATCCCGCCGCGCTTCTGGCGAACGCAGCCAAGTTGTTGGGAGCGGCGACCAGCTCGCCTGGGAAGTCCCCGGGGACCGCGGCGGGGAACCCCTTTGCCGCCATGTTGAGCGGTGCCAAACTGCCCGCCAATACGACGACATCGGCACCAAAGGGCGCGGCCCCCGCGCATGGCGCAATGCCGGGCTTTGCGACCGCGGCAAATATGACACCGGAAATGATGATGCTCAAGATGCTCGGGCAGATACAGAGTCTGCAGCCCGTCGATCCCGGAACCGTCGCCCATGACCTGTGGAATCCCGCGTTCGTTGAATCGATCTCGAAAAAGTTGACCGAGGGAAAGTCCGACGAAACGGAACTTGTCGGTGCGTTGGCTTCGCTCCCCATCAAGGCGGCCCGCGAAAGGCTCAAAGAGTTTTTGCACAAAGAGCGCAACAGGGGACCGGCAGAACTCGGCAAGGCGGAGACTGCCAAGTCAGCCGTTGCGGAACCGACGCTGCCGCCGGCAGCCGCAACGATGCGGCGTCGTGGCCGCCGTAAAAAGGACGACGAAGGAGGCTTCGGCGCCGCCGCCGACCAGGTCGCAAGGTCAAATTTGCCCCGGTTCGGCTTCGGGGGTGGTGCGCTGAATATGGGGCAGTCGCAAATCAAAAAAGAAATCACGGAATTCGGAACCGACTGGTACGATCCGGGCTCACTGGTCGTCTTGAAAACGGTCGTCACGTATCAGGAACGGCCGCCCGAAAAACCGATGCACCGGCCCAGGTATCAAATCCCTGCCAACCGCATGACGCCCTACATGGAAAAACGCATGCGTGAAAAGGCGGAGAAGCAGCAGGCGCTAGAGAACACTTACGAATGGCGCGATGCGATCGAAAAGTCCGTCCGCCAGTGGAACGAACGGCTGAGCGCCGTTGCCGAGGCTCCCGCGGAGCCGCAAGGTGCCGCCGAGAACTCGTCGGGAGCTGACGATAAACCCGCGGCCTCGACCAAGACCTCAAAATCGAGCTCCGACGCAAAGACGTCCAAGGCGGGCTCTTCCAAGACGCCCGCAGCAGCACCAGTGGCCACACCGTCGGTCCCGCTCCCGTTTGCGCTGCATGCCGGGGCCACGATTGAGAAGGAATACCATATGCGCTGGCCGCAGGATTTGGCGGCCGGTTTTAATTCCGCGACGAGTGACCCCTTGTCCGTCGACTACATCCGTCTCCAGGGACAGGGTGAATTCGGTAAGGCCCTCACGCATTACCGCTCCGCCATGATGGCGGTCGCGGGCGGCAAACCGAAGATCTTTCTCCGACATGTCGAGAACGGAAAGTGGCTCGACGCGGTCCAAAAAGACGCGTCCGGTCATCGGACACGATCGGTCGATGTCATCGTCACGCGCGAGGCCGCAGACGATGACAAGGACAAGAAATCGAATGCGGAAGCGTTGACGGTCGAAATCCTCTGCGTCGAGATCGAGACGCCCGGATCGGACGCGACGCCGGGAAGCAGCAAGAAAGAAGCCCGGGAAACGACCAGCACGACATCCCCCTGAGTCGAATGTTTGCCAACGCACAGCGAGACCGCCAGCGAAGGCTCGAAGCCGCCTGCGGGTATCTTGAGTTGAACATGCCCCAGCACGCGCTGCGGGAACTGGGGCGGATTGCCGATCCGCAGGCGATCCCCTTCGAGTTCAACCGGCTGCGCGGCGAGGCACTGCGGGCAGCCGAGCAATTTGAGGAAGCGCTCGAGGCGTATGGCCGGGCGATGCGGGAAAAGCCCGAAGAGCTCGGGGTGTTGCTCGGCATGGCCTGGTGCTACAAACAAACGCGCCAGTTGCCTCGCGCCATTGCCGCCATGGAGCAGGCGTACCAGACGCACCCAAAAGAGCTGATTGTGCTGTACAATCTGGCCTGTTATTTTTCGCTCGCGGGAGAAAAAGCTCAGGCGCTTTCCTGGTTAGGGCG
This sequence comes from uncultured Planctomycetaceae bacterium, assembly GCA_963833105.1. Taxonomy (GTDB): domain Bacteria; phylum Planctomycetota; class Planctomycetia; order Planctomycetales; family Planctomycetaceae; genus DASPSM01. The sequence continues at coordinate 11,486 of CAWHWU010000030.1, forward strand.
TGCCCTGCGGATGGAATCGAGCCAGAGAAAGGTGCGTTCCGAGGGCGAGGATCGCTTCAACACTTGGACCGGCATAGGGTCATTCAAAGCGTCCCTGCGAGAACAAATTGCCGAGGAACCCGATTTCGACCCGCTGCGAAATGACCCTGACTTCCAATATCTGACGGGTTCTGCGACGTGAGCCAACCCCTCGAAGAAAACGCTCCTCCAATCACCGAGTTGAGCAAGGGGCAGCGCCGCGTCCTGGGAACTCTGCTGGAAAAGGCGTACACCACGCCCGAAGGCTATCCGCTCACCCTCAAGTCGCTGACCGCCGGTTGCAATCAGAAGAGCAATCGGCATCCCATGACCGATTACTCCGAAGACGACGTCCTGGAATTCATCGATCAGTTACGCGAAATGGGGCTGGTGGCCGTCGTTCACACCGAATCGGGGCGCACCGAGCGCTACCGGCACTACATGCGGAAGCGGTTCACGCTGACCGAGCCACAATTGGCCATCCTCACCGAACTTTTGCTCCGCGGCCGGCAAAGCGTCGGCGACCTGCGAGCACGCGCGAGCCGCATGGTCGCGATCGAAAGTCTGGACGACCTGCGCAAAGCGCTCCGCGGCCTGGCCTCGCAGAATTACCTGCAGGCAAGTGGCTCGCTCGATCGCCGGGGTGTCGAGGTCGATCACAATTTTTACCAGGCCGGCGAGAATAAACGCATCGCTCCGGGTAGCCACGGACACCGCCCTAGACGACGAACCGGTAACCGACTACCCTTCCGCCGTTTCCACCTCGCAGGCGCCGCGCTCCATTCCGAATGCTTTCGTGGGCTCCCCCGCTTCCGCCGATCAAGCCGAATTGCAGAACCGGGTCGCCGCTCTGGAGTCGGAAGTCCATCGTCTCAAAGGAATTGTCGACGATCTTCTTAGGGATCTCCGCGGCTGACGGCAGGAGACAAAGAGGTCTGCCCCGCCTCTTCGGTCCTAACCAAATTCTCATCCGTCTTTCATTTTTCCGCCTGAATCCTTCGGACAATCTTCGCAGATTTTCCGAAAATGCGGGCCGGCAAATAAATCTCCGCGCACTGCGGGAAATTCACGTCCTCCTGGAGTCGCCCGGCGACAATTTGGGTCTATAAAAATAGCGTCCCCGCGACTCTGCCCAACAGCCCGATTTGGCCTCCGTTTTCGCCGCGAAGGAAAGCCCTTTTTTGGTCGCCATTTCCATGCAACAAAACCGCTCATCAGACGTGCGCCTGCAACTTCATACCTCCGTGCACAATGCTCTTGCCGGTAATCCGTATTTTGCGGGTCGCACGGTTCGCATCGAGTTACGGGAAAATGAGGTCGTCCTGTCGGGCGTGCTCGGATCGTACTTCCATAAGCAGATGGCTCAGGAATCGGTCCTTTCCGTCAACGGCGTGCACCGCGTACACAACCAGATTGAGGTCGTCTCCGCCTGAGAGACCGTCCGGTTGACGGCACCGCGAAAGAGACGAGTCGTTTCGCCCGCTATTTCTGAAGCTTCTGGCCGATTTCGGCCAACCGCTTTCCCTGGGCGCGGCAAATCGTCGCTTCGTGCTCGTCAATGGGCCGCTTGTTATCGCCGCCGGCCACATGTCCGGGACCATAAGGCGATCCGCCCCCCTGGGTGCTGAAGAGAGCTTGCTCGGAATAAGGGACGCCGACCAAGATCATCCCCAAGTGCAACAGCGGCGCCATTAAGGTGTGGATGGTCGTCTCCTGACCTCCATGCAGAGTTCCGGTTGAGACAAAGACCCCGGCCGGTTTTCCTTCGAGCTCGCCCGCTAGCCAGAGCGAGCCGAGTTGGTCGATTTGGTTCTTGAGTTGAGCCGACACATTCCCAAAGCGGGTCGGCGTGCCGAACGCGATCGCAGCCGCCTCTTTGAAATCGTCCAACTTCACGAGAGGCACTTCTTTTTGCAGGTCCCGCCCGGCCGCCATGTCGGCCCGCGAATCGATCACCGAGGCGGGGATTAACTCGGGCACCCTGCGAATCACCGGCTCAGCTCCCGCGACTTCGCGAACGCCCTCCGCGACAAGCTGCGCCATGCGATAGACATTGCCGAACGTGCTGTAGTAGACAATCAAGACCTTCATGGGAGTTCTCCCTGATCCTTTTGGAACCCGCGACGACGATCGTCTTTCAACCGTTGGAAATCGCAATCGACCACATCGTATCGTTGCCCAAAAACCACAGCCACCAGGCGCCTCAGGCCGATGGCGATTCCCGATGACAACGGGCACGTTCTTCTTCGGCAACATCGCCCGGCGCAAGCTGTCGTTGCGAAATCGGCAATCCCTTTTTTTCGGCTCGCGGCGCTCTCGTGTCCCCGGTGAGCTAACGTTCTGAAGGGAGGTTTTGCGACGCGACGGGCGCCGCAGACCTGTGAGAATGCGTCAACAAATTGCCTTGCGGGGCAACCAAGGGTGCGACAATGACGAGCCTGTCACTCAAAATCGGGACCGCGGCGCTGGCCTTGCTGATCACCGTGCCGGTCGGTCTCGCACAAGCCCAACAGAGCAGCAACGGAACGAACGGCAGCGGCAGCACGCCCAGCGGCAACTCAAGTTCGAGCAATAGCTCGGGCGGGAGCGGCGGCGCAGGTTCCGGCAGCGTCGGGCACGAACTGCACGACATCCACCAGGATCGCCATGACGTCCGACAGGATCGTCATGAGATTCGCCACGACGAAGCCAACATCCTCAAGAACCTCGAGGACATGAAGTCCCATCCGGCGAACGCAGCCCAGGATGAAAAGAACATCCAGAGCGACCTGAACGATATCCACCACGAGCGCCACGACATCCACAAGGACCACCAAAACGTGCGCCAGAATCTGGGCGAACTCAGTATCCACCCGTCTCCCAACAGCGGTTCGAGCGCCTTCCATCACGAGCTGAAGGAACTCCGCCACGACCGGCACGACGCCTGGCGAGAGCGGCACGATTTGGCCGACATCCGCAAGAATCTGCAGGACATGAAGTCGAACCCGGCCGACGCGGCCAAGGACAAGGGGAAAATCGGGAAAGAACTGGGCATCTGCACCACGATTGGAAAGACCTGCGGCATGACCGTCGCGACATCCATCGCGACCGCAAAGACTTGCACCGCAACTTCAACCACAAGTCGAGCGCTCACAGCAGCGGCGGCGGAGCGCACCACTCGTAAGCGATCCATCGGCCGCCGGGCCAGCTTCTTCAGAAGCCTTTACACCCCGGAGCCGGGGCACCCCGTCATGTGACGGACGCTTGCCCTGGCTCCGCTCTCTTTCGAATCCCGGGGATTTTGGAATTCGCCGCGGCGAATCCCGGTGTTCGCGCGTCGGTGCGGTTTGGGTAGATTCCGAGCCTTCCACGGAGTCTGCCATGTCGTCAGCCCTCGCGTTTCGCCGCATTCCCTGGTCGGTGGTCCTGTGGACCTTCGGCCTGGTGGCGATCGGGCTGGCCGCAATTGCCCGCGGCGACGAGCTGGCGGGCGGAGGCGAACTCTGGCCGCGGCAACTCGTGTGGATCGTTCTGGCCGGCCTGGCGATGGGCGCCGCGACGGTCTGGCACTATCGGGTTCTGCGTGACGTCAGTTATCCCCTCTTTTTCGGATGCCTGGTGCTCCTGGCCCTCGTTTATCTCACGCCCGCCCGCAATGGGGCGCACCGCTGGATTCCACTCGGCCTGTTCGACTTTCAACCGTCGGAACTGACGAAGCTCGCCTTCATTGTCGCGCTGTCAAATTATTTGATCCATCGCAGAAACTACCGGCAGTTGAGGGGTTTGCTGGTGCCGTTTGTCATCGCGCTTGTTCCGGTCGGGCTCATCCTGCGCGAGCCCGATCTGGGGACTTCGCTCGTTTTTCTGCCGGTCCTGTTCTCGATGCTGTTTGCTGCCGGCGCTCGGCCTCGCCACTTGATGCTGATGCTTTGCCTGGGTGCGGCCGTCATGCCGCTCTTGTGGATGGGCATGAGTGCCGAGCAGAAGTCGCGAATCGTGACCCTCTTCGTGCAGCGAGATGGCGGACCGGCTCCGACGGGGGACGGCTACCATCTGCATCAGTCCAAACAAGTTCTGGCCTTGGGAGGCGTGCGCGGGAGCCAATGGAGCGGGACCCTGCTCGACGATCCGCAGGCCTATCATCTTCCCGCCGCTCGCACCGATTTTGTGTTTTGTCTCGTCGGCGAGAGGTTTGGGCTGATCGGCGGTTGTGCCACGCTGCTTTTGTACCTGTTGCTTTTCGCGTCGGGTCTGCGGATCGCCGCCGCGACCCGGGAACCGTTTGGCAGGCTGCTGGCCGTTGGCGTCGTCGCACTGATCGCCACACAGACGATCATCAACACGGGCATGACGGTCGGACTGATGCCGGTCACCGGCATCACCCTTCCCTTGATCAGCCACGGCGGCTCGAGCCTCCTCACCACGGCGTTCGCGCTGGGCATTCTCGCCAACGTCGGCATGCGCCCCGGCTATGAAATGACGGCCGACCCCTTCCGCTTTGCGAGCGGAAGCTGACTCGAAAGCAACATCAAGCCAGAATCTCCCGCAGCGCCCGGCGGCAAGCAGACAGGTCGGACCGCGAAACGGCCTGCAGGGCCTCTTGCAAAAGCGACACGTGTTGCGGCGTCACGGGCAAAGCCATTCCAGGCGGTGGAACTGCGGGGACCAGCCGAGCCGAGATCGTTCGGAGCAGTTCATCGACTCCGTGACCTGTCATTGCCGAAACTCGCGGCCAATTCCGAGCAATTTCGTCCGGCCAGCTACCGATGCCTGTCCACTGCGGCAAATCGCACTTGTGCGCGACGACGACCGCCTGCGACACGCCTGCCAGAAGCTGCCGATCCTCCTGCGACGCCGGCACGCTCATGTCGATGAGCACGATCGTCAGATCGGCCTCCGCGAGCGCGCTCCGCGCTCGGAGGATTCCCGCCGCCTCGAGCGGCTCCGTTTCGTCTCTGAGTCCGGCCGTATCGGCGAATTCGATCGGCCAGCCGTCGATGGCGGTTGTCGCGGTGACGACGTCTCGAGTTGTGCCGGGTTGATCGAACACGATCGAGCGGGTGTAACCGAGCAAGGCATTGATCAGGCTCGATTTGCCGACATTTGGCCGGCCCGCCAGGACAACGTTCCACGGACGCGTCAGATGAATTCCAAAGTTGGACCAGCGAAGCAGCGCGTCAATTCGTTGCCTCAAGGATTCGAGGTCGCATTCTCTTTCCATCGATTCCAATTCGCGGCGTAGCGCGCCATCGGATTGCTCGAGGATGATACTCGCCGTCCGCAGCGTGGTCGTTTGGGCGAGCGCTTCCGCCAACTCGGCTGGCAGCCGACCCTCTGTGGCTCGCATCATTTCTGGCCAGGTCACGATGTGGCAGCCGGCTTGCATGCAATCGTCCAGGATCCGCGCGGCAGCCGCCTCACCCCCGTGACAATGGATCTCGAGCGTTTGGTCGTCGACCAGGCATATGACGACGTCTTCTTCGGGATCGGCTCCCCAGCGCCCGAAAATCACCCGGCCGGACGTCTGATCGCTGAGCGGTCGCTGGTTCGCGGCTCGGAACGGCAAAACCGTTTCCGTGGCCCAACTCCGGATGTCGCCTCGCACTCGAATCGTCGCCACGGCGCCGCGACCACGCGGCGTCCAGAGCGCGGCAATTCTTTTCGGTCCGGGATCCGCCACGCCGTTCGCGGCGTCCGATCGAGTCTGGCTCACTGCGCGACTTTCGTCCGATGCCCGACGACGACCGCCAGCCCCTGCAGCGAGAGACAGGGCTCCCAACGGGCCTCGGGCATCTCCGGTGCCGCGAGCGGCGCACCGCCTCCCGTGAGCAGAACGAACGGTTCACGCGACCACCGTTCGCTCAAGCGCCGCACGAGTTCGCGAATGGCGCCGATTTGTCCCCACAAGAGACCACTCCGCAGGGCTTCCCGCGTGCTGGTCCCCAGCGGCTCGTGCGACTCGTTGCTCAGTTCATCGATCGTGACGAATGGCAAAAGCGCCGTATATTGATGCAGCGCGCGGGCGCACAGTTCAAACCCGGGCAGAATCGAGCCTCCTTCAAACGCGCCCTCGGGCGAGATGGAGTCGACCGTCGTCGCGGTCCCCGTGTCGACGATCACCGCCGGAGTGCCCGTCGGGCGAATCCTATTGCAGGCAACGGCATTCAAGAATCCGGTCGATGCCGGCATGATTCGGCTTCTCGAGATCGATTTTGACCGGAAAGTCCAAGACGTCATCGAGCAAAGTTGGCGATTTCCACTCGGTGGGCCAGCCCTCACGAATGACCGATACGCCTTCCGGACTGCTGCCCGTCAGATACCCGGCCACGCAATCTTCCCGACGCACGTTCAACTCTCGCCGCAGCTTGTCCCAGTTGAGGAGCTGCCCGTGACAGACCGCGGTAGCGGCAAGACATTCCGGCAATCCGTTACTGCGCACAGCCGCCGCCGGTTCCCGGGGGAACAGGCCGAACTTCGTCCGGCTATTTCCGACGTCGACACAGAGCACGAATCCTGCCACGCGCGCCTCCCCTGCCGGCCATCATGGACCGAAAACCAATCACGACACAAGGGAAGCCAGACGGTCGCGCACAGCCGGATGAACGACTTCGCCGGATCGGGTCACCAGCGTTTCGCGGACGATCTCGTCGGTCGTATTCACGTTCGGCAAACCCTGCTGGCGCAAATGAACCAGGAAAGCGGTGACATTCCGCGAGAACATCTGGCTCGCATGATGCGCCACCGTCGAGGCGATGTTGATCGAGCCGATCACGGTGACTCCGCCCACGTCGATCGTCTCGCCCGGCCGCGTCGACTCACAGTTTCCGCCCCGTTCCGCCGCCACATCGACGATCACGGAACCGGGGGCCATGCCGGCGACCATCTCCGCGGTAACCAGCACCGGCGCCTTTTTGCCGGGAACCGAGGCCGTCGTAATCACCACGTCGCTGTCGGCAAGGAATTTAGCCATGGCCGCCCGCTGACGGCGGTAGAAGTCGTCATCCATTGCACGGGCATAACCCCCTTTGACCTCGGCGTTGCCGGGATCGACTCCCAGGTCGACCGCTTTGCCACCGACGCTTTGGATCTGTTCCTTGGCCGCAGCGCGCACGTCGTAGCCGGAGACGACCGCTCCCAGACGGCGCGCCGTCGAAATCGCCTGCAATCCCGCGACGCCGGCGCCGATCACGAAGACCTTGGCCGGCGTCAGCGTGCCGGCGGCCGTCATCATCATGGGAAACATCTGCGGCGAAGCATTGGCCGCCAGCAGGACGGCCTTGTAGCCGACGATCGTCGCCATCGACGAGAGCACGTCCATCGACTGGGCCCGGCTGATCCGCGGCATCAGCTCCAAGGCGAACGCTGTCACCTGCCGCTCGGCCAGTGCGCTGATTGGCTTGGGATCCCACAACGGATCGCACAGCGCAATCAGGACCTGCTGGGCCTGCATCTGTTGGACGACCGCCAACGGCTGCTGCGGATCGGCCGCACACGCGCGAATATGCAGGATGACATGGGCCGAATTGAGTTCCGCACTGTTCGCCGCGATCCGCGCTCCCTGCTTGCTGTACAGCGCGTCCGGGAAACCGGATGTGCGCCTGCGCCCGATTCGATCACCACTTCAAAACCGGACTTTTTGAGCGCTCGCAGATCGCTCGGGACGAGTGCAACGCGACGCTCGCCGGGGGCCGTCTCTTTGGGAACGCCGACGATCAACGGCTGTGCATCACCAGACATTGGATCCAGTTCGCGTGCGGTATTTTCGTAGTTGGTTGCGGCAAAACGCGTTTATAGCTGATGCCCCCCGAAGCGGACAATCAGCCGCCCAGGCCGATTCGGCGAACGCCGACTCATTGGAGGCCGAATCGGAACACGCTCACCAGGTCCGTAATGGAAGCACCGTCCAGAGCAAATACGCAATCGGACCGGCGTAGAGCACGCTATCGGTGAGGTCGAGCAGGCCGCCGAAGCCCGGCATCAGCGCCGCGGCGTCTTTTTTGCCGAGATCCCGCTTGATGAGCGATTCACACAAATCGCCGACCATTCCGGCGACGCTGATCACAACACCGTACACGACGGACCAAACAGCCGGACATCCTGTCCATCGAGAGTCAAAATAAGGCGGAGCCCAGCCGAGCCAGAGCCACGCACCCAGCGCAGAACCGATAAGCGCGCCCATGGCTCCCGCCCACGTTTTTCCAGGACTGAGGCGCGGGGCCATCTTGCGGCGACCGAACAGGCGCCCCAGCGTATACGCGCCGATGTCGCCGCACTTGGCCGCGATGATCAGTGAGCCCAACACAAGATAGCCGGCCTGCGCACCAGCGACCCAACGCAGCTCGGCCGTCAGACACAAGAGCACGCCGACATAAGCGACGATGATAAGCTCGGCTCCGAGCGTCTCCATCCGTCCGCCCGGCTCCCGATAACGGGCCGCGTTCGAGGCGAAGAGCCACAGCACCGAAATCGCGAAAACGAACAGGGGAAGTCCCAGCGTATCGAATGTCCCCTTGGCTGGTATGGCTGAAGAGAGATGGGGAACCCAAGCCGAAATCACGACGACACACGAAAGGAAGGCCGTCTGCGTAAAACTCGGCTCGAAGGAGCGGACCCGGAAGAGTTGGGCAAGTTCCCAGGCCGAACGCACGGCAATCGCCAGAGCAATCGCCAACAAGACAGGAGCCGATTCCCCGGCTCGCTGATCGAGGTAAAAGAGAACGGCGAACGCCGGGATCAAAATCGCCGACACAAGGAGTCGCCAGGCGAGCATTGCCGAGGTTAGTCCTTGAGTCCGCCGAAGCGACGGTCGCGGGCCGCAAAATCGCGAAGTGCCTGCAGCAGCTCGGGGCGACGAAAGTCGGGCCAGCAGGTTTCCGTGACCCACAGTTCCGCGTAGCTGATCTGCCACAACAGAAAATTGCTGACGCGCATTTCCCCCGCCGTGCGGATCACGAGGTCGGGATCGACGATGCCGGCCGTATAAAGGTGCGAGGAGACGAGCTCTTCGGTGACATCTTCGGCGTCCAGCAGTCCGGACTGGACCTTGCGGGCAATCTCGCGGACGGCGTCGGCAATTTCCGCGCGGGCCCCGTAGTTGAGGGCCAGGCACAAGCCCATCCCCGTGTTCTGGCGGCTGAAGTCGATTGTCTTGTCGACTTCGCGGAGCACTCCTTCTTTGAGCCCGTCGCGCCGGCCGATTGTCGTAAAGCGGATGTTCTGCCGCATGATCTCCGAGCGCTCTTCGATCACATATTGCTCGAGGAGATGCATCAACAGGCTCAACTCGCGCGGAGGCCGCTTCCAGTTTTCGCTGCTCAAGCAATACAGCGTGAGCTGCTCGAGCCCCAGCCGGCAGCATTCCTCGACGAGCAGGCGGACGCTTTTGACGCCGCGGCGATGCCCCTCGATGCGGGGAAGCCCGCGCGACGTGGCCCAGCGGCCGTTGCCGTCCATGATGACGGCAATATGCCGCGGCAATCGCTCGGCACGCAGGCCGTCGGCGGCAAGTTCATCAACGCTATAAGTGGCAACCGTCGACACGTGCGGTGCTTTATCCAAGAAAGGCAGAAGGCTCGCGCCTTTCATTGTGCGCAGCGAATCACCGGTCGCCAAGTGCAGCGTTCAAAGTTCGGCGAAGAGCGTGCGCCCGCCGCAGACTGCCGTCGGCTTCTTCGGGCATTCCATCGCCAGCTTCTGCCGCTATTGGAGCAGAAGCTCTCCCGCCGATTCCTCCGGAGACTCCTCCCAGTACAACGTCTCTTCGCGATAGGGGAGCGTATTGTTCGGAGATGAGATGGCGAGCCGGACGTAGTCCTGGCAAATGTCCAAAACCGTCACGTGAATGTCGTTTTCGATCACCAGGCCTTCGTTCACTCGACGGGTAATCATCTGCATTTTGGCCGCCTCTTGATTTCTGAATGACTGCAAGGGAATCTGAAAGGAGCACGCAGCCGTTTTCCAGGAAAGCCGACGTTTGCGACCGCCGAACCGCAACGCCACTGACTCGGCGAGGAGATCGACGTTTCGCAAGGACCCGCGCACGTCATGACTGACAAGGAAGTTGTCGACGCGACGGCGGCCATTTTGCCGCGCGCCGTTTTTGAGAGCAAGGACGTTTCGAAACGTTTTTTTCTCGCGCCAAAGTGCGCGAGAGCCACTTGACACGACCCTCGCCATCGATCCGGAGACCGCCATGAAACTTGTCCTCTTTCCCCCCGTGGACGATCGGCGACTCGAACTCATTCTCGAGGCCGCGCGCCCCATGAGCGTGGTCAATGCCCGCGATGAGGCCCAGGCGCTCGAAGAGATCGCCGACGCCGACGCCTTTTTCGGCAAGATCACGCCGCCGCTCCTCGCGCAGCGCCAAACAATTGCGCTGGGTGCAGACCGCGACGGCCAGCCTCGAGCACTACATGTTCGACGCGCTCGTCGAGCATCCCTGCCGCTTGAGCAACATGCGCGGTTTGTATTCGGACGTGATCGCCGATCACGTGATGGGCTTCGTCCTCTCCTTCGCGCGGAACCTGCACCTCTACCGCGACCAGCAGCGCGCCCGCCATTGGGAGCCGATCGGCGGAGAAGCGGGACGCGCCGACTTCGCCGCCGGCCCCGCCTACGTCAGCGAGATTGATCGCCGGCATCTGCATCTCTCCGATTGCACGCTCGGCGTGGTGGGCGTCGGCAATATCGGTGCCGAGATTCTGCCGCCGCGCCCAAAGTTTCGGCATGCGAATCCTGGGAATCGACCCGGTGCGCCGCGAAGTAGCCGACGTCGTCCCTCAGATTTGGCCTCCCGAACGGCTGTTCGACCTGTTGGAAGAGAGCGATTTCGTGGTGATCGCCGCCCCGCACACGCCGGAGACGTACAAGCTCTTTTGTCGCGATAAATTCGAGGCGATGAAGCCGACGGCCTATCTCATCAATATCGGCCGCGGGGCCATCGTCGACCTGGCCGATCTAGTCGCCGCACTCGAATCGGGCCGCATCGCGGGGGCCGCTCTCGACGTATTCGAGGTCGAACCGTTGCCCGCCGAATCTCCCTTGTGGACGATGCCCAACGTCCTCATCACGCCGCACATCGCGGCCGCCTCGACGCACATTGCCGCCCGCCACACGCAGACGCTCCTGGAAAACATCCGCCTGTTTGTCGCCGGCAAAGATCCGACGACGCTCGTGGACAAACGGAAGTGGTTTTGAGAACAGGGGTCAGGGATCAGGGGTCGGGGGTCAGGAAAGACATAAATGCGGCTGTGTTACACCCCTTCCTGACCCCTGACCCCTGCCTTCATCCTCGGCCGAGGTACGGCTGGTCCTTGGGAAGGACGATCGCTTCGAGGAAGTTCACGTCGGCGGGCAGCGTCACCATGGCGAGCGCCGCCTGGGCGACGGTCTCGGTCTCCATCATCGGCTCCTGGTTGTGCTTGGCGCTCGAGATCCTGTCGCCACTCGACGCGGACGTTGCCTGGATGCAGGCAACTGCAGAGGATGCCGTACGGCCGGCCGTCGAGGGCGACGGCGTTGGTGAGCCCCCACAGGCCGAACTTCGCCGACGTGTAGGGCGCGCTCCCTTCGCGGGGCCGCTGGCCTGAAATCGAGCCGATGTTGAGGATCCGCCCGCCCCCCTGCTCTTTCATGATGCGGAATGCAGACCGGGTACAGAGAAACGCCCCGGTCAGGGCCGCCCCGATGACGTTGTTCCACGCCGCCAGCGACACGGTGTCAACGCGGCCACCGTCGAAGTTTCCCGCGTTGTTGACAAGGATGTCGACCCGGCCATAGCGTTCCATCACGGCCTTGAACAGCGATTCGACGGGCGCCTCCTGGCTCACGTCGGCTTGTTGTTGCAAAACGTCGTAACCGAGCGATTGCAGCTCCTGGGCCGTTGCCGCGAGCTTGGCCGCGTTGCGGCGCACAGCGCGAGCCGCGCCCCTTCACTGCCGAAGAGTCGGGCGATTCCCTTGCCGATCCCCTGGTTTCCGCCCGTGATGACGACGACTTTTTTATCGAGCTGTCCCATGTGGTCCCTTCTGAGGTAGGAATTCGTTTGTAAACGCAGTCGAGGGATTGACGCGTCCGGCGGCCATCACGTCGGCCTCGACGAGTTGCCCCGCGAGGGCCGACCAGCGCTTGGCCGACATCTGTCCCAACGCGCTCGGGTCGGCCAGTGCGTCTGTGCACAAAGGTCGCAGCGCCTTGGCACCGAACGCGAGGATCTCCAGGCCCATCTCCGGATTGATCTCGTGAATGTAGCGGTTCGTCTCCTCGGGCCGTTCGAGATACGTCTGCCAACCGCGCAACGAAGCTGCCACGAATTTGCGAACCAGTTCAGGCCGACTGCGGATCATCTCGCCGCTCGTTATGAGGAGGCTCGTGTACGGATTGTATCCCGATTCGGCGACAAGCAGGCACCGGACCGCCGCCCCCTTCTCCTCTGCAACGAAGGGTTCGCTGAAGACGTAGGCCTGTTGCGCGTAGTTCTGGTCGACGAGGAACGGGGCCACGTTTCCCGAATAGGGGACGAACCGAACGTTCCGCAGCAGCGCCTTTTTCTTGAGATACTGTACCCACGCCGACCCGCTGTTGACCGCGAGCGTCACGTCGGCCAGGTCCTCAATGCGGCGAAACTTCGAGGCGGCATGCACCATGATGGCCCGCGGACTTTTCTGCAGCGGCGCCAGCAACGCCACGCAGTCCGCCTGTTGCTCGCGGCCTAACAGGACACGGTCGGCGTTCTCGATGCCAAATTCCACGCGTCGAGCGGCCACGCGCTGCAGCACGGCGGCGCTCGGTCCCCCGGGCAGGATCTTGACCGCGAGGCCCGCCTCTTTGTAATAGCCGTGAACAAGGGCCGCGAAATAACCACCGTGCTCGGCCTCGGGAAACCAATTGAGGGCCAGCGTGACCGCGTCCGGCTCAGAACCGATGTCCCGCGTTGCCGATTTCGTATCGGGAGCCCTTGGCGACGGCACAGGCCGGGTTCCGCAACCCGTGGGAGCCAGACTCACGATCGCCAGCAGCAGCCACAGCCGTTGCCGATCGAATAACTTCGCGAACCTCAAATTCGTCCCCTCGCAAGATTCCTCTGTTCTTTTGACGAAAGTCGATCACCAGGGCAAGCGCATCGTGGGACAAGCTGCCAGCTTGTCCGCTTCGTAAGGCAAGCTGCCAGCTTGCCATTCGTCCGGCAAAAGACCGTTCTAGGGCAAGCTGGCAGCTTATCCCACGAAGCCGGCGACGCTGATGTGACGGACTTGCCAGCGGCGATTAGAATCGGGAGCACACCAAGATTTTCCGGAGACGATTTCACCGTGAGTCGCGAAACCGATCTGGCCCTGGTCCGCGAATACACCAAGAACGAAAACCTCGTGCGGCACATGCTGGCGGTCGAGGCCGCCGTGCGAGCCTACGCCCGTAAATTCGGCGAAGACGAAGAGAAATGGGGCTCGGTCGGCCTGTTGCACGACTTCGACTACGAGCGCTGGCCCGATCCGCCCGACCATCCGCTCAAGGGATCCGCCATCCTCAAGGAGCGGGGCTATGCCGACGACGTGATTTACGCCATCCAGTCGCACGCCGACTATCTGACCGATTGCCCCCGCGTCTCGCGGTTGGACAAGACGCTCTATGCCTGCGACGAACTGTGTGGCTTCATCACGGCCTGCGCACTCGTGCGGCCGCAACGGCTGGAAGGCTTAGACGCCAAGAGCGTCCGCAAGAAAATGAAACAGGCGTCGTTTGCCGCGGCCGTCAAGCGGGAAGACATCACCAACGGCGCGGCCGACCTGGGCGTTGATCTCGACGAGCACATCAATTTCTGCATCCAGGCCATGCAAGGAATTGCGGGCGAGTTGGGACTGAAGCGAAAGGATGAAGGATGAAGGACTTTACTGTCGGAAGGAGCTGATCGTCTTTAAGTTATTGCCAGATCGAGATCTTCCAAACGAAGGATCAGTTATGGGAGACTGGCGATGGATCGTCGTTTTATATTGCGCAAGGAGCAGATGCTGAAACAATGCGAGGTGTCGCCCGACCATGTCAGGAGATTGCCCGCGGAGCTCTCTGTTTTTCTCAAGCCGTTTTTGGACGGTTTGTCGAATGACCGTCAACGGCAACATGTTCAGCAGTTTTGCAAAGGGTTGTTGTCGAACGTGACTCGCAAGAACACGGAAGCGATCGCTTACGAGCAAGATCAGGATCGCCACGATCTGCAGCACTTCATCGGCAGTTCGACCTGGAACCACGTGCCGTTGATGGACGAGTTGTGCGGCCAGATCGCGGCCACGCTGGGCGAGGCCGATGGCGTGCTGGTCATCGATCCTTCGGCATTTCCCAAGCAGGGCCGGAAATCGGTCGGCGCGGCCCAACAATGGTGCGGCCGGTTGGGCAAAGTCACCAACTGCCAAGTCGGTGTTTATTTGGCCTACGTCTCGCGACGCGAACACGCCTTGTGCGACTTCCGACTGTATCTGCCCGAGGAATGGACGAAAGATCGCCAGCGCTGCCGTACGGCCGGCGTCCCGCCTCAGGTCCGCTTTCAGACGCGACACGCGCAAGCTCTGGAGATGATCCGGACCCGCGGCCCGATCCTGCCACATGCCTGGATCACGGCTGACGACGAATTTGGGAAAGTGACCCATTTTCGCCGAGATTTGCACGAATTGGGAGAACGCTACGTGCTGGCCATTCCGAGTAACATCACGGCCCGCATCCTGGACGGCCAGGAAGTTCCCCACTGCGGGCCCGGCGGCCCGACCGCTCGTCCGTTTGTGAGTGTGACCCGCATTCGCGATCAACTTCCTGAAGGGGCGTGGCAGTCGATCGACGTGCGTGATGGCGAAAAGGGGCCGCTGTTCGTGGAGATCGCCGTCGTTCCGCACGTGCAGACCATGGACAACCGTCGCAAACTGCCCTACGCCGAGGTCTTGATCCTCACGCGTTATCGCGACGAACACGACCTGCGACACGACGACATCTATTTGTCCAACGCATCGGCGAGCACTCCCGCCGCCGAGTTTGCGCGTGATCTCCGCCGAACGCCGCGTCGAGGAAACCATCCGGCGCGGCAAAAGCGAAGCCGGATTGGCCGACTACCAAGCGCGGACCTGGCAAGGTTGGCATCACCATCAAACACTCTCGCTCCTGGCGACCTGGTTCCTCGTGAGCGAATCACTTAAGGGACGACAAACGACACCGGCTCTCAGCGTTCCTCAAGTCCGCCAACTCATCGCCCGAACTCTGCAACAGCAATGGAACCTCTTGCATCCCGAATCCGTCGCCAATTCCGCGACCCGCCAACTCCGACGCAACGAAACCGCACGCTTCTACCACTACCAAAAACGCAAACGCTTACCCCCCTTACGCCCCGATCAACGACGATGATTCCGACAGTAAAGAGGATGAATAAGAATTGCAGCGGATCGTCGGATTTATTCATCCAGTAGTTCCAAGTCGGCCTGTTGACGTTGAGGAACGCAAGGCCCCTCCTCAGACTGGTTTGTGTAGAGAACCAGAAGCCCAAGGAGGGAGCTCATGCGTTCAAGGAACAGAAATACCATATCGAGTAGCGAGGTTCATCAGTGGGCCCTGAGTTGGCTGATCAACTCGATGCAGTTGAAGGATCGAGGGCCGAAATGTACGGCGACGGTTGTCTGGAACATCGTCTTGCGCCAGCCGCGCAAACGATCTCGGTGTTCGCGGCCTGTCGGGATTTGGCGAACGCTCCGTCGGACACCAGCGTGATGGGCGCGTTGGAGGCGGGACTGCCCAAGACGCTTCGGGTTCTGGAGAAGCGGTTGAATGCTGCGCTGACGGATCATCTGCCGCGGCGCCTCCAGCGTCGCGCTTGGACAGTGGCGATCGACTGGCACTTGGTGCCTTACTACGGGGAGCCGAAGCGCAGCCGCAACGAGATTTACTACGGCAAGCCGCGACAGGGAACCACAAAATTCCATGCCTACGCCACCGCCTGCATTGTCTCCCACGGAGTGCGCTACACTTTGGCCGCCACCTGGGTGCGGCGACACGAAACGACGGTCACGGCGTTGAATCGCCTGCTGGCGACAATCCGCGCAAAAGAGCTGAAAATCCGACGTTTTTTGTTGGATCGCGCCTTCTTCAACGTCACCGTCACGCGGTTTTTACAAGAGCAACAGATTCCCTTCGTGATGCCGGTGATGTTTCGGGGACGAATCCCCAAGAAGCGGCGGAAACTCCGGGGCCTGCATTGGATCCGACGTCAGAACGTCGGATGCTACTTGCACACGTTGAAGAACAAGAAGCAGTCGGTGACAGTCTCGGTTTATGTGGCCTACCGGACTCACAAGAACCGCAAAGACGGCAAACACAAGCAACAAAAGCTCCTGTTTGCCGCTTGGCGAGTCAGCGGTTCCCCACGGGAGATCCGCGAACTGTATCGGACACGCTTCGGTATCGAGACGAGCTACCGCCAAGCCCGCCAGGCGCACATCTACACCTGCACCCGCGATCCCCATCTCCGGCTGCTATTCGTCGTGGTCGCGCTTCTGCTGCGGAATGTCTGGGTGTGGATTCACGAAACCATGCTGGCTGAAGGGTACGGAGATTCGATGACGCTTCACCAAGAAAAATTGCGACTCCGCCGCATGCTCGAATGGATCGCCCTCGAAGTGGTCGCCCAATTGCACGATGGTTCCAAGCCTTACGTCGACTTAGACGTGGTCGAACTGGGAACTACTGTCATCCTTCATCCTTCATCCTTCATCCTTCCAAAAGCCTTCCTCCTTCCGGAAGGTTCGCTGTGACTTCCGACCTGAACCCGGGAATTCGCGCTGCCCAGACCGGCCTGTGGACCAACGTGGCCCTGGTGTCGCTCAAGCTCGTGGCGGGGCTCTTGGGGAATTCGTACGCGCTCGTCGCCGACGCGATTGAATCGTCGACCGACGTCTTCTCGTCGCTCATCGTCTGGCGGGGTCTCAAGATCACGGGCAAGCCCCCTGACGACGATTACCCATACGGTTACGGCAAGGCCGATTCGATCGCGGCTGCCATCGTGGCCCTGATGTTGATCGCGGCCGCGATCAGCATCATGATCCTGGCCGTCCGCGAAATCCTCACGCCCCACCATGCGCCGGCCGCCTTCACGCTCGTCGTGTTGGGGGGCGTGATCATCTGCAAAGAGATTCTCTTTCGCAAAGTGCTGGCTGTCGGGACGGAAATGGGGAGCACGGCGGTGACGGCCGATGCCTGGCACCACCGCAGTGACGTGCTGACTTCGACCGCCGCCTTTATCGGCATCGCCGTCGCCCTCTGGGGCGGGGCGGGCTGGGAGTCGGCCGACGATTGGGCGGCCGCCGTTGCCGCTGTCATCATCGGCGCCAACGGCGCACGCATGATCAAGCCGGCCGTCGACGACTTGATGGACCGCACGCCGGAGACCGACCTGCTCGAATTCATCGGGCAGGCGGCCCGGGGTGTGCCGGGAGTCCAGGCGATCGAAAAAGTCCGCGTGCGGAAGCTCGGCATGGGCTACTTCGTCGACCTGCACGTGCAGGCCGAGCCGACGATGATCCTGCGCGAGGCGCACATCCTGAGCGGCAAAGTCAAAGGCGCAATCCGGAGTTCGATCCCGAAGGTCAACGACGTCCTGGTGCACATGGAACCGTACGAGGAATGACAAAGCAGGAATGTCGAAGATCCGCCGCGGCGGGACGAATGCGGAACCGTAGGGCAAGCTGCCAGCTTGCCATTTTCGACAGGTCCGCCGCGTGAAATGGCAAGCCGGCAGCTTGCCCCACGTTTTGGCCTGCGTGCGTCCTCATTTTCCGGCGCTTCCGCCAGGCCGCGAGGCGAGCGATTCGAGCACGCGATCGAGGGCGGCGGGGTCCGCCGGCTTCACCATGTGATGGTCAAACCCGGCCTCTTTCGAGCGACGGCGGTCTTCCTCGTGGCCCCAACCGGTGAGCGCCACCAGCATCACTTGCCGCAGGTCTTCGCTCTCCCGGAGCCGCCGGGCCACGTCGAAGCCGTTCAGCCGCGGCAGCCCCACGTCGAGGAGCACGATTTCCGGCTTGTGGCTGATCGCCGCGTCGATGGCTTCCAGGCCGTCGTACGCCGTGCGCACGTCGTGCCCCTTCATCCGCAACAGCATGGCCAGGCTGTTTGCGGCGTCCTGATTGTCGTCGACGACAAGGATGCGGTGGCCGCGGCCCCGCGGCGGCGCAGCTTCCCTTTCCGCAGCCCTGCGCGGTGACCCCGCCGCCGCGTCGCGGGCGACGGGAAGCCGCACAATGAATTCGCTCCCTGTCCCCGGCCCGTCGCTGCGTGCCTCGACAGTGCCGCCGTGCATGTCGACCAAGCGCCGTACCAGGGTAAGCCCGATCCCCAATCCTCCTTGGGCCCGATCGAGCGATCGATCGACCTGCGTGAACATCTCGAAGATCCGGGGCAGCATGTGCGGTGGGATGCCGACGCCGTTGTCGCGCACCCGCACGACCACCGTGTCCCCCTGCCGCTCGGCCGAGAGCCGGATCGTCCCGCCGCGCTCGGTGTACTTGGCCGCATTGTTGAGCAGGTTCAAAAAGACCTGGGCCAGCCGAACGAGGTCGGCATCGAGAGGCATCGGCTCGTCAGGCAGGTCGACGATCAACTCGTGGCCGTATTCGTCGATCACGGGCCGGCTGGTTTCGATGGCGCTCTGGAGCACCTCGGCCAGATCGACGCGCTCTTTTCGCAGCTCGATTTTCCCGCGGCTGATCCGCGACAGGTCGAGCAGGTCGTCGATCAGGTGGACCATCTGCTGCACCTGGCGGTCGATGATCGTTTCGCTCGACTCGAGCGCCGCCGGATCGTTGCGGGCAATCCGCATGACCTGCAGGGCATTGCGGATGGGGGCGAGGGGATTCCGCAGCTCGTGGGCCAGGGTCGCCAGGAACTCGTCCTTGTGGCGGTCCATCGAGCGCAGTTCCTCATTGAGCCGCGCATTGTCGAAGGCGACGGCCGCCATGTGGGCCAGTTGGACGAGGACCGCCTTGTCGTCGGCGGTGAATTCGCCGGCCGTTTTGTCGGCGATCACGAGTTGGGCGAACGGTTTTCCGCTACGGCCGATGAGAGGAACGGCAAGGGCGCCCTGAGGAATGCGGCACCCCTCGCCGTTAAACAAGACGTCGGCGCGCTTGGCCCCGATAATGTGGCGCGCCTCGTTCTTGATCACGCCGAGCACGCTCTCTTCGCTGGTGGCCGAGTTGATCGTGAGAGACGCCGTCGCCACGTGCCGCAACAGCTCGGATCGCTGTTTTTCGCTCTCGAGCATCTGGCCGACCGCCTCCCGCGCCTGTTTTTGCAGCGTGACGTCACGGAGGAAAACGGAATAGAGGGGGCGCGAGCTCCCTTCGAGGCGCGTCACGACCAGCTCTACAATCAACCGGGAACCGTCTTTGCGGACGGCGGGATATTCGAGCCTCGTGTTGAACGGCGGCGCCTCGCCCGCGGTGAGCGAATGGGCGAAAGGCCCCGGCTTTCCGTCGAGCCTGAAGAACTGATCGAGATCCTGGCCCACGGCCTCGGCGGCCGTGTAACTGAGGAGCGCCTGGGCGG
This sequence comes from uncultured Planctomycetaceae bacterium, assembly GCA_963833105.1. GTDB lineage: Bacteria > Planctomycetota > Planctomycetia > Planctomycetales > Planctomycetaceae > DASPSM01. The sequence continues at coordinate 31,052 of CAWHWU010000030.1, forward strand.
CCGGGTTGAACTCGACCATCTTTCCTTCGCCGTCGATCGTGACGATCGCATCGAGCGAGGCCCGCAGAATGGCCGCCTTCCGCGATTCGGAGACGCGGAGCGCCCGTTCGCTTTCCCGCCTCTCGGACACGTCGCGGAAAACCAGGACCACGCCGATCACCTCCCCGTCCGTGTCGCGGATTGGCGCGGCGCTGTCGTCGATGGGCCGCTCGCGCCCGTCCTGGTTGACGAGGAGTGTATGGTTGGCCAGCCCCACAACGGTCCCGTCGCGGAGCGCCCGGAACGCGGGATTGTCGACCCTCTGGCGGCTGTCCTCGTTGATGATGTGGAAGATCTTCACCAGCGGCTGCCCCTTCGCCTCGCTCTCGGGCCAGCCGGTGAGTTCTTCGGCCACGGGATTCTCGAACGTCACATTGCCGCGCGTGTCGGTGGCGATCACGCCGTCGCCGATGCTGGCCAACGTCGTGCGGAAAAGCTCGCGCTGCTGGAACATTTCGGTGGCGGATTTGGCCATCGACGACAGATGCGTCCGCAACAGCCACAGGAACGCCCCCACCGCCGTCAGTCCCATGATGACCGCCAGCACACTGCTGCCGATAGCCGATTGATAAGCGCCATCGCTGATGCGTTGCCGCTCGATCCGCAGGGCGCGTTCGTGCTGCTGCATGTCGCCGACGAGCCCGCGAATCGAATCCATCACCTGTTTGCCGCGGTCAAGGACAGCCGTCCTCTGCGCCGGATCGCCTGTCCCCTGTCTTTTCGCCGCAACTCCGTCCTTCAAGACGGCCATCTCGTCGGCGACCAGTTTTCGTAGCGGGGGGATTCGGGCCTGCTGCACCGTGTTATCGGAAGTCAGCGAGGCAAACCGGTCGATCGCCACGCCGACTTCGCTCTGCGCCGCCTGGTAGGGTTCGAGGAACCGCGGTTCGCCGGTCAGCAAAAAGCCGCGGACCCCCGTCTCTGCGTCCTTCATTGTGGAGAGGACATGGCTCAGGTTGGCCAGGACCTCGTGCGTGTGGGCGACCCAGAACGAGTCCTCGTGCATGCGGGAGGCCTGCCGGAAGGCGACGACGGCGTTGCCGAGCAACACGCCGACGACCAGCGAGACCCCGATAATCAGCCCGCGTTTTTGAACCGACCGCATTCGACAAAACGCCCCCAGTGATCCGTCACTGCGTGCTTCGAGAGTGCTGTGCCTGTTCGGCCCCCGAGGCTCCGCGAATGGGCCGATCGTGCAGGTGGCGCGCCGCGCCGCAGGGCAATTGCTCCCAACCGCCGGGCGAGACAATTGCCAAGACCATGGATACTGAGCGCATGCCCAGCAAGCACCTCTCCCTATGACGTTTTCAGTTTACGCGGCGAAGGGCCGATTGTCACGGTCTCCGTCACGGAGCGGCGGACAGTTTTCTGACGAGATCCATCACCTCGATGGGAACGGCCAGCACCACCGTGTTCGAGGCGGTCGGCCCGAGCCCGTCGATCGTCTGCAATGTTCGCAACTGCATGGCACCGGGACTGGCGTGCATGGTGGCGGCGGCGGCCGCCAGGTTCTCCTCCGCCAGCCGGTCCCCTTCCGCCTTGGTGATCGTGGCCCGTTTCTCGCGCTCGGCGGCCGCTTGCCGCGAGATGATTTTCTTCAAGTCCTCGGGCAACTCAACATCCAACAGGCGGATGCCGGTGATATCCAGGCCCCACTCCTGGGCGTTTTTCTCCACGCTCTCCTGGATCATTTTTTCGATCCGCTCGCGCTCGGCCAGCACGTCGTCGAGCGTCATCCCGCCCACGACGTCGCGGAGGGCCGTCTGCGCCAACTGCCCCACCGCGAACCAGTAGTTCTGGACCTTCATGATGGCGTCCTCGACCTTGACCACCTTGAAGAACAACACGCCATTGATGGCGAGAGGCACGTTGTCGCGGGTGATCACTTCCTGGCGGCGAATGTCGTGCGTCTGCACGCGGAGGTCGATGAGCCGCACTTGTTCAAAGATGGGCATCACGTAGAACAAGCCGGGCCCTCGAATGCCGACATACCTCCCCAACCGCAAGACCAGCCCCCGCTCCCACTGCTTGGCAACCTTGATCGCCGCCGCGATGGGCAGCGACAGAATGAAGGCCACAACGAAGACGACCACGCCCAACGGCGGCGCAACCGCGCCGGCGGCGAGCGCCACCACCGCGCTGATCAACAGCAGCAGGAAAAAGACGGCAATCGAAAGCGCATTCATCCCTTCGCCCCCTTCCCCTCCACGCGGCGCCTGTCCCGCTTGAGAACCCATCGACATAAATGTCTCCCCCCGGTTGCGGGTGACCCGAACAACCCTGACAGGATAACGCACGCGGGACGTTTTGGGATCAATTCGCCGGAGGAGTACGAGAGCGCTGGGTCGCGCGAGCGTCCTTTCCCGCCCGCTTGGCTTTGCCCAGGAACCCGGTGCTTGCCCAAACAGTCGAGAGTTCGCCCAAACAGTCGCTAGAATGACGCCATGAGCGAAGCAACCGAAGGCTTTGTGATCAAAGCCGTGCCGAAGGGCGGGGACTCTGGGCCGCTCTGGCTGTTGGTCCCAACTGACGACAGCGCGTTCGAGTTCTTCGGACCTCGCGAGAACGCGTGGGTGTTTCCGACGCAGGAAGCAGCGAATGCCGAGGCGAAGAGGTGGTTGGCGTTGCTGCAACCGGCTCTCGCACTGGTCGTTGAGCGGGCCTGATCGGTCCCGGTGACGCCTGTAGCGCAGCAGAAACAACGACCGCCTTGTGCGCGCTCCTGTGCACCCTATAATGAACGCTACGTTCGGCGCAGTCGGTTTCAGAGTGGCTACGACGTTGTCGGATGACGAGATAAATTCCGGTTCGCAGGCGCCTAACGAAGCTTTGAATCCGAGGACGGAAGCCTCACCTGCTTTTTCGTCTAGGGTACCGAGGCTTCCATGAGCAGTAACGTTGCGGCGCTGCGACTTGCCGGTTCCGATCTGATACCGGCAATCGACGATGAGCGCACTGCGCCCGCCGATGTTCAAGCGTCTTACAACGGTTCCAACGCCGTCTTTCGCCTACTGCGAATGGAGACGTGGGGACCATCGCTGATGAACCTGGGCTACTACCGGTTTCGCCGCCCTCTGATGTTGCTCAACCTTTTGACCAACATGGAACTCGCGCAGCGGCGGCTCGTGATGAAGTCGGTCGAACTCCTTGGCGTCCGGCGTGGTCATCGCATTTTGGATGTCGCCTGCGGGCGGGGAAAAAGTTCATTCATCGTGCACTGTTTGCATCCCGGTACGACGGTGATCGGCTTGGACCTGCTGGACCATCAGATCCAGGTCGCCCGAACGCTTTTCGATCAGGTCGAAAACCTATCGTACCGCACCGGCAACGCAATGGATCTCGACTTTCCCGATGAATCGTTCGATCGCGTGATCTGCCTCGAAGCAGCCTTCCATTTTCCTGACCGCGCTCGCTTTTTGAGCGAAGCATTCCGGGTCCTGCATCCCGGCGGGCGGCTGGTCGTCGTCGATTTTGCTTGGAACACCGACGCGGACCGGGCGCATCGAGACGATCCGCAAACATTTTCCGTGCGCAGTCTGGCAGTGGAATGATTTGTTCTCGGTCCCGGAATACGAGCGGGTGGCCGGAGACTGTGGATTCAAGACGTTGTCCAGACATGATTGGAGTCATCGGGTTACGGGACCGATCCAAGCCATGTTCCGATGCGTCGCTCGCATGGGGCGCAGCCGCTGGGGTCGGCGCTATCTGCTCTGGAAGAATCCTCTCTATCGCTCCTTTACCCAGGATGATTGGGGCGAGCTCGACAGCGCAGTCCGCGCCCATGAACACGTGCGCCGCCACTCAAAATATATGGCGCTCGTGCTCCAAAAAACGACGACCGCTCACGCCGATTGATCGTAATCACGAATTCTGGTGGCTCGCTTTCGGTTCCATCCGAGCCACCGGCCGAGCTTGCCGCGCAGGATCTCGTTCTCTCCCCCGCAGAAAGCGGATTTCTCGAGCCATCTTCCGTCGGTGCGCACCGATCAAAGGGCGCAGCGACGTGCGAAAGCGGGCCGGGGCGATATTTGGCTAGACAAATCTGCCGCCTGACCGGTTCTATCCTGTAGGAATGGCCCGTCGCGCTTGTTCAATGCCGATTCGACTCTCTGTCTCAGACTGCGATCACTTTCATGACATTATCGAACGTGTGTCCCTTGCCCGATCCGGTGAGCGGTGCGCGCCTTTCCTCCTCCGGCCATGGGAGGGCCGCAATCGCAGCCTTGCGGAGCAACTTGGCCTCCGTCATTCGCGGCAAGGACGAAACCATCGACGTGTTGCTGGTCGCGCTCCTGGCGGGCGGATCCGTCTTGATCGAGGACGTTCCTGGCGTCGGCAAGACGACGCTCGCCAAGGCGCTGGCGCGATCGATCGACGCCGTCTTCCAGCGCGTGCAGTTTACTCCTGATTTGCTTCCCAACGACATCCTGGGATCGTCGATCTACAACCCCGTCGACGGGACTTTTCGTTTTCGCGAGGGGCCGATTTTCTGCAACATCCTTCTGGCCGACGAAATCAATCGGGCTTCGCCGCGAACACAGTCGGCCCTGCTGGAGGCGATGGCCGAATTGCAAGCCACCGTCGAAGGGACGCGGCGGCCGCTGCCCTTCCCGTTCCTGGTGATCGCCACTCAGAATCCGATCGACTACCACGGGACCTATCCGCTTCCCGAGGCCCAACTCGACCGCTTCCTGGTGCAACTGAATCTTGGCTACCCGGACGCCCAGACAGAGGTGGCCATCCTCTACGCACAGGCCGAGAAAACTCCCGTCGATGAGATCACGACGGTCCTGAGTTGCGACGACGTGGCGGACCTCCAGACCCAGGTGCGGGCCGTGCATGTGGATGAGGCCGTTGCTCGCTACATGGTGCAGATCGCGGACAAGACGCGAACCAACCCGCGGCTCCGTCTGGGAGTCAGTCCCCGCGGGTCGCTGATGCTGTTCCGCGCGGCGCAGGCGGCGGCCTTCGCCGCCGGCCGCGGCTATGTGCTCCCCGACGACGTTCAACGCCTGGCCCCCTCGGTCCTCTCGCATCGCATGATTCTCACTCCCAAGGCCAAATATGGAAATGCGACGAAGAGAGATGTCCTCGACGAAATTCTCGCCCAAGTCCCGGTTCCAACGTAACGGGGCGACAAGCGCACGGGACGCTCTCGATTGGCAGATGCGAAGAAGCCTGGCCGAGGCCGCCGGCGGCCACGCGGCGACTGCGTCGCCAGCGACGGATCGGCCGCGTCGTCCGCGGCGCACGTTTCTGCAAGAGTTGTGGTCGTACATCCGCTACAGCGCCTGGACCCGGCGGTTTGCAGACTATCTTTGGCGGTTCAAACTGACGCACGCCGGAAAATGGATCGCGGCCGCGTGGTTCGTCTCGGGCACCGGTGTCGTCGGCGTGCAGCTCGCGATCTATCAAGTCTTTTGCGCACTGGCGGCGCTTGTGGGCGTGGCGTGGACCTTCGGACACCTCTTTCGTCCCAAACTGGCCGTGGAGGGACGTTTTCCCGAAAAGCTGGTCGCCGGCGAACGAGCCAGGGCGGCACTTTCGGTCACCAATCACGCTCGACGCGACGCGGAGGCCATCGGATTAATCACCAGGGATCTCGGCGAGGCTCTTTGCCCTTTCGAGATCGACGAGCATCTGCTGACCGTCCCGGCGGGACAAAGCGTTTCGTTCCGGGTTTCGATTCAACCGATGCGGCGCGGACTCTATCGGTTCCCCGACGTGGTCGCCTTCACAACTTTTCCCTTTGACATTGTGCGGACCGCGGCCGGTCGCCTGGCCGGATCCTACGTGCTGGTCTTGCCGAGCTTTCATCGGCTCGGCTCGTTCCAGCTGGCGACCGGCGAGCGGCATCAGCCCGGCGGCGTCCTCTTATCGTCCCACGTGGGCGAATGTCCGGAGTACATCGGTAACCGAGAGTACGTCCCCGGCGAGCCGATTCGGCGGCTCGATTTCCGCGCGTGGGCCCGTCTCGGCACGCCCGTGGTCAAGGAGTATCAGGAGGAGTACTTTTCCCGCGTGGCGCTCGTCCTCGACACGCACCTTTCGGCCCGGTGGAACGAGCGCCCGCGGTCAGGCGAAGCGTTCGAGGCGGCTGTCAGCCTGACGGCGGCGATCGCCGATGCTCTCTCGGTCGGCGAGCACGTGATCGATCTGTTTGTCGCCGGGCCGGAACTCTACGTGTTCCGAGCCGGACGGCACACGGCCCACTTCGAGAATCTGCTCGAACTTCTCGCCTGCGTCGACGTCCGCCCGAATGATCCGTTCGATGCGATTGCGCCGGCCGTTGCCGACGAATTGGCGGGCATTTCGTCGGCGGTTTGCGTCTTGCTCGATTGGGACGATTCGCGGCGGAGATTCGTGCGGACGATCGTCGAGTCGGGCTGCCCCACAAAAGTCATCCTCGTGCGATGCGGTGCGCCTCGCGATCCAGTCGACCCGAGCGAGAACGTGGAATTTGTCGAGCTGACGCCGGAGCAGATTATCCAGGGAGCCATGCCATCGCTGTGAGCCAGCCGTCGACGACGTCCGAGTTCCTTCCCGTCCGCTCACTTAAGCGATGGGCCGGCCTTGGTCTCATCGCTTTCGAGACGGCCGTGATGGCTGTGGCGTGGCACACCTCCTTCTTGCCGATCCTCGGCGCGGGAGGAGCGCTCCTCGGCGTCTTCCTGAAAAAACGCTTCGCCTGGTCGCGCGATCAATGGGCCATTCTGGTCGTTGTCATCGCCGTGTTCTGCGGCTTGCATCAATACGTCGCACCGTTTGAAGTCGATCGGGAGCCGATGGTTTTTCCTCCCTCGATGGCCTTGCCGACGACCGAATTCCTCCTCCTGATCCAGGTCGTGGCCTTCTTTCGCCGCTCTGTTGAGGACCGTCTGCCGGCCTTTCTTCCCGGGGCGGGTGCGATCTATCTGACCATTGTGACCGACGTGATGCCCGGTGAGTCGGCCCAGCGAACCAAGCTGCTGGCCCTGGTGGCGGCCTTCATCGTGTCGGCGACCCTGTTCCTGATCTTGCGATCGGCCTCGACGCGAGCCGGTGAACGCATTGTTCGCCGGCGGCGGGGTGCAACGATCGTGGCCGTATCAGCCGTCGCCTGCATCACCTGGATCAGCGCCAGCCTGCTTTACGGCTTCGGAAGCGGGATCGATACGCTCCTGGCCCAGTCCTGGTTCCGCCACGTGGCGGGGGTCGACCTCGGTTTCTCCAGTGTTTCGCGACTCGGCACGGTGGCCCGGTGCAAATCGTTTCGATCCGACTCCGTCGCCCTGCGGATCGCGTCGAATGACGATCCGGGCTACCTTCGCGGCAAGGTTTTTGACGAGTTTCACAACTCCGATTGGATCTCCGTCGCGGGAGGACGACTGGTCCCGTTCACCGACACGATCCTCGCCGGCATGACGCCGCCCTTGCCTGGTGAGCACATTTTCCACCTTCAGGACGGCCGGAAAACATCCCGCTGCGTCAACGTGACCTGGTCGCAGAAGGACTTGGGAGAGTTGTTGTTTTCCCCGCTGGGCGCGGTTGGTTTCAAAACCAGCACAACGACCGTATCGGTCAATCGTCATGACGTCGCGCAGACGGTCAACAATCTGCTCGAGACGCCGTATCAGGTCGCCGTCAGTGACGAATGGCTAAAGGACGCACTGACGCCGGAACTGAAAGCCCGGCTGCTGGCGGTCCCGCGAACGCTCGATCCACGAATCCGCGCCCTGGCAACACGCCTCTTCGCCTCTTGCGCCACAAAAGATGCCCGCATCTCGGCGGTCCAGGCCTTTTTTCGCGACAACTTTCAATACTCGCTCGAGATCGACATTCCCCGGGGAAAGGAGCCGCTGGCATTCTTTCTCTTTGAAAAGAGGTCAGCCGATTGCGAATACTTTGCCACGGCGGCGGTCATGTTGCTGCGGCTCGGCGGAATTCCCTGCCGCTACGTGACGGGGTTCTTGCCGTCCGAGCACAACGACTACAACGGAACGTGGATCGCTCGCAACAAGGACGCCCACGCCTGGGTCGAAGCCTATATCGAACCCAAGGGCTGGACGACGGTCGAAACGACCCCCGAGTCAGGCATTCCTCAACGCCACGAAACCAGCAGCCTGGCGGCCCGGATTTGGGAGGCGGTGACCGCCTACCTGCGAGATGTCACGTTTCGGACGCGGCGATTGGGATTGCTCTACCTGCTGAAAAGTGCGCTCTCGAATCGATTTTTCGTGTTGTGCCTGGCAATGGTCGGAGCCTGGAGCGGGATGCGGATCGCCAGAGGCCGGCGGGCAGACCCGACCATCGATTCCGAATCGCCCTACCAGAAAGAATTGCGACGCCTGCTCAAACTTCTGGACAAAGTTGCCGCCCGACATCAATTCGTGCGACGAGCGAGTGAGACAATCGGCCAGTTTGCCGATCGGATCGAGCAGGCGCCCGATCTGAGCGCGTCCGAGAGGCCGATCGCGCGGGTCTACCGCCAATACTCGGCAATCCGCTTCGATCGCGAGTGGACGGCGGAACAACTGGCCGAACTCTACGCGTCGGCCAAGAACGCATCGCGGTCGCCGACGTCGCGTTTCACGTGATTCCGTGTTTCCGCTCCGCCCGTGACGGTCATCCTGACGAAGGCGCGCTTCGGTCACATCGATCGACGCCCCAAACCTGCACCGACTACGGAACCGAAAACCGTTCGTTTTCTCGACCGCCACACGAGCGGGGTGCGCAGCTGGACAAAGGTGGAACGTCGAGCCGAAAATAGCGCCCCTTGGTCGGAAGGATTCGCACGTCACAGACGGATTCACGAATCACAGAGACAAAGAGAACGAATCATGAGCAAAGTGATGCACGAAATGCCCGCTCGCGGCCTGGCTGCACTGGCAGCCGTCGCTGCGTTCTTATTCGCGGATGTTCAGGCGAAAGCCGCTGACGTCGCGGGCAACGTCCAGGTCGCCCGCAGACCAGTCGCCGGCTCGACGGTGACTCTGTACGTGGCCGGTGACGGCGCTCCCACGAAGTTGGCCCAGGGTGAAACCGACGCTAACGGCGCATTCACACTGACTGCCGAGCAAGCGCCGGGAGAAGCCGTGCTTTACCTGGTAGCCCGAGGCGGCACGCCGACAGCCGGCGGGGCAAAGGCGCCCAACGATGCCCTCGCGCTGATGTCCTTGCTGGGAACCTCGTTGCCGAAGACGGTCGCGGTGAACGAACTCACCACCGTCGCCTCGGCATTCACCGCTTCCCGCTTCATCAACAGGGAAGCCATCTCCGGCAAGCCGCTCGGACTGAAGATCGCCGCCGGGAACACGCCAAACCTGGTTGATCCCGCAACCGGCGGCTGGGGTCAAGTCCTGCTGGACCCGCTCAACAGCACGCAGACCACGACCCTCGCGAACTTGAACACCCTCGGCTCACTCATCTCCGCCTACTTCACCGTGGCGGGCGACGATTGGCGTGCCCGTTTCTTCAAGGCCGCAACGCCGCTCGGCGGCGCGACGCCAAAGAACACGCTCGAAGCAATGGCCGGAATCGCCAAAACGCCATGGGCCAACTCGAAGGATCTCTACGCGTTGTTCGACGAAGCCTACCCGGAACCGAAAGACGGCGCGCGGCGTGCGGCGCCGTTCGTGCCCTATCTCGCGTGGTCCCCGCCCGACTTCTCCCTCTCGCTTTGCTTCGCGGGTGGCGGCGTCTACTCCCCCGGTCGGCTCATGTTCGATGCGGAAGGCAACCTTTGGAGCGGCCAGAACTGGATGGCCGGCTCGCAGTCCGGCGTCATCAAGAGCATTGGTGGCGGCGTCGTCAAGTTGAGTCCCAACGGCAAGGCGCTCTCGCCGCCTATCACGGGCTTCACCGGCATGGGCATCGACGGTGTCGGCTGGGGCACAGCGGTCACGCGCGAGCATGTCTGGGCGTCCAGCTTCAATGGCAAGTTCCTCGTGATGGATTTCGAGGGTCGTCCCGTCGCCAAGGAGAGCGACCTCCCCTTCAAAGAGAAACTCCTCGGACTGATGGGCATCGGTGTCGCCGCGAACGGCGACGTCTGGATCGCCGACGGCGCCGGTAATCAGTTGCTCCATTTTCCCGGGGGAAACGTGAAGCAGGGGCGGATCGTCAAGGTCGAGGGGTTGCGGTCACCCTTTGACATTGTCATCGACCCGCAGAATCGCGCTTGGGTCAGCAACTCGCAGTCCGACACGGTCGTCCGCTTCCCGGTTGACGATCCTTCCAAGACCGAGACTTTCCGCTGCGGAATCGGCGTCCGCGCCCTTGCGTTGGACTCGAAGGCCAATGTCTGGGTTGCGAGCAACACGTCGCTGGACTTCCCGATGCCGAAAATCCCCGACGGTGCGTCCATCATGAAGCAGTTTGAGATCATGGGGGCAGCCATGCTGAGATACCCGAAATCCACGGGCGTGATCCACATGATCCGCCCTGATGGCACCCAGCTTGTACCGAAAGGCCTCACCGGCGGCGGCGCCATCGACATTCCGTGGGGATTGAACATCGATGGCAATGACGATGTGTGGGTGGGGAACTTTTCGCCTCGCGCCCGTAGCGTCGCGCTGATGGCCGGTGTCGACACGAAGGGCCATCCTGCGGGTACGAAGCCAGGCGACGTCATCCACGTGTTCAAGAGCGGTTCCATCCAGTCGCTCACCGACGTGTCCATCGACCCGGCCGGCAACGTCTGGGCGGCGAACAACTGGAACGATCCAAAAGCAGCGGTCGAGCCGAACCCGGCCAGCGCCACCTCCACCTGGGGCGGCGGCTCGGGCATCACGGTCATCTATGGCGTCGCGGCCCCGGTGCAGCCGCCCCGCATGGGCAAGGTGCGCCAGCCGTAAAATCAATGGTTTTAGCAGCCGGCCCGAAACCCGCCGATCGCGGAGCAGCTCGTAAAGCGTTGGTTTCCTCGATCGCCACACGCGCGGCGACGGATCGCATTGGGACGGCGTACCGAGTCCGAAAAACTCATCTCCGAAATCAAAACGCCGGTTGGCCTCGTGGTCGGGTCTCACGAGTCCAGCGGGGCTACGTCCACGATCACCGCGGCGACGCTCCCTACCCGCAAAACTTAGAAACTGTCGTCAAGCAGAAGTTCGGACTGCGGTCTGCCGGGTCAATGGAAGACGTCCACGAGCGAATGCTGGCAGACGATGTGAATGCCGTCCAATCGGCACTCGGCAACTTTGGGCTGACGGGCGTGTCGCCGATGAGAAAACGGTCGCAGCAAAACGATCTCATGCCAAACGGTGAAATGGCTGAGGCGAATCGAACCGCTTTCCACAGTTTCTGACAGATCGCACAAATTCGCGAGGATTTTACAGGACTGTCATGAAATCTCTGACAATGTCAGAGCAGTTTTCCGACTGCTGAGTGCCTTAGTCGAGCAATGTAATTCACCGAGACCAGTGACCTTTCGGCACCGAAAATTGGTGGTTTTTCGGCGTTTCCAGGAAAAGTTTGAGATTACGGGAAAGCGGCAGATGTGGACTACCAAATTTGCCTGCCGTGGCGAAGCGGGCACGTCCGTGAGCGCCTCGGAGGCCGATGGTCATCACGAAGATACTTAATTCTACCTTCCGCTCGTTGGTCGGATTTCGGTGCCGTTCGGGCCACTTGGCGAATCATCTCATCGACGGCTCTCTTCGGGCCCGACTACACCGCGGGACGTCCCTTCTGCTCGTCGATCGCGGACGGATTCGACGGCTTCGTCGTCCACCTGGCGAACCGCGACGTCACGCTTTCGGCGGTGTCGCGGGCGCCGCTCGCGAAGCTCCAGGCCTACAAGCGGCGGATGGGGTGGACGTTTCCCTGGGCGTCGTCCCTCGGCGTGGACTTCAATTTCGACTTCAACGTCTCGCTCACCGAGGAGCAACAGCGCGAGGGGCCGTCGAATACGACTACCGGCGCGAGGCGGCGTGGACGTTACGCGGGATCGGCGACTCACTGACGAAACGCGGCGAGGGACCTGTCGCCGAGATCGGGGCTATGACCGGAACCGACGTGGCCACGTACACGCGCGATAGGCCGGGCTTGAGCGCGTTCGTGCTCGAGGAGTCGTCTACCACACCAATTCCACCTATGCGCGTGGGCTGGACGGCCTCTGTGGCATGTACCGGTGCCTCGACCGCGCCCCCAAGGGGCGCAACGAGACGGGCCTCTGGTGGCGCCGCCGCGACGAATACGAGCCGCTTCCTCAAAACGCCGGCTACTGTTGCCGCGCGGCAGAGGCGGACGCGTGAACACTTGCCACTGCTGCCAGACACCTGTGAGACGCTGTCGTCGAATGATCTCGCAGGGCTAGGACGGCTTCTCAGCCGTCTCCGGCGCCGGACTACGGTGTTGCCCGCGGGTTCTTGCCCGACGTCTCGACCTTTTTCTCACCGGTGATGGTCGACTTACCTTCTGGCGTTTTGATGGTTTCGGTTTTCTTCACCTTGGTTTCGTCGCTACAGCCTGCCAGGTCAGCAGGAAGAACTGTGTGCGCTCTGCGGGCCTGAAAACCCGTCGGCAGGCCCCCGC